>NZ_LGUR01000233.1 GCF_001270495.1 Streptomyces viridochromogenes
TCTCTCTCCGTAGTCATCCCCGCCTACAACGAGGCACACCGCCTCCCCCGCACCCTCGACGCCCTCACCGACCACCTCGCCGCCGGCACCGGCCGCTGGGGCGAGTGGGAGATCGTCGTCGCCGACGACGGTTCCACCGACGCCACGGGCGATCTCGTCACCGCCCGCCAGGACCCCCGTATCCGCCTGGTCACCGCCCCCCGCAACCGCGGCAAGGGCCACGCCCTCCGGTTGGGTGTCGCCGCCTCCCGCGGGCATCGTGTGCTCGTCACGGACGCCGATCTCGCGACGCCGGTCGAGGAGCTGGAACGGCTCGACAAGGCGCTCTGCGAGGGCAACGCCGCGGCGATCGGCTCCCGTTCGGCGCCCGGCGCCCGGATCGGCGACCGCCAGCACCGGCTGCGCGAACTCCTCGGCCGCGCGGGGAACTTACTCATACGCCGTACGGTCGTCCCGGGCATTCGCGACACCCAGTGCGGCTTCAAGCTCTTCGACGGCGACCCCGCCCGCGCGGCCTACGCCGCCTCCCGCGTCAACGGCTGGGCCATAGACGTGGAGGTGCTACGGCACCTGCGGAGCGCCGGCCTGAGCGTCGCCGAGGTCCCCGTCCGCTGGTCCCACCAGCCCGGCTCGAAGGTCGGACCGCTGGACTACGCCCGCGCTCTCACCGAGTTCACCCGCATCGCCCTGCGTGGCCTCCGCCCCGCCGACGTCTTCGCCCCCTTCCTCTTCCTCCTCATGTCGGTGGCCCTGTACTCCGGCCGTTTCTTCGACCCGGCCCACCGCTACCTCCCCGACTCCCTCCGCGACCAGAACCAGTGGGAGTGGTTCTTCGCGGTCACGGCCGACAACGTCGCCCACTTCCGCAACCCCCTCTTCTCCGAACTCCAGGGCTTTCCCGACGGCGTGAACCTCATGGCCAACACGGTCATGCCGGGCCTGTCCGTCCCCCTCACGCCCCTCACCCTGCTCGCCGGGCCCGCGGTCAGCCTCAGCCTGGTCATGACGCTGGGCCTCGCCGCCACCGCGGCCGCCTGGTACTGGCTGATCGTCCAGCACGTCGTACGGGGCCGGATCGAGGCCTTCCTCGGCGCGTCCCTGGCCGCCTTCGCGCCGCCCATGGTCAGCCATGCCCACGCGCACCCGAACTTCGTGGTCCTGTTCATGATCCCGCTGATCATCGACCGCGCCCTGCGCCTGTGCACGGGTACCCGGGTCGTCCGGGACGGGGTGGTGCTGGGCCTGATGACGGCGTACCAAGTCCTCCTCGGCGAGGAGGCGTTGCTGCTGGCGGCGCTGGGCATGCTGCTGTTCGCCGGCGCCTATGCCGTCGTACGCCCCGATACGGCACGGGAGTCCTGGCGGCCGCTGGTCAAGGGCCTCCTCATCGGTGCCTCGGTCTGCCTCCCCCTGGTCGTGTATCCGCTGGTCTGGCAGTTCTCCGGGCCGCGGAGCTACACGGGCATCGAGCACAACCCGCGCTCGTTCAACAGCCCCCTCGCCCTGCTCTCGTTCGCCGAGCGGTCCTGGCTCGCGGGCGACGCGGAGACGGCGAACGCCCTGTCCTTCAACACCACCGAACAGAACGCCTTCTACGGCTGGCCGCTGGTCCTGCTCGCCTTCGCGATTCTCGTACGGCTGTGGAAGCGGGCCCTGGTCAGGGCGCTGGCGTTCACAGCGGTGGCGGCGGCCTTCCTGTCCCTGGGGCGGGAGTTCCGCATTCCGCTGACGGACATCACACTCCCCGGCCCCTGGAAACTCCTCGCCGACCAGCCGTTGTTCGAGGCGGTCATCGAGAGCCGGGTCGCGATGGTCTGCGCCCCCGCGCTGGGCCTGCTGCTCGCGATCGCCCTGGACCGGCTGCTGGCGGCCCACCGCCTGCGGACGCGCTACGTCGGTCTGCTGGGCGTCGGCCTCGCCCTGCTGCCCCTCGTCCCCGCCCCGCTCAAGGCCGTCGACCGCACCGCCGTGCCCGCCTTCATCGCGGACGGGACCTGGACCTCGTACGTCCGCGAGGGGGAGTCGCTCGTGCCGGTGCCGCTGCCTGATCCCGGCGACGCCGAGGCGCTGCACTGGCAGATCGAGGCCGGCCTCGGCTTCAAGCTCCCCGGCGGCTACTTCAACGGTCCCTACGGCGACGAACGGGTCGGCATCTACGGCGCCGAGCCCCGCTTCACCTCCAACCTGCTGCGGGACGTACGCAACACGGGCGAGGTCCCGCCGGTCAACGCGTCCTGGCGGGACCAGGCCCGGGCCGACCTGGCGTACTGGCGGGCGGGTGTCCTGGTGCTGACCCCGCAGCCGAACGACGGCGCCCTGCGCGAGACCGTGGAGAAGCTGGTGGGCGGACCGGGGAGGTGGGTGGACGGAGTGTGGGTATGGGACCTGCACGAGCGGGGACTTGCCCGAGGTCCGCACGAGGGGGTCCGCCCCCGAGCCGCACCGATTACCCTTCCCTGACCAACGTGCTATGCGAGGAGCCCTCTTTTGGCCTGTGACCTGTGGCTGGTACCGCTTGTCGACGTGTTGTGCCACACCCCCGACAACCCCTTCGCCGAGGAACTCGCGCAATACAACAAGGTGCTCGCCGAGGCCGCGCTGCCGCCGGTGCCGGTGTACCAGTACATGCCGGGCCTGTCCGGTGACGTCGCCCCGGTCGCGGGCTTCGACTACGACGCGCTGCACTTCCTGCGGCGCGCGTATCTGCTCCAGGTCTGCGGTCTCCCGGTGACCCCGGTCGACGATCTGGGCGGCGACTACGAACAGCTCCTGGAGATGTTCGAGGCCACGGCCAAGCAGTCGCACCTGGTCTGGCACTACGACCACGCGGGGGCCTACGTCCCCGTCGACTTCCCGAGCCCGCTCTCCAACGACGAACTCCTGGCGGGCGGCGGCCCGTTGGGGTCCTCCCAGTCACTCCTGCGCGAGCTGGAGTTCGTGGCCCCGGTCATCGGCATCGACCCGGCGAACCCCCCGGCGGCCCCCCAGGCCCCGCTCGCCCCCACCGCCCTGGAGGAGCCGGCGGTCCCCGCCCCCTTCGACCCGAGCCCCTTCGCCCGTGAACGGCACGTGTGGCTGGGACTGCACGCGGCGGCGACGCGAAGCCTGGCGCAGGGCTCGATGATCGTCTTCAGCTGAGCCCTCCGCCCTACTTCAGCTGGGACAGGCCCTTCTGGACGTCGTCCAGGTTCATCACCGGCGTGTAGTTCACCTCGGCACCGAACCTCTCGAAGAGCGGCTCGGTGAGCGGCGGCATCTGGGAGGAGTCCTGCATGTCGAAGACCAGGAACATCGTGCGGACGCCGGCGTCGGCCGTGAAGTAGGAGGACTCCGGCTTGAATGCCCCGACGATCTCCTGCATCACCTGGGGCATCTTGCCGCTGCGGATGATGTCGTTCGTCTTCTCGGTGTCGAGATGGGCCTGGAGCAGCACACGCATGACGCACCTTCTTCTGATCGCTGCCGAACCGTACGGCTCCACGCTATGAGCGGCGCAGGCACTTCGCCCGCTCACTGATCCATCAGAAGGAAGGGCGCCCCTGGCAGGGGCGCCCTTCTCGGCTCTCAGGTACCTCGGCTCACAGGAACGAGTTGATCTCGATCGTCTCGTCCCGGCCCGGACCCACGCCGATCGCGGAGATCGGCGCGCCGGACATCTCCTCCAGCGCCTTGACGTACGCCTGGGCGTTCTTCGGCAGGTCGGAGAAGGACTTGGCCTTGCTGATGTCCTCGCTCCAGCCCGGCAGCATCTCGTAGACCGGCTTCGCGTGGTGGAAGTCGGTCTGGGAGTACGGGAGCTCCTCGACGCGCTTGCCGTCGATCTCGTACGCCACGCAGACCGGGATCTGCTCCCAGCCGGTCAGGACGTCCAGCTTGGTGAGGAAGAAGTCGGTCAGGCCGTTCACGCGGGTCGCGTACCGGGCGATCACCGCGTCGAACCAGCCGCAGCGGCGGTCACGGCCGGTCGTCACACCCCGCTCGCCGCCGATACGGCGCAGCGCCTCGCCGTCCTCGTCGAAGAGCTCGGTCGGGAACGGGCCGGCGCCGACACGGGTCGTGTACGCCTTCAGGATGCCGATGACCCGGCTGATCTTCGTCGGGCCGACGCCGGCACCCGTGCACGCACCGCCCGCGGTGGGGTTGGAGGACGTGACGAAGGGATAGGTCCCGTGGTCGATGTCGAGCAGAGTCCCCTGGCCGCCCTCGAAGAGGACCACCTTGTCGTCCTCCAGCGCCTGGTTGAGGACCAGGACCGTGTCGGCGACGTAGGGCTTGATCTTCTCGGCGTAGCCCAGCAGCTCCTCGACGACCTGCTCGACGGCGATCGCGCGCCGGTTGTAGAGCTTGGTGAGGATCTGGTTCTTGGCGTCGAGGGCCGCCTCGACCTTCTGGGTGAGGATCGACTCGTCGTAGAGGTCCTGGACTCGGATGCCGACGCGGTTGATCTTGTCGGCGTAGGTCGGGCCGATGCCGCGACCGGTCGTCCCGATCTTCCTCTTCCCGAGGAAGCGTTCCGTCACCTTGTCCACCGTCACGTTGTAAGGCGTGATGATGTGCGCGTTTCCGCTGATGAGGAGCTTGGACGTGTCGACGCCGCGCTCGTTCAGACCGCTCAGCTCGGAGAGCAGGACCGACGGGTCGACGACGACACCGTTGCCGATGACCGGGGTACACCCCGGGGACAGGATTCCGGAAGGGAGCAGGTGGAGGGCGTACTTCTGATCACCCACGACTACCGTGTGGCCGGCGTTGTTGCCGCCCTGGTAGCGCACCACATAGTCGACGGATCCGCCTAGCAGGTCCGTCGCCTTTCCCTTGCCTTCGTCACCCCACTGAGCACCGAGCAGCACAAGTGCGGGCACGCGCGTACACCCCTTCCGGGCGGGGCATGTCCAAGGTCAGGGGTGTACACGGAGGGTCTCCACCATGTACACCACGACAGGTCGCGACCGTCGTTGGCCGTGAACCGTCGGACCGGATGGCCCCGGAATAGACGAAGCCCCTGGCGCAATAGCGCAAGGGGCTCTTGCACAAAGATGCTACCCGAGGAAGCGAGGCATGGCCGAGGTGGCGACTTTCGCGATGTCCGATCAGCTGCTGGTGGTGATCGATCCGGCTGCCCGGCGGACGGACGGGGAGTCCGTCAGGATCGCGAAAGACGTGCTCAGCGCGGGTGCGGCGACGAAGGTCTGCCTGCCGGACGATCCGGACGAGTTCGCCCGCGCGCTGACCCGCAGGGGGTCGCGGCGGCCCGTGGTCATCGGCGACGACCGGGCGCTGACCCGTGCGGTGACCCTGCTGCACCGGCAGCGGGAGCTGGCCGAATGCGTGCTGTCGGTGGTGCCGGTGGGCGCTGCCCTGTCGCTGGCCGAATCCCTGGGGGTGCCGACGGGGGCGGTGGCGGCGGCCCGGGCGGTGCTGGACGGCGTGGAGCGGCGCCTGGATCTCCTCGTGGACGACAGTGACGGCGTGGTGCTGGGCGGGCTGCGGATCCCGCCGATACGGGACCCCGCCGCGCCGGACGGGGCCACCGCGGTGGGGGCGGGTGCGGGGCGGCCCTGGTTGCGGACCTGCCAGTCGCTCGTACGGACGCTGGTGCCGGCCCGGGGGGCCTCCCCGACCGCATCGGGGCCGTCCCGGCTGCGTGTCGAGGTCGACGGGGCGACCCTGGTGGACCTGGACCAGCCGGTGGAGGCGGTGTCGGTGGCGCCGGGCGCCGACGGGGTGGCCGAGGTGGAGGTCCGCCCGCTCTCGGTGGGCGCGGAGGCCACGCCACTGCTGGCCGCGGGGCGGACCGTGACCGTGTCGGGGGCGCATTTCCGGTACCGGGCGGACACGGAGGTGTCGGGGCCGGTGCGGACGCGGACGTGGGTGGTTCGGGAGGGGGCTTGGGGGCTTACGGTGCCGAGTTCTTCGTAGTGGGGCCCTCGGGGGCCTGGAAGCCGCTGGTGACGAGAGCGAAGCCGAACGGATCAGGGATGCAGAGCTTCTCGCCGAACGGCTTGGTGAGGCTTTCCTCGTATCCGCGGGTTGCTCACGCTGCCGTAGTCGATCTCTTCAGACCCAGCGGCGTCATGCGCCGAACATCTTTTCCCGGCGCTCCCGCCACCGCTCCATCATCGCCGCGACCTCCCCCTCGACGAACTCGAAGAAGGCCAGCGTCTCGGCCATGCGCCGACCCGCCGGGGTGTCGGCGCCGAGGCTGCTGACGCCCTCGCGCAGAGCCGCCTCCCACCGCTTGAGGACGGCCTCGCGGTTGGTCAGGGCCTCGTACCACTGGTCGCCGCGCACCCGGTAGCGCTCGCGGCGTGAGCCGGGCTCCCGTTCCCGGGACACCATGTGCGTCTGGGCCAGGTAGCGCACCGCTCCGGAGACCGCCGCGGGACTGATCTGCAGCTGTTCGCCCAGTTCGGCGGAGGTCATCACGCCCTTGTCGGAGGAGAGGAGCGCGGCGAAGACCCGGGCGGCCATACGCTGCATCCCGGCCTCGACGAGCTGCGCCGCGAAGGACTCGACGAACTTCGACACGGACTCGGCGTCCCGCCCACCACCTGCTGCTTCCGTCATGGGCTCATCCTATCCGCGCTTCATACGCTTCCTTAACTTCACAAATTTCTGAAAGAAGCGTACGTTCTGAAGAATGACGAAGGCAATCACCGTCTCCGGACTGCACAAGTCGTTCGGCAGGACGCATGCGCTCGACGGCCTCGACCTGGACGTCGAGACCGGCGAGGTCCACGGTTTCCTCGGCCCCAACGGCGCCGGCAAGTCCACCACCATCCGCGTCCTGCTCGGCCTGCTGCGCGCCGACTCGGGCGGCGCGCGGGTACTCGGGCGCGACCCCTGGACGGACGCGGTGGAGGTGCACCGGCGTATCGCCTACGTGCCGGGCGACGTGACCCTGTGGCGGAACCTGTCCGGCGGCGAGGTCATCGACCTCTACGGCCGGTTGCGCGGCGGCCTCGACACGGGGCGGCGGGCGGAGCTGATCGAACGCTTCGAACTGGACCCCACCAAGAAGGGCCGCACCTACTCCAAGGGCAACCGGCAGAAGGTCGCCCTCGTCGCCGCGTTCGCCTCCGACGTCGACCTGCTGATCCTCGACGAACCGACCTCCGGTCTGGACCCGCTGATGGAGGAGGTCTTCCAGCGCTGCGTGGAGGAGGAGCGCGACCGAGGCCGCACGATCCTCCTCTCCTCCCACATCCTCAGCGAGGTCGAGGAACTCTGCGACCGGGTCAGCATCATCCGCAAGGGCCGGACGGTCGAGAGCGGTTCGCTCGCCGACCTGCGCCATCTGACGCGGACGAGCGTCACCGCCGAACTGGCGGGCCCGCCCAACGGGTTGTCGCACCTGCCCGGGGTCCACGACCTCGCCGTTCAGTCGGTCGAGCGGGGTCAGGGCAGCCGCGTCCGCCTCCAGGTCGACACCGACGAACTCGACGCCGTGCTCCGCTCGCTCAGCGAGTCCGGCGTACGGTCGCTGACCTCGACGCCGCCGACGCTGGAGGAGCTGTTCCTGCGGCACTACCAGGCCGACGCGAGCGAGGACATGAGCGAGGTGGCCAGGTGACGGCCACGGCTTTCGCGGTACGCCGGGGAGGCACCCGCCAACTGGCCGGCACCGCAACCCTGTTGCGCTTCGCCCTGCGCCGCGACCGGGTGATGATCCCGGTCTGGGTGGCGGTGAACGCGCTGATGATCCTCTCCATGCCGAACACGCTGGAGAACCTGTACGACACCCCCGCCGACCGCGCCAACCTCGTCCAGGACACCGCGGCGAACGCCTCCTTCCGCGCCCTGATCGGCCCGGTCTTCGACGACTCGATCGGCGCCCTGACGGCCTGGCGGGTCGGCGTGTACGCGGGTGCGGTCGCTGCGGTGCTGAGCATGCTCCTCGTCGTACGGCACACCCGGGACGAGGAGGAGAGCGGGCGCCAGGAGCTGGTGGCGTCCGGGATGGTGGGCCGCAGGGCCTCCCTGACGGCGGCACTGCTGACAGCGGCGGTCGCGAATGCCGTACTGGCACTGCTGGTTGCCGCCGGCCTCACGGCCCACGGCGCCCCCGGCGCACTCGCCCTCGGGCTGGGCCTCGCCGGAGTCGGCATGGTCTTCGCCACGCTGGCGGCGATCGTCGCCCAGTTCACGGAGAGTGCACGGTTGGCGCGAGGGCTGACGGCGGGGCTGGTGGGCGCCGCGTTCGTGCTGCGCGCGGCGGGCGACTCGGCGAGCGATGACGGTTCCTCGGCGCTGACCTGGGTGTCGCCGCTGGGGTGGCTGGAGAACCTGCGGGCCTTCGCGGGCGAACGGTGGTGGGTGCTGTCGCTGTTCGTGGCGGCCGCTTTGGTACAGGGAGTGGTGGCATACGAACTGGCCGGGCGCCGGGACGTCGGCATGAGCTTCCTGCCCGCCCGGCCCGGGCCCGCTCTCGGCCGCCTCGGCTCGGCGGGCGCGCTGGCCTGGCGGCTGCAGCGCGGCAGCGTCCTCGGCTGGAGCATCGGCTTCTTCCTCGCCGGGGTCGTCTACGGCGGGCTGACCGACGGGGTGGCCGACCTGGTCGGGGACAACGCGAACGCGCGGGAGATCTTCGAGCGGATGGGCGGGCGGTCCGGGATCACGGACGCCTTCCTGGCATCGATGGTCGGCATGCTCGGCCTGATCGCCGCGCTGTATGTCGTGGGTTCGGTGCTGCGGCTGCACGGCGAGGAGACCTCGATGCGCGCGGAGCCTGTGCTGGCGAACGCGGTGGGCCGCCTGCGCTGGGCCGCGGGCCACCTGGTCATCGCCTTCGCCGGCTCCGCCCTGATCATGCTGCTGGCCGGCCTGGGCTTCGCCGTCGGCTACGGCAAGGAGGTCGGACCGATCCTGGGTGCGTGCCTGGTCCAGCTCCCGGCGGTGTGGGTCGTCGGCGGACTGGCGGTCCTGCTGTACGGGGTGCTGCCGCGGGCAGCGATGGGGGCGTGGGGTGTCGCCGGGGCGGTGCTGCTGATCGGCTGGGTCGGGCCCGCGCTGGATGCTCCGCAGGTGGTGCTGGATCTGTCGCCGTTCGGGCATCTGCCGAAGTTGCCGGGTGGGGGGATGGAGTGGGGGTCGGTGGTGGTGCTCACCGGGCTCGCGGTGCTGCTGGTGGCCGGGGGGCTGGTGGGGTTGCGGCGGCGGGATGTGACGACGTGACGGGTCGGCGGGGGTGACGTGGGGGTGTCTCGCCCCCGCCCCCCTACCCGCCCATCCCTTGAAGGGGCTCCGCCCTTCGACCCCGCCAGAGGGCTCCGCCCCCTGGCCCGACCCGAAGGGCCTCGTCCTCAAGCGCCGGACGGGCTGAAAATGCCTGGGCCGGCTATGCTGGCTCGACCCTCAGGCCCTCCAGCCCCCGGATCACAAAGTTCGGCTTCCGCTCCGGCTCCGCCGTCAACCGTAGGGTCGGGGCCTGTTCCAGCAGGGCTGTCATGGAGGCCGCCAGTTCGATGCGGGCCAGCGGTGCGCCGATGCAGTAATGGATCCCGGCGCTGAAGGAGATGTGCGGGTTCTCCTTGCGGGTGAGGTCCAGCCGGTCGGGGTTCTGGAACACCCCGGGGTCGTGGTTCGCGGAGCCGAAGAGCATCGCGATCTCCGCACCCCGCGGGATCGTCGTGCCGTCGATCTCGATCTCGTCCAGGACCCAGCGTTCGAAGAGCTGGAGCGGGGTGTCGTAGCGCATCAGCTCCTCGATCGCGGAGGGGATCAGGGAGTGGTCGGCGCGCAGGGCCGCCAGCTGGTCGGGGTTGCGGAACAGGGCCCACCAGCCGTTGACCGTGGCGTTCACCGTGGCCTCGTGGCCGGCGTTCAGGAGGAGGACGGCCGTCGAGATCATCTCCTGCTCGGTCAGACGGTCGCCCTCGTCGTACGCGGCGATCAGGCCGGAGATCAGGTCGTCGCCGGGTTCCTCGCGGCGGGCGGCGATCAGCTCCAGGAGGTACTCCGAGAACTCCACCGACGCGCGGACCGCCTTCGTCGCCGTGTCCTCCGACGGGTTCAGCTCGTACATCCCGCAGATGTCCGCCGACCAGGGCCGCAGCTGCGCCCGGTCCGACTCCGGGATGCCCAGCATCTCGGCGATCACCGCGACCGGCAGCGGCTCGGCCACGTCCGTCAGCAGGTCGCCGCCGCCCGCCTCCACCAGGCCGGACACCAGATCGCCCGCCAGTTGCCGCACATACGGCTTCAGCTGCTCCACCGTGCGCGGGGTGAACGCCTTCGACACCAGCCGGCGGATCCGGGTGTGGTCCGGCGGCTCCAGGTCGAGCATCCCGTGGTCGTTGAGGACGTGGAACGGCTCGTGCTCCGCCGGCGGCGCCGTCCGCCCGAAGTCCTCGTGCGTGAACCGGTGCTGGTACGTCCGCCCCAGCCGGCGGTCACGCAGCAGCGCCGAGACGTCGGCGTGGTGCGGGATGAGCCACTGACCGGTGGGCTCGAAGTGGTGCACGCGGCCCTTGGCACGCAGCTCGGCATAGGCGGGGTAGGGGTCGGCGAGGAACGCCGGGTCCCAGGGGTCGAAGGCTGCCATGAACGGACGCTAGCCCGGGGGTGGGGGGTCTGACCAGGGGTGTCTCGACGCCGCATGAGGCGCTGAGGCCCGGCAAGGGCAACGCGGCCGGCACTACCCTCCCCCGGCGACACCGACCGCGCCCTTGGAAATGCACCCGCTCAGACGACCGGCGATGCCTTGAACGGGTAGGTCTTGTCGCCTGCGCCGTCGTTGTTCCAGTTGAGGTGCAACTCACCGTCGCCCAGTCCCTTGCTGGAACCGATCCGGTAGCTGATGGTGCCCGTGGTGTACGAGCCCTTGTAGTCGCCGCTGGAGTTGCTGTTCTCCATCTTGGCCTCGATGGCCCCGTAGTTCCCCGACTTCTTCACCGGGTCGGTGCCGGACTGCGACTTCTTGATCTGGACCTTGAAGTAGGCGTCGTCGAAGATCGAGGTGTCGTCGACCGTGGCACGCTCCGCCCCGGACCAGGTGATCTTGGCGTAGCTGTAGACAGTGGAGCCGGAGCGCTTCGCGCACACGGACACGGTGACGTTCCAGTTGTCGGGCCAGGGACCCGAGTACGACGGGTCGTCGATCGACTGGTCGCTGCTGGTGCACTTGTAGGAGGCGGCGGCCGCCGGGGTGGCGGTCGCGACGGCCGCGGTGCCGGCCAGGGCGGCGACGATGACCGCGGCGGAAGCGGAGCGCTTCATGCGCATGCTGTGCCCTTCGCTGAGAAGTGGGGTTCCGGGCTGCAGATGGCTGTGGTGGGGGACCCGACGGGTCAGGGACGACCACTGACGAACAATGGTTCGCGTCCCGTGCAGCACTCATGATCTAACTGGGTCCCACCAACAAACCGCCAACAGATCACACCGCAGAGCACACCGCCGAGCACACCGCGCCCGGAGCACCCCCTACCCCGGCGTCACAAGCCGCGCCTCGTACGCGAACACCGCCGCCTGCGTACGGTCCCGCAGCCCCAGCTTCACCAGGATCCGGCTGACGTGGGTCTTGATCGTCGACTCGGCGACCACCAGCCGCTCGGCTATCTCCGCGTTCGACAGGCCCTGCGCGATCAGCACCAGCACCTCCGTCTCCCGCTCCGTCAGTTCCCCGTACGCGGCGTGCGCGGAGGACATCAGACGCGGGGAGTCGGACAGCTTCGAGAACTCCGTGATCAGCCGCCGGGTGACGGAGGGCGCGAGGAGGGCCTCACCGGCCGCCACCACCCTGACCCCGTCGGCGAGCTGGCGGGCCGAGGCGTCCTTCAGCAGGAAGCCCGAGGCTCCCGCGCGCAGCGCCTGGTACACGTACTCGTCGAGGTCGAAGGTGGTCAGCACCAGCACCTTGGACGTGGTGTCGGCCGCGACGATCTCCCGGGTCGCCTCGATGCCGTTCAGCTCCGGCATGCGGATGTCCATCAGCACGACGTCGGGGGCGAGCTCACGGACCCGGTCCACCGCTTCGCGTCCGTTGACCGCCTCGCCGACGACCTCGATGTCCGGCATCGCGTTCAGCAGGACCGAGAAGCCCTCGCGCACCATCATCTGGTCGTCCGCGATCAGTACGCGGATGGTCATGAGCCGTCCTCTGCCGTCGTGGCGACCGGCAGGAACACGGCCACCTCGTAGCCGCCGTCCTCCGTCCGGCCCGCCGTCATCTCGCCGCCCAGCATGCTGACGCGCTCCCGCATCCCGGTGATGCCGTGTCCGGCGCCCGGTGAGGGCTTCAGCAGGGCCGACGCGGGCGGCGGGCCGTTGACTATGCGCAGGCCGAGGCCGCCGAGGACGTACCCGATCTCCACCCGGGCGCTCGCGCCGGGCGCGTGCCGCAGGCTGTTGCTGAGTGCCTCCTGCACGATCCGGTACGCCGACAGCTCCACGCCGGGCGGCAGTTCGCGCACCGCGCCGATCGTCGCCTTCTCGACGCTCAGTCCCGCGTCCCGCACGTTCGCCAGCAGCCCTTCCAGGTCGGCGAGGGTGGGCTGCGGGGCGTCCGGGGCCTCGTAGTCCTCGGCGCGGACGACGCCCAGGATGCGGCGCAGTTCGGTGAGCGCCGCCACCGCGTTCTCCCGGATGGTGGCGAAGGCCCGCTCCAGCTCCGGCGGCGGGTTCTCCACCCGGTAGGGGGCGGCCTCCGCCTGGATGGCGACCACCGACATGTGGTGGGCGACCACGTCGTGCAGCTCACGCGCGATGGTGGTGCGCTCCTCCAGCAAGGTGCGCCTGGAGCGCTCCTGCGCGGTCACGGTCTGCTGGGCGGTGACCTCCTGCCTCGCTTCCCTGCGTATGTGCCACAGGGCGACGCAGAGCAGGGCCATCGCGGAGACGACCATCATGGGGCCGGTGTTCGTGCCGTAGTAGCCACCGCCGACACCGGCGTCCGCCAGGAGGCCGTACGCCCCCGTCACCCCCCACATCCATGCCGCTGTGCGGGGCCTGGTGCGAACGGCCACGACTGTCAGCACGGTCAGATGGCAGACGAGGCTGCCCGGCATCCACGGCCACTCGCCCGCGCCGCCGATCACCGCGACGACCGGGGTGGCGGCCATGGACAGCCAGAACGCTCCGACGGGCCGCGCCATGGTCAGCAGAATCGGGATCGCACAGAGCGGACCTACCAGCAGGGCCGGCCCAGTGGTGTCGACACTGCCTATGAACAGGGCGAACAGTGCCGCCGTGGCGATCACGGCGTGCGGTGTCCAGGCCGCGTGCTCCCGCAGACGGCCGGGCAGCCGGCGAGTCAGCGGGCCGTCGACCCGCATGCGGGGCATCGGACGGTAGGCGAAGGCGTCGTGGAGCAGGTCCTGCCGCAGCCCTTGCAGGGCGTCCGCGGCGAGCCGGAACTCCGGGCTGCGCGGCTTGGCACCGTCGCCCGGTGGCGGCTTCTGCGTGTGAGTCGTCTCGGTCACGTACAGAACGGTAGGCGCAAGGCGCTGTCGAGGTCGTCCCCAGTGAGAGGGGTTCCGGCAGGTCCGTCTCAGGTACTACGGGTATCGACGCTGGTGGCGCCGGGCCTGGCGGCCCTGCCCGCGTTCAGCGTCCCGACGGCCGCACCAGACCCGACTCGTACGCGAACACCGCCGCCTGCGTCCGGTCCCGCAGCCCCAGCTTCACCAGGATGCGGCCCACATGGGTCTTCACGGTCTGCTCGGCCACGACGAGCCGCTCGGCGATCTCCGCGTTCGACAGCCCCTGCGCGATCAGGGCGAGGACCTCCGTCTCGCGCTCGGTCAGGTCGCCGACGCGTTGCTTGAGCGGAGCACGGGGCCGCTTGACCAGACGGGAGAACTCGGCGATCAGCCGCCGGGTGATGCCCGGCGCGAGCAGCGCGTCGCCGGCCGCCACGACCCGTACCGCCTCGGCCAGCTGGTCGGCGGAGGCGTCCTTCAGCAGGAAGCCCGAGGCGCCCGCGTGCAGCGCCTCGTACACGTACTCGTCGAGGTCGAAGGTGGTCAGCACCAGCACCTTGATCTCCGGTGTGGCCGTGGTGATGCGGCGGGTGGCCTCGATGCCGCCGAGCTCGGGCATGCGGATGTCCATCAGGACGACGTCGGGGGAGAGCTCGGCGACCTTCGCGATCGCGTCCAGGCCGTCGACCGCCTGGCCGATCACGTCGATGTCGGGCTTGGTGTTGAGCAGCACGGAGAATCCCTGCCGGACCATCTGCTGGTCGTCGGCGATGAGTACGCGGATGGGGCTGCTCGTCATGCGGTCGGTTCTCCTGTCATGGATGGGACAGTCGGCGGGGTCTCGCCGCGCGGGAGGAAGGCCGAGACCGCGAAACCGCCCTGCTGGGTGGGGGCCGCGGTGAGGTGGCCACCGAGCATCATCGCTCGCTCGCGCATGCCTAGCAGGCCGTGTCCCGCGCCGGGGGAGGGCGGAACGGTCTGCTGTGGACGGGAGTTGACGACACCCAGGTGCAGTCCGTGGAAGTCATGGGATATCTCGACGCGCACCTCCGAGCCCGGTGCGTGCCGCAGGGCGTTGCTGAGCGCCTCCTGGATGATCCGGTACGCGGACAACTCCACTCCCGTGGGGTACTGGTGAACCTCACCCCTGATGTCGGTGACCACGTCCAGTCCGGCGGCACGGGTGTTCTCGATGAGGACGTCGAGCCGGTCGAGGGTGGGCTGCGGAGTGTGCGGGGCGGCGCCCGTGCCGGCCTCGTCGAGCGAGCCGGGCCCGTCGGGGTGCTCGGAGCGCAGGACGCCGAGCACCCGGCGCAGCTCGGTCAGCGCCTCCAGCGCGTTCTGCCGGATGCCCTCAAGGTTCTCCTTGAGCTCCTGGGGCGGATTCTCGACCAGATGAGGGGCGACCTGCGCCTGGATGGAGATGACGGACATGTGGTGGGCGACCACGTCGTGCAGCTCGCGAGCGATACGGCTGCGCTCCTCCAGTACGGTGCGCCGGGCCCGCTCCTCGGCGGTGATGGTGGACTGTCTGCCGAGTTCGGCACGGGCTTCCCGGCGTCCGCGCAGCGCCATGCCGAGCACCACGGCGATCGCGAACAGCGAGACCGCGAGCACCCCCGTACGCACACTCCCCGGCGCGCCCAGCAGGCCCTGAAGGACGTAGGTGACCAGCACGGACAGGGCGAGCGCCTCCGCGGACACCCGGGTGGGCACCCGAAGGGCGAGCAGCAGCAGCACGAGCAGGTGCGCGATGAGCCCCGCCGACGTCCACGGCCAGGTGAAGTCCTGCGCGTCACCGGACAGCAGCCGTTGACGCACAGCGAGGGCCCCGACCACGGTGGCCGCCATCGACAGCCACCACGCCGGGACCGGCCGCCACATGGCGAGTACCACCGCGCCTCCCTGCGCGATGGCGACCGGGAAGGCGAGCCCGAGGACCAGCCCTCCGTTGTCCTGGAGTTGTGCGGTCTCGCCGAGCGTGATGCCGAGCGCGGCCAGGCACAGCACGCCGTGCGGCAGCCAGCGCAACCACACGGAGGGGGGCAGCGGGTCCGCCCTGAGGGTCCACAGGTCGTCGCGCAGCACCCGCAGCCAGCGCCGTACTCGGCTCGCGAACGCGTGCTGGGTCCCCGTCTCCGTCACATGACCAACCCTAGGCATGGTGTCGTGCCTCCGTTCCACTTCCTTGAGCAGCCGGGTGGGATCGGACGACCTTGGACGGACGGCCGGTCGGGCGGCGAGGGCCCTGTTCGTACGGGCGGAATGCCGTCCAGCAAAGGGCCAGCGCCAGGGTGAACAGGGGGAGCCAAGCCAAACGGGCCGCCACCCAGCCCAGGTTGTCGGGAACGGTGTGCAGGCCGGGGAGGTGGCCCGCCGGCAGGAGCGTGGCCGTGGCCGCCATCAGGGCCGTCTGGTGCCAGAGGAAGATCGTCATCGCGGAGAGGTTGAGCAGCGCCACCACCGCCCAGGCCAGGGGGCGGCGCATCGCGCGGCGCAGGGGCTCGCGCAGGAGCAGCGCCAGGCCGCACTGGGCCAGGCCGAAGGAGACGGCGGCCAGGGTCGGTGGGTTGAGGTTGGAGACGTCGGCGCCGGAGACGCCGACCATCGACGCCGGGTAGCCCGCCAAGGCGACCAGCCCGGCCGTCGCCACGGCGCCGCCCGTCAGCAGGACCCAGCCCGCGCGGCGGCGCTCCAACTCCCCCCGGGTCCAGGCCGCGCCCAGGGTGTACGGCACCAGCCAGCCGGCCGCCACGTTCACCCAGCCGAGCCAGGCGGGGGCGCCCAGGCCGAAGCGGAGGAGGTCCACATGGAGGACGACGGCCAGGGGCCACAGGGGGTTGAGGCGGAGGAGAAGGGGCGTGGCCGCTGTCAGCGCCGCGAAGGCCAGGAGGAACCACAGCGGGGACAGGGCCAGTTTGACCAGGGTGCGGACCGTGTCGATGTCCGTGCCCGAGAGGAGCAGCAGGGCCGACACCACTGTCCACAGGGTGAGGAAGGCCGCCACCGGCTTGAACAGGCGGGACATTCGGGACCTCAGCCACTGCCCGTACGTCGTGCCGCGTGCCCGCGCCGAGGTGTAGCCACGGGTCGCCACATGACCGCCGACCAGGAAGAACACAGCGAGGGTCTGTAAGACCCAGGAGATCGGGGCCAGCCAGGGCATGTGCTGGAGCGGGCTCGCGGTGTGCAGTGCCGCTCCGCCGCCTTCCGCCACCAAGGCCGTGACCAGCCAGTGGCCGAGCAGGACGCCGAGGACGGCGAAGGCGCGCAGGGCGTCGACGGCCCGGTCCCGGTCGGCGGGGGTGGCGGCATCGACCTGCTCGGCGCCCTGGCGCACGCCCTGCCATGTGCCTCGGAGGCGCGCTACCGCCGTCGGCTCAGCCATGGGTCGCCTCCGGAGTCTCGCCCAGCACGATGCGGGTCAGGTTGGCCAGGGATGTCGAGCCCGGCCTGAAGTAGTCGCTGTGGCCGCCGTCGCCCGCGGCGAAGACGCGGGCCGCCCAGACGCGTGCCGGGGTGTGCAGGGCCGCGGCGGTGTCCGCACCGGTGCCGGGGCTGCCGACCAGGGCGATGTCGTCGACGTCCAGGTGGGAGGCCGCACGCCCGCAGACCACCGAGCCGTAGGAGTGGCAGAGGAGGGAGATGTCCGGCCGTTTGCCGGCCGTCCCGGCGCGCTGCCCGGCCGACCCGGTGTGCTCGTCGGCCGGGTCGGCGGCCGTGAGGGCGCGCAGCTGCCGTATGAACTCCCGCAGCTTCGGGGCCGCCTCGTCGGCTCGGTCGGTCGTCGTGACCGTGGTGCTGACCGTGGCCGGTGTTTCGTAGCCGAGCCAGGCCACCACCGCGGTGCGAGTGCCGTGCGGTGCCTCCCGGGTGAGCCGTTCGTGCAGGGCACCGGCGGCGTCGCGGAAACGGTCGTACGTGTCGATGGAGGTGTCGGAGCCCGGGACCAGGACCGCGATGCGGTCGGCGTGCGCCAAGTCGCCGAAGACCTCCGTCGCCAGGCCGGAGCCACGGCCGTCGAAGGAGAGGAATCGGCGGGACGGGTCGGCCATCGCACGGTCCGCGGTGGCGCGTTCGCGGTCGCCGTGGGCCGCGGCCATGCGGGACGCCTCGGCGGCGTTGGCGCGGTTGGCCGCGTACGTGTAGTCCAGCGTCGCCGCCGTCACCGGCGTGGCGAAGGCGGCCGGGGCCGGGGCGGGTATCTCGGGGCGGACCGCACCGGACAGCGGGACGACCACGGCGCCGGTGATCAGGGTGGCGAGGAGGGCTCGGCGCAGTCTGTGACCGCGGCGGGCCTTCCTCGACCGGCTCGGCCCGCCCGGCTCGTGCGCCTTGCCCAGAGCATTCGCGCTACGCGGCGCATTCGCCCTGCCCGGCACCTCAGCCTCGGCTGCCCCCGTGTTACGCCCCATGGTCGTCTTCCCTCCCAGTCCGCCCGGCCATCGGGCTTGTCTGGATGGGAAATTACGGATCCGGCGTCGTCGTCCGCGTCACGCCAGGGAGCTCACCTGCGACGTAGCTCTCAGGTATTACGGGTATGCAGGGGGCCACCCCCGCGCCTACCGCCCCACCTCACCACGCCAACTGGGCGATCTCCTCCACCACCACCGCGCACGCGTCCGCCGCCGGATCGATCAGCGGAAAGTGACCGACGTCCTCCAGCAATGTCAGACCGACCACCTCCCCCGCCTTCGCCGCCTCGTCCGCGTACGACTCGGCGACGGCCTGCGGGACGACGGTGTCCGTGCGGCCCTGGACGAGGGTCGTCGCGATGCCGGTCGGGAGCAGGAGCGCCGGGTCGGCGTACGGCTGACGTTCGGCGAGCTCCACTTCCCCGCCCAGGAGTTGGCGCACGGCGCCCCCGCAGACGTCCAGCTTGTCGGCGACCGTGAAGTCGGCGATCGGGGCCAGGGCGACCACACCGCGTAGCGGCGCGGGGCGGTCGGTGCGCCAGGCGGCGCCGACGGGGAGGACATGGCGGGCCGCCGCCCAGAGGGCCAGGTGGCCGCCGGCCGAGTGGCCGGTGAGCACGGTCCGGCGCGGATCGGCCTGTGGAAGGGCTTCCCGTACGAGTGCGGGCAGCGCGTCCAGCGCGGCGGCGATGTCGTCGAAGGTGTCCGGCCAGCGTCCGGCGACCGGACCGCCGCCCGCACTCGAATCCGCCCCACCCTCCACACTGCCTGCGTCACCCGCGCTCGTACGGGAAGCCCCCACGCCTCCCACGCCTTCCGCGGCGCCCCGCCGGTACTCCACATTCGCCACGGCGAACCCCCGCCGCGCGAGGAAGTCCGCGAACGGCGTGACATGCCGCCGGTCGTACGGCGCCCGCCACGCCCCGCCGTGCAGGACGACGACCAGCGGGACCTGCTCGCCCGGAGCGACCTCGCCGCGCGGTGCGTAGAAGTCGATCACCTGGTCGGGATGGTCGCCGTAGGAGGCGATGGCGTCGGGATCGACGGGCGGGTGCGAGAAGGCGGACTCCTCCTCGGCGGCGGCCCGGGCTGCTGCGACGTCGTCGGGCATGCTCCAACCTCTCAGCGGCGAAACGGTTTTGGAGGAAAGCGGGGGTGGCGGACCAGGTGGGGATTCGGCCGTTGGCGGGGACGGTACCAGGCGGGTGACGTGCGTGGACACGCGGATGTCACGCTGGGTGAGGGGTAAACGGTTCTACTGTTTCGTTACGCTGGAAGCCGCACTTCAGGTGCGCACCCCACCCCACCCCCACATGCACCAAGGAGGCCGATATGTCCGCCGAACCCGGCACCGTACGTCCCGGAGGGCGCACCGCGCGTGTCCGTGCGGCCGTGCTGCGAGCGGCCGGGGACGTCCTGGTGGAGCAGGGTTTCGACGGTCTCGACCTCGCGGACGTCGCCCGCCGTGCCGAGGTCGGCAAGACGACCGTGTACCGGCGCTGGGGCTCGGTGACCGGACTGGTGGCCGACCTGCTCGCCGACATGGCCGAGCAGTCCCTGCCGCGCGAGGAGACCGGGTCCGCGCTGGGGGACCTCCGGGCCAACGCCGCACTGGTGCGACGGACGTTGGCGGACCCCCGGCAGGGCGCGCTGTTCCGAGCCGTCATCGCCGCGGCGACCTGCGACGAACGTACGGCGCAGGCGCTCCGCCGGTTCTATGAGGTACGGGTGGCGGAGTGGGCGCCCTGCGTGGAACAGGGCGTGGCGCGAGGGGAGCTGCCCGTCGGGACGGACGCCGACGCCGTCGTACGAGCGGTGTCGGCGCCCCTCTACTACCAGTTGCTGACGACCGGGGTGATCCCCGACGCCCCCGCCGCGGAACGCGCCGCGCGGGCGGCACATGCGGCTGCCGTGGCGGGGGTGTACGTCGGTTAGCGGGCGCCCACCGGATGCCCCCGCCTCGGATGGGCCCACCGGGTGCGCCCCCGGGCCCCCTGGGCCCCCGGGCTACAGCACCTGCGCCAACACCCGCGCCGCCCGCTCCACGTCCGCGAACCCGACGTACAACGGCGTGAACCCGAAGCGCAGCACGTCAGGGCGGCGGAAGTCGCCGACCACGCCCCGCTCGATGAGCGCCTTCATCACATCCCCGGCGCCCTCGCACCGAAGCGCCACCTGGCTGCCGCGCTCCGCGTGGGCCACCGGAGTCACCGACTCCACGCGCCCTTCGGGCACATAGGCCGCGACGCACTCCAGGAAGAAGTCCGTCAGCGCGAGCGACTTGGCGCGCACTGCCTTGATCGACACACCGTCCCAGACCTCCAGCGCCGCCTCCAGGGCGAGCATGGAGAGGATGTCCGGCGTGCCGACGCGGCCGCGCAGCGCGCCCTGTGCCGGTGCGAAGTCGCCGCGCATGCCGAAGGGGTCGGCGTGGGAGTTCCAGCCGGGGAGCGGGGAGTCGAAGCGGTCCTGAAGGCCCTGGCGTACGTACAGGTACGCCGGTGAACCGGGGCCGCCGTTGAGGTACTTGTACGTGCAGCCGACCGCCAGGTCGACCCCGTGCTCGTCCAGCCCCACCGGCAGCGCGCCCGCGCTGTGGCAGAGGTCCCAGACGACGTACGCCCCCGCCGCGTGCACGGCGGCGGTGAGGGACGGCAGGTCGTGCAGCCGGCCGGTGCGGTAGTCGACGTGGTTCAGCAGGACGGCCGCCGTACGGTCACCCAGCGCCCCCGGCACCTCGGCCGGCGTCACCGGCCGCAGCGTCCGGCCGGTCATCCGGGCCGCCGACTCGGCGATGTACCCGTCGGTGGGGAAGGTGGTCGCGTCGACGAGGATCTCGTCGCGGTCGTCTCCGGCGAGGCGCACGGCCGCCACAAGTGCCTTGAAAACATTGACACTTGTCGAGTCGCCCACCACGATCCGGCCCGGCGCCGCCCCGACCAGCGGGGCGATCCGGTCGCCGATCCGCTCGGGCGCGGTCCACCAGCCGCTCTCGTCCCAGGAGCGGATGCGCAGCTCGCCCCACTGCCTGCGGACGACGTCCTCGACACGGCCGGGGACGTTCACGGGGAGGGCGCCCAGGGAGTTCCCGTCGAGGTAGACCACCTCGTCGTCGAGCACGAACTGCTTGCGGGCCGCGGCCAGTTCGTCGGCCGCGTCCAGCGCGTCCGCCTTGGACACGAGCTCAGACATGGGACCTCGCCGTCCACAGCTCCGGGAAGACGTTCTTCCGCGCGCGCTTCTCCAGCCAGGCCACCCCGGCCGAGCCGCCCGTGCCGGACTTGGCGCCCATCGCGCGCCGGGTGGCGACGAGGTGGTCGTTGCGCCAGCGCCACACCAGCTCGGCAACGTCTGTCAACGCCTCGCCGAGGCGGGCGAGTTCGGCGTTCTGGTCACCGGCGTAGATGTCGGTCCAGACGGCTTCCACCGCCTCCGACGGCTCGTACCGCTGCGACACGTCGCGCTTCAGCACGCTCTCCGGGATCGCGTGGCCGCGCCGGGCGAGGAAGCGCAGCACCTCGTCGTAGAGGCTCGGCTCGTGCAGGGCCTTCTCCAGTTCCGCGTGGACGCGCGGGGCGCCGCGGTGCGGGACCAGCATGGACGCGGACTTCTCGGCGAGCAGGAACTCCATGCGGCGGTACATCGCCGACTGGAAGCCGGAGCCCTCACCAAGGGCGCTGCGGTACGCGTTGAACTGGGCCGGCGTGAGCTGGCCGAGCGGCTTCCAGGAGGCGTTCAGGGCGTCCAGTTCCCGTACGGAACGCTTCAGGGCGTCGATCGCCACGCCCGGCCGGTCCTCGCGCAGGGCGCGTGCCGCGGTCTCCCACTCATGGACGATGACCGTGAACCACAGCTCCATGACCTGGGTCGTCACCAGGAAGACCATCTCTCCGGGGTCGTCGGAGAGGGTGTGCTGGAGGTGGGTGAGCACGTCCGCCTTGACGTAGTCCTCGTACGGCGTCGTACCCGCGAAGTCGAGATTCGGGGTCTCGGGCTCCTGAGTCTCCGTCGACGTCTCCACGGACGTCTCCACGGGCTTGTGAGCCTGCTGGGACATTGCTGTCTCCTGTGTAACTCCGGGTAGCGGTCCGCCCTGCCGTTATCGGCAAAGGGGCCCCGGTCCCCACCCGGCAATCCTCAGGTATCCCCTGGGACGGCGCAAGGCCCGCCTGTGTCACACCGGCGGGCCTTGGACCGGACCGGCTAGCCCAGGGTCTGGGCCGCCGTCGGCGAGGAGTCCTTCAGGAACTGCGTGCAGCGCTCGTACTCCTCCTGCTCACCGATCGATCCGGCGGCGCGGGCGAGGGCGTGCAGGGCGCGCAGGAAGCCGCGGTTCGGCTCGTGCTCCCAGGGGACCGGGCCGTGGCCCTTCCAGCCGCTGCGGCGCAGGGAGTCCAGACCGCGGTGGTAGCCCGTACGGGCGTAGGCGTACGACTCCACGACGCTGCCCCGCTCGAACGCCTCGTCGGCCAGCTGGGCCCAGGCCAGCGAGGAGGTCGGGTACTTCGCGGCGACGTCCGCGGGGGCGGTGCCGCCGGCGAGGAGCTCGCGCGGCTCGGGGTCGTCGGGGAGGTGGGTCGGGGGCGGGCCCCCGAGGAGGTTTTCGTGAATGGCCATGGGTTCAAGTGTGAGCCATCACCGGGGCCCCCGTGCGCCGTGTCCACGCCCCCGCTGCCCCTACCCGTCCCATCCCAGGGGCTCCGCCCCTTCGACCCCGGTTGTCTTTCGGGTGCGGGCGGCAGGGGGCCGGTCGCGCCCACGCGGCGGAGCCGCACATCGATACAGTCCCGCGCCCCTTCTGGGGCTCCGGCTCCGCCCCAGACCCCGCTCCTCAAACGCCGGAGGGGCTGGATTCGCAGGGAGCTTCGCCCTCACGGGCGCCAGGGGTCACTTCTCGGCGCCGGTCCAGGCATCTTCAGCCCGTCCGGCGTTTGAGGACGAGGCCCGCAGGGCCGACAGCGGGGGTCTGGGGGCGCAGCCCTCAGGGACGGGACGGGTAGGGGCGGCGGGGGCGAAGAACCGCCTATCCGCCCAGCCGTCCCTTACTCCGCACCCCCTCCAGCGGCGGCGCCGTGATCGACCCGTGGTGGAGGCACTCCGGCTTGCGGCAGTCCGGCGGCAGCGGCCGCACCGTCGCGAAGGCCACCGCGGCCCCGACGACCAGCGCGCCCGCACACCACACCATCGCCAGCTCGAACGAGTCGTCGAAGGCGGCCGGCGAACGGTACGCCTCCTCCCCCATCCCGGCGAGCAACGGCAGCGCCGCGACCGCGACCAGCCCCGCCGCTCGGGCCGCCGCGTTGTTGACGCCGCTGGCCAGGCCCGCACGGGCGGTGCCGACGGAGGCCAGGACCGTGGCGGTCAAGGGCGCCACCAGGGTGACCATGCCGAGGCCGAGGACCAGCAGGGCTGGCAGCACGTCGAGGAGGTACGAGGCGTCCGGGCCCACCCGCAGCATCAGCAGCATCCCGGCCGCGCACAACAGCGGCCCCACCGTCAGCGGGATGCGCGGACCGATCCGGTCGGCGAGGGCGCCCGAGCGGGCCGAGAACAGCAGCATCAGGGCGGTCGTCGGCAGCAGGGCCGTACCGGCGCCGAGAGCCGAGTAGCCGACGACGACCTGGAGCTGGAGGGCGCCGAGGAAGAAGAAGCCGCCGAAAGCCGCGTAGACGCACAGGGTGACGAGGTTGACCGCCGTGAACTGGCGGGATCTGAAGATGTCGAGCGGCATCATCGGGTCGGGGCGACGCCGCTCGACGGACACGAAGGCGACCCCGGCCGCCACGCCCGCGACCGCCGTGAGGGTCACGACCAGCGAGCCCTCCTGGGCCTCGATCAGCGCGTAGGTCACCAGGGCGAGGGACAGTGCGCCCAGCACCGCGCCCAGTACGTCGAAGCGGGCGCCGTGCGCGCGGCCGTCCCCGGACTCGGGGACATGTCGTACGGCGATCGGCACGCACAACAGCGCCACCGGCACATTGAGCAGGAACACCCAGCGCCAGCCGGGCCCGTCCACCAGCCAGCCGCCCAGGAACGGGCCCACCGCGGCGCCGATGCCCCCGAAACCGGACCACAGGCCCACGGCCCGCCCCCGGTCGTCGGGATGGAAGGACGCCTGGATGAGCGCGAGCGAACCCGGCGTGAGGAGCGCCCCGCCGATCCCCTGCAACGCCCTGGCGGCGACGAGCGTCCCGGCGTTCGGGGCGATCCCGCACAGCAGCGAGGCCGCCGCGAACCACACGACACCCACGACGAAGATCTTGCGGCGCCCGTACCGGTCCCCCAGCGAGCCGCCCAGCAGGATCAGCCCGGCCAGCGTGAGCATGTACGCGTTGACCGTCCACTGGAGCGCCGCGAGGTCGGCGTCGAGGTCACGGCCGATGCGCGGAAGGGCGACGTTGACGACGGTCGAGTCCAGCATCGCCATGCTGGAGCCGAGAACGGTGGTGAGCAGGATCCACCTGCCCCGCGGTGAGGCCAGCCGGACGTCGGGCATGCCCCCAGGTATACAGCGAGCCCGGCGCCGCAGACAGGCGCCGGGCTCGGAAGTTCCCGAGAGGTCCCGAGAGAGACCCGGAGAACTACTCGATCTACTACTGATCCACTACTTGATCTTCGTGCCCGTCGAGCGCAGGTTCGAGCAGGCCTCCGTCACGCGGGCGGCCATGCTCGCCTCGGCGAGCTTGCCCCAGGTCCGCGGGTCGTAGGTCTTCTTGTTGCCGACCTCGCCGTCGACCTTCAGGACACCGTCGTAGTTCTGGAACATGTGGGCCGCCACCGGACGCGTGAAGGCGTACTGCGTGTCGGTGTCGATGTTCATCTTGACGACGCCGTTCTCCAGCGCGGTCGCGATCTCCTCGGCGGAGGAGCCGGAGCCGCCGTGGAAGACGAAGTCGAACGGGGACGCCTTGCCGTACTTGGCGGCGACGCCGTCGTTCAGCTCCTTCAGCAGCTCGGGGCGGAGCACGACGTTGCCCGGCTTGTACACACCGTGGACGTTGCCGAAGGAGGCGGCGAGCAGGTAGCGCCCCTTCTCACCGAGGCCGAGGGCCTCGACGGTCCGGATCGCGTCGTCGACGGTCGTGTACAGCGAGTCGTTGATCTCGTGCGAGACGCCGTCCTCCTCGCCACCGGTCGGGGTGATCTCGACCTCAAGGATGATCTTCGCGGCGCGGGCGCGCTCCAGCAGTTCCTGCGCGATGGACAGGTTGTCGGCGAGGGTCTCGGCGGAACCGTCCCACATGTGCGACTGGAACAGCGGGTTCTCGCCGCGCGCGACGCGCTCCTCGGACACGGCGAGCAGCGGCCGTACGTACCCGTCGAGCTTGTCCTTCGGGCAGTGGTCCGTGTGCAGGGCGACGGTGATGTCGTACTTCTTGGCGACGATGTGCGCGAACTCGGCCAGGGCGACCGCGCCGGTGACCATGTCCTTGCTGTGCTGGCCGCCGAGGAACTCCGCACCACCCGTGGAAATCTGGATGATGCCGTCGCTCTCCGCCTCCGCGAAGCCGCGCAGGGCCGCGTGCAGGGTCTGGGAGGAGGTCACGTTGATGGCCGGGTAGGCGAACTTGCCTGCCTTCGCCCGGTCGAGCATCTCGTTGTAGACCTCGGGGGTTGCGATGGGCATCTGTCCGCTCCTTGGAGTGTGCGGGTTGACGTACTGCGTTACTGCTTGCTTCTTACGGCCCTGACCTAGACCTTGGGGGGTGCGACGTCATCGTCGGCCCCATCTTTCCAGACGAACCGGGATGCTCCGAGCGCCTGTCACCAGCCGAGACGGCCGCCGGTTCGGGATCTCGGTCAGTCCAGGCCGAGTTCGTCCTTGGAGTAGGCGAAGAGATAAGGCACTTGGGCCCCCTCCTGGATCTTCTCCGCGGCGCCGGTGGCCCGGTCGACGATCGTCGCGACGCCGACGACCTCGGCGCCCGCCTCCCGCACGGCCTCCACGGCGGTGAGCGGGGAGCCCCCGGTGGTGGAGGTGTCCTCGACGACGAGCACGCGCCGCCCCGCGATGTCGGGCCCCTCGACCCGCCGCTGGAGCCCGTGCGCCTTGGCGGCCTTCCGTACGACGAAGGCGTCCAGCCGCTTTCCGCGCGCGGCGGCGGCGTGCAGCATGGCGGCGGCGACGGGGTCGGCGCCCATGGTGAGCCCGCCGACCGCGTCGAACTCCAGCTCCTCGGTCAGGTCGAGCAGCACCTGCCCGACCAGCGGAGCGGCCTCCCCGTCAAGAGTGATACGCCGGAGATCGACGTAGTAGTCGGCTTCCAGCCCCGAAGACAGGGTCACCTTGCCGTGCACCACGGCCTTGTCCTTGATCTGCTGCAGCAGCTCGCCACGTACGTCAGTCATGCGGCCAGCTTAAGGGCCCCGCTCACAGCCGCCGCCAGCTCCAGACGGTCGTGGCCTCGAGCGGCTCCAGGGGCGTGACCAGGCGAGGCAGGGTGTTGAGCCCGTTGGGCGGCCCGGTCTGCGGCTCGACGCAGACGGCGGCCTCCTGCTCGTCGTACACGACGACCCACTCGTCCCGGCTGGTCACCTTCAGCTCCAGCTGCCCCGGCCAGGTGAGCGTGACGTCGACACCCCCGGGCATCCCGAAGCAGTCGTCCCAGGGCCCGGGGAGGGGGGCGATCCGGTTCCCGGTGGGAAGGTGATCGTCCCCGCGCTCCTCCTGCCACTCCGGGCTGAAGTCGAGACGGACATCCTGCGCCCCCTCCCCGCCGAGGTTCCGGTTGAACCAGGGATGCCAGCCGATCTGGGCCGGGAAGGACGTCTCGTACGTCTCGACGGACATGGTCAGCGTGAGGCTGTCCGCTCCCAGCCGCACGATCTGGGTGACACGGCCGGCGTAGGGCCACGGCTCGACCAGGTCGTACGTGATGACGGCCTCGTCACCGACGACCCGGGCGACCTTCCAGTCACCGTCCCGGGCCGTGCCGTGGATGGCGTGCGGCGGCGCGTTGAGCGGCAGCTGCCGCACGACGGCACCGTCCAGGAACCGTCCCTCCCGGATCCGGCCGCACCAGGGGACCATCGGAAAACACCCGAACCGCTCCCCTTGCCGCAACAGCTCCGTCCCCGCGACCCGCAGCCCCCCGACCCGCCCACCGTTCCCCGGCAGCACGTCCACCTCCGCGTCACCCGCGGTCAGCGTGATGTGTTCGCTACTCACGGGACGACCCTACTGGGGCGATCACGGGGAGGGGCCGGCCATTTCAGCCCGTCCGGTGTTTGAGGACGAGGCCGCAGGCCGATGGGGGTCCAGGGGGCGGAGCCCCTTTCAAGGGATGGGACGGATAGGGGCGGCGGGGGCGAAGAACTCAGCGCCGCCGCCGGATCACCCGACTCACCACGATCGCCGAAGCCAACACCACAGCCGCCGCCGGAGCAGCCCACCGCAACGTTGACCCCGGCACCACCGTCTGCGGCGCGGGAACCGGCGCATACCGCCCCCGCGGCGGCGCATGATCCACTTCCTCCGCACTACGCCCGATCATCGTCCGCCGAGCATGAGCCGCCTCAGCAACGGGAGGCTCACCGGCACCGGCGTCGGCATCCGCGGGGGCGCCCACTTCAGCCTCCGGCTCAGGCGCCGCAGGCCCAGGCGCCGCAGGCCCAGGCACCGCGTCGTCATCCGCATCCGGCGTCGTCTCGAAGTCGCTGGTGACCCGAGTCTCGAACTCCCCGGGAGCCAAGCCCTCCTGGGCGTCGTCAGCGTCCCCCTCCTGGCCCGCCACCACCCCCAGCTGCTCCCCGAAACGGTTCAGCAGCCGCCCCACGGCCGACCCGACCGCTTCCGCAGAGAACTCCGCAACGCGCCCGTCCGCGGAAGCCGACCCCTCGAACCGCACCGTGGCGCCCGGGCCCTCGTCGGCATCGGCCTCCCGAACCCACACCGTGAGCGCGAGCTTCACCGACCCGGTCCCCCGCGCCTCGGTGGCGTCCCCCTCGACGGCGTACGAACCGTCCTCCCGCGCGGACACCCGCGCGGCACCCCGATACGTGATGGTGTGACCACCGACCCGCACCTTCAACCGCCCGGCAACGGGCTCGGCCCCGGCGTCCTGCTGGAGCCCGGGGACCGCCCGGGCCACCCGCACGGGATCGGCCAGCACCTCCCTGAGCCGCTCGGCCGCAACCGGAACGAACACCTCATGCTCCATGAGGCCCGAGCCTACCCAGCATGGCGCGAAGCGCACCCACACATCAGGGGAATCTCCCCGGCCGCCCTCCCGTCGGGCGTATGCTCCCCGCCCCGCCCGCGGCACCTCAGTGCCGCGAATACCGCGGATGCACCAGCGTCGACGCAGGCACCCCCCGGACCCGCGTCTCCTCCGCCGCCCGTGCACCCGCCGCCAGCCCGGCCCGCGAAAGCGTCCCGACCCGCGGCGAACCCTCCCCCGCCCCGAGCCGTAGCGCCGGACGCTCCCCCCGGCCCGCCAGGAGGAACCCCCAGTCGTACGGCGCTCGCGTCGGGCCCGCCGAGCGGTCGGGCCCCGCCGTGAAGCCGGAGTCACGGCCTCCGGTGCTGGAGCCTCTGACGCGGTACACGGCGGTGCGCAGCCCCGCGGCGCGCAGGGTCGTGTCGACCGTCCAGAAGACACGAGGGCGGGAGGAGACCGGCCCGGCGTGGACGGCCAGGCGGCCGGCCGGGGTCAGGACGCGGCGGGCCAGGCCGTAGAACTCCTGCGAGTACAGCTTCGTACTGGCCGTGATGCCAGGGTCGGGCAGGTCCGAGATGACGACGTCGTACGTCTCCGGGGGCGCCACCCGCAGCCAGTGGAAGGCGTCGTCGGTCATGACGTGGACGCGGTCGTCGTCGTACACATGCCCGTTGAGCCGGGACAGCGGAGCGTCCCGGCGCGCCAGCCGCACCACCCCGGGGTCGACCTCGACGACATCGACCCGGTGCACCCCCGGATGACGCAGCACCTCCCGCGCCGCCAGCCCGTCGCCGCCGCCCAGAATCAGCACGCGCGTGTGCTCGCCGCTCATCGCGGGGTGGACCAGCGCCTCGTGGTAGCGGCGTTCGTCGCGGCCGCTGACCCGCAGGCGGCCGTCGAGGAACAGGTCGAGCGGACGGCCGTGGGTGCCGCCGGTGATGACGACCTCCTGGACGTCGGTCTGGACCGCCACGCGCACCTCCCGCCCGTACACCGCGTGCCGTGCCGCCCGTTCGAAGTCGTCGACGAGTACGGCGGCCGAGGCGAGGACGCCGAGCACGGTGACGTTGGCGATCACCAGCAGCCAGCGGGCACGGCGCGTGAGGTCCCGCCGGAACAGGCCGAGGACGAGCGCGCCGCCCACGACGGCGTTGACGGCGCCGGTGATCAGGGCCGAGGTCAACTGGCCCAGCAGGGGCAGGAGAAGGAACGGGAAGGCCAGGCCGCCGACGAGCGCTCCGACGTAGTCCGCGGCGAACAGGTCGGCCACCGCGCCGCCCGGGTCCTGGCGCCGGATGCGCTGGATCAGCTCCATCAGCAGTGGGATCTCGGCGCCGATCAGCAGGCCGATGGTGAGGGAGAAGGCGACGAGGAGACAGCGGGGGCCATTGGCCCACATTCCGCCCCAGCCGCCGGTCCAGGCGAAGACGGCGTACAGGGCCAGCGCGCTGGAGCCGCCGACCAGGGCGAGGACGGCCTCGATGGCGCCGAAGCCGGCCGCCGCGAGCGGGCGCAGGCGCTTCGCGACGAGGGAGCCGACACCCATCGCGAAGACCATGACGGACAGGACGACGGAGGCCTGGGTGACCGAGTCGCCGATCAGGTACGAGGCGAGGGCGACGAGTTCGAGCTCGTACACCAGTCCGCAGGCGGCGCAGACGAAGACGCCCGCGAGCACCAGGAACCGCCCCGTGCCCGGCCGGACCGGGAGCCGCGCGGGGCCGCCCCAGGGCGGCGGGGCACCGGGCGGGGCGGGGGCGTGCGGCTCGATCACGCTGCCGACGGTACGTTACGGCTAGGGCACGCTGGGTCACCCACACGTGTGTTGTTGACGCGGGGGACGTTTGCCTCCGCGCCCTGATCAGATGCCGGACGAGCTGAAGGAACCGGACCGACCCCGAGGCGCACCCGTGACCATCCGCACCCCCACCCTCGTCCGCGTGGCCACCAACTGCCCGTCCTGCGGATACGCGTGCCAGGTCCGCCAGTGCATCTGCCCCTCGTGGTACTGGGCCAGCATCGCGGTGAAGGCGTGCGGGCTGCCGGGGAACACTCCGGCGAGGCCGTGCGGATGGTCGGCGACCAGGGCCAGCAACTCCTGTGCCCGGCCCGCGAACTGACCCGGCGACAGCACCTCCACGCGGGCCGCGAACTCGTACTCCCAGTCCCCCACCCGCTTGGCCACTCCGAGCGGCAGGGGCGTGCTGCTGCCGGGCATACAGGCCACCGTCTCCGAACAGATGCCGCGCTCCTCCTCCAGAAGCACCTGGTGGGACGCGCCGAGCAGTCTCAACTGAAGCTTCGCCCCGGTCAGTTCGAGGTCGAGGGCGGCCAGTGCGGGCAGCGGTTCCCGCCCCAGGGCCCAGGCGAGGTCGGTCGCGCGCGTGTCGGTATAGGCGGTGTTCAGGGTCCTGAGCATGGGTCGGCTCCGCAAGCACGCAAAGAAAGGGAGTGAGGGAGGTGTCGGTCTCCGGCGGCGCACCCCGGCCGACACCGGGAGGACGGCCCGGTCAGCCCAGTCGGCCGGTCAGAAGGGGTGTCCGCGGGACTCCGAGGGGCTGCGTTGGTGAATTTCACTGAATCATGAACTGCGGCGCCGTCACAGCGTTTTTACCCAAGTTCGTAGGGTTTCCATCCCTCAGAGGGCTTATCAGCTCAACTGTTCAACTCCGGCGTACGCCGGGGCGCACCCGCCCTCTGCAAGAGCCGTATGAAAAGCCGTACATGGGGGCGCGCGGAAAGCGGCGAAGCGGGGCCGGTAACCAGATACCGGCCCCGCTCCGTCCGGATGCGGTTCCCCCTTCTCGGGGAGCTCAGCTGCCCCGTGTCAGCTGCCTCCGCCACCACATCCGCCCCCGCCGCCGCCTCCGCAGGACGACCCGCCGCCGCAGGACGACGAGCCGCCTCCGCAGGACGAGCCACCCGAGCCGCCGTCTCCCCCGCCGGCCCACCAGCTGCTGCCGCCCCCGCTGTCGTGCGAGTGCGCCCGGCGACCGTGCGAACGGTGGGCCGGACGTGCGCTGCGGCGCGCGACGGACACGACGATCACGACGAACATCACTGCGACCAGCGCCCCCACGATGATTGTGGCCATGGCGTCAGCCTCCTTCCGATCCCCCGAAGCGGACCGAGGCGTCCCCCCGTGGGCGCCTCCCGCTCGGTGCGTGGGAGGGAGATGCCCGTCCGTCTCGTGACCCAAAGCAGAGTTGAGGAACTTCAGAGGCTTCTTGGCGAGGGTGACCGAGGCAGCTGTCCCAGGCGAAAGAGCCTGTCGGTACGGCCCTGGATTCGCCACCCTTCGCTACCCGTTCGCTAGACTTTGCGCTACCCATGCAACGCGCTGACCTGCGTAAACGGTGAGCGCCAGAAATATTCGCATGGCTTCGCCACTGACCGCCAGGCTTTTGCGCCACCCCGCTGACCTGCGAAAACGTGCATCAGCACAGGTAATCGCAGGCAGGGCGGCTGTAGTATCAAGGTCATATCCGGAGCAACCGCCATGGCTCTCGGACGAACGCTGTGCGCTCTCGAACACCCAAGACTCCCGCGTGATCCACGAGTGCCTGGCCCCGGATCCACCCGGAGCCAGACCTCGCGCGCGGGGCATTGTGAGCCCGGCCGACTAGATCCCGGCCGGGCTCACTCAGCACCCGTCCGAATCGGCCGGAGCGCCCGATCCCTTCACCAGGTCAGTGAAGGAACCGTTCAGCGCACCCCGCGATGGCAGTGACCGCTCCGAGGACCACCACCGCCAACTCGATCCAGTCCCTCTTCGGGCGTCGGCGGCGCTTCCTCTGCTTGGGTCGCCCCATCGTGCCGGCTCCTGTCTGTCGTTACCTCCAACTGAGCGCACAAGCGATCCAGTTGGCTCCTGGCCGAGTCGAGCCAGGGAGCCGTGCGGAGACAGAAGCCGTTCTCGCAACCTACCTGGGGTGTGGGTGACGAGGGACTGTTCGCCACGGTTCGCCAGGGTTCGCCAGATGGTCTGCCACCGAGTAGGGCGCCTTGGCTATGACTTGGTGACCTGCGTGACGAGCCGCCCCGAGAATCGTCGAAGCGACCGGGCAGCCTCGTTACTGGATCTCCGGGCGCGGGTAATGCCCCGGTACTTCCGATCCGGGGGGACCGAAGTGACCGACATATTCGGGCTGATCGCGGCCATCGGGGTTGTGGCGTCCTTGCTCGTGTCGGCGTGGCAGACGCGTGAACTCACACGACAGACAAGAATCAGCAACGGCGTCGCGGGTGCGGCCGCGATCTACAACGGAATGGAACGGCTGCACCACGTCGAGAGCCTGATCGCGGCACAGCCCGAGCTACATGTCTGCTTCTTCGGGGGCGCTGCTCTTCCGAGGCAGGAGGACGCCCGTGCCCGGGTTCTTCTCATCGCCGCGATGCTCGCCGACACGGTGAACTACGGCCTGATGATCAACGCGCTCAACCCCGAGATGAAGGGATACCGGGGGTGGCAGTCCTTCGCCCTGAGGCTGCGCGACTCGGCTCCCGTCCTGGTTCACGTGGTGAACGAGCATCCACACTGGTGGCCGGCGCTCTCCTCCCACTGGGCAGCCCACCCGGCGACGGGCGGCTGACCCGGGCGGGCGGCGCCTCGCAGGCCGGCGCAGCCGTTCCTCGTGAACGTGAGTTGAGGAACTCCAGACCTTGGGCGGAGGATGGCCGGCATGACCTCCACCAGCCGCCCCCTGCTCAACCGCCGCCTCGCCGAGTTCGGGACGACGATCTTCGCCGAGATGTCCGCGCTGGCCCTGAGTACCGGGTCCATCAACCTGGGCCAGGGCTTCCCCGACACCGACGGGCCCGAGGAGGTCCGTGAGGCGGCCGTGCGGGCCCTGCGGGACGGACGCGGGAACCAGTACCCGCCCGGCCCCGGCGTCCCAGAGCTGCGCACCGCGATCGCCGCCCACCAGGAGCGGCGCTACGGACTGTCGTACGACCCCGACACCGAGGTCCTGGTCACCGCGGGCGCCACCGAGGCCATCGCGGCCACGCTGCTCGCGCTGCTGGAGCCGGGCGACGAGGTCATCGCCTTCGAGCCGTACTACGACTCCTACGCGGCCTCGATCGCCATGGCGGGCGGCACGCGCGTGCCGGTCACCCTGCGCCCGCACGAGGGCAGCTTCCGCCTGGACCTCGACGAGCTGCGCGCCGCCGTCACCGACCGCACCCGGCTGCTGCTCGTCAACACCCCGCACAACCCCACCGGCACCGTCCTCACCCGTGCGGAGCTGGCGGCGATCGCCGAGCTGGCGGTCGAGCGGGACCTGCTGGTCGTGACCGACGAGGTGTACGAGCACCTGGTCTTCGACGACTCCGAGCACCTGCCGCTCGCCACCTTCCCGGGGATGCGGGAGCGGACGGTGACCATCGGGTCGGCAGGCAAGACCTTCTCCTTCACGGGCTGGAAGGTCGGCTGGGTGACTTCGACGCCCGGCCTGGTCACAGCGGTGCGCTCGGCGAAGCAGTTCCTGACGTACGTCGCGTCGGGGCCGTTCCAGTACGCGGTCGCCGAGGCGCTCGCCCTCCCCGACAGCTACTTCTCGGCCTTCCGCGAGGACATGCTGGCCAAGCGGGACCTGCTGGCGGCGGGTCTGACGGAGGCGGGCTTCGAGGTCTTCCGGCCCGCGGGCACCTACTTCATCACCACCGACATCCGCCCCCTCGGCGAGAGCGACGGCTTCGCCTTCTGCCGTGCGCTGCCGGAGCGGGCCGGGGTGGTCGCCATTCCCAACGCGGTCTTCTACGACCACCGGGAGGCGGGGGCGCCGTTCGTACGGTTCGCGTTCTGCAAGCGGGCGCAGGTCCTGGAGGAGGCGGTGAAGCGGCTCAAGTCGCTGGCGGGCTGAGTCCACCTCGCCTGGAGAGTTGTCCACAGCCTGTGGACGGGGCGCGCGCATCCGGCGCCTCCATGGCCGCGATGGCGCCGACGGCACCGACAGCACCGACAGCACCGACGGCGAGAGCCCGGCCCGGCACGCGGCCGTGGTGGCCGGTGCCCTGGCCGGGCTCTCCCTCACCCACGGCGCGTGTCCGGTCATGCTCGCCGGTACGCCGCCGTGGGCCACGCCTGCTGTCGCCGCTGGTCGCCGGCTTATTCGTCGTCTTCCTCGGGCTTCTCCGCCTCGTTGATCTCCTGCTCCAGGCCGAGCTGCTCGACGAGCCACTTGTCGAACTCGATCGCGGCCCGCACCCAGCTGACCGTCGACGAGACGAAGTGCTCCAGAGCCACACCCGTGCCGATCAGCATCTGCGCCTCGCCGATCAGGCGGACGGTGCCGTCGTCATGCGTGTGGCTGTAGACCTTGGGCCACAGGGTCCGGCGGTTCCAGTCGTCGATCGACTCCAGAAGCTGGGGCTTCTCGTCGATCTTGTGGGGCCGGTCGTAGAACGTCCGCACCGAGAAGACCTGCTGGTCGTCCTCGCCGCGGAACATGAAGTACGTACGGAACTGCTCCCACGGCGCCGCGAGGTCACCCTCGTCGTCGACGACGTACTTCAGCTCCATCTGGTCGAGGAGCTGCTTCACGAGGTCCTGATCCGGGACAACGGGGCCGGGCGGCGGCCCGGGCTGCGGCTGCTGGCCCCCGAAGTTCGGAATCGAGGACGGGTCGATGCTCACCGTGATTTTCCCTTCGTACGGATTCCGCCATCCTCCCCCATGCGGGGAGGGGCGTGGCAAGCCCCGCCGGGGCTGTCTGCCCTCGGCTGACTCGATCCGGTCACTCCTGTCGGGTACCCGGACCTACCGGGTACCCGCAATCACGGCGTCCTGCCGGGTCACAGCGACTTTCCGGGCCGCGGGGCCTTCCGGGTCACAGGGTCTTTCCGGTCGCCGGCCCGACGATCAGGCCGTCCCCGAACGCGTCCACGCGCACCGTGTCGCCGTCCTTGACCTCGCCCGACAGGATCTCCTTGGCCAGCCGGTCGCCGATGGCGGTCTGGACCAGTCGGCGCAGAGGGCGGGCGCCGTAGGCCGGGTCGTTGCCCTCGTCGGCGAGCCAGGCCAGGGCCTCGTCGGTGATCTCCAGGGTGAGGCGCCGCTCGGCCAGCCGCTTGGCGAGCCGGTCGATCTGGAGCCGGGCGATCCGGCTCAGCTCGTCCTTGGTCAGGGCCGAGAAGACCACGAGGTCGTCGAGCCGGTTGAGGAACTCCGGCTTGAAGGAGGTGCGGACCACCTCCAGCACCTGCTCCTTCTTCTCCGCCTCGCTCGTGACCGGGTCGACCAGGAACTGGCTGCCCAGGTTGGACGTCAGCACCAGGATGGCGTTGCGGAAGTCGACCGTACGGCCCTGGCCGTCCGTCAGCCGTCCGTCGTCCAGCACCTGGAGGAGGATGTCGAAGACCTCGGGGTGCGCCTTCTCGACCTCGTCGAGGAGCACCACGCTGTACGGCCTGCGCCGCACCGCCTCGGTGAGCTGGCCGCCCTCCTCGTAGCCGACGTACCCGGGGGGCGCGCCGACCAGCCGGGCCACGGTGTGCTTCTCGCCGTACTCCGACATGTCGATGCGGACCATCGCCCGCTCGTCGTCGAAGAGGAAGTCGGCGAGGGCCTTGGCGAGCTCGGTCTTGCCGACGCCGGTCGGGCCGAGGAAGAGGAAGGAGCCGGTCGGGCGGTCGGGGTCGGCGATGCCGGCGCGGGTGCGCCGTACGGCGTCGGACACGGTCTGCACGGCCTCCGTCTGCCCGATGAGCCGACGCCCCAGCTCCTCCTCCATGCGCAGGAGTTTCTGGGTCTCGCCCTCCAGGAGACGCCCCGCGGGGATGCCGGTCCAGGCGGCGACGGTGTCGGCGATGTCGTCGGCGCCGACCTCCTCCTTGACCATGGTGTCCTTGGCGGCCTCCTCCTCGGCCTGCGAGGCGGCCTCCAGGTCCCGTTCCAGGGTGGGGATCTCGCCGTAGAGCAGCTTGCTGGCGGTGTCGAAGTCGCCGTCGCGCTGGGCGCGCTCGGCCTGTCCGCGCACCTCGTCGAGCCGTTCCTTGAGCTCACCGACGCGGTTGAGGGACTCCTTCTCCTTCTCCCAGCGGGCGGTCAGACCGCGCAGCTCCTCCTCCTTGTCGGCGAGGTCGCGGCGCAGCTTCTCCAGCCGCTCGCGGGAGGCCGGATCGGTCTCCTTGCCGATCGCCAGCTCCTCCATCTTCAGCCGGTCCACCGACCGCTGGAGTTCGTCGATCTCGACGGGGGAGGAGTCGATCTCCATCCGGAGCCGGGAGGCGGCCTCGTCGACGAGGTCGATGGCCTTGTCGGGCAGGAACCGGGAGGTGATGTACCGGTCGGAGAGCGTCGCGGCCGCCACCAGCGCACTGTCCGCGATCTGCACCTTGTGGTGGGCCTCGTACCGCCCCTTCAGACCGCGCAGGATCGCGATGGTGTCCTCGACGGTCGGCTCGGCGACCAGGACCTGCTGGAACCGCCGCTCCAGGGCGGGGTCCTTCTCGATCCGCTCGCGGTACTCGTCGAGGGTGGTGGCGCCGACCATGCGCAGTTCGCCGCGGGCGAGCATCGGCTTGAGCATGTTCCCGGCGTCCATGGCCGAGTCGCCGCCGGCACCGGCGCCCACGACGGTGTGCAGCTCGTCGATGAAGGTGATGATCTGCCCGTCGGAGTCCTTGATCTCCGCGAGCACGGTCTTCAGCCGCTCCTCGAACTCACCCCGGTACTTGGCCCCGGCGACCATGGCCCCCAGGTCGAGCGCGACCAGCCGCTTGTTCTTGAGGGACTCGGGCACGTCCCCCTTGACGATCCGCTGGGCCAGCCCTTCCACGACGGCGGTCTTGCCCACGCCCGGCTCACCGATGAGGACGGGATTGTTCTTGGTACGGCGGCTGAGCACCTGCACGACCCGCCGGATCTCCTGGTCCCGCCCGATGACGGGATCGAGCTTGCCCTCCCGCGCGGCGGCGGTGAAGTCGGTCCCGAACTTCTCCAGCGCCTTGTACTGCCCCTCGGGGTCGGCGGTGGTCACGCGCCGCCCGCCACGGGCCTTCTGGAAGGCGTCGAGCAGCTTCTTCGCACTGGCGCCCTGCCGGGTGAGCACCTCACCGGCCTGGCCGCCCTTGGCGGCGATACCGATGAGCAGGTGCTCGGTGGAGAGGTACTCGTCCCCGAGCTCCTTGGCCCGTGCCTGGGCGTCCGCGATCACGGCGAGCAGCTCACGGTTGGGCTGCGGGGGCGCGACGGTGGATCCGGTCACGCTGGGCAGCGCGGCGAGCGCCTTGTCCGCGCCGGCCCGGATGGATGCCTGGTCGGCGTCGACGGCCGCCAGCAGATCGACGACGTTCTCGTTGTCCTGCCCCTGGAGCAGAGCGAGGAGCAGATGGGCGGGGGTGAGGTCCGCGTGTCCCTCGGTCAGGGCCCGGTTGCTGGCCGCGTTGATCGCGTCCCGGCTCCTGTTGGTCAGCTCGGCGTCCACGTTGGCGTTCTCCTCCTGGCGTCAGCCTCTCCCAGTACTGACTGAGTCAGCGTACACAAAGTTGAGTCTATTCCGCTCAAGGTAGTCGGGGGAGGTGGACGGCGGCTAGGTTCCGGGTCATGGCCGCACACCCACAGGACCCGGGCGCGCCGGACGCGCCGTACCTCACCTTCTGGCAGGAGAAGCACGTCTGCACCCTGACCACCCTGCGCCCGGACGGCACCCCACATGTCGTACCCGTCGGAGTCACATACGACCCCGAGGCGCGGCTGGCTCGAGTGATCACGAGCAAGTCGAGCGCGAAGGTACGCCATGTACTGGCCGCCGGCCCCGACGGGGCACGGGTCGCGGTCTGCCAGATGGAGGGGCGGCGATGGGCGACGCTGGAGGGCCGGGCTTCCATCCGGACCGAGCCGGAGCAGGTCGCGGACGCGGAGCGGCGGTACGCGGAGCGATACGGGCGGACCCCCAGGCCGAATCCGGAGAGGGTGGTCATCGAGATCGCGCTGACCCGGGCGATGGGGCGGGGGTGACGCCGAGGGCCGCGGACGGGGCGGCTGGACGCCGGACGGCCGCATCCCGGGCGGCCGGATACCGGGCGACCGGTTTCGGCCACCGCCTCAGCAGGCGCATGAAGGGAAATGTCCCCGCAAAACTGCAGCGGCGTCACCGTGTTCAGGTCACGGTGACGCCGCTGCGGGGGGAAGCACCTGAGCGATCTGTTACGACGGGGGAATCGCGTCAGGCACTGCGGGGGGTGGCTGAGATGGTCCTTGGGGCCGGAGCCTCCGGTTCCACCAGACGGTGGTCGCGCTGGTCGAGGTTGACGAAGATCATTCCGTATCGGATGGCACACCGCACAGGCTGCGGCGCCCCCCGAGGCCGCCGCAGACACCGGTACGCCCGCACGTCCTCGTCCTCGTCCCGCGTGACGACGACCGGCTCGCCGAAGACGGTCACCATCAGTGAGTCACCGGCGTGGGGGATCGCGGTGACCAGGTCGATGAAGTGCCAGCCGGAGCGGTAGGCGGTGGCCATTTCTCTACGGAAGGAGCGGTCGTCGGGTGGCGTCGTCATCGCGATCAGTCCCACCTGCTGTCCATGGGGACCGGCGTTTCACCGTCGGCCGCGACGACCACGGACTGCACGCCACCCACCTTGTGCACGTCACTTGTCACACCGGAGAGGCCTGCCACAGTTCCGAAGGCCGCAACGGCGGAGAAGGCGGCAACAAGTACCGAGCGAAGCATTCTCTTACGCATAGTCGGCTTCGTCCTCACTTGAAGGTCCCCTCTTCCCCCGTCGGATAAGACGATGGCTCATTCAGGCACGTCATGGCCACACAATCGATGCATCATGTTCCTGCATGTTCAGGACCCTGGGGGGTGGAGATTTGGCAACAAGTGGGACTAAAGCGACACATCCCCATGCGGTGACCGAGCTGTGTGAGGATGGAAGCCGCCTATATGCGACCGCTCTGCGCAACGGCCGCATTCTGCGGTCGGATGTGGAAGCTGCTCCGTGTCTGACGGAGTTCGCCCTCCTTCACCCTGATCCCGACGACGCGAAGTGGCTGCGCCCCGTTCCCCCCTCCGTCGCCCTGGCCCGGCGGCTCAACCCGATAGAGCGCGAGATCACGGAACAGCGGCGGATGTCGATCGCACTCGCCGAGGTCTTCGAGCCATTCATGAGCCTCGGCGCCCAGGACGCCGCTCCCACTCATTCGATAACAGTGCTGGAGGGTCTGGACCGCATCAACGCGGCGCTCGATCTGGCGACGGTCCAGTGCCGGACCGAGATGCTCACAGTCCAGCCGAGCGGCCGCCGCAGCCCCGAGAACAGGCTCCTTGAGGCGTTGGAGCGCGACAAGCCACTGATCGAACGTGGGGTGCGGATCCGGACTCTGTACCAGCACACAGCCAGATACATACCCGACCGGCTGGCCTACATGGACCAGTTCACCCAGGGCAAAGTGGAGTACCGCACCATCGACGAACTCGTCGAGCGCCTCATCGTGTGCGACGAGAGCGTCGCTTTCATCCCCATCCGTGACGACCGCCAAGTGGCACTGGAACTCCGTCATCCGGGCCTGGTCCGCTACCTGATCAAGGTCTTCGAATTCATGTGGGCACGCGCTGTGCCGCTACAGGCGGGCACACCCTACGAGATCGACCCGGACGGCATCACCGACATCCAGCACTCCATCGCCAAGCTCCTCGTGGAGGGCCACGTCGACGAGGCCATAGCCCGCCGTCTGGGCATGAACGTGCGCACTTGCCGAGCCCACATAGCCAAGTTGGCCACCGCACTGGGGAGCGGCAGCCGCGCCCAGCTCGGCTACCTCATCGCCCAGTCCGGAATTCTGGATGATGATCACTCGGTGCCGAAGAACAGGGACCCCTCGTGACCGAGGCACACCGGCACGGAGCGGAGGAGGTACGTGAGGCATGCCTGCGCTTGCCGGTAGCACCCTTGATCGCCCTGCACCAGATGCTGCGAGCGTGCACGGAAGCTGGGCCGGGGCGGCGACATCCGCACCCTCTACCATGACCCCCTGTGCCACTCGCCCGCCTGATCGCCCGTTACGGACAGTTCGTGGACGATGTCCAGGTTCGCATCCTCGACGAGGTCTCCGAACGACTCCTCGTCATCGACCACACCGTCGCTTTCATCCCTGCGCGCAGGACCGCACCCTGGCCCTGGAAATCCGCCATCCCACGCTGGGCACTACCGCCGCCCTCAGCAGCGAAAGCGGAGCACAACTCCGCTATCTCATCGGCCAGTCCGGAATCCTCGAACAGGAGCAGGCCAGCCAGTGAACATGACGTCGCACCCGGAGCACGGCGCCGAAGACCTTTGTGCTGCCGGCGCAAGCCTGTACGAGCAAGCCCTGCACGACGGACGCATCCCCGCCGAGGACGCCGCGCCAGCCCCATGCCTACTCCAACTCGGTCTGCTGCACCCCGCCCTCGATAGCCTGGACTGGTTGGAACCGGTCTCACCCGTTGTCGCGCTGCACCGACTGCTGAACGCATCCGAACAGCGGATCGCCGACGAGCGCTGTCGGGGGGAACGACTGGCCGAGGCGTTTGAGCCCCTGATGCGAATCAACGGACGCTACACAGCGGCGACGGAAACGCCAACCATTGCCGTGCTCAGCGGGCGACGGATCAACCCGGTGATCGAGCAGGTCATGGCCACCGCCTCCGAGGAACTGCTCGCGATCCAGCCCCACCAAGACACTCCGAAGCTGACGCTCGGGGCGGCCCTGATCCGCGACCAGGCCCTGCTGGACCGGGGCGGCCGTATCCGTACCCTCTACCAGCACACCATGCGCCACGCTCCCACTGTCCTCGCTCGTTACGAGCAACTGCGGGGCAACGCCGAGGCCCGCACCCTCGACGAGGTCACCGAACGCCTGCTCGTCATCGACAGGTCCGTCGCCTTTATTCCGGTCAGCAAGGCACCATCGGTCGCGCTGGAGGTCCGCCATCCAGCCCTTGTCTCCTTCTTCGTGACTACCTTCGACCGCCTCTGGAACCTGGCCACGCCCATGTACCCCAAGGCCGTCCAGCAACCTTCGTTGAACGGCATCACGCCTCGCCAACGCGCCATCGCCAACCTCCTCGTCGAAGGCCACACCGACGCCGCCATAGCCGACCGCCTCGGCCTGAACATCCGCACTGCCCGCGTTCACATAGCCAAACTCGCTGCCACCCTGGGAAGCAAAAGCCGCGCTCAACTCGGCTACCTCATCGGACAGTCCGGGATCCTTGATCAGGCAGGCTGACTGACGGCGTCGGCGCGACGTCTGCGGCCCTCGGCGGCCTGTCCAGGCCTGCCTTCGCGATGCGAACGCCGAGTTGCGTCCGGCTTGCCGCGCCCAGAGTCTCCGAGAGCCGGGCGATGTGGGCACGGCAGGTGCGGACGCTTATGCCGAGCCGTTCCGCGATCACCGCGTCCTGGTGTCCCTCCGCCAGAAGCGCGGCGATGGACTGCTCCCGATGAGAGATGCCCTCAATGCCCGTGTCAGGGAGGGGCGCCGTAAGCGGGATCGCCAGGCGCCAGAAGCGCTCGAAGACCGTCACCAAGTAGTGGACCAGGGCCGGGTGGCGCAGCTCCAGCGCCATCGTGCGGTCCGCATTCGCGGGGATGAAGGCGACCGTACGGTCAAAGACGATCAGCCGGTCGATCACCTCGTCCAGCGTGCGCGCCTCTACCGAATCACCCATCAGCTCCAGGTAATTGAGCAGGCCTTGACCGTGCCGTGCCACGTGCGTGTACAAGTCCCGCATCCGCACGCCGCGTCCGCGCAGCGCCAGGGCCCGGTGCAGGCCCTCCGTCAGCTCGTGCTCGGGGCGGATGCCGCCGGGCTGTACCGTCAACACCTCCGTTGCACACGCCTGAGTCGCCTCGTCCAGCGCGGCCTGGATGCGGGAGGAGCCGTCCAGCACACGGATCGCCATTCTCTCCACGCCGGCCACCTGCGGCTGCAGTCCGAGCCCGGCGTACCACTCGAACGCGGCCACCGCCGAGCCCATCCGCCGCTGGCTCGCGCTGACCTCGTCGTACACCCCGCGCAGCAGCCGGGTCATGACCTCCTGCGGGGACGTCGGCACCAGCCAGTCCATGTCATCCGGGTCCGGATGCAGCAGCGCCAATTCCAACAGACAGGGCACCGCCTCGGCATCCTGACGCGGCACTCGGCCCCGCCGTACGGCCCGGGAATACACGCGATCCCCAGCCTCGCACAGTCGGTCAGCACCGTGTGGATGCTCGTCCCTTCCGCGCTCGGCCATCTCCCACCCCTGGCTACCGTCTCTTGCCGCACACGATCCGTTGTCCCTGTGCAGCACGCTCACAGCGTCAACAGGCAACCGCCTATGACTTCCGCAGCGCAACTATGCGCAGAGGGGCCTGCCACCGCAACACGGCCCGGACCCTGACTCCGCACGGCCTACCCAGCCCCACGAACCAAAGGAGGTCACAGATACAGGGTTATGCACCTTTTAGCCCCCTCCGCTTTAGGCATGTTCATCATCATGAGGCTACCTGCCCATGCGCATGCCATGCATGATGGATCAAGCGGCGGCATACACAAGGTTCACTGGCAAGCCGCACGTTTCTGTAGCGCAGATCAAAGGGAGAACGCGATCCCCAGCCTCGCGCTGTCGGTCGGCGCCGCAAGGACGCTCCGTTCAGCGCAAACTCGGCTCTGCCGGACGCCAGGTTAGGCGCGCAGAGCCTTGATCAGCGCTGCACTTGAAACTGATCCTTTAAGCATCAACGGGGAAGGTGAGCACCACTTTGACCAGGTGGTACAGCAGCCAATTGTCCGACAGGACCGACATCGGATTCCAGACGGAGGGGAGCGAGACCTCGGGGGAGGGAAATATCTCGCCACTCACCTCGCAGGAGATCCGAACCAAAAGAGCTCACCCCTTGTCTTCACGCGTCTCCAATATCGATCAACTGACAGATCGCGAAAGACAGGTGCTCTCACTTCTCGCCGACGGGCCGTCAAATCGAGCACTCGCCCGACAGCTCGACATCGCAGAGCGCACAGTGAAAGCTCACGTGACGAATCTGATGCGAAAGCTCGGAGTCGAATCACGGCTCGAGGCGGCCTTGCTTTCCAATCTACACGCAGACAAGATCAACCCCTCGGGGCAATGCCCTTGAGGGCAATACCCAAAGGGCCAATAGAATAAATCTCTCCCTGCCCGCCACCATGAATCCTGCCAGCCGGAAGGACCGGCGGAAGGCGATGCGAAAGAGCGCGCCTGGAACAGGATTAATAGGGAGGGAATGTGCGCCAGAAGACGCGCATGATCGCTGCTTCGATGGTGGCCGCAGTGGCCCTGGGGATTGCCGCACCTGCGGCGTCGGCTGTCGAAGCCAACCGCACCGTTGCCACCGCGACGTCGCGGTCGGCCGCAGTGACGCCGGCGCCGCAGGCGGAGTCGTTTCCCCAGGTCGAGCTGAGCTCGGAGTCCGCGGCCCGGGCGGAGGGAGAACGAGCCGCCAGGGGCAAGCTCGGGGCCCTGAAGGAACTGCTCAAGAAGAGCCCGGCGCTCTTCAAGGCGGCTGTGAAGGCTGCGAAGAGGGGGGCGGCGGCCTTCGAACGGTGGGTCAATAGCCTGTCGAACTTCAACCCTGTGAAGTGGGCGATCAAGGCGGCGCCGGGCGTCGTCATCAGTGAGCTGATTGCCTGGCTGGCCGACCAGGTCATCTGATTCAGACATGGTTCTCCTCCCGGGCCTTCCGGGAGGAGAACCGCACCGCGAGGGGAAGTACCTATGAAGAAGCCGCGCGGACAAGTAGCCGCGGACAACATATGGGGATCGGCTGCGCTCTTCGTGTGCGCTTCCTTCATTGCGTTTGTTTTCATCCGCTCGGAGGGAGCCAGGACGACAGGCTGGGTCCTCTACTGGTGCGGCTGGATCGGACCAGCGAGCATGGCTCTTTGGTGTCTGGCCAAGCGAAGGAGCCCAGGCGTCGGTGGCGCTTTCTCGTTCGCACTGCTGATCACATCCGGTCTTCTCTTCTGGTTGAACCATGGCTGAACCAGAGACTCCCCCCTCACTCGTGTCTGCACGCGGATTGACCAAGGAATTCCATGGCCGCCGCGTACTTACCGACGTATCCCTGGAATTGCCTACACATACCGTGACGGGATTTTTGGGAGCAAACGGAGCAGGAAAGACCACAGCAATTCGGATGATGCTGGGTCTGTTGCAGGGGGGCGGCGAAACGCTGTTCATGGGGCGCCCTCTGGCCCAGTGGCGCGGTCCGGCCGGGGTCGTCGGCGCGGTCCTTGGCGGGGTTTCCGGGCACCCCAAACATTCGGTGCAGGCGCACTTGAAGATGGTGGCCGCCGGTATCGGAGTCCCGAGTGAACGCGTGGTCGAGGTCCTGAACTGTGTCGGCATGCATGAGGCGACCGGACTCCGTCTCGGCGGTCTGTCTCTCGGGATGGCCCAGCGCGTGGGAATAGCGCAGGCACTCCTCGGAAACCCGCGAGTACTGGTCCTCGACGAACCAACCAATGGACTCGACCCGCATTCAGTGCATTGGCTGCGAAGCTTCCTTCGGGCCTTCGCCGATGCCGGGCGGGCAGTCCTGCTTTCAAGCCATCAGCTGGCCGAGATGGAGCAGCTGGCCGACGGGGTCGTCGTACTCGCAAGAGGGCGAGTCGTCGCCAGAACGTCCATGTTGGACCTCTCCAGAACCACGCACGGGCGTGTCGGGGTTCAGAGCCCCACGCTCGACAAGCTGACGGCACTGGTCGAGCAGCGGGGCGGAACTCTCCATATGACCGCTCCGGAAACCGCTGAAATCACGGGGCTGTCGAGATTCCAGGTCGGAGACATCTCGGCTGAGCACTCGGTGCCGCTGCACTGGCTGGATGAGCGTCCAGCCTCGCTGGAGGAGTTCTACTTGTCCGTTGCTGATCAGGAGTACCAGAGCCGATGACTGCGGTGGTGGCCAGCGATGGCGACAATGCCACACCAGACCGGACGGTCCCGGTCCTCCCCCTGGCCGGGACCGTCCTCAAGCGTGCGCTGAGCTTCGAAGGGATGAGGCTGAGGGGTCTGCGCTCGACCTGGGTGGCCCTCGTGGCTCTGGCTCTCCTGAGTCTGCTCAATGGCCTTCTGCTGCCGATGGAAGCGGCCGATCCGAGGGGCGAAGAGCAGGCCACTGTCGAAGTCGCTCGGCTCGTCGACGCCTTGCAATTCAATGCCATTGCGATGCAGTTGCCCCTCAGCGCGTGGCTCTTGGTGTTCGTTCTGGGAACCGGCCCCATCACCACGGAGTTCAGCCACCAGACAGCACGGACAGCCTGGTTGACCGTGGGCAACCGCGGTCTGTCGTATGCGGCCAAACTCCTTGTGGGAGCAGCGGGCACCCTGATCAGCTCTGCCGCTGGTCTCGCCTTGAGCGCCATCGTGGGGTCGGCGGCCCTTACGGTGACGGGGCTTGCGCAGCCCGACTGGTCCACGTCCTGCGGACCTCTGCTGCGCTACCTGATCGTCATGGTGTTTCTGTCCGTTCTGGCCGGAGGCTTGGCCGGATTGGTTCGGAGCCGACTGCTGGCAGTGCTCACACTCACCCTGTGGCCACTCCTGCTGGAACGCCTCTTCGGCCTAGCGCTCCAACGGATCCCGGGTGTGGGCGAGATCCAGATGTGGCTTCCCTTCGCTGCGGCCCGAGCAGCGATGAACGGTGCGGAGAATCCGGACGGCTTCACCAGGGCACTGATCGGCAGTGACCTGGCTCCCCTGACAGGTCTCGGAGCGTTCTGTGCCTACGCAACCGTCATCGCATGCTGTGGATGGCTGGCCTATAGGCGGAGGGAGGCCCCATGAGCCTGAGCACCCCGGTGGCCGTCCGACGTGTGCCCGCCGTCGACGCACTGCGCGGATTCGCGCTGCTCGGCATCCTCATGGTGAACAGCACGCAGATCATGAATCCCTATGTGTCGGAAGGGGTTCGTGAGCCCGGCGCCGCCTTAGTGGACGACTTCGCCCTGTGGATGGTGATGGCGCTGGCGGCCACCAAGTTCTACCTGCTGTTCTCATTCCTGTTCGGCTACAGTCTCACCCTGCAGATGACCTCGGCAGCTCGTGATGCGGCGAACTTCACGGCACGCAACCTGCGTCGGTCGCTGGGTCTGCTGTTGCTGGGACTGGTGCACGCCGTACTGCTGTACAACGGCGACATTCTCATGACCTACGGCCTCCTCGGACTCGTCCTTCTATGCGCCCGACGGATGTCACCGACGGCCGCCGCCGGGACTGCCGGCTGGATTTACGGCGTCTTCGGCGTGTTCCTCACGGGAGTGGGCGCACTTGCGGCCGGGGTACAGGACGAGAGCGGCGCACATCAGGAGAAGATCGCAACGGCTGTGGCGGCCTATCGCGGCGATGCGGCAACGGTCCTCCAAGCAAACGTGGACCGACTGCCCGATGCCGTCCTTGGCATTCTCATCATGGCCCCCGGGGTGCTCGCCGCCTTCTTCCTCGGGCTGGCCGCAGGCAAGCGAGACCTGCTCGCCCACGACCGTACGAGCCGCTCTCAGCTGATCCGGATCACGACGATCGGGCTGGTCATCGGAGTCCCTGGGGCCGTCTTCTTCGCTTCCACATCCCAGGGACCGCTGGATGGGCAATGGCAGTTCCTGGGGCTCGGCGTGGGCATGCTGACGGCTCCCGCGCTCTCGGCCGCGTACGCCTGTTTGTTGCTGCTCCTGCTGCGCTCGTCTTGGGGGGAGCGGACCGTGCGGCTATTCGCCCCTGCCGGTCGCATGGCGCTGACGAACTATCTGGTGCAGTCCGTGATCATGGTTGTCCTAGCCACCGCATACGGTTTCTCACTTTATGGGCGTGTGGGTACTGCTGCGCTGATGGTTCTTGCATGCACCGTGTACTGCGCCCAACTCGCCCTCTCCAAAGCATGGTTGGGGCTATTTCGGCACGGGCCGGCTGAGTGGCTGCTCCGGGCGATCACCCTGGCGGGACTGCCACGAGAGCGTGCGGGTCGGTGACATACACGTCATCACCCGGCAAGGGGATGCCATATGCGGATTCTTCCCAGTCTCCCGCCAGGGAGCGAGCAGCGTGACGACGCGATTGGGCTAACCCCTCCCTACGTACACGGCGAACTCCACCCACGCCTCCGCGGCGAGCCGGAGTATCGGGCCGTCCAGGTCCTTGGAGTCACGGATGGCGACGGTGCCGGGCATGTTGCGGGCGACTTCGACGCATTCGCCGTGGGCGTCGCCGCTGCTGTGCGTGGACTTCTGAAAGTCGAACTCGGACACTCGGCCTACATCTCCTTGCGGATGCCGTTGATGAGGTTGAGGGAGTCGCGCTGCGCCAACCCCAGCCGCGTGATGCGCTCGAAGATCGCATTGTGGCGTGCGGCATCGGCCTCGCTCTCCAGCCACACCTTCGTCGAGAGAGTATCCGCCTGTACGAGATCCAGGGCGCCCGGCTCGGCAAAGGAGACCACGGTGAAAGCACTGGTCATCCCAGGGTGGGCGCCCGCACCGAACGGGACAACCTGCACGCACACGTTGGAGAGCCGAGCCGCTTCGAGAACGTGGTCCAACTGGGCCCGCATGACGTCCCGTCCACCAACCAACTGACGCAGCACCCCCTCGTGCAGCACCGCCACGAGCGACAACGGGCGCTCACCGGTCAACCGCGCCTGACGGGCAATCCTCGCCTCCACGAAGGGCTCGATCGCCTCGGGATCTTCCCAGGTGCCATTGCCCACCGCGAGGGAGCGGGCGTAGTCGGCGGTTTGCAGCAGGCCCGGGACGAAGGAGAGTTGCCAGGTGCGGAGCTGCGTGGCGATGTCCTCCAGTGCGACGTACTCCATCTGTGCCTTCAGCTGGGGGTACTGATGCCACCATCCCTGAACCTTGCGTCGATCTCGGTCGGCCTTCGCAAGAACCAGCAACTTCTCGATCACGGCTTCATCGGTCACGCCGTACAGATGACATAGCGCCCTGATATCAGGGTCACGCAACGGCACCTGCCCGCGCTCGATCTTCGCCACCTTCGCGGTCGACGCCGTGAGCGCCTCGGCGGCATGTGATTGAAGGAGGGAACACGACTCCCGCATCCGCAGCAATTCTCCGCCCAGCCTGCGGCCCAGAACGGTTGTGACCGTCTTCCCGCGGTTCGGGTCTCTGCCCGCCATGTCGCACTCCCTCCCGATGAGCTGCCCAGTCTGAGGGCCCGACGCAGTCAACCTCAACTCCAGGGACAGTATGTTTTCTGGCCGAACCAGTTGCTGGCCAGTTCCTCAGGGCGCTACGTTCGGTACTCAATCGCCCACCTAGTGACACCAGTTGGCGGAAGTGCACCATGCTGCCCACTCCGGGGCCGTACGGCAGAGCCACCTCCCCCCACCCACCTGGCGTCCACCTCGGGCACTTCGACCTCGCACAAGGAGGTGCGCTCTCGTGACCGACTCCTGTCCTCCCCACCACCCCAAAAGCCCCAATACCTATGACCGTTACAACGCCGTCAACTACACCCCGCTCCCCCGCAACATCCCCCGCGCCCGCAGACACGTCGCCCAACTCACCGCCGACCGGGGGCTCCCCCACGCCGCCCGCGACGCGGCCCTGCTGGCCAGCGAGCTGTGCACGAACGCCCTGCTGCACGGCTGCCTTCGCGACCGCCTGTTCCGGGTGGAGACGTCCCTCAGCGCCAAAGCCCTGCGCGTCGCAGTCACCGACCCGAGAGGCGAACGGCTCCCGTACTCCCGCCCCTTCACCACCGACGACCAGTTCGGCCGGGGCCTGCTCATCGTCCGCACGCTCGCCAACCGCTGGTCGGTGGAGAAACTCACCGTGGGCAAGACGGTCTGGGCGGAACTCGACATCCCCGGGAGCCCTGATGCGTAGCCTGCTGATCCGTCTCCGAAGGTGCCGCACCGGTACCTTGGCCGCACGGCGAAGGGAGACACAGATGGCGATCAAGTGGCAGGACGCGGTGGCCGAGGCTCGGGAAGCCACCGGCTTCACGGGCGAGGTCATCCAGCGCACAGTCGACGGCATCGGGGCTGCCCTGCGCCTCGACCACCGCGCCGACTTCTACACGGAGCTGGGCGCCCTTGCAGACTCCGGCGGCTTCGACGCGTTCCTCAATCACTGGTGGACCCAGGCACTCGCCGACTCGGCGGCGGACGTGGACGCACGCGGCCAAGCGATCGACTTCGCCGACGTGGCCGTGTCCCTGTACGCACGCGCCACGGACGGCCCCACGTCCACCCAGGCCGAAATCGAAGCCCTCGTCACCGGAGCGGAAGCACCTTGAGCTACACCATCATCTGGGAAAGGCCCGCTTCCGACGGTCTCAAACGGCTCAGGGCCCGTGACGGCGACGCCGTGAAGCCACTCCTCAAAGCGATCAACGCGCTCGCCGACCATCCGGAGCCCACCGCGAGCAGCAAGCTCGGCGGTACCAGCCTGCGGCGGTTACGCGTCGGTGTCTACCGGGCCACGTACGAGATCGACGGCTCCAGGGTGTCGATCAAGATCCTCATGGTCGGCAGCACCCCTCTCTGACCACAGCAAGGACACGGGCTGCCCCCACCGCAAGAGTCGACTGGGGCAGCCCTCCCTTCGTAGTACCGCCAGTTAGCCGGCCGAAGGCTCGCTCGGCGAGCCCCCCCCCGGACGCCACCCTTCCGCGTGCACCTCCCGGAAATCTCCCAGTGATCGCGGTGTTACAGACCCCGCTTAGCGTCAGGCCATGGCGGACATATTTGACGCGTACGCGTTGGCCGACGCGTGGGACGAGATGTTTGAGCGGCCGGGTGAGGTCAGGACCGCCTATGAGCCGGTGCTGGCGGCACTTCAGCCGATCGAGCCGAGTGAACTGCGCTTCCGGGCCGACCAGATGGCCCGGGCTTTCACCGACCGGGGCGTGACGTACGCCTTCGCGGGCGAGGAGCGGCCCTGGCCGCTGGACCTCGTACCCAGGATCCTCGACGCGCTCGAATGGGATCTCATACAACGCGGGGTCAGCCAGAGAGTCAGGGCCCTGGAGGCCTACCTCGCCGACGCCTACGGCCGCTGCCGCGCCTTCGAGGACGGCGTCGTGCCCTGGCGGCTGCTGCTCAACTCCCCCCACTTCCACAGAGCTGCCCATGGGGTGGAGCCACCGGGCGGGGTGCGGATCCATGTCGCCGGGATCGACCTCGTACGGGACGAGGCCGGGGACTTCCGGGTGCTGGAGGACAACGTTCGCGTGCCCAGCGGCGTCTCGTACGTCATCGAGAACCGACGTGCCATGACCCGGATCTTCCCCTCCCTCTTCGCCGAGCAGCATGTGCTGCCCGTCGACGGGTACGCCCAGCGGCTTCTCGCCGCGCTGCGGGCCGCCGCGCCCGACGGGACCGACGATCCGCGCGTCGTCGTCCTCACCCCGGGACCCAACAACGCCGCCTACTTCGAGCACGCCCTGCTCGCCCGGCTGATGGGTGTGCAGCTCGTCGAGGGCCACGACCTCGTGTGCCGCAACAACCGCGTGTGGATGCGGACGACGCGCGGCGAGGTGCCCGTTCATGTCGTATACCGGCGGCTCGACGACGACTTCCTCGATCCCCTCCACTTCCGCCCCGACTCGGTGATCGGCTGCCCGGGCATCATGGGCGCCGCCATGGCAGGAACCGTCACACTCGCGAACGCGGTGGGGAACGGCATCGCCGACGACAAGCTCCTCTACACCTACGTCCCGGATCTCATCCGGTACTACCTCGGCGAGGATCCGATCCTCCCGAACGTCGAGTCCTACCGGCCCGACGAGCCAGGGCAGTTGGACGCCGTACTCGACCAGATCGAGCAGCTCGTCATCAAGCCCGTCGACGGCGCCGGCGGCCAGGGCATCGTCATCGGCCCCAAGGCCGACCCGGACACGATCGAACGCACTCGCAAAGCAGTCATCGCCGACCCGCGCGGCTTCATCGCCCAGCGGCCGGTCGCCCTGTCCACCTCCCCCACCCTCGCGGGCGAGCGCATGGCACCGCGCCACATCGATCTGCGGCCCTTCGCCGTCAACGACGGCAACGATGTCTGGGTGCTGCCCGGCGGCCTCACCCGGGTTGCCCTCCAGGAGGGCAACCTGATCGTCAACTCCAGCCAGGGCGGCGGCTCCAAGGACACCTGGGTGCTGGCCGAGGGCCCGTCGGAGTCACCCGTCCCGCTCAGCGCCGGCGATCCGCTCGCTGTGGCGCCACGGCAGCTCGGACCCGACGGCACCCCCACCGTCGTACAGGAAGGGGCGCAGCAGCAGTGAACGACGTGATCCTCTCCCGTATCGCCGAGGCCCTGATCTGGACCGGCCGGTATGTCGAGCGCGCCGACGCCACGGGCCGCATCCTCGACGCCTATCTGCACCGCATGCTGGAGGACCCCTGGCGCGACGAGGACGTGGCCTGCCGATCGCTGTACGCGATCCTCGGCATGGATGCCGGTGGTCAGCCGGTGGACATGCAGCAGGTGCTGGACCAGCTGGCCTTCGACGCCCGCTCGACCGGCTCGATCGAGGGCGCGCTGGGCGCCGCCCGGCTGAATGCCCGCAGTGCCCGGGAGGCGGTGTCGTCGGAGATGTGGGAATGCCTCAACTCCACCTGGCACGCCCTCGCCGACCAGCGCCTGGCCGCACGGCGGACCGGACCGTACGCCTATCTGGAACTCGTACGACGCCGAGCGGCCCTCTTCTTCGGGCTCGCCGACTCCACGATGAGCCGGGACGACAGCTGGCGCTTCGTCGTCCTGGGCCGCAGCCTCGAACGGGTGGACATGACCGTACGACTGCTGTCGGTGCGGGTGCTGGACGCCGCGCACGCGCCCGACTGGCCGACCCTGCTGAGCGCGTCCGGCGCGGACGAGGCGTACGCGCGCGTGTACGGCGGTTTCGGCGACACACCGAGGGTGGCCGAATTCCTCCTGCTGGACCGTGACTTCCCGCGCTCGGCGCTGCACGCGCTGACCACGGCGGAGGAGTGCCTCACGGCGCTGGGCCGCCCCCGCCACGACCCGGCGCGCCGCCCGATCGGCCGGATGCGCACCCGTCTCGAATACCTGGACACACACGCGCTGGAAGAACAACTGCCCCTGCTGCTACGGGACTTGCAGCAGGCGTGCATGGCCTCGGCGGACGCGGTGGCCGACCGGTTCTTCCCGTACCAGGGGCCCGTCGAGTGGGCCCAGGAAGGAGCGTGAGATGACCGCTCAGGTAACTCGCCGTCTCCGCATCAAGCACATCACCCGCGTCTCGTACGCCCAGCCGGCCGCGTCCTCGCACAACGAGGTCCGGATGACCCCGCTCACGCTGCCCGGCCAGACCACCCTGGACGCCCGGGTCACCGTCAGCCCGGCGTCCACCACCTGGTCGTACTGGGACTACTGGGGCACCCAGGTCACCGGCTTCGACCTGATGGACCCGCACGCCGACCTCACCATCACGGCCTCCAGCCTGGTGGAGACCCACCCGCCGGGCCCGCTCCCCGAGGCGCCCACCTGGCGGGAGCTCACCGAGACGGTCGCGTCCTCCCGGCTGCTGGAGTTCGCGGGCCCGACCTCCCGTACGACGGTCCCCGGCCCGCTCGTCGAGAAGGCGCGGGAAGCGGCGGCCGGTCTCGATCCGCACGAGACGGCGATCGCGGTGTCGCTGCTGGTCGCCGACCGGGTGTCGTACCTCCCCGGCACGACGAGCGTGAACACCTCCGCCGCCGAGGCCTGGGAGCAGTGCGCGGGCGTCTGCCAGGACATCACCCACCTCACGATCGCGCTGCTGCGGGGAGTGGGCCTGCCCGCCCGCTACGTCTCCGGATACCTCCACCCCGAGCGGGAGGCGGAGCTGCACCGGCCGGTCGCCGGGCAGAGCCATGCCTGGATCGAGTACTGGGCGGGCGACTGGTGCGGCTACGACCCCACCAACCGGACGCGGGCCGACGAGTCCCACGTCGTCGTCGGCCGCGGGCGGGACTACGACGACGTCACCCCGCACAAGGGGATCTACCGGGGGGTGCCCGGGGGGCCGCCGGAGGTGACGGTGGAGTTCACGCGGGTGGCGTGAACGGTCCGAGGGCCCGTCGCGCGAGGGGCGGGCCCTACTTGCCGAGCCCGATCTCCGCGCAGTCGGCCTTGTACCTGGTGGTGCAGATCTCCGACACCTTGTAGATCCCGTCGGCGACGACGGTCTGCTTGATGTTCTTCTGGGTCAGGGCGACCACGGGGACCAGCAGGGCCGGGATCCCCTTGTCGGTCGGGCTGTCGACCTGGTCCTGGGTGAGGGAGTCGAACTGGATGTCGTGGCCCTGGACCTTGGCCACGGCCATCTCCGCGGCGCTCTCGGCCTCCTGCGGGTACGACTTGTACACGCTCATGTACTGCGCGCCGGACAGGATCCGCTGGACCGCGTCCAGTTCGGCGTCCTGCCCGGTGATCGGCGGCAAGGCGGTCACGCCCGCGGCCTCCAGGGCCTTGATGACACCGCCGGCCATGCCGTCGTTGGCGGCGTAGACGCCCTTGATGTTGTTCACGCCGACGTCCTTGATCGCCTGGGCCATGTTGGCCTCGGCGTTCTCCGGCTTCCAGTCCTTGGTGTCGTAGGACTTGGCGATGCTCACCGCGCCCTTGAGCTCGGAGAGTGCGCCCGCCTTGAACTGCTTGGCGTTCGGGTCGGTGGGTGAGCCGTTCATCATCACGATCTTGTCGGACGAGTCGACGCCCGAGCCGCCCATGGCATCCAGCAGGGTGCGGGCCTGGACCTCGCCGACCAGTTCGTTGTCGAAGGAGACGTACGCGTCGATCGGTCCCTCGGCCAGGCGGTCGTAGGCGATGACCGGGATCCCGGCGTCCTTGGCCTTCTGCACCCCGCCGGCGATGGCATGCGCGTCGACGGCGTCCAGCAGGATCACGTCGACCTGGTCGTCGATCATCTTCTGCAACTGCTTCGCCTGCTTGGCCGCGTCCGCGTCGGCGTTCAGGTAGACGACCTGGCCCTGCTTGTCGGTGAGCTCCTGGACCTTGCTCCGGATGATGGGGTAGTCGAACTTGTCGTAGCGCGTGTTCGCCGTCTCCGGCAGCAGCAGCCCCACGGTGATGTCATCGCCCTTGGTCGGACTCGCCTCGCTGCTGTCGCCCGTGACGCCCAGGGCCCCGCACGCGCTCAGCGCGAGGGTCATCGTGGACGCGGCGGCCACGACTGTGGCGGTACGGCGCAGGGGGCGCAAGGGACGCATACAGGAGCTCACTTCTGGTGCTTTCGGGACACGGGCGCGCCATTGCGCCCAGATGTCTGAAAAGACAACGCGCCCGCAACACCGGGCGTCAAGCGGAACTACTTAACGAGTGCGCAACACCACGCTCCGCTGAACATGTAAAGACATGACGGAACGTCTCCAAACGCCCGTTACACCTCCTCCACCAAAAATCGATCAAGAAACTGGTTGAGACCTGCACAACCAACGCCATTCCTCGCGAGTCGTGATCACGACAGCTCCCTCAGCGCTGCCCCGCACTCGACCAGAGGATCGAATGAACCCAGCCAGACGTACGACCGCCGCAGCCGCGACGACGGTCGTGCTCGCCACCGCCGGCACCCTGCTCACCACGGCCCCCACCGCCTCCGCCGCCGTGACCTGCACCTCGCCCGTCTTCAAACGCCAGTTCTTCGCC
>NZ_LGUR01000234.1 GCF_001270495.1 Streptomyces viridochromogenes
CTCGGCATCGCCCGCCTGCACAACCTTGCCCTCGCCGGGTGACGGGGAAACGCACAGGTCATCCAGCATGCCGGAGATCATTTACGGGACAACCCTTAGTTGAGGCACGTCGCAACCGCCTCGGCACGGCTCCTTAAGATGTCATCTCATTTGGTGAGTCTGCGGTAGCAGATGAGGGTGTAGGCGATGCTGCTGAACGCGAGGTCGAGAAGTACAGCACCAAGCGTGCAGTGGTCGGCATCCCAATCGGTCAAACCATCCGTGAGACGTGGGAGCGAAACACGGACATCGGGTGGCGTCGAAAGATCGTTGGGCTACTGGTGGACAAAATCATCGTCCACCCCGGCAGCGGGAAGTCTCGGCACAAGCAGCAGCGCTTCAACGTCGAACAGATCGAGATTCAGTGGAAGCTGTAGTGGTATAGGAGCACTACGAAAGAACCTCCGGCTACAGTCCCGGAGGTTCTTTTTGCTTGAGCAGGCGGGCAATCTCTCGCATGATGCCCCTGTTTCTCAGTCCGATCCGTTACCTCATCTAAAATCGACTCGAAGGGGTGATCGCAAATGGATGGATGACAGTAGTGAGAGTGGAGTTCTGGTAATGCTCAGAACTCCCATACCTGTACCCCGCAGCACACATCGCTGCGGGGTTTTCTCTTGGGCTTGAGGAGAAGAAGATTGTTTCCATCATCTGCCTGCGGCCCGATCTGTTGCTACTCTCAAGGAGTGAAGCTCTCGGCGCAAGTCCTCAGCAGCCTCATCTCGTTTCCCTGTCCGCGATGCAGTTATGAAGTCGAGGCGCAGCTTCTTGACGCCCGTGTGCAGAGCTATCTCTACTGCCCCTGTTGCCAAGCACGCATCCATCTGGTAGACGAAGATGGTTCACTGTTCGGTGAGCTCGAAAACCTTGACCTGACTATGGGTCAGCTCAACAAGTCCCTGAAGAGGCTCTTCTGGTGCTCTACGAGCGTGACCTGCAAGTGAAGCTCCAACAGAAGTATCGTCGACTCTACAAGGCTGACTACAAGGTCTATGACCGGGAGATCGCCTATTTTCGGGACTTCATCGTGCAGTCGCCCGCCTTGAGAGCCGTCGCGGAGCGCATCGCGAGCAGTTGCCCTGATCTAGATGCAGACGAGTGGATCGCGAATAACTGCGTTCGGCGCGGAATATACGACTGGCCGGATACTGAAATTGGTCGGGCTAAAGTGCAATGGCGGCTCATCGTGCAGTGGGCGGACGGTGGAGACTTCACCGCTCAAGCCAGATCGCTCTCCCATGACAGCAACTACAAAGTGATCTTCCGAGAGGTTACTGAGAAGACGGTTGAACCGTTCGTTGACTACCTGCAGGAGCAACTCGGTTCCGCAAGCGAAGTGCTCTACATGCTGGAGCGCTTCACGCGACGCGTGGAGTGGTTCGACCAAGTCGAGTTGCACAAGAAGTACGAGCTTGATACCACGCACGGCGAAGACATCTACGACACACACCTCCGCAAGTTCCTCTTTGACCAGGGCATCGACTACCCGTTCTCTCAGCCGAAGTCCGCTTCGGGGCAAGTAGACGTAGCCGCAGGGCTGGACGGAGACGACCCGCTTGTATGCGAGGTCAAGCTGTATGACACCTCAAGGAAGGGTTACGGGGTTCCTTATGTAGCCAAGGGCTTCAGGCAGGCACTCGACTACGCTCATGATTACGGCAAGAGCGTTGCCTACCTGGTGACGTTTAATCTGAGCGACCAAGGGCTTCAGATGCCCACTGATGAAGTGTCGAAGCCCTGGCCCCCGCGGCTCCATGTTGAAGGTGTCACTGTCTACCTGGTGACGGTGCACGCCAAGCCTCAACTCTCAGCAAGCATGAGAGGGAAGGCCAGCCCACGAGTCGTGACCCGGGATGAACTAGTCAACCCGCACGAGGGCGAGGCGGACGAAGGCTGACGCGCTATAACAGAGCGCCTCGGTGTGAGCTCCGGAGGGCGTCTTTTAACTATTATCGCAAAGATCGTTTTGACACCCTTGAAAGGGTTTATTTATTCTACTGGGAGGACTTGTGGCGGAGCTGATCAATATTCGAGGGGTGGACTTTCGCGGCTACAGAAATTTTTCTGTTGACCTTAGGGGAAACGGTCTCTTCCTCGTAGCGGGACCAACTAATTCGGGGAAAAGTGCACTTCTCTCTGCTCTCGACATCGTCGCTGGTGGTGAGTTTACAGGTTCCGTTCGGCACGCCCAAGGTTTCCAGCCTCGTATTACTGCTCGCTGGTCTCTAAGCAACGAGGAAAGGGAAAAGTTGCTGAGCGGGTCGAGCGAAACCGACCAGCTGCTTGCAGATGCGGACACTGCCCATTGGATGGAGTGGGTATTTTCTGAACATGAAGGCTACATTCGACCAACACGAGTTACGGTTCAGTGGCATGGGGAAGAGCGCACTATCGCCTTGCTTCAATCATCTTCGCCAGGCTCCTTCGAGTTTTCTATTGCCGACTTTCCTTTGACGGGCGAGGATCGCGATCTGACCAGGAAGAGTTCAGGGAGTGGATCACATCCATCTGACACTCTCCATCATTTTCAAGGTTACGCGAATGGGATTCCTCATTACATCCTCACAGAGTGGCGAAAGGGCTACTTTCACTTTCGCCCACTCCGTGAATCGGCAGGTCGAAAGGTCCAGATTGCTGGCGTAACACCGCTTCTTGAATCCAGCGGCGCGAATCTCGCAACGGTTCTACTGCACCTCTATACGAACCAGCCAGATGTTTGGCAGACGTTGCAATCACATGTGACAAGCATCGTGCCGGACGTCGGCCAGCTAATGGTTCCTGTGGCGAATACAAGTGTCGAGGTTGTCTTCAAAGACAGCTCTTCTGGTGTCCGCCACAACCTAAAAGACTTGGGGTCGGGCGTTGAGCAACTGCTCATGCTGCTGGTTGTCGGTCTAACTGAATCAGCCAATGTCGTCCTATTGGAAGAGCCGGAAACCGGACTGCATGCTAGTGCACAGCGAGCGCTACTGACCCTGCTGCAAACATGGTCAGCAGATCGGCTATTCATGGCGTCCACTCACTCAGCTGCCCTCCTCGACTGGCATTCCCCTACGACCTCAGTACTTGCCGTCTCTCGTAAAGACGGCGAATCGGTGGCTACCCCTGTCACAACTGAGCGCGCGGCGCTCCTTCAGGGGCTTGGTGTTCGTCTGAGTGATGTTCTCTCCGCTGAGCGCATTCTCATCGTGGAAGGCCCAACGGACAAAGAAATTCTCGACACGTGGTTTCCGGCTGTACTGAACAATCCACGCCTCGTCATTATTCGCGGAGGTGGCGGCTACAACGCTCGCCACGCTGGCCTGTTGGCCGCTTGGCTCAATGAAGCAGATGGGCTTAGCCAGCGTCGCGTTCTCTACGTTCGTGACCGGGATGAACTTTCCGCTGACTTCCTGTCCACGCTGGAAGCATCTGAAAGCGTGTACATCCTGCCGTGCCGTGAGCTTGAAAACTTGATGCTCGACGACGAGGCAATCCAGAAAGTTATCAACGTAGAGCGTGGACGGTTCGGCAAGGATGCGGTGACGGTCGAGGAGATTTCTTCGGCGACCCGTGAACTGGCTGCCGAGCTACAGCAAGTGGTCGTATTGAAACAAGTCATGGCAGACCTCGCAGACCCGATTCGGCTTGTCGACCACAAGATGCGTGGCAAGTTGGCGAAGCAATCGGCAGACAAGGCGGCGTTGTCGGCGGCAGTCTTGCCGCGCGTGCCTACCGCTGAGGCTCTTGAAGCAAAGATTTCCTCAACGTGGGATGAGCATGATGGAGAGATCTCATCTAACTGGGATGCCGACTGGAAGAATCTCGCACCCGGCGCAGAAATTCTGCAAGGCTTGTGGTTGAAGTACTTGAATCGCGGCTACAATAAGTCGAAGGACGGTCTTGCGCTCGCCGAGGCTATGGAAGTACCGCCACAGGCGTTGCACGAACTTCTTGATAAATTTATGCAGGACAACCCGTAGGGCTTGAGCCAAGCAATAGGAACACCTCCGCAGCCACAGCGGGGGTGTTCGTCTTGATCGAGCCGACCAACCTTGCGCCGGCCACGGCTCTTACTGATTCCTAACGCGTCTGTCAAGCCGCGAGGGCCTTGGGCGGAGCGGGCTCGTAGCACCGCCCGTCGCGTAGGAGTGCCCAGAGGACGTTGACGCGGCGGCGGGCAAGGGCGAGGACGGCCTGGGTGTGGCGCTTACCCTCGCCGCGTTTGCGATCGTAGAACCGGCATGATTCCTCGCTGTGGCGGATGCTGAACAACGCCGAGGTGTAGAAGACGCGTTGGAGGCGGCGGTTGTAGCACTGCGGGCGCCGCAGGCTGCCGCTGATTTTCCCGGAGTCGCGGGGTACCGGGGCGACGCCGCCGAAGCCGGCAAGGCGGTCGGCGGTGCCGAAGGCGCTCATGTCGCCCCCGGTGGCGGCGAGGAACTCGGCGCCGAGGATGACGCCCAGGCCGGGCATGCTGGTGATCACGTCGAAGACGTGGTGGTCGCGAAACCGGGCCTCGATGTCCTTGTCGAGTTCGGCGACCTGCTGGTTGAGGCCCATCACCTCCTTCGCCAGCGTGTGCACCAGCTGGGCTGTCAGCTTCTCGCCGGGCAGGCTGGTGTGCTGCCGTTCGGCGGCCTCGATGGCGAGCTCGGCGAGGCGGTCGGGGCGCACGACGTGGCGGTTGCGCAGCCAGGTCTCCAGCCGCTTGGCGCCGATGCGGCGGATGGCGGCTGGGGTCTGGTAGCCGGTGAGTAGGGTGAGGGGGCCGGTGTTGGTCAGATCCAAGGCCCGTTCCAGGCCGGGGAAGACGCCTGTGAGCTGGGCTCGCAAGCGGTTGACAGTGACACCTCGGTCACCGGCATCGAGGCAGCCCGCAGCGCCGTCCCCGCGACCGTCATGTCCCTCGTAGACGCACTCGACGAAGCCACTCAGGGCCGCCGCATCACCGAGAGCCTCCTCAAGACCGCCACCACCAAGATCTCCACAGCCATCACCACATTGGAAAGCTCCCTGCTCGGATCCGATCAGGGCTACCTCTTCGAGTGGGAGCAGGCCGGCGACATCATCCTGGCCCGGGTCACCGACAGTGAAGGTCCGACGCCGGTGGCAGATTTCGGGCGCCGCTTGGCCGAACAACTCGCCGATCAGCGGGTATTGCTGGAGGAGAGGGAACGCACCGTCCTTGAAGACGGCCTGCTGACCGGGCTTGCTCAGCAGATTCACGACCGCACCGTCGCGGCCCGCGATTTGGTCAGGAACATGGACGCCGACACCCGGGCCAGGCCGATGTCGTCCGGGACCACGGTCGGCATCCATTGGGTGGTCTCCGACAGCCTGACCGACTCCCAGAAAGCCGTCAGCGAACTGCTGAAGAAGGACGCCTCCGAACTCGACCCTGCGCGCTTGACCGAACTCCGCTCCCACCTGCGCAGCCAGATCCGCACCAAGGCAGCCGCGGACAAGAAGCAGAGCTACCAACATGTGATCGCCGAAGTCCTGGACTACCGGTCCTGGCGGAGGTTCGAACTGCGCCTGTTCCGCCCGGGCATGAGTGAGGAGGAGAGGAAGAAGGGAGAAGTCCTCACCAAGGCCAAGCACAGCGTGATGTCCGGCGGTGAGAAGTCCGCCTCCATCCACCTGCCACTCTTCGCCGCCGCCCACGCCCAGTACAGCTCCGCCTACCCCACCTGCCCACGTCTGATCGCCCTCGACGAGGCCTTCGCCGGCATCGACGAGAAGTACCGCCCCGATCTGCTCGCCCTCACGGCCAAGTTCGACCTCGACCTCTTCATGACCGGCTACGACCTGTGGATCACGTATCCCGATGTGCCGCAGATCTCGCACTACGACATGAAGCACGACGAGGTCCTCGCACACCGTCTCCGCCATGCTGCTGGTCTGGGACGGCGAACAGATCCTCGACGACGTCGGATACCCCGGATCCGAAGATCTGGCCGCCGAGCTGCTCAGCTTCCGGCCAAGCCGCCACGTTCCGGCACACGCGGGATTGCTCACCGACGCGCCTGAGGACGAGCCGGTAGACAGCGGCACTGAGGAAAACGAGGGGGAGTAATGAGTCTGCCGACGTCCGACGTGTACGAACGCTACCGGGGCCCTCAGTTCCGCCGCCTTCTTAGGGCTGCCCGGCGCTCCCTTGAACGCAATGGAGGCGAGATCTCCGGCTCCATCGGCCTTACGAATCCGACGGCAGAAGAGCGCAATACCATCATCGGTATCACAGGCGCGTACCGTGCGGCTGACGTCCGCCGTCTCTCTCTTCCGCTTGCGGCACTGGACCAGAACGTCCGCAACGTCACCGGTGCCTCCCTCCGCGACCTCCTGGAACGACTCGGACCTCCACTGCGGTTTCGAGCCGACGAACGGAGCGCCATTGATCAGGCCCGGCAACAGTTGCTGGCCGAGGGAGAGGCCAGCGCACTCCATGCTGAGAACCCCTGGTACAAGGAGTGGCTGAGTGGCCTGGCTTCTGACGGGACGATCACTGGGCTGATCAACAAGAAGGACGAACGCCTCCTCAGCCAGGCCATCCGCGTTCTCGAATACCTCTACGGTCGCGCCAGCGGTTCGCCGCCGGTCATGCTTGCCGCCTTGGCCGACGCCACCACGGGAAGCACCAAGGCCCTCAATCCTGGCCAAGGTTTGCTGCCGACCCTCGTACTCCGAGCGTTGGCAATAGCGCGAGGAGTTCCGCTCGATCCAGGAGCCGAGGCCCGGCGCGAGCTCTGGGATGCGTTCGACGTCATCGTGGACGACCTGGCCAGCCGCGTCCTTGTCCTCAATCTGCCGGCGTCTGGTCAAGGGCTGGGGGAGTGGCTCACCGACGCGGCTCGATACGGCACCCCGTTCCAAGTCACACTCCACCAGCTGGTCACCTTGCCCGTCACCGTTCACCTGCCGCAGGTGTACGTCTGTGAGAACCCAGCTGTCCTCCGCCGCGCCGCCGGAGAGCTCGGCGCGAGCAGCCCTCCGTTGATCTGCGCCGAAGGCCGGCCGTCAACGGCCTTTCACCGACTGGCCCGCTTGATCGTCAACGGTGGGGGCCGACTCCTCTACCACGGGGACTTCGACTGGCCGGGAATCGATATGACCAATCAACTCATCAGCCGCTACGGAGCCGAGCCCTGGAAGATGACTGCTGAGGATTACCTGGAGGGACTCCGGACCGAAGACGACCACGTCGCCTTGTCCGGGAAGGCCCGCAGCACTTCATGGGACCCGCGTTTGGGCAATGCGATGCAGGAGCATCAGGTGGCTGTGTATGAGGAAGGTGTAGCTGATGCTCTCCTGGCGGAATGGGGTGACCTGCCTTGATCGTGGGCAGGCGGTGACCTGCCCAGCTGGGTAGTCGGCAGTAGCCGGGGGAACAGCCCGCACGGTGGGGCTGTAGAGACACCGGAACCCTGTATGCCCCGTACAACGAGCGACTAGGCTTGATCGGCGCCCACGAATCTGGACCGGATGGCGCACAGGTGGGTGTAGGGAGATCTGAGCAGCAGATGACGGGGATGCCCGACCGGATTGGCCGGTACACCGTGGCCAAGGAGCTGGGCGCGGGGGGAATGGGCGAGGTCTACCTCGCCTACACCCCCGGTGGTGATCCGGTCGCGGTGAAGCGGATCCGGAGCGACAAGCTGGATCCCCTCATGCGGGCGCGATTCGAGAAGGAAGCGCTGATCGCGCGGACCGTGATCGGCACGAACAGGGTGGCGCGGTTCCTGGACGCCGACCCGTTTGCCGACCGGCCGTGGCTGGCCATGGAGTACGTGGCCGGGCGCACGCTTCTTGCGTGTGTCGACGAGGAGGGTGTCCTTCCCACGGCGCTGGTCGCCAGCCTTGGTGCGCTGCTTGCCGAGGGGCTGAGTGCTGTCCATTCAGCTGGACTGCTGCACCGGGATCTGAAGCCCCAGAACGTGGTCATGGGCAAGGACGGTCCCGTGATCATCGACTTCGGGCTCGGCGCGTTCATGGACGCCGCGACGGAGTCGCTGTCGCACAGCGGCATGATCATCGGGACCGTGCGCTGTATGCCGCCGGAGCAGGCGAGCGGGCAGCCGAAGGTGACGCCTGCCGCGGACGTGTACGCGCTGGGCACGGTGCTGTTGTACGCGGCGACGCGGCACTATCCGTACGACGGCGCGGCGTGGGAAGCCGTCGCCGTGCAGGTGGCGAATCCTGCCATCGAGCCGGATCTGAGTGGCGTACCGGATGCGATCAAGCCGTTGATCGCATCGATGCTGATCCATGCCCCAGAGGAGCGGCCGACGCTCGGGGCCGTGGCCGACGGGTGCGCGCAGCTATTGAAGTCAGCCGGGCTGCCCCCGGCTGAGGCGCGGCTTCAGCTGATCGCGCGTACGACCGCGGGTGGCACCCCTGATGCGGCCAAGGAGCCGTTGTCACCGTCGTTCGAAAAGCTGCTTGAGGCACAGGGCAAGATCGTCGAGATCTCTGGTCCCGACTCGCCCCTCGACGGTCTGAGGACGGATGCAAAAGCGGATGACGATGCTGCCGAGGCGGACGCCGAGGAAAGCGTCACGCCAAGGGAGCCCGCCAGGCCGGTTTCGGATGCACCTGCGGAGCCGAAGGTCCGGTCCAAGGCCGGGAGGTCGCCCGCCTCGAAACGGGTTGCGGACGAGCTGCGGACGGAGTACGCGGTTGATACCGCACTGTGACGGTCGAACCGTCCGTGGCTGGTGAGAAGCTTGGCCGGGCACGCGTGTGGAGTGGCCTGGGGCTGCCCATACGTCGTGTGACCGGTGAACCGCGCGGGGTGCGCCGTAGGTGTGAGGGATCGGAGCGAGTGTGGGCGTCGAGGCGGGGGCTGTGAGCGGTCGGAGCGTTACGGTGGAGCCGGACGAGGCCGCGGAGGGAACGCGGCCGCTGGGCTCGTCCGGGTACGCGCCGGGAGCGCAGGTCCTGATCCGTGACGAACTGTGGCTCGTGCGCCACTGCACGTGGACTCGTGACGGCTGGATGATCGAGGTCACCGGCATCTCGTCGTTTGTCCGCGGCATGGACGCCACGTTCTACGATCGGCTCGACGCCGTCCAGGAGCTGGATCCGCGCGAGACCGAGCTGGTCGCCGACGACTCGCCGAACCACCGCCGCTCCCGGCTCTTTCTTGAGGCGATCATGCGGAAGACGTTCCTGCCGCAGACCGAGCACGGACTGGCCCTGGCGGACAACTTCCTCATGGACCAGCAGGTGCACCAGCTGCGGCCGGCGGAGCTGGCGCTCTCCATGAAGAATCCGCAGCCTCGGATCCTGATCGCCGACGTGGTGGGGCTCGGCAAGACCCTGGAGATCGGCGTGCTCCTGGCGGAGCTGATCCGGCGTGGGCGCGGTGAGCGGATTCTGGTGGTGACGCCGCAGCATGTCCTGGAGCAGTTCCAGCGGGAGCTGTGGACCCGGTTCGGGATCCCGCTGGTGCGGCTCGACTCGACCGGCATTCAGCGGGTGCAGCAGGACATCCCCGCGGGCCGTAATCCGTTCGCGTACTTCAAGCGCGTGATCATCTCCGTGGACACGCTGAAGAGCGATGTGTACGCGCACCACCTGGAGCACACCGACTGGGACGCCGTCGTCATCGACGAATCCCACAACCTCGTCAACCGCGGCACGAAGAACAACGCGTTGGCCCGTCTGCTGGCCCGCCGGACCGACGCCCTGGTGCTGGCCTCGGCCACGCCGCACAACGGTGACGCTGAGTCGTTCGCCGAGCTGGTCAGGATGCTGGACGAGGCGGCGATCGCCAATCCGCGCCAGTACAAGGTGGAGAACCTCGACCACCTCTACATCCGGCGTACGAAGACTTCGCCCGAGGTCCGCGAGTCACTCAAGGGCGCGTGGGCCGACCGCGGCCCGTCCAAGCCGCTTCACGCCGCCGCCACCGACAAGGAACTGGCGGTCTTCAAGGAGCTGGCCACGCGCTGGATCCCCGCCGACCCGTCGGCGCCGTCGGCCAGCAGGCATCAGCTCGTGCCGTACCGGCTGCTGAAATCGTTCCTGTCGTCGCACAAAGCCCTGCTGGAGACGATCAAGACCCGGATCGGGAACCTCGACAACCCACCGCCCGACAAGGCCAACGGCACCAAGCGGCAGACCCGGACTGAGGATCCGGCGGTTCGTGAAGCGGCGCGGAAGGCGGAGAGGGCCGCGCTCGTCGACCTGCGGGACCTCGCCGAGCAGATCGATGACCAGGACTCCGCCAAGATGGCGGCGCTGGTCGAGGAACTGCGCGCCATGGGTGTCAAACCAGGCTCCGAGACCCGGGTCGTGGTGTTCTCCGAGAGCATCCCCACTCTGAAGTGGCTGGCGGAGACCGTGCCGGCCGCGCTCGGCTTCCGGCTCGCCACCAGTCCGGACGAGAAGAAGCCCTGGCTGGGCTACGGCGGAGCCGTGCAGGTCATGCACGGCGAAGCCACCACGGACCAGGACCAGCAGGACATCGTCGAGAAGTTCGGCCTGCGCGACGACCCGGTGCGCATCCTGTTCACGGGCGATGTTGCCTCCGAGGGCGTCAACCTCCACCAGCAGTGCCATCTGCTGATCCACTACGACCTTCCGTGGTCCCTGATCCGCATCGAGCAGCGCAACGGCCGTATCGACCGCTACGGCCAGGAACACCGGCCTGAGTTCCGTGCCCTCGTCCTGACCAGCGACATCCCGTGGCGCACCGACGAGGCGACCGGGCAGCCGCGTACCCTGGACGACCGCCTGGTGGGGGAGAAGCTCCTCAAGCGTGAGGAGGAGGCGCACCGGATCGAGGGGTCGGCGGAGGCCGTTACCGGTCTCTACCGGGCCAAGGAGGAAGAGAACCGCCTCACCCAGGACCTGATCGCCGGCCACACGGTCGAGGAGTCCATCAAGCAGTCCCAGCAGGGCGGCGCCGCCTTCCTTGCTGGCCTGCTCGGCCAGGTGGGCGCGGTGCACGAACACCCCGAGGTGGCCCGCGCGGTGGTGCCGAAGCTCTTCCGGTCCACGGCCGACTACTTCGAGGAGGCGCTGCGGCAGGTCTGCCGCCCCAACCCCGAGGACATGCTGTCCCTGCGCCGCGACGACGACGGCACGATCGCCTTCGAACCCCCGCAGGATCTGCTGTACCGGCTCAAGGCGCTCCCCAAGTCGTACCTGGACGAGCAGCAGATCCTGCCGCGCAAGAACGAACCGGGGCGCATCCGCGTCACCTTCTCCAAGAATCTTGCCGGCACCCGACTGAAAGCGGCACGCGAGACCACCGAGTCGCAGTGGCCCAACGTCTCGTACGTCACCGACGTCCACCCCGTCCTGGACTGGCTTACGGACAAGGTGCTGATCGAGATCGGCCGCCACAAGGCACCTGTGCTCGCCGCCACCGTGGACAGCCCGACGTACCTGGTGCAGGGCATCTACTCCAACGCACTCGGCAAGCCTACGGTCGTCGAGTGGATGGCCGTATCCGGCCTGCCCGGCAGTCCCGTCGTCGAGAGGCTGACCGCGGAGGCGCTGGAACGCCACGGCGTCGGACCGAGCATGCCCGGCCGCGCCACTCCCCGTGACCTGCCCGGCCTCAGCGCACTCGTGCCCGACGCGATCGACGCGGCGCGAAGCCATCTCGTCGCCCTCGAAGCCGAGTACCGCAAGCAGATCGACGGCACCCTCGCCCCCTACCGCGAGCGCGTCGCCGAATGGCGGCAGGAAGCGCTCTTCGCCAGCGCACGGCCGAAGGAGGCGGAGCTCGACCGGACGGCCCAGCGGCGGCTGAAGCTGGTCAACTCCCTGGAGACGGCAGGCGAACCCATGCTGCGCCTGCTGGCCGTCCTCGAACCGCACACCGCCGCCGAAGGAGGCACCCAGCGATGAGCACCGACTTCGACTCCTTCGCCAACCGCGGCGAATACCTCTCCGCGCACTACTTCGCCGAGCAACTCGGTACGGACCTGAAGAAGGGCCTGTTCGCCACCTGGGCCCTACGCGAGGGCGACGAGAACGACCCACGCAAGACCGCGCGCGAACTGCTACGCACCCTGCGCCCGCCCTATCTCGCCGAGGAGGTGCGCGGATACTTCGCCCAGACCACCCAGGCCGACGCCGATGACGAGGCCCGCCTCAACACGCACAACAACCCGGAGTGGGCCAAGCGGCTCGCCGAGTGGCACCAGACGGTTCTGCGGGGCCTCGGTTACGACTCCGCGCCGGCCGACCTCACCGTGCACCGCGCCGGACGCGACCACACCCTGCCCGTTGCCTACCACGGCCACGGCGTCATCGCCCTCGACTGCGGCTGGTCCGCCGACAACGACGCGGCCCTGGATGCCGACGGTGCCGGGCGCCTGCTCACACCCTTTCGGGCCAGTTCGGGCGAGTCGTATGAGACGGGGGCGGCGCTGGCCTCCTGGCTCTTCCAGAGCGAACTCGGCGAGGCGGGCGGCCCGCACCCCCGCTTCGTCCTGCTGCTGTGCGGCGGCGTGATCATCCTCGCCGACCGCCGGTCCTGGAACGAGGGCCGCTATCTCGCCGTCAACCTCGACGCCGCGCTGGAACGCAACGACCGCACCCAGCAGGGCGAACTCGCCACCATCGCAGCCCTGTTCAGCCTGGACATGCTCCGCCCCGGCGAGAACGACCAGAGCCGGGCGATCGACGCCCTCCTCAAGTCCTCCGGCGACAACGCGGCCGGCGTCTCCGACGAACTCCGCTACGGCCTGCAGCACTCCGTGGAGCTCATCGCCAACGAGGTCCTGCACCGGATGGCCGAGCCGGACAACGACGTCACCCCAGCCGACGTCGAAGACCCCAAGATCCCCTTCACCAAGGAACTCACCCGCGAGTCGCTGCGCTACCTCTACCGCATCCTGTTCCTGCTGTACGCCGAGGCCCGCCCCGAACTGGGCATTCTGCCCGCCGACGACGGCTCGTACGAGGCCGGGTACTCCATGGCCCGGCTGCGCGACCTCGTCGAACGCGACGAGGAGTTGGTGGAGGAGGAGGCGAAGAACGGCTTCCACCTCCACGAATCCCTCGACGTCCTGTTCAACAAGGTCAACTACGGCCATCGCGCATACGGCACCGAAGCCGACGACGACCTGCCCGGCGACGACGAGGAGACCCGCAAGGCCAAGGCGGCCCGCCGCATCGAGGGCCGGGGCCTGCGCTTCGAGCCCCTGCGCAGCGAACTCTTCGAACCGGACGCTATCCGCCTCATCGGCCGCGGAGTCATCGACCCGCGCAGCGACGAGGACGAGGCGCCCCGCTGGCTCGACCTGCGCCTGCGCAACGAAGTCCTGCACGAGGTGCTGCGCCTGCTCACCATGAAGAAGGGCCGACGCGGAGAACGAGGCGGTTTCATCTCGTACCGCAACCTCGGCATCGACCAACTCGGCGCCGTCTACGAGGGGTTGATGTCCTACACCGGCATCATCGCCGAGGAGCAGCTGTGCGAGGTGGCCCGCGGCGGCGACCCGGAGCAGGGCTCCTGGCTCATCCCCGCGCGCAAGCGGGACCAGTACCCTGACAGGACCCTCGTCCAGTACGGCGAGCAGGACGCCCGCAAGGGCCTGCGCGGCGTGAAGAAGTATGAGAAGGGCTCCTTCGTCTACCGGCTCGCCGGCCGCGACCGGGAGACCTCTGCCTCGTACTACACCCCCAAGTCCTTGCGACAGGTCACGGTCGAACTCACCCTCAAGCATCGCCTCGACCAGGAACGGGACGAGCACGGCCAGGTCATCAAGACGCGGGCCGCAGAACTGCTGAAGTACAAGATCTGCGAACCGGCCCTCGGCTCAGGCGCGTTTCTCAACGAGGCCATCGACCAGGTCGCCGACGAATACCTCCGCCGCCGCCAGGAGGAACTCGGCATCACCATCCCGACCGCCGACGCGATCACAGAGAAGCAGAAGGCCAAGGCGTACATCGCGCTGCACAATGCGTACGGCGTCGACCTGAACGCCACGGGTGTCGAGCTGGCGGAGGTGTCGCTGTGGCTCAACACCATGCACCCCGGCATGCGGGCCCCCTGGTTCGGCCTGCACCTGCGTCGCGGCAACTCGCTCATCGGCGGGCGACGGGCCGTGTACGAGGGTGACGACGTCTCGGGCGCGGAGAAGGCATGGCTGAAGGCGAAGGGGGCGCTGGCGCCGACGCCGCTGCCCTTCCTCAAGGACGGCGAGGCTCAGCCGCTGCCGGAAGACGCGGTTCACCAGTTCCTGCTGCCGTGTCCGGGGTGGGCGGCGGTCGCCGGGTCCAAGGAGGCCAAGGAGCTCGCGAAGACGGGCGTCGAGCAGCTCGCCGCTTGGAAGAAGGGGATTCTCCAGCGCCCCAAGCGCAGCACCGCGCACCTCAACAAGGACGGCAGCCGCAGGATCGACAGCAAGACCGGGAAGCCGAGGGCGGAAGCGTCCTCGCAGTTCACGAAGTTGCGGGATGCTGCCCGGCGGGTCGAGTTCCTGTGGTCTGCCGTCGTCAAGCGTATGGAGCTGTCCGAGAAGGAGATTGCTCGGCGGATTGACGTATGGCGGGCCGACCCTGCCGATCCCGAGTACGCGTTCCTGCAGCGTCCTAATCAGGCGGTGCCGAAGGAGAAGGTGCTGGAGGATCTCTTCAACGCCGTCGATACGCCGTATTGGCGGCTGAAGACCGTCATGGACGCGTGGTGTGCACTGTGGTTCTGGCCGGTGGAGAAGGCCGGGCTGCTGAACGGGGCCGATGGTGAGTACGCGGTGGGGGCCGAGGCCGCCGAGATCGGTGACGCGGAGGAGCTGAGCGAGGTGCTCGGCGGGGTGCCGTTTACGGGGGAGCGGGCTGAGGCCGTCCCCGTGGCTGTGGCACCGCGGTTCGTCGAGGCTACGGCGTTGTTCGCGATGGGGCCCGAGCAGACCAGCTTCGAAGACCTTGAGCTGAGTGCGGACGACGAAGGGGTCGTCGAGCTTAAGCGCGTCGGGGCGTCTAGGTCCAAGCCGGGTGCGTCGAAGGCGGGCACGAACACGCCAGAGCGGCGTCGGTTCGTGCCGCTCAAGGAACTCGACGACTGGATCGAGTTCCTGGAAGCGATGCTGGGTACGGCGGATGTGCCCGAGGGGACGCTGCTCGACAGCTTCACGAGCCTTGAGGCACTGAAGGGCTTTGAGGAGACGCTGCCTGGGTTCATGGGCATGGATGCCGGTAACCCGGAGGACCGGTTTCCGTGGTTGCGGGCGGTGCGGGACATAGCCAAGGAACAGGGCTTTCTGCACTGGGAGTTGGAGTTCGCCCTCGTGTTCGCGCGGGGTGGTGGCTTCGACCTTCAGGTGGGGAATCCGCCTTGGGTGCGACCGCGGTGGAACGAGTCGGCGGTGCTCGCGGAGCATGAGCCGTGGTTCGAGCTGGAGGAGAAGGCATCTGCGGCGGACAAGGAGCGTCGACGGAACGAGGTGCTGGGGAAGGAGGACGCTCGGCGGTATGTGCTGGGGGAGCTGACCAACACCAGTGCGCAGGTTGCTGTGTTTGGGTCGCCGCAGATGTATCCGTTGCTGACGGGGACACAGCCTGATGTGTACCGGGCCTTTATGTCACAGGTGTGGGCGCACTCCTCGGCTGACGGAACGGCGGGGATGGTCCATCCCGATACGCACTTCACTGGGGACAAGGAGGGAGCTCTTCGGGAGGCGGCGTATCGACGGCTTCGGATTCACGGGGACTTCGTCAACGCTGTCTGGCGCTTCTTCCCCAAGCCCGTTGGCCACACGACGCATTTCGGAGTCCACGTCTATGCCCAGACTGGGGAGATCGGCTTTGACAATCTCTCCTGGCTGGTCTCTGCAGACGCGTTGCGGCACTCCGCTAAGCACGACGGCTCGGGTGAGGTGCCTGGAGTGCGGTATCGCAACGGGGAGTTCGACGAGCGTCCGCATAAGGCGCGAGTTGTGCGGGTGGACGCGCATCAACTTGCTGTGTGGCAGCGACTGTTGGGCGAGGCTGACCGCCCAGTCGAGCAGGCTCGCATGCTCTTCCCGGTCAGCACAGCTGAGGCGGCGGCGATCGAGGCGCTGGCGAACTATCCGGTGCGGCTCGGGACGCTGGATCCGCAGATCTCTCGGGGGTACGACGAGAGCGGTGCCAAGAAAGCCAAATTGATCGAGTACAACCGCCCTGACCCTGCAACGGAGCAGGAGTACCAGCCGGACAGCTGGCGTCGGGTGATACTCAAAGGCGCCCAACTGGCTGTGGCGACACCGGTGTTCAAGCGGCATGATGCCAGCACTAACGATCCGTACGGTGCGGATCTCGTCGCGCTCGCGCCGGGCTATGTGCCCGACACCGAGTATGTGAGAGTCGCGGGCAGGAACCGTGAGTTCCTGACCGCGCAGGACCGCTGGATCGACCATGATGCCCTCGCGCGGCTGCGGGCGAGCGACCAGGCGATCGGGCAGGCCCGGAGCAAGGTTGCAAGCGAGAAGCTCATCTCCGAGGACCAGGTGACAGCCGAGCAGACCGATGCCGTGCTGGTGGAGAGGTCGCGGCGGCGGTACGTCGTGTTTTCTCGGCTCGCTTGGCGGAAAATGATCGCGCCGGATACTGAGCGAAGCCTGTATCTGGCGATGATTCCACCCGGTCCGGCACACATCGACGGTGTCCGCAGCGGAAGAGGTGTGGACGACCGCAGTACTGCTCTTTGGGCTGGTTTCTGGTCGTCGTTGCCCATCGACTATGCGCTGCGGCTCTTGGGCGTAGCGAACCTGGATGTCGCACAAGCACAGCGGCTGCCTGCCCCCACCCCTAACCACCCCTTGGCCCCCGCCCTCCTCCTCCGGACCCTCCGCCTCAACTGCCTAACCACCGCCTACGCCGGCCTCTGGCAAGACCTCCACGACCCCACCTGGCCTACCCAGGAACCCTGGGCCTGCACCTGGCCAGGCCTCCCGCCCCTCAACGGCGTAACCCCCGACTGGACCCCCGACACTCCCCTCCGTACTGAACGCGCCCGCCGCTCCGCCCTCGTTGAGATCGACGCCCTCGTAGCCGTATGGCTGGGCATGGACGCCGACGCCCTCATCGCCGCCTACCGAGGTCGTTTCCCCGTGCTCCAGAAGTACGAGGCGGTCACCTGGTTCGACGCCAACGGATGGAAACTTGCCGGCAACGCCCGCACGATCGGCCAGCGTCAGACGAAGGAGACCTGGAAGCAGTTCGAGGCGTACCAGGCCGCCCCGGACACTGCCCCCGTCCCCGACGGCTACACCCTCCCCTTTCACAGGGCGGACCGCGAGCAAGAGATGCGTGAGGCGCACGCCTACTTCAAGCAGCGGCTCGACGAAGCGGTCGCCGACGGCAAGTGGGACCCGGTGAAGCAGGAGGTACCGAACCCGTGAGGCCGACTCTCCAGGCGCGCGGGCTCAAGGAGAGCCTGCTCCAGTACCTGTCGACGACGTACGCACTCACCGACGAGGGCGCCCGCGAGGCGCTGCACCGATTCCTCGGGGACGAGACGTCCGGGATGTTCCGCGGACCGTACCTCCGGATCCGTACGCCCTTCACCGCCGCCGACGACAGCTGGCGCGAGCACCTCGAATGGCAGCGCGAGGGATTCACGCCGTACGCCCACCAGGCTCTCGCCTTCGCCCGGCTGACCTCCGCCAACGGGCACACCCCTCAGCCGACCCTTGTCACGACCGGCACGGGCTCGGGCAAGACGGAGTCCTTCCTCTATCCGGTGCTCGACCACTGCCGCCGGGAGCGCGAGGCCGGGAAGACCGGGGTCAAGGCGGTCTTCCTGTACCCGATGAACGCGCTCGCCACCGACCAGGCGCAGCGCATAAACGACCTGCTCACGCAGAACGAGGCCGGGCTCGGGAAACTGTGGGCGGGGCTGTACATCGGGGACCGTGCGGCGACCAAGTACGAGAAGGTGCGCACCCGGCGGTCCGACATGCAGCTGTCGCCGCCGGACATCCTGATCACCAACTACAAGATGCTGGACCTGCTGCTGCAGCGCGAGGACGACGCCCTGCTGTGGCAGGGGGCGGACATCCGGTACGTGGTGGTCGACGAGTTCCACACCTATGACGGCGCCCAAGGCACCGACGTGGCCATGCTGCTGCGGCGGCTCGCCTCCGCCGTCGGGGCGTCCGAAAAGGGGCGCCCGCTCGGGTCTATTTGCCCGGTGGCGACCTCCGCGACGCTCGCGTCGGGGACGGACGACGATGGCATGGCGCGGCTGCTCGACGTGGCCACGGATGTCTTCGGCACCGCGTTCACGGCAGAGTCCATCGTCGGGGAGAACCGACTGTCGGTCGAGGAATTCGTCCCGCTCACCGACGTCAAGATGCAGGGCCTTCCCACGCCGGACGAGATGCTGGCGCTGCCCGATCCCGCCTCCGGCGAAGAGGCTCTGCTCGACCTCATCGAGTCTGTGACCGGCATCCGCGATAAGGATCCGCTCGTCCTCGGCGAGAACCTGAAGCGACACCTGTTCACCCGAGCCGTAATGCAGGCGCTGGACGGTGAGGTGAAGAACAGCGCCGAAGTGCTGGACGTCATGTGGCGGGCCGGTGCGGCCGGTTGGGCGGAGGCGGTGGCACGGCAGCCGGAGAAGGCGGCCGAGGCGCTGGCCAGGTTCGTGGCGTTGTTGTCGTACGCGCGGGATCCGAAGTCGCCGCCGGGGGAGCCGCGGCCGTTCGTGCATGTCGAGGTGCACCAGTGGGCCCGGTCGGTGTCGAGGCTGCTACGTGGCGTACTGCCGTGGCCGAAGGCGGAGTTCCGCTGGGACGCCGCCGGGCTGGCCGACGCGAGCGCGAGTGACAGCGGACGTCCGGCTCCCGTGACGACGGCGACCTCGGGGCAGAACGCCAACCTCTTCCTGCCGGCCGTTTACTGCCGTGATTGCGGGCGGTCGGGCTGGGCGGTGTTTTCGCCGGAGAGCGACGACCACGACGTCCAGTTCGACACCTTCAAGATCCGGCGCGCCTCGCTCGGCCAGGACAAGGCGCGAGTGCGGAACCTGATCGCGGCGACCGAGCGGGAGGCGCGGGAAGGGTCCGGCGCGGCGCCCATGGCCGGTGGGGGCAGGGGTACGAACGGTGCCTCGGCAGGGCAGGGCGCCGGCGGGCTGCTCATGGTGCTCGACGGCGCGCGTAAGCGGCTGCGGCTGCCCGACCCCCTCAACGACTACGACAAGGACACCAAGGAGCCGCGGCTCACGGCCCGCGACTCGGCGTTCGTGCTGGTCCACTTCGGTGGCACCGTCGCCAACACCGCGGCTCGAGAGGACTGGTGCCCGGCCTGCGGGGAGCGCAACGCGATCCGCTTCCTGGGTACCGGATCTGCGGCGATGGCTGCGGCCTCGATCACGCAGCTCTTTACGGGCGGGGAGCTCGACAGGGAGCTGCACGAGAACAAGACGCTGATGTTCAACGACTCGGTGCAGGATGCCGCGCACCGGGCCGGGTTCGTCGCGAACCGGTCGTACACTTTCTCGTTGCGCGCGCTGCTGGCCAAGCACCTGAGTCACGACGAGCCGACCGCGCTCAACGATCTGATCGCGAACGTCGTCGAGGCCACCACGGACAAGGACACCCTTGCCGCCGTCGTGCCACCCGACCTGCACGTCTACAAGGGAGTTGACCGGCTGCTGTCCGGTCAGGGGCGTGGTGGCGGCATGCCGGTGTGGCGGCTGATCGGGCAACGGCTTGCCTTCGAGGCGCTGATGGAGTTCGGGTTCCGGTCCCGCAATGGCCGTACGCTGGAGCTGACCCGTACCGCCGCCGCGCAGGTGCGTATCGACGACACGGCGGCGGTGGTGGCGCTGGTCCGGCGGATCCATGAGGAGTGCGTGCGCGACGGGGTGCCGTTGGTCGCTCAGGACGACGCCCGCTACCTGGCGTTCGTACGGATCTTCCTGGAGCGGTTGCGGACCCGCGGGGCGGTCGCGCACAAGTGGCTGAACAAGTACATGGACGAAGCGGGTACCAGCCGGTACTTCGTCTGGGGTGGGCGCGCGCCGGGGATGAAGGCGTTCCCCAAGCGGGTGGCGGCCCCGGTGTTCCTGCTCAACCAGCCCAAGAACGGCAGTGAATTCGACTTCGCCACCGGCCGGCTCTCCTGGTACGAGCGGTGGGCCGGCCGCTGCCTGGAGCTACCGCGTGAGCTGGCACCGGAGTTCTGGTCGAAGCTGCTGCCCGAACTGGCCGCCGTCGGGCTGCTGTCGGTACGCACCCCGCAGGACACATCGCTACGGGTCTACGGGCTTAAGCCGGGCAACATTGAGGCCCGGCTGCTGGACGACGAACAGGTGCGGCACGCCTATGTGCGCTGCCCGGTGTGCTTCTGGGAGCAGACGGTGCATCCGTCGCTGCTGGACCAGTGGCACGAGCAGCCCTGCCCCTCGTACCGCTGCCGCCGGGGCCGTCTGGTCGCCGGCGACCGGCCCGAGGGGCTCGGAGTCCACCACCGCGACCGGGACTACACCCGCGACTACTACCGGAGCCTCTACCGCCGGGCCGGCACCTATCAGGTGGTCACCGGCGAGCACACCGGCATGCTCACCCGCCCGCAGCGCGAGCAGGTCGAGCAGGCCTTCAAGCGGCGTGAGGGGTTCAAAGACCCGAACGTGCTGTCCTGCACGCCGACGCTGGAGATGGGCATCGACATCGGTGACCTGTCGGCCGTGGTGCTGGCCGCGCTGCCGCGCCGTCCGGCCTCGTACGCCCAACAGGTCGGGCGAGCCGGACGCCGTACGGGCAACGCGTTCCTGCTGACCATCCCGGACCGCCGGCGCCGGGACCTGTACTTCCTGGAGCGTCCCAAGGACCTGATCGCGGGCACGATCGTGCCCCCGGGCTGTTATCTGTCGGCCATCGAGATCCTGCGCCGTCAGTACCTGGCCCACCTGCTCGACCATGCCGCCGCCGGGCGGCTGGTGCGCGCGGACGGGATCGTGCTGCGGGCCCTGCCGCACAAGGCGCCGCGCCTGTTCGGCCCGTCGGGGTATCTCGTCGACCTGGTGGAACTGGCCATCGCCCAGGGTGACGAACTCGCCAAGCAATTCCTGGAGTTGTTCCCCACCGGTGTCAGCGACCAGGCCAAGGAGGACCTGATCAGGTATGCCACGCACGAACTGCGCGGCAAGGTCGAGGAGGCCGAACGGGAGTGGTTCCGGGGCGAACGCGCCCTGCGGGCCCGGCTGAAGGAGATCGACGAGGCCCACGACGAGCTGCACGACTCCGACCCGGACCAGGCACGGCAGAAGGCCGAACTCGACGCCGAACGGCGCGGTGTCGGGCGGCGTCTGATGAACCTGGGCGAGACCCCAGCGCAGACCGCCCTGTGCGACCTGGGGCTGCTGCCGAACTACGCCCTGATCGACTCCACGACCATCCTGTCGGCGACCCTGTACGGCGAGGACGGCGTAGACCCCGAGACGAAGAAGACGAAGTACACCTCCGACACCTACGCCTATGAGCGGCCCCGGCGCATCGCGCTGGAGGAACTGGCACCCGGCAACACCTTCTACGTCAACGGCTACAAGCACCAGATCAGCGGCCTGGAGATCGCCACGGGCGGTAAGCAGGAGTGGCGTACCTGGCGGGTGTGCCCCGGCTGCGGCTACGTCCGCACCGAGAATGCCGCCGAGGACCGCTCGCCGTGCCCGCGGTGCAGGACCGCGCACATTGCCGACGACGGCTCGTGCCTGTTCCAGATCGTCGAACCCGCCACCGTCACCTCGCGCGACAAGCGAGAGGACGCCCGGATCCGCGACGACAAGGACGACCGCGACCGCCGTTCCTACGCCGTGGTGGACGCGGTGGACATCCCGGAGGCGGACATCGAACCCGGCTCGTGGCGGCACAAGCACCAGACGTTCGGGGTCGACTACTGCCGCCGCGCCATGATCCGGCGGATCAACGTCGGGCCGGTCCGCTACGACGCCCAGTCCCGTGACGACTTTGCCGGCCACCTGGTGCGGCTCAACCCGTTCCAGGTGTGCACGGCGTGCGGCGCGGCCAGCGCCGACGGACAGCCCGTCTTCGACCACGACACCGATGAGCTGGACTCCCTCGCCGCTCGCAGTGGTCGCCTCAAGCACCACCGCCCGTGGTGCCCCTTGCGCCGGGGCAAGAAGACCGGAGCCCGCGAGGAGCCGGTGCTGCTCGCCCACCAGCTGCAGACCGAGGCACTGCGCGTGCTGATCCCGGCCGCCACCGCGGACGTCGACGCCAAGGTGCACTCCTTCCGGGCTGCACTGCGGCTCGGCGTGGACCTGCACTTCGGGGGCGACCCGCAGCACCTGGCCACCACGGTCGCCTCCATGCCGGACACCGGCAGCGGGGAGCGACGCTGGTTCCTGGTGCTCTTCGACTCCCTGCCCGGCGGCACCGGTTACTTGGACCGGCTCACCGACCGGGACGCGTTCCGCGACACCCTTCTGGCGGCGTACGAGACGCTGAAGAACTGCCCGTGCGCCGAGGAACAGCGCCGCGCCTGCCACCGCTGCCTGCACCGCTACACGCCGGAGCCCTTCCAGGACATCGTCTCGCGCCAGTCCGCGCTGACCATGCTGGAGTCCCTGCTGTTCACGAAGGACGGCGAGAACGGCTGGGAGATCGACGACGTCGAGCACACCGGGCTCGTCGGCCTGGACGCCCAGGTGGAGTCCGACCTGGAGGCCCGCTTCCTGGCCGCCCTGCGCGACTGGGTGAAGGTCACCGACGACGCCTCCCTGGACGAGGACGGCCACGCCAGCGGCCACCTTCGCTTCACTAGCAGCGCCGGCGAATCCAGCGGATCCGGCGTGATGCACTGGCGGCTGACCGCGCAGCAGCAACTCCGGGGCACCGTCAGCGACTTCACCTTCACCCGCGTCGACGGCCCGGCCCAGAGCGTCAAGGTTTACCTCGAAGGCTTTCGCTTCCACGCCAGCCGCGAGCACAACCAGATCGCCGTCGACGCGGCCAAGCGCACCCGCCTGCGCGCCGAGGGGGAGATCGTCTTCCAGGTCACCTGGGCCGACATCGACCTGTTCGAGAACCGGCCTACCCGCACGAAGCCTGTCTGGCCGCCCTACCGGGGCACCGCGCAGGAGGGGGCCAAGACGGCGTACGAACAGTACGGCGGCCAGCGCGCCCACTTCGCCGGAGCCGTCTTCGCCAACCCCATCGACACGCTGATCGCCTACCTGCGCGACCCGGACCCCGAGCGTTGGACCCGCCGGGCCCGCGCGCTCGTCACCGGGCTGACGGCCCAGCCCGGTACGGCACCGGTCGCCGCGACCGGACGGCGCAGTGAACTCGTCGCCGCCCTGCGCGGCCAGCTGGCCACGTTGTCCGTCGCCGACCGCCACGACAAGCCGGTCGTCCCGGACGCCGCCGGCATCGGACCCGTGCATGTCTTCCGCTCCCAGGACGACACCGGGCTTCCGATCGTGTTCGCGGTGGACGGTGCCGACCCTGAGAACCTGAAGTGGACCGCGCTCACCGTCCTCGACGACAGCGACGCCGTATTGGACAGCGACGAGCACAAGGAACGCTGGCGGTCCTGGCTGTACTGGAGCAACCTCACCCAGTTCCTCTCGTCGGCCGGTGGCGACGGAGTGCAGCTCGCCACGAGCAAAGCCGCCGAATTCGAGGTCGAGGTCCTTGCCGTCTGCGGCGGACTCGGTGAGCTCGACTCGCTCATCGGCGTACCCGCCGTCACGGTCAAGCCGGCAGACCCGAACCCGGACGAGGACTCGGCGGCCGAGCAGGCCGTCGCTCGGCTCCTGCGTGACGCGGCCTGGGACGAGGAGATCCTGGAGATCCTGCGCGAGGAGCCCGTCGAGGCACCCGACCTGCTCCGCCTCGCCGAGCTGCTCGCCGACCGGGGCAAACAAGCGCCCGTCTTCGGCTATGAACTGGGCAGCACCAGCCGCTGGCTGGCCGACTTCGCCTGGCACACCTCCGGAGTGAGGATCGCCGTGGTCCCCGCCCCTGAGAGCGAGGACGACGACGAGGCACACCGGCGCGACGCCGCCTACGCCGCGGACGGCTGGACCGTACGGACCGCGGCCGCATGGCTCGACCACCTCGACGAGCTGATCGCCCAGCTCCCCGACACGGAAGAAGACACATCCCGATGACCGCCCGGCTCCGCCTGTACCGCAAGGCCGAACAGGAGCTGTACAAGCTCGACCGCTCGGTGAAGTCGGACTTCTACAACTTCTGCCATCACTTCCGGGACAACCCCGAGCTGCCGGGCCTGCGCAAGAAGCAGCTCAAGGGCGACTCACGCATCTGGTCCGCCCGCGTCAGCAAGGACTACCGTGCTCTGCTGACCCCCACCGGCGTCGACGCGGACGGTATCGAGAGCTGGCTGCTCATCGCCGTCCGCCACCGCAAGGACGTCTACGAAGAGCTCCAGGTCGCCGTTAACCGTGTCACCGGTGAGATCGAGTTCGTCGATCTGTCGGTCGTCGGTCAGAGTGCTCTGCGCAGGGCCGGCATCACGCTGACCCCGGCGGAGCCCGAGCCTGAGACGAAGCCGCAGGCCGTGGAGCCCGCCCCCGAGCCGGTACACGCGGCACCGGCCCTGCTGTCCGCGTACGACGCCGGACAGCTGCGCGAGCTAGGTGTCGCGGACCAGCTCATCGAGCTGGCGCTGATCGTGACCACCAGCGAGGAACTCGACCAACTCCTGGAGGGCGCCCCGCTGCTCTCGAAGGACGTCCTGTACGGCCTCGCCGCGGGCATGGACATCGACGACGTACGCCGCGAGATCACCGCCCCCGTCGAGCTCGACGAGCGCCCCGACCTCGACGACTTCGCCGCCGCCCTGTCGCGCACGAAGGTCACCACGGTCGACGACGACGTACGCGACGCCATCGAAGAAGGCGACTTCCGCGCCTGGAAGGTCTTCCTCCACCCGACCCAGGAACGTCTGGTCCACCGCCACTACAAAGGCCCCGCCCGGGTCTCCGGCGGTCCCGGTACCGGCAAGACCATCGTCGCCCTGCACCGCGTCAAGCACCTCGCCGAGCAGCTGCCTCCTGGCCACAGCAAACCGATCCTGCTGACCACCTTCACCAAGAACCTCACCACCGACCTACGGCTCAGGCTCGCCTCCCTGATCGAACCCGAGCCCCTGGCCCGCGTCGACATCGCCCACATCGACCAGCTCGCCGCGCGCGTCCTCGGAGAGAACACCGCCCCTGGCCGCGGCAAGCAGCGCGTGTACGACCACGTGGCCCTCAACGAGATGCGCCAACTGCTCGCCGAACTCGACGACCGGCGCTTCGAGCCGGAGTTTCTCCTGGAGGAGTGGGAACAGGTCATCCTCGGCCAGGCCGTCGCTACCCGCTCCGACTACTTCAACGCCCGCCGGGCCGGCCGAGGCCGAGCACTGACCCGCCCCGAGCGTAACCACGTCTGGAAGGTCATCGAGCAGTTCACCGCCCGCCTCGACAAGCTGGGCGTGGAAACCTGGGGCCAGGCCGCCGAGCGCGCCGCCCGACACGAGATCGAGCGTGCCGCGAAGATCAGGGCCCGCCGCGAGTACAAAGAAGAGATCGGCGGCAAGGACCTTATCCACCGCGACAACAGCTCCGGCATGCGCTACCTCGGCTACCGCTACCGGCACATCGTCGTCGACGAGGCCCAGGACCTGCGCCCCGCGCACTGGAAGATGCTGCGCGCCATGGCCGACCCCGACCTGCCCAACGACCTGTTTATCGCCGGCGACACCCACCAGCGCATCTACGACCACCAAGTCGCCCTCGGCGCCCTCGGCATCAACATCCGCGGCCGAGCCTCCCGCCTGACCCTTAGTTACCGCACGACCAAGGAGATCCTCGCCGAGGCCCTCCGCGTCGTGGAGCCCAAGGAGAACAGCGGGAAGATCACCTACGACGATCTCGACGACGGCACCGACAACCTCGCCGGATACCGTTCCGTGCTCCACGGCCCGAAGCCGGGCTTCGTTCCGTACGAGACCTGGGAGGACGAACTCGTCGGCCTCGCGGCCACCTTGACGACCTGGCGTGCAGAGCTGTCGACCGACGAGAACGGAGCGCCTCTCGACCCCAGCGGCCGGATCGCCGTGTGCGTCGCCGACCGCGACATGGTCAGCCAGACCATGTACTACCTGGAGACGAAGGCGGGCGTCACCTGCGCCGAGCTCACCAAGGAAGGCCCCAAGGGCGACGGTGAGATCCACGTGGGAACCATGCACCGCTTCAAGGGCCTGGAATACCAGCGCCTCGCCATCGTCGGCGCCAGCGACGGCATCATCCCGCGCACCAGTGCGATCGAGCGCTACCGCACCGAGGACCCGCCCCGCTACGAACGCGAACAGCGCAAGGCCCGCTCACTACTGTTCGTCGCCGCCACCCGCGCCCGCGACGCCCTCAACATCAGCTGGCACGACAAGCCCAGCCCCTTCCTGCCGATCTGAGGAGCCGGTTGGCGCACCTGGGCCGGCAGTCGTCTACGGAATTCCGGCCCGGGAGAGGGAACTCGGTTCGTAGCGCAGCTGGTAGGAACGCACGCCTGCGCCATTCATGCGGTAGAGCGTGATCGCGGACAGGAACTGCTCCTTGACCTGCACGGTGCGATGGCGTTCCTTCTCCCCAATGCCGCTGATCCATTCCTCGATGTGCTCTGGGAGCTTGAAGGCCAATTCATAGGCGCCGACCGCGTCTGCGGGTGAGAGCGTCCACTCGGCCGCGGTCCCCGTGCCCCGTCGCTTGATCCGCACCGTATGGTCGGGCTTTGCCTCGGCGTACTCCAGGAACCCTCGGTGATCATTAGCGGCGAGCGGCAGGATGAATGGCGCGGCGGGGAAACCGAGGAGCAGTTCCGCGTCGCTGTGCTGCCGGAGCGCCGTGGCGAAGTCCTCGATCGCGGTGCCGGCGGCCTGCTTGAACTTCCCGTCGGGGATGGAGACAGGTGGCAGCTCCAGCGGGGATGTCCCCAGAGCCGTCCGCAGCCGGGATCGCATCCAGTTCAGCGGGAACGGGGCCGATTTCGGCAGATGCCGCTGTGCCGCGAACAGGCTCGTCGCCGTTGCTCCGATGTGGCCGAGCAGCCAGGTGAAGGAAGCACCCGACAGGTCCACGAGAGAGATCTGGTGGGCGAGCGCGTACTTCTGCGCGTTGGCGGTGAACCCGCTCGCGGAGAACAATGCGTACGAGTACTTGTACCGCTGCCGGGGCCGCGTCCCGGGGCCCGTCATAAAGTTCTCGTTCACGTCGTGCATGACACCGTGGGCGTTCCGGACGACCTCCAACTCGCAGCGCGTCTGGTAGTACTTGGCTTCCAGGAACAGCCGCACCGGCATGGAGAACGCCGGGGTGAAGGCGAACTCCCCGAGTACGTCGACCTGGTGGAGCGCACCCCGCCCTCGGATCCGGAGAGTCTGGCCCTCCGTCACCAACTCGACCGGGTCTTGATTTTCGTGGACGAGAAGCCGGTAGCCGCTGAAGCGCAGCAGCCAGGCCAACGACTCTTCCAGTAAGTAGCCCCGCAACGACGAGTCCTTGAGCACCCTTGTGCTCCTTCCCGCTGAGCCGATCACGCACAGACAAAAACGTGATCATCTCACCCGGACGGTGGTAGGCGACTTGTCACATGGTGGGCTCGATGAGGCCTGAGCGAAATCGTGCACGAATGAGGCCCAACAGCGGCAAGTACCACGACCACGGCACTTCGTCCGGGCGACGGTGCCGCCACCACGGTCATCGTGCAGTAGACGCACGAACTCATGGCGCTGATGGTTGAGGCCGGGCAGCGGAAGGACGACGACCTGGAGTTCCTCATCGTGGTGAGTGCCGGACACGACGCGCCGGCCTGGCCTTCCTGCTCAAGGATCTGTCGTGCAGGCGCCCGGGGGCCCGGTGGCACCGCTGTTCGATGCTCCTGGTGGTGCTGGAGCGTGGGGTGGGCCGAGAGGCAGTTTCCGCCACTACGCTCGGGCGGGCAGATGCTGTTCGGCACGGGGGGGGGGAGGTGCCGATAACGGGTGGAAGTGGAGCGGGCACATGTCGATAGCCATTCCGGCTTCTCACGGTCGGGTTCCGGCGATGGCAGCGGAGAAGTGCGCGGCAGCTCGGGGAGGGCGGGTGTCGGCGTTCGTGACCCGGGAGGGCCGGGGAGCCGACCAGCGTTGCCCATGGGAGCTGGTGTCGATGAGTGGGCATTCGGGCTCGGAGCGCGCGGCGGTGGCGTGGATCGTTGCGGAGGCATTGATGCGGCAGCGGTGTGGCAAGGTGACGCATGCCTTCGACTCCTGGAGGACGGCGACGCTGGGCGGTGCTGCGCTGACAGGGCAGAGACGGGAGTTGGTGAAGGCGTTCGCGGAGCCGGTCTTCAAGCCGCAGACCGATCCGGCGGCCAAGCCGCATCACGGTGTGCCTGGGCATGTGGGGGAGTGGCTGTGGTACTTGCTGGCTCTCGAGAGCCCGGATTCGCCCGCGCGAGTGCGGGAGTATCTGACCCCGCCGAAGGACAATGTCAATGATTCCGGCGGCGACGGCTTGGTGATCTACCGCTCGCGGTCAGGTAGCGGGCCGGAACTGCTCTTCCGGCTATGGGAGATGAAGAAGTACACAGGGAAAGACGACTCAGTCACCGACACGGTCCGCGGCGCCTGGGACCAGCTCTCAGAACACGGCATCACCTATGTGATCTCCCAGATCGCCTGGGCTGATCGGGAGGTTGTCGGCGATGTCGGGGTGTTCGTCAGCGAGATGGCCGATCTGTGGCTGGAGGGGCATCCCAGCAGCGGCGCCGGGGTGAGCGTGGCCACCAACACCTCCGCAGCCCCCAAGCAGCGCGCATTCAGTACGTCACACGAGCGTATTCCGCATCTGCGGCACGATGGCCAGCTCGAAGGCATGATCGTGGCCGTCGACGACTTCCCCGACTTCGCCCGGCATGTCCAGGAGCTGGTGTGGACCGCACTGTGAACCCTGAAATCCTCGCGATCGCGCTCGGCGTCCACGAGGTGGGCCTCCTGCCGACCCCCGACGAGCTCGCCGCGTTGATTGCCGAGGTGGAGGTCGGAGCGATCCAGTCCGAGGCCGGTGTCCCGGACCAACTGCTGAGCACGGCCTGGTACCTGCACGGCATCGCCGCGGTGCTCGAGGGCACAGAGCAGTATGACCTGGTGCGGCGCCGACACGCCTTCGCTGTCAGCGCCCACATCCTCGAACTGGCCCTGGATGACCGCCGCAACCGCCTCGACCCCGCCAATGACACCAGCGACGGGAACGAGGACGAGGGACCCGGCGCAGACGACGACCGGGCGGAGACGGCGGACGCGGAAACCGCGGGCCCGCCGCAGGATCCGGGTGAGGTACGGGCCCGTCGTCTGTCGCTGGCGTTCGGCGCGCAGGTCGGCTACCGGCGATGTGAGCAGGACCCGAATGCTGCCGCGGTCTTCCGGCAGGTCGACCCTCTCCTGGTCACCGAGGAGTCGCTGGCCTCCCACCTGGACACTCTCGCGGTCGAGGCTGGGGTGGCGTTCTTGAGTTTGCAGCGGCGACGGCTGGCCCGGGTGCTTCGGGTGTGGCGGCGGCAGCTGGGCGACCTGCAACGCCTGGCCGGTGTCACCGACCTGCGCGGGAGCATGTACGGCCCGGCGCAGGCCGTCATCGAGGCGGTTTACGATCTGACGCTGTTTCTCACCCGCGCCGACTCCGCCGCGCTGGAGACCGCCCGGGCGCATCTGCGGGACGTGGTCACCGGCGGCGCTGGCCGGGCGGACCGTTCCGCCCGCTGGGTCGCCGCCCATCTGCTGGAACTCCTGGACGATATGGCTGAGGGCAGCCTCCAGCGGCTGCTGCCTCCCGGCACTCCGCCAGCGCTCGCGCAGGCCTTCGCCCTGTCCGACCCGCCGGTGATGACATTGTGGCCGCCGCAGAGGGAACTGCTGCGGAAGTCCCGCCCTCTGGACCCGGCCACCTCCCGGCTGTTGATCAGCGTGCCGACCAGTGCCGGCAAGACGCTCATGGCGCAACTGGTCATCTGCGCGCACTTGGCAGCCGACGCCGGGCGAGTGCTGTACGTCTCGCCGCTGCGCAGCCTGGGCCGGGAGATGCGCCAGGCCCTTCGCTCCCGGCTACGGGTGCTGGGCCGAAAGCTCGGCGATGACCAGCCCGACTTCCCCGCGCCTGGCGCCCAGGCCACGGCCAGCGACGCGGACGTGGAGGTTCTCACCCCGGAGCGGCTGATGCACGCCCTCCGGCAGGATGCGAATGCCACATTGGAAGGGGTAGGCCTGATCGTGGTCGACGAAGCCCATCACATGCAGCAAACCGAGCGCGGCTTCCTCCTCGAGGGACTGCTGGCATTCTGCCAGGCCCATCCGAGCCCACCGCGGCTGGTCCTGCTGTCCGCCGCTGTCGGCAACCACGCCGAGCTCGCGGCCTGGCTCGATCCCGACCAGCCCGCCGAGAACGTCGTGTTCACTTCACAATGGCGCGGGCCCCGCCGACTGCATGGCCTGCTGAGCCCGATGAAGTTCACCGATCGGCTCACCCGCACCGCACTCCCGCCTAGGGCGAACCGGACCCGCCACACTGAAGCGGTCCTGCCGATGGGGCTGCGCATCAGCGTCCGCCCGACCTCCACTGGCAAGACCTTCCACATGGCCACCAGCCGTGACCAACCGCTCGGCCAGCGGATCTACCGCGAAAAGTTCCCCGGTGACACCACCGGCAAGCAGTCCGCATCAGTGACGAACTACGCGCTGTTCGCGTTCGGAGCAGCCCACCTCACCCGTGCCGGCAGCGTCCTGGTGGTCTGCGCCTCTCGCGTCGCTACCCGCAACACCGCCCAGGCCATCGCCGCCCACCTGCCCGAATTCCCGCCCGCGGCCCCGCTGGCTGGCTTCCTCGCCGACACCCTCGGCGCCGACCACCCGATCGTGGACTGCGCACGTCATGGGGTCGCCTACCACCATGCCCAACTGCCCGCCGAGGTCCTGCACGCCGTCGAGGACGCCCTGCGCAACGACCAGCTCAAAGCACTCTGCTGCACCAGCACCCTCACCGACGGTGTCAACCTGCCGGTGCGCTCCGTGATCATCAACAGCGAGGTCGACGACGGTCTGCAACGCACCTGGTCCGGCCAGCCCCAGATGGGGCCGGCGCAACTGCTCAATGCCGTCGGCCGCGCCGGGCGGGCCGGACGCGAGAGCGAAGGCTGGATCCTGCTCACTCGCCACCGCGATCCGTACTCTGCGGACTTCGCCCTGCTCGAGCCGGGCGCGGAACGCCTGCAGGTGCTGTCCGCGCTCGGCACCGACGACGCTCTGGCTGACCTCGCCGCTGCCGAACAGTTGATCGCTGACACCACCGACGCCATCTTCAAGCTCGCCGAGAACCACGCCGCCACTTTCGCTTCCTACGTGTGGTTCACCCTGGACGCGCTCTCCCGCATTCCCACCCTCACGCCCATCGAGCAGATGGCCGCCGTCGACCGGCTGCTGGCCATGCGCCAACTGCCGCCCGACCTCAAGGACCGCTGGCTTCAGCTGGCCGCGAAGGTCGCCGAACAGTACGAGGCCACCGAACCCACGACCCGGCGGCGTTGGACTACCCCAGGCACCAGTATCGGCACCGCTCGCATCCTGGACTCGATCGCCGAAGCCCTCACCCACGCCCTCCTCCAGGACCCGGCTGCCACCGCACCTGCCTACGACGGCATCTGGGGGCAGGTACTGGCTGGCGTGTTTCCCGACGAATGGCCACTCCAGCGAACCCTGGACTTCTTCGCCCAATACGGCGTATACGGCGTTCTGCTGACCTTCCCGGAAGCCAAGGAAGCCTGGACTTTCACTGAGAAACGGACCAGCACCAGCGCCCGCCGCTACGTCGACGTCGCTGCGGCGATCACTGGATGGACCGGCGGTGCGACCATTCCCGACCTCGCCGATGCCTGGCTGTCGGGCCTGCCTCGCGAATGGGCCCTGGAACAGACCGTCAAAAACATCAGCGTCACCTTCGAGCACTACCTTGCCTGGACCCTCGGCGCTCTGACCAACCTCATCAACACCCGCCTGGAACAAGCGCGCGCTGAGATCAGGCTGCCCGCCACCGTCGGCTGGCACCTGCGCCACGGCGTTGACACGGCTCAGGCCCTGGCGCTGCTCAACGCCGGTGTCACCTCCCGCCGCCTCGCCCAGCAGATCGGCCGGTCCGCCAGCGACCGGAGCATCGGCGCTGACGAACTACGCGCCTGGCTGACCAGCCTTCACCTTGACGGATGGCGCCGCGAATTCGCCGCCACCTCTTACGAGATCAACGACCTGCTCGAATACGTTCGCACCCGCCGCCCCAGCATGGTCGGCACCCTGCTCGACGCCAGGCAACTCTCCCTGGACGCCACCGCCACTGGGCCGACGGTCGCCGAGGACCTCCCGGTCCAACTGAGGTTCGCCGTCGGCCCTCAGCCATCGACCCTGACCGCCGACGCCGACCAGGGCACCGTCGCGGTCATCCCGGCGGACGCCTACCTCGACGTCCTCACCATCATCGACAGCGGCATCGACTTCGAGGCAACCCTCACCGGCGACCGGCTCACCCTGCGCTTGTGAACGACCTGGTGACGCCCACACCACCCAGCAACCTGCTGCTGCACTTTCCACTCTTATGGCAGTAGCAACGGAAGCGCGGTGCCAGCGCTCGCCAGACCCATTCGCGACGGACCAGCATCCCGCGGCGGACTGTCGTCCGCTTCCGCCTCATGGAGACTTGGGGCTTGAGCGGCCGGAACGGCGATGCCTTTCTTGACGTACCGCCAGCCGGTGTCGGTGCTGACGGCGAAGTCCGCGGCGAGCTGGGCGGGTGGAATCTCCCCTGCTCCGGATCAAGGCCGCCACCGTCAACAGCCTCCCCTTCCTCAGGGCTCGTCTGGCCGTCCAGATCAAGCGTCGGCGCACCGACCGCAAGACCGGCAAGACCATCCCAAGACGGTCTACGCCGTCACCAGCCTGACCGCCGGGCAGACCACCGCAGCCTAGCTCGCCCAACTCGTCCGCGACCACTGGCAGATCGAGGCCCTGCACCATGGTGACCTGGCGCAACCTCGCCATCGGTGCCCCTCCGCCTCGCCGGCACCCAGAACGTCGCCGCCGCACTCCGGGCCAACTTCCGCGACCCGAAACGGCCGCTCGCCCTCCTCGGCCTCGCATAATCACGAACCGGACATTATGCGACTACGCCGAAGCTCTATCCGGCGGCCGGGGGAAAGCCGACCCCATCTGCGTTGATATATCACGACGGTGCCGCCTCACCAAACCACTGATTCTCCGGATTCTGATCCTGCTCGCCAGCAGTAATCCGTGCGGCTTCGCCGAGCGGAGGCGGGAGGACGGAACGTCCGCTGCTTCGGCAGCGCCTACCCCGGAGACATAGATGCGCAACCAGCCCAAGCCTACCGTTGAGGCTGCCTTCCTGAATGTGCAGAACGCTGCGAAGTACATGGGCATCTCGGTGAACACCCTCTACGTCTGGCGCCATCGCCGGCAGGGGCCGCCCAGCTTCCGGATGGGGCCCGGGGGGAGGGTCATGTACCGCCGGGACCTGCTCGATGCCTGGCTCAGCGAACAGCAGCAGGCGGACTCGCGGTCGAACCAGGCTCTCAACCCGCTGAACAAGGCCCCGCAGCAGTGTGAACGGCGCCAGGCCGCCTGACCTGGGAAAACAGTTCTGAAAAGTTCAGCAGCACTCGGAATTTCATGCACACGGAGATCGTCTGTGTGTCTGATCGCGACGCAGATCGCGCCGAGAGAAGCAAGGCGAGGCCGAGGGTAAGACGAGTATGGCGGGTTACATCGAAGACCGGTGGCTCAAGAAGCGGCCGAACAAGGAGACGGGCAAGCGCGAGCGCACCGCCCTATGGGGCAAGTGCACGCGCTACCGCGTCAAAGGGATACCGGGGGTCCGCGACCGGTCTTTCGACACGGTCGCGGACGCCAAGGCGTGGCTGGCCGAGGCTCAGACCGGCATACGTCGAGGAGATTTCGTCGACGCGCGAGACGGCGCGATCAGCCTTCGTGAGTACGTCGAGAAGCACTGGTGGCCGTCCCAGGTGCATCCGGCCCAGACGCTGGAAAGCATGAGGCACCGGATCTGGGGGCAGGTGCTGCCGCAGCTCGGGGATCTGGCGCTCAGGGACATCGGCGTCGCGGAGCTGCGCAAGTGGTCGGCCGACGTGCAGAGGGCGGTGGCGTCCAGCACGGCCTATGTGGCGTGGGTGTACCTCAAGGCGATCATGCAGGCCGCGGTCGAGGACAAGCGGTTGTACCGCAACCCGTGCAAGGGCAACAGCTCGATCAAGCCGCCGAAGAAGCCGGAGCGCAAGGCTCGCGCCTGGGAGCAGGACCGTGTCGACGCCGTACGGGAGGCGCTGGCCGCCCGGTATCGGATCACGGTCGGCCTCGGGGTCGGGTGCGGACTCCGGCAGGGTGAGGTGTTCGGCTTCAGCCCAGACGATGTCCGTGACGGCTTCGTACACGTGGAGCGGCAGATCCTCATGTACAAATCGCAGCTGTACTTCGGTCCGCCCAAAGGCGGCAAGGAACGCGACGCGCCTCTGCCCCAGGCGATCGCGAAGCGGATCCTCACGCATCAGGAGCATTTCGAACCCATCGAAGTGACCCTGCCGTGGCTGGATCCTGAGGAGCCCGACCTCGCCCGCGAGGAGCGGCGCAAGGTGACGGTCCGGTTGCTCGTCTACACGGGGCGGCGCGGCCCGATCAACCGCACGACTTGGAACACCAAGGCATGGAAGCCCGCGCTCGCCGAAGTGGGAGTCATCCCGCCGCTGCCCGAGCGGCAGCCCGGCGAGAAGCCATCGCGCGTATGGGAGCCGAGTCGCGAGCACGGCTTCCACGTCTTGCGTCACACGTACGCGTCGGTGATGCTCGAAGCCGGTGAGTCGATCGTCTCGCTCGCGAAGTGGCTGGGGCACTCCGACCCGGCGTTCACGCTCCGGACGTACACCCACTTCATGCCGCAGGCCGACGCGCGAGGACTGTCTGCTATCGAGGCCTGGTTCACGGACTCGGCCGAAAGTCCCTGAGAAGTCCCAGAGGGCTGAACCAGCCGCCGGATCCCCGCAAACATGCAGGTCAGAGCGTGATCGCTCCCTGAGCGGGGCAGAACCCCGCATACAGCCCGACTCGTCCGCCGCTCAACCCCCTCGCCGCCACGGGCGGAAGGTGATCACGGCTACTTGCTCACGCGAGTCCTACGTCCTACAGGATCGTCTTCCGGACCTTCACAGCAACCTGACTACCCACGCGTGAAGAGTGGTCCATCGCATCCGAGTTCATCGGTAGCATCACAGCTCTGTGATTCGTCCGGGGAGGAAGCGTGATCCAACTAGCCGACATGGTCCGCGAGTTGCGGGAGCAGCTCAACCACGTGCTGGCCGAGGCAGGGTCCGGTCCTCTCCGTTTCGAGCTGGGTCCGGTGGAGATCGAAGCGGCCGTGACGGTCGACCGTAGCGGCGGGGCCGGTGGCAAGGTGAACTTCTGGGTTGTCGAGGGAAGCGGCGACGTATCAGCCAGTTCCTCCCGGGCCCATCGCATCACGGTCACACTCCAGCCCACGCTGGTGGCCCCTGACGGCGCCCACCGCCACGTACTGATCTCGGACAGCGAAGTCGACGGGGAGCGTTGACAATTCCGCCTTGTTCGCGCCGCTGACGCAGCGGGAAAGCTAGCCGTACGCTGTCCGAACCGGACGCGGACGAACTCGATGATCGTCGAGGGAGGTCACGAGGTGGAGGGGGAGGGGCGCAGTGCCGCGCGCGTTCGCAACGAGCTTCTGGCCGAGATGGCCGGCGTGCTCGCGGCGACGGACACGGTGCGGCGGCAGACCGGTGCGGAGATGCTGGTGCAGGACCTGTCCGCGGAACTACGACTGTCGGTGGACCCGCGCCAGGACCAACCCCTTGGTTTGTGGGCGCGGCGCGTGGTGAAGGCCTGTGCCGAGGTCGACGAGGGACTTCAGGCCCTCGCGCGCTGTCTGGGCTACGCGGAGCAGGGGTCGGTGAGCGTGCTCGCGCTCTGGCGGCTCGTCGACGAGTGGGAGGCCGCCGCCTTCTTCAAGGACCAGGACCTGCATCCGCTGAGGCATGTCCTCCGTGAGATCCGGTCGACGGCACTTCTGACCACGCTTGCCCGTCGGGCCAGCCACTCTCGCACGCAGGAACTCGAGGAATGGTGCGAGACGGGGTGGGACGTCTTCTTACGCCTGGCCGGGAACAACACCGCGGCCGAGGAACTGCCTCCGTCGATGGCGTTCCTCTCCCTCATCTCCGAGTACCTGGTGAAGGAAGGCCGCGCCGAGGAGGCGGAGCAGCTGCGCCGTTGGAACCGCAAACAGGCCCAACTCCGAGGGCTCAGCGAGGAGATGGCGGTCTGGCAACAGGGTGAGTTCGCCTCCCCTGCCGAAGCCTCGTTGCACCCGGCCTATCTGCTGATCCAGTTCGAACCGGACGGCCTGGAACCGGACAGCTTCTGGGTGGCTCACTGGCGGCAGTCCGATTCCGACGGCTGGCACCCCGTACCCGGCGAGACGCTCAAGCTACGCCGGGACGAACTCCAGGCCGCCGTGGACCGTCTCATCGAACAGGCCGAGGAACGCTGGTGGGACCTGCGTCAGCCCGTCGTGATCGAATTCATCCTTCCTTGGTCTCTGTTGGGGGAACCCGTGGAGTGGTGGCACAAGGAGGCCGACGCGGCCGTGCCCACGCCGCTGGTCATGGATTACACGATCGTGGTCCGTAGTTTCGAGCGCCTGCGCAAGGCGGCCTGGCACCGGCGCTGGAACAACCGCTGGCGGCACCTCAAGGACAGGCCCGCGGAGAGCCGCTCGCACTGGAGCCTGCCGAACCAGTCCGCGTTCCATCTGGAACGGGAACTCAAGAGCGACCAGCAGATCGTCTGCCTCGTGCTGAGCGCACCGCCGGGCGGCGATTCACCCGTCGCCCACCAGGAGTTCGTGGCGGCCTTGCGGGCGGGCATCCCGGCCATCCTCTGGGACCGGAACGGATCCGGCACCGCCTTTCGTGAGGCGGCCGCCGACATCGTCCAGGAACGCGGGCTGGCCGGAGTTCTGGAGCGCACTCGACGCTGGCGGCACGAGGCGCTGGCCATGGGGCCGGACGAGTGGCACACACATGTGGGCCGCCATCTGGCCCTTCTCCTCGACGATCCGGAACGCATGCCCGGTCCGACGGTCTCGGGCGGCGATTCCGACAGTGCTGGAATAGGACCTTGACCGCGGACGGGGGACAGAAGGGAGCGAACTCTGCCATGTCAGGTGGGTCGACCGGCACATGCAACCACCCGCCGGGACTGTGGGTAGGCTGGCCCTCACGCGGGGTTGTTGTCGCAACTGGTACCAGAGCTGGAACTGGAGGCCACCTGTCCCCGTCTCCGCGACAGCAACGAAGCCGTGAGAGTGACCATGGCCAGTGACCACGCGCGGCTCCGCCCCTTACGGTCCGGAGCCGATCTGACGCGCCTGTGGAGCGACTGGAGCTTCGAGGGCGACGCAGCACCCAGAGAAGCCGTCCTCGTCATCGACTCCCATGTGAGCATGCGCGTGTGGGACGAGGCGACGGACAGCCTCGCCCGCACCCTGGCCAGGAGTTTCACCGTCGTCCAGAAGACGGATCTGCTGGGCACGGACGAGACACTGCCGACCCGCGTGCGCGCAGAGCGCTCCTTGGAGCCGCCGGCCGACGGAACGCGCCGGGTGGTCCTCGTGGTCACGGACGGCCTGGCGGCCGGCTGGCATCTGGGCTCGGTGCAGCCACTCCTGCGACGCTGGGGGCTGTCCTGGCCGGTCGCTGTGATCAACCTTCTGCCGCCCCACATCTGGTTCCGAACGGGACTCGATGTGCTGCCCGTGCGGATCCGCACCCGCCGCGCCTGGGCCGCCAACGCGGAGTGGGAGTGCCACGAGCAGGAGGGCTCCGCGGCACTGCGCGGGGTGAGCATGGACTTGACCGGTCCGGCCGATCTCGCGGAGGGCGACAGCAACCCGGTCGCCGTTCCCGTTCTCTCGCTCACCCACCATGGCGCGCACGCGCTGTCCGCGATGCTGGCCGGGGCGGACGCGGACCCGCTGGACCTGCCCGCGACACCGGCCACCGAGTGGAAGGGGCGGGCGGACGCGGCGCGGGCATTTCCGTGGGCGGCCGAGTACACCGGAACCCAGGAGCCGCCGTCCGCCGCCGAGCGCGTCTTCGAGTTCCGCGCGGCGGCTTCCCCCACCGCATTCCATCTGGGCACTCGCCTGGCTGCGGCACCACTCAGTCTGCCGATCGTCCGCAGGCTGATCCGGTCGACTCCCGGCGCGGAGCCGGTGCACGCCTCCGAGTTCTTCATGAGCGGACTGGTCCGTCCGACCGGTGTGCACGCCGACGCCCCCGATGCGCTGGCGTACGACTTCCTTCCCGACGCCCGTGCGCAACTCCTCGCGCAAGGCCGCCGGAGTGCCACCCTCCGTACCTTGCGCGAGGTCCGCGAGGTGCTGGCCTCGGCTCCGGCGACCGCGTCTCTCCTGCCGCCCCCCGCGGAACCGCTGACCGCGGCATCGAAGCCGCGGGTGACGCGAAAGAGCGCCCCCTTCCTCCGCGTGGAGCTGATGGCGCTGAACGCCTTGTCCGGGTCACACCTTCAGCGTGCCCGATTGTTGCGGAATGCCCTGAAATGGCACGATCAGCGGTATGCAGTACCCCTTGCGAAGGTCCCGCCCGCCGGGACCGCCTTAGTGCCGTCCACCACCTCCGGAGTCATCGAAGGAGCCCCGCCGATGTCCACCACGCCCCAACGCGCCATGGAGGGAGAACGCACCGTACAACCGCGCGTCTGGGGGAATCTGCCGCCGCGGAATCAGAACTTCACCGGCCGCACGGAACTGCTCGACCTGCTCGAACAGCGGTTGCGGGAGGGTACGACCACGGTTCTGCCCGAGGCCATCCACGGGATGGGTGGCGTGGGGAAGACGCAGTTGGCGATCGAGTACGCCTACCGGCATCAGTCGGAGTACGACATCGTGTGGTGGATCCCCTCGGAGCGGCCGGGGCAGATCGGTCAGTCTCTGGTGGAGCTGGCCAGGAGGCTGGGGCTGGTCACCACGCCCGAGGCCAACGTCGCGGGTCCGGCGGTCCGGGAGGCACTGCGCGAGGGGCGTCCGTACGCCAGGTGGTTGCTCATTTTTGATAATGCGGACAGTCCTGAACAAGTACGACCCTATTTTCCCACCGGCGGCACCGGCACGATCCTGGTCACCTCACGAAACCGCCGCTGGGGGCTGGTGGGCGGCTCCCTCGAAGTGGACGTGTTCACCCGCGAGGAGAGCAAGGAACTGCTTCAAGGATCAGGGCCCGGTCTCGCCGATGCCGAGGCCGAGGCGCTGGCGGACGCGCTGGGTGACCTCCCGCTGGCCCTGGTGCAGGCAGCCGCCTGGCGGGCGGAGACCGGCATGCCCGCGTCCGAGTACCTACGGCTCTTCGAGAGCAAGCAGAACGAGCTGCTGGAGACGGCGCCACCGCCGGACTACCAACTGCCGGTGGCCGCCGCCTGGAACGTCTCTCTCGACCACCTGGAGACCCGCAGCCCCGCCGCACTACGGCTGCTGCAGCTGTGCTCGTACTTCGCCCCCGACCCCATCTCCAGGCAAATCCTCTCCGGCCCGGGAAACAACGCCATCTTCCCGGAGCTGGATGCGGCTCTGAACGACCCGATGAAGCTCGCGCGCGCGATACGGGAGATCAACCGCTACTCACTCGCCCGTATCGACCACCGCACGAACTCTATCGAGATGCACAGGTTGGTCCAGCACGTGCTGATCAACCGCATGAGCCCAGAGGAGCAGAGCCGCATGCGCGAAGGCGCCCACGCCCTGATGGCGTCCGCCGACCCGAGGACGCCCACGGATCCGGAGAGCTGGCCTCGTTATGCGGAGCTCTACACCCATGTCATCGCATCCAACGCCGTAACCTCCGACCAGCCCTGGGTGCGCCAGCTGGTGATGAACATCGCCAAGTACCTCTACTACTGGGGCGATCACGAGGTCTCCCTGGACTTCACCGAGACCGCCTGGGAAGCCTGGGTGGACACCTTCGGTGAGGAGGACGTACAGACGCTCCTCCTGGGCCGGTGGCTGGTCTTCGTTTATCTGATGGTCGGCCGGTACAGCGACGCTTCCACGCTGGTCGAGCGCATCAGGGGCGTACACGAGCGCTTCTCCGCGCCGGACAGCGAGGAGGCGCTGGACGCGACCCAGATGGAAGCCGCGGTACGACGGGTACAAGGCCGCTTCCCGGACGGTGCCGAACTGGACCGGCTGGTCTACGAACGGGCCCACCGGGCCTTCGGCGACGACGACCCGGCCAGCCTCAACATGGCCCACAACCTGGGCGTCAGCCTCCGCCTCACCGGCGCCTTCCGGGAGGCTCTCGAACTCGACCGGAAGACCTGGCATCTGAAGCTGCGTCTGTTCGGGCGGGACGACCAGCGCAGTCTCATCACCGAGAACTCGATCGCCATCGACGTACGCGAGTCCGGGGACTACATCGGTGCGCTCCGGTTGCAGGAAGCCGCGTTGGAGGCCTTCCGGGACGTCTTCGGGAACGACAACCCCGCCACCATCGGTACCGAGCGCGAACTGGGAATCGCGTGCCGGAAGGCGGGCCTGCACCACCGCGCGATGGAGCTGGCGATCCAGTCCCACGAATCCTTCACCCGACGTTACGGAGACACCCACCCGCAGTCCCTGGCCAGCGCCCTGCCCCTCGCCATCGCGCTTCGCCAGAACGGCGACCTCGAGGCGGCCAGGGCACGCGGGGCCCAGGCCTGCGCCGGTTACCGCAAGGTCTTCCACCCCCAGCACCCCTACGCGCTGTCCGCGGACGTCGGTCTCGCGGTGTCCGAACGGCTGCTGGGCAATCCGGGGGAGGCCCGCCGGCTGGACGAAGGTGCCCTCGCCGGCCTGACCGCCAGTCTCGGCTCCGATCACCCCTTCACCCTGGTGGCCGCGGTGAACCTGGCCAGTGACCTGGCGGGGCTCGGCGACTACGAGGCGGCGGTCGCCCAGGGGCGTGACACGCTGGGCCGGTGCCAGGAGACGTTCGGCCCCGATCATCCGACCACCCTGGCCTGCGCCGGAAACCTCGCGATGGATCTGCTGTCCCTGGGGCTCGACGACGAGGGTACGGCGCTCCGGAACGACACGCGGGAACGCCTGCGCCGGGTACTGGACACGCCCCGTGACGACCATGGCGCAACCACACCGCACCCGGCGACGGTGGCCTTCCAGGAAGGCAAGCGTGCGAACTGCGACATCGACCCCATGCCGCTGTAAGAAGAGCTGAGCCCAGGGCCGAAGGGGCTGCGCGGGGACGCGCGTGCAGCCCCTTCGGCCCTCGTGCGGCCCCTCAGCCGGGTGTTCCCGGCGGCCTTCCGGCGCCGGCCAGCCAGGTGGCCAGGACCACCGGGTCGGGGCGCTCCCCGTACTCGGCCCGCAGAGTGCCGCGGACCGCGCGGGCCCACTCCGGTGAGCGCAGCAGGAACCGGCAGGCGGGCTGCTGTTCGGGGCTGTCTGCCAGGGCCCGGCCCAGGGCGGCCCAGGAGCCCACCGGCGGGTCCCCGTACAGGAGCCGGTCCGCTAACTCCCGCCTGGCGTCAGCCCGGTCCTCCCGGGCCAGCAGGATGTCGACACGGTCGGCTCCCCGAACCCCTTCCCCGGCGCCGGCGGGGTCCCGCCAGGAGCCGTCCGGGGCCGCGAGGCGATGCCTCGCCAGAACCGCCGCCGTGTCGAGGAAGTGGGCTTCGCCGTCCGGCGCCACCGCCACCGGCGCGGTGTGCAGGGACGGGGGACAGTCGTCGCGCCGTCGCCACGCGCGCACGGCCTCGTCCACCACCTCGGGTGACGGCCTCAGATGATGCTCCCGCCACCGCGCACGGTGACTTGCCGCCGCCTCACGGGCCAGCCGCAGTTCCACGGCGGGGACATCGTCACTGAGCCATCCGGCGCAGCTTTGCGCCAGGGAGTCCAGGAGCCTGCGTCCCAAGGGCGTCAGCCGTTCGTGGCGCCGGACGGCGTCGAGTGCCGACCACACCGCGTCCCGCCACAGGGCGAACTCGAAGTGGGCCAACGGCGCGCGTGCTCCTTCGGCGGCCCGCCGGTGGACCCGCCAGAAGCGGGTGACGCCCAGGAAGGCGTAGATGCCGTGGAGCATCCCCTCCAGCGGTCTCGGGTCGTCGCGCCACGGGGCACGGAACAGGTCCGGCTGTTCCTCCGTTTCGGGCTGTCGTACCAGCGGCGCCAAGTGCGTCAGGGCACCGAGTTTGACGTGCTGGAATTCGTGCACCAGGGTCGCGGCCAGCTCGGCACCCTCGTCGGACAGGGAGATGTTGAGTCCGCCGAATGCTTCCGCGGAGGAGCTGCTGTACGGCCGAAACCTTTCTCCTCTGGGGAGGGGCGTAATGGACATCAGCCCTCGACGCAGCGCGTCCACAAAGGTCGGTTCGTCGCGTTGCAGGATGTCCCACGCCTCGGCCAGTGAGGAGCGCCATGCCCGGGCCTCGGACTCCGAAAGGGCTCGCGGGGCACTGGCGCCGGAGAAGCCGCGATAGGGGTCGTGTTCCTCAAGGGTCACGGACCGGGCGGCGGTGCCCCGCCCCAGCGTCACGCGTCGCGTGGGCTGCCAGCCCGGCGCTCGTCGCGCCCGGTCGGGGCCGACGACGACCTCGCCGCCGCTTCCCGTGATCCGAAGGCGCCGCTGGTCTCCGGTGACGCGCGCGGTCGTCCAGTCCTCGTCGGTCGGGAGAACCGCGTAGCCCAGGCCCGGAAGGGAGACCGTTCCCTGGTTCACCGGAACCGTCGACGTGAACTCGATGCGGGCCGCGGCGGCCGAAGCGGAGGCGAGGGAAGCCAGGTGTCCCAGCGTCGCCCAGAGCGGGATCTCGCTGTCCAGGGTCTTCCGCAGGATTCGTAGTGAACATGACAGCCACGTACCCGTGCCCGGCGCCATCAGGACGTCCTCGACCACCTCTGGTGCCTTGGCCTGCACCCGCTCGAGCAACTCCCAGGCATCGCTCAGCGACAGAGGCGAGTCGTCGGAACCGGAGGAGAGGCCGACACTCCGGTCGTACAGAGCCCGCAGAAGCAGTAACCGGCGGCTGTGTTCCGCGCCGATCAGCTCGTCGACCAGGGCACCGTCGCCGCTGCCCTGGAGGAGCCCGTCCAGGCCGTTCGCCGAGATACTGTGCCAAGCGGATCGATCGTCAGGCGTGCCGCTCATCGAGCGCACTGGCATTCTCCACACACGTTTGTCGCCCTACTACTCGGTGACTCCGTGGGTCTGATTGACGCCCGCCACTGTGATCGCGTGAGGATCATCGACTTCGCTCAGCAGCCGGTCGAGTGCCTCGGACAGGGCTGGGCCGTCCAGAGAACGCAACGCCTCAAGTGATACTCCTGAGAGGTCCATGAGCCCGGACTCAAGGGCCTGCGTCGCCCGTTCCATGGCTGCCAAGTCCCCTCCCCCTGTATGCTCGCCCGACTGTCCCGTCCCCCTCATGATGGCCCAGGGGGACGTGGCCCGAAACCCTGCGTGGCAGCCCTAGTCGCCATATCAAGTCAGTTGTGGCGCAGGACCAGTTCGGCCGCCACGCGGTCGACGGCGCGTAGCTCCTCCGAGCCCTCCTCCCACAGGCGCAGTGCTTCCATGAACCTGTCGAGGGTGCCGGGATAGCGCAGACAGGTGCGCAGCACGCCGTACACGTCGAACCGCAGCCGGTCGTCGCGCGGGCGATGGGCGGCCACCCGGGGGTCGACGCTTTCCAGGATCGTGTCGAGGCCGTTCGGCCTGCGGAGCGAGGGCAGCGCCGTCAAGGCGTCCACCAGGTCCTTCAGTTCGCTCATCGGCAGGGTGGACGGCAGCGAAGCGAGGGTCGGGGGAGCCGGCGGGGACATGTCCGCGGTATGGCGGGAGCCGATCGGTACCGGCCGGGCCGGTAGGCCGGCGTGGGTCTGGAGCAGTTCGAGTTCGGGAGCATCCAGGACCTCGTACCAGCACTGCACCCGAACCGCCGCCAGCCGTCCGAGGCCGTCGGATCGGTGATGTGCGGTGATCAGGCCGATGATGGCGCCGTCGCACCAGAGAGCGGCGCCGGACATGCCCTCCCAGGGAGAGCGCCGGGGTCCGACCTCGTCGGCCGGGGGCGCGACGGCCACCTCGAAGGTTCCCTCCCGCCGGTTGGAGAGGACGGACACCGTGCCGTCGACGTGGCAGGAGTCCCGGAACCGGGCAGGCGGGCCCTCCGCGGCGAGCCCGGAGCCCGCTTGCTCGCGCACTTTGAAGCGGGGAAACCCGACAGCGGTGACACGCAGGGTGGCTTCCGAGTCCGGAACCACCGCGTAACGGGGCGTGTGATGGACGGGTGGGGCGACGGACGGGCGGTCGGCCAGTTCCAGCAGGGAGAGGTCGGCGGGACCGGAGCGCAGGACCACGTGGGCGGCGGTGATCCACTCGCCGGGGCGATCCGCCTCGAAGCGGACCCCCAGCGTGGTCAGGGGCGGCTCGATCAGGTGAGCGGCGGTGAGGACATGCCGGTCACCGACGCGATAACCGGAGCCCCGACGTCCTGGCGCGCCACCCGGGCGACCCACCAGTACCTCCGCGACTCGGGCCATCTCCAATCCTGGGATCCCCCGCTGCCGTTCGCTCATCCCGGGCATCTACCCCGGGGTGTGGCCCCGTAATGGCGACGGGACCAGGACGGCGGGGGGAGGGGATCGGTGCGCCTCGCCACCATGAACGCCCGCTCGGTCAAACCGATCACACAACCCGCAGTATGGTGGCCGCATGCCGAAACCGCCGTCGTCCGACGCGGTCCCGGCGATACCCGATGTCCTGCTCGTCGTCGGTGACCCCCGCACATCCGAGCCGCTCGCCACGATGCTGGAGCTCGCCGGCTACCGGACCGTCGCGGTGGACCGAGCGACCGAGGCCACCGACCGGCTCACCGAGCGCCGGTTCGATCTGGTCATCCTCGATGTGACGCTGCCTGTTGCTCACCGGGAGCGGCGAGTTCCTGGGCAGCCTGCCCGGGGGCGGCCCCGGCGGCGCGGACGGGCAGGGCGGCCGGGCCTCGGGCCGGGTGGCCGAAGTGCTCGCCCGTGCCCGGCAGTTGGTGCGGAGCGGGGAAGCCGGCGGGTGGGACGGCGCGCTGCGCTACGGCGATCTCGTACTGGACCACGCCACCCGCCGGGCCCGGCGCGGCGAGCGCACCATCGAGCTCACGCCCGCCGAGTACCGGCTGCTGCGCTGTCTGCTGGTGAACGCCGAGCGCGTGCAGGTGCTGGTGGAGGGCGAGGCATGAGCGCAGGGGAGTCGAGCCGGTTCGACGCGAGCGGTGAGCGGCGCACGGACAGCGCCCGTTGGGCGGTGGAGCGGCTCAACCCGCCCAACCGGCTGTGGGGTTCCAACGGGCCGCCGACGGTCGTGGCGGACGGGCTCGACGCGCCGCAGGGGCTCGCCATGGCCCGCCGGTTCGCGGGGCTGGCGGTCGCGCCGGACGGGGCACTGCTGTTGTCGGGGAACGGGGAGGGCACGGTCTTGCGGTTGACGCCGAGGCCGTGAGGGCTGTTCGGCCTACTCCCCGAACAACGACTCCTGCCCCTCGAACCCCTCCGCGCCCTCCTCCTTCTCCGCCCGGTCCAGCCGCCTGTTCCGCGCCCCCACCACCAGGGCCGTCACCGCGGCCGTCGCCCCGAGTGCCGTCGGCACCATCCAGCCGCGGTCGAAGACATGGCCGAGGGCGTGGTCCACGGACAGGCGGCCGGGGCCGGTGATCGCGAGGCCGGTCGCGGCGAGGGCGAGGGTGGCCGCGTACTCGTAGCCGCCCTCCTGGTTGAAGAAGCCGTTCGGGGCGTGCACGGCGGCGGCGCCCGCCATGCCGCCGGCCGCCGCCGCGCCCGCCGCGGGCGTCGCCAGGCCGAGCGCCAGCAGGGTGCCGCCGCCGGTCTCCGCGAGGCCCGCCGCCGTAGCGCTCGCCTTGCCCGGCGTGTAGCCGACCGACTCCATGAACTGGCCGGTCCCCTCGATGCCGTGCCCGCCGAACCAGCCGAACAGCTTCTGCGCGCCGTGCGCGGCCAGCACCCCGCCGGCTCCCAGCCGGAGCAGCAGCAGGCCCAGATCACGTCGGTCGTAAGCACTCACGGTGACTCCCGGAACAGTCGGCACGGACAGAACGCCCCTCCCGCGTATCCACCGTCGCACCGTCGACACCCGCTCGGCCTGCTCTCGCCGCCGTTCGGGTGGCGGGCCGCCGGAGCCGGTGTGAGGCTGACCGGTATGACGATTCAGACGTCCAAACTCAGCGACCCCGCCGTCCGCGCCTTCGTCACCGCCGTCAACGCCCACGACCGCGAGGGCTTCCTGAGCATCCTCGCGCCCGGCGCGACCATGGCGGACGACGGTACCGACCGCGACCTCGCCGACTGGATCGAGCGGGAGATCTTCGCCTCCAACGGCCACATGGAGGTCGACAAGGAGTCGAACCGGGGCCGCGACCTCCTCACCCACTACCGCAACGACACCTGGGGCGAGATGCGCGCTCGCTGGCACTTCGAGGTCGAGGACGACGGCAGGATCTCCCGCTTCGAGACCGGTCAGGCTTAGGCCGCAGGAGGTCCTGCGCGAAGTCCGGCGTGAAGGCAGGCGCGAAGGCCGGCACCGGGACCGGCGCGGAAAGATCCGCACAAGCGCTTGCCCTCGCGTGCACTCCAACTCCTAACGTCCTCCCTCATGGAGACCACGCAGACCAAGAGGACTTTGGGACGTACGGGCATCGAGGTCAGCGCCCTCGGCTTCGGCTGCTGGGCGATCGGCGGTGAGTGGCAGTCCGCCGACGGGCGGCCGCTCGGCTGGGGCAAGGTCGACGACGAGGAGTCGGTACGGGCGATCCGGCGCGCCCTCGACCTGGGTGTCACCTTCTTCGACACCGCGGACACCTACGGCGCCGGCCACAGCGAACGCGTCCTGGGCCGCGCCCTCGGCAAGCGCCGCGCCGATGTCGTCGTGGCCACCAAGTGGGGCAACGTCTTCGACGAGGGGACCCGCACCCTCACCGGCGCCGACGACAGCGTGCCGTACGCCCGCCGCGCGCTGACCGCCTCCCTGAAGCGCCTGGACACCGACTACATCGACCTCTACCAGCTGCACCTCTCCGACGCCGACCCGGAGCGCGCCGCCGAGCTGCGGGACGTCTGCGAGGAGTTCGTGCGGGAGGGGCTGGTCCGCGCCTACGCGTGGAGCACCGACGACCCGGCCCGCGCCGCCGTGTTCGCGCGCGGGGAGCACTGCGCCGCCGTACAGCACGCGGCCAATGTGCTCCAGGACGCGCCGGAGATGTTCGCGCTGTGCGAGGAGCTGGAGCTGGCCGGCGTCAACCGCAGCCCGCTGGCGATGGGCCTGCTGACCGGCAAGCGCAGGTCCGGGCAGGCCCTGGAGGCCGGGGACATCCGCAGTCGCCCGCCGGAGTGGCTGAAGGGCTTCGAGGACGGGTCCGGCGCCGACCCGGACTGGCTGGCCCGCGTCGACGCGCTCAAGGACGTCCTCACCAGCGGCGGTCGTACGCTCGGCCAGGGCGCCCTCGCCTGGCTGTGGGCCCGCAGCCCGCGCGCCGTGCCGATCCCGGGGTTCCGTTCCGTCAGCCAGGCCGAGCAGAACGCCGGCGCGCTGGCGAAGGGGCCGCTCACCGCCGGGCAGATGACGGAGGTCGACCGGATCCTCGGTCGCTGAGCACCGCCGTAGGTGACAAACACGGCAGCCGTTCCACGCACCGGTGCGTACCTCGCGGTCCCACGCGAGGTCCACCCCCACCCGGTGTCATGGAACGGCTGCCGTCCCCCCTCGGTTTGGTCTACCGAAGCCGCCTACTCCAAATGTGAAGCTCTGGTGTAGGTGAAGTTGAGAATAAGTCGCCTACCGGCCCTGACGTAGCGGAATTCCATATTCCGATTGTGCAAGTTGTGGAGGCCGTGACAGCCGCCGGATCCGGCCGTCGGCTCTCAGCCACGCCCCACGTACGGCATCGCCGTCGCCAGCACCGTCGCGAACTGCACGTTCGCCTCCAACGGCAGCTCCGCCATGTGCCGCACGGTCCGTGCCACGTCGGCCACGTCCATCACCGGCTCGGGCACCACCGAACCGTCGGCCTGAAGGGCACCCGTCTGCATCCGCGCGGTCATGTCGGTCGCCGCGTTGCCGATGTCGATCTGGCCGACGGCGATGTTGTGGGCCCGCCCGTCCAGCGACAGTGACTTGGTCAGTCCGGTCAGCGCGTGCTTGGTCGCCGTGTAGGCGACGGAGTGCGGGCGGGGCGTGTGCGCCGAGATGGACCCGTTGTTGATGATCCGGCCGCCCCGCGGGTCCTGCTCCTTCATCTGCCGGTACGCCGCCTGGGCGCACAGGAACGCCCCGTTGAGGTTGGTGTCCACCACATGCCGCCAGGCGTCGTACGGCAGCTCCTCGACCGGCACCCCGCCGGGCCCGAACGTCCCCGCGTTGTTGAACAGCAGGTCCACCCGCCCGAACCGCTCCACCGTGGCGGCGAACAGCGCGGCGACGTCCTCCTGCCGCGACACGTCCGTCCGTACGGCGAGAGCGGCGCCGTCGGGTGCCAGTCCCGCCGTCTCCTCCAGCGTCTCCACGCGCCGTCCGGCCAGCGCCACCGACCAGCCAGCGCGCAGCAGCTCCACCGCGACCGCGCGTCCGATGCCGGAGCCCGCGCCGGTCACCACGGCGATCCTCACGTCCGTCCGCGTCTGCGTTTGCCTGTCATCCATAGCCCCGCAGCGTAGGTGAGGGTCCGCCATTCGGAACTCATCCATCCGCCATCCGGGTGTTGTGTACGCGCCAAGCGAGTGTCGTCCCCGGCCACTCCAATGCCTCGTGCATCCATCAGTCAGGGGAGGACCGGATGACACTCGCAGCACACGCCCAGCCCCAGCACGCCCCCGAACTGCGTGCGGCCGCCCGCCACATCGGCCGCCGCCGCTTCCTGACCGTGACCGGCGCGGCCGCCGCGCTCGCCTTCGCCGTGAACCTGCCGACGGCGGGCGTGGCCGACGCCGCCCAGCTCGACGCCCGCCGGATCACCGACGACCCCTTCACCCTCGGCGTAGCCTCCGGCGACCCCCTGTCCGACTCGGTCCTGCTGTGGACCCGTCTCGCCCCCGCCCCCTACCAGCCCGACGGCGGACTGCCCGCCCAACGGGTCACCGTGCACTGGGAGTTGGCGCACGACGAGAGGTTCACCAGGCTCGCCAGACGCGGCGCCGCCATCGCCTACCCGGAGTTCCACCACACAATCCATGTCGAGGTCGGCGCGCTCGACGCGGACCGCGTGTACTACTACCGCTTCCGTGCGGGCACCTGGATCAGCGAGACGGGCCGTACCCGCACCGCGCCCGCCACGACCGGTGAGGCGAGCTCGCTGACCCTCGCGGCCGTCTCCTGCCAGGCGTACGCCGACGGCTATTTCACGCCCTACCGCCATCTCGCGCAGGACGACGTGGACGTCGTCTTCCACCTCGGCGACTACCTGTACGAGTACGCGGTCAACTCCGTCGGCGGCTACCGCAACTACACCGACCGCACGCTCCCCGCGCTCTTCAACCGCGAGACGGTGACCCTGGAGGACTACCGGCTGCGCTACGCCCTCTTCAAGTCCGACCCCGACCTCAGGGCCGCGCACGCCGCGCACCCCTTCGTCGTCACCTGGGACGACCACGAGACCGAGAACAACTACGCCGACGACACCCCCGAGAACAGCGTCCCGCCGGAGGAGTTCCTGCTGCGCCGGGCCTCCGCCTACCGGGCCTACTGGGAGAACCAGCCCCTGCGGCGCCCGCAGCGGCCCGTCGGCCCCGACATGCAGCTCTACCGGCGCCTGACATGGGGCCGGCTCGCCCAGTTCGACGTGCTGGACACCCGGCAGTACCGCTCCAACCAGGTGTACGGCGACGGCTCCCAGATCCCCGGACCGGACGTCGACGACCCGGCCCGCACGATGACCGGCGCCACGCAGGAGCGGTGGCTGCTCGACGGCTGGCGCGACTCGGCGGCGCTGTGGAACGTCGTACCGCAGCAGGTCACCTTCTCCCAGCGGAACTTCGACCTGACCGCGCCGTCCCGGGTGTCGATGGACGCCTGGGACGGCTACCGCGCCTCCCGCCGCCGGGTGCTGGACGGGGCCCGGGCCGCCGGCATCGAGAACCTGATGGTGCTCACCGGTGACGTCCATGTCGGGTACGGCTTCGACATCAAGGACGACTTCGACGACCCCGACTCCGCCACGCTCGGCACGGAGATCGTGGCCACGTCGATCGCGAGCGGCCGGGACGGCATCGACAGGCCCGCCAACTGGGACACGTACATGCGGGCCAACCCGCACATGAGGTTCTACAACGGGCGACGCGGGTACGTGACCGTCGCGCTGGGCCAGCGGCTGGCGCGGACCGACTTCAAGACGGTGCCGTACGTGACCACGCCCGGGGCGCCGGTCACGACGGCCGCGTCCTTCGTCACGGAGGTGGGGGAGCCGGGGCTCACGCCGGCGTGAGCGCGGGCGCGAGGTCCTCGCCGTAGCCCTCCTCGGGGGCCTCGCCCGGGTAGCGGACGCCGACGCGGTCCCGGATCGCGTCGAGCGTCCGCATCACGGCCAGCGTGCCGTCGAGCGGGACCAGCGGGGACTCCGTCTCACCGGCGCGCAGGGCACGCGTCACCTCGGCGGCCTCGTGCCGCAGGCTGTTGCGGGGCCCGTCCGACGGGTCGGCCGTGAACTCCTCGGGGTCACGGCCGTCGCGGTGCAGGACGAAGCGGTCCGGGAAGAAGAAGCCGTTCGGTACGTCGATACGGCCGCCCGAGCCGGTGACCGACGCAGAGGTCGCCGTACCGCCGACGACGGAGCAGTGCAGCGAGGCCAGCGCGCCGCTGTCCCAGGAGAGCAGGGCGCCCGTCTGGAGGTCGACGCCCTCGGGCGACAGCATCGCGCGCGCCGCGACGTCCGACGGCTCCCCGAGCAGCAGCTGGGCGAAGGAGACCGGGTACACGCCGAGGTCCAGCAGCGCGCCGCCGCCCTGCGCCGGGTCGCGCAGGCGGTGCGAGGGCGGGAAGGGGCCGGCGAGCCCGAAGTCGGCCTGGACATGGCGCACCTCGCCGATCGCGCCGCCGTCCACCAGGGCCTTGAGGCGCCGGACCAGCGGGTTGCAGTACATCCACATGGCTTCCATCAGGAAGCTGCCGCGCGCCTTCGCCAGGGCGACCAGCTCCTCGGCCTCCCGCGCGTTCAGCGTGAACGCCTTCTCGCACAGCACGTTCCGCCCGGCCTCCAGGCACAGCCCGGCGGCGGCGCGATGCGCCGAGTGCGGGGTGGCGACGTACACGACATCGATGTCGCCGTCCTGGGCCAGCGCGTCCCAGTCGCCGTACGCCCGGGGAATCCCGAAACGCTCCGCGAACGCGTCCGCCGACGCCTGGGACCGCGAGGCCACCGCCACCACGTCGGCGTCCGGCAGATCGACCAGGTCCGCCGTGAACGCGGCCGCGATCCCTCCGGTCGCCAGGATCCCCCACCGCACGTTTCGTTCCGCCACTGCGGCCCCACCCCTCGCTCATGTGACCCTCGGCACTCTGTACGAGCTGAGAGCATAGAGGGCGGATCAGTCGGAGAGGGAGGGGCGCATGGGAGACCACGGGGGGCCGACACAGGACGTGCCGGAGTCAGCCGTGCCGGAGTCAGCCGTACCGCGGACGTCCGTACCGAAGGCAGAGCAGGCGCCCGCCCGCTCCTTGCGCCGCACCGGCGTCCTCGTCACCCTCATCCTCGGCGGCCTGACCGCCACGCCCCCGCTCGCGATGGACATGTACCTCCCCGCGCTTCCGGAGGTCACCCGCTCCCTGCACGCGCCCGCCGCGACCGTCCAGCTCACGATCACCGCCTGCCTGGCCGGAATGGCGCTCGGGCAACTGGTGGTCGGCCCGATGAGCGACCGCTGGGGCCGCAGGCGCCCGCTGCTGGCCGGACTGGCCGTCTACGTCGTCGCCACCGTGCTCTGCGCGCTCGCCCCCACCGTGGAGTCCCTGGTCGCCTTCCGGCTGGCGCAGGGCCTCGCGGGCGCGGCGGCGATAGTGATCGCACGGGCGGTCGTACGCGACCTGTACGACGGCGTGGCGATGGCCCGCTTCTTCTCCACCCTCATGCTGATCTCCGGCGTCGCCCCGGTCGTGGCGCCGCTCATCGGCGGCCAGGTCCTGCGGGTGACGGACTGGCGGGGCGTGTTCGTCGTCCTCACGGTGGTCGGGGTACTGCTCGCCGGGCTGGTCTGGCGGCGGCTTCCCGAGACCCTGGCGCCGCAGGACCGGCACAGCGGCGGGGTCGGCGAGGCCCTGCGCGCCATGCGCGGTCTGCTCGCCGACCGCGCCTTCACCGGGTACATGCTGACGGGCGGGTTCGCCTTCGCCGCGCTGTTCGCGTACATAGCGGCGTCCCCGTTCGTGATCCAGGAGATCTACGGTGCCTCGCCGCAGACCTTCAGCCTGCTGTTCGGACTCAACTCGGTCGGCCTGGTGGTCGTCGGCCAGATCAACGGCAAGGTGCTGGTGGGCCGGGTCAGCCTCGACCGGGTGCTGGGCGTGGGCCTGGCGATCGTCATCCTGGCCGCGACGGCGCTGCTGCTGATGTCCCTGGACGTGTTCGGCGAGATGGGACTGGTGCCGGTGGCCGCCGCCCTCTTCGTCCTGATGTCCGCGATGGGCGTCACGCTCCCCAACACCCAGGCCCTCGCCCTGCTGCGCACCAAGCACGCCGCCGGGTCCGCCTCCGCGCTTCTCGGTACGTCCTCCTTCCTCATCGGCGCCGTCGCGTCGCCCCTCGTGGGCATCGCCGGGGAGGACACCGCCGTCCCGATGGCCGTCGTCCAACTGGCCGCAGCACTGGTGGCGCTGGCCTGCTTCATGGGAATGTGCCGTCCCTGGAACAGGCGTACGGATACGGTGGGAGCAGAGAACTGAGCGCGCCGAGACTGCGCGGGGACACGCCGGAAAGGGCCGGACTCGACCCCGAGGAGATCCGCCACCTCGTCCTGGAGGTCCACGACCTCACCACCGGCCCACGCCCCTGGGCGGCCGGGGCCGTGCTGGTCGTCGGGCGCGGGCCGTACCTCGCCGTCGAGGAGGCGGCGGGCTGGGCGGTGCGGTACTCCTCCTACGACGAGGAGAAGGACGCCGGGGTCGAACTGCCGCCCGGGGCACGCGTCCCGATGACCACGGACACCCCCTTCGACCTGGCCTCCCTCACCAAACTCTTCACCTCGGTGGCCGCGGTGCAGCAGATCGAGCGCGGCACGCTGGGCATCGACGCGCGGGTCGGGGCGTATCTGCCGGACTTCCGTGCCGCCGCCCGGCACGACATCACGGTGCGCCAGCTGCTCACCCACACCTCGGGGCTGCGCCCCGAACTGCCGCTGTACGACTGCGCCGACGACGCCGAGCGCCTGCGGATGCTGCGGGCGGAGCCGCCGGTCGGGGTGCCCGGCACGTACTGCTACTCCGACCTGAACCTGCTCCTGCTCCAGCACGTCCTGGAACGCATCACGAGCCGCACGCTCGACGTCCTGATCCACGACGGCATCACCCGCCCGCTGGGCATGACCGCGACCCACTTCGGCCCTTGTCCCGGGGCCGCGGCGACCGAGGACCAGCGTCGGCCGTGGGGGAAGGCGGACCGGGGGATGCTGCGGGGGATGGTCCACGACGAGAACGCCTGGGCGCTGGGCGGGGTCGCGGGCCATGCCGGTCTCTTCTCCACGGGGCGTGACCTCGCGGTCTTCTGCCGCGCGCTGCTGTCCGGCGGCGCCTACGGTCCTGCCCGCATCCTCGGCCCCGACTTCGTCGAGCTGCTGCTGACCCCGCCCGGGCTGGGGTTCGTCGTCGACCAGCCGTGGTTCATGGGGGAGCTGGCTGGGCGGGGGGCCGCGGGGCATACGGGGTTCACGGGGACGTCGCTGGTGCTGGACCCGGTGACGGACACGTTTCTGGTGCTGCTGGCGAACACGGTGCATCCGCGACGCCGGACGCCGGACAGCCGGGTGCGGGCGGCGGCGGGGACGCGGGTGGCACGGGCGGTACGGGGCCTGTAGGACGCGCAAGGGGTTTCGCCCCCGCCGCCCCTACCCGTCCCATCCTTCTGGGGCTCCGCCCCAGACCCCGCTCCTCAAACGCCGGAGGGGCTGGATTGTCAGTGCCGGCCGGCATCATCCAGCC
>NZ_LGUR01000235.1 GCF_001270495.1 Streptomyces viridochromogenes
GCGCCGAGTTCAGCACCAGCAGTGCGATGAGCCCGCCGCCCAGCAACAGCACGACCAGCAGGACGAACGGTGTCCTGGCGGCCTGTGCCCGGCCGGTGGGAAGCAGCTGCGCGAGGCGGGCGCGCTGTGGGCCGGCATGCTCAGGGGGCCCGCAACAGCCGTGGTGAGCAGGACTCCAGTCATTGCCCAGCGTGTCATTGGTTGCATGGTGTAACTCCCTTCTGTTCGCGGTGTTCGATGCCTCGAAGTACCCGCCTTGTCGCTGTCGTCTCAGGAGCCTAGAGCGGAATTCTGTCCGGCCACTGGAATTCGGACCCTATTGCCTATTCAAACAGTGGCTCGAACGGTCAAACGGTCCTCATGGACGGGGAGGTGAGAGGTCTTTCATTCCGCTCGCCGGAGGAAGGTCTGGCCGAAGTTCCTGGGGTATGAAATGGCCTGATGTCGGTGAGCTTGTTTTCGGCCGGGCTTCGCGCGGCCCCACCTCAGCCGACGGGCGGCATCTCCGTGGGGCCGGAGTCGAGTCCGGGCCGTTTGCCGGCCCAGGCGCCGCGGGTGAAGTCGGGGATCTCGACCGGGCGGCCCTTCCTCGCCAGGGACGCGGCGCTCAGGGGGACCGCCGCGCACCAGGCGGCCGAGTCGTACACGTCGATGTCGGGCACCAGCCCGGCACGCATCAGCTGGACGGCGCGCCACTGAAGGACGTAGTCCATGCCGCCGTGCCCGCCGTTGTTCGCGGCGTCGTCGCCGACCTTCCGCCACAGCCAGTGGTCGAACTCCTTGCGGTAGTCGGCGAAGTCGCGCCAGGTGTGGCCGCCGTGGTCCGGTTCGAGATAGACGCGGGCGCCGGTCGGGGCGGGTCCGGCGTAGTCCTCGACGATCCCGCGGCTGCCGGCGAGGGTGTTGATCCTGCTGTACGGGCGGGGTGAACTCACTTCGTGCTCCGCCCGGATGACCCTGCCCTGGTCCGTCTCGATGAGGCAGGTGACCAGGTCGCCGTTGATGTACGTCTCCTTCCAGGACGGGTGGTCCCGGGGGATGAAGCGCTCGCGGTAGTCGGCCAGTCCCTTCGGGGTGGTCGCGGTGGCGCGCAGCGTGGTCATCCGGTCGCCGCGGTTGATGTCCATGGCCGCCGCGATCGGGGCCAGCCCGTGCATGGGGTACAGGGACGCGGTGCTGCGTGTGTGCCACAGCCGCCGCCAGGAGTCGGTGTAGTACGTGTCGGAGAAGAGGAGTTCACGCAGGTCGTGACAGTAGCCGCCATGGCCGTTGGTGATGTCTCCGAACAGCCCGGCGTGCGCCATCCGCAGCATGGCCAGTTCGTTGCGGCCGTAGCTGCAGTTCTCGGCGAGGAGCAGATGCCTTCGGGTGCGCTCGGAGGTGTCGACCAGGTCCCACAGCTGACGCAGTTCGGTCGCGACGGGGAGTTCCACGACGGCGTGCCGGCCGCTCAGCAGCGCGGCTCTGCCCTGTTCGTAGTGGAACTCCCACGGCGTGGCGACGTACACGAGGTCGATGTCGTCGCGTCGGAGCATCTGGGCGTAGGAGTCGGCTGATCCGCCGTATTCGCCGGGCCGGGGCTCGCCTTTGCTCACCAGCCGGTCAGCGGCGCGGCGCGCGCGGTCGGCGCGGATGTCGCAGACGGCGGTCACGGTGCAGCCGGGCACGGCAGCCCAGCCCATGATCATGCCTCCGCCACGGTTGCCCAGGCCGATGACACCGACGCGGACGGTTCTGTGGGCCTCGAACGGCACGCCGATCATCGACTTCTGTCCGGGCCGGCGGCGGGGCGTGCGTTCGGTCGCGGCGGACGCGTCCGGGGCCGCGGCGGTCACCCCGGCCGCGAGCGCGCCGGTGGCGACGGCTCCGCCCAGGAGCAGACGGCGTGAGACAGCGGGTATTTCGGACATGACGGCAACACTCCCATTGGGTTGCTTGCATCACTGCCGGGCACTGTCGGGACTTTCGGGGCATGACTCTGCGGGCTCCGAAGGTGCCTGTCAATATGTGCTCGATAGAAAGCAGTTCCGAGCAGGAACGAGCATAAAGTCGGCTGAGTGACGGCTTGCCGGACCGGTCCGGTCGCTGTCGCAAGATGCCTCATTTCAGTGAATGTCGTCCGGCCTGCGGCGTGCTGATCTCCTCTCTGTCCCCGGCAGGCGGAACGATGGCCTTGACTCCCGACTCCCCAGCCGCGGCGCCTGGGGGTGCTTTGGAGGCCAGGCAGGTACGGCGAGCGGATGTGGACGGTTTCCGTGACTGGCGGACTGACGCGGGTTGTACTTCAGGAGCGTCCCGGGGCGGCGGTGCGGTTGTACTGCCTGCCGCCGGCCGGTGCCGGAGCGGGATTCTTCGCGCCGTGGGTGGGCCTGGTACCGGCGTGGGTCGAGGTGTGCTCGGTGAGCACGCCGGGCCGGGGGCCGCGCCTGGAGGAGCCGTCGCTGACGGACACGGCCGCGGTGGCCGCGCTGGTCGCGGAGACGGTGGACGATACGGCCGATCCGCGGCCCTTCGCCGTGTTCGGCCACAGCGTGGGGGCCCTCGTGGCCTTCGAGGCCGTACGGAACCTGCGGGCCTCGGGTGGCCGTCCTCCGTTGTGGGTGGGGTTGTCGTCGCTTCGCGGGCCGCAGGACGGCGCGTATGCGAAGGGCCTGTTGCCGCTGTTGACGGGGGGCCTGGAAGGCCTGGGTCAGCTGGTGGGCGGGGCGATCCCCCAACGGCTCCTGAGGGAACCGGTGTTGATGGCGGCCGCGTGCACGCCGCTGCTGGCCGACTGCCTGCTCCTGTTGCACCATCGCCACCGCGACGAGCCTCCCCTGGAGGTACCTCTGGCGCTCTACGGAGGTGCTCAGGACCCGACCACCAGCGTGCGGCAACTGCTCGGGTGGAACGAGTTGTTCAGCACGCCGGCGCAGCCGCGGCTGTTCGAGGGCGGCCACATGTACATGCACGGGCAGGCGGAGGCCCTGGTGACGCAGGTGGTGGCCGACCTCGGTTCGGTGGTCCGGAAGGCGGTGTCCGCCGCATGACGGCGCGCCCCGGTCGAGAGGCGGATTCCGGGATCCGACGGCCATGGGCGGCGGGGGTGGTGTGCCTCGGGCTGTTCATGCTCGGCATGGACCTGACCATCCTGAACGTGGCCGTGCCGCAGCTGCGTGAAGCGCTGGATGCCACCACGGCACAGGTGCAGTGGATCGTCGACGGCTATGCGCTGATGCTGGGCGGCAGCGTCCTGGCGGTGGGCGCGGTGACCGACCGGTGGGGGCGACGGCGCTGCTTCGTCCTGGGGGTGGCCGTGTGCGGTGCCTCCTCGGTCGGCGGGGCGCTGGCCGGGGAACCGTGGCAGGTGATCACGGCGCGGTGCGGCATGGGAGCCGGGGCGGCGCTGCTGATGCCGGCGACCCTGGGAGCCCTGCACCACATGTTTCCCGAGCCCGAGTTGCGGCGTCGCGCGATCGCCGTGTGGGCGGCGGTGGGCGGGCTGGGCGGGCTGAGCGGCCCGGTGATCGGCGGCTGGCTGGTCGAGCACGCCTCGTGGCGGGCCGCGTTCTGGATCAACCTCCCGCTGACCGTGGTGATCATCGCCGCCGCCTGCCTCGTGGTCCCCGAGTCGCGCGCACACCGGTCAGCCGCCTTCGACGCCGTAGGGGCGCTCCTGTCCACCGCCGGGCTGCTGGCCCTGGTGTGGGCGATCATCGAGGGTCCGCACCGGGGCTGGACCAGCGGGCCGGTCATGACGGGGTTCGCGCTCGCCGGGCTGGTTCTGGCCGCGTTCCTCGCCTGGGAGCGGCACGTGCCGGCGCCGATGCTGCCGCTGCACCTGCTGGCCCGGCCGGGCATCGGAGTCGCCGCGGCGGCACTGGCGCTGATGTCCTTCGCCCTGTTCGGCGCCCTGTTCGTCCTCACCCTGTACTTGCAGGGCGTGCTCGGCTACAGCCCGGTCGAGGCAGGGGTGCGCACCCTGCCGTTGCCGGCCGGGCTGGCCGTGGGTGCGGCGGCCGCCGTCGCCGTCCAGCGCAGACTGGGGGTCAGGACCACCGTGGTGGCCGGGCTGCTCGTCGTCGCTGCCTCGTTCGGCGTCTGGGCCACCACCACGGCCCAGTCCGGCTACGGGCACTGCGCGCTGTTCCAGGCGATCGCGGGCATGGGAGCCGGACTCGTGGCGGCGGCGGGCACCGAATCGGTGATGGAGTCGGTGCCCACCGAGCAGGCCGGCCTGGGCTCCGCCATCAACGACGCGACCCGGCAGGTCGGATCCGCTCTCGGCGTGGCTGTCCAGGGCTCCCTCCTGACGGCCGTGTTCACCAGCCGCTTCGTCGAGACACCGGCGGTGACGGCCGCCGTTCCCGCGGTGGCGGACGCCGCACGGCACAGCCTCCTCTCCGTGCCGGACCAGGCCGGCCTCCTGCCACCGGCTCAACGCGTCGCCGTGCTCTCGGCCGCCCGCGACGCGTTCATCGACGCCCTGACGCTCACGGCGATGACAGCGGCAGCCGTCGTGCTGCTGACCGCCGCGGCCGCGGCCCGCTGGCTCGCCCCACGCACCGCGCCCCTGCCGCCACCGCGCACCCGCCCAGCACCGCTTCCGGAGGCGGGGACGCCCCTTTCCGACTGACCACCCACACCGCTGACCCCCCAACAGGTCTGGAGACACGCATGGCGACGACCCTGGAGACCATCACCCAGGTACTCACGGAGACCTTCCCGATCGACGCCGCCGACATCACCCCCGAGCGAACCTTCGAGGACCTCGGCCTCGACTCGCTGGCGCTGCTGGAGATGGGCCTGGCGGTCCAGGAGAGCACCGGCATCACGCTCAACGACACAGAGCTGCCGAAGACCGTCGGTCAGCTGGTCACCCTGCTGGACACCGCGCGAGGCGACACGGTGCTGGCCGCCACGGACAACACCGCATGACCCGTGTCGCGATCACCGGCCTGGGCATCGTCAGCCCGGCCGGCCTCGACACGGAGAGCACCTGGCAGACCCTGCTCCAGGGCAGGTCGACCGCACAGCGGGACGAACAGCTGGCCGGGCTGCCTGTCGACATCTCCTGCCAGGTACCCGAGTTCGACGCCCGCCGACTGATCGGTGCGTCCGCGTGGCGGCTGGACCGGTTCACGGCCATGGGGATCCTGGCCGCCCGTGAAGCCCTCGCCGACGCCCGCCTGGACCCGCGGACATGGGAGCCGCTCCGCGTCGGCGTGGTGATCGGCTCGGGCACCGCCAGCATGGAACGCTACGACCGCGAGTTCGCCAAACTCGCCGACGACCGGCCCCTGGACATCTCCCCGCTCGCCATCCCGCGCAGCGTGCCGAACATGTCCGCCGCCGAGATCGGTCTCGACACCGGCGCCCGCGGACCGAACTTCACCGTGTCCACCGCGTGCGCGTCCGGAGCCACCGCGATCGGCACCGCCCGCGACCTGCTGCGCGCCGGGACGTGCGACATCGTGCTGGCCGGCGGCGCGGAGTCCGTACGCCACCCCATCCCCGCGGCCTGCTTCCACCGCATGGGCGCTCTCTCCCAGCGCACCGAGGACCCAGCGAGGGCCAGCCGGCCCTTCGACTCCTCCCGCGACGGGTTCGTGCTGTCCGAGGGCGCCGCCGTCCTCGTCCTCGAACGATCCGAACATGCCCGGGCCCGGGGCCGCCAGCCGCGCGCCCACCTCGCCGGTTACGCGGCCACCTGCGACGCCCACCACTACGCGGCCCCCCACCCCCAGGGCCGGGGCGCCGCCGAGGCGCTCACCGCCGCACTCGCCGACGCCGCGCTGGAACCCGCCGACATCGGCCACATCAACGCCCACGGCACCGCCACCCGCCTCAACGACCTCGCCGAAGCCCGCGCCCTCAACACCGTGTTCGCCACGCCGCCTCCCGTCACGTCCATCAAGGGGGCGATCGGCCACGCCATCGGCGCCGCGGGCGCGATCGAAGCGGCCGTCACCGTCCTGACGCTCCAGTACGGTCTGATCCCACCGACGGCCAACCACGAGGACACCGCCCTCGACATCGACCTCGACATCGTCGCCAAGGCCCCCCGCACCACGCGCGCCGGAGCCGCCGTCAGCACCTCCTACGGGTTCGGAGGGCAGAACGCCGCCCTGGTCTTCACCAGCCGCTGACCCACGGTTCGGCCGACCGGGACGGCTTCAGATACCGAAGGGTGCGGCGTAGCGGACGATTCCGCCGGGCAGCGGGTGCTCGGCGTCCAGGGCGAGGGCCATCAGGGCCTCGTCGGGTACGTCGATGGTCAGGCCGATGCCGTGGGCGCAGGCGCGGGTGAAGCCGAACCGGGGGTAGTAGGTGGGGTGCCCCAGGACGACGACGTAGTGCTCGCCCATGTCCCTGGCCGCCGCGAGGGCTGCGCGGACGGCCGCGGAGCCGGCGCCGCCGTTCTGCTCCTCGGGCCGGACGGCGCACGGGGCCAGGCACAGGGCCGGGGTGTCGCCGATGTGGCAGCGGGTCAGCAGCGCGTAGCCGACGGGGCGGCCGTCCTCGCCGGTGGAGACGAGGGACAGCCCCTCGATCCAGGAGGGGTCGGCACGCAGCGCGTCGACGAGGTCGGCCTCCAAGGGGGTGTCGAACGCGGCCAGGACGATGTCACGGATGGCGGGGATGTCGGCGCTGGTCTCAGCGCGCGTGGTCCAGTTGCGCATGATGGGTGGAGATCCGTTCGGCGGTGGTGTTCGTGTGGACGCCCCGCGAGCTCGCTTCGCTGCGGGGTCACTCCTCCCGGCACACCGTGTCCGGGTCGGCGCCCTTGCGGCCCGGCGGCGCGGAGAGCGGTTGGTCGCTGCCGGCCGGCCGCCCGCACACGGTGACCGATCGCACCTTGTGCCCACGGTACGTCACCCGCACGATCTTGTAGCCGTGTCCCCGCTGATCGGCGTACGGCTGGCTGCCGGCGAAACTGACCGTGCCGACCGGCAGGTTCGGGTTGGGGCGCCAGCGCAGGTCGGCCCAGGTCTCCGGGGCGGTCTGCGGGGCGTCGCCGTTCTTCGAGGCCCGGTACAGCACCGCGGTGGCGCTGTAGGCCAGAACCGCCTGGCCGCTGGAGAAGAGGGCGTCGTTCCAGGGCCGGGCAGGCTCGGTGAGCGCGGTCGCCGGCGTGCCCGCGGGGAGCAGGTCGACCAGCACGCGACGGGCGTCCTCGTAGAAGCCGGCCGCGCCGACGAGGTCCATCGGTGCCAGCGCGAAGTGGTAGAGGGTGACCTCCGGGGGGATGCGCAGACTCTCGCCCTCGTCGTAGTTGCTCTTGGCCAGGTCGTCGCCGGTGAACACGGTGATGGGCCGGCCGGAGCAGCCGGGCGTGGAGCCCAGTTGGGACATCAGGTTGGGCACGTCCTCCACCCGGCCCGCGAAGTACAGGGCCCTGGGCACCGGGTCACTCGCGCAGATGTCCTCGACCGGATCGGTCAGTTCCGGTTCGCCGTTGGGGCTCAGCCCGTACGAGTGGGAGGGCAGCGGCGTGAAGCCGGCCCGGTCCAGCATCCCCTTGCCCACTCTGGCCTGTTCGGTCGTGTAGAAGTCCTTCTCGCTGCCGACCTTGCGGGACAGCACCACGGCCCGGGCGCCCTCCTCGCGCCGGGCGAGTTGCCTGGCGACGACGAGCAGCGCGTCCGCCTCCTCCTCGTCGGTGGCGGCCAGACCGAACCAGTTCGACAGCTTCCGCGCCAGATGGCTGCCGGAGTTGGTGGTGCTCACCACGGGCAGGCCCGCGCCCTTGAGGATCTCCACGGCGTCGTCGCTCTCCGTGGTGTCGCGTCCCAGACCGACGACGCCCACGACCGACCGATCGCGCCGAGCCAGCTCCGCTATGTGCCGGGCCATGGGCAGCACGTGGAGCATGTTCTCGCCGCTGTTGGCGAGCAGGACCCTTATCTTGGTCGGCTGGTGAGTGCTGACATTGGCGTAGTGCTGGTAGAGGTAGACACCCGTGATCTCCTCGAGCCCCTTGCGGGTGTCGGACTCGTCCGCAGCGGTGATCGGCCCGGCGTAGACGATCGTCACGTACTTGTCCGCGGGGCCGATCTTCGCGTTCTCGGCCCTGATCGCCTCCTCGACCGCCTCGAAGGTGACGCCCTTGCCGGCCCCGTACAGTTCCAGCCCGTTGCCCGCGGCCAGCCGTACGTCCCCGGTCGCGATCCCCACGCACTCACCGGCAACCAGAACGGAGTCCGTGTTGGAGCCGATCAGCCGGCCCTCGCAGTAGCGCTGGGCCATCCATCGATTGCCCAGGAAGCCGAGGGCGAGGGCGATGGCCAGGACCACCGCCAGGCAGGGCCGGGACCACAGCAGCCAGGCGGCCGTGCGGCGGATGCGGGTGGTGGAGTGCTGCGCGGAGTGCCGACGGCGCAACTCGTCGGCCGACAACGGTATCCACAGGATCCACGGCAGCGCGGCCGACCGCCCGGGGGACTGGCCGACGTTGAGGCCGGTCACCCACTCCTGGTACCTGGCGTCCGCCGCGAAGGCACGCTCCGGATCGTCCTGCGCGGGCCCGTCGGGGAGCGTTGCGGTGAGCCGCTCCGGGTCCTCGGACCCCGGCGGCCGCAGCCGCTCCGCCGCCGGGATCGCGGCCAGCACCAGCAGCGGATCCACCTCGCTGCGGCGGGTGCGTACGTTGCTGATCGCCCGCAGCAACAGCAGGCCGCCGTCGTCCTCGGTGGCACACGGCAGATACACCACGGGCGGCACCGTGCGCTTGCGGCGGCGCAGGTCCAGCGTCCGGGGCCGGAAGTTCTCGCGGAGGTCCTCCAGCAACGCCAGCACCCGCAGCTCCAGATGGAACTGACGAGCCGTCGCATCACCCGCCTGGGCGGCCACCACCTGCTGGGCGACGGCGAAGGCCCGGCCACGGATCGTCTCCCAGGACTTCGTCGGCCGCCACCGGGACCATTCGGCCGCCTCCGGCCGGTCGCTCGAAGGCGCCAGGAACGTCGTGGTCGCGAACCACCTGCTGGCCCGCCGCAGCCACAGCAGCGGCGGCGCGCTCCGCGCCAGCAGATGCACCACGCCGAACGCCGCCAGCGCCAGGCCACCGCCCCACACAGCCGTCTGCCACCCGCCCTCGCCGAGCAGCACGCTCAGGCACGCGATGAACATCGCGCCCACGAAACCGGACGGGTTCACCACCGCACCGACGGTGTCCGTCACCGCCGAGACCCGCCGCTCCTCGTCGGTGCCGTCCGGATCACGCCCCGGCCGCCAGCGCAGCTCGGCCAGCCGCCGCATCAGCCGCTCACGGCGCTGGGCGGCGGACCACACCGTGCTCACGTCTCCGCCGACCTCCGGCGCGGCCTGCTCGATGGCACGCAGCAGCCGCGAGCGCGGAAAGGCGAACGCCTTGTACTGCGACTGGTTCTGGTTGTCCCAGGGGTGCTCGCACAACTGGCGCACCATGTCGATCGCCGAGGAGTACGCGTCCGCGCCGCCTCCGCCGTCCAGCCGTTTGGCGATCAGCCCCCGCGGCTGATGGCCCTGGCGGACGAACTCCACGACCTGCGCCACCCGTCGGTCCAGAGTGCCGGTGTCGTCCTCCTCACCGGCCTGCAGAACCACCAGCGGCGTCACCGGCGGGTTGTCCCGGAAGTTGTCGATGAGCCGTCTCGTCAACTCGAACACCGCGTCGGCCGCCTCTATCCCGGCGCTGCCGCTCCAGACCTCTCTTGCCACTCGCTCCGCCCCCGTCGCATCCGCCCGACCCGGCACTGCCGGATCCGATGCTGATACCCACACCGAAACGCGCTGCACCGCATGAACGCCGGGATTCTTACGACCTTTCAGAGCGCGTCGGCCACCTGAAGCACGAGCGACGCTGTGACGAGTACGCAAGACGCGCTCGACGCGAGTTCGGGCACCGGAAGTCGGCTGGGCCAGGAGGCGTCGCGTACGCAGCCCACCCTGCCTGTCACCGCTTCACGCGACCCCGGATGGCGAGGGCCGCGAGGCCGAGAAGAATCGGCTCCGAAAAGCGGGATGCCATTTCGATGTACCCACCGGCCGTCGTCAGATCGTGGCCGCTGGAGCGGAACACGACCGAGTTGAGGGTCACGTTGAGCGCCTTCTCGAACCGCTTGCTGGTGAACCGGTCGCCGGTGGGGTTCTTCGGGTCCTCCGTGTCGATCTGGAAGGTGACTTTGCCCCCACCGGGTGGCACGGTGCCCGTTGCCTCCTGTCTGGGGGATTCGTGGGGCAGCCCGAAGCCCATCATCAGCAAGATGGTGACGAGCATGGAGGCGGTGAGCCAGCCGAGGGCACGTGAGGCGCGCAGGCCGTAGCCGGACACCAGCCAGTAGGCCCTCAGAAGAGCCCGTTCACCAGGCAGAGTGCCGGTGCGGTCGTGGCGGCGCATTTCCATCTCGCCGTAGTAGAAGTCGGCGGCACCAGGTTCGTTCTTTCCGTCCTCGAATGCCTTGCGAAGCTGGCGGTAGAGCACGGCTATGGCTTCCGGGGCGGGGTTGAGAACGGAATTGGCGTGGTGATGTCCAAGCCGCCAGTGCCGGGACGAAGGGGACCGGAGTGTCTGATCGGCCCTTAGCGTGCGCCAATGGTGCTCCTCGGCCAGGACACGTCGACGGGTCCACCTGTACGGCCACACGCCGTGGCGGAGGTGCAGGCCGGTGGGCGTGTAGGCGAAAGCGCAGCTGCCTTCGAGGCGGATCTGGTCCAGATGGAAGGCGCCGGAAAAGCGGCACTCGCTCAAGTCGGTGTCGGTCAGGGCCAAATTCGCGGCGTCCACCCCGCCCACCGAGGTCACCCGTACCCTGCTTTCGGAGCCTGCCAGCAGGCTTTCGTCCACCGCCCTGCCGCCGCTGGTGAACGGAGCGGGATCGCCGCTGGTGAACGGGGCGGGATAGGCGGCGATCGCGACGGGGCAGGAGAAAACAGCGTAGCTGAGGTCCACCTTCGCGTAGCGGAGAAGCAGCGTCGCCGTTGATTCCCACCTCGTCCTCCCACAGCGCACCATGCGCGCCGCTATCTGCAGCGTCACCGGCACCTCGAACAACGCACCGGACAGGTCGAGTTCCTTCGCACACACCACAGGCCCCAACCACGAAGCCGCTGTGAACTGCGCCCCGGTGAACCGGGCGATGTCCGAGAACTGCGCCCCCTCGAACCAGGTATGGCCGGAGAACTCGGCACGGATGAACCCCGCCGTGCGGGCAAACCGCGTATGGATGAACCAGGCGTCGCCGGAAAACCGCGCCGCATCGAACCAAGCACCGGAGAACTGCGTCTGCGCGAACCAGGCATCGCCGGAGAAGTGGGCGCCGTCGAATCGAGCGTCGTGGGAGAACTGTGTCCTGCCGAACCCCGCGGTGGTCGAGAACTGCGCACGCGTGAACAAGGCGTCGCCGGCGAACCGGGCACCGTCGAACCGGGCGGCCCCGGAGAACTGCGCGCCTGTGAAGCCCGCGATGCCGGAGAACCGGGCTTCCTCGAACCGCACGGCGTCCGAGAACTGCGCGCGGTCGAACCCTGTGTCACCGCAGAAGTGCGCATGGGTGAACCCAGCGACGCCGGCGAACCGGGCATGGGCGAACCAGGTGTCGCCGGAGAAGCGGGCCTCGTCGAACCAGGCGGTGCCGAAGTGGGGTTGTCCCGTGGCGGGGTCGTGGAGAGCGCGTAGGAGGGAGGAGAGCAGCGCCTCGGTGAAGGGGGTGCCACGGTGGTCGACGTCGGAGCCGGGCGCCAGCGTGGCGAGGTATGCGGCGCGGTCCGCGTCTCTCAGGTGGGCGAGGCATGCTGTGTGCCCGGATACATGGATGCCGCGGCAGCCGACGGATTCGGCCGCTGGGTCGGCACCGTGCCCGCAGTGGGGCCACGGAGGAAGCTCGGGGTTCGGGGAGGGCTCGGCCACATCGACAGATCTACATCATCGTCGAGGCAGGCGCCGGTACTTCCATTCGACTTATCACCGGCCGGCGCCCTGGGGGCGGGCACGCGTGCTGTGAGCGGAGTTCGCGTGCCCACCACGGGAGCGTTACGGGAGCTCTGAGCGATCCGCGCAACTTCCCCTGCCGGGACGTCGGGTTCAGGTGAGGTCGAACCGATCGAGGTTCATCACCTTGTCCCACGCGGTCACGAAGTCACGCACGAACTTGTCTCCCGCGTCCTGGGACGCGTAGACCTCCGCGACGGCTCGGAGCTGGGAATGCGAACCGAAGACGAGGTCGACCGCGGTGGCGGTCCACTTGAGCTCGTTCGTCACGCGATCTCGGCCTTCGAATACGTTCTCGTCCGAAGCCGCGGCCTTCCACTCCGTGCCCATGTGGAGCAGGTTGACGAAGAAGTCGTTGGTCAATGTCTCGGGCCGGTGGGTGAAGACACCGTGTGGGGATCGCTTGTAGCCGGTGTCGAGGACCCGCATGCCGCCGATCAGGACCGTCATCTCGGGAGCGGTCAGCGTCAAAAGGTTGGCGCGGTCCAGCAGGAGGGTTTCCGGCGACAGCTTCTCTCCCGCCCGGAGGTAGTTGCGGAACCCGTCGGCCTTGGGTTCGAGTACGGCGAACGACTCCACATCGGTCTGTTCCTGCGAGGCGTCCGTGCGCCCCGGTGCGAACGGGACCGTGACGTCGTACCCGGCGTTCCTCGCGGCCTGCTCGACGGCCGCGCACCCGCCCAGGACGATCAGGTCGGCGAGCGAGACCTTCGTTCCGCCGGCGTGTGAGAGGTTGAAGTCCTGCTGGATCTGCTCCAGCGTCTGCACCACCTGCGCCACCTCGGGCAGGTGGTTGACCTCCCAGTCCCTTTGCGGCGCGAGCCGGATCCGGGCCCCGTTGGCCCCGCCGCGCTTGTCGGTGCCGCGGAAGCTGGCCGCCGCCGCCCAAGCGGTCGTGACCAGCTGGGAGACGGACAGCCCCGAGGCGACGATCCTCTCCTTGAGGGCAGCGATGTCCTCGTCCGTGACCAGTTCGTGATCGACCGCAGGGACGGGGTCCTGCCACAGCTGCGGCTCGGGGACCCAGGGGCCGAGGTAGCGCGTGACGGGTCCCATGTCGCGGTGCAACAGCTTGTACCACGCCTTGGCGAACGCCTCGGCCAGCCGGTCCGGGTTCTCGTGGAAGCTCTTCGCGATCGGGCCGTAGAGCGGATCCAGCTTCAGCGCGAGGTCCGTCGTCAGCATCATGGGTGCATGTCTCTTCGACGGATCATGAGCGTCGGGCACCGTGTCCTTGGCCGAAGGATCTGTGGGAGTCCACTGCTTGGCACCGGCAGGACTCGTCGTCAGCTCCCAGTCGTACCGGAACAGGTTGTCCAGGTAGCCGTTGTCCCACCTGGTCGGCTCGGAGGTCCAGGCGCCCTCGAGCCCACTGGTGAGGGTGTCGGCTCCCTTGCCGCTGCCGTATGTGTTGCGCCAGCCGAGGCCCTGCAGCTCGATGGCGCCGGCCTCGGGTTCCGGACCGATGTACGCGGGATCGACAGCGCCATGACACTTGCCGAACGTGTGGCCGCCGACGATGAGGGCCACCGTCTCCTCGTCGTTCATCGCCATGCGCCCGAATGTCTCGCGAATGTCCCTGGCGGCGGCCATCGGATCCGGGTTGCCGTTGGGCCCCTCCGGATTGACGTAGATCAGTCCCATCTGGACGGCGCCGAAGGGAGCGGCGAGTTCCCTGTCGCCGCTGTAGCGCTCATCTCCGAGCCAGGTGTCCTCGGGACCCCAGAAGATTTCCTCTGGCTCCCAGATATCCTCTCGCCCGAAGCCGAACCCGAACGTCTTGAAGCCCATGGATTCCATGGCACAGTTGCCGGCGAAGACCAGAAGGTCGGCCCAGGAGATTTTCTGGCCGTACTTCTGCTTGACCGGCCAGAGCAAACGGCGCGCCTTGTCGAGACTTGCGTTGTCCGGCCAGCTGTTGAGGGGGGCGAAGCGCTGAGCGCCCGAGCCGCCACCGCCCCGGCCGTCGTCGACCCGGTACGTGCCCGCGGCGTGCCAACTCATCCGGATGAAGAGCGGCCCGTAGTGGCCGTAGTCGGCAGGCCACCAGTCCTGGGACGCCGTCATCACCTCGAAGACGTCCTGCTTCAGCGCATCGAGGTCGAGGGCCGCGAACTCTCTCGCGTAGTCGAAGTCCTCGTCCATCGGATTGGAGCGGGACGAGTGCTGGTGGAGAATCTGAAGGTCCAGCTGATTCGGCCACCAGTCCCGGATTGTTCTGGGCCGAGTCGGCGTGGGGGTCGGGGAGGCGATTGCCGGGTTTTCGCTTTCGCTGCCGGACACGTACGTCCTTCTTTCTGTTTCGGTGTTTCCACGCGCAATGCCGATGATTGTGATGGGTCGGCGTCCGTATGGTCGCGCACCACAGACGGCACCGCTATGAAACACGCAGAGCACCCGGCACAAGAAACGTCCGCGAAGAGGTTGCTTTTCCGTTCGGGCGTGCGCGCTCAACGATCCAGCGGGCGCCGCTCGGGACGATGCCTGAGGCGTGCCGTGAATACGTTTGTGGGAGGCGTCGAGGGAGCCGTTCGTGACGGACCGCTGCGGTGCGGCGCCGTGCGAGGCGAGTTGTTCGAGCATGCCGTCGGACGCGTCGGTGAATCCACGGGATTCGTCCTGGCGGACGTCCCTGCGGAACCGGTGGGACAGCGATCTCTTACCGGCCATCCGTGCCGCACACGCCATGCGGATCGGGAATCCGGGTGGCTTCCGCGGTGTTCGGCCAACACCCACTCATTTCCCTTCCCTGCTTCTTCTTCCGGGAGACCTCACCCATGTTCCAGCCAGAGATCGATGCCGTCGTGTTCGACGTACTCGGCACGCTGGTCGACGAACCCGCCGGAATCCGCGCCGGCATTCGTGAACTCGCCCCCTCGCTCGACGAGCCCAAGGTCGAGCAGCTTGTGTCTCTGTGGCAGCAGCACGTCGACCGCGAGCAACGTCGCATGCTCGACGGTGTCCGGCCGTACCTCACCAGCGACCTCCTCGACCTGGAAGCCGCTCGGCTCGTCGCCGCTGCCGCCGGGGTCGACGACTCGACCACCGTGGCGGCGCTGGCCGAGTCGGGGCGCAGGCTCCCGCCGTGGCCCGACACCGTGGCAGCGCTGGCCCGACTCGCCGAGCGGTTCCCGCTGATCGGACTCTCCAACGCGAGCCGGACGGCGCTGCTGGAGCTCAACGCCCACGCCGGATTGCGCTGGCACCAGGCCCTGTCCGCCGAGGACGCCCGGACCTACAAGCCAGACCCAGCGGTCTACCAACTGGCCGTCACCCTCTCCGGACGACCGCCGGAGCGACTCCTGATGGTCGCCGCCCACGCCTGGGACCTGCGCGGAGCACAGAACCTCGGCCTGCGCACCGCTCACGTCTCCCGCCCTGCCGGTGACCCGCCCACCTCCTCGGACCGGTTCGACCTGTACGCCGACGACCTGGCCGGCCTGGCCGATCAACTCGACCAGGTCTGTGGGGCGCGTCCTCGGTCGCCCGAGAACTGAACCAGGACCTGTCTCCTTGATCCCACCGAAAACGTGTGTTGGTGCCAGCGGGCATGGTGCGAAACTTCGGATCATGACTGCACCCGAGCTCAGCGAACGGGACTATCTCCGGGAGATCGAGCGCCTCGCCAACCGCGTCGGCGTGGAAGCGTCCAACGAAGGATGGCTCTCGTACCAGGAGGACCCGGAAGATTCGACACCGCTGCAGCGCAGCGTGAACGCCGTTGCCAGGGCTCTGCGCCATTACCACTTCGAGGGCGATGGCTGTCTGGAGGAGGACCGGCCTCGGGTCCGACTCGTCGGAGCCTCGGTTCTGAAGCCCGGGGCCATGCCGGCCGGAGTGGAGGAAGGGTACGAGGAGGCGTGCGCACGGATCGGCGTGGAGCCCAGGTCCGAGGGCTGGGCGCTGTGGAACACCTGGAGCGATGGGGACTTCAAGGTCACCATGGTGGTGTCCGCCGTCGAGACGACCGAGGGGCTGTTCGAGAACTGGTCACGTGGCAGGGCCCTCGATCCGGTGTCACCGTTGCCCTCCCAGATCGCCCTTGTCCGCCACGGTTGGATAGGACCGATGACGTTCTCACCTCGCGGCGTGAGGCGAACGGGCCTTGGCGGTCGGCCGCTGTCGTAGGTTCAGGTTCTCGGTCAGCGCCGGATCCACATGAGGATCGCAGCGAGGTGCGGTGCGGTCAGGTGGGCGATGACGAGGTCGTCCGTAGCGTTGTGTCGCTTGTTCGGATGCGGCACTTCCACACGATGAGGGTTTCTCAGTGAAGAGCACTTCCAGTGACGGTTGAGGGCAAGGGCGGCGCGGGCCGTGCCGCCGATACGGGTGGGGCTGAGGGTGACGCGCTTGAGCGTGCGCCGGCTTTCTTCGAGTTCGGCAGCGGTGCGCTCACCGAGGGCGCGGAGGTCTCTGAACAGGCAGTTCGTGGTGCGGGTGTCGGTATCGGTATCGGTGTCGCGGGCTTGTTCCAACGTCCCCTTCGGGCGGCGGACCGGGACGCGGATGCCGATGCCGGCGCCGATGTATCCCTTGTCGGCCAGGGTGGGCAGGCCGTCTGCGGCTGCCTTGTGCAACGCGGGCAGGACGTGCAGCCGGCGGCGGTGATGTCGGGGGTGGAGACCGGCTCGACATCGGAGACCTACAGCGGGGTGCCGTCCGGGGCGGACAGGAAACGGTTCCCGGATGGTCGGCCCAATATCCTGCGCGAGGTATGGGCTTGAGGTCTCGGTCGGCGGCGGAGGCCCAACACTAATGATCACCGGAGTCACCAGGGGGAGCCCGCGGCATGACCGGCACCACGGAGGTCCTTGGCGGGTCGGCTGCGGTCGACGATGCAGCACGAAGTGTCACGCGCCCGTTCTACGTATACGCCGTGCTCGCCAACACGCTGTTCCAGCGCGGCGTATTCGTCCTCTTCCTTTATCAGCGCGGCTTCTCCGTCGGGCAAGTGGCCCTACTGCAGACACTGCTCTACCTGGTCAGTGGACTTGTGGAGTTGCCGACGGGAGTCATCGCCGACCGGATCGGCAGGCGTGCCAGCATCGTGATCGGCCAGGTGCTGATAGCTGGATGTCTGCTCGGTCAGGTGGCGTTCTCCAACTACTGGGTGTTCCTGGCGCTGTTCATCGGGCAGGGTGTGGGCATGGCATGTGTGTCCGGTTCGGACACCGCCCTGCTGTACGACCTGCTCGTGCGTCGTGGTGCAACGGCCGGCTACGTCAAGATCAAGTCCCGGTTCACCATGCTCGGGACGGTCGCCTCGGGAGCCGCCATCGTCCTCGGCGGCCAACTGCAGCAGATTTCCTGGGGAGTCGTCTACGTCGGTTCGGCGGCGTGCCTCGTCCTGGCCGTGGTGGTGCTGATGTCAGGGGTGCCCGAGATCCGCGGCGCGGACGCGGTGGACGAGCAGGACGGAGCCGAGGGGCACGGCGACGCCACGGCATGGCGGGCGATGCTTCGGGTCGCCACGCCGGCGCTCGTGACGCTTGTCGTGGTGTCCGGATTGATGCATGCGACTTTGACGCCGTACATCATTTTCACGCAGAAGACCCTGTCCGATCAGGGAGCGGGCACCGCATTGGTCAGCGTGGTCATAGCGGCGGGATTCTTCGTCGGCGGGCTCACTCCCTTGCTGTCGGACCGCGCGGACCGGCGCATCGGGTATCGGGTCATCGTCCCGGTGTCTCTCCTGACGCTCGCCGTGGCGCTCGGCCTGAGCGGTCTCGGCCTTGTCTGGGTCACCATCGCCGCGTTCCTGGTCCTGGCCGGGATTCCCGAGATCACCGCCGTGATCGTGGACAACGTGTTCAACGAGGCAGTGCCGTCGCGCCACCGGGCGAGCCTGCTGTCGATGATCGCATTCGTGGAGTCGGCGCTCATCGGCATCGGCTATCTCGTCCTCGGCGCGGTCATGGACGGGTTGGGCTCCAGTGTGGGCATGGCCACCTACGCCGCGGTCCCCCTGCTGGCATGTCTCCTGTGGCTCCCGGTGCTCTTCCGAGGGGCACGGGTGACCACCGAGATCGAGAAGCCCGCCGACCAAAAGGCATCCTGAAACAGACCATCTCGCGCAGGGTCCTGTTCGATGGCAGGGGCGCTGCTCGTTGACATGTCGCTCCCAGCCAGCGCCGGAGCTGTCATCGCGACGATCAGCGCCCAAAAGGGATGGGAAGAATCGCACCACTGAGAAGACCTCAATGGCCTCAAGAGGTCGACGACCGCGGAGCTCAGACGTCCACTTCGTGGAGCGGTGGTCTCACGCCGCCCGATTCCTGTGCGAGCTTGTTGCCGATCCAGTGGTTCAGGAGCGGGGGTACGGCTACGGGTTCAGCGCGGACCGTCTGGTGGACCGTACGGGCCATACGGCTGCCTGAGCCGGGGGACGGGGAACTGCCCGCGCTCGAGCCGATCATTACGGGTTGACTGGGGGAGTACCCAATGATGCAGCGTCCGATGGCCGTCGTCAGCGTCGTCGCCGCTGTCGTCCTGCTGGCCGGTTGCAGCGGCAGCGACGACAAGTCCGATTCGGAACCCGAGAGCGGCGGCAGCACAGCCACCACGCCGGCGGCGCCGCCAGTCGCCTCCTTCGACCCGCCGAAGGACCTGATCACCTGAACACGACGAAGGCCCCGGTCCACGCGAGCGGGGCCTTCGTCACGCCGGCCCAGCAGGGAACCGACACGCCGGGCTGACCGTGGTCGTAGCGCCACCCAAGCAGGGCACTCATCCGGCTGACAACGGCCTGGATCGTGCATTCCAGGCGAATTGCCGGGCGAACCTCCCGCCGCGACAGTCAGCAGACCTCCCGCGAGCACGAACGCGACTGGTCATCCCGGCCTGTCCTCAGCACGGCCACCACCCGCCGCGAAGGCCGTCAGGGCTCACTGCGGGGTTTGCCATTTTTCGAATACCCAGCCCGGATGGGAAGCGCCGAGGTGGGGCAGGTGCGTGTCCCAGTCCACAGCAGTGAGTGACTGAACCTGTTGCAGCGTGATGCGGCTGGCGGCGTCGATGTTGAACCCCCAGGAGAAGCCGGCCAGCGGCAGGACGCGCCGTTCGGCGTCCTCCATCGGTGTCCACGCCAGATAGCTGTGGGCCGTCCAGGCCAGGGGGTCCCTCTCGGCCCGTGACGGTGCGTCAAACAAGGTGGGGTTGATGCCGAAGAAGGCGTACGGTGACGGCGCATCCTCGAACAGGTAGAACGGGTCCATGTCGAAGGCGGCCCCGCCGGAGGAATTGTCCGTCGAACGCACCAGCTGAACCCAGCCGAACAGGGCCCGATATCCCTTGCCCGGATAGTCCACCTCAGCGGTGCAGCAGGGGAAACCATCGGCTGAGGGGTGCTTGCCGATCGCAGCAGGATCATCGACGCGCTCCAGCGTCACCGTTACCGCACCCTGCACGTCGTCGCGTAAGAATGGAATGATCACGACGTCACTCTGCCGCTCGGTCACATCAGCGGCAAGGGCGGGGGCAGGCCAAGAGCCCATGGCAGGGGTCGAACGACGTCCGCCGGTACCGATTTGCCATGGCCGCCAACTGGCCGTTCTCCATCCGTTCGTATGCTCGGTCTGCTTCGAACGGGGTGCTGGGCCGGGCGAGTTGGCCGACTGCGCTACGACGCCTACCGCAACTCGCCTGCGAGTGGGCCCGGCAACGCCGCCCAGGCCCCCTGAGCCGCTGGCAGGAGACCTACGCCGGGCCGCCCCTGGAGCGGCCGTTCCCGGCGGTGCTGTTCGTCTTCGTCCCGGCGGCCCGGCGCCGCGCGGCCCACCGGCAGCGAGGGAAGTCGCCTTCCACGAAAGCGCCGCCCGCGTCCGGGGCGTGAACCACCGGCTCACCGTGGCGACCACGCCCCCGGCGCAGCTGATCCGGCACGGGCCCGACCAGCCGGAGTGGCGGCTCGTCGGGCCCGGCGGCCGATGGCGCACAGCCTTCCCCTGGTGTCAGCTCCGCGCCCAGGTGGCTCCCTGCGGCAGCCACCCAGCACTTCCCAACTTCCCATGGGCGTCGACCGCGTTGGCGGTGTGACCGGCCGGAACCCTGACGCGCGACGCGATCACCCCTCGCCGCGCGCCCGTAGCACCAGCTTGTTCAGTCCCCACAACCCGATTCCGATCGCCAGCAGTACGCCTGCCCGGATGTAGACGTTCGCGGGCCGGTCGGACAGCGGGCTGGCCAGGATCAGGGAGGTGAGGGCGCCGAGGACCGGCAGGACCGTGGGCGTACGGAAATGCTGGTGATCGACTGGGTCCCGGCGCAGGACGAGGACGGCGATGTTGACGACGGCGAAGACGCACAGGAGCAGGAAGGCCGTGGTGTCGCCGAGGCCCTCGATCTCCCCGGTGGAGACCAGCCCGATGGCGAGGAGTGAGACGAAGACGATGCCTACCACCGGTGTACGGCGGCGGGGGAGGACGCGGCCCAGGGCGCGCGGCAGGATGCGTTCGTTGGCCATGCCGTAGCACAGCCGCGACGCCATCATGATGTTGATCAGGGCCGAGTTGGTGACCGCGAAGAGGGCGATCAGCGCGAACAGCTTGGGCGGGAAGTCGAGTCCGCCGGCCTTGACGACCTCCAGCAGCGGTCCGCTGGAGTCCTCCAGTACGCGGTAGTCGACGAGCAGCGAGGAGACGAGGGCGACCAGGATGTAGATGGTGCCGGTCACCACGACACCGGTGAAGATGGCGCGCGGGAACGTACGTACCGGATCCTTCGTCTCCTCGGCCATGTTGACGGAGTCCTCGAACCCCACGAAGGCGAAGAAGCCGAGTGCCGTCGCTCCCAGCACGCTGGTCATCAGCGCGAAGCCGGTGCCCTCCGCCTGGAACTCGCCGAGCCGCGAGGGTTCACCGTCACCGGACAGCACCGCCCAGGCGCCGATCGTGAGGATGATGAGCAGGCCCGTCAGCTCGACCACGGTGAGGACCACGTTGGTCTTCACGGACTCCGACACGCCCCGCAGGTTCAGCGCCGCCAGGGCGAGGATGAACAGGACCGCGATGAGAGTGGGCGGGAAGAAGTCGGTGAACTCGGCGAGGTAGTCGCCGCTGAAGGCGCGGGCCGCCGCACTTGCCGACGACAGGCCCGAGCACATGACCATGAAGGCGACGATGAAGGTGAGGAACGGGACCTTGAACGCCTTCTGGGTGTAGAGCGCCGCGCCCGCCGCCTTCGGGTACTTGCCGACGAGCTCCACGTACGAGGCCGCCGTCAGGATGGCCACGACGAAGCCGATGACGAACGGCAGCCACAGCGCTCCGCCGACCTTGCCGGCGACCTGGCCGGTGGTGGCGTAGATCCCGGTACCGAGGATGTCCCCGATGACGAACAGGACCAGCAGTTTCGGACCGATGGCCCGCCGCAGTGCGGTGTCGTCCTGTCTCTCCGGTGCGGTGGCGTCACTTCCGGTTGCGGACACGAAGGCTCCCCCTAAGGCGTTGACCACTGAGCCGGACAACGACTCACTTGCCCGGCCGACGGTGAGTGATGCCTTCGCTCCTTCGTTCAAGGACGTACCTGTTTCTTCGACGCCGTCACGCGTGGCGGCCGCCACGACGGCCGGGGAGGTGACCTGAAACCGGCACGCGGGCCACCGGCGGACAGGTCTATACCAGTGGCGGTCGCGCTGGCGTGCCCCGGCGGTCCGCGGATGCGGTGATTTCCCCTCCCACCTGGGTGGCAGAGTCCGAAGCGGCGTCCACGGATGTCCGTGATCCTCGGCCGGGCACACGGTCCGGCCGGAGCGGCCCTGCGAGGCGCACCTGCGTTTTTCCGTCAGGTTGCGCGCCGGGTACACGAAAGCTCCACAGATACCTCACTATTTGACGCGACGGATGCGTCGACGACCGGTCTCTGAGGGGGAAGCCGGCGTCACGCGCGGGGGTGCGTCCGCTCGGCGGAGCAATGCTCACCCCTGCCCGGGGAGGGGACAACGCCGCATGAAGCGGACCTTACGCACCACCCTGCTCACGACGGGCGCGCTCATAGCCGCCCTCGGCGCACCGGCCGCGCACGCGGTGGACGCGCCGCCGCCCCGCATCGACCTGCGGGTGCTCGTCGTGAGCGACGGCGGCCCGGCCACCGACGCCATCGCCGCCGAACTGGACACCGCGGGCACGCCGTACACGGAGATCGACCTCACACGGTCCGACCGCCCCGTGATCGACGCCGGCTACCTCGCGGACACCGTGGACGGCCGGGACCGCGCCAGGTTCCAGGCGGTCGTGCTGCCCAACGACAACCCGTTCCCGGCGGACTCGCCGGAGATGGCCGCGCTGGTGGCGTACGAGAAGACCTACGACATCCCGCAGGTCGACGCGTACACCTACGCCCGCCCCGAGGCCGGGCTCCAGTACCCGGTCGACGGCGGCTACTCGGGCAGCGTCGACGGAGTGCGGGCCCAGGTGACGGACGCCGGTCGGGCGGGCCCGTTCGGCTACCTCGACGGGCCGGTGCCGTTCGAGGACAACTCGCCGAGTGTCGGCGAGAGTTACGCCTTCCTGTCGACCCCGGCGGCGGGTGCCGACTTCACCCCGTACGTGCAGGCGCCGATCCCGGGCACGGCCGAGCAGGGCTCGCTGGTGGGGGAGTACCGGCACGACGGGCGGCGTGAACTCGTCGTCACCTTCGTCTACAACCAGTACCAGCAGCAGTTCCGGCTGCTGGCCCGCGGCATCGTCGAGTGGATGACCGGCGGCGTGCACCTCGGGGCCTCCCGCAACTACTTCGCCGTACACGTCGACGACGTCTTCGCGGCCGACGACCGCTGGAACTCCACGCTCAACTGCACACCCGGCGACGTGGACTGCACCGACCCGAACGCCACGCCCGACCCGATCAGGATGACGCCCGCCGACGTCGACCACGCCGTCACCTGGCAGCGCGAGCGCGGCTTCACCCTCGACCTCGCCTACAACGGCGCCGGCAGCGTCGACCACCGCGAGGACAACGACGGAGCCGACCCGCTGGCCGACCGGCTCGTCGCCGAACGGGCCGAGTTCCGCTGGATCAACCACACCTACACGCACGCCTTCCTGGGCTGCGAACAGGACACATCGGTGGTGCCGTGGCGGTGCGCCACCAACGCCGACGGCAGCACCAAGTGGGTCAGCCGCACCGACGTCGCCGACGAGATCGCCCACAACACCGCGTGGGGCCGGACGGCCGGACTGCCCCTGGACAACGACGAGTTGGTGACCGGCGAGCACTCCGGACTGCGGGTCCTGCCGCAGCAGCCGGCCGACAACCCCAACCTGGCGCTCGCCCTCGCCGACACCGGCATCACCTGGCTGGCCTCGGACAACTCCCGCGAGCCCGCCCAGCGGCAGGTCGGCCCCGCCACCACCGTCCCGCGGTACCCGATGAACATCTTCTACAACGCGGGCCGGGCCGCCGAGCAGGTCGACGAGTACAACTGGATCTACACCGGCCGCGCACAGGGCGGCAGCGGCATCTGCGAGGACAACCCGGCCACCACCACCTGCCTGCCCGAGCCGCTCGACACGGCCACCGGCTACACGCGGCACATCGTGCCCCTGGAGCGGCAGATCGCCCTCGGCCACGTCCTCGGCAACGACCCCAAGCCGCACTTCATCCACCAGTCCAACCTGGCCGAGGACCGGATCGCCTACCCGGTCCTGGACGGTGTGCTCGACACCTACGACACGCTGTTCGCGCAGAACACACCGCTGGTCAATCCGCGGATGAAGGACATCGGGAACGAACTGAAGAGGCGCGCCTCCTGGCGGACCACCGTGGATGACGGGCAGGTCACCGCCTACCGGATCGGCGACACCGTCACCATCGAGAGCCCCGCCGGCGTCGACGTCCCCGCCACGATGCCCGAGGGCACCACACGAGCCGGCTCAGCCTTCGGCGACGCGTACGCGGGCGAACGCTCCGCATGGACCGCCGCGGCAGCCACGCCGCTCACCCTCACCCTGCCGCAGTCCGCGGCCCCCTCCACGGCCACCGGCACGGAAGGTTCCGCGCCGGCCACCGACCCGGCACCGGACGCCCGTGTGCCCGCGGGCGTGGCCGAGCCGGTCCTGCCCGCAGGGAGCTGACCGGAACACCGGCAGCGAGCGGTCCCCGGCCGCGGCGTACGGCGCTACCAGGCGTCGTCGCGTCGGCGGCCGGGACCGGCACCCCTCCCCACACCTCGGCCGTGGAGCACATCGATGCACGTTCACCACGGCGCGCGACGCAACGCCGCCGCGCGCGTCACCCTGCTCACCGAAGGCACCTACCCGCACAGCCATGGCGGTGTGAGCGTCTGGTGCGACCAACTCGTCACCGGAATGCCCGACATCGAGTTCGACGTCATCGCCGTCACCGGCACCGGCCGGGAGCCGATCGTGTGGGATCTACCCGACCACGTCCGCGGCGTCCTGTCCGTTCCCATGTGGGGCGCCGCTCCGGAGGGCCGCCCACCGCGCGGCCGGTCCCGCAGGCGGCTCGTCGGTGCGTACGAGCGGTTTCTGACCGCGCTCGTCGACCCCGGCGCCGAGGACGCCTTCGCACCCGCCCTGCACACCCTGGCGCGGGCCGCGGCAGGCGGCGAACTCAGCGCGTTCCTACGGGGCGACACGGCTATCGCGATCCTGACCGCCGTATGGACGCGCCCCGGGCTCGCCGTGCGCGAGGCGCTGCCGACCCTGCACGACGCGCTCACCGCCACCGCCCTGCTGGAACACGCGCTGCGCCCGCTGGCCGCGCCGCCCCCGCAGGACGGTGTCGCTCACGCCGTCAGCGGCGGCGTCGCCGTCCTGCCGGGGCTGGCCGCACGCGAGCGGCACGGGGTTCCGCTGCTGCTCACCGAGCACGGGGTCTATCTGCGCGAGCGCTACCTCGGCTATCGCACCGCGCCGTACCGCTGGCCGGTCAAGGCGGTGATCCTGGGCTTCTTCCGGCTGCTGGCCGAGGAGAGCTACCGCCAGGCGGCCCTGATCACCCCCGGCAACCGCTACAACCGGCTGTGGGAGGAGCAGGGCGGCGCCGACCCGGCGTCGATCCGCACGGTCTACAACGGCGTCGACCCCGCCGCCTTCCCGCCGGCCGGACCGGAGCCGGAGTCCCTCACCCTGAGCTGGGCCGGCCGGGTCGACCCGATCAAGGACCTGGAGACCCTGATCCGCGCCTTCGCCCTCGTCCGGGACCGACTGCCCGACGCCCGCCTGCGGTTGTTCGGGGGCACGCCCCGGGGCGGAGAGGCATACCGCGAGCGCTGCGAGGCACTGGCCGCCGAGCTGGGGCAGGGCGACGCGGTGACCTTCGAAGGCCGCGTCGACGACATCAGGGACGCCTACGCGGCGGGGAACGTGGTGATGCTGTCCAGCATCAGCGAGGGCTTCCCGTTCACGCTGATCGAGGCCATGTCGTGCGGTCGGGCGACCGTCTCCACCGACGTCGGAGGCGTGCGCGAGGCCGTCGGCGACACCGGCCTGGTGGTGCCGCCGCGCGACCCGGCCGCGATGGCCGCCGCCGCGCTGGAGCTGCTGGACGATCCCGTCCGGCGCCGGGCGATGGGCGAGGCGGCGCGGCTGCGGGTGATCGAGCAGTTCACACTGCGGCAGACCATCGACACCTTCCGCGCCATCTACCACGAACTGGCGGCAGGGCAAACGGAGTTGCCCGCCAGAGTCGTGCTGCCCGCTCCGACGGTCACCGGCACGAGGAGCCTCACCGGATGAGCGGACCGATATCCCTCGAACCCGGCGACGCGGGGCAGGACACCCTCGCCCTGCGGCTGGCGGAACCCCGCCCGCCGCGCCGCCGCCCACGCTGGGCCCTGGACGACGCCACACTCGCGATACGGCTGCCCGGCCACGGTCCCGACGAGGAGGCGGTCAGCACGCTCGCCGCCGAACTCGCCGACGCCATAGGGCCCGCCGTCCACCCGTACGAGGTGGCGGCGCTGCTGGAGGCGGAGGGCCTGTCCGCCTCGCTGATCAAGGAGAGGTACGGCCACCCCGACCTCTTCTCGCTGGCGACCGCGCTGTACGAGAGGGTGCCCCGGACGTTCCCCGAGCCGCCACCCGCGACCGACCCATGGCGACCCGACACCGTGCGCTGCCTGCTGCGCGGCGTGCTCTTCGCGCTGCCCGCCCTGGCGTACCTGCTCATCGCGCCGCTGTGGCCCGTCGACCGGCACGCCCCCGTACTGATCGTCGCGGGCATCGCCTCGTGGGCGTGGGGACAGGCACTGGGCCATCGCGCACACCTGCGGCTGGTGACCGGACGCCGGGAGGCGTCAGGCACGTTGCTCGCCGGGTCCGCGCTGGGCGCCGCACTGGCCACGGCCCTCGGGGCGCTGCCCGCCGACGGCGCGTCGGCCATCGCGGTGGCGGCGGCCCAGTCGCTGTACCTGGCCGCAGCGAGCGTGCTGCTCGTCCTGGGCCGCGAGCGACTGCTCCTGGCCGCGCTCAGCCCGCTCATCGCGGGCGCCGGGGTGCTCCCGTGGTGGGAGCCCGGACCGGCGCCGCGGGTCGCCCTGCCACTCCTGGCCCTGCTGGCCACCTCGATGGCCGCGGGACGAGTCCTGTGGGCGGGCCGCGCCGGCCCGGCCGCTTCCGACGCCGGGCGGCCCCGACTGCACGCATCCGTGCCGTACGGACTGTTCGGACTCGCGGCGGCGGTGCTGGTCATGCTGGAGGGCCGACGGCAGCCGTACGCGGTGATCGCACTGACCCTCAGCATGGGCCCCGCGGAGTGGCTGCTGTACCGCTACCGCGGCTGGTCGGTCGCGGCGTTACGGGTCAGCGCGACGCCCGGCACATTCCTGCTGCGCTCGGCCGCCGTGCTCGGCCTGTGCCTGTCCGGCTATCTGCTGTTGCTGCTGCCGGCGGCCCTGCTCACCGACTCCGAGGCCACTTTGCTCCTGCTCGCGGCGGCCCTGTGGACCGCCCTGCTCCTGCAGGCGTTCGGGGTGGCCTGGCCGCCCGCCGTGCTCTGCCTGGCCGCCGCCGGCGTGGCCGGAGCGGTGACCCTGCTGCACCTGCCACCGGAACCGGTCGTGCTGCCGTCCGCCTGCGGGGTGGCCGCCGCGTGTCTCGCGGCCTGCGCGATACGCCTGCTCGGCCGGCCCTCACCGCACGCCTGACCACGCGAACCACCCCGGCGGACCACAGACCCCGCATCCCGTCCACGCCGGGGTCCCCCGTCCGACGACCACTACGAAGGGACAACGAGTTGACCTCCGCACCGCTCGCCGCCGTCACCGGGGCCGAAGGATTCATCGGCTCGCATCTCACCGAGGCGCTCGTCGTCTCCGGCCACCGTGTGAGGGCCATGGCCCAGTACAACTCCTTCTCCTCCTACGGCTGGTTGGAGACCCTGCCCTCCGACGTCCTGGACCAGGTGGAGATCGTCCTCGGCGACGTACGAGATCCCGGCTCGGTGCGCGGCCTGCTCGACGGCGCCGACTGCGCGTACCACCTGGCCGCGCTCATCGCGATCCCGTACTCCTACCAGGCCCCGCACAGCTACGTGGACACCAACGTCACCGGCACGCTCAACGTGCTGGAGGCGGTGCGCGCCCTTCAGACCCCGCGTCTGGTGCACACCTCGACCAGCGAGACGTACGGCACGGCGCAGACCGTGCCGATCACCGAGGACCACCCCATCAACACCCAGTCCCCGTACGCCGCTTCGAAAGCCGGCGGCGACCGGCTGGCCGACAGCTACCACGCCAGTTTCGGCACCCCCGTGGTGACGCTGCGGCCGTTCAACACCTTCGGCCCGCGCCAGTCGATGCGTGCGGTGATCCCCACCGTCGTCGGCCAGGTGGCGGCCGGGCAGCGCACCATCACGCTCGGCGACCTGCGCCCCACCCGGGACTTCACCTTCGTCGAGGACACCGCTCAGGCGTTCCTCGCGGTGGGCACCGCCCCGGCGGAACAGGTCGTGGGCCGCACCTTCAACGCCGGGACCGGCGGGGAGATATCCGTCGGCGACCTCGTCGCGCTGATCGGCAAGGTCATGGACGCCCCGCTCGACGTCCGGGAGGACTCCGCGCGCCTGAGGCCGGCGGGCTCCGAGGTGATGCGGCTCGTCGCCGACGCCACCCGGCTGACCGCGGCGACCGGCTGGCGGCCCGGCAGCACGCTGGAGGAGGGGCTCGCACGCACCGCGCGGTGGTTCACCGACCCGGCCAACCTGGCCCGCTACAAGACCGGCATCTACAACATCTGACCCGACCGGCACGTATCGCAGGAGGTACGCCATGCACGCAGTGATCCTGGCCGGTGGAAAGGGCGTCCGGCTACGGCCGTACACCACCGCGCTGCCCAAGCCGCTCGTCCCCATCGGCGACCAGCACGCGATCCTGGAGATCGTGCTGCGCCAGCTGTCCACGGCCGGCTTCACCCACTGCACCATCGCCATCGGCCACCTGGGCGAGATCATCCGCGCCTACGTCGGCGACGGCACCCAGTGGGGCCTGAAGGTCGACTACGCCACCGAGGAGAGCCCGCTCGGCACCATGGGCCCGCTGCTCATCCTGCGCGACCGGCTGCCCGAACACTTCCTGGTGATGAACGGCGACGTCCTCACCGACCTCGACTACGCCGACGTGCTGCGCACGCACGAGGCGTCGGGCACGCCCCTGACCATCGCCACCTACGCCCGCAAGGTACACATCGACTTCGGGGTGCTGACCACCGACGCCAGCCGGGTGGTCGCCTTCACCGAGAAGCCCAGCATCGACTACCGGGTGTCCATGGGCGTCTACGGCGTCTCCCGCGCCACGCTCGACGACTACACGCCGGGGCTGCCGCTGGGCTTCGACGAACTGGTGATGGACCTGCTCGCCGCCGGACGCCCTCCGCACGCCTACGCGTTCGACGGCTACTGGCTCGACATCGGCCGCCCCGACGACTACGACCGGGCCAACGCGGAGTTCACCAGCCGCAAGTCGCTGCTGCTCAAGGGGGCCTGAGGAGCCATGCGCATCCTCGTACTCGGCGCCACCGGCTACCTGGGCACGCACGTCGCCGAGCGGCTGCGCACCCTGCCGGGCGCAGCGGTGTTCGTCGGCGGTCGCTCCCTGGCCGCCGACGCCAGGGTCGACCTGGCCGCCGACCGCCCACAGGACCTGGCGGCGGCGCTGGCGGCCCTCGCACCCGACGCCGTCGTCAACTGCGCGGGCGCGACCGGGGGCGACGCCGTCACGCTCGCGGAAGTGAACGCCCGCGGCCCCGCCGTGCTGTGCGCGGCACTCCGGGACGCGGCGCCCGGGGCCCGCCTGGTCCATCTGGGCTCGGCCGCCGAGTACGGGCCCACCGACCCCGCAGTGCGGGTGACCGAGTCGGCCGCGACCCGGCCGGCCGGGCCGTACGGTGCGACCAAGCTGGCGGGCACGGTGGCGGTGACCGCGTCCGGGCTGGACGCGGTGGTGCTGCGGGTGGGGAACCCGGTCGGCCCGGGAGCCCCGCCCACCGGGCTGCCCGGCCGGGTCGCCGCGCTGCTGGCCGCCTCGCTCGCGGACGCCGGTGACGACACGGAGGCGGTGCTGCGGCTCGGTGACCTGTCCGCGCACCGCGACTTCGTGGACGTACGCGACGTGGCGTGGGCGGCCCGACGGGCGGTCACCGCCGAGGGACCACTGCCGCCCGTGCTCAACATCGGCGGCGGCGACGCCCGCCCGGTGCGGGAGTTGGTGCGGACGCTGGCGGACGCGGCCGGTTTCCGGGGCCGGATCGCCGAGGAGGAGGCAGGCGGATCCGCCCGGTCCGCGCAGGTGTCGTGGCAGTGCTCCGACATCACCGCCGCACGCGACGCCCTCGGCTGGTCGCCGTCCCACTCCCTCGGCGCGTCTCTGGCAGCGCTGTGGGCGGCCGCCCGCCCACGGGCCCACACCGACGAGGGGGTACCGGCGCGGTGAGCCTGCTGATCCCGCTGTACGTGCATCCGGCGGAGGACCCGGCCGCCTGGCACCGGCTCATCACCTGCGCCGCACGCACCTACGCCGTCGTGCTGAACCCCGCGAACGGACCCGGCCGAGCCCCGGATCCGGCGTTCGTCGCGGCGGCCGAGGCGCTGCGCACGGCGGGAGCCCGGCTGCTCGGCTACCTCGACACGGACTACGGCGCCCGCGACCCCGGGGACATCACCGCCGAACTGCGCCGGCACCAGGAGTGGTACGCCGTCGACGGCTGCTTCCTGGACCAGGTACCGGCGGCCCCGCACGGACTGCCGGACTGCCGCCGGCTGGTCCGCTCCGCACGCCGGCTCGGTGCCTCGACCGTCGTCCTCAACCCGGGCGTGCACCCCGCACCGGGCTACGCCCGCCTCGCCGACCTGACGGTCACCTTCGAAGGCCCCTGGTCCCGGTACGTGTCGGACTTCAGCCGCCCCTCGTGGACCACGCGGCTGCCCGCCGAGCGGCTGTGCCACCTGGTCTACGGGGTGCCCGAACCGCTCGTGCCGCTCGCCCTGCGGACCGCGGGGGAGCGGGGCGCGGGTGTGAGCGGACCGGTCACGGGAGAACCACCGAACCCCTGGTCGCGGCTGACCCCCGCACTGGCGGAGGCGGACCGGTGAGGCGGACGGTGCCGGCCGTCGTGGCCGCCCTGATCACCCTGGTGGGGTGCTCCGGCGGCAACGCTCCATCCCCGGCCCCCGCCCCCGCCCCCGGCGTGCGCTGGCAGCCGCGACCCGGGCTCGCGTGGCAGTGGCAGCTCGACGGCGAGGTCGACCCGTCCGTCGACGTACCCGTCTACGACATCGACGGCTTCGAGAACTCCGCCGACGACGTCGCCCGCCTGCACCGGGACGGCCGCAAGGTGATCTGCTACGTCAACGTAGGCGCCTGGGAGGACTTCCGACCCGACCGAGGCGCCTTCCCCCGCTCGGTACTCGGCAGGCCCAACGGCTGGCACGGCGAACGCTGGCTGGACATCCGCCGACTCTCGCTCCTGCGGCCCCTCATGGAACGCCGGTTCGACATGTGCCGGGACAAGGGCTTCGACGCCGTGGAACCGGACCTGGTCGAGGGCTACGGGAACGAGACCGGCTTCCCGCTCACGGCGCGGCACCAGCTCCGGTACAACCGCATGATCGCCGCCATCGCCCACGAGCGCGGCCTCGCCGTGGGCCTCAAGAACGACCTCGCCCAGATCCCCCACCTGCTCGACGACTTCGACTTCGCGGTCAACGAGGAGTGCGCGCAGTACGACGAGTGCGCACTCCTCGAACCGTTCACCGCGGCGGGCAAGGCGGTCTTCCACGTGGAGTACGCGGAGCCCACGGACCGCTTCTGCCCGACGTCCCGCAAGCTGCGCCTGTCGTCGATGCTGAAGAAGCCGGAACTGGACACCTGGCGCAGGCCGTGTTGACCACCGCCGCGAAGTGCCCTGGCACTTGAGCGCGCTCCGGACGGTCGTTCACGTCCGGGTCAGGCGCCGCCGAGCGCGGCGAGCACGACGGACCTGGCCTCTTCCTGGATGCGACGCAGATGGTCCGGGCCCAGGAACGACTCCGCGTAGATCTTGTAGACGTCCTCGGTGCCCGAAGGACGGGCCGCGAACCAGGCGTTGGCGGTGGCGACCTTGATTCCGCCGAGGGCGGCGCCGTTGCCGGGAGCCTCGGTGAGCACCGTGGTGACCGGCTCGCCGGCGAGGGTGTCGGCGGTGACCTGGCGCGGGGACAGCTTGGCGAGCAGCGCCTTCTCCTCGCGGGAGGCCGGGGCGTCGACGCGCGCGTAGGCGGGGGCTCCGAAGCGGTCGGTGAGCCGCGCGTAGTGCTCCGAGGGCGTCTTGCCGGTGACGGCCGTGATCTCGGAGGCGAGCAGCGCCAGGATGATGCCGTCCTTGTCGGTGGTCCACACCGAGCCGTCGCGGCGCAGGAAGGACGCGCCCGCCGACTCCTCGCCGCCGAAGCCGAGCGTGCCGTCGGACAGGCCGTCCACGAACCACTTGAATCCGACCGGTACTTCCACCAGTTGCCGGCCGACGTCCGCCGCGACCCGGTCGATCATGCCGGACGACACCAGGGTCTTGCCGATCCCGGCGGTCGCGGGCCACTGCCCCCGGTGTGAGAACAGGTACGAGATCGCCACGGCCAGATAGTGGTTGGGGTTCATCAGGCCCCCGTCCGGCGTCACGATGCCGTGCCGGTCGGCGTCGGCGTCGTTGCCGGTGGCGATGTCGAACCGGTCGCGCCGCTCGATGAGCGAGGCCATGGCGTGCGGCGAGGAGCAGTCCATGCGGATCTTGCCGTCCCAGTCCAGCGTCATGAAACGCCAGGTGGGGTCGGTGAGCGGGTTCACCACCGTCAGGTCGAGCCGGTGCTGCTCGGCGATCCGGCCCCAGTAGGCGACGGAGGCGCCGCCGAGCGGATCGGCGCCGATGCGCACGCCGGCCGCCCGGATCGCGTCCAGGTCCAGCACGTTCGGCAGGTCGGCCACATACGTGCCGAGGAAGTCGTGGCGGCCGGTGCCGGGTGCGGCCAGGGCGCGGGTGTACGGGATGCGCCGTACGTCCTTCATGCCACCCGTGATGATCTCGTTGGCGCGGTCCTGGATCCACGAGGTCGCCTCGGAACCGGCCGGGCCGCCGCTCGGCGGGTTGTACTTGAAGCCGCCGTCGGCGGGCGGGTTGTGCGAGGGGGTGACCACGACGCCGTCGGCGAGGCCGGACGTACGGCCGCGGTTGTGGGCGAGGATGGCGTGCGAGACCGCGGGGGTGGGCGTGTAGCCGTCGGCCTGGTCGATGAGGACGGTCACGTCGTTGGCGGCGAACACCTCCAGCGCCGTGATCCGGGCGGGCTCGGACAGCGCGTGGGTGTCGGCGCCGAGGAAGAGGGGGCCGTCGGTGCCCTGGGCGGCGCGGTACTCGCAGATCGCCTGGCTGGTGGCCGCGATGTGGTCCTCGTTGAACGCCGCCGCGAAGGACGAGCCGCGGTGCCCCGAGGTGCCGAACGCCACTCGCTGCCCCGGTTCGGCCGGGTCGGGGTGCAGCGCGTAGTACGCCGTGACCAGGCGGGCCACATCGACGAGGTCCTGGGGTCCGGCGACCTGTCCCGCTCGCGCGTCCTGCATTTCCCGCTCCTCAAGAAGAGTCGACCGTGGGGTACGGCGTTCATTCTCCCCTGCCGGCGGGCTGTCGCCGGGCGTCGTGAACCAGTCCGTGAAGCGCGAGTGAAAACCCTGTGGAAGCGGTGTCGGTGGGGCCGTTTATGCTGCACCGCAAGATCACGCGGGACCAGGGGAGGGCGCGGCATGTTCGGCAAGCTGTTCGGCAGGGGTGCGGAGAGACCGGTGACGGATCCGTACGCCCTGCCGGCCCCGCGCAGGCAGAAGAACGGGACCTACACGCTGCGCGCGCTCGGCGACACCCGGGTGCTCGCTCTGGTGGAGGCGGCCGACGCGGGGGACTGGGAGGCGGTCAAGGCGGCGCTGACCCCCTTCGACCTAGGCCGTGAGCAGGCGGTCCTGGGGCAACTGACCGATGTGGACGGTGTGGAGGAGTGGATCGTCCGGGCTGCCGAGCAGGACAAGGACGACAAGGAGCTCCGGGCGACCGCACTGCTGATATCGGGTGCGCGCCATGTCGCCTGGGGCTGGGAGGCGCGCACGTCCGCCCGTGCCGTGGACGTCAGCCGTGAGCAGTGGCAGACCTTCTACGAACGGCTGCGCATCGCCGAGGAGCATCTGCTCGAGGCCGCCGAGCTGCGGCCCGAGTGGGTCACACCGTGGCGTCACCTGCTCACCTCGGGACGCGGCATGTCCGTCGACGACAGCGTCCAGGACGCCCGGCTCGCGGCGGGCCTGCGCCGTGATCCGCTGAACCTGGACATCCATCTGGAGTGGGTGTCGCACCTCCAGCCCCGCTGGGGCGGAGAGCCGGGCCAGGCCCTGGAGTTCGCCCGGAAGGCCTTCGCCGCCGCGCCCGACGGACACCGGCTCGGCTGCGTCGTCGCCATGGCGCATATCGAGGACTGGGTGGAGTCCGACGACCGCGACTGCCTCCAGCAGCCGCGGATCCGGACCGAGTTGAGAGAGGCCGCGGAGCGCAGCATCCTGCACCACGCGTACGAGCGCAGCCTGGGCTGGCAGGGCGACTACAACATCTTTGCCATGGCCCTCTCGCTGGCGGGCAGCAGCAAGGCCTCCAATGTCTTCCGCGAGCTGGACGGTGTGATCACCGAGTGGCCGTGGACCTTCATGGCGGACCCGGAGAAAGCGTACGCACGCTTCCGCAAGGCCTTCTGAGCCACCGGCCACACCGTCCCGCCCGTCTTCGGCCGGTCCCGCGGACCACCGCCCACTCCTGCCGTTCCCTTCACCCCCGGACTGACCCATGCCCCTGCGCGACAACACCGCCGACCATGCCGCCACCGACCGCACCTTCCAGGTCGACCTCCGCGGCCTGGTGGACCTCCTCTCCCACCACCTCTACTCCAGCCCCCGCGTCTACCTGCGCGAACTCATGCAGAACGCGGTCGACGCCCTCACCGCACGGCACGCCATCGAGTCCCACGGCGCCTTCGGCATCCGCCTGTACGCCGACGGCTCCGTCGTACGCGTCGAGGACGACGGCGTCGGTCTCACCGAGGCCGACGTGCACACCTTCCTCGCCACCATCGGCCGCAGCAGCAAGCGCGCCGAGGGGATCGCCGAGCAACGTGCCGACTTCATCGGCCAGTTCGGCATCGGCCTGCTCTCCTGCTTCCTGGTCGCGGACGAGATCCACGTCCTGAGCCGCTCCGCCCGTACCCCTGACGCGCCCGCCGTGGAGTGGCGCGGACGCGGCGACGGCAGCTACACCGTCCGGACCCTGCCCGCCTCCGCCCGCCCCCGTCCCGGCACCACCGTCACGCTCACACCGCGCGCCGACGCGGGGGAGTGGACCCGCCCGGCCCAGGTGCACGCGCTGGCCCGCCACTTCGGCTCCCTGCTGCGCCACCCGGTCACCTTCGACGACGGCACAGGCGGCCCGGGTGCGCCCGTCAACCCCGAGCCCGCGCCCTGGACGGGTACGTACCCCACGCCGGGAGCCCGCTCCCGCGCGCTGGCCGCGTACGGCGAAGAGGTCTTCGGGTTCAAGCCGTTGGACACCATCGAACTGGACCTGCCGGCCGTGGGTCTGAAGGGCATCGCCTGCGTGCTGCCCGAGGCCGTCCCGGCTGGCCGCCGCCACGGCCACCGCGTGCACGTCAAGGGCATGCTGCTGTCCGAGCAGGCCGAGGAGATCCTGCCCGAATGGGCTTTCTTCGTCCGCTGCGTCGTCGACGCCGAGAGCCTGCGCCCGACGGCGTCCCGCGAGTCCCTGTACGAGGACGACACGCTCGCCGCCGTCCGCGACGCCCTCGCCGAGCGGCTGCGCGACTGGATCGCCCGGGCCGCCGCCAGCGACCCGGACCTGCTCGGCCGCTTCCTCCAGGCCCACCACCTCGCCGTGAAGTCCCTCGCGGTGCACGACGACGAGATCCTGCGGATGCTGCTGCCCTGGCTGCCGTTCGAGACCACCGACGGGCACTGCACCCTCGACGAGTTCGCGCGCACCCACCGCACCGTGCTCGTCACATCCAGCGTGGAGGAGTTCCGGCAGGTCGCGGCCATCGCCTCGGCGGCCGGGCTCGGCGTCGTCAACGGCGGCTACACCTACGACCGTGAACTGGTCCACCGGCTGCCCGAGATCAGGCCCGAGGCCACCGTCGCCGACCTCGACCCGGCGACCCTCACCGCCCACCTCGACCCCGTCGACCGGGAGACCGAACTCGCCGCCGCGGCCTACCTCGCACAGGCCCGCGACGCCCTCGCCGTCTTCGACTGCGACGTCGCGCTGCGCACCTTCCAGCCCGTCTCCGCGCCCGCCCTCCTCATCGACAGCCGCGAGGCCCGGCACGAACGCACCCGCTCCCAGCTCGCCCGTGAGCAGGAAGGCGGCCTGTGGGGCGACATCCTCGGTGCCCTGCGCCAGGAGGCCCCCCGGGCCCAGCTGATCCTCAACCAGCTCAACCCCCTGGTCCGCACCGCCGTCGCCATCGACGAGCCCGAGCTGGCCCGCACCAGCGTCGAAGCCCTCTACGGGCAGGCCGCGATGCTGTCCCGGCGCCCGCTCAGGCCCGCCGAGTCGAGCCTCATCAACCGCTCCTTCCTCGACCTTCTCGCCCACGCCCTCCGCAAGGACAGCTGACCATGCCGACCGCACCGCATCCCCAGAACACGGACGAGCTGTACCAGGCGCTCCAGGAGAACGACCGGCGCCCCTACGGCCGCACCCGCACCGTCACCGCCGAGGAACTCGTCGACGCCGCCGAGCAGTTCGAGGAGCCCGTCGCGCTCGTCCAGGCGCTCCTCGAACTCCAGGAGGCGTACACCTACGGCTCCGAACCCCGGAAGTCGCCCGTCGTCTTCGCCCGCCTGCTCACCCTCTTCGACGAGCAGCCCGACGTCTTCGACGACCGTCTGCGCCACATGCTGTTCTGGCGGTTCAAGTGGGTCGGCCACGCCCTGCGCCAGCTGCCCGAGATACCGCTGGCCAGCCTGCGCCAGTGGCTGACCGAGATGCGCGACCGCTACGAGAAGGCCGACCTCGGCCTCCAGCCCTACTACGGGCAGGCGTACCAGCTCGCCGCCCACGTCGGCGAGAACACCGCCCTCGCCTACGAGCTGTGGGCGGGCCGCACCCGCACCCGGCTCAGCGACTGCGAGGCCTGCGAGATCTGCGAGCGCGCCCTGTACCACCTCACTACGGGCGACGACGAGCGGGCGCTGCGCGCCTGGGAGCCCGTCCTGGCCGGGAAGGAGTCCTGCCAGGAGGAGCCCGCCCGCTCCCTCTCGTACGCGCTGCTGCCCCTGCTGCGCACCGGCCGCGCCGACCGGGCCCGCGAACTGCATCTCACCGGCTACCGCGGCTGCCGCCGCAACCCGTCCATGGCCCAGGAGGTGGGCCGGCACCTGGAGTTCTGCGCGCTGACCGGGAACGAGGCACGCGGCCTGGAACTGCTCGCCGAGAACCGGAACCTGTTCGACGAGGTCGACTCGCCGCTGGACCAGCTCGGCTTCCTCACCGGCGTGGAGGTCCTCCTCCAGCGCGTCGAGGGCCTCGGCCACGGCGAACTGCCCGCCCCCGGGTACGCGGGCCGCACCTGGACGGTGGCCGGACTGCGCACCGAGGTACGCGGGCGCGCCGACGACCTCGCCGCCCGCTTCGACGCCCGCAACGGAACCACGGCCCACACCGACCGCCGCAGGACCCGCCTCGAGCGCGCTCCCCTCCTCGACGCGCTGGAACTGACCCTGCGCACCCGCAGCCTCGACGACGTCGCCCCGGCCGTCCCGGTTGCCGCACCCGCCCCCCGCACGGCCGCCGCCGTCCCCGAGGACCTGCCCGAACTCATCGCCCGGGCAAGGACGTTGGAGGAGCAGGGCCACCCGGACGCCCGCGCCTGCTGGGCGCGGCTGCGCACCCTCGTCGCCGCCCGCGACTACACCCACCCCGACGACCCGGCCGTGGGCCCGCTCGGCCGGCTGCGCGCCGACCTGCTGGCCGAGGAGGCGGGCCGGGCGGGCGGGAAGGACGAGTACGCCGACGCCGCCGCCCTCCACGAGGAGGCCGCGGCCCTCTACGACGACGCCGGACGGCCGGGTGACGCGGTGCTCGCCCGCGCCTGCGCCCTGCTCGCCACCGCCGAGATCCCCGCGGAGGGCGCGGAGGCCACGGACGGAACCGAGGCGAAGGCGGCCGCGCTGACCGCCGCCCACGCCGCCATGGTCCGCCTGCACGAGGAGACGCCCGGCCTCGTTCCGCACCAGGAGGCCCGCCTGCTGCGGCTGCGGGCGACCGCCCTCGGTCTGCGCCTTCAGACGACGGGGAACGAGGAGCACGTCGCGCCGGTCTTCGCCGAGGCGGACCTGCTGCACCGGTTCGCCACCCGGCACGATCTCGCCGGACAGATCTCCGGCGCCCTGCTGCTGCGCGCCAGCGCGCACGCCATCTCCGGCGACCTGCCCGCCGCCGTCACCGAGATCGACGCCCTGCTCGACCGACTGAAGGCGCACGGCCCCGCCTGGCACCTGCCCCGCACGCTCGGCATGCGCGGCCGGATCCAGCTCGCCCTCCGCGACCCGCAGGCCGCGCACGCGAACCTCACCGAGGGCCTGCGCCTGGCCGCCGACTGGCCGGCCGACGCGGTCGACACCGGACGCCTCCACGGTGACCTGGCCGAGGCATGCATGCACCTGGGCCGCCCCGACGAGGCCCTGCGGCACCTGACGCGCTCCGCGGAGCTGGACCTGCGCGACGGCAGCCGGACGGACGCGTTCTGCACCTACAGCAACGCGGCCCAGCTCAGCCTCGACCTCGGCCGCGTCGAGGACTGCATCGCACTGCTCGACTCCCTGCTGGCCGAACCCGACGTCACCGCCGGAGAGCTGGACGACCGGCTCGTCGCGCAGCTGCGTCTGACCCGGGCCCGCGCGCTGCACGCGGGGGAGGACCTCAAGGCCGCCACAGCGGAGTTCGTCGCCCTCGCGGCCGAGTCGGCCGACTGGGACGACGACCCGGGAAGCCACGCCATGATCGCCGCCGAGACGGCCGCACTCCTCGGCGAGTCCGGCGAGTTCGGCCGGGCCCGCGAGGCCGCGGACCAGGCACTCGCCGCCCACGCCCGGGACCCGCGCTACGAGCAGCTCAGCAGCTGCCTGCGCGAACTCGCCCGCCTCCAGGCGCAGCAGCAGGGCCCCGACGGCTTGCCGGACGCCCTCGCCTTCCTCGCCGACGCCGGCCGGATCGCCGACGAGGCCCGCGCCGCCGGCTACGAGAGTCACGGCCGCTCCCTGGACACCGCCCTGGCTTACGAACACGGCCGGGTCAACGCCTACGCGGGCGAGTACGAGACCGCACTGGCCGCCTTGGAGAAGGCCTTGGCCCTGCTCGGGGAACCGGGACCGGAGGACGGCCGCGCCGGCGAATGGGCCGAGTGCGTCCGCCTCGCGGGCGCAGTGGAGGGCATCTACCTGGAACGCCCCGCCCCCGCCCTCACCCGCCTCGACGCGGCCCTCTCCCACCTGACCGACCTGGGCCACACGGAGGACCTCGAAGCGCTCACCTCCCTGGCGGCCCGACTGCGCGAGGAGGAGTGACCCGGTAGGCGCGGCCGTGGCCTGCGGTGCGGGCCGCCCTGCCCGTTGCGTGTCAGGGTGCCGCAGACGGAGCTGTTCGAGGCACAGGCGGCGCGCACGCCGCACGCCGTGGCCGTCGTCGCGGACGGTACGGAGCCGACGTACGACGAGCTGAACCGCCACGCGGGCCGGCTCGCCCACCACCTGGCCGAACTCGGGGCCGGAGCGGGGACCGACGTCGCTGCGGTGCTGCCGCGCCGCCCGGAGGTGGTCGTGGCGCTGCTCGCGGTGCTGAAGACCGGCACGGTCATCGGCGGCGAGGGACTCGACGGCACCGCTCTCCAGGCGTGGCGCGAGAGGCACCCGAGGCCGTGGTGATCAACGAGTACGGTCCGACGGAGGCGACCGTCGGCTGTGTCGTCCACCGGCTCGAACCGTACGACGACCTCGCCGCGGGCCCGACGGTGTGTGGGGCGAGCTGTACCTCGTCGGCGCCGGACACGCCCGCGGCCACGCAGGCCGGCCCGGCCAGAGCCCCGAGCGACGGTTCGTCGCCGACCCGTACGGCGCGCCCGGCACTCGGATCTACCGGGCGGACGACCGGGCCCTCTGCAACCCCGCCGGGGCGCTGGGGTACGCCGGACGCGTCGAGGACCAGGTCAAGGCCCGGGGCTACCGGATCGGGCCCGGCGAGATCGAGACCGCGCCGACCGCGCTCGACGGGGATCGCACAAGCCGCCGTGATCGCCTGCGAGGAGCGCCCGGGCGACCAGCGGCTGGTCGCCTACGTCGTGCCGCGTCGACCAAGGTCCGAGCCGCTTGTCGCCGGCGAGCGGCGGGCCCGGCTCGCCAAGAAGCTGCCCGCCTACCTCGTGCCGACCGAGTTCGTGGAGGTCTTGGACGGGATCGACTGAGGCTGCGCGGCCCTCGGCCCGCACCTCGACGAGGACACGGCCCTGTACGCCGTCCAGGCCGCCGGAATCGGCGGCGGCGAACTGCCCGGCAGCATCAGTGAGATGGCCGAGCGGTACGTCGAACAGGTGGCCGTACTGCTGCGCGAGGCCGGACAGACCGTCGAGGCACACCTTCGTGGCCGGCTCCGCAGCCCTGGCCCACTGACCGACCCGCACTGCACCCACCACGCGGCCGACCTGGCGCCGCAATCCGCACCAGCCTCGCAAGCATCACCGACGCCCTGCCGACGGGTGTCGCCGAAGTCGTCGGCGCCGCCGACAGCCAAGCCCTACCCGGATTCCTCAGCCTGCCGGCATACGGGGCACGTCAGCTCGCGGGCCGCTTGGTCATGGGTCACCTTGCCCGGACTCGCGGTCTCACGCAGAAGTTTGCTCTCGGAGCGCACGTGATCAGCGCACACAGCTGCTCCGCACACTCGGCAGACGGCGATCGCGGCCACCGTTCGACCCAGCTGGGCACATTCGTAGCAGTTCATGGCCGGCCCTTCCTTCGGACGATGTCATCGCATGCTCTGGGCCATCTGCTGGCGGGCGACTAAGTCGCGCCTTCAAGCCGACGGGCGGTGTCGGCGCTCCGACGGGCGCCGCTCTGACCGGCGGCGCTCTGATGGGTGGCCAGCCGGCGCTGGACTCTCTCGCATCGTTCGCTCTGCCCCTGCCTTCCGGCGTTCCGGCCCGAGTGGAATACGCCCCTCACCTATACGGTCGCAGCCGTCGGACCCCGCCGCATCCTGAGCTGTCGATCCACGGGGTTCGGGTTCGGGCCGGCGGGTCAGAAGCTGCTGGAGTTGTCATCTCGTCCGGGTTCCTGTCCGGGGTGTGCGATAGGTTGCCCGCCATGACCGCCATGACTGAACTCGGACCCGTCACCTGGCCACCTGCCCCGTTGAAGACCGAACGGCTCGTGCTCCGTGAGTCCGAGGCCCGGGACCGCGCGGCGTTCATCGAGTTGTTCGCCTCGCCGGAGGTGGGCACCTATGTCGGTGGCGCTCGGCTGCGTGCTGAGCTCGAGCGTGCGGTGCCTGAGGTGCCCGGGCGGCGCCCTGGCTTCTTCGTGATCGATCTCGACGGAGCGATGATCGGGATGGTCACGCTCGATCGGCGCGACGCAGGGCGTCCGGGCCACGTCCGTCCGGATGCCGGTGAGGCCGAGCTCGGCTACATGTTCCTGCCGCAGGCGTGGGGACGCGGGTACGCCGCGGAGGCGTGCGCGGCGGCACTCGACTGGTTCGCCGATGCGCTTCCCGGCGAGCCGGTAGTGCTCTGCACCCAGACTGCCAACGACCGCGCGATGCGCCTCGCGGCGAAGCTGGGGTTCACTGAGGTGGAACGGTTCGAGGAGTACGGCGCCGAGCAGTGGTTCGGTGTGTGGTCCTCGGCCACGCCGTCCCGTTGAGGTCGTCCTCAAGAACAGCTCCCGCATCAGGGGCGCCCTGCCAGTGGGCGCCCGGGTGGCGCCTCAACCGCGGTATACCGGGCCCGCAGCACGTCGCGGGCCCGGACGTGCTGCGCGCTACGCGATGGGCCCTGAGGTGGTCTGCGACTTCCGGCAGCAAGGACAGGGACTGCGCTGGGCGCACATGCCGGTGCCGTGGCACTGCTGCACCGTTCGCTGGTCGATGCCGGCGGGGCGGAGCTTGACGCACGTTGCTGGTCCCGTGAGGGTGCGGACCGGGGCAAGCCGCGTGTGAGGTACTGGCGCCCTGTGTCTCTGGGGTCGGTGTCTGCGACGTTGCCGGCTTGGGGTCAGCGGGTGGGTGTCAGCGACGGCATGTCCGCGCGAGACCGTGACCAGCAAAATCACCATGCACACCGCTCACTCAGGACGGTCAACCTCTGGTCGATTGTCCATACGCAGGGGGCCAGGGGGGCGGGACGCGTCAACCTCGGACATGAGAGGTTCATGCAACACGGACCGCTTGTGAGGATGCTGCATACGCAACCGGGGCGCGGAGAGCGACACCTCGCCGCCGCGTACTCGTCCAACGAGGGGAAACAGATGCTCAAGAAGATCAAGCGGACCGCCGTGGCGCTGGCACTGGCTACCGGTACTCTCGCCGCCACCGCCGCGACCGCGCAGGCCGGTGAAGTGGGAGCGCGGCAGGGGGACTACGCGGGCTGCAAGGTCGGCTATGTCTGCATGTACCAGAACGAGGCCGACTGGAACGCCGGCAAGCCCAGCCACCGCTGGTACGAGTACGGCGCCCACAACCTGAACAACCAGTACGGCACGAAGTGGGTCTTCAACAACCAGCACTCCGGCGCGAAGGCCCGGCTGTGCTTCGGGTACAACGGTGCCAACTGCACCGGCCTGATCATCAACAGCTACACCGTCGGCGTGGCCGACATCACGCCGATCAACAGCATCAAGCTCTACGCGTAGTCCGCTCCAGCGTCCGCGGGCGCGGCACTGACATACCACGGCTTGTCCAACAAGTCGCACTACTTCACGGCCACCTTGTCGGCCGCCGCGGTCGACGAGGTGGCCGTGAAGTAGGAAGCCGTCGAATTTCGGAGGTGCGATGCCGCCCGGTGGTGGAGCGGCGGGGCCGCTCGGACAGGCCCGGCACCTGCTCGACGAACGTCTTGCGGGAACAGCTCTTCCGATCACAGAAATACCGGCGCAACGGCAAACGGACTATGACCCGTCGAGAACTCAACGGCCTTTCATCCAAGGTGCGTTGGTACGAGCTGTGTATGTGGCCCGCCTGTTTCCGGCAGTCCGGGCACCGGCAGGGAAACAGCAGCGCCTCGACCGTCTTGATTGCCACGCCAGGAAACACTCGGCTCCCAGGGTCGGTGCGGTGGCGTATGCGGTGGGGAAGTCGCCGGTGAGGCGGGCGGCCCGTGCAAGGTAATCAGGGCTGTTGTCACCGCCGCTGGCAGAAGTCGGTTCGGCTGTTGGTGAACGGTGCCTCTGCGGCGCGGGCGCCCCGATACTTTTCCCGCCATGGCTGATCATCACGTGATTGACGTTGGAGGCGTCCGGCTGGCCTATCAGGTCTCGGGACCGCCGGACGCTCCGCCGCTCGTCATGTTGCACGCGCTGGGCGAGGATGCCACGGACTGGGACAGCGTGGCACCCGTCTTCGCCCGCAGCCGGCGTGTCCATGCTCTCGATCTTCGCGGTCACGGCCGGAGTGATTGGCCAGGGGAGTACTCGCTGCAACTCATGCGGGACGACGTGCTCGGTTTTCTGGATGCACTGGCACTCGACCGGGTGGATCTGGTGGGGCACTCGATGGGAGGGATCGTTGCCTATCTGCTTGCTGAGGACCATCCGCATCGTGTGGTCCGGCTCGTCTTGGAGGACGTCCCGATCCCACGTCCTCGGGAACAGTCCACTCCGACCAGGCCGGATGGGAAGCTGACGTTCGACTGGGAAGTGGTGTTGGCCGTCAGGCGGCAGGTCGACACGCCGGATGCGGGATGGCTGGAACGCCTCGACAGGATCACTGCCAAGACCCTTGTCGTGGCTGGCGGGCCAGGCAGTCATGTGCCCCAGGAGGGCATCCTCGAGTTGGCCCGTCGTATTCCCCACGGGCGAGTCGTCACCATTCCGGCCGGGCACTTGATCCACAAGTCCGAACCGATGGCGTTCACGAAGACCGTTCTGGCGTTCCTGCGGTCGGAGGAAGAACCCCGCCCAGCACAGGAAGCGTAAGACTCAGCAGCCGCCGGCTTGTTGTCACGTGCGGAACTGCGGGCGTTGCCGATTGCACCCGCCCCCTCACCCTGATCCTCCCGCCGTCACGCCTTGGAAACTGGCCACCCCCTGATGGGGAGTCACCCCACACCTGCTCGATGGATCTCCCCAGTCATGTGACACCTGACCTGGCGCCGGGCACCACAAGGGAGAGACCGCTATGGGCAGCCGGCCCCACCCGGGGGGGGGCCTGCAGGGTGGCCTGAGGTCAGCGCGTAGCGCCGCCGTAGGCGCCGGAGCCGTACGGGCACCGCCGATGGCTACGGCCCGCTCGTGGACTTCTTGCCCCCCCGGGACGCGCGCTGGCTGACCGGGGACGCCATCCCCGTCTCCGGCGGCATGGGCTGACGCCAAGCGGTCTTCGCCGCTGCCCCGGAACCAGCCGGAGTCGTGCTCAAGGTCAGCGAGGCGTGAGGAGGCAGAACTCGTTGCCTTCCGGGTCGGCCAGAACCGCCCAGGAGATTGCGGACTGATCGATATCAGGGTCGGTGGCGCCCAGGGCGCGCAGTCGGGCTGCCTCTGCGGCCAGGTCGTCACCGGGGTAGGGGCAGATGTCGAGATGGACGCGGTTCCACACGCTCTTGGTGTCGGGGGTGCGGAGGAACTCCAGGTAGGGGCCGACGCCTTTGAGGGAGCGCATGGTCGCGTGGTCGTCGGTGACCTCGTGCAGCGTCCAGTCCATCGCGTGTCCCCAGAACCGGGCCATCCCTCGTGGGTCGGTGCAGTCGACCACCACCGCAGCGATCGGCCCGGTGTCCTGGTAGATCGGACGGGGCTCCAGGACGCAGAACTCGTTGCCCTCCGGGTCGGCCATGACCGTCCAGGGGACGTCGCCCTGCCCCACGTCGGCGAGCGTCGCGCCGAGATCCTTCAAGCGCGCGACCAATTCCGCCTGATGGGCAGTCGAAGTAGTGGCCAGATCAAGGTGCACGCGGTTCTTGACCGTTTTGGGTTCCGGGCGGGCGACGATGTCGACGCAGACGGCCACGGGGTCGGGATAGGCGAAGCCCACGGGTTCGAGGTTGGTCACGCCGGGTCCCTCGCTGTCGATACCCCAACCGAGTGCCTCCGCCCAGAACCGGCCGAGCGCGGAGTCGTCCTGGGCCTTCATGTTGATCTGCACGAGTCGTGTTCCCATGCCGCAGATCCTAGAAAACTCCGCCAGCCCAGGCCGCCGCGATCAGACATGTGCTCGACCAGGTGGTGACTGTGGTCGCGCTTGCCGAGCCTTCCGACCGGGGCGAGTCCTGTGAACGCAGGCAAGCCCCGACGCCGACGCCCCTGACCGATCGATTGCTGCTCAAGCCCGCGTCGGCCGATTCGGCCCGCCCGCTCCACCAGCGGGCGACCCCAGCCGGCAACACGCGCGACGCTGGGTGAAGCTACGCCACTCCGTTGAACTCGGAACCAAATGGGGCGACGAGTAGCCTGGGCCGTTTTCCGAGATCCTCATCACCTCGGGTGCAGCCGGTCCCACGCCTGCGCGGTCGCCGTGCCGTAGAGGCGGGTATCGGTGACAAACTCGGCACCGGCAGCAGTCCGTTGAAGCCGGACAGCCACGGTGACGGGGTCCAGGACAGCAGGGAGGACTCGGACGGCGACAAGGTGCAGAACCAGCGCGAGACACAGCTCAAGACCCCACTCGCGCGGGCGGGCACCGACGGCGACGCACTGGCCGACGGAAAGGAGCTGGGCCGGCACACGAGTCCGGCCAAGCCCGACACCGACGGCGACGGCGTGGACGACGGCCAGGAGACGCGGATCGGGTCGGACCCGCGTGCCGCGGAGTCCGCCTTCGACGTGACGCGGTCCGCGAACGGCGGCTCCACCACGGCCTCGGCCGCGATCAAGGGTCTCAGCCCTCAGCAGGTGTCGACGTTCCGGATCACCGAGCTTCCGGACGACCAGCGGCAGTTCCCGACATCCACCGGCACGGACGTGGCGGCGTACGCGAAGGACCACGGCTTCCGGAGCACCCGCTCACTGAAGCCGGGGTGAGTGATCCTCGGGCCGATCCCCGACGTGGATCGTGAAGATGAGCAGTGGCAATGACAGATGCGCTTCTCGGGTCGGTTCCACGTCTGTCCGTACCTGTCCGGCACGGCGGAGGTGGTGCGCGGAACGCGATTTCACCCGACCCGGGGTGTTGTCAGTGGTGCCGCCTGCCGTCACGGCATGACCAGTTCGCCGAACTCCGCTGAAGACGCATGGGTGTTGAAGGCCCATCGGAACAGCGCCCGCCTCCGATCCTCAATGGAAGGACCAGCTGAACAGGCTCGACGCTACGAGCGCCGAGTCATGGCTGCGACGGCCGCTGCCTCAGCGGCGCGCCGCCCGCCGTGCGAATGCTCCTGCTCCTCACAGGCACCAACAGCTGGTCCGTACACGGGGGTTGTCAGCGCCTCTCTGCGGTGGCCGCCTCCTGGTCGGCTCAGTTGCGACGCAGAATGACCGCCGCCGCGCCGGCCGTGAGGATGGTGGCCAGGAGCCAGCCAAGGATGACTAGGGAGAGAGCTATCCATTGGGAGGCGCCAGACGTACGCCACGCTGCTTCCTGGCCGAGGTTGAGAACCGGCAGAAGGAGATCCAGGGTGTAGATGGCGGGTTGCCAGTGCGGTGACTCCTCCGAACTCAGCGGGGGTGGCGGGTGGAAGGCGAACCACAGTGATCCGGCGAGCCAGAGTGACAGGAGCCAGAACAACCCGCGTGCTGGGCGGTAGCCGTAGCCGAGGGCGACGTCCTGAAAGCCGTCCCACGCTCGCAGCAGCAGGGGCAGTGATTCTCTTCGCCGACGGAGTTTGGCCAGGATGACCTCGTTGGCATCGAGGTCCTCACCAGAGGCCCGAAGTGACGCCGCCAGACGGTCGTAGGGCTCGGGAGAGTATTCGGGGGTGGCATTGGCCAACCACGCCAGGCGGGCGCGCAGCGGGAACGGGCCTCCAGGAATGAGAGTTTCGTAGGTGAAGCCCTGCAGATTGAGCTGGCCCGGGCCGGGCCAGCTGTCCGCCCTGTCGACCAAACGGCTCACAGTGGCGTTGGTCAAGTTGATGCGTCCGCGCTCCGGACGTTCGGGCATGAAGCGCAGTTCGGGTGCCTGGATGCTTCGCAGGGACATTTCCTGGCCATCGGTGAGATGGAGCCTGGCATGGTCCACGACGAGGCTGTTGCCGAATGTGGCTCCGTCCAACAGGATTCCGCCGTGCACTTCGGCCCGCCGCATTCGGGCCAGACGAGTCGGGATTCCGTTTCCCGTATCGGGCGTGTCCGGCTCAGCCATCGCGGAGATGACCAGGCTCTCCTCTACGACAAGTCGGAGGGCATTGAGCGCCCACCGGCCGTGCGGGTGCCGCAGCGAAGCACCGCGAAAGTTGAGTTGCCCGCCGATGCGTGCCCCTCTCAGCGAGATCATGCCGTGGGAACTGAGACCCTCGGCGTTGAGATCCTGTGCGACGTTCATTCCGTCGCCGTTCCACGCTCTGTCCCGGCGATCGGAGTACAGGCACAGCAGATTGACCGTGAGGTCGGTGCCGATTTGCGCCTGAGGCATGGAGATGCCGTCATACACGGTGCAGCTGCTCAGCTGCAGGTCCCCTGTCGTGGCGAGCCGGGCCGCTTCCAGAGCGGGTATCGCGCAGCCATGGAAAATGACTGTGCGCATGTGGCAGTCGACGAGACGGACAGGCTTTTCGAAACGGCAGCCGCGCACCTCGACGGGCACGTCGATCTGGGAGTTCGACAAGTCGAGGGGGCCGTCGATACGGACCCCTGTGATCTTCAATGCCGCGGCTCTGCCCGGAAGCGCTTGCGGACCGCTCAGCAGCAAGAGAGCAACTATCCGGGCCCGAACGGTGCGCTCGGGCCCCCACGCCGATGAGCCGTTGGCGTCGTCCTCTTCTGCAGACCCGATCCGCAGGTCGTATTCGGAACCGTTACGGAACGCCTGCCACATGCCGACCTCGGCCGCCGTCAGATCGTCCGGAACCTCATCGCCGACCACGTCCCCTCCCTCCCCCGTGCCACTGCCCAACCAACCTTCCCTCAACTGGCGCTGGCGAAAGCGGATTTACCCACTTGAGCCGAGACGACCAGGCCGAGACGACCAGTCAGTGCCGGCGGAGCGAATCGTCGGTGGTGCAGGGCGACCTACGCGTATGCGTCGCCGCTTCGACGAGACGGCCCCGATTCGACTACCTCAGCTGCTCCCGCCCGTTGTCTTCGGTGCGCGGCGACTCGCCGCTCGGCGTGCACTCAGGAGGAGACCATGCCCTTCTGGGCGCCCGCGTGGAGCTGAAAGAGGTCATAGAACGGGCACAGACGGCCAGGGCGGCGCGGCAGATCACCTGGTGCCCGTAGCGGGCCCGGGCGCGATCGGCGACGGACGTGGGCCCTGGGGACCTTCACAGAGCCCACGCGGGCCTTCGAGGACGCAACGCCCCGCTGGGGGCCAGGGGAATGATGCCGAGTCGCTCCAGGCGCTGGCGTGCCCGTCCGTCAGGTCCCGCCAGAGCACGTGTCAGTGGCTCTTGGCGAGAAGCCGTCCGACGTCCATCCCGTGCACGGTGGCGCCGGGCAGGACGTCGGCCTGGCCCTCAGCACAGTACGCCGGGCGTGTGTATCGACACGTCCGTAATGGGCGACGGTCTTTGTTCAGCCACCTCTCGTCGGCGGCCTCGACCAGCTCGTTCACCAGCTTCGTGGCGAGCGTGTAACGGGATACCGGGGGGGCGGGTCTTTCAACCGGCGCCGGGCCGTTCAGGGTTGTTTCTCGATGTCGTTGACGGAGGTCGGCCCCAATTGCTTGGCGTTGGCGTATTCCGGCATGGGCATGGGTTTGTCGAACAGGAAGAACGACTGGTTCGTGCCGACCGTGAACTCCATGTATGCGCCCGTTGTGGCGTCGAATCCGTAGTAGGCGTTGCAGGTGGAACCCGACGAGTACACGCCGTCCATGCCCGGCTGCGCGATGACCGCGACGCCGTGGGAGGAGGACTCCACCTTCTCCGTCGGAGTGAGCATCTTGCAGCGCGGAACCGGCAGGCCCTTCATGATGAAGTACCCGTACTCACCCTTGGCGTTCTGGATGTAGACGTACGAGAGTTTGCCCCGCGTCCCCCACGTCTTGATCCACTGGTTGATCGCTTCGCGGGTCGGCGAGTACTCCATGCGACCCGCCGGCTGCTGGGCAACGAGGTGGTCGTAGTTCTCCTGTTTGGTCTTGTTCTCCTTGTCCTGGCTGGAGTCGGTGCAGGACGTCAGGGCAAGGCCCACAACCGGCGCGACGACGGTGGCCAGGGCCATGCGTGCGAACTTCTTCATGCGGTGCTGCCCTCTTCCCGGGATGAGATGGGGATCAGTTGGTGCACGTCGTGCGCTCGGCGGTGGCATCCAGCCGGTGCGGAAGATTCTTGTCACGGAAGGGCGCGCGGTGCTCCTGGGCGGCCTTCGAGTTGTAGGCGTTGACCGACTCGATCCGCGTGGCCTTCAGCGCGGTGATCGACTGGTCGATCTGCGTCGTGCGTGTCTCTGAAGCGGTCCTCCGTTCCTCCTGGAGCGCCCGGATCGTCCCTTCGGCGTTCTGTGCGGCCTCGCACAGATCGAAGAACTCCTCATACGTGGTCTGTCGGAACTCGCCCGAGCCGACGGTGTTCTCGCGTTTGTCCGCCTCACCGCGGAACGGGGCGGTGATCCACCCCGCGCCGCCGAAGGCGAACACCCCGATCACGTACAACACCGCCAGGCCGATGACTCCGCCGACGGCCCATGCCCCCAACCGTGCCCCCTCGCGTACCTGTCCCATGGCCACCCCTCCTCGAAGACATGTGCGAAAGCTTCACTTCTGGTTGATATGTGCGACTGCTAGTGCTCGGCCGGGAAGAGCCGTAGCTTCGCGGTGTCCTCCGCGATGGCGAGAACGGCGATCGAAAGTTCGTTGACGGTGGAGGGTCCGCCCTGGTCGGGTCGCTGCCCGAGCAGGTTGGAGGTGAATCCGCTCGCGTCGACCGAGGTCAGGTCCACACCGCCGGCAGCGACGGCGCTCACCGTGAACGGCCCCGCCCCCAGGCCGGCGGCGCGCGGGAGCTCGGTGCCCTTCGTCACGACGACCGTGCAGCTGCCGTCTGCACAGGCCCGCAGCTCGGCCGGCGTCGACGGCTTCATCGGCTTGACCGCGGTCGGCGACGGCGACGGCGACGAGGAGGCCTTCGTGGGCGTGGGTGAGGCGGGCGACCGTTCGGCCGTACGCGATGGTGCGGCTGGTGCGGGTGCCCCCGCGTCGTCGCCCGAGTCGGAGCCGCAGCCGGCGAGCGTGGCGGCGAGGGCCAGGAGGGCGCAGACAGTCCCCACCGCGCCACGTACCGCAGACGGCCTGCCCGTACGGCGGCGGGCCGATGTTTCCGATGTGGTCATGGGGCGGTTCTACACGCGGATGCCCGGGAGGGGTCCCGCGCGGCCGTCACCCCGGTACCGAACCGCGTTCGCGGCTCGTCTGCTCCGTCGCAGAAGAAAAGGAGATCGCCTCGGAGCCAGAGCTCACATTGGCCGAGCAGCATGGCTGAACTGCGAACCGATCGCCTCGTCCTGCGCCGATGGCGTGACTCCGACCTTGAACCGTGGACGGCGATGAACGCCGATCCCGGCCGCCAAGGGCCGCACCCGGCACCCCCGGCCAGCGGCGGCGCACACTGCGGCTGAGCGGACACGGCCCCGGTCAGTGGGCGGCTCGCCGTGGGGGCGGAGCGCGGGCTGGCGGGATCTCATCCCGTGGCCCGCCGAATTCCGCCCGCAGCCCCGCCTGAGGCGCTCGATGCCCCGCGGGTCGTCGCGGGCGGGTGAGAGGCGCGCTCAGCGGGCGGCGCGCTCCCGGGTGGTGCGGCGCAGTCCGATGAGTTCGGCGACCGCCTCCAGCCAGCGGGCCACGACCTCGTCGCCCTCCACGGGCCGGGCCACCGACGCGGCCGCATCCAGCCAGCCGCGCACCAGATCCGAGGCCGCCGGCTCGGGCAGCAGCTCCGGCAGCCGGGCGGTGTAGCCGGTACCACCGCTGCGGACGGTCCTGCCGAGGAACGCCACCGAGCGGGGCTGGACCCCGAGGCGGTCGAGCGCGACCGCGGCGCCCACGGCTCCGTCGCCGAACAGGGCGCTGCGACGCGGGCCCGGGGCGCCGATGCCGTAGCGCAGGAGCATGGCGACGTCGGCCTGCGCCGACTCTTCGTCGGTCTTGCCGGGGTTCATCGGTACCTCCGTTCCGGTCATCGCACGGTGACCGTGTAGATGAAGTACGCCGGGTCGTTGCCAGGGTCGCCCGTCGCGGTGCGGTCGTCGCCGTCGGGGCATTCGCCCAGCACGCAGTAGCTCATTTTGATCTTCGTGGTGCCCGCGGCAACGGCCTGGAAGGTGAAGGTCTGCGTACCGTCACCACCCCCGTCCATACCGCTGTCGCCCGCGAAGTCCTCGTCCCGGTCGCCTTCCTGGCGCACCGTTGCATGGTCGGGACCGGGGCGCACGATGCTCCAGTCCTGGCCCATCGAGGGGTTGGCCGGGAGCACCAGCTCGAACGTGTCGCCCGCGTCCACTTCGATGGACCGCTCGTCGGCCTCGAACGTCTCGGGGCCGAAGAGGCCGCACCCGGACAGCATCACGGCCGTCAGCGGCAGGGCCAGGGCGGTGGACAGGCGGTGGCTGGACTTCACGGGGATCGGCCTTCCGTTCACTGGGCGGGCAGGTGGACGCCGTATGCGTCGGGCAGGTCCCTGTCGGAGGCCTTGCCCATGTTGCCGTTGACGAAGTCGTCCTCGCTGACCCACGTGGTCGTCCCCCAGGGGTTGTAGACCTGCAGCATGTCGCCCTCCTGACCGATGATCATCATGGAGTGGCCGACCCGGTCGCCGTCCTCGTCCTTGCCCTCGACGCCGATCGGTACCGGTCTGCCCTCGGCGACGGCCCGCTGGATGTCGGGGAGGGCGTCCCGGCGGTCGTCCGCGCTCCTGACCTCCTGGAACTCGTACTCGCCGCCCGTGTGCGGACTGATCTCCTTGTTGGAGATCTCGGTCTTGCCGTCGTTGTCCATGCCGTCGGGTGTCGTGCCGAAGGGGAAGTCGTACGCGTCGCTGCCGTCGCCCTCGTCGTGCATCCGCAGCTGCTCGTCGCGCAGCCGCTCCCGGAAGGCGCCAGGGTCGTCCTCCTGCCCGGACGGACCGCCGGTGAGTTCGAGGGCGTACACCGGATCGACCATGGCGCGCCCGGTGACGACGGTCGACGGCACGCAGGTGTTGCCTTCCTGCGACCACCTCTCGCCCTTGAACGTCTGCTGGTCCGTGTTGTGGTTGGAACCCTTGTTGGGGCCGCTGGTGTTGATCCCCTCGTCCTTCATGCTGTCCCCGGCCGTGGTGACCGGCGTCAGGTGCCGCTGCAGCCAGTCCGGGTCCTTGCCGTGGATCTTGTCGCGGAACTCGCCGACCTCCTTGACGTCGTACCCGGCGGCCAGTGCCTTCATCAGGTACGCCCGTTCCTGCGGGGTCTTCGCCTCGGCGAGCATCCGCTCGAACTCGGCCTCCTCGCGGGCATTGAGGCGCTCCATCGCGCGGCCCGAGCGCTCCAGGTCGTTCGCGGTCAGCAGCTCGTTCATGTCCGCCGGGCCGCCGGGGCCCGCGATGTCGGCGAGCACGAGGCGGTCGGCGGCGGAGATGTTGTCGGTCTTCATCTGGCCCGCCCGGGCCTCGGACGCCAGCTTGTTGAGGTCGCGCGCCGCGGCCCGCGCCGCGTCGTCGGCCACTTCCGCCGCGGTGTGCATCGTCTTGGCGCCCGCGGCCGCGAGGCTGCGGGCCCGCAGCCGCTCCGCCTCCTCGGCGTCCTTCTCCACCATGTCGTCGAAGAAGCCGTCCTCACCGCCGAGCACGCCGAGCGCCTCGCGCAACTGCTCGCGGCCGCCCTTGTCCTGGGCCTTGGCGTTGGTCAGCGCGTCGGCCAAGCGGAACAGGGCCCCGGCCGCGCCGATGAACGCCTGCTCCATCTGCTCGGCGGAGCGCGCCGCCGCCATCACCACCTCGGACGCCCGCGCCCCGGTGCTGCCCACCCACGCGTCGGGCAGGCCCTCGCCCGCGACCTTCTGCACCCGCCGGCGCACGTCGGCGACGTCGTCGATCTGCTTGCGGTAGTTCTTGGCGAGACCCTCGATGACCCCGGGGTCACCTACCGGCGCCGAGACGCCCAGGGCGTTGTTGATGGCCCCGATGAGATCGTTCTTGCTGTCGGCCGAGGAGATGGAGTCGTGGTACTCGGCGAGCTTCTGGCGGCGGTCGGTTGTGGATTCGCCTGCGTCGGGCATGACGGTACGGCCTTCTGTCGTGGTGAGGGCAGGAGTGCTGACTCGTACGCGGTACGAAGGAGGCTCAGCCGAAGTCGGACAGACCGCGCGGCGGCGTGCCGGGCGCGGGCATGGTGCGGTAGCCCGGCGCGGGAACATCCCCCGCGGGCGCGGGCATCGTCGTCACGCCCTCTCCGCTCGCCGCGCTCATGCCCCGGATGGAGGCGTGCTCCGCGCCCTGGTAGTTCGCCTTGGACACCCGCACCTTGTCCGCCAGTTCGTGCAGGGCGCTCTCCAGGACCTTGGCCTCTGCCTGCCAGTCACCGGCGAAGTTGTTGTAGGCGGGGCCCGCGTCGGAGCCGCCGAGGACGTCCGAGCTGTAGCAGGCGGTGTCCCTGACCGCCCTGGCGACGGCACCGACGTCGTCACCCGCCGTGTCGAGTGTCTGCGCCTCGCTGTCCATCGCGCTCGCCTGGACGCGATAGCCCCCGGCGTGCCCTTGCACGGTCATGTCCGGCCCCCGTTTTTCTGATCTTGAGGGCGCAATGTAGCAGCGGACGGTGGCATGAACGCAACGACCTTCACCGCCCCCGCGCACAACAGCGGGTGGTGACCGCGTCTCCCTGACGGGTACGGCTCATAGCCGGGTCGGCTATCGGCCTCCAAGGCAAGGTCCAGGGCCTGTGGAAGCCGTGGTCGCCGAACTCCGGTCAACCAGCTCTTCGCGCGGCCGACGGCGCCTGAATCGGGCCTAGCGGCGGGCGCAGCATCCTCCCGGACCCGGAAACGGCCGAGTGCCGCGTACTCGCAGGCAGCGACACTTCTGAGGGCTGCGCGCGCGTGGGGCTGCCCCCATCGGTCCTCACCATTCGAGGCCGGCAACCCGGCACCTCATTCGAGTCTGCCGGGTCCGCCGAGTCCGCCGGGTCCGCAGCGGGGCTGATGCGGCGGTCCGCGGGGGAGTGTCAGCGTGTGGGGTCGAGAAGGATCTTGCGGACGCCGTCGGAGCGGCCGGCGAACAGTTCGTACGCCGCGGGGCCCGGCCGGCGGGGGTGAGGGCAGTTCGCGTCAGGTCGCGGGCGCTCCGACGGTCCGGCAGGTAGAGGTTGTCCCGTATGGGGTGTGAGTTATCCGGTGAGGGCCAGGTTGTAGGGCCGGGCGATGCCGAGCATGGCCTGGTGAACGCTGTTGCCCTTGAGCTGGCAGACGGCCGGAATTTTCCCAGTCCTCCAGCCGGGACAGGGCGTGTTCCACCCGGTCCCGGGCCCGACGGTGGACGGCATTCTCCGCTTCCTGCTGTGGGCTGAGATGGTTCTGACCGCGTCGTCTGCGGTACGGGATGAGCAGGCCGGTGCCCTGATGGCCGCCGTCGGCGATGGTCGGTGCGCCGCAGCAGGCCCGGTCGACACCGGACTCCTGAAGGCCCGGCAGTCGTTGCGGCTGCCTGGCAGCGGCAGGCCGATCGCCACCACCAGGCGACTGTTGGCGTCGATGACGCCTGCAGGTTCGTGGAGTAGCGATAGCTCCTTGCTGGAGGCGGCCACGCTGCGGGCGCCGGTGGGAACCAGGGTGCCGTCGACGATGTAGACGGTGTCCTTGCGCGGCCGACGAGCCCGCCAGATGGCCAGCAAGGGCGCCAGGTGATCAAGGATGCGGCCGGCCGCAGACTTCGAGACCCCGAACAGCGGCGCCACCTGCCGCAACGTCAGGTTCGTGCGCCAGTACGTCGTCACCAGCAACACCCGGCCCTCCAGCGGCAGCCGCCAGGGACCACGCTGAACGGCACCCAAAAGATCTGCGGGACGTCGGAAGACGTCCAAGTGCACCACATCCGGAAACTCACCGACCTCGATGTGGGAAAGCCGCCGACTGAAAAAATGGCGTCAGGTCATGGTGAAGAAACGGCGCAAGACTCTGCTTGAGGCTTTTCCAATCTCACGGGTGCGGGCCGCCCGGATGTCGTGGACCGCGCCGGGCAGCAGCGTCCCGTCGATAATCACGAACGCCTTACAGGCTGCTGTCCGGACAGCAGCGGCCAGATCCGGCGCGCGGGCCGCAAGGATCTCGACGGCTTCGGCCACGTACCGATAGGCCGTGGTGGTCCCGACGCCGAAACCGGCGGCGAGCTGGGCGTAGGTGTGTCCGCACCGCAGATGGGCCAGTACGAGCAGGGCCTGCCGGCCCGCCGGAAGCCGACGCCACCGGGTCCCTCGCTCGCTCTGTCGCGCGACCAGCAGGCCGGACAGGAACCGCAGGGTCGAGCTGGACAAATCGATACCCGATGGGTGGACAAGCACACGAAGCTCCGGGCGGACAGGTTGCTCTTGGTCGACAACCCATCTACCAGGAGCTTCACCCCTTCCCGCACGCAGCCTTTGTCAACCCGTCCTGCAAACAGCCATATTGGCAAAGACTTCAGTGCTTCTCCCACACGGGTACCGATGGCAGACCCAGTTGTGCGCGAGCACGGTCGGTGAGTTCCTGCACCAGCGCCGTCTTGGCTCGCGCATACTCACCCGGCCCTGTACCAGAGGCGACGATCGCCCGCTTGAGCTGCGTGTATCGGGTCGCGTCCTTGGGATGGGCGCGCAGGTAGTCCCGGAAGATCCGCTGGTTCCGGGTAGGCCAACTCTCCAGGGTCACCACGTGCAGGATATGGCTGCGGGCCCCGTTATCTGCGCGGACGTACAGCAGCCGGTCAGTCATCCCGTTGTCGTGCGGGTGGAAGCCGAGGTCGGCGAGCGCCGCCTGGTGGGGTGCAGCATGCGTGAGGTCGTGGACTGCGGCCATCAGGTCGTTGACGGGCTTGGCCGCCAGTCCCGGGACAGCTGTCGAGCCGATGTGCTCGATCTCCACGAACAGCCCAGGCGCCGCTGCTCGGAGAGCCTCGATGGCGGTAGCGGCCTGCCGTGGCCAGCTCGGGTCATAGTCGGCTACGTGGATGGCGCTGGGCACGGCCGTCATCCTGGTCAACGCAGGCTGCGATGTCCATCGGAATTCCGCCCAGCCACCACGCCCGCCCTCACCGTCCGAGGTTGGAAAAGGCTCACTGGCTGCTCGAAGTAGAGGCTCCGGGCTCGTCCACGTCGCGCTTGGTCACTCGCCGACGGCCTCTATCTGCTCCCAGTCCGCGGGAGTACCCGGGCCTCCGTAGGGCTCGACGTACTGGTAGAGCGTGCCTTCCGCAGGGCCTTTGGGTGGGGCATGGCCGAACCATACGGCGTCACATTCGTGGCACACCCACAGGCGACGGCCGTCCTTGATCAGCCTGAATGCCGACACGTCGCCGACATTGCATTGAGTACACACAGCCACCCAAAGCCCCCTTTCGTGTAGTTCGCGTCGCAATTCAACTATCGCAGGCAGACCGAAGAACGCTGGATCCTCGCTGGTCTTCTGTAGTCGAGGAGAGGTCCGCTCCACCACCGAACGGCTTGCCCAGGCCGGAGCCGTGCGGGCCGCCGCGCCGGGCGATCTTTGGGGTGATTGTGCGCTTGCGGATCATGTCCCGTGCTTGTCGAAGTCGTAACCGCGGTCTGCGAAGAATCCGCGAGATAGGGTTACGCGCATGGAACGCACACGTTCGACGGGGCCAACGGGCTTCAGGTAGCCCGCCAGGAGCTACCTGGCGGTTGCTGCGAACGGAGTCCCGTGACACGCACCGCCCACCATCTTCCCGCTTCACTCAGCCAGAGTGCACACGACTGGTCATCAGGAAACCCCTGGCGCTCCGTGGTTCTCTACGACCTCAGGTACAGCGCACACTGCTTCGCCGATGCGGCACGAGAGTCCAGAAGGCCCCAACCTCGCATGGTCCGCCGCGCGGTGGATGTCTACTCGTTTGCTCGACACCAGGAGGACCGTTCCGTCGCCCAGTGGTCCGCAGTGGAGGAACGCAGGGCGCGGCAGCGGCTGCGAGCCCAAGTAGGGACTCTCCTGAGGCTGGTGAATTCCAGCTCCAACGAACTCGCACTCGATGCCGTGGACAAGGTGGAGATATCGCCGGCGCGTCATCGGCGTAGCTCGCTCTGGCTCGCGTAGCCGCCACTGAAGCACCGCCCCAACCGGAACTCCCGCCGGCCGATGCTCTTGAGTCGGCCGGCCTTTCGGGCTGTCTGCCCCACCAGTCAAGCCCGCCCGCACACCAGTGGCCGCGCCGCGCCGCCCTTCCCCAGCCCGGGGCCATCTCGGGCTTCGGCCATGGTGTGGGGCCGCGTACGGTCGGTATGGCGGCGGCCACGGAGCTTGTTCTCTATCTTCCGTCCGCGTCGTAGGGCGGGGACGGAAGGTTCCAGACGGCGTCTGACCGGCTGACGATCTTTCGAAGTTCGCGGGCGCTTCGTGGCGACATAGCCTGCATCACGGTGTCGAGGAGGGCTCGGGCTTCGAGAGGGTTGCCGCAGCAGTACCAGTGCACATTGCCCCACTCGTAGTCGTGCCACAGATCGCGCTCGGGCTGGTGGACGTAGTCCTTCCACAGGCCCACAGCCGCGCTGACGTCGCCTGGCTGCAGATAGTTGCGGGTGTGCTCGAGACGGATGATCTCGGACAGTGCACGCGAAGACAGGCCGTCGATGACTGGCCTTGCACCCGTTGTCCGGTGGCTGGCGGGGGCGCCGGCACGGATCTGTCCTGGCCGTCTACGCGGCATGGACCTTTCGGTTCGTCGTCATGCGGTACATGGTGCCACGGTCTCGAATGGCGTCTCGAACGGATTCGCTCGCAAGGGGATTCGCCGGACGTGGGGGCGGCGGCCTTCGTCTGGTCATGTTCTCCGACCAAAGTGCACGTGACCACGACGAAGGCCGTGAGGGTGAGTCTGCTGCCTGATGCTGTCCGGAGGGAAGCGTTCGTGGAGGCGTCATGCCTCTGGGGCGCCTTCTACGCATGTCTGACCGCCCGGCGCGACGAATTGTCGAGTTGGGTGGACGCGGCGCTGTGTGCTGACGGCCCGGTGAAGTCGCCGGTGGATCTGACGTTGGTGCCCGAACACCGCCGTGGGCACGGCGCGTTGTACGGCGCCCTCAACCGCGGCGGGGTTGACGTGGACCGTCTGCGGACGGTGCTGGCCGGGTTGCCGCTGCCGCGTTTCGAGGGTGGACGCCTGGTACTCGCGGTCGACGTGTCGCCGTGGCTGCGCTCGGACGCTCCGTGCTCGGACCAGCGGCTGTTCTGCTACGTCTACGGCCGGGCGAAGTCCGCCTCCCAGTTCATCCCGGGCTGGCCGTACTCCTTCGTCGCCGTCCTGGAGCCCGGCGCTACCTCGTGGACGGGGATCTTGGACGTGGTCCGGCTCGGACCCGAGGACGATGCGACCGCGGTCACCGCCACCCAGCTCCGCGCTGTGGTGGAGAGGCTCATCGCGGCCGGTCAGTGGACAGCTGGGGACCCGGACATCACCATCGTCGTGGACGCCGGTTGTGACGTCACCCGTCTGGCCTGGGTATTGCGCGATCTCCCGGTCGAGCTGGTCGGCCGGATCCGCGGCGACCGGGTGATGCGGCTACCGAAGCCACCCCGCGTCTACAGCCCCAAGGCGGACATCCACCCAAGCACGGGTCGGAGTTCCGCTTCACCAAACCCGAGACCTGGCCCGAACCGGCGATCACCACGGCCACCGACACCGCCAACTACGGCAAGGCCGAAGCCCAGGCGTGAGACCGGGTCCACCCACGGCTGACCCACCGTTGGGCCTGGCTGGAGCACGACGGTGAACTCCCCATCGTCGAGGGCGCCTTGGTCCGCCTCAAAGTCGAGCACCTCTCCAGTCGAGCACCTCTCCAGGTGGCGGGAGGCACCCCTGATATGGCTGTGGTCCTCGAAGACCGGAGCCGCCCCGGCGGACGTGGACCGCTGGTGGCAGGGGTTTCTGAGGAGATTCGACCTGGAGCACACTTTCAGGTTCGGAAAACAGACGCTCGGCTGGACCATCCCGAAACTGCGTACACCCGAGGCAGCGGACCGCTGGACCTGGCTCCTGGCCGTCGCGTACACCCAGCTCAGGCTCGCCCGGCCGCTGGCCGCTGACCTCCGTCGCCCTGGGAGAAGCCGGCCAGGCCCGAACGTCTCACCCCGGCCCGGGTCCGCCGGGGTTCAGGAACATCCGAGCCCACCTGCTCTGCCCGGCCCGTGTTCCCCAACCTCGTGGCGCCGGTCCCGGACGGTCGCCCGGGACCAAGAACCGCCGTCCCGCACTCCGCTACGACGTGGGCAAGACCGTCAAACGCCCCGAGACCCTCAAGGCCATCTGTAGACCTGGCAGGTCCTGGTAGATAAAGAACAAGCTGAGAGCCTGTCACCCCACCCGTGCACACATGCGAATCTTCGAATATATGGTCGATTCGTCACGACGCCCCCTTCCCCGGTTGCGGCCTGCACTGGACCAGCCGGACCGGTGAATAGTTGTGGGGTAGGGGTGTGTTCTCGGTCGAGGGGCAGGACGCGTGGCCGAATCCGGGAAGGGCGGGCCCGGGGCCGGTGGCGTGCATTCCCAGGCCTGGGGCTACGGCGGCGTACCGGCACCGGTCGTGCCCCCCCTTCGCGGGCTTTGCCCCGCCGCCGGCCCAGCATGCGGTGCCGTGGCGGCTGGATGCTCGCGCCCGCTCGTCGTGGCCGTATGGGCCGGTGGTGTTGCCGTTTGGGGCACGACCCGATCTGTGTGGCGGCCCTGCCGGTTCCCGCGATCACCGTGCGCACCCGCTACAGTCCCAGTCGTAGGGCGCTGAGCAGGGGCAATCCCTGATTCCGGGTGGCGACTAGCCGCCGCGCGGAGGGTTGTCAATGCCCGACACGCGCGCAGACGTGTGATGGGGTGTCAGTCCGATCCCCCGGTCGGCCCAACCGTGCTGCCAAGTCGCCGTTGAGTGCGCCTTTCTGATGGTCCGTCACAAACCGGATTCCCGGCATTCGAACGCCCGGTCGGCCCCTTGCTGTCACCCGCCAAACATTTCTGAAGTGGCGACAGATTTGGGCGTGAGTATGTTCATTCATATCGGCCGGCCCGGCTGACCTCCCTGAGAGATGGAGAAGAATGCCCGTGAGAAGGAAAATCAGAGTGCGTACGCGTACCGTTGTCGGGATCGCATTGTCGGTGGGCGTCACGGTCGTTGCCGCAACCAGTGTGAACTACGCCTCGGCTTCGAGTTCTGCTTCGGAGTCCGCTCCGTCGGTACAGGAGGCTGTTGCCTCTGTCCCCCAGGGAGGTGACGACCAGTCGAGCTACAACTTCCAGAATGACGATCAAGGAAACCGCCGGAGAGGCGATGACGGGCGGATCTACGTCAATGAGCGGACGTATTCGGCCGAGTCGGGTGTGTGCACTGCTGTGATCAGCAGTCCGGCGGTCACCTTCAACGTCCGAAACGAGAGTGACAGGACCGTTGAATTCTTCACCGGGATTACCTGTGACAATGGCGCCGCAATTGCGACTATTGGGCCGGGTAATTCCAGCAGCGCAATTTCCGGAACGCCGGTTTTCGATGGGCTGGTGGTTCCGTTCGCACTGGTCGGTAGCTTCCGGGCGGTCGACAACGACAAGGGTCGTCATCACTGATGCCCTACGCGGACCAACGGTAGCGAACAAGCTGCCATCGCGGGATTTGGCCCCGGCCCCAGCTGTCTGGCCCCGGTGGACCGGGGTCAGACAGCCACACGGAGGCGCGGGACGTCGGGCAGCTCATTTTCGCCATTTCCAGTTAGGCCTGTCGGTCCTCCTTCTGATGCCGTCCGTTGAGCCGGGCGAACTGGCGCTCGTGGACGTCTTCACGGCCGGACTTGTTCTGTTCTTGTGTTTGTTGGGGCAAGTTTGTCGGGGTGTGGGATGTCTGAGGTGCTGGGAGGTGGGCCGGGGTGGGGTGTGGCGGGCGTGGCTGGGTGGGGGTGCTTGGTGAGGGCCTGTGAATGATGGGGGTTCTGTCGTGCCGCCTCAGCGTCGTGGCCGGCCAAGGCACCGGTGGGCAGGTTTTTCTGCGGGAGCAGAAGCATCTGGCGCAGGTCCCGGTCCTGGTGCCGGGCGCGCAGGGCGTGCACACACCTGCCGTTCGGTCGGTGCTGCGGACGGTCGCGCACGCGGCCGCGGTCGGGGGGTGTGCTTGTACTGCGACGCCGGACAGGGGAAGACCGTCGCGTTGCAGTACGCCCTGTCCCAGCTGCCGCACCCGGCAGGGTCCGTCGGGTCCACGTCGATGTGCACCCGACGGTTCCCGAGCTGCGCCGGGTACTCGCGGACGCCCTCGAGCTGGGCAGGCGTCTGCCGCGCGGGGCGGGGGAGGCCGACCTGATGCTGGTGAACGCGCTACGGCAGCCCCGCGTGCTGGTGCTGGACGAGGCGCAGCGTCTTCCGGGGCCGGCGCTGGAGTTTCTGCGCAGTTTGTGGGGACTGTCGCGGTATCCGGATCACGCTGGTGCTGGTGCTGGTGCTGGTGCTGGTGCTGGTGCTGGTGCTGGTGCTGGTGCTGGTGCTGGTGCTGGTGCTGGTGCTGGTGCTGTGCTGTGT
>NZ_LGUR01000236.1 GCF_001270495.1 Streptomyces viridochromogenes
CGCACATTCAGCCGCCCGCCCCGAGGACCTCACCCAGATCCTCGCCGACCTGGCCCTCGCCGACCGCCTCCCCTTCGTCGCCTCGCCCGAGCCCCTGCCGCCCCGCCGCGTCCTGCTGACCGGCGCCACCGGCTTCCTCGGCAGCCACATGCTGCTGGACCTGCTGCGGCACAGCGACGCCCACGTCTACTGCCTGGTCCGCGCCGCCGACGAGGAGACGGCCACGGCCCGGCTCGGCACAGCGCTCAAGAGCTACGCGTTGCCCTGGTCGGCAGAGGTCCGCCGCCGCATCACCGTGCTCCCCGGCGACATCCGCCACCCCCACCTGGGCCTGTCCGACGACCTCTGGAACACCCTCGCCCACGAGCTGGACAGCGTCGTCGGGGTCGCGGCCGCGGTGGACTTCCTGCGCGGCTACCAGTCCCTGCGCACCAGCAACGTCCTCGGCGCCCTCACCCTGGCCGAACTGGCGGCGACCGGCCGCCCCAAGCCGCTGCACCACATCTCGTCCATCGCCGTCTTCAACGAGGTCGGCATCCCCTCCATGGGCGAGGACGACCCGCTCGCCCACGTCGACCGGCTGATCGCCGGCTACGACCAGACCAAGTGGGCCGCGGAGGTCGCCCTGCGCCGCGCCCGCGACCACGGTCTGGTGGTGACCGCCCTGCGGCCGGGCGGCATCGGCGGTCACACCAGGACGGGCGCCTACAACCCCCAGGACCTGAGCAGCGGCCTCATCTCGGCCTTCGGCCGCTTCCGCACCGTCCCCGCGTTCCGCTACCTCAACGCCGCCCCGGTCGACTGGGTCAGCCGCGTCGCGGTCGCCGCCGTCTGCGAACCCGACGCCTGGGGTTTCGACTACAACCTCACCGGCGTTCCCAACACGCTCGACGACGTCGTGGGGGACATGGCCCTCGGCGGCGTGCACGTCCGCGTCCACGACTGGGACGAGTGGCGTACCGACGCCCTTTCCCGCCTCCAGGCGGACCCGATCCCCGAACTGGCCTTCCTCGCCCGCGTGTTGCAGAGCCCCACCGCCCTGAAACTGTGCGAGGCGACCCTGAAGGGCCCGGCCGCCACGGCCGACCGCACCACCGCACTCGTCGACGCCCTCGGCCTGCCGCCCGCCGCCCGCTACGACGCCCGGGCCCAGCTGCGGACCTTCGAACGCCTCGCCCGCGACGGCCTCGCCCGCCTCCCGCAGCAGGACGACCAGCCCTACCTGTGGTTCTCCGAGACCACCGAGGGCAGCGTCGGTCCCGTCGGAGCCACCCCCGACACACCCTGCGCCATGTCCCTCACCCTCTCCATCGCGAGCATGCACCAGCTGGTGACGGAACGCCGCGTCGACGTCCGCGGCGAGGTCACCTGCCCGGCCCTGCACCCCGAGCCGCTTACCGTGGCACGCGGTGACATCTGGATCCGCCCCGAGGAGGGCATCCCGCACCGGCACGGCCTGCGCCACCAACTGCTGCGCTACCGGCTGGAGTTGACGGACACCGAAGGCGGCCGCTGGTGGCTGGAGGGCCACAAGTACGCCCGTGCCCGCCGCGACGTCTGGCGGCAGACCCGCGCCCTCACCGTGGAGCTCGGCCGCGAGGGCGGACCGGCGAGCCTGGCGGGCGAGGTCGTCGTCCCCGCGGATTCCTACGTACGCGACCAGATCGACGGCATCAAGGTCGACCCGCGCCTGACCAGCCAGGAGAAGCGCGCCGCCAAGCTGACCTGGCTCGCCTGGTTCGGCCTGGAGATGGGTCGCGGCCTGCTCGGACCCTTCGCCCGCGCCGCCGCGGACCTGCTCGACCTGCGCCGCACCCAGACCCCCACGGAGCAGCACCGATGATCTTCCGGACGACGAACACCAGAACCCCCCGGCCGGCACTGCGCAAGGTCAGAACCACCCCGACCCCGCGCCCCCTCCGCCACCGCCTCGACCCCGCGAGGGTCGAGGAGATCCCGTTCCGCACCACCGACGGCGTACGCCTCGGCCTGACCCGCATCGACACCGGCGACCGCGCCCCCGCCCACGACCGCCCCGCCGTCCTGCTCCTGCACGGACACACCGCCTCGGCCGACATGTTCCTGCTGCCCGAGACCCGCAACCTGGTCGACTCCCTCCTGGACGAGGGCTACGAGCCCTGGCTCCTCGACTGGCGGGGCAGCTGCCGCCTGCCGTACAACGAGACGGGCCGCCGCTACACCTACGACGACGTCGCCCTCTACGACATCCCGGAGGCCGTCGCCCACATCCGCACCCGCATCGGCGACCGGCCGCTCTTCGCCGTCGCCCACTGCATCGGCTCCCTCACCCTCTCCCTGAGCATGACGGCCGGCCTGGTGCCCGGCCTCGCGGGTGTGGTGTCCCAGGGGGTGTTCCTCACCCCGAAGCTCGCGGGGCGCACCTCCCTGCGGATGTCCCTGGCCGGCGAACTGCTGAAGTCCCGTATCGACCACATCCCCGTCGACTTCCGCAAGGTCGGCCTCTGGTCGAAGTACACCCCGCTGTTCGCCCTGGCCTCCCGCAAGGCCACCTGCCCGGACCCCACCTGCCAGATCCTGCACAACTCGGCCTGGGGTACCGGCGCCTCGCTCTTCGTCCACGAGCATCTGACCGAGACGACACACGACCGGCTCGCCGAACTCCTCGGCCCCGCCCCGCTGTGGATCCTGCCGCACCTGCGCCGCATCGAACTGGCCCGCACCGTCGTCCGCTGGCACGACACCGACCACCGCTACCGGACCCTCCCGCAGAACGCCCTGGACGCGGCGGCCCGCATCGACGCCCCCGTCCTGCTCCTGGCCGGCAGCGAGAACGGCCTGTGGCTCGACTCCCAGCGGCTCTGCCGCGACGTCCTCGCCCACCGCCAACCACAACTGGACGTCACGTACACCGAGATCCCCGGCTACGGCCACCTGGACACGTTCCTGGGCAGGGGAGCGGCCCTCGACGTGTTCGGGCACATCCTCGGCTTCCTGGGGGAACGCCGGTGACGGCACCCCGCGCGGCCGGTTACCGTACCGGGCAGTAACCAGAGATCGCACTCCAGGAGGCCACCCATGCCGCAGCTCGCAGTCGACGCCGCGACGCTGACGTACGACGACGAGGGCCCCCGCGACGGCGGGGGTGTGCCCCTGGTGTTCGTCCACGGCTGGACGGCGAACCGGCACCGCTGGGACCACCAGGTGGCCCACTTCGCCGAGAAGCGGCGCGTCGTCCGGCTGGATCTGCGCGGCCACGGGGAGAGCAGCGGGGCGGGAGCACGCCGGGTCGACGATCTGGCCCAGGACGTCCTCGCCCTCCTCGATCACCTCGGGATCGAGCGGTTCGTGATCATCGGCCACTCCATGGGCGGGATGATCGCCCAGACCATCACCCTCGCGCACCCGGAACGCGTCGAGCGCATGGTGCTGGTGAACTCCATCGGCAGGATGGCCTACAGCCGGGGTCGCGCCCTGCTGATGGCCGCCTCGACCCTCGCCCCCTTCAAGCTGTTCGTCGCCGCCAACATCCAGCGCGCCTTCGCCCCCGGCTACCCGCGCGAGGAGATCCGCGAGTACATCCGTGCCTCCGCCGACACTCCCCGCGAGGTCGTCATGACGCTCTACGGCGCCATGCGCGCCTTCGACGTGCTGGACAGGGCCGGCGAGATACGGACGCCCACCCTGATGGTGCACGGCTACCACGACATCCAGCTGCCCCTCGCCCAGATGCTGCGGATGGCCAAGGCGTACCCGGACGCGTTGATCCGTGTCCTGGACGCCGGTCACGAACTGCCGGTGGAGAAGCCGGCCGAACTGACGGCGGCACTCGACCGGTTCCTCTGTGACTGCTGTTGACGGCGGAGGGCGGTGCTCCTAGGGTCTGCCGCGAAATTCGGAAATCACTCCGAAACTTTCGGCAGGCTCACGAGATGGTGACCCCCCACTTCCATCGACCCGCCTCCCGAGCGCCGGCGGCCCCGGCCCCGGCGCTCACGCACCCGCACCGCACTGACCCTCGGCATGGCGGGCCTGCTCGCCACGGCCGCTGTCACCGCCCTCGCGGGCACCGCCCAGGCCGCGAGCACCCTCGGCGCGGCGGCCGCCGAGAAGGGCCGCTACTTCGGCGCCGCGGTCGCGGCGAACCACCTGGGCGAAGCCCCGTACGTCTCGACGCTCAACACCGAGTTCAACTCGGTGAGCCGGAGAACGAGATGAAGTGGGACGCCACCGAGCGCACCCGCGCAGCCTTCACCTTCGGCTCCGCCGACCAGGTCGTGAACCACGCCCAGAGCAGGGGCATGAAGGTCCGCGGGCACACCCTGGTCTGGCACTCCCGGCTGCCCAGCTGGGTCGCCGGACTCGGGGCCGCCGACCTAGCCTCGTTGACGACGTCCCAGGAATGGATCTTGCCCTTGTAGTGCTGCACGACCTGGGTGATGTGGTTGTTCATCGCCGATCTGCCTGCCTGGCGGTCTCACGCTGCACCGGCATCACCGTCTGGGGCGTCACCGACAAGTACTCCTGGCGCGCGAGCGGAACACCCCTGCTGTTCGACGGCAACGACAACAAGAAGCCGGCCTGCAACGCGGTCCTGACCGCACTCGGCGGCTCCTCATCCGGTGGCGGCACACCCGGCGCCGCCTGTACGGCGACCTACAGCAAGGCCGAGGAGTGGAGTGACCGCTTCAACGGCAAGGTCACCATCACCGCGGGGAGTTCGGCGATCGGCAACTGGACCGCGACCGTCACGGTGACGGCCCCGCAGAAGGTCTCCGCGACCTGGAACGGCACCCCCAGCTGGGACAGCAGCGGCAACGTCATGACGATGAGGCCGAACGGCAACGGCAGCCTGGCCGCCGGAGCGTCGACGAGTTTCGGCTTCACGGTCATGAAGAACGGCACCAGCACGGCCCCGGCGATCGGCTCCTGCACGGCATCCTGATCGGCCCCGCACCGGCCCCGAACGGTGTCCGGCGCGGCGCTCATACCGCCCCGCGCCGGACACACCCGCCGCTCAGCCGACCCGCAGGGTCTTCTTGGCCAGTTCGTACGCCGGCAGCATCGCCCGGTGCTCGTCGGTGTCCATCCCGCCGAGGTGTATGACGACCGGACCCTCCTCGGTGGAGACCGCCAGGGCGGTCTCCTCCTTCGTCTCCTCCAGGAGTTCGCTCGTGACGAGGTACTCGACCTCGGCCCCGGCGAGGCCGCCCGCCTCGAACTCGCTGTACTTCGCCTTGCTCACGCCGTTTTCGTCCGCCAGGAAGGCCTCCAGTACGGTGCGCGCGTCGTCGGCACCCGGTTCGCCCGTCCAGATGCGCAGGAAGCCGATGTTCCCCGCCGGCTTGGCGTCGACCTCGCAGGCCGCCGTGACCGGGCCCTGGTGCATGAGGGCGTCGGCGATCTCCTGGGCCAGCTCGTCGTCCTCGGCGTCGGCGGAGCCGTCACCGCCGCCGGCCGACTCGTCCTTCTCCGTCCCGGCGTCGACGGCCTCCGCCTCCCAGTACTGGGCGATGTCGAAGGTGACCGGGAGCTCGCAGGCCGATCCGGCCGCGCCGATGGTGCCCCCGCTCCTCACCGCCGTATCGCTGTCACTCGCCGCCTCGGCCGACGCCGTAGCGCTCGCCGATGTCTTCGTGTCGTCCTCGGCCGCACCCGAGCAGCCCGTCAGCACCCCGGCCAGCAAGGCCACCTGGGCCAGCCGACGACGATGTGCCTGTCTTGCCCCCACCAGCATCGTGCTCTCTCCCCACCCGATCCCGCCTGCGGATCCCGTTTCAGGCGGCATACAGTATCCGAGCCCACCGGCAAGGCGGAGCCCGGACCACCGGCCGAACGGATTTGGGCCTGCGGCATCATGAGGCGATGACCTCGCTGAGCTTCGACCGCTACTGCGACGAGATCGTCTCCCAGACCGAGCGGCTGATCTCCCACGTGCGCGGCGCGGACATGACCGCCCCGGTGCTCTCCTGCCCCGGCTGGAACCTCGGCCAGCTGCTGCGGCATGTGGGCGGCGACCACCGGTGGGCGGAGGAGATCGTGCGCACCGGCGCCACCGGCCCGCTCCCCGACGACGGGGTCAACGACCTCTCCGCCTACACCCACGAGGACGCGACCGTCCTGATCCCGTGGCTCACCGAGGGTGCGGCACGGCTCGGTGCCGCCCTCCGCGCCGCGGGACCCGACGCCCTGGCGTGGAACCCCTCCGCGGACGGTTCGGCGCCGGTGGTGTTCTGGGCGCGGCGCATGACCTACGAGACGGTCGTGCACCGGGCCGACGCGGCGCGGGCCGCCGGAGCCGGGTTCGCTCTCGACAAGGACCTCGCCGTCGACGCGGTGGAGGAGTGGCTGGAGTACTCCACCTTCCCCGAGGCCTTCGAGCCCGGCACGGACCTGCCCGACCTGCTCGGCCCCGACCGCACCCTCTACTTCGACGCAACGGACGCCGGGGAGTGGGTCGTCGACCTCACCGGCGAACGGCCCGTCTGGCGCCCGGGGTCCGACGGGGCCACCGGGACGGCACGCGGCCCGGTGACCGACCTCCTCCTGTACTTCTACCAGCGGCCCGCGCCCGGCATCGAGACCAAGGGCGACACGGCACTTCTCGACCTCTGGAGGACCCGCTCCGGATTCTGGCTGGAGGCGCCGGAGGAGTGACCTATGCGGCGGCGCGGGGGACCACCTTGATGTTGAACGTGTGGGCGCCCAGGCCGCCGGCGATCCCCATGAAGAGCAGAGCGAAGTGCTCCTGCCCGCGCGCGGTGGTGATGCCCCCGATGTCCAGCTGCGACGACGGGGGCCAGCCCAGGTCGGTGAGCAGCCGGCCGGTGGTGCGCTTGGCCTCGGCGTCGTCGCCCGAGAGGAAGACGGTGCTCGGACCTTCCAGACCGTCGGGGGCGGTCATCGCCGTCGAGTCCATCGTGCACAGCGTCTTGACGACGGGGGTCAGGGGGAAGGCCTCCTGGATCTGTTCTCCCAGGCTGCTGTTGGGGTGCGAGAGCTCGGTGTAGTCATCGGTGAGGCCGACTCCGACGTCGATGAGCACCTTGCCGGCCAGGGCTGGTGCCCCGATGGAGCGCAGCAGTTCCACGGACACGTTCCCCGGGGTCGCGTTCACGAGCACCTCCGCGTGTGCCGTCGCCCCGCTCAAGTCCGCCACGGGGAGGCCGAGATCCGTCCGTTCCTTCGGTTCACGGGAACCGAGCAGGGTGTCGTGCCCTGCGGCTCGCCAGCCCTGGGCGAGTGCTCGTGCGACGTTGCCGGTGCCAAGCAGTCCTATACGCATGGTTCGACGCTAGGCGGGGCGACGGGTCCGGCGAATCGGGCCGCGGGTCCAGGAGGTACGGCACCAAGGTCGTAGTCCTGTGGTCCCGGCCGCCCGGCGGGTTTGCCGAACCGGCAAGGTCGTTTGTCACTCCTCGGGGCGTCCCGCAGGCTTCTTCAGTGTGAACGCGACCACACCTGCGCACCGGGAGATGCCATGACCGAGACCCCCGCTCTGAAGGCCGCCGAGTTCTGGGAGGGCCGCTACCGGGACGGCGACCGTCTGTGGAGCGGTCGCCCCAACGCGCTCCTCGTCCGCGAGGCCGCCGAGCTCGCGCCGGGCACCGCACTCGACCTCGGGTGCGGTGAAGGAGGCGACGTGGTGTGGCTCGCCGCACGCGGCTGGCGGGTCACCGGCGTCGACATCTCGCACACGGCGCTGGAGCGTGCCGCCGGGCATGCCGCCGAGGCGGGCCTGAGCGACCGTACGGCCTGGGAACGGCACGTGCTGGGAGAGACGTTCCCCGAGGGGTCGTTCGACCTCGTCAACGTCCAGTTCCTGCAGTCGCCGGTGGCACTCGACCAGCGGCGGATCCTGCGCCAGGCCGCCGAGGCCGTCGCGGCCGGCGGCACGCTGTTGATCGTCATGCACGCCGGTTGGCCGTCCTGGCAGAGCGAGCCGCCCTTCGCGGCGGAGTTCCCGACGCTGGACAGCGTCCTGGACGAACTCGCGCTGCCCAAGGCCGACTGGACCGTGGAGACGCTGGAGACGGTGCGCAGCGTGAGCGTGTCACCCGAGGGTGTGGAGGGCTTCCGGGACGACAACGTGTGGCGCATCCGGCGCGGCGGCGACGCCTGACACACCCCGCGACCCGCTCCTGCGCCTACCTCTCACCCATCTGCGCCGACACCTCGCCCAGCACGTCGTGCACGGCGTCCAGCGCTGCCGCGCGATCGGCGGGCACCAGCCCGATACGGGTCCGCCGGTCCAGCAGGTCGGCCTCGTCCAGGGCGCCTTCGTGGCGTACGGCCCACAGCAGTTCGGCGCCGGTGACGGGATGCCCCGGCAGCACGGGTTCGGCCGACCGGGGATCGCGCGCGGCGAGCGCCTGGACGGCCGGTGCTTCCGTGCCGTAGCGCTGGACGAGGCGGCGCGGGGCCCGGAGGGAGCCGAGGGTGCCGGGTGACGCGGCGCCGACGAGGGGGAGGGCGGCGGTGGGGGAGGGGCCGGCGGTGACCCGGCGCGTGGCGACGGCCGCGTCGACGGCGTCCTCGGCCATGCGCCGGTAGGTGGTGAGCTTGCCGCCGACCACCGTGATCACGCCCTCGGACGAGGTGAGGACCGCGTGCCGCCGGGAGATGTCGGAGGTCCGACCGGCCTCGCCGGACCCTGCTGACCTGGTGTCGAGCAACGGGCGCAGGCCGGCGAACGCGCCTACGACGTCGGTGCGTTGGACGGGCGCGTCCAGGACCGAGCCGAGGACGTCGAGGAGGAAGCCGATGTCCGTCTCGGGTACGTCGGGAACATCGGGGATGTCACCCTCGACGGGCTCGTCGGTGAGCCCGACGTAGACCCGGCCGTCGCCCTGGGGCAGCACGAGGACGAAGCGGTTGGTCTCGCCGGGGACCGGCACGTGCAGCCCCGCGGGCAGGGGGCCGAGACGGTCGGAGCGCAGGACGAGGTGGGTGCCGCGGGACGGGCGGATCCGGATGCCGTCCACCAGGTCGCCCGCCCAGACGCCGGACGCGTTGATCACGACGCGGGCCCTGATCTCGCCCTCCTCGCCGGTGAGTTCGTCGCGTATCCGGGCGCCGGACGCGGTGAGTCGCAGTGCCCTGACCCGGGTCAGGATCCGTGCGCCGTGCGCGGCCGCGGTGCGGGCGATCGCGGTCACCAGGCGGGCGTCGTCCGTGAGCCGCCCGTCCCACGACAGCAGGCCGCCGCGCAGTCCGTGGGTGCGCAGGGCGGGGGCGAGGTGCCGGGTCTCCACCGCGGAGAGGCGGCGCGGGGCGGGCAGGGTGGCGCGGGCGGTGCGGGCCGCCAGGCGCAGGCCGTCGCCGGCCCGGAATCCGGCCCAGGCCAAGGCGGACTGACCGCGGGAGACCAGGGGCGTCAGGGGCAGGACGAAGGGCTGGGCCCGCACCAGGTGCGGTGCCGTGCGCTCCATCAGCACGCCGCGCTCGACCGCGCTCTCGTGGGCCACGTCGAGCTGGGCCGAGGCGAGATAGCGCAGCCCGCCGTGGATCAGCTTGCTGCTGAAGCGGGAGGTGCCGAAGGCCAGGTCGTGGGCGTCGACGGCGGCCACCGTCAGACCGCGGGCCGCGGCGTCCAGGGCGGCCCCGGCGCCCGTCGCGCCCAGCCCGACGACCAGGACGTCCACGACGGGACCGCCCACGGTCTCGGCGAGTTCGCGCGAGCGCCGGGCGGCGGACAGCGACGAACCGGGCACCGGCCCGGGAACCGATCCGGCGGCGGATCCGGGAACAGGGGCGGGAGGCGGAGGAGTGGCGGGACTCATGGCGTGAGGGTCCTTTCCAGGATGCTGCGCAGTTCCGCCAGGAAGGCCTCGCTGCTCAGGTCGGCGTCGTCCTCGTCGGTCATGGTCCGCAGGGACAGGGTGAAGGACTGGACGATCAGCAGCAGGGCCCGCGCCTGCCGTTCGACGTGACCGGCGCGCACCGACCCGTCGGCGTGGCCTTCGCGCACGGCATCGGCCAGCAGCGCGATGAGCGCCTCCTGGCTCGCGCCGCGGCGGTCGAGGACGTAGGGGAGCAGCAGCTCCGGGTCGACGTCGACGATCTTCCGGAAGAGCGGGTGGGCCCCGAATGCCTCCACTCCGGCCACCAGACCCTCGACGATCAGGCCGCGCGCGTTCGCCCCGGGCCGCCGCTCGGGCATGGCCCCGGTGGCGACGGCGACCCACTCCCGGGTCATCAGGTCCCCCACCAGGGAGCGCACGTCGGGCCACCGTCGGTAGAGCGTCATCCGGGAGACACCGGCGCGGCGGGCCACGTCGGTCAGCGTCGTACGGCGTACTCCGACGGCCAGGACGCAGTCGCGCACCGCGTCGAGCACCGCGTCGCCGTCCGAGTGGTTGTGACGAATAGGCGTCATGTGTCACAGTGTAACGCCTGCGAGGCCGTCCGGGACACGGCATCGCTCGAATCGACCGGTGAGGACAACAGCCATGGACATGCTGTGGAGCGGCTGGGGCGACCCGGCCAAGGCGGCGCCGCTGCCCGAGACCGTGACCGGGCTGCTGCGCGACCTGCTCGGCGTCAAGCCGCGCACCGCCGGGCCGGTCGCCCTGGAGGACATCGCCGTACCCGAGCCGCGGCTCGAACCCGCCGTACGCCAGGCCCTGTTCGCCGCGGTCGGCGGTGCGGAGCACGTCCGCACCGACGCGGAGACCCGCATCCGCCACACGCGCGGCAAGTCCACCCCCGACCTGCTGCGCATCCGTGAGGGCGAAGTCGACGACGTCCCCGCGGCCGTCGTGCTCCCCGCCGACCACGACGAGGTACTCGCCGTGCTGCGTGTCTGCGTCGAACACGGCCTGCCGGTGGTCCCGTTCGGCGGTGGCACCTCCGTCGTCGGCGGTCTCGCCCCCGGCCGGCCGAGTCGCTTCGTCGCGCTGGACCTGCGGCGCATGAACCAGTTGCTCGCCCTCGACCCGGTCTCGCGCACCGCCACCCTGGCGCCGGGGCTGCGCGCCCCCGAGGCCGAGGCGCTGCTGGCCGAACAGGGCTTCACCCTCGGCCACTTCCCCCAGTCCTACGAGTGGGCCACCATCGGCGGATTCGCCGCCACCCGCTCCAGCGGCCAGGCATCCGCCGGCTACGGCCGCTTCGACGAGATGGTGCTCGGCCTGACCCTCGCCACCCCCGAGGGCACCATCGACACGGGCCGCGCACCGCGCTCGGCAGCCGGACCCGACCTGCGCCAGCTCCTGCTCGGCTCGGAGGGGGCGTTCGGCGTCATCACATCCGTCACGGTCCGGATCCGGCCCGTCCCCCAGGCCCGTGTGTACGAGGGCTGGCGCTTCGCCTCCTTCGAGGAGGGTGCCGCGGCGCTGCGCCGCCTCGCCCAGGACGGCCCGCGCCCCACGGTGCTGCGGCTGTCCGACGAGACCGAGACCCTGATCGGCCTCGCCCAGCCCGACGCGATCGGCGCCGCCGACGCCGGGCAGCGGTCCGCGGCCGGATGCATGGCGATCACCGGCTACGAGGGCACGGACGAGGACACCTCGTACCGCAGGGAGCGGGCCGCGGCCGTCCTGCGCGAGTGCGGCGGAACCCCGCTGGGCGAGGAACCCGGACAGCGCTGGGCGCACGGCCGCTACTCGGCCCCCTACCTCCGGGACGCCCTGCTGGACGCGGGGGCGTTCGCCGAGACACTGGAGACGGCGACGTTCTGGTCCCGGGTCCCCGGACTGTACGCCTGCGTCCGCGACGCCCTCACCACCGCACTCACCGAGGCCGGCACCCCGCCCCTGATCATGTGCCACATCTCCCACGTCTACGAGAACGGAGCCTCGCTGTACTTCACCGTCGTCTCGGCCCAGGGCGACGACCCGGTGGCGCACTGGGAGAGGGCCAAGCACGCCGCCAACGAGGCGATCCTCGGCGCGGGCGGCACCATCACCCACCACCACGGAGTGGGCACCGACCACCGGGACTGGTACGTCCGCGAGGCGGGCCTCCTCGGAATCGACGCGCTGCGTGCGGTGAAGCGACGACTGGACCCGGCGGGCCTGCTCAACCCCGGTGTCCTCGTCCCCCTCGACTGAGCCCACGCCTCAGCCGGCCCGACCGCCGGCCACCCCTCCACCGGCCCACCCTCACCCCCAACCCCCCGCCCGCCTCCGGCAGCGCGCCCTCCCGTCGGCCCGAAAGGCACATCGATGCGACAGTTCACCGCCATCGTCAACCCCACGGCGGGGGGATCCGCCTCAGCTGCCGCACTGCTGAACGTGGCCCGGCCGCTGCGGGAGGCCGGGGCCGACCTGGAGACCGAGTACAGCCGCAGCCTGGAACACGCCCGGGAACTCGCCCGGGACGCCGCAGAGCGGGGCCGCGTGGTGCTCGCCGTCGGCGGGGACGGAATCGCCGGCGGCATCGGCGGCGCCCTCAGCGGCACGGACGCCCTGCTCGGCCTCGTGCCGGCCGGCCGGGGCAACGACTTCGCCAGAGCACTGAACCTGCCCACCGACCCGGCCGCACTCGCCCGGGTACTGCTCCACCACGAGCCCCGCAGGGTCGACACCATCGAAGTCGAATCGGCCGTCCATCACCGCACGGTGGTCCTCGGCAGTGTGTACGCCGGTGTCGACGCACTGGCCAACCGCCACGCCAACAACGCCACACTGCTGCGCGGCGCGGCCTCCTACTACGCGGGCGGACTGCGCGCCGTCACCACCTGGCGCGCCGCGCGCTACCGGGTCACCGTCGACGGCCAGGAACACCTGCACACCGGGTACACGGTCGTGGCCGCCAACTCCGGCTACTACGGTTCCGGTCGCCACATCGCCCCCGACGCCCGCGTGGACGACGGCCTGCTCGACGTCGTGATGATCCGAGAGGCGCCGCGCCGGCTGTTCTTCGCCCTGATGAACGACCTCAGGACGGGCGCCCACGTCCACCGCCCCCAGGTGCGGATCCTGCGCGGCAAGGAGATCCGCATCGCGGCCGACCGCGAGGTGCCCTACGGCGCGGACGGCGAGGTCGAGGCGACCCTCCCGGTCACGGCGAGAGTCCTGCCGGGAGCACTGCGCGTCCTGTGCTGAGCCCGAGTCACGGCGCTTCCCCGGCCGGGTCCGGTGACGGTTCACACCGGGTTCTCGGTGGCGGTTCACACCGGGTCCGGCGACCGCTCATCCACCGTCGACGGGCATCCGTGGCCGTGCCGCCCTGAGGTGCTCCGGGGCGGTGGTGCGGTCGGCCTCGGCCTGCACGAGCAGGGAGAGCAGTTCGGCCACCGTCAGTCCGGCTTCCGCGGGGTGACGCAGCACCCTGGCGGGGTCGATCCGGTAGGTGTTGGTGCGCCCCTCGCGAGTGTGCGACAGGTAGCCGTCCCGCTCCAGATCGGAAATGATCTTCTGGACGGCGCGCTCCGTGAGCCGACAGTGCGCGGCGATGTTCCTGATACGCACGTTCGGGTTGTCGGCGATGGCCGCGAGAACGCGGGCATGGTTGGTCACGAACGTCCATCCGGTGTGTGGCTCAGGCACTCCGTCCATGGACCAAGCCTACGACTGAGCGTTCACGTATACAAAAACACGCACGGCATTTCATGTATCTGTTGACGTGTTCGGCGGTTCGGGTTCACTCTGGTACCCAAGACGAGGGAGCGCATCTTAGGGAGAGGCGGTCATGCCGGAGTTCGCGTCCTCTGCACAGCCTCCGAACGGGGGCTCTGCCGATCGTGCGAACGCCGAAGGCGCACCAGGAGCGAGCCCGCTGTGGACGCTGGTCACCTCCGTCCGCCCGGACGGCGACAGGGTCGTGGTGGAGGTCTCCGGTGAACTCGACCTCGACGCCAGTGAGCGGTTTCGGAGCGTTCTGCGCGCGGCACTGAGCCGCTCGGTCCGTGGAATCGACCTGGATCTGGAGGGCGTCTCCTTCTGTGACTGTTCCGCCCTCAGCATCCTGCTCTACCTGCGCCATCAAGCCCTGGAGCAGTCCAAGACGGTCGCTGTCCACTCCACCAGTACGGTGGTCGACCGCCTGCTCACCCTGACCGGCACGCACGCACTGTTCGGCCACCCGGATCCGGACGGGGAAGCCATGGCAGACCGACACGCCCAGGACGCGGCCAAGCACCCGGAAGCCTCCGAGGACACCCATCACGACCTGCGGACCGAGGTCGCCCAACTGCGCCGGGCCATGCAGACCCGGCCGACCATCGATCTGGCCCGCGGCATTCTCATGGCCTCCTTCAGCCTGAGCTCCGAGGAGGCCTGGACGGTTCTCGTCACGGCCTCCCAGAACACCAACACCAAACTGCACTCCCTGGCCGGGGACCTGGTCACCGCGGTCAAGGGCGACGCACTCTCCGACGAGTTGCAGGAACATCTGTCGGCCGCGGTCGCCCGGGTCAGCTCAGCCGCCCCCGAGTACTGAGCGCGGCAGCGGGGCCGAGGGCGACACCCCGAACGGCAGGGTTGCGTCGCGCGGCGGCACACCGGCAGGGTTCGGATGTGCCCACCTTGCTGATCGTCCATCACACGCCGTCGCCCAACTGCCAGGCCATGCTCGAAGCCGTCGTCTCCGGCGCGACGGCGCCCGAGATCGAGAACGTCGAGGTCGTGCGGCGGCCGGCCCTGTCGGCCACGGCCTCCGACGTGCTGGCCGCCGACGGTTACCTCCTCGGCGCTCCGGCGAACCTCGGCTACATCTCCGGCGCCCTCAAGCACTTCTTCGACCAGGTCTACTACCCGTGCCTGGACGCGACACAAGGCCGGCCCTTCGGCTACTACGTGCACGGCGGCAGCGATGTCACCGGGGCGGTAAGGGCGATCGAGTCGATCACCACGGGCCTCGGCTGGCGGCGCGCGGCGCATGCGGTGACCGTCACGGGCGAGCCCGCGAAGACCGACACCGAGGCCTGCTGGGAGCTGGGGGCGACGCTCGCCGCCGGCCTGATGGACTGACCCGGACCACAACACCCCGCATCAACCAGGGTGTTTACCCTCCCTGTGAGAAATTTCTGTGAATCCGTGAGGTGTTTGAACACGACGCGGCCCGTCTCCGTATAGGGCCAGGGGATTTTCATGCCCTGACCGACCACGAGGCGTAGGAGTACTTCCTTGGGACGCAGCACGCGAAGACGCCCCACGGGCGCACGGCGCGCGACCTTTGCAGCGGTCGCGCTGATGTTGGGCGGCGGCGGCCTGGTCGCGGCCAACGTCTATGCCTCGGCGACCGAAGACGGCGCGACGGACCCTGCCCGCACACTGTCCTCGCCGGCCGGCACGATCGACTGCCCGGACGTCGGCAGCGAACTGGCGGCCGTGCCGGACGCGGCGAAGGAGGACGTCGCCAAGGAACTGGCGCTCCTGGACCAGCAGATAGCCGACGCCTACCAGCGGCTGCAGGAGTCGGCCCGGGCCATCCAGCAGGACGCCGGCTTCGCCGACAGCGCGATCATGAATCCGCTGAAGGAGAAGCGGGCCGCGACGATCGAGCGGATCGCCATCGCGGTCGACCGCACGGGAGACCGGCCCCAGGGCCTGGAGTCCCTCGCCCCGTGCACCCTGCGTGCCGCCGACAACGGCACCGGTGACGACGGGAACGGCGATGCCCAGGACGGGGGCGGCGACAACCAGGACGGCGCGGACCAGGGCGACCAGGAGCCCGGCAACGGCGGACAGCCCGGCAACGGCGGGCAGGCGGGCAATGGCCCGGTCGCCGCGGACTACGTCGACATCACCGCCGTACAGCCGAACGTGTCCAGCCCGGCGCTCCAGAAGGGTGCCTCCCGGGGCACCTTCGCCACCAGCTGCGGCGTGAACGAGAACGGCCTGTTCAACTCCGACAACGTCATCGTCGCCCCCGGTGTCTCCAACGGCGCCCACCACTTCCACGACTACATCGGCAACCAGTCCAACGACGCCTTCGCGAGCGACGAGGACCTGGCGAACGCCGAGACGAGCTGCGTCGACCAGGGCGACAAGTCCACGTACTACTGGCCCGTGATCCGTCTCCAGAACGGCGCCCAGGAGCAGGACGCCAACTCGCCCGGCGGCGGCATCGAGGGCAACGCCGGTGAGATCGTCACCCCCAAGGAGGTGACCCTGAACTTCGTGGGCAACCCGCGCGGCAAGGTCACCGAGATGCCGCGCCTGCTGCGCATCATCACCGGTGACGCCAAGGCGTTCGTCAACGGCAACGCCAACGCCAACGCCTCGTGGAGCTGCACCGGCTTCGAGGACCGGCAGCTGAAGGACAAGTACCCGCTGTGCCCGCAGGGCAGCGACGTGGTGCGCACCTTCAAGTTCCAGAACTGCTGGGACGGTCAGAACATCGACAGCGCCAACCACCGCGCGCACGTGGCGTTCGCGGCCGCCGACGGCAGCTGCGCGAACGGCTTCAAGGCCATTCCGCAGCTGGTGCAGCGGATCGTGTACGACGTCGACGCGCCCAGCCTCCAGGACGGCGGGAAGACGACCCCGCTGTTCGCGGTGGACTCCTTCCCCGAGCAGCTGCACAAGCCGGTCACCGACCACGGCGACTTCATCAACGTCTTCGACGAGGACCTGATGGGGCAGATGGTCGACTGCATCAACCAGGGCCGCAAGTGCGGCGCCGGAGCCGACGACGGCGACGACCCGGGCCAGGAGGAGCCGACCCAGCAGCCGACCGAGGCTCCCACGACTGCGCCGCCGGGCGGCAACGACGAGCCGGAGCCGGGCGACGGGGGCGACAAGCCGACCGAGGCCCCGGCGACCGAACAGCCCGCGACCGACGAGCCCGCCACTGAGGCGCCCGCGGCCGACGATCCCAAGGCCGAGGCCCCCGAGCCCGACGCGCCCGAGCCGGCGAAGGACGACGAGCCCACCCTGTCGAGCACCGTGGCGCCCAAGGCCGACGGAACCCCGTCGGCCACCGCGGACGCCGACGCGCAACCACAGGACGGCTCGCAGGACGACGGCGCTGACGCGGGGAGCAGTCCCGCGCAGACCCAGCCCGCGGCGGTCGGCGAGGAGTCCGGCGGCGGTTCGGGTACGCAGCCGCAGGCGGTCGGGGGAGACCTCGCCGAGACGGGTACCACGCTGTGGCCGGCCGCCGCCGGCGCCGTGCTCCTCATGGCCGGCTTCCTGCTGCTCATGCGCACGAGGCGCCGTAGCGGCGCCTGATATCCGGACGTTCCATCGGGGCCCGGACCGGTTCACCGGTCGGGCCCCTTCTCCGGACGACAGGCCCTAGTCCACGATGGCGCCGCAGGAGATGTTCACGTCGGTCGCGGTGAGCGTGCGGGCCTGGTCGGAGGCGACGAAGGCGGCGACATCGCCGACGTCCGCGAGGGTCGCCGCACGCCCGAGCTGGGTCGCCCCGACGAGGCTGTCGCTGATCGCCTCCCGGCCGGGGAACCCGTCCGGGAGGGATTCCGGGACACCGCCGGACTTCAGGGTCACCACGCGGATGCCGTGCGGGCCCAGCTCGACGGCCCACTGGCGGCGCAGCCCCTCCAGCGCGTCCAGCGCGACCTTGAAGCCGCCGAGGCCGGGCAGCGTCTGCGGTCCACCACCGCCGAAGGCCAGGATCACTCCCGTGCCGCGCGCGGTCATGTGCCGGGCCGCCGCCCGGGTCGTCAGGAACTGGGAGCGCATCGCCGTCGCGATGGGCTGCAGGAAGTCCGCGACCGAGATCTCCATCAGCGGCTTCTGGACATCTCCGTATCCGATGGCGTTGAAGGAGACGTCGATGCGCCCCGCCCGTGCGGCGACGTCGTCGACGAAGGCGTTCACCGCCGTCTCGTCCAGCGCGTCCACCACGGCGGTCTCGGCCGCGCCGCCCGCGGCACGGATGCCCTCGGCCAGCTTGTCGAGCGGCGCCTCGGTGCGCCCGGCCAGGAAGACCCGCGCCCCCTCACCCGCGAAGGCACGCGCCGCCGCCCCGCCGACGGAATCGCCCGCGCCGTACACCACAGCGACCTTGTCCTTCAGCAGCGTGATCGATCTCCGTTCCGCTCGCCTGCCGGCTGACCGGCCGCGCGGAACGCGGCCCAGCCCTCATGGATACGTCGGAGCAGGGCGCCGGATCTCGACACACGCCGGGACCCCGGGGCACGGATCACGGGATCACGGCGTCGGGATGCCCGCAGGGCGCGCCGGGCGGCCGAGGCGGACCGGGACACCGGGGGAGTACAGGACGCTGACCGGGACGTCGCTCGGTGCGGGCAGCCCGGCCGCCGTCACGAGGTCCTCCTCGCAGGTGATCAGCTCCGCGCGGTGGAGCGGCCAGCGAGGGTGGTGGTTGGGCAGGTACGCCAGCGGCTCGGGCCCGCCGAAGAAGGCGTTGTGCATACCCCAGCGAGCGGTGAGGAAGTGCTCCAACTCGGTGGGTTCCTCGATGCGTTCACCGGTGCGCACGGTGATCCGGCTGGAAGCACCGCGCGGGCCCGGCCAGCGACGGGCGCTTGTGTACGTGACGGTGTCGCCGGCCGAGCGGACGGTCATCCGGGACCACAGGTACGGCAGCCGGAAGCCGACGCGCCCCATCACGACCGGGATCAGCCGCGAGGCGTCCATCGACCGGAACACGACGCCGCGCCGCCCGCGCGCGTCCACGGAGTACAGGCGGACATTGGTCTCGGGAAAGGTCCCGAGATACGGCACCCCTGGCAGCCGCAGCCAGCCGACCCGATGCATCCGGAAGGCGACGAGGCCGACGTACGTGACGCCGTCATGCGTGTCCGGAACGGTCCCCCTCGGCAACAGCCCGGCCACGACGTCCGGCTCGACGGCCCAGTGGATGAAGGTGAGGTCGAGCCACCGCTGGGTGAGGAGAGGGGTGCGTATGGGGGCGGGAGCGTCCGGGGTGACGGGAACGGGGTTCGGCACCACGTCAGGATGGCAGCCGCGGACAGCGGGCGGTGACACCGGTCAGATACCCGCGCAGCATGAGCTTGGCCTCGTCGAGGAGGCCCGGGTCGCCTTCGGGGTCGCGACGGAACGCCTCCTGGGAGAGCGCGTCGGCGGCGAGGACCGCGGCGTGGCAGGCACGGGCGAGCACCTCGTCGTCCCGGGCGACGCCGAGGGTCAGCAGGATGCGCCGGATGCCGTCCGCCATCCGGCGCTTGTGCTCACGGTCGGCCGCGCGGGTCCGCTCGGTCAGGGTGCTGCCGAACCACAGGGCCCTGAAACCGTGTTCGGTGCGGTAGATCGCGGCGTACGCGTCGATGAGCACGCCGACGGGGTCCTCCCACCGCTCGGCCGCCGCCACGCGGACCAAGTCGTCCATCGCCGCCTCCAGCCGGGCGAAGTAGCCGGCCGCGAGGGCGTCGATGATCGCGTCGCGGTCGGGCAGGTACTGGTACAGCGAACCGACCGAGACCTGCGCCTCCGCCGCGATCCGCGTCGTGGTCAGCGCCTGGACGCCCTCGCCGACCAGGACGCGCTCCGCGGCCTGCAGGACACGGGCCAGACGGGCCTTGCTGCGCGCCTGCTGGGGAGTGCGCCGCAGGGGAACGCGCCGGCTGCCGCCGCCGGGCTGCGCGGCGGGATCGCCCATGTACGGCCTCCGAACCTGAACGTGACTTTGTTTCAGGTTTACGTTACCGTCGCGTACATGACCGACTCAAGCTCGGCGCTGGGTCAGGAGCGCGCCGCCGTGGCCGCGGCGAGCCGCCGGCTCGGAGCCGAGGGGCTGCTCATCGGCACGGCAGGAAACGTCAGCATGCGGGTGGACGACCGCGTCGCGATCACCGCGACCGGCGCGGTGCTGGCCGAACTGACGGTCGACCAGGTGACCGTGGTGGACCTCGACGGAAAGGTCGTGGCCGGGACGCTCGCACCCACCTCGGAACTGGACCTGCACCTCGGCGTCTACCGCCGCTACGGCGCGGGCGCGGTCGTCCACACCCACGCGCCGATGGCGACCGCACTGTCCTGTGTGCTCGACGAACTGCCCTGCATCCACTACCAGTTGCTGACCCTGGGCGGCTCCGTGCGGGTCGCGCCGTATGCCACCTTCGGCACACCGGCGCTCGCCGAGTCCGTGCTGACGGCCCTGGAGGGCCGCAGCGCCGCCCTGATGGCCAGCCATGGCGCGCTCACGCACGGCCCGACGCTGGCCAAGGCGGTCGAGCACGCACTCCTCCTGGAGTGGGCGTGCGGTGTCTACCAGCACGCGGCCACCCTCGGAACGCCTCGCGTCCTCGACGAACACCAGCAACTCGCGGTCATCGAGGCCGCGCTCGCCCGGAACTACGGCACCACCCACCCCGTACCACCCGTGCAGGAGGGAAACCGATGAAGGTCGTCACGCTGGGCGTGCATGTGCTGGACGTGCTGGTGCGGCCGGTCGAGGCCATACCCGAGGGCCAGGGCGCGACGCTGGTCGAGGACATCAGGATGACCGCCGCGGGCACGGCCGGCGGAACCGCGCTCACCCTCGCCAGACTCGGCGCCGCCGTCAGCAGCGCCGGGGCGATCGGGACCGACCCCACCGGGGACATGCTCGTCCAACTCCTGGGCGCGGCAGGCATCGACACCCGGTTCCTCGTCCGCCGCACGGACACCCCGACCTCCGCGAGCGTCCTCCCCATCCGCCCCAACGGCGACCGGCCCTCACTCCACCTGCTCGGCGCCAACATCACCTACGGCCCCGACGACGTGCCCTGGGACGCGCTCGCCGAAGCGACCCACCTCCACCTCGGCGGCCCCGAGCTGATCGGCGTCGACACCGCCATGCGCATCCTGTCGTACGCCAAGGAGCACGGCGTCGTCACCTCGGTGGACCTTCTCGCACCGGGCGCCCTCGGCAGTTTCGAGCAGATCGAAGCGGCGCTGCCGTATGTGGACCACATGCTGCCCAACGAGGACCAGGTCCTCGGCTTCACCGGTGAGGACGACCTCGTCACGGGCGCGAAGAAGCTCCTCGCCGCCGGAGCCGGCCTGGTCGCGGTCACCCGCGGCGGCGACGGTGCCCTGCTGGTGACCCAGGACGGCACCGAGAGGGTCCCCGCCTTCGCGATCGACGTCGTGGACACCACCGGCTGCGGCGACGCCTTCTCGGCCGGCTTCGTACGCGGCATGGGCCTGGGCCGCACCCCGTACGACTCCGCGGTCCTCGGCTCCGCGGCGGCGGCACTGGTGGCCCAGGGCCTCGGCAGCGATCATGGGGACTTCGACCTCACCGCCGCCGACGCCTTCGCCGCGACGCACGAGGCTCGCGTCTGAGTGAGGGAGAGGGGAGGCAGGAGCGGGGTGACCGACTTCGATTCCGGCGAGCGGCAGATCTGGGCGGGCCGAGGGGCCGCGTACGCCGACAGCTATGCCAGGTTGTGCGCCTATCCGGTGCCGCGGTTGCTTGACGCCGTTCATGTTCGGCCGGGCACGCGGGTGCTGGACGTGGGGACGGGGCCGGGGACGGTCGCCGCCGCCGCGGGTGCCCGTGGCGCGAGGGTCACGGCCGTGGACGCCGAGCCCAGCATGGTCGAGCTGGCGGCGCAGGCCGCACCGGCGGCCGACGTGCGCGTGGCCGTCCTGCCCGAGCTCCCGTTCAGCGACGGGGAGTTCGACGCCGTCGTGGCCAACTTCGTGCTCAACCACGTGGGTCGACCCAAGGCCGCTCTCACCGAACTGCGCCGTGTCCTCAGGCCGAACGGCCGGATCGCGCTGACGATCTGGGCTGCGCCACCGGCGCCCGGCCAGGCTCTGCTCGGCCGCGCGATCCAAGCCGCGGGCGCGGTGCGTCCCCCGGACATGCCCGCCGGATTGGCCCCCGAGGACGACTTCTCCCGCGACGAGAGCGGCATGACCGGCCTGATGGCCGCGGCCGGGCTGCGTGAGGCGGTCTGCGAGACCTTGCGCTGGGACCACCACGCCGACGCCGCGGAGTGGTGGCGTGGTCCTGCGGCCGGCGTGGCGACCGGCGGTCGGATCGTGCAGAGCCAGACGCCTGAAGTGCGCGCGGAGATCAAGTATCACTTCGATCTCCTCAGCGCCGAGTTCGCCGATGAGCGCGGTCTGCTGGCGTTGCCGCACGCGGCCCTGCTCGGTCTTGCGCGCCGCTGACAGGGTGCGCCCCGATCTCCACGGGCGTCGGTCAGCCACTGCGTCACCGTTCGGGTATCGCGTGTCCGTTCGTGCGATAACGCGGTCGGCCGATGCCGCACCGGTCGACCTGGAGTTTCTCGGCGTAGCCGACGCGGAGTCAGGGCATCTCTGAGTAAGGCATCGCATCGCCCGCGTCCAGGCGAGGAGGCAAGCGCAACTCGACCGACACGAACGGAATCTCAAGACGCGAGGGACAAGTTCAGCGAATGTCCGGTGGATTCTTGCATGTGCCGACGTGGGCGCAGTCCGTGGTGCTGGCCGGAGGATTTCTCGCATTCGGAGTGAGCGGCCTGCTCGCCCGCCCCTGGATCTGTCGGAGCTTCGCCGACGACCCCGACCACAATGAGCGGGTCACCTTCCTGGTCGAGGTCGTGGGGGTCTTCTACGCCTTGCTGGTCGGACTGGTCGCGGTCGGCGCGTACGACCACTACGTGGAGGTGAAGCGGCTGGTGAACCAGGAGGCGTCACAGCTCACCACCGTCTACCGCGCCGCGCAGTCCTTTCCCAACAGCCGCCGGTGCAGACTCCAGTCGCAGATACGCAATTACGCCGAGAACGTGATCGACGACGTCTGGCCGAAGCAGAAACAGGGCGAGATCGAGGAGGACCAGGGCAGGCTGGACGCCGTGTTCGAGTCGCTCATGTTCTACGAGCCCCGGAACGCCCAGGAGTCGAATGCGCAGTCCGTCACCCTGGAAGCCTTCAACGACTACAACAACCTTCGCCGTCAGCGGCAGGGAGAGGTGGAGATCGGTTTGCTGCCCGTTCTCTATGTGGTCCTCTTTCTCGGCGCCACGGTGACCATAGCCGCGACCTGGGCGCTCGTCGGCGTCAGACTGATCGACCACCTGGCCATCACCGGCCTCCTGTCGCTCTTCATCGGCGTCTTCCTGTCCCTGATCGTCGCCCTGGACTTCCCCCTCCAGGACAGCAACTCGATCCCGCCGAAACCCTGGGCGGTCGCGCTCACGAAGGGAATGGGGGTTCCCGCCCCGGGTGAGAAACAGGTCGGCACCTACTTCGGAGCGTCAACGGCGGACCGGGTCCCGGGCTGTCTGCTGAACGTGTCCGACTACGTGTCGTTCGCCAGCTCGGAGCAACTCCCCGAGTGAGGAAGGTCCGGTGCGCGATCGGCGATGCGCCCGAGCGGCACGGGCGGCTGACCCGTGCGGCGTTGGCGGGAACCCTGGCCGCCTTGCTCGCCCTCGGCCCGGCCGCCTGCGCGGACCGCTCCCCGGACACGGAAGGTACGACGGTCACGGTGGCGGCGGTCGACTTCATGCGCACCATGGACAAGCTCGTCGACGACTTCGAGCTGAGCCACCCGGACACGCACGTGAACTTCGTGTTCCTGCCCGAGAACACGCTGCGCGCCAGAGTCCCGAAGGACATCGCCTCCGAGGCCGGCCGGTACGACGTCGTCGCCATCGGCCCGTACGAGGCACCGATCTGGGCGTCACGAGGCTGGCTGACCCGACTCGACCGCTATGCGGGCCAGGGCGACTACGACATGCGGGACTTCATCCCCACCGTGCGCAGGTCCCTGGCGTACGACGGCGGTCAGTACGCGGTGCCGTACTACGGCGAGTCGTCCTTCCTGATGTACCGCAAAGACCTCTTCGCGAAGGCCGGACTGACCATGCCGGAGCGCCCGAGCTGGCAGCAGATCGCCCGGCTGGCGAAGAGACTCCACGACCCCGAGAACGGCGTCGCCGGGATCTGCCTGCGCGGCGGCCCCGGCTGGGGGAACCTGCTGATGCCCTTGAACACGGTGATCCTGACCTTCGGCGGCCGCTGGTACGACGAGCACTGGAACCCCCGGCTCACGTCCCCCGAAACGAAGCACGCGGTGCGCTTCTACGTGGACCTGGTCCGCCGGTACGGCCAACCCCGGGCCGCCGAGGCCGGGCCCGCCGAGTGCCTGTCGACGATGCGGCAGGGCAAGGCGGCGATGTGGTACGACAGCACCGCCCTCGCAGGCAGTCTCGAGGACCCGAAGACCAGCGAGGTCGCCGGCAGGCTCGGCTACGCCCCCGCCCCGGTGGAGTGCACCGCGAGCTCCGGATGGCTGTGGGCCTGGTCGCTGGCGATCCCGGTCACGGCGAAGGATCCGCAGGCCGCGTGGGAGTTCGTCTCCTGGGCGACGTCCAAGAGATACCCGAAGCTCTACGGCGAGAGGCTCGGCTGGGTCCGCGTGCCGCCCGGCGGCCGACTGTCCACGTACCGGTTGCCCGAGTACCAGGACGCCACGCAGGCGTTCGTCCGACCGGCGCTGGACGCCCTCGACGCGGTGAACCCCCGGCACCCGGGGACACACGAGCAGCCGTGGGTCGGGATGTCGTACGTCGGCATCCCGGAGTACGCGGGCCTGGGCAACCGCGTCTCCGCCGAGATCTCCGCGGCGATCGCCGGCCGCCAGTCCGTCGACGAGGCGCTGGCCAAGGCCCAGATCTTCGCGAGGGACGTGGTCGAGGGCGGCGGATACCGGAAGTAGGCAACGGGAGGAGCCGGTCCCGCTGCCGGGCGTCAACCCACGCTCTGGCTAACCGTGCAGCTCGCGGTAGGCGGCGACCGCCCCGGGGTGCAGGGGCACCACGCCGGTGGAGATCAGGCTGCGGGCGTCGAGGAACTGGGTGCCGAGGGCCGTGGTGGGGACGAGCCGGGTGGCGCGGCGCACCAGGACGTGGGTGAGGGCGGCGGCGACGGGCGCCGGCAGGTCGGGGCGGCACAGGAGCAGGTTGGCGACGCCGATGGTGGTCACCTCGGGCGTTCCGCGGTACGCCCCGGCCGGCACCGTCACCGGCTCCACACCCGAGGCGAAGAGTCCCGCGTCGGCGCGCAGTCGGGGCAGGAGGTCGGCCAGCGGCAGGAGGCGGATGCCGGGGCGGGTGTCGAGGCCGGAGAGCGCCGGCAGGGGTAGGCCGCCCGACAGCAGCAGGGCGTCGATCGAGCCGTCCCGCATGGCGCGTACCGCTTGGGGCAGCAGCAGATGGCGGACACGGACGTCGGCGCCCGGGGTCAGGCCCGCGGCACGCAGCAGCCGGTCGCCGAGGACGGCACCGCCGGATGCGGGCGCGCCCAGCGAGACGGTGCGCCCGGCCAGGTCGGCGACGGTGGGGATCCGCGCGTCGGCGCGCACGGCCAGCTGAAGGTAGTTCTCGTAGACCCGGCCGATGGCACGCAGCGGGACCCGGCTGCCGAACGGCGCCGAGCCGCCGTACGCGGCCCCCGCGATGTCGGCCAGTGCCAGCGCCACGTCGGCCCGGCGTGCTCGAAGCAGCCGGATGTTGGCCACGCTGGCCTCGCTGTTGATCACCTCGCAGGACAACTGGGGGTAGGCCGCCGTGACCTGGTCGGCGAGCAGCCGGCCGAAGGCCGCGTAGAAGTTGCCGGACTCGCCGGTCGCGATGCGCAGCCTGCCCCTCGGACCGCGGTCCGTATGGCGGGCGTCGGCCGTCGCGGCGACGGCGAGCAGTGCGGTGCACCCTGCGCCGAGGGCGGCGCGCAGCGCGGTGCGGCGGGCGGCGCCGGTCATGCCGTGAGCCCCTTCGGACCGGACGCCCCGTGCTCGGCGCGGGGCAGCAGGACGCGGACCCGCAGGCCGTGCGGCTCGGCCGCCGCGAACTCGATGCGCCCGCCCCGGCCGGCCACCAGCCGCTCGGCGATCGCCAGTCCGAGGCCGCTGCCGCGCACCGCGCGGTGGCGCTCCGAGCGCCAGAAGCGGGTACCGGCCCGGGGGAGTTCGCCGGTTGCGAGGCCGGGGCCGTCGTCCCGCACCTCGAACACAGCGTCCGGCCCCTCGGTGAAGCAGCGCGTCTCGACGCGGGCACCGCTCCCGGCGTACTTGATCGCGTTGTCCAGCAGGATGTCGGCCACCTGAGCCAGTTCGCCCTCCGTGCAGGACGTGAGGACGGCGGGGCCGGGGGAGAACTCCAGACGGATTCCGGCCCGTTCGGCCAGCGGCTGCCACAGCTGCACCTGGGCTGCGGCCACCGCCGTCGCGTCGCAGGACGCCTCCGGTGTGTCCGTCACGGCCAGTTCGCCGGCGCGGTGTTCGGCGTGGGCGAGGGCGAGCAGGTCGTCGAGGAGACGCTCCATGCGTTCGAGTTCGGAGGTCACGCCCGTGTACGTGCGCGTGGCGGAGTCGGGCAGACGGGGCTGGAGGGAGTCGATGCGCAGGCGCAGCGCGGCGAGCGGGTTGCGCAGCTGGTGCGAGGTGTCGGCGACCAGACGGCGCTGCTGTTCCAGTGCGGTGGTCACGGTGTCGGCCATGCGGTTGAAGCCGGTGGCGAGCTGGCGCAGCTCGGGCGGGCCGCCCTCCCGGGCGTGCTCGGCGGGCAGCCCGGCCGCCAGTGCGCCGACCGCGTGGTCCAGGCGATGCAGCGGGCGTACGACCCACCGCGTCGCGGCGCGGGCGAGCAGCAGACAGGCCACGGCGAACAGGCCCGCGCCGGCCAGGACGAGGGCCCAGCGCAGGGCGATGTCGTCGGCGGCGGCCCGCACCGAGGCCCGCAGCACCACGGCGCCGGACACCCGGGTGCCGGTGCCCACCGGACGGGCGAGCAGTTTGTCGCCGCGTGACCAGGGGCGCAGTGTGCCCCCGGGCGAGACGGGCTGGTTGCGCAGTGCCGCGTCGACGAGACGGGCGACGGCCGGGTCGGCGGCGTGCATGCCGCCGGTCTGCGCCACCGGGGCACGGTGGGCGTCGACGACCACGACCGCCTCGCCGTACAACTCGGCGTACCGGGTGACCTCGGCGGTCAGCGCGCCGGTGTCGCCGCTCCCGGCGGCCTGCTCGGCCAGCCCCGCGAAACGGTCGAGGTCGGCGGTGCGGGCCGCGACGAGCTGCTCGGTGCGCTGGGTGGCGGTGACGCCCAGCAGCGGGACGGCGAAGCCGGCCACCGCGAGCACGGCGAAGGCCAGGACGACGGTCAGTACCCGGGTACGCATAAGGGTGCCCTGGCCGCCTCAGCCGCCGAAGCGGTAGCCGAAGCCGCGGATCGTGGTCAGCACCTCGGGACGGCCGATCTTGGCCCGCAGCTGGGTGAGATGGACGTCGAGCGAGCGGGACACCGCCAGGTAGGCGTCGCCCCACACCTCGTCCATCAGCTGCTGGCGGCTGACCGCCGTACCGGCCCTGGTCGCCAGCGCGGCGAGGACCGCGAACTCCTTGGTGGTCAGCCGCACTTCGGCCCCGCCGACCGTGACCCGGCGCGCGTCGAGGTCGACCTCGACGTCCTCGGCGCGGACCGTGCGCGGCGCCGGAGCGGCGGCTGTCGCGGCGGGCGCGGCGGCGCGGCGGGTGACGGCCTCGATACGGGCCAGCAGCTCGGCCAGCCGTACCGGCTTGACGAGGTAGTCGTCGGCGCCCAGCCGCAGGCCGCGCACCACCGACCGCTCGTCGCCCCGCGCGGTGAGCACCACCACCGGAAGGCCGCTCACCGCGCGCAGCTTGCGCAGCACCTCCAGGCCGTCGAGATCGGGCAGCCCGAGGTCGAGCAGCAGCAGGTCGGCCCGCCGGTGGCGGACGAGGACCTCCTCGCCTCGCCGCACCCGGGTGGGCAGATGACCGTGCTCGTACAGGGCCTCGCTGAGGGCGTCGGCCACCCCGTCGTCGTCCTCGGCCAGCAGCACGCGCACGGTCGCCTCCCTTCCGTCAGTGGTCGCGGGTCTCGGTCTCCAGCGGCGATCCGTCGGACGTCTCGCGCATCCGAATGTAGACGAGCAGCGAAATCAGGACACAGGCGGTGACGTAGTAGAAGTACCAGCTCTCGTGACCGGCGTTCTTGAACCACAGAGCCACGTACTCGGCCGTCCCGCCGAACACGGCCACGGTCAGGGCGTACGGCAGGCCGACACCCAGCGCCCGGATCGAGGTCGGGAACAGCTCCGCCTTCACCACCGCGCTGATCGAGGTGTACAGGGAACTGACCGCCAGCGGCCCGACCATGAGCAGGAACGCGTACACGGGATCGCTGGTGTGCGACAGCAGTGTCAGCGAGGGCACCACGACCACGGCGCCGAGCACGCCGAACGCGATCAGCATCGGACGGCGCCCCACCCGGTCGGACAGCAATCCCATCACCGGCTGGAGCACCACGAACACCAGCAGCGCGAAGAAGTTGATCCAGGCCGCCGTCGGCTTGGCGATGCCGCTGGTGTTGACCATGAACTTCTGCAGGTACGTGGTGTACGTGTAGAAGAACAGCGTGCCGCCCATCGTCAGCCCGACGACGACCAGGCACTGCCGGGGATACGACAGCAGCATCCGCAGACTGCCGCGCGCGGGCCCATCGCCCTTGCCGCCGTCTCCCTCGGCCGCCGCACGCTCGAAGCTCTCCGACTCGTCCATGCCGCGCCGCAGCCACAGCACGACGATCGCCCCCGCCGCACCGACGACGAACGCGACCCGCCAGCCCCACGCCTCCATCTGCGCGGCGCTGAGCACCTGCTGGAGGACGATCTGCAGGCCGAGCGCGGTCAGCTGGCCGGCGATGAGCGTGACGTACTGGAAGCTGGAGTAGTAGCCGCGCCGGCCGGGCGAGGCCACCTCCGACATATAGGTGGCCGACGTCGAGTACTCACCGCCGACCGACAGGCCCTGGAGCAGTCGCGCGGTCACCAGCAGCACCGGCGCGGCGACCCCGATCGAGCCGTACGACGGGGTCAGCGCGACGATCAGCGAACCGGCCGCCATGAGCGTCACCGACAGCGTCAGCGCCGAGCGCCGGCCGTGGCGGTCGGCGTAGCGGCCGAGCACCCAGCCGCCGATCGGGCGCATCAGGAAGCCGACTGCGAACACCGCGGCGGTGTTCAGCAGCTGCGCGGTCTGGTCGCCGGACGGAAAGAACGCGGCGGCGAAGTACACGCTGAACGCGGTGTACGCGTACCAGTCGTACCACTCGATCAAGTTGCCGATCGATCCGCGCACGATGTTGCTGACGACCCTGCGCTCACCGCGGCGCGACTCCTGCGCGCTCACGGGCGTGGTCTGAGTGGCCATCGAAAACTCCCTTGTCTGCGGCCCGGGAGCACACAGGGTCGACGGCGCGACAGGGCCGTTCAACAGCCCGGACGAAGTCCTAACAGTCCCTTAGGGCTGAGGCGGCGGAGGTTGCGGGGCGGCGGAGGTCGCGTGGTGGCGTCGGGGTAGGGGGATATCCCCGTCGTGTTCCCGGCACGTTGACAGGCATCTGCCGACATGTTGCTATAAGCGCTGCTCAGCACGCCTGCGTCGCCTCGCAGGCCGCTCGGGCACCGGATCGACGGCCGCCCGACCGAGGGCGGCGGCGCCCAGAGCCCAGAGCGAGGACCCATGCCGCAGCGTGCCGCGACCATCGTCGGCGGCGGGATCGGCGGTCTCGCGGCGGCCATCGCCCTGCACCGCCGGGGCTGGCGCGTCGAGGTGCTGGAACGGGCCCCGGAGTTCACCGAGATCGGCGCCGGCATCTCCCTGTGGCCGAACGCGCTGCGTGCCCTGGAGGTGCTCGGCCTGGCCGACGCCGTCCGGGCACTCGGCGCCGCCGAGGCCACCGGCGGGGTACGCGACCGGCAGGGCCGCTGGCTGTCCCGCACCGACAACGCGGAACTGACGCGCCGGTTCGGCCATCCCCTGGTGGTCCTGCACCGCGCGGACCTGTTGCGGGCGCTCACCGAGGCGCTGCCCGCCGACAGCCTGCGGTCGGGCAGCGAGGTGTCCGCCCTCCGCGACGACGACCGCGGTGCGATCGTCGAACATGGTGGGGGCGAGTCCCGGGCGGACCTCGTGATCGGCGCCGACGGCCTGCGCAGCGTGGTCCGCCGAGCCCTGTGGCCCGCCGCGGCAGGCCCGCGGTACGCCGGTTACACCGCCTGGCGCATGGTCACCGAGCCGCTCGCCGCCCCGCCCGCCGAGGGCGCCGCGATCTGGGGCCGCGGCGAGAGGTTCGGCTACACGGCGTTGCCGGGCGGGCGGATGTACTGCTTCGCGACCGCGTCGCTTCCGGCGGGAACGGTCTCCGGCACGTCCGAACACGCCGAACTGCTCCGCCGCTTCGGCTCCTGGCCCGACCCCGTCCCCGCCCTGCTGGCCGCCGTCCCCGTGGACGCGGTGCTCCGGCACGACCTGTACGACCTGCCGCCGCTGCCCACCTTCGCCCGCGGCCGGGTCGCGCTGCTGGGCGACGCGGCCCATGCCATGACCCCCAATCTGGGCCAGGGCGCGTGCCAGGCGCTGGAGGACGCGGTCACCCTCGCCCACTGCCTCGACGGGACCCCGGACGTCACCGCCGCGCTCCACTCGTACGACCTGCTGCGCCGCCCGAGGACCCAGGCCGTCGCGCGTCGCTCCGCCCGGCTCGGGACGGTCGCCCAGCTGTCGTGGCCGCCCGCGGCGCTGCTGCGCGACATGGCGGCCCGGCTGACGCCGGCGCGGGCGACGCTGCGGTCCATGACGCCGGTCCTCGGCTGGACCCCGCCCGGAGCCGCGGTGACCCGGTGACCACGACACGGAGCGAGAACCACTGATGCCGGACTGGACGTATCACCCGCTGCGCGGCGCGGCCGCCGCCGTCCTCGGCGAGCGCCGTTCGCACCGCACCGCACTGCGGCTCCTGGCCTCGATCGGCTCCCGGCCCGCCGGTGCACGGCTGATCGCCCGGGGATTCGGCCACCGCCATCCGCCGCAGCGGCTCGCCGGTGACCTGGCCGGCGTGCCCGTGACCGTCCGACTGGGCATATCCGTCCCGCCCTCGCTCGCCCGCGACACGATCCGCGCCATGCCCCCGCTCGGGGCCGGCGTCGTAGAGGTGTCCCCCGTCTCGGCCGCCGATGTGGAGACCGTACGGGAGGCTGCCGCCGGACGCTCGATCCCCGTGGTCGTCCGCGCCCGCGACGCGGAGACAGAGGCCGCGCTCAAGCCCCATATCGACGGCTTCACCAGCGGCGACGACCCGCACGTGGTCCGCGTGTCCGACCCCTCGGTCACCGCCGCCGCAGCCGCGATCGAGGAGCCGGACACCGTCGTACTCGCCCGGCCCGACGTGCTCGTCGCGGCCGGACCCGGCTGGTTCGCACGGGTCACCGAGGCCGCCACGCCCACGGCGCCCGCTCCGGGCCTGCGGGACCTCGGCCTCGATCCGCGCCGCTGGCCCGCCTGGTGGTGGGCGCTGCTCGTCGGGCTCGGTATGACGGCCGCCGGACTCGGTGCCGCGGTGATCACACTCGGGCCGGTACTGCTCTGGTACGACCGTGACTACCTCGGCATGACGCTGCACGAACTGCACGCCGCCAACCACCACCTCGTGCACTTCCTCCAGCACGACCGGATCACCATGGCCGGCACCATGGTGGCGATCGGCGCCCTCTACACCGGTCTCGCCGTGGGCGGTATCAGACGCGGCTGGCCCTGGGCCCGCGAGGTGTACCTGATCTCCGGGGCGATCGGCTTCCCCACCTTGTTCTACTTCCTGGCCACCGGCTTCCTGGAACCCCTGCACACGGCCATCGCCATCGTGCTGTTCCCGATGTTCCTGGCCGCGGTCCGCCGGACCCCGCACACACCGCGCTGGCAGCCGGCACCCGAGGGGCCGGAGCCGGAACGGCGGCGGGCGCTGGTCGGCCAACTGCTGCTGATCGTCACCGGAGCGGGGCTGTTCGCCGGCGGAGCGGTGATCTCCGTCGTCGGCCTGACCGGTGTCTTCGTACCCACCGACCTGACCTTCCTGGGCGCCGACGCACAGACCCTCGAAGCCGTGAACCCCCGGCTCGTGCCCTTCGTCGCCCACGACCGCGCCGGGTTCGGCGGCGCGCTGATGTCCGCCGCGGTGGCGATCACCCTGCTCAGCGCGTGGGGCTGGCGGCGGGGCGAGACCTGGGTGTTCTGGACGCTGACCGCGGCCGCGGCCGCCGGCTTCCTCCCGGCGGTCGTGGTGCACACCGTGATCCACTACACGGACTTCATCCACCTCGCGCCGGTCTACCTCGGCATCGCCCTGACCGGTACCGGCCTTGTGCTCGCGCGTCCCTACCTGTGTGCCAAGGTGTCGAGGGGGCCGACAGACTGACACCGCCGCGGCACGCGGCTGAAGGGAGACGGATGCGGTCCGGACGAGTTGAGGACCCGGCGGACGCCGCGGACCTTCGCGCACGGCTGCGGCACGTCTACTGGATCGGCGGCGGGAGCGGCGCCGGTAAGTCGACGATCGCCCGTCGGCTCGCGGACCGCTACGGGTGGCGTCTCTACGCGACCGACGACGTGATGGGCGATCACGCCCGGCGGACCACGCCCCAGGAGGCTCCCTTCCTGCACGAGTTCACGGCCATGGACATGGACGAGCGATGGGTGAACCGGTCTCCGGAGATCATGCTGGAGACGTTCCACTGGTTCAGGGGCGAGGGATTCGGTCTGATCGTCGAAGACCTCCTCCGTCTGCCGCGGGAGCCGTGCGTCGTCGTCGAGGGCTTCCGGCTGCTGCCGCACCTCGTGAAACCTCTGCTCGCCGCCCCCGAACACGCCGTCTGGCTCCTGCCCACACCTGAGTTCCGCCAGGCCGCCTTCCGGAGTCGCGCCGCAGCGGGGGAGGGGTTCGTCCGGAACACCAGCGATCCAGCGAAGGCCGGCCGCAACCTCGCCGAACGCGACCACATGTTCACAAGTCGCCTCCAAGCGGAAGTCGAGCACCTCCGACTGCCCGCACTCCAGGTCGAAACCACGACGACGGAAGATGCTCTCGCCGAGCGGGTGGCCGCGTTGTTCAACGCCGCGATCGCCACCCGACGTGTGCCGCGGACACCCACCCGAAAGGAAAGGCATCCATGACCGAATGGCAGCTGACCCGGACGTTCTCCAGCACATCCGGTGATGTGCGCTGGGACCGGCTGGGACCCGAAGCCGGCCGGCAGCCTGTCGTACTGTTGCACGGCACGCCGTTCTCCTCCTTCGTCTGGCGCGCCATCTCCCGTTCGCTCGCACGTGACCACCAGGTGTTCGTCTGGGACATGCCCGGCTACGGGATGTCGGACAAGTCCGCGGACCAGGATGTGTCCCTGGCCGCCCAGGGCCGGATCTTCACCGAGCTGCTGAGCCACTGGGGGCTGGACGAACCGCTCGTGGTCGCCCATGACTTCGGCGGCGCCGTCGCACTGCGGGCGCATCTGCTGCACGGCGCCCGCTACCGGGCTCTGGCTCTGGTCGATCCGGTCGCGCTGGCACCGTGGGGGTCCCCGTTCTTCCGGCTCGTCCGTGAGCACGCCGAGGTCTTCGAGCAGTTGCCGCCACCACTGCACCGAGCCCTCGTCCGTGAATACGTCACCTCCGCGAGCAGCCCGGGCCTGCACCCGGCCGTCCTCGACCGGCTCGTCGAGCCCTGGCTCGGCGACCCCGGCCAAGCGGCCTTCTACCGGCAGATCGCCCAGGCCGACCAGCGCTACACCGACGAGGTCCAGGGCCGGTACGCCGAGATCGCCGTGCCGACGCTGATCTGCTGGGGCCGGAACGACACCTGGATTCCCGCGGAGAAGGGGGCGGAACTCGCCGCCCTGATCCCGGGGGCGCGGCTGGAGCCGATCGCCGACGCGGGCCACCTCGTCCAGGAGGACGCCCCCGCGGAACTGACGGCCGTTCTCCTCGATTTCCTCCAACGGCAGCACTGAGCAAGTGAGTTGTCGCTTCTGGTGACGTGCGGCCGGTTCGCGTTCAGGGGTCGAGGCGTTCCGCGTACGCCTCGGTCGGAGGAGCCGGAGTGGGACTGGTCATGCCCACCGACCAGAACCCCGCGGTGCCGGGTACGGATGTCACGTCGTTGAGGTACGGCGCGGGCGCCGCGCCGGCCGGGCCGCGAACGACGGTCCAGGAGTCGCCGTCGCGGCGCAGGTACGTACTGCGGGTCTGGTCCCGGTAGTTCCAGCCGGAGATCCACGCGGCCCGGCCCTGCGCGTCGCCCGCGATGCCGCTCAACGACCCGACGGTGAAGCCCGCCTCCACCCGCGTCCAGGCCGTGCCGTCCCAGTGGGCCAGGGCGGGGTTGCCGGGGCGGCCGGGAGGACCGCCGATGCCGGCCTCGGTGCCCACCGCCCATACGTCGTCCGGCCCGGCGGCGTGGAGATCGGCGATGCCCAGGCGCAGGCCGGAGACCGGGGGCAGGACCGACCACGCTCCGTCCCAGCGGGCCACCAGGCCGGACCATCCGCCGCCGTTCGACTGGTCTCCGCCGACCCAGACCTCGCCCGGCGAGCCCACCACGACCCGGTACAGATTCGCGCTCGGGACGGGCAGCGGGTCCAGCCATCGCCATGACTCCCCGCCCCCGTCGCCGTACAGCAGACCGGCGGCGCCGCCCCGGCTGCCGCAGATCCACACCTGCCGGTCGGATCCCACCGCCACCGCGTTCAGCCGAACGTCCTGTTCTCCCGCGCCCGGGAACGCGGCCTCGCGCCAGGTGGTTCCGTCCCAGCGCAGCAGCGCGCTTGCGGTCCCGGCGGGCTGGCCCACACTCCACGCGGCGGTGGAGCACGTGCCGGCTACGTCCATCAACCGGGTGTGACCCAGATGCGACAGGTCGGTCTTCGTCCAGGCGCTGCCGTTCCACAGCATGGCCAGCCCCCGCCCGAGCGACGACCCGGCGCGGCCCTCCTCGCCCACGGCCCACGCCAGTCGAGGTCCGGCGGCACCGATACGGCGCAACTGCGCGGCCGGAGCGCTGCCGGGCGCCGGCACGGCCTGCCAGCCTTGGGCGAGGGGCCTCGGCACCTCGGCCCGTGCCGGAGCCGGGCCGAGCGCGAGCCCCGAGAGCGTGCCGATCGTCCCTGCCACAAATCGTCTGCGTCTCACTGCTGAATCCCTCCCGATGGATGGGGCGGACAGGGCGGATGGGCGGTAGCGCGGAGAGGAGGGACCACCTTGACCCAGCGAACCTTGGAGGTCTAGATACGTGCGTGACAAAGCAAGTAGCGCCACCGTAGGGCGAGTTGGGGAGTTGGGGAGTGGGATCCCGGCTCCGTCAGTGCCTGCGGCCGCCGCGCAGTTCGAGCCGCTCGCCGGGGAAACGCTCGCGGAAGCCGCGGTCGTGGGAGACCGCGACCACCGCTCCCGGGTAGGCCGCGAGCGCCGCCTCCAGGTCCTCGACGAGGTCGAGCGCGATGTGGTTCGTCGGCTCGTCGAGTACGAGAAGGTCCGCGGGCCGGGTCACCAGGGCCGCGATCTGAAGCCGGCGCTGCTGTCCCGCGGACAGCGACGCGACCGGGACATACAGGTCCTCCTCCCGGAACAGGCCCAGTGCCAGGAGCTGTTCGGCGTACTCCTCCGGCAGCCCGGGCCGGCCGGCCGCGAAGGCGGCGAGCAGCGGGAGTCGCGTGGAGCGCGCGGGCAGCTCCTGCGCCAGGTATCCGATCAGGGCGGGGCGGCGTACCGCGCCCGCGTCCGGCTCCAGATCGCCCGCCAGGACACGCAGCAGCGTCGTCTTGCCCGCCCCGTTCTCGCCGGTGACCAGCAGCCGCCGGCCGGGCGCGATCGCCAGCCGCCCGTCCAGCCGCAGCCGCTCGCCGACCGTCACGCCGTCGACTTCGACGAGCGGGTGCTCGGCGGCGTGCTCGCCGGGGGCCGCCGACAGCGAGGCCGCGAACCGCAGCGGTTCCGGGGGCGCCGGCACCGGATTGCGCCGCAGGCCGGCCAGCCGCTCCCGGGCCGCCCGCACCTGCCCGCCGAGCTTCGCCTCGTGCGAGCGACGGTGCTTGCCGAAGCCCTGCCGCGGGTCCTTGCCGGTGGTGGCAAGCCGTTTCCCGGCGGCCTCGACCAGCTCCTCGGTCCGGGCCACCTCCTCCAGCCAGTCCGCGTACTCCTGCGCGGCGCGGCGCCGGGCGGCGGCCTTCGCGGCGCGGTAGCCGGCCCAGCCGTCGCCGTACCGGTGGACCGTGCGCGCGTCTCGGTCCACCTCGAGGATCGTGGTGGCGATGTTCTCCAGGAAGCCGCGGTCATGGGTGACCGCGACGACGGTGCCGCGATGCGCGCGCAGCCGCTCCTCGAGCCAGCGCACCGCCGACGCGTCGAGGTGGTTCGTCGGCTCGTCGAGCAGCAGTAGTTCGGGGGCGGCGGCCAGCACGCAGGCGAGGGCCAGCCGTGACTGCTCGCCGCCGGAGAGCGAGCCGAGCACGCGGTCACGGGTGACACCGGCCAGCCCGAGGCCGTGCAGGGCGGCGTCGACGCGGGCGTCCGCCTCGTAGCCACCGCGGTCCTCGTACGCGGTCAACAGCTCGCCGTACGCGGCGAGTTCGTCCTTTGACGCCTCGCCCAGGCGCTCCTCCGCCGTCCGGATCCGGCGCTCCATGTCACGCAGTTCGGTCAGGGCGAGGTCGATCGCGTCCCGCACGGTGCGGTCCGGGTCGAGGTCGAGGGTCTGGGCGAGGTGGCCGGTGCCACCGGGGAAGCCGACGGTGACCTCCCCGGCGTCCGGCACCTCGGCCGCGGCCAGCAGCCGCAGCAGGGTGGACTTCCCGGAGCCGTTCTCGCCGATGACGGCGGCCTTCTCGCCCGGGCGGACGGTGAAGGAGACCTGGTCGAGGACGATCCGGGTGCCGTAGGACTTGGTGACGTCCTTGACGGACAGCTGCGCCACGGCAGTGGGCGCAGCGGTACGGGCGCGTTCGCGCATGTGGCTTTCCCTGGGGATGCGAAGTGTCTACGGGCAGCAGAAAACGGCGGCGTCGGCCGTGCCCGGACTCAGAGAAAGTAGAAGAAAGCCATGGGCCCACTATAGCAAGACGAGTCGTCTCGTCTCAATGTCTCGCAAGCCGGGGCTCATGAGCAGCCCGTGAGGAATTCGATGAGCGCCGCGTTCACCTCGGCCGGACGTTCCTGTTGGGTCCAGTGCCCACAGCCCGCCAGCTTCAGGGGCTTGCGCCGGAGGTTGGGCATGAGGTCGGGGAGTTGCTCGATGAGCTCGGGAGTGCCGGGGAACGCCGGAACCAGGTCGCGGTCGCCGTACATGTAGAGGGCGGGCGCGGTGACGACGGCGCCGTGCCACGCGGCGGTCAGCTCCCAGTTGCGGTCGAGGTTGCGGTACCAGTTGAGGGCTCCGGTGAAGCCTTGGGAGAAGCTGTCGGTGAGCGCGTCGAGGTCGTCCTCGGTGAGCCATTGCGGCAGTACCTCGGGGTCCGGCATGTCCGCGAGCCAGCCGCGCTCGGGGTCGACCAGCGGCTGCTTGCCCTCGGCGGTGCCGGGAGCGTCGCCGGAGGCCGAGTAGAAGAACTTCCGCAAGGTGGTGCGGGTGTCCTTCGCGAATTCGGCGTCGGCGACGCCGGGGCGGTTGAAGTAGTTCCAGTAGAACCGGCCACCGAACCGCTCCTCCATGGTGGCCAGCGGAGGCTGCGTCCCCCGGAACGGGGGCGGCACGCTCAGACCGGCCACGCCGAGCACCATGTCCGGCCGCAGCAGCGCCGTGTGCCAGGCGACCGGCGCGCCCCAGTCGTGCCCGACGACATACGCCTTCTCCTCGCCCAGGGCCTGGATCAGTCCTACGACGTCACCGACCAGGTGCAGGATGGTGTACGCGCCGACGTCCTCGGGATGATCGCTGCGACCGTATCCGCGCTGGTCGGGGGCGACCACTCGGAAGCCGGCGTCGGCCAGCGGGCCGAACTGGTGATGCCAGGAGTGCCACGACTCGGGGAAGCCGTGCAGGAGCACCACCAGGGGCCCGCTGCCCTGCTCGGCGATGTGCAGCCGAATGCCGTTCACGTCAACTGTCCGATGCTCAACCATGACGACGAGCGTACGTGCCGTGATCTTCGAACGGCGGAGCAGGTATGTGGCCGACCGTCAGCTCGGCCTGAGGATGATCGCCTGGCCGCCGGCCGGGGCCATGGCGACGTCCAGGCTGGTCGCCGAGGTGACGGTGCGGGTGCTGACGACGACCGGGGTCTGGTACGGGTTGGTGCCCGGTGTGCCGTCGGAGTAGATCGTCGCCGTGTACGTTCCGCTGCCGAGGAAGGACAGCGGGAGCGACAGGGTCCGGGACGTCTCGTTGGTCATCGCCCCGAGGTACCAGGTGGCGCCGTCGCGCCGGGCGACGGCCACGTACTCGCCGATCGATCCGGCCAGCGTCCGGCTCTCGTCCCAGGTCGTGGGGACGGCGTTGAACCAGGGCAGCCCTGGCCAGTTGGCGGGGTTGTTGTACTTGGACGGTCTGTCGTACCAGAAGAGGAAGTTGAGGGGCTGGTAGTACACCGCGGCCATGGCCATCTGGTGGGTGTTGGTCGTCTTGTCGCGGGACTGGCCGTAGCAGATCGTGTAGTCCATCGGGCCGCCGATGTTGCGGGCGAAGGGCAGCGTCACGTTGTGCGTGGCCGTCGGGAACTGCTCGTTGCCCCGGACGCCTTCCAGGCTGATGTAGTTCGGATACGTCCGCTCGAAGCCGAACGGCCGGACGTCGTCGTGCATGTCGATCAGCAGTTCGTACTTGGCGGCCGTCGCGGCCCACTCGATGATCTGGTCGGTCATCGACCGGGTGCCGTCGTTGATGAAGCCGAGCTTGATCCCCTGCACGCCCCAGCTCTTGTAGAGGCCGAACAGCGCGTCCGCGTCCGTCAGGGCGAGCCGGTTGACATAGAGGAAGACGCCGATGCCCTGGCTCGTGGCGTACGAGATGACCGACGGCAGGTCGATGGCGGCGATGGGCCTGGTCGCGTCGACGGTGGAGAACTCCGGGCCGTACCAGCCGGCGTCGTACTCGATGTACTGCACGCCGCGGGCCACGGCGAAGTCGACACCCGCCATGCCGGCGGCGGTGCTGAGCTCACACCGGAAGACCTTGCCCGGCTTGATCCATGAGGTGTCGTCGAGGGCGCTGTCCGGGGCCAGGTTGAGCACCAGCTCGGCGTTGTCGACGAGTTCGGCGTGGGTGGAGCCGACGACGACGGCGCGCCAGGGTGTGGCGAACGGTGTGGTGACGGTCGTGGTCGGCTCGACGGGGCCGGTGCCGCGGGCGGTGTGCTCCATGAGGAAGGCCGACAGGGTGTTGGGCCGCCCCGGGACCGAACTGAGCATCAGCCGGGGGAAGTTCACCCGCGCCGACTCGCAGACGCAGGCGACGAGGCCGCCCGCGAGGGTGGCGGTGAGCGGCAGGTCGGTCAGCGGGCCGTTGTCCGTGCCTGCGGTCCCCGTGACGGGGATCGCGTCGGGGGCGACCGGTTCGTAGGCGTTCTCGTCGCGGGCGCTGTAGACAGTGGTGTCGTCCGGGAAGACGAAGGTCGTCAGCTCGTCGGCGATGGTCGCCGTGCCCTGGTCCAGCAGCACGTAACGGAGGGCCACACCGGTCCGGTACGCCCGGATGCGGACGCCGAACCGGATCCCTGAGGGCCGGTCCCTGAGGTTCCAGCGCTGCTCCTGGTAGTGGTCGACGACCCGCGCGTTGCGCCCGTACACCGGGGACCACGTGCGGTGAACTGTGCCGCGCCCGCTCCCCGTCACCGTCACGTCACTGCCTAGGACGGTCCCGTCGCTCAGCCTGATCCCCAGGGCAGAGGTGTCGATCACCGTCCTGCCGTCGCGCTCGGCGTGCCACCGGAGTGCGCCGTTCACCACGGACAGCGTGATGGACGTGCCGCCCATGCGGGCGGTCGCGCTGCACGAGCTCGCCGCCGCGTGGGCCGGCTGCGCGGCGCCGATCCCCGCCGCTGCCATCCCGACGGTGACGGCCGTGCCCTTGAGCATCCCCCGGCGTGACAGTGGCCCCGGCCCGCCGCCGCTGCCCGCCGCGGACTCGTCCCGGTTCTGTGAAGTTCTCATCGTCAAGGGCCTCTCGGTTGAGGGCAGCGCCGGGCGCGGCTCGATCGGGGCGAAGGGCGTGCGCGGCGAAAGATGTAGTAAGCGTTTTCTTCCGGGGATGTTGTACGCGCCCTTGCGAGGCGGGGTCAAGACGGCGGCCACGATCCGGCCGCACCGGCCCGAGCGACCCGCCGTCCGGCACAGGGCGAACCCCGCCGGAAAGGGACGTCACGCAGTCCTCAGGACGCACGGCGGCATCAGACCCCAGGACCGGGATTCACGTGGATCTTGGGGCCGGGGCCGGCGCCCTCCGGCCGTTCACCCGCGAGCACCGGGCCGACCTCGTCGAGGCTCACGGTGGCCGCGACGAGGGGCCTGGGGTCGACCGCTCCGGACGCGTAGGCGCGGATGGTGTCGTCCAGGCCGGGAGAGGCGGACAGGATCCCCACGGCCGTCACGTCCTTCAGCACGAGCGTCCGGGTGTCGATCCTGCTCGGCTCGCCGGCCAGCCCGATGTGGACGACCCGACCGGACGGTTCGACCAACTCCAGTGCCTTCTCCGGCAGACGGGCAGCGTTCGAGGCGTCGACGACCGCGTCGAAGGGCAGGTCCGGAAGGGAATGCTCGTCCCATACGTGCGCGAAGCCCAAGGCGTGGGCGAAGTCGGGGGACTTGTCGGCACGGTCCAGCAGGTGGACTTCCGCGCCCGCTGCCCGCAGGAACATCGCGACCAGGAGGCCGATCGTCCCGGCCCCCAGGACGAGAGCGCGGTCCCCGGTGCCGGGCGCCGCCGCCCGCGCCGCACGCAGGGCGTTGCCGCCCGGCTCCACGAGCGCGCCGAGTGCGGCGTCGACCGATTCGGGCAGGGCGTGCAACGAGGATGCCGGTACCGCGAGTTGCTCAGCCAGGGCGCCGGCCCGCGCGCCGCGGATGCCGACCTCCTGGCGCCTCTCGCACACGTGCTGATGGCCCCGCAGACAGCGCCGGCAACCGCCGCAGCCGAGCATCGTGTTACCCATGACGCGCCGCCCGATCCACCCGGGGTCGACGCCGTCACCGACCGCCGCCACCCGCCCGGCCCACTCGTGGCCCGGCCGCATCGGGTACGTGGAGTGTCCTTGGTGCAGGTAGGCCATGGCGCCGGTGAAGAACTCCATGTCGGTGCCGCACACACCGACCCGCTCGACGTCCACGACGACTTCACCGGGTACGGCCACCGGTGCCGGGACCTCCTGGACCTCGTACGCGCCGGGGCCGGTCAGGACGAAAGCGCGCATGACACGACCTTGGTTGCGGCGCATGAGGTACACGATGGTCGTTCTCCAGAGTCAGGAGTGGGGTACGCCGAGCCGGCCGAGCAGAACACGCATCTCGTCGAGGGCGTCGACGAGAACGGCCGGCGGCGTCCGGTACGCCAGCGCGCTGACACTCACGGCCCCCGCGGGGACCGTGGGCGATGTCGGATAGACAGGCAGGGCGAGGCAGTTCACCCCGGCCTCGTTCTCCTGGTCGTCGATGCCGTATCCCCTCTCGCGCGTGACCGACAGATCGTGGTGCAGCGCGGCGGCCGTACACAGGGAGCGCGCCGTACGGCGCTCCAGCGGGGAGCCGCCGATCCACGCCTCGACCTCCTCCACGGTGGCCAGCCGCCGGGCGAGCAGGAGCTTTCCGACGGCCGTGGTGTGCGCGGGGTTGCGCCCGCCGATCGTCGACGTCAGCCGGACCGCACCGGTGGGCGGGTCGACCTTGGCGCGGTAGACCACCTCACGCCCGTCGAGCACCGCGTAGTGGGCCGTCTCGCCGAACCGTCGTGCCAGCGCTTCGAGTACGGGACGCAGCCGCACCTGCTCGGGGCGCGCCTCGTGGTGGGCGAAGGCCATCCGCAGGAACTCGTTCCCCAGCACATAGTGGCCACGGGCGTCCTGGTCCGCCAGCCCGGCCCGCCGCAGCGCGCCGAGCGCCCGGTGCACGGTCGGCTTGGGACTGGCGACGACCCGCGTCAGCTCCTCCAGCCCCACGCCGTCCGGATACCGGGCGAGCTCCTTGAGAACGGCCAGGACCCGGTCGGAGCCCACAAGGCGGTTGCCGCCGACGGAAGTTGGACCGTCGTCGCCGGGGGCTGTCGAACCGTCGGGCGTCTGCGTATGCTCCATGGCGTTCCAGACTGTAGACCTCCGTACCAACTGCTGGAAGAGGTCCCATGGTGAGGCTGCGCAGCGCACAGTGGTACGAGGGACAGGACCGCAATGCCTACATCCACCGCGCGTGGATGCGCCGGGGCGTGCCGGGCGACGCCTTCACCGGCCGACCGCAGATCGCCATCGCCAACACGGCATCGGACCTGACCCCTTGCAACGCTCATCTCCACGAGGTCGCGTCCTCGGTCCGCGACGGCGTGTACGAGGCGGGCGGCATCCCGCTGGACCTGCCCGTGGTGTCGCTCGGCGAGACGAACGTACGGCCCACCGCCATGCTCTGGCGCAACATGGCCGCGATGGCCACCGAGGAGATGCTGCGGGCCAACCCCGTCGACGGCGTCGTCCTGCTGGGCGGCTGCGACAAGACGATCCCGTCGCTGCTCATGGCCGCCGCTTCGGTGGACCTGCCCGCCGTCGTCGTGCCCGGCGGCCCGATGCTGAACGGAACGTTCCGCGGCACGCCGCTGGGCTGCGGCACCGATGTGTGGCGGCTGTCGGAGGAGGTCCGCGCGGGCACGCTCTCGCAGGAGCAGTTCACCCGCTCCGAGTCGGCGATGATCCGCAGCAGAGGCCACTGCAACACCATGGGAACCGCCTCCACGATGGCCCTGGTCGCCGAGGCGCTGGGCACGGTCGTCCCCGGCGTGGCCGGCACCCCGGCCCCCGACAGCCGGCTGCTGGAGGCCGCTCACCTCACCGGACGCCTGGCGGTCGACATGGTGGGCGCCGACCGAAGGCCGGGCTCCCTCCTCACCAAGGCGTCCTTCCACAACGCGATCGTCGCCCTGGCCGCGATCGGCGGCTCCACGAACGCGGTCGTCCACCTCCTGGCCATCGCGGGCCGCCTGGGCATCGACCTCGCCCTCGACGACTTCGACCGCGTCGGCTCCCGCGTCCCGGTCCTGGTCGACCTCCAGCCCGCCGGCCGCTTCCTCATGGAGGACTTCCACCGCGCCGGAGGCATGCTCGCCGTCCTGCGCGAGGTACGCGACCTGCTCGACCCCGACGCCCTGACCGTCACCGGCAAGCCCCTCGTCGACGCGCTCGACGACGCCTCGATCTGGGACACCGAGGTCATCCGCACCCGCGCCGAACCCCTGGTCGCCGAGGGCGGCATCGCCGTCCTGCGCGGCAACCTCGCCCCCGACGGCGCGCTCGTCAAACCGGCCGCCGCCTCCCCGCACCTGCTGCGCCACCGCGGCCGGGCCGTCGTCTTCGACTCCATCGAGGACTTCCACGCCCGCATCGACGATCCGGACCTCGACGTCGACGCCGGCTCGGTCCTCGTCCTGCGCGGCTGCGGCCCCAAGGGCTACCCGGGCATGCCCGAGGTCTCCAACATGCCCCTGCCGAAGAAGCTCCTCGAACAGGGCGTCCGCGACATGGTCCGCGTCTGCGACGGCCGGATGAGCGGCACGGCGTACGGCACGGTCGTCCTGCACGTGGCGCCGGAAGCGGCGGCGGGCGGGCCGCTGGCCCTCGTGCGGACCGGCGACTTCATCGTCCTGGACGTCGAAGCCCGCCGTATCGACGTCGACGTACCGGCCGGCGAACTCGCCCGCAGAAGCCCGAGCGAGGCCACGGCCGACGCCTACGCCAACCCACGGCGCGGCTGGGAACGCCTCTACGTCGACCACGTCCTCCAGGCCGACACGGGCGCCGACCTGGACTTCCTGGTCGGCTCCAGCGGCTCGGAGGTGGGCCGCGAGTCGCACTGACCGCGTTCCGCCCCCCCGACCCCGGGCCGCCGCCGGGGCAGGGGCCGCGGAAAAGGAAACAGGTCCGTCAGACCCGTGTAGCGGGTCTGACGGACCTGAGTAGACGCGAACGGACCGGAACGGACCTGAAATGCGGCTACGCCTTCGTCAGGCGACGACGCCGCATTCCTCGACGACGATCTTCGTGCTCGTCGCGCCCGAGCGGCTGCCCAGGGCCTCGACCGCCTTGACGACGTCCTCACCCTCGACGACCTCGCCGAACACGACGTGCTTGCCGTCCAGCCACGGCGTCACCACGGTGGTGATGAAGAACTGCGAGCCGTTGGTGCCCGGGCCCGCGTTGGCCATGCTGAGCAGGAACGGCCGGTCGTGCTTCAGCTGGAAGTTCTCGTCCGCGAACGTCTCACCGTAGATGCTCTTGCCGCCGGTGCCGTTGCCGTTGGTGAAGTCACCGCCCTGAAGCATGAACTCCGGGATGACCCGGTGGAAGGGGGAACCCTTGTATCCGAACCCGTTCTGGCCGGTCGCCAGCTCACGGAAGTTGCGTGCGGTCTTGGGCACGACGTCGTCGTACAGACGGAAGACGATACGGCCGAGGTCCTTGCCACCAGCCGAAACCTTGAAGAAGACGTTCTCGCTCATGACCATGATTCTCCACAAGAGGCGGGCCCAGGTCGAACTGGCGGGCCGTGGCGCGCCGGGAACCGGGCCGCCGACCGTAATGAGGCGGACGGTATGGCAGGCATGACCGGCCGACCCTGCCGACGACCCCCGCAACGGCGAGGGCCCCGGTCCGGACGGTGAACCGGCCACGCTGCAGGACTTCCTGACGGACTACCGCATGACCCTGCGGAAGGCCGCGACCGACGCAGCACCGGCCGGAAGGGCGGGCCGGTGATACGGCGTCTCAGCCGCCGATGAGGGGTGCCGAGAGGCGGCAGTGCACGGAGCGGGCGTGTGCGGGGTCGAGGGCGTTGAGGACGATTTGCAGGGCGTTGGAGTCGTAGGCGATCGAGATGTGCTCGGAGAGGTCCTGCGGACAGATGTCCTGGAGGGTGATGTTGCGCACCTTCGCCCGTGGCCCGGCCTTGAGGAACTGATTGCGGTACGGCGTGACGGCCTCGTCGTACCGGGTGGCGATGACCGTGTAGTCGACGCCCGGTTGGGTGTCGCCGCCCCGGTCGAGTGTGGTGTTCACCTCGGATCCCACCATCTGGTCCGCGTACGCCTGCCCCGCCACCAGGGACACCGTCGGGTTGAGGCCGAGTTCAGTGGTGAGGGTGCCCAGGCCGGAGAGGGTGGCGCCGTGGTTGGACGGGGCCAGGCCGATGAGCCTGCGCACCTTGTTGTGTGACGGCTTCGCCGGGTTCGTGCCCCCTTCGAAGCGCAGATACCAGCGGGGCAGCACTCCACCGCCCTGGGAGTGCCCGACCAGGTCGACCTGCCGGGCACCGGTGGCATCGAGCACCCGGTCGACATAGCGGGCGATCTCACGGGCGGAGTCGGGGATGTGCCGCGTGGCCTTGAACGGAACGCCCGGTCGGCCGCCGTAGTTCGGTGCGAAGACGCAGTACCCGGCTTCCTTGAGCAGGGGGGACAACATGCTCCAGTTCATGTGGGCGTTCGTCAGGGTCGCGTGCAGCAGGACCACGGGGCGGGGGTGCGCCGCGGTCGGCCGGCACTTCCAGTCGTTCGCCCCCGGCGGCGAGGCGTCCGGCTGGAGCGTGCCACGCAGGAAGGCCTCGGGGGCCGAGGCGGTCGCTGCGCCGGGTGGGGTCGGGCCGTCGGCGGCGACCGACGTACCCGGGAATCCGAGGGCGAGCGCTGTGACAGCGCTGACGGTCGCAGTCGCCCACCGTCTGATCAGGCGGGAACGCGGCGCGGGCCGGACAGGGCGATGGGACATTCTTCCGCTCCTCGGCAGGGTCGATCACAAACTGACGATCAAGATCCTCAAGGAGCCGCCGCCCGGGCCATGCCCAATCCGCACCGGACACCCCCGTCGGAGTAGCGGCTTTCATTCGTGCGGCTCTGCGACCTTTCATTCGTGCGGCTCTGCGACGTCGACGGCGTGAGCCCACCTCGGCTCGGGCTGGGCGAAATACGATTGCCGGCTCCCGGGCGCGCTGGCACGATCGCGGGCGTGATCGCTGCTGGGACGCGGGACTGCCTCATCGTGACGGGCATGCCGGGGGCGGGGAAGTCGACCGTGACCCGGCTCATCGCCGAGCGCCTGCCGCGCTCTGCCCGGCTCGACGGCGACTTCATCAGCAGGCTGGTCGTCAGCGGCCGGGTCTGGGCCCTTGGCGAACCCGCGGAAGAGGCGGCGCGGCAGGTGGAGCTGTGCAACCGCAACCTGTGCACCCTGGCGAACAACTTCTCCGATGCGGGCTTCACACCCGTGATCGACTGGGTGATCCCCGACCGGGAGCAGCTGGACTTCTTCCGCTCCCTCCTCCCGGCTCGACGCGTCCTGTTCATCGTCCTCGCCCCGGGCATCGAGACATGCCGGTACCGCAACACCATCCGTGATCCTCGGGAGCGGTTCGCCTTCGACGGCTACGAAGATCTAGAGGCCGGCATGAAGCGCGAACTCGGCGATGCCGGATGGTGGTTGGACTCCGCGGCCCTCACGGCCGAGGAGACCGCCGACCGCATCCTTCGAGAGGCTCGCCATCGCGCCCTGGTGGCCTGACGGGGATGGGGGCGGGTCGGGGAGCGGGACGGAGACGGCCGTCACTTACAGGCAGTGAGCACAGGCCGGGAACGGACATCGCGGTGCCGGGCCGCGTGAAACCTGCGGGGCGGGGGACTTGACGACAAGGCCGGGCCGAGCTGCGTTCCCCCTGGGGGCTGGTCCGGCCAGGCTCCCCTGGTTCAGACCACGAGCCGGGGGAGCCGCTCGCGTGGTCAGGCCAGGTTGCCGTGCTCGCAGATCAGACGGGCGACCTCACGGAGTTTGACGTTGTTCTCCTGCGAATGCCGGCGCAGCGTGTCGAATGCCTGTTCCTCGGTGAGGTGGTGGCTGCCCATGAGGATGCCCATGGCCTCGCCGATCATGTGACGGGTGGCGACCGCGTGTGCCATCTGGGCGTGCGTGCGGGCGCTGGCGAAGGCGACGGCGGCGTGGGAAGCCAGCAGCCAGCCGGCCAGCTCGCTGACCTCGGTGAACACGCCGGGCTTGCGGGAGTAGAGGTTCAGCGCACCGAGTTCCTCGTCCTCCGTGTACAGCATGAAGCCCATCATGCTGCCCACGCCGAGTTGCTGGGCCTGGGGTGCGAAGGAGGGCCACCGCGGCTGTTCCCGGGTGAGGTCCGGGATGCGGAAGACCCGCTCGCCCCCCTTGGTGTGGGCGGCATCGAAGCACGGCCCCTCGCTCAGGCGCTCCTGGAGCCGGTCACTGTCGACGACCAACTCGTGTGTGGGTGCGAGCGTCTGGACCTCCTTGCCGCGGAGCACCAGGATGCCGGCCGCGTCGCAGCCCTCCACCAGTTCGGTGGCAGAGCCGGTGATCCGGTTCAGGGTCGCGTCGACCGACTCCTGGGCGAGGAGATCCCGGGCCATCGCCGCCATCTGCTGCGCGAACCGAGCCCAGTCCATCGCGTCCTCCACGTCGGTGTGCCCGGGTCCAGTCGTCTATCCAGCATGGCACGCCGGCCTGACGACCTGACGAGGAGTGGGATGGATTCCGCCCTCCGGATGATCTTCCCGAAGGACCTGCCGCTCTCATTCCTCCTTCTCGGCGAGTGTGCTCTCGGCAGGGCCGGAAGGGGGCGCTTCATGGCCTGCCGGGTGGATCGTGCGCTGCCGGACGTCGGCCATCAGCTTGTCGAGCAGTTCGATGAGCGAGGCGCGTTCGTTCACCGAGAGGCAGCTGACGAGTGTCGCTTCCCGGCCGAGCACGGTGTCGACGGACCGTTCGATCAGCGCGTGGCCCTCGGCCGTGAGCCTCACCAGGACGGTCCGGCTGCCGGCGGGGCCAGGGACGCGCTCGACGAGGCCGTCCCGTTCGGCTCGGGCGACGCGCTGGGAGATCGCTCCGGCGGTCACCAGGGTCCGTAGGGCGAGTTCGCGGGTGCTGAGGGTGTACGGCGGCCCCGAGCGGCGGATCACGGACAGCAGGTCCAGCGTGGCTGTGTCGATGCCGGCTTCGCGCAGGGCCCGGTTGCGGTCGTCGGCGAACAGCTTGGCCAGCCACCAGATGGGCGTGACGATCTCGATCGACTCCGTGGGGGTGCCCGGTCTCTCCCGCCTCCAGGCTGCCGCGATCTCGGCGGGGGAGTGGGCGGGTTCGGGTCTTCCCGGAGAGGAGGGGAGGGCGTCGGTCATGGTGCGATCCTCTGTCCGCGTGGACTATGTTTAGGTCTAAACGTAGCAAGGAGGCAGGAGGAGATCTTGACGCGCACTGTTCTCGTCACGGGTGGCACCAGTGGCATCGGCCGCGCCATCGCCGCACGGTTCGCCGCCGACCAGGCAGAGGTCCTCATCACCGGACGCAACCCCGACACGGTCGAAGCGGCCGCCAGGGAGCTGGGCGTACACGGCGCCGTCTGCGACGCCACCGACACCGTTCAGGTCGCGGAACTCGCCGCCCGGCTCGACGAGGTGGACGTCCTCATCAACGCCGCCGGTGGCCTGTCCCAGCCCGTCGGTGACGGAACGTCGCTGGACGAGGTGCTGGCCCTGTGGCATGCCAACCTGGCACAGAACCTGCTCAGTGCCGTACTGACCACGGCCTCGGTCCAGGACAGGCTCACCCGCGACAGCTCGGTCGTCAGCATCGGTTCGATCGGCGCCGAGCGCCGAGGCGGCTCCTACGGGGCGGCCAAGGCCGCCCTCGGCGCATGGAACGCCACGCTCTCCGCCGAACTCGCTCCGGCGGGCGTCACCTGCAACATCATTTCCGCGGGCTACATCGCCGGCACCAACTTCTTCCGCGGCGGCTTGAGCGACGAACGCCGTCGCGCACTCGTGGAGGAGACGCACAACAAACGACCGGGCACGGTCGACGACATCGCCCAGACCGCCCATTTCCTCGCATCACCAGGGGCGCGCCACATCACCGGGCAGACCGTCCATGTCAACGGAGGTGCCTTCACCACGCGTTAGCGCGGGCCGGGTCCCAGGGCCTCACCCCGCTACTCGTCACCCGGTGGCAGCTGACTCAAACAGGCCGTTTATTGCCATCTGCGGCATTTCCTCGCCGGTGAATGCCGCGTACGGCAGCAAGAATCGTTATCGGTGCAGGTCAAGTGCCGATCGTTTCGGCGTGGAGGACAGATGAGCTCTAGTTCCGCCGCCCAGGTCCCGGATCCCGTGTCGGCCGGTATCGGCAACGGTCCCGCCGTGTCCCGTCGGGAGTTCGACGCACTCTTCGAAGCGGTTCGCACGTGGGGGCGGTGGGCCCCGGCCGACCGTGGTGCCTGGAACCGCGTGACCGCGGACCATGTGCGGCGGGCCACGGCCGCCGTACGGTCCGGGGCCGTCGTCCCGACGGCGCTGCCCTGGAACACCCGGCCCGGCCCCGACAACCGCAAACCGGCCCTGCACCACATGACCGATCTGGGCGATGTGGAAGCACCCGAACCCCGCACCCACAAGGATTTCATCGCTGTCGACTACCACGGCAAGGGTGTCACCCATCTCGACGCCCTGAGCCACATCGCCTACCAGGGGCAGCTCTACGACGGCCGGACGGCGGGCGAGGTCGTCGACTCCGCGGGCGCCCGCTTCGGCGCGGTGTCGACGCTCGGACCCCTCGTCACGAAGGGTGTGCTGCTCGACCTCCCGGCCGTACTGGGGGTCCGCTGGCTGGAGCCGGGGCGAGCGGTCCACGCGAAGGACGTGATCGCCGCCGAGAAGGCGCTTGGCGTGGCGATCGGCGAGGGTGACGCGGTGCTGCTGCGCTCCGGACATGTCCGCCGCCGCGCGGAACTCGGTGCCTGGGACTCCGACGCGGCGAGCGCGGGCTTCCACGTGGACGCCCTGCCGCTGCTGGCCGAGCGCGGTATCGCGCTGCTGGGCGGAGACGGCGACAGTGATGTGCGGCCCTCGCCGGTGGACGGCGTGCACTCGCCTGTCCACGCCCTGGCCGTGACCGCGATGGGAGTGCCGCTGTTGGACAACCTCGACCTGGAGGCGCTCTCCGCCGCGACCGCCGAGGCGGGGCGGTATGAATTCATGCTGGTCGTGGCGCCGTTGAACATTCCGGGCGGGACCGGCTCACCCGTCACCCCCGTCGCCGTCCTGTGACGAGGACGCCGCCCGTTACCGTGCGTGAGGGATTTTACCAACCGTGACCCTCGCCCTTGATGTCCCGTATTCTCGTTAATGCCAGATATTTTCGCAAAGTGGATTATTGAAGGCGTGAGTGAGGCGAAGCGTGGTTCTGCCCGACCGGGAACCGATGCCGACGGGGCCTGCGACAGACGGCACAGGGCCCGTTCGTTCCCGTGAGCGGTTTCTGCAAGGGGAGCCGGTCGAGACGGGTGTGCGAGCGTCGATCTTGAATTCATGGCAGCGCTGTGGGCTTCTGGGCCTCTCGCCGGACCAGGACGACCTTCCCTTCCGGGATGATTTCGATCCGGATGGCCGGATCGTGCGCGCGGCCGTGCCCGTACTCGACCGACTCCAGTCCCGGTTCGCCGGCAGCGCGATGAACATCTCCGTCGCCGACGCGAACGGGACGGTTCTCCTGCGCCGTTTCGGAGAGGCGTCCCTGGCCAGAGCTCTCCCGGCGATCCAGCGCGTCCCGGGATTCGTGTTCGCCGAGCGGGTCGCCGGAACCAACGGCATCGGTCTCGCCCTCGCGGAGCGTCGCCTCATCCGGGTCTACGGTGCCGAGCACTTCGCCGAGCGTTCTCAGGGCAGCGCCTGCCGCGCACTCCCCGTCCGGGATCCGCTCAGCGGCCGTATCGAGGGTGTCCTGTGCTTCGGCTACCCGCGCAAGCTCGAGAACCCGGCGCTGGACGCCGTCATACGCAAGGCGGCGGGGGCCATCGAGCGGCGGCTGCTCGGCCAGAGTTCCGCGCGAGGGCGCGCCCTGCTGCGGGCCTACCTGGACGCGGGAGCCAGAACCGCGGCCGGTCTCCAGCGCGGTATCGGGGTGGACGAACTGGCACTCGAACTGCACCCCCGAGACCGGTCCATGCTCGTGGGGAAGGCCACCGAGCTGATCTCCCGAGGGGATCGAGCCGCTGTCGACGTCTACCTGTCCGACGGCCGGCGGGTCACGCTCGTGAGCCGTCCGGTGGCGAGTGCGTCCGGGGTGGCGGGTATCGCCATCGAGGCCGTCCTCCCCGTCCTCGCGCCGGCGCCGGGAAAGCCCCTTGGCGTCCCGCGTCAGGCCGACGAGCCGCTGGGCCTTGCCGCTGCGCCTGCCGACGTTCCCGGCGGCCCGCTCTCGGGGGCTGCTCACGCTGCCCCGGCGCCCGAGCACCGCGCCGCCACCGCGCCGTACACGATCCTGCCCGGTGCCGAATCCGGCCAGGGCATCACGACCGGCGACGCCGACGACGCACACGATGCCGCCGACACGACGGATCACCACCCCGACCCCCCGCCCCGGGAGGGCGGGCTCGTGCTGGTGGGGGAGCCGCACGTGGGGGCGTACGCCCTGGCCGCGCGACGCCGCCTGGAGCTGCTCTCCGAGGTCAGCACCCGCATAGGCACCACCCTGGACATACGCCGCACCGCCGAGGAACTCGCCGAGACGGCGGTCCCGCGACTGGCCGACTTCGTCACCATCGATCTGCCCGAGGCCGTACTGCGCGGTGAGGAGTCCACCGATCCCGGCAGTGACCTGCGTCGCGCGGTGGTCCACGGCATACGCGACGACCTTCCCTTCCGGCCGGTCGGCAAGCGGATCGACTACGGCCCGACGACCCCCCAGCTGCGGTGCCTGACCGACGGGCAGGCGGTGCTGGAACCGGACCTGAAGGCCGCCGCCGGCTGGCTCGCGCAGGACCCCGAGCACACCGGGCAACTGCTGGACCACGTCCACTCCCTCATCGCGGTGCCCTTGGTCGCCCGCGGCGTCGTGCTGGGCATCGCCGGCTTCTACCGAGGGCAGGACCCCGCACCCTTCGGCGACGACGACCGCTCGCTGGCCCAGGAACTGGCCACCCGAGCCGCCCTGTCCATCGACAACGCACGCCGCTACACACGTGAACGCACCATGGTCCTGGCCCTGCAACGCAGCCTGCTCCCGCGCGGACTGCCCGATCAGGACGCCGTCGAGGTCGCGCATCGCTATCTCCCCGCCGAATCCGACGTCGGCGGGGACTGGTACGACGTCGTTCCCCTCTCGGGGGCCCGGGTCGGCCTCTTCGTCGGCGACGTCGTCGGACACGGCATGCTCTCCGCCGCCACCATGGGCCGACTGCGCACCGCCGCACGCAGCTTCGCCGAACTCGACTTCCCTCCGGACGACGTCCTCACCCACCTCGACAACCTCGTGGGACGCCTGGACCGGGAGGACCCCGCCTCCGACGGCGCCGGCATCATCGGCGCCACCTGCCTGTACGCGATCTACGACCCGACCTCGCAGCGGTGCACCCTGGCCCGCGCAGGCCATCCTCCGCCCGCGGTGGTGCAGCCCGACGGCACGGTGTCCTTCCCCGACCTTCCCGCCGGGCCCCCTCTCGGTCTCGGCGGCCTGCCCTTCGAGGCCACCGAGATCCACCTACCCGAGGACAGCCAGCTCGTCCTCTACACGGACGGACTCATAGAGGACCGGCAACGCGACGTCGACGTGGTCCTCGACCAGCTGCGAGAAGCCCTCGCCCACCCGGAGCACACGCCCGAGGAGGCCTGTGAGGCCATCCTGGACACCGTCGCGCCCGCTCACCCCCGGGACGACATCGCCCTGCTCGTCGCCCGCACCCACGCCCTGGCCCCCGAGCGGATCGCCACCTGGGACCTGCCCGCCGACCCCGCCCTGGTCAGCGACGTCCGCGCCGCCGCCCTCCGGCAGCTGGCCGACTGGGGCCTCGACGAGGCCGCGTTCGCCGCGGAACTCATGCTCAGTGAGCTGGTCACCAACGCCATCCGTCACGGTGCCGGGCCCATCCGGGTGCGGCTGCTCCACGACCGCACCCTGATCTGCGAGGTCTCCGACGCCAGCAACACCGCCCCGCACCTGCGCCGAGCGGCCGGCACCGACGAGGGTGGCCGTGGCCTGTTCCTCGTCGCGCAGCTGTCGCAGAGCTGGGGCACGCGCTATCTCCCGCAGGGCAAGGTGATCTGGGCCGAGTGCGGGCTCGCCGGTGTGTGACGGCAATGCCTCACATACGCTGCCGTAAATGTCATGATCTGTACCGTTGGTGTCCCTCACGAAAGCCGGGAAGAACGTGCCAGGAGCGGAACCTCTGGTCCGCATCCGCGGGCTCCGCAAAAGGTTCGGGGGGACCGTCGCGCTGGCCGGGGTCGACGTCGACGTCCACGTCGGCAGCGTCCTCGCCCTTCTGGGTCCGAACGGGGCCGGCAAGTCCACCCTCATCAAGGTGCTCTCCGGCGTCCACCACGCCGACGCGGGCCAGATCACCGTGGACGGGCACCCACTCGGTAGTCACGCCGCATCGCACAGCATGTCCTTCATCCACCAGGACCTCGGTCTCGTGGAATGGATGACGGTCGCCGAGAACATCGCCCTGAGCACCGGGTACGCGCGCCGCGCCGGACTGATCTCCTGGCGGCGGACCCGTGAGGACAGCACCGACGCCCTGCGGACCGTCGCCGCGCATCTCGACCCCGACACACCCATCGCCCACCTCGCCCCCACCGAACGCTCGCTGGTCGCCCTCGCCCGAGCCCTGGCGGCACGGGCGAAGCTCATCGTCCTCGACGAGCCGACCGCCCGCCTCCCGGCCGCGGACTGCGCCCG
>NZ_LGUR01000237.1 GCF_001270495.1 Streptomyces viridochromogenes
GGCAGTACGGCCGCCGAGGTCACGGCGGCCCGGCTCGGCGCGGCGGGCTGGCAGGTGCGGGTGCTGCGCCTGCCGGGTGTGCCGCAGCGTGTCACCGGAGCGGCGGACCTGCCCCTGACCGGCTGGGGAGCCACCGAACTGGCCTCCCGGACGGAGGAGTTGAGCGACGGGCCGGTGCACCTCGCGCTGGCTTTCGCGGCCGCGGACGAGCTCCCGTGGGCCGAGGGTGTGCGCAGGCTGGCGCACACGCTGCTCGTCGCCCGGCATCTGGTCGGCCCGCTGACCGACGCGGCGGCGAGCGGCCACCGGGCCGCCTTCGTCACCGTCACCCGGCTCGACGGCACCTTCGGCCTCGGCGGGGTCAGCGAGGACGCGGCACCCGCCGGCGGGATCGGCGCACTCGTCAAGACCCTGGCCGTCGAGGCGCCCGAGGTCTTCTGCCGCGCCGTCGACCTGGCCCCCGCTCTGGACGCCGCCGAGGCCGCCGACCTGGTCCTGGAGGAGGTGTACGACGCGGCCACCGGCCCCGTCCAGGTCGGCCGCGACGGCACCCGGCGCGTCTCGCTCACGCTCGGCGCCGAGCCCCTCGCGAAGGCCGCTCCCGGTGCCCCGCTCACCTCGGACGACCTCCTCGTCGTCACCGGAGGAGGCCGCGGCATCACCGCCCGCTGCGCCGTGGCCCTGGCCGCCGCGCACCGGCCGGGACTGCTGCTGCTCGGCCGCACCGCGCTCGGGGAGGAACCCGAGTGGGCGCGCGGCATCACGGATGCCGCCGAGCTGAAGGCGGCCGCGGTGGCCCGGCTCAAGGAGACGGGTGAGAAGCCGACTCCGAAGCGGGTGGAGCAGCTCTACCAGGCGGTCGTCGGCGAGCGCGAGGTCCGGCAGACCCTGGCCGGCATCCGGGCCGCGGGGAGCGAGGTCGAGTACCTCGCGGTGGACATCACCGACGCCACGGCGACGGCCGCGGCCCTGGCCCCGTACCGGGAGCGGATCACCGGTCTGGTGCACGGTGCCGGGGTCCTGGCCGACCAGTTGATCTCCGCGAAGAAGGCGGCCGAGATCGAGCGGGTGTTCTCGGTGAAGCTCGGTGGTCTGCGCTCCGTGGTCGCCGCCCTGCCCGCCGAACGGCTGCGTCACGTCCTGCTGTTCTCGTCGGTCGCCGGGTTCTACGGCAACCGCGGTCAGTCGGACTACGCCATGGCCAACGACGTGCTCAACGCCTGGGCGAGCGCCTTCAAGCGCAGTCATCCGCAGGCGCATGTCTCCTCGCTCAACTGGGGCGCCTGGGACAGCGGCATGGTGTCGCCGCAGATCAAGGCGGTGTTCGAGGAACGGGGCATCGCCCTGATCCCGATGGAGACGGGAACCCGGCTGTTCACCGAGCAGTTCGCGCCCGAACGCGCCGGCGACGGGGTCACGGTCCTCGGACCGACCACTCCCCTGTCGGCGCCCGAGCGCACCGCTCCCAAGCCGGCCGTCCTGGAGCGGGAGCTGTCCGCCCTGGTCACCGATCCGCTGGTCGCCGACCATGTCATAGGCGACGCTCCGGTGCTGCCCGCCGCGGCGGCCCTGGGCTGGGCGGCCGGTGCCGTGGAGCGGCTGACCGGTCATGTCGTCGCGCAGATCAGGGACTTCGCGGTGCACAAGGGCGTGGTCTTCGACGACTCTCTCGACGGCTGCCGGTTCCAGCTCTCCGTCGACCCGACGCCCGACGGCGGCGAGGCCGACGTAGCGGTCCGCTCGGTGGGCAAGGACGGTGCCGTACGGCCGCACTACGCGGCCCGTGTGCTGCTCGGCACCTCCCCGGCACCGCAGCCGACGCTGCCCGGGCTGCCCGCCCTCGGCGACGGCACTGACGCGCAGGGGTTCTACACCGACGGGACGCTCTTCCACGGCGCTTCACTGCGTGGGCTGCGCCGGGTGCTGGAGCCGGGTGAGGCGCGGCTGGTCGTGGAGTGCGCGCTGGCCGAACACCGCACGGCCGGCGGGGCGTTCGGCACCGGCCGGTACGCACCCGGCACCGCCGACCTGCTGCTGCAGGCCGCGCTCGTGTGGATGCGGCTGCACCGCGACACGGCGAGCCTGCCGATGTCCGTGTCCCGGGTCGATCTGTACGAGGCGCTGCCGGACGGCGTGCCCTTCGTGGTCGTGGTCGAGCCGGAGTCCACGAACGGCACGAGCGCGGCGCTCACCGTGACCGCGTGTGCTCCGGACGGGCGCGTGCTGACCCGGTTCGCAGGCGTTTCCCTTGTGTCCACCCCGCAGCTGGCCGACAAGTTCGCGAGCCGCTGAGCCGACCGACGGACCACCGGTCCCGGCGGGCGGGCCTCACCTACCGCCCGCCGGGACCGGGTCCCTGGAGGAAAACGCTGCTATGAGCAAGTTCGCGATCGTCGGGATGTCCTGCCTGTTTCCCGGGGCTGACACTCCCGACGCCTTCTGGAGGAACCTGCGCGACGGCGTCGACAGCCGGACGGAGGGCGGCCCGGAGGTCTTCGGCCCGGCGCCCGACCCCCGGGACGCGGACCCCGCGCACACCATCACCTGTCTGCGCGGCGGCTTCGTCACCGGCTTCGACTTCGACCCCAACGGCTTCCGGCTCCGTCCCGAGGACCTCGCCCGCCTCGACCGCGTGTTCCACTGGTCGCTGCACGTCTCCCGCGAGGCCCTGCGCGACAGCGGACACGCCGACCGTCCCGACCTCCTGGCCCGCACCGGCCTCGTGCTGGGCGACTACTCCTTCCCCACCCCGGCCTCGGCCCGCATCAGCCTGCCCCTCGTCCACGAGGCGGTCCTGGACGGGGTACGCCGGTCCGGGCACCGGGCACCGGCCCCCGCTTGCCTCCTCGACCCGGCCGCCGTGCACCCGGCCGACGCCCGCGTCAGCGGCGCCCCCGCCCGCATCGCTGCCGCCGCCCTGGGCCTCGGCGGCCCGCGCTATGCCCTGGACGCCGCCTGCTCCTCGGCTCTGTACGCCCTGAAGCTGGCCTGCGACCATCTGGCCGCCGGGCAGGCCGACCTGGTGCTCGCCGGCGGGGTGTGCGCGCCGGAACCGAACCTCATCCACCTGTCCTTCTCCGACCTGCACGCCTATCCGGACAACGGCGTCAGCCAGCCCTTCGACGCCCGCTCCACCGGCATCCTCACCGGTCAGGGCGCCGGCATGGTCGCCGTACGGCGCCTCGCGGACGCCCTGGCCGACGGCGACCGGATCCACGCGGTCGTCGACGGCATCGGCCTGTCCAACGACGGCGCGGGCCGCCATCTGCTCGTACCGAATCCGGCCGGTCAGCGCAGCTCGTACGAACTCGCCTACGCGCGGGCCGGTTTCGGCCCCGAGCAGGTGGACTATCTGGAGTGCCACGCCACCGGGACACCCGTCGGGGACGGCACGGAGGCCGAGTCCGTCGCCGACTGGTTCGGCGCGCGGGGCGCCGTGCCGCCGCTCGGCTCCGTGAAGGGCAACCTCGGCCATCTGCTGACCGTGGCGGGCCTGAGCAGTCTGCTCAAGGTGATCCTGGCCATGCGGCAGGGGCACCTGCCGCCGACGATCGGCGTCGAGCAGCCCCTCACCGACGGTCTGCCGCTGGTACGGGCGGGCCGCGCCTGGCCGGACGAGCGTCCGGGGCCGCGTCGGGCAGCCGTGTCCGCGTTCGGTTTCGGCGGGACCAACGCCCACGTGGTGCTCTCCCAGGAGGCCACGGCCGAGGTGTCCGGGCCGGTCGTCCCGCCCGCCCTCGACGTCGTCGGACTCGGCGCCCACTTCGGCACCCTCGACTCCGTCGCCGCCTTCGAACGCGCCCTCTACGACGGTACGGACTCCTTCCAGCCGCTGCCCGAACACCGCTGGCGCGGTCTGGAGGACACCGCCGACGGCACCCTGGCGCGGGCCGGGCTGGACCGCGCCCACCTCCCCGAGGGCGGCTTCGTCGACCGCGTCGACCTCGACCCCGCCGACCACCGCATCCCTCCGGCGGATCTGCGCAACTACAACCTCCAGCACGCCCTGATGTCCAAGGTCGCCGACGAGGCGCTGCGCGACGCCGGGTACGACCGGCACGTACCGCCGGGCCGGAAGGCACCCGAACCGCGTCGCGTCGCGGTCGTCGTGGCGATGGAGATCGAGCCGAGCGCCCATCTGCACCTGGCCCGCCACGGCCTGGGCGACTTCCTGCGCCGCGCCTACGACGAGGCCGGGCTGAGCCTGACCGGCGAACAGCGCGCCGCGCTCGCCACCGTCGCCCGGGACGCGGTGCACGAGCCGATCGTCGCCAACGAGGTGCTGAGCTACATCGGCAACATCATGGCGAGCCGGATCTCCTCACTCTGGAACCTGACCGGCCCGTCCTTCACCGTCTCCTCCGACGGCGCCGGCACCGCCGAGGCCCTCCAGATCGCCCAACTGCTGCTGCTCGACGAGAGCGTGGAGGCCGTGCTGGTCGGCGCCGTCGACCTGGCCGCCTCACCCGAGAGCCTGCTGCTGCGCGGTGTGCACCCGGTCGCGGGCGCGGGCCTGAGCTTCGGTGACGGGCAGCAGGGCGTGCGCATCGGCGAGGGTGCGGGCGCGGTGGTCGTGACACGCCCGGGTGAGGGGACACGGCCCGCCTACGCCCGGGTGGACTCCCTCGCCGTACGGCACTCGGCCCCCGTCGGGGGTGTCCTGCCCGAGGCGGACGCACCGACGTTGGCCGAGGTGCCGGGCAGGCGCTGGCCGCCGCCGGGATCGGCCCGGGGGATGTCGGCTATCTGGAGGCGCACGCGGGCGGGACGGCGGCGCAGGACCTGGCCGAACTGGCCGCGCTGGCGCGGGTGTACCCCGCCGGCTGTGGTGCCGTCGCACTCGGCAGTGCCAAGGCGCAGCTCGGTGACACGCAGGCCGCGTCGGCGATGGCGGGGCTGCTGCGATCGGTGCTGTGCCTGCACCACGGTCATGTCCCCGGCGCGCCCGGCTGGCGCAGGCCCGCGCCGGAGCTGGCCGAGCACTTCGCGGCGTCCGCCTTCCATGTGCCGGACACGTCCCGGCCGTGGCTGCGCGGCGGTGCCGGCAAGCGCCGGTACGCGGCGGTGAGCGTGATCGGCCAGGACGGCGCGCACGGCCACCTGGTGCTGTCCGCCGAGCGCACGCGCGGAGACGACGTCCCCTGTGACTGGCGCCGGGCGGGCGCGCCGGTCCTGCTGCCTCTCGGGGCGCCCGACCTGGACGGTCTCCTGGACGAGGTGAGCCGGCACCTGCGGCTGCTCGACGCGGGGGCCGACCCCTACCGGCTGGGCCGTGCCGCCGCCGAACGGCTGCCGGGCAGTGCCCTGCGCGTGGTCCTGGTCGGCCGGGACGGCGAACAGCTGCGGCAACAGCTGGAGTCGGCGGCCCGCGACCTCAGGGGCGCGTACGCCAAGGGCGAGGAGTGGACCACCCCGGCGGGCAGTTGCTTCGCGCCCCGGCCGATCGGCCCGGACGGCAAGGTCGCCCTGGTCTACCCGGGCGCCTTCAACTCCTACCCCGGTCTCGGCCAGGACCTGTTCCGCGCCTTTCCCTCCCTGCTCACCCGCTTCGAGGCGGAGGCGACGGACCCCGACCGCATGTTCCGCGCGGCGCAGCTCTACCCGCGCGCCCAGGAGACGCCCGGGCGACGGGAGCTGATGGCCCTGGAGGGCCGGCTGGGCGAGGACATCCCGTTCATGCTCGCCACCGGCACCACCTTCGCCATCCTCTACACCGACCTGGTCCGCGAACTGCTCGGCGTGCCCGCGCACGGCGCGTTCGGGTACAGCCTGGGCGAGTCCAGCATGCTGTTCGCCACCGGCGGCTGGCAGCGCACGGCCCGCCGGGACGACCGGATCAGCGCTACGCCCCTCTTCCAGGACCGGCTCACCGGACCGCGTCGCACGGTCCGCGAGCTGTGGAACCTGCCGGAGGACACACCTGACGAGGCGGTCTGGGGCAGCTTCGTGCTCCTGGAGTCCGCCGAGCGCATCCGCGCGGCCCTCGCCCGCCACAACCGGGTGTTCCTCACCCACGTCAACACGCCCACCGAGGCGGTCATCGCGGGCGACCCGGCCCAATGCCGGGCGCTCATCCAGGAGTTGCGCTGCCCGTCGGCCCGCTCCCCGGTCGGATCGGTCATGCACTGCCCGGTCGTGGACGCCGAGCTGGACGGCCTCGCCGAGCTCAACGACCACCCCACGGGCTCACCGGACGGCCTGGAACTGCTCAGCGCCTACGACTACGACACCGTCCCCGGCCTGGACCGGGCCGAGGTGGCCCGGCGCATCGCCCGCACCCTGCACGGCACGATCGACTTCCCGCGCCTGGTGCGCGCCGCGTACGACCGGGGCTTCAGGTACTTCATCGAGACCGGGCCCGGTGCCACCTGCACCCGCTGGGTGCACGACACCCTCGGCGAGGCCGGGCACGTGGCGATGCCGGTGGACCGGCGTGGTGTCCCCGCCGCGCGGTCCGTGGCCCAGCTGGCGGCCCGGCTCACCGCCCACGGACTGCCGGTGGACCTGGCCGGACTCCTCGGCCCTGATCCCGCCCCGGCCGCACGGCCGGCCAGGCTGCGGGTGCCGGTCGGCGGTGGGGCGTCGATTCCGGCCGGGATCGCGGCGCGGGCGGCGGAGCCTACGGCCACCGGCCGACGGCCGGAGCACGCGTCGTCCGTGGGAGCCGCCGCCGACGGCACGCCCGCACGCCGCACCTCCGACGCCGGGACGGTGCCTGCCGCGGGACGCGTGTCGTCCGTCCGTGTGAGCGCCGACGCCGGTCCTGCGATGCCCGCCCCGGCCACCGGCCTCACTCCCGCCGCAGCACCGGCACCGTCCGCGGGCGCCACCGCCGACGTCACGCATACGCGGCCCGCTCCCGCCGCGTACCCCACTCCCGCCACGGCAGTCTCGCTGGAGGTTTCCGACCCCATGCCCGCCGACCCGACCCTCGACGACGCGGAGGGCATCACCTTCGACGGTGAGCCGCTCGCGTTCCTGCCCTGGGCGGAGCCGGTCGCCGCCGCAGCGGTACCGGCATCCGTGCCGCCGGCATCCCCCGCCCGGCCCACCGCGCCCCGGCCGACCGGCGAACCCGCCGCGTCCGGGATGCCGACCGGTCCGGCCGCGCCCGACCTGGTACGGGCCGACCTGGTGAGTGAGATACGGCAGCAGGTGATGGCCACGCACTCGGTGGTGATGGAGACGCAGCGCGTGCTCCAGGAACACACCCTGTCCCGCACGGAGGCACTGCTCGACGCCCCCGCCGTCACACGGCCCGCCCCCTCTGCCTTGCCCACACCACTGCCCGGCCCCGCCCCGAGCGCCCTCTCCTCGCCACCGCACCGGCCCCCCGCCGCCAGCGGGTCCGCACCGCCCACCACCGCTCCCGAGCCGTCCGCCCCCAGGCCCCCCGGCGTCATCTGGGACGAACAGCAACTGCTCGCCTTCGCCACCGGGCGCCTCGCGGACGTCTTCGGACCCGAGTTCGCCCCCGTCGACGCCTATGGCAAGCGCGTACGCCTGCCCGCCCCGCCGTACCACTTCGTCACCCGCGTCACCGCGCTGAAGGCCGAGACCGGCGTCTACGAACCCTCCTTCATCCGCACCGAGTACGACGTCCCCGAGGACGCCTGGTACGCGGTGGACGGCGGAGTCCCGCCCGCGGTCGCCATCGAGGCCGGCCAGTGCGACCTTCTGCTCATCAGCTATCTGGGCATCGACTTCCGCAACCAGGGCGAGCGCGTCTACCGCCTCCTCGACAGCAAGCTCGTCTTCCACGGAGACCTGCCCCGCACCGGCCAGACCCTGCGCTACGACATCTCCATCAACCGCTTCGTCCGCCAGGGCGACACGACCCTCTTCTTCTTCAGCTACCTCTGCTACGCCGACGGCGAGCTGATCCTCGAACTCAAGGACGCCTGCGCCGGCTTCTTCAGCGAGGCCGAGCTGCGCACCCCGCTCGGCGTCGTCCTCACCGAGAAGGACCGGCAGCGTCGCGCCGCCCTCACGAAGACCTGGTTCAAGCCGCTGGCGTACACGGACAACAACCACCTCACGGCCGCCGACCTGGAGGCGCTGGCGGACGGAAGGCCCGGCGAGGTCTTCGGTCCGCACCACGCCCAGGACCCCGGCCTCAACCCCGCCCTGCGCCTGCCGGACGCCCGCCTGCGCATGGTCGACGAGATCCGCATCGACCGCACGGGCGGTCCGCGCGGCATCGGCGCGATCACCGCGTACAAGCGGCTGGAGCCGGACGCCTGGTATTTCGAGTGCCACTTCCCGGACGACCCGGTGCTGGCAGGTTCCATGGTCGCGGAAGGCGCCGTGCAGACCCTCCAGGCCTACCTCCTCCACCTGGGCATGCACCTGGTCCTGCCAGACGCCCGCTTCCAGACGATCATCGGTCTGGAGACGGAGGTGCAGGTGCGCGGCCAGATCACACCCGCGCACTCCGAGATCCGCTACGAGATCGAAGTCATGGAGCTGACCCTGCTCCCACGGCCCTCCGTGATCGCCGACATCCTGGTGTACCTGGGCGACAAGCCGGTGATCCGAATGCGTAACTTCGGCATCCAGATCCGTGAGAAGGACGGCACCGCGTACCGGCCTCCGCTCGGCGGCGTCCCGGAGTTCCTCGGCCGCCGCAACCGCGCCGGCGAACCGGCGATGATCAACGAACTCCACCTCGCCCACGCCGCCAAGGGCGACCTCGGCACGGCGATGGGCCCGGAGTTCGACGTCTACAAGGAGGGCCGGGCACCGTACATCCCCAACGGCGACTTCCAGTTCGTCGACCGCATCATGCAACTGCGGGGCACACGCGGTGAGTTGAAGCCAGGCGCCGAGATGGTCACGGAGTACGACTCGCCCACCGACGCCTGGTACTACCTCGAGAACTCCCACCCTCACATGCCGAACTGCGTCTACATGGAGACCTCGCTCCAGGCGGCCATCCTCCTCGGCTACTACCTCGGCGCCACCCTCAAGCAGCCCGAGACCGAGTACTCCATCCGCAACCTCGACGGCAAGGCCACCCTGGTCAAGGACGTCGACCTGCGCGGAAAGACCATCCGCCACCACTCCACGCTCCTGATGACCAGCGCGGTCTCGGGGGCCGTGCTCCAGAACTTCCGCTACGAACTCTCCGCCGACGGTGAGGTCTTCTACACCGGCGAGTCCCTCTTCGGTTACTTCAGCGAGGCGGCGCTCGCCAACCAGGGCGGCCTGGACAACGGCACGTACGTCGCGCCCTGGATCGAGCAGAACGAACCGAGTGCCGTACGGTGTATCGAACTGCCCGACGAGGCCGCGCAGTTCACCGACCCGAGCGGTGGCCGACTGCACCTCCCCGGCGGCCACTTCCACCTCGTCGACCAGGTCGACCTGGTGGAGGACGGCGGCAGGCACGGCAAGGGCTACCTGCACGGCCGCCGCCGTATCCGGCCCGACGAGTGGTACTTCGACTGCCACTTCCACCGCGACCCGGTCATGCCCGGCTCCCTCGGCGTGGAGGCGGTCCTCCAGGCGCTGCGGCTCTACGTCATGGATCAGGGGCTGGCGGACGGAATCGGCAACCCGCGCTTCGCGCTCGCCACCTCAGTGGCCATGAGCTGGAAGTACCGGGGCCAGATCCTCCGCAACGACGGCGAGCTGACCTTCGACGTGCACGTCAAGGAGGTCCGCCGGGACGGCGAGCGGCTGCTGGTGACCGCCGACGCCGATCTGTGGAAGCCGGGCCTGCGCATCTACGAGCTGACCGACGTGGCCATCGAGGTCCGCCCCGACGACACCCGCGACCAGGCCTGAAACGGACCGAGGAGACAACCCCAGTCATGCACACGGAGACCACACCGTGGCGGTGGCACGGAGAGGCCGGCCCCGGCACCGATCCTGCCGGCATCCACCAGGCCCTGTCCGACCTCGAACACCCCTGCTTCATCGTCCGGACGCCGTCGGGGATCGGCGCGGTCGCGGGCGGACAGGCCACGTCGGGCCCTGGACTGCCGCTGCTGGCGGCGGCCGCCCCGCTGCCCCCGCGCAGCCTGGGCTCACCCGCCTTCCTCACGGCCCACGGCGTCTCTCACGCCTACATGGCGGGCGCGATGGCCGGCGGCATCGCCTCCGCCGACCTGGTGATCGCTCTGGCCAGGGAGGGCTTCCTGGCCTCCTACGGGGCGGCCGGGCTGCTGCCGGAGACGATCGAGAAGGCCCTCACCCGCTTCGCCGCCGAGATCCCCGGACTCCCCTACGCCGTCAACCTCATCCACAGCCCCAGCGAGGAGCGCCTGGAACGCGAGGCGGTGGAACTCTTCCTGCGGCACGGCGTGCGCTGCGTGGAGGCGTCGGCCTTCATGAACCTCAGCCCGCACGTGGTGCGCTACCGGTTGACGGGCCTGCGCCGGGACCCGTCGTCGGGTGCCGTCGTCGCCGACCACCGTCTCATCGCCAAGATCTCCCGTCCGGAGACCGCCGAGCGTTTCATGCGCCCGGCTCCGGCCACCCTCGTGCGCGCCCTGCTCGACCAGGGACTGATCAGCGCCGAGCAGGCCGAACTCGCCAAGTACGTGCCGATGGCGGACGACATCACCGTCGAGGGTGACTCCGGCGGCCACACCGACCGCCGCCCGCTCACCGCCCTCCTGCCGACCATCCTCCGGCTGCGCGACACCGTGCAGCGCGAGCACCGTTACCCCACCCCCGTCCGGGTGGGCGCCGCGGGCGGCCTGGGCTGCCCGTCGTCGGTGGCCGCCGCGTTCGCCATGGGCGCCGCCTATGCGGTGACCGGCTCCGTCAACCAGTCCTGTGTCGAGTCCGGGGCGTCCAGGGCCACCAAGGCGCTGCTCGCCGACACCGGGATCGCCGACTGCGAGATGGCACCGGCGGCCGACATGTTCGAAATGGGCGTGGAACTCCAGGTGCTGAAGAAGGGCACGCTGTTCCCCATGCGGGCCAAGCGCCTGTACGAGCTCTACCAGAGGTACGACGGTCTGGAGGCGCTGCCCGACACCGAGCGGAAGAAGCTGGAGGACCAGATCTTCCGCCGCCCGCTGGAGGACGTCTGGCAGGAGTGCGTGGGCTACTTCCGGCGCCGCGATCCCGAACAGCTCGCCCGCGCCGCCGACCACCCCAAACGCCGGATGGCCCTCGTGTTCCGCTGGTACCTGGGCATGGCCTCACGCTGGTCCACGGTCGGCGACCCCGACCGCGTCCTGGACTACCAGGTGTGGTGCGGCCCGGCCATGGGCGCCTTCAACGACTGGGTCACCGCCAGCTACCTCAAGGCCCCGGGCAACCGCCGGGTGGCGGACATCGCCCACCACCTCATGCGGGGCGCGGCCTTCCACACCCGGCTGGCCCAGCTGCGCCTGGCAGGCGTGCGGATCCCGGCCTCGGCGGCCGACTACCGGCCGGTGCCGCTGGAGTCTCCCTCCCTGGAGGGTGCCCGATGAGCCCCGAGGAGATCGAGCGGCTGCTCGGCGATCCGTACGACGACACCAACCCGTACGGCTTCGCGGCGGCCGTCGCCCGCGACGAACGGGACGCGTTCCCCGACGAGTTGTGCGCCGAGCTGGTCGAGGCGGGGTTCCACCTCAACTACCTGCTTCCGCAGTGGGACGGCCGGTTCGAGACCTTCGACCGCAGCATGCTGCTGGTGCGCACGGCCGCCCGCCGCGATCTGAACGTCATGCCGTCCACGATGTTCGGTATCACCGCCGCCACCTGCCTGGCGCTGCACGGATCGCCCGAGCAGCGGAAGCAGGCGGCCGCGATCCTCACCCGGGGCGGGGCGATCGGCTTCGCCCTGTCCGAGGCCGGCCACGGCAGCGACCTGCTGTCCAACACCGCGCGCCTCGAACCCACCGCCGACGGCTGGGAGCTGACCGGTGAGAAGTGGATGGTGGGTCTCGGCCGCCGCTGCGAGGCGGTGTACCTGGTGGCGCGGACCGGCGAGCGGGGTCCGGGGGCGTTCTCCGCGGTGCTGCTCGACCTGACGGGGAACGTCGGCGTCGAGCGCGGCCCGGCGGTCCCCGCGAGCGGTATGCGCGGCATCGACTTCGCCCACCTGCGCTTCGACCGCTTCCCGGTCCCGGCGGACGCGCTGGTCGGGCGCGAGGGCCAGGCCCTGGAGTCGGTCATGAAGGCCCAGCAGGTGGTCCGGGTGATGAGCATGGCGGGCAGCCTCGGCTGCGCGGACACCGCGCTCAGGCTGACCCTGGACTTCGCGGCCGGTCGCCGGGCGGGCCGTACGACGGTCCTCGCGTCGGCGTACCCGCGGCGCGAGCTGGCCGTGGCCTCGGCCGCCCTGCTGGCCGCCGACGCCACCGCACTGGCCGCCGCCCGTGGCATCCACGCGGCCCCCGAGACCTTCAGTGTCTGGGGCTGCGCGGCCAAGCACGTGGTGGCCGAGAGTGCCGAGGAAACCATCCGCCGCTGCGGCACGGTGCTGGCCACCCGCTCGGTACTGCGTACCGAGGGCCCGGGCGGCGGCCTGTTCCAGAAGCTCCAGCGGGACGCGGCGGTCGTCCGGGTGGTGGACACGAGCACCCTGGCGAACCTGCGCTCGTTCGCGGGGCAGTTGCCGGCGGTGTCCCGTGCGGTGTCGGGCCCGGTCGCGCCGGACACCGCACAGCTCGTACGCACCGTGTTCGACCTGAGCGCACCCCTGCCCGCCTACGCCCCCGAGCGTCTGGATCTGAGCAGCCGCGGGCACGATCCGGTGACCGCCGCTCTCGGCTCGGTCGCGCCCGAGGCACTCGCCAGGCTCACCGCACAGGGCGAGCACGGCACGGCGCACCTGGTGACACGGCTCGCCGCGGCCGTCGCCGGACTGTCCGCCGAAGTGGACGGCGCCGACCGCGACACCGGCCTGGTCGACCTGGCGGAGCGGTTCGCCTGGCTCCACGCCGCGACCTGCTGTCTGCACCTGTGGTGGGCCAACCCGGCGCACCCGCGGTTCACTCCCGCCTGGCTGGGCGCCTGTCTGGCCCACCTCCTCGCCCGCGCCGAGGGCACCGACCCGCGCCGCGAGGGCGCCGCGCAGCTCCCGGCCCTCGACATCACCGCCGAACTGCACGCCGGCAACCACCTCTTCAGCGCCGTGCCCGTGAAACTCGCCCCTTGACCGTTGGAGACACCCGTGCCAAAGGCAGACCTCACGGATCTTGCCCACCGGCTTGAGCGCCACCTCGGCGACCCGCACGACCCCGCGAGCCGGATGCCGTACACCCGCGTGCTGGAGTACGACGAACGCGAGGAATACCCCTACGAGTTCGTGAACCTGCTCCAGCGCTGGGGCGCGGCCGACTACTCGCTCCCGCGTGCCCAGGGCGGCAAGGCGGGGGACGTGGAGATCGGCTTCAACCTGATGCGGCTGATCGCGCGCCGCGACCCGACCACCGCCACCGCGTTCATCATCACCAGCCTCAGCTTCATGCCCGCCTGGACCGCCGGCACCGACGAGCAGAAGCGGGACCTGGTCGAGGCGATCCAGCACGGCACGCGCTACGCCTGGGGACTGTCCGAACGCCGCCACGGCAGCGACCTCACCGCCAACGAGCTGACCGCCGAGAAGACCGACGGTGGCTGGCTGCTCACCGGTGAGAAATGGCTCATCGGCAACGGCCGGGTGTCGGACGGCCTCAGCGTCCACGCCCGCACCGACCCGCGCGGCGGACCCGGCGGCTACTCGGTGTTCGTCCTGGACAAGCGCCGTACTCCGGCCGGGTCCGTGGACGAGCTGCCGCGCGAGCGGATGCACGGCCTGCGCGGCCTCGACATGAGCGGCTTCCGGCTGGACCGTGTCTTCGTTCCGGACTCGGCGCTGCTCGGCCGCGCCGGGCAGGGGCTGGAGATCGCGCTCAAGACCTCCCAGACCGCCCGCGCGCTGATCAGCGGGATCGCGCTGTCCGCGGTGGACACCGGCCTCAGGGTGACGCTCGACTTCACCGAGGGCCGCGAGGTCTTCGGGCGGACGGTCAGCGACATCCCGTACTCGCGCCGCCAGTTGGTGGAGTGCTTCGCCGACCTGATGGTCGCGGACGCGGTCAGCCTGGGTGCCGTACGGGCCCTGCAGGTGGTGCCCGAGCAGACGAGTGTGTGGTCCTCGGTCGTGAAGTACTTCGTACCGACGCTGCTGGAGCGGACGTTCGCGCAGCTCAACGTCGTCCTGGGCGCACGTTTCTACCTGCGCGACCATCCCCACTACGCCATCCACCAGAAGATGATGCGCGACCTGCCAGTGGCCAACTTCGCCGACGGCAACACCGTGGTGAACCTCAAGAACATCGCGCTCCAGCTTGGGGGACTGCTCGCCACGGCCGCCGAGGCGGACCCCCGGCTGCGCGCCGAGGCCGAGGAGCGGGCGGCCGTACTCTTCGGCATCGACCGTGAGCTGCCGCTGTACCGGCCCTGGGACCAGGAGCTGTTCAGCCGGGGCCGGGACGACGCACTGCTGGCCGCGCCCGCGGCGCTCGCGCGGTTGCGGCGGCTGGCCGGGGAGGCGAAGCGCGACGAGCGTGCGTGGCTGGAGCGGTCGGCGGCGGTCGCGGAGGAACTCCTCGGTCACGCCGTCTCCCTCCGGGAACGCACGGCCGCGCTCAAGGCGGCCCTCGGCCGCGACTTCGGCCAGTCCGCGGAGCTCTTCGACCTGGCCAAGGAGTACTGCCTGCTGCACGCGACGGCCGCCTGTGTGCACACCCACGTCCACTCGGCCGCCGCGCTGGAGGACCCGCTGCCCAGCGGAGCGCTGCTGCTGCTCCAACTGGAGCGGTTGCGGCGGCACCTGCGACCGCACGAGGCCGTCACCGATGCCGCCGCGGTCGACGAGGGCATGCGGGTGCTGCGGCATCTGCACCGGGAGAACCGGCTGTTCTCGTACTGGCAGTTCCCGCTCGCCGAACGCGGCGACCTGTCCGCGGCCCGCCACTGAGATGGCCCACCGGCACCTGTGGCTGCTGCCGGAGGCCGCGGCGGAGGCGTTCGTGGCGCGCATGGGAGGTACGGCCCTCCTCACCGACAGCGAGCGGGCGCGGTGCGAGCGCCCGCTCGCACCACGCGGCCGGCTGCGCCGGGTGGCGGCACGGCTGCTGGCGCGCCATGCGCTGAGCGACCGCTCCGGCCTCCCGGTCGGCTCCTGGCGTTTCCGTACGACCGAGGGCGGCAGGCCGGAGCCGGATTCACCCGCCGGCTGCGGCCTGCGTTTCAACCTCTCGCACACTGACGGCCTGATCGCCTGCGTGGTCACCGACGGCGGCCGGGCCTGCGGGGTGGACACCGAGGGCTCACCCGCCGGTCCCGACGCGCTGGCCCATCTGCCCCGGCACTTCGCCCTCCCCGAGCGCGCCGCGCTGCGGGCGATGGAGGACGACGCGGCGCGGGCGGCCAGGGTCGCCGCGTACTGGGTGCTCAAGGAGGCCTACCTCAAGGCGCTCGGCACCGGCCTGCGCCGCGAGCTCTCCTCGATCGCCTTCACCGGCCTGACCGGCCCCCGCATCCATCTTGACGACGTCCAGCGCCCCTCGGCCCACTGGCACTTCGACCTCGTCCACCCGACCCCCCACCACGTGGTGGCCGTCGCCACCGAGCACACCGAAGGCTCCGGACTGCTCACCACCACTCTGACCGGCTGACCCACTCCTCCCCACCACCGATACCTAGGAGACCCCGATGTCCGACAAGCCCAGCATCGCCGTGGTCGGCGGCGGAGTCGCCGGCCTGTCCGCCGCCTACGCCCTGCGCGAGCACGCCGAGATCACCCTGTTCGAACGCGAGGACCGCTACGGCGGCCACGCCAACACCGTGGAGGTGGCGGACGCGGGCCGGACCCTCGGCATCGACACCGCCTTCGTCGTCTTCAACCCGCCCGCCTACCCCAACCTGAGCGGCTTCTTCGACGAACTCGGCGTCGAGGCGAAGCATCTGCCGAGCGGGTTCAACTTCTTCGACCTGGACGCCGGATTCCAGTACGGAAGCGAGGAGATGGACCTGCCGGAGGAGGAGGTCCGCGCCCGGTACCCCGAGTCGTTCCGAACGATCTGGCACGAGGCCCGCCGCTTCCACGAGGAAGGCCGCAAGGACTTCTTCCGCAAGCGCACGAACATGCCGATGGGCGAGTACCTCGACCGCGGCGGATACAGCCAGGAATTCCGGTACGGCTACTTCATCCTGCTGTGCAGCGCGGTGTGGTCGGTACCCGCCGAGCTGGTGTGGGAGATACCCGCGACGACGGTGATCGCCTTCTTCATGGCCCACGACGAGGGCGGTCTCGGCGGCCGGCGGGTCGACTGGCGGACGGTGGCCGGGGGTTCGATCTCGTACGTGCGCAAGGCGGTCGCCGCGATCGCCCCGAAGGCCCGGCTGTCGGAGCCGGTCACCGGAATCCGGCAGAGCGCGGACGGGGTGATCGTACGGACCGCCGCCGGCGAGGAGCGCTTCGACTACGCCGTGGCCGCCACCCACGCCGACGTCACCCGGGCCCTGCTGGAGAACCCCACCCCGGCGCAGCGCGACCTGCTGGCCCCCCTGCGCTACAACGGCTCCACGGTGATCCTGCACACCGACCCGTCCGTGATGCCCGCCGACCGTTCGCGCTGGGAGGCCTGGAACTACGGCAAGGTGTCCGTGGACGGGCAGCCGCGCCCGTATGTCGCGTACTACATGAACAAGATGCACGGCCTCGAGTCGGAGACGGACTACTTCGTCACCCTCGACTACCCGTTGGACGTGCGCGAGGAGTCCGTCATCCGCACCTTCCACTACGAGCATCCGGTCATCGACATGGCGATGCGCACCGTCCAGCAGACCATCTACGGGGTCAACGAAGGCCCCAGGGTCAAGCTCTGCGGCTCCTACTTCCACTCCAAGCAGCAGTACCACGACCAGATCGGCTCGCACGAGGCCGCGTTCTCCTCAGGGAAGGAGGCGGCGGCCCAGCTGTTGCGGGAGCTGCGGGGTCAGTCCCCCGCGTGACGCCGCGCCGACTCGTTCTCCTGCGCCAGGCGCCGCAGCGCCAGCAGCGCGGGCTCCAGGAGCACGGTCAGCAGCAGGGCACGCTCGGCCATCTCCAACGGGTCCTCGATTCCACCCAGTTGGTCGAGGTCCAGGACCGCGGTCCGCTCGGCCAGCCGCGCGTACGGCACGAGCGTATGCCAGTCCAGCGGGACACCGAGCGATCGCAGTGAGGTCAGGGTCTCGGCCAGCGCGGTCCTGGCCGGCGCCGACTCGTGCACGTCCCACCCCAACTCCTCGACCAGCGCGTCGACGTCGCCGGACGCGGAGGCCTCGGCGGCGGGTTCCTCGGCCAGCCGGAGGGAGCCGAGGACGAGGCCCAGCTGGCGGTGGGTGTCGCCGGTGAGCTCCGTCAGGGCGCCCAGCAGTTCACGGGTGGCGCTGACGGACAGACCGCGGACGCCGGTCAGCGCCCGGACGAGGCGGAGCCTGCGCAGGTGGTGCTCGTCGTACTCGGCCTGGGTCGCCGCCGTCTGGCGGCCGGCCGGCAGCAGACCTTCACGGAGGTAGTACTTGATCGTCGTGACGGAGACGCCACTGCGGCGGCTCAGTTCGGAGATGCGCATCGGATCGGCCCCGCTCTGGAAACTGGATACCTCTACTGTCTAATATAGAGAGTAGAGGTATCCAGTCTATCCGGTCGGGTCCCTCTTCTTCGTCCTGCCGCTCACTCGAGAAGGCCGCGGTCATGCCCACCCTGCGCTGGACCACCGTCAACAAGCCCGCACCGGACGCCGAGGCGTTCGTCATGGCGTCCCGTCTGGAGGTGCGCTCCCTCAAGGACGTTCCACGCTTCTTCCTTCAGTCCCTCGCTGCATGGAAGCAAGTCTCCGGCGCCCCGGGCGCGTACGGAGCCTCCCTCATCGCCGAGCCGCTCAAGCGCACCTTCTGGACGCTGTCGGCCTGGGAGGACAAGGACGCTCTGTACACGTACGCGAGGACCGAACCGCACCGATCGATCATGAAGGGGCTGCGTCCCACGATGAAGGACTCGGTCTTCACGTTCTGGCAGGTCCCGGCGACCGACCTGCCCATCACCTGGCCCGACGCCCGACGCCGACTCGCCGAACAGGACCACGCCGGCGCCTGATCCCCCTCGCCGGACCGGCTTTTCCGCTAGGAGAAACCCCGCCATGACACTGTCCGAAGAAAACGCGGTCCTCGACGGGCCGGTCACCGACACGGCAGCCCCGGCGGCCCGCCGTACACCCCTGTGGCTCGCCATCGTCGCGTGCAGCGTGCCCATGTTCATGGTCGCGCTGGACAACCTGGTCGTCTCCACGGCCCTGCGCACACTGGCCGTGGACCTGGCGGCGAACACACAGCAACTGCAGTGGTTCGTCAACGCCTATGTCCTCAGCTTCGCCTGTCTGCTGATGACCGGCGCCGCACTCGGAGACAGGTTCGGCCGGCGCCTGGTCTTCGTCGTCGGCATCGTCGTGTTCACGCTGGCCTCCATCGGCTGCGGTCTGTCGGACACCAGCGCCGAGTTGATCACCTTCCGCACGATCCAGGGCTTCGGCGCCGCCGCCGTGATGCCGCTGTCGCTGACCCTGCTGTCCCAGGCGGTGCCGGAGCGGCTGCGCGGCATGGCGCTGGGCATCTGGTCCGGGGTGAGCGGCCTGGCCGTGGCGATGGGCCCGGTGGTGGGCGGCGCGGTGGTGGACGGCCTCGACTGGCGGTGGATCTTCTGGATCAACGTGCCGGTGTGTGTGATCGCGATCCCGCTGGTGCTGTTCGCCCTGCGGGAGAGCTCGCTGCCCGGCGTCCGCCTCGACCTGGTCGGCATGCTGCTGGCGGCGGGCGGGCTGTGCGCCGTGGTGTGGGCCATCGTGCACGGCGAGCCGGACGGGTGGACCTCGGCGAAGGTCCTGGGCGCGTTCGCCGCGGGCGTGGTGCTGCTCGCCGTGTTCGTCGCCTGGGAGGCCCGCACCCCCGAGCCGATGCTGCCGCTGTCCTTCTACCGCGTCCGCGCCTTCACGCTCACCAACATCGTCTCCGCGGCCATGTACTTCGGCGTCTTCGGCTCCCTGTTCCTGCTCGCCCAGTACCTCCAGATCGTGCCCGCGCGCACCCCGCTGGAGGCCGGCGTACGGACCCTCGCCTGGACGCTGATGCCGATGTTCGTCGCACCGGTGGCCGGCCTGATCACCGACAAGGTGGGCGGCGGCCGCCTGATGGCGCTGGGCCTCTTCCTCCAGGGCGTCGGCCTGGGCTGGATCAACCTCGTCGCGGACACCGACACGGCGTACTCCTCCCTGGTGGGCCCGATGATCGTGGCCGGTGTGGGCATGGGGTTCGTCTTCGCCCCGACGGCCGCGGTCGTCCTCGGCTCCGTCGCCAGGGAACACGCGGGCAAGGCGTCCGGCGCCAACACCACCGTCCGGGAGATCGGCGGCGCGCTCGGCATCGCCGTCCTGAGCACCGTGTTCGTGGCGCACGGCAGCACACAGGACCCGCGGCAGTTCGTCGACGGACTGCACCCCGCCGTGTGGGTGGGCGTCGCGGTGGTCCTCGGCGGCGCGCTGTGCGCCCTCGGCATCCCGCACCGGCCCCGTCCGGCGGCCACGGAGTCCGAAGAGGCGTGAGCGCATGGTCAGGATGAGCGCGGAGGAGCGGCGCGAGAGCGTCATCCGGGCGGCGATCGCCGAGTTCGCGCAGCGGGGCTACTTCGGTACGTCCACCGAGGCGATCGCCCGGCGTGTGGGGGTCTCGCAGCCGTATCTCTTCCGCCTCTTCCCGGGCAAGAAGGCGATCTTCGTCGCGGCCTCGTCGCGCTGCCTGGAGCAGACGCGGCTGGCCCTCGAGGAGGCGGCCGAGGGCCTGGACGGCGAGGCGGCCCTGCTCGCCATGGCACAGGCGTACACGCGACTGATCACGGAACACCCCGAGCGGCTCCGGATGCAGTTGCAGACATACCTCTCCGTGGCGGCCGCCGAGGCGGAGGACGACCACGAGTTCGGCGAGGTCGTGCGGGCCGGCTGGATGAGGCTCCGGGAGACCGTCCATCTGCCGCTCGGGGCCGCCGAGAAGGAGACGACGGCCTTCCTGGCCCATGGCCTGCTCATCAACACCCTCACGGCGATGGGCTTTCCACCCGGTCACCGGGTCTGGGAGAGGACATGCCCGTCGGCCCGGCTCCCGGACCGGCTGGAGTAGCACCCCGGCTCCGGGAGCTGCGCGGTCCGTCACCCCCCGAGCACGCCCCTCCGCTCCAGGGACTTTTCAGGGACTTTCAGCGCTGTCCGAGGGACTCCCGAGGGACTTTTCGCTGCCTAACGCGGCAAGCCCCCGAAAGATCGGAAAGGGCCTCCGACGCAGGTCAGAGGCCCTTTCCCAGGCAAAGCCGCAGGCAGCGGCAGACGAGTCGGGCTGTACGCCGGGTTCTGTTCCAGGAGGTCCTCACGAACCCCCTGGCGACGGCCATCCATCTAGGACCGGCGTTGCCGCCGGCCTCCTGCGGTCTACCCGCGGACTCGGGCGGGCAGCCCTCGAACGTCCGCGCAGGGACGCCCCTCTTTCGAGGAGGCGGCCCCTCTTGACCTTGCTCCGGGTGGGGTTTACCTAGCTGCTCAGGTCACCCTGAGCACTGGTGGTCTCTTACACCACCGTTTCACCCTTACCCGGTACCGAGGCACCGGGCGGTTTGCTTTCTGTGGCACTGTCCCGCGGGTCACCCCGGGTGGCCGTTAGCCACCACCCTGCCCTGTGGAGCCCGGACGTTCCTCGGGAAGCCCCCTAGGGGACTCCACGCGGCCGCCCGCCCGGCTCGTCTGCCGTGGGGACCATGTTACCGGCCGGCGAGGGGCTGCCGTCGCCAGGACCGATCCGGCGAGGATCAGGAGGAACGCGGCCAGCACCCCGGGCGTCAGGCGCTCGTCCAGGAACACCGCGCCCGCCGCCACCGCCACCGCCGGGTTGACGTACGTGAACACCGTCGCGCGCGTCGGCCCCACCTCCTTGATCAGCTCCAGGAACGCCACGAAGGCGACCGCCGTGCAGATCACGCCCAGGGCGGCCAGGGCGGCCAGGACCTCGGCGGAGGGCACGGCGGCCGGCCAGGTCAGTGCGGCCGCGGGGGCGTACACCAGGGCCGCCAGCGACAGGCACGCCGCCGTGAGATGCGCGGACGGCACGTCCCTCAGCCACCGCGCCGCGATCAGCGGGGCCGTCGCATAGCCCAGCACCGTCAGCAGCACCTCGGCCAGCGAGCGGGCGTCGCCGCCGGTGAGGTGCGGGACCGTGAGGGTCGCTACGCCGGCCAGGCCCAGGACCAGCCCTGTCAGGCGGCGGGTGCCCAGGTGCTCCGCGCTGCCGAAGAAGCGGGACAGGGCCACGCCGACTATCGGTACGCCTGCGATCAGCAGACCCGCTGTCGAGCTGGACAGGTGGCGTTCGGCGTCGGTCAGGGTCCACCAGGGGCCGATGATCTCTATGCACGCGAAGGCCAGCATCGGGCGCCAGTGGCGTCGGATCGTCCGGGTCAGGCCCCCCTGCCGGATCGCGAAGGGGAGCAGTAGCGCGGCGGCCAGCGCGCACCGCGTGAATACCACCCCCGACGGGGAGATCTCCGCCACCGCCACCTTGATCATCAGATAGGGGATGCCCCAGACCACGCCCATCAGGGCGAACAGGAACCAGCCGCGTGCAGTCATGCGGCGAGTTTCGGCCGGGTCAGGCCGCGGTGTCTTGAACGCTGTTGCGGTACGCCGCCGGAGTCACGCCCAGCACCCGCCGGAACCAACGCGTCAGGTGCGCCTGGTCCGCGAAGCCGACCATCCCCGCGACCTCGGCCGGCCGCAGGCCGGACTCCAGGAGGCCGCGTGCCCGGGTCACCCGGTACTGGGCCAGCCAGGCGTACGGGGGTATCCCCATCGTCGTACGGAAGGCACGCAGGAGCTGGTAGCGGGACAGGCCCAGGTCGGCGGCCAGGGCCGCGAGGGAGGGCGGGGCCGTGAGTTCGTCGGCGAGGCGGTCGCGCAGGGCGTGCGCGATGTGGCCGGCGCCGGGCACCGTGTCGCTCGCCGCGCGTGCTGTGGAGTGGCGGCGGGCGAGGGCCGTCAGCAGCCAGGGGATGCGGGACTCGGCCTCCAAGGGGTCGGGGCAGGCGGCGAGTTCGGAGTGCGCGATGCGCAGGGCGGTGGACAGTTCGGTGTCGGCGAGGAGGGGCTCACTGAAGTACGGGACGGCGGTGCCGCGGGTGCCGTCGGTCAGGAGGGATGTCTCGGCGTACAGGGCTCGGTAGGCGTAGCCCTCGGCGGCGGCCGGGCCGCCCGTGTGCATCTCGCCCGGTGCCAGTACGACGATGGAGCCGGGGGCTGGGCGTATGTGGTCGCCCCTGTAGTCGATGATCTCGCTGCCGGCGACGCAGACGCCGATCGTGAACTCGTCGTGGGCGTGCGGGGCGTAGACGTGCCGGTCGAAGCGGGCGGTCAGAAGGTCGAGCGGGGGGCCGCCCCGGCCGAGCCGTGCCCTGGTCCACAGCGCTTGTTCCCCCACTTCGCGCCCCTCTCGTCGTCCTGGAGGCGCAACACCGGGAGCGTCAGAGAAAGTCCGCCGTGTCCAGCTCGAAGCCGAAAGGCTCCGGAAGACTGAGCGGCTTGCCCAAGGGGCGGGTGGAGTGCTCGCGATAGTCGTCCTTCTCGGGATCGCTGAACAGCGTGATCGAGGTGGCTTCGCGATCGACGAGCAGGTAGAGCGGGATGCCGCCGCGGGCGTAGCACCGGCGCTTGGCCTCGCGGTCGGCCCTGGGCTTGGTGGATGTCACCTCAAGCACCATGGCGACGCCGTCGCAGGGCATCCAGGATTCGGCGCCCCTGTAGAGGCGCAGCTTCCTGGGAGCGAAGGTGCCGTCCGGGATCACATGGTCCTTCGGGCATCCGCCTCCGCTCTGCAGTTTCAGCCCCTTGTTCCCGGAGAACTGCATGTCGGTCCGGGAACGCCTGTACACCTGATTCACGATCAGCTCGATGTAATCCTCGTGATCCCCGTCCGGCGGCGGTGTCACAACGATCTCCCCCTCGATCAACTCGGCCCGGAAACCCTCCGGGGTCTCCAGGGCGAGAAAGCCCTCCAGCAGGACCTCTTCCTGCGTGAGCGGCTCATGGGCCATGGCAGTCATGTCACGCCCCTCCTTCTGTCGCTCGCCGGACTGGGACATAGGAAGATCACCTGACCGAGAGATCGGATACCGTTCCCTCGATCGTGGCACAGCAGCACGACCGGCGTCAGGCGCCGAGCCGTCCGCTTGACCCTGTCGCGACGTCAACGTTTCTACTGATCCCATGCGGATCGGAGAACTCGCCGCCGCCGTCGGCGTCACCACGCGGACCGTGCGGCACTACCACCATCAGGGGCTGCTGCCCGAGCCCGAGCGGCGCCCGATCCCTGGGGGCTGCGCCCCCAGGCCCCCGCTGTCGGCCCAATCCAGCCCCTTCGGCGTTGAGGAGCGGGTATGAGCCGCACGTGGGGCGAGGGGCGCCGGGTGGTACGCCGTACCCTCGGTGGGCGGAGTTCGAGAGAAGGAGTACGTGTGCTTGTCCTGCTGCCGCCTTCCGAAGGGAAGGCCTCGTCCGGCCGGGGTGCCTCGCTGAAGCTGGAGTCGCTGTCCCTGCCGGGGCTCACCCGGGCCCGGGAGGCCGTGCTGAGTGAGCTGGTCGAGCTGTGCCGGGGCGACGAGGACAAGGCGCGGGACGTCCTCGGGCTCAGTGAGGGGCTGCGGGGGGAAGTCGCGAAGAACGTCGAGCTGCCCACGGCCGGGGCGCGGCCGGCCGGGGAGATCTACACCGGCGTGCTGTACGACGCCCTCGACCTGGCGTCGCTGGACGCGGCGGCGAAGCGGCGGGCTGCTCGGTCGCTGCTCGTGTTCTCGGGGCTGTGGGGGGCCGTGCGCGTCAACGACCGTATCCCCTCCTACCGCTGCTCGATGGGCGTGAAGCTGCCCGGTCTCGGGGCGCTGGGGGCGCACTGGCGGGCGCCGATGGCGGAGGTGCTGCCCGAGGCGGCCGGGGACGGGCTGGTGCTGGATCTGCGGTCGTCGGCGTACGCGGCGGCGTGGAAGCCGAAGGGCGAGGTGGCCGGGCGGACGGCGACGGTACGGGTGCTGCATGCGCCGACCCGGAAGGTCGTCAGCCACTTCAACAAGGCCACGAAGGGGCGGATCGTACGGAGCCTGCTGACGGCGGGGGTCGCGCCCAAGGGTCCGGCCGAGCTGGTGGAGGCGTTGCGGGACCTCGGTTACGAGGTGGAGGTGGAGGCGCCGGCCAGGGCCGGGAAGGCGTGGACGCTGGATGTGCTGGTGGCGGAGATCCACTAGCGGGTCCGCACGAGGCGCGCGTTGCACTGTGCGCAATGACCTTTGCGCACAGTGCTCACCGTCGGCAGGATGAGGGCATGGCCTCTCCCCTGCCCGCCTCCGTGCTGGATCTCGCGCCCGTGGTACCCGTCGTCGTCATCGAGGACGTCTCCGACGCCGTACCGCTGGCGCGGGCGCTCGTCGCCGGCGGGCTCCCCGCGATCGAGGTGACGCTGCGGACACCGGCGGCGCTGGACGCGATCCGGGAGGTCGCCGCCGGGGTGCCGGACGCGGTGGTCGGGGCCGGCACGGTCATCACGCCGGACCAGGTGAACGCCGCCGTCGCCGCCGGGGCCCGCTTTCTGGTGAGCCCGGGCTGGACGGACGTACTGCTGGAGGCGATGCGGGGGTCCGGGGTGCCGTTCCTGCCCGGGGTGTCCACCACGTCGGAGGTCGTGACCCTCCTGGAGCGCGGGGTGCGGGAGATGAAGTTCTTCCCGGCCGAGGCGGCGGGTGGCACGGCGTACCTCAAGTCGCTGAACGGGCCGTTGCCGCAGGCCCGTTTCTGTCCGACGGGCGGGATCGGCCCGGCGACGGCCCCCGACTATCTCTCCCTCCCCAACGTCGCGTGCGTGGGCGGGAGTTGGATGCTTCCGGCGAACGCCGTGGCGGCGCGGGACTGGGGTCGGGTGGAGGAGCTGGCGCGGGCGGCGGCCGGGCTACGGGCGCAGGTGTGACGTGTCGTTGAAGAGCCGTACGCTCGCGTTGCCGTCGGCGTAGTACGCCACCGCCGAGAGGGAGGCCGCCGAGAGTTCCATGCGGAACAGGGACTCGGGCGGGGCGCCCAGGGCGAGGCGTACGAACGTCTTGATCGGCGTGACGTGCGTGACGAGGAGGACCGTGCGGCCGGCGTACGCCGCGATGAGCTTGTCGCGGGTGGCGGCGATACGGGTGGCGGTCTCCGCGAAGCTCTCGCCGTCGCCGGTGGGGCGGGCCTCGGGGTCGGCCAGCCAGGTGGTGAGGTCGTCCGGGTAGCGCTCGCGGACCTCGCCGAAGGTGAGGCCCTCCCAGGCGCCGAAGTCGGTCTCGCGCAGGCCCTCGTCGACGGTCACGTCGAGGCCGAGGCGGGCGGCGACGATGCCCGCGGTCTCCCGGGTACGGGCGAGCGGCGACGCCACGACGGCCTGGATGGTGCCGCGCCGGGCGAGGGCGGCACCGACGCGCTCGGCCTGGTCCCGGCCGACGTCGGAGAGGGCCGGATCGGTGCCGCCGCTGCCGGAGAACCGCTTCTGCGGGGTGAGCGGGGTCTCCCCGTGCCGGAGCAGTACGAAGGTGGCGGGTGCGCCCATGTCGGCGGGGGCCCAGCCGGACGAGGGCGCGGCCACGGTGCGGGCGGCGCTGACATCGGCCGCCCTCGCATCGGCCGCCCTGACCTCGGACCTGACGTCAGCCTCGGCCTCGGCCTTGGCGTCCGCCGCCGCAAGCTCTGCCGTGGAAGCCGCCGCCGACCACTGCTCCCCCCGCTTGCCGGCATCCATCGCCTCGTTGGCCAGCCGGTCCGCGTGCTTGTTCTGCTCCCTGGGGATCCACTCGTACGTCACCTGAGGAGCCGCGAAGACGCGTGCCGCCTCGAAGGCCAACGGCTTCATGTCGGGGTGCTTGATCTTCCAGCGGCCCGACATCTGCTCGACGACGAGCTTGGAGTCCATGCGGACGCGGATCGTGGCCGTCGGGTCCAGGTCGTACGCCGCGCGCAGACCGGCCAGCAGGCCCCGGTACTCGGCGACGTTGTTCGTGGCGACGCCGATGTACTCGGCCGCCTCGGCCAGGGTCTGCCCCGTCGCCGCGTCGATCACGACCGCACCGTAGCCCGCGGGCCCCGGGTTGCCCCGTGACCCGCCGTCGGCCTCGACGATGAACTCCCGCACAGCACAGGCTCCTAGAGGCCGGACTCGGCCGTACGCACCAGGATCCGACGGCAGTTCTCGCACCGCACGACGGTGTCCGGCGCGGCCGAGCGGATCTCGTTGATGTCCGTGATCGACAGCTCCTGGCGGCAGCCCTGGCAGGTGCGCTGGTACAGCTTGGCCGCGCCGATGCCGCCCTGCTGCTCGCGCAGCTTGTCGTAGAGCTTGAGCAGGTCGGCCGGGATGGCGGCGGCGATGACCTCGCGCTCCTTGGTCACCGAGGCCACCTCGCCGTCGATCTGCTCGAACGCGGCGTCCCGGCGGGCGGTCGCGTCGTCGACCTTGCCCTGGACCGCGCCGACGCGCTCGGTCAGCTCGGCGACCCGCTCCTGCGCGGACTCACGGCGCTCCATGACCTCCAGGACGATGTCCTCCAGGTCACCCTGCCGCTTGGCGAGGGAGGCGATCTCGCGCTGGAGGTTCTCCAGGTCCTTCGGGGAGGTGACGGCACCGGAGTCCAGGCGCTGCTGGTCGCGGGCGGCGCGCTGGCGCACCTGGTCCACGTCCTGCTCGGCCTTGGTCTGCTCGCGGGCGCAGTCGCTCTCCTCGGTCTGCGCGGCCACGAGCAGGTCACGCAGCTGCGTGTGGTCCTTGGTCAGCGACTCGATCTCGGCGTGCTCGGGCAGCGACCTCCGCTTGTGCGCGAGCTGCTGCTGGCGGACGTCGAGGGCCTGGACGTCGAGGAGGCGGATCTGGTCGGCGGGCGCGGCGTTCAGTTGGGGGCTCCAGATGTGTCGGTGAGGGCGGATGCCGCGTGGGCGGTCCAGGGGTCGGTGACCGTCTTCGAGACGTGGACGCGCAGGTCCCATCCGTTGCGGTCGGAGATCTCGTCGAGCTGGGCGGCGGCCAGCTCGCACCAGGGCCACTCGGTGGCCCAGTGCGCCGCGTCGAGCAGCGCGAGAGGACTGTGGGCCACGGCCTCGGACGCCGGGTGGTGGCGCAGGTCCGCGGTGAGGAAGGCGTCGACGCCGGCGGCGCGTACGTCGTCGAAGAGGCTGTCGCCGGAGCCGCCGCTGACGGCGACCGTGCGGACCGTCGCCTCGGGGTCGCCGGCGACGCGGATGCCCTGCGCGGTGGCGGGCAGTCGCTCGGCGGCGCGGGCGGCGAGTTCGCGGAGGGTGAGCGGGTGGTCGAGTTCGCAGATCCGGCCCAGGCCCCTGCGGCCCTCCGGGTCCGTCGGGTCCGGCACCAGCGGTCGTACGACCCGCAGGTCCAGCGCGCCGGCCAGCGCGTCGCTGACGCCCGGGTCGGCCGTGTCCGCGTTGGTGTGTGCCACGTGCAGCGCGATGTCGTTCTTGATCAGCGTGTGGACGACCCGGCCCTTGAAGGTGGAGGCCGCGACCGTCGTCGTACCGCGCAGATAGAGCGGGTGGTGGGTGACCAGCAGGTCGGCGCCCAGCTTCACCGCCTCGTCCACGATCTCCTGGACCGGGTCGACGGCGAACAGGACCCGGGAGACCCCCTGGTCGGGGTCGCCCACGACGGTGCCGACCGCGTCCCAGGACTCGGCCCGCTCGGCGGGCCACAGGTTCTCCAGCGCGGCGATGACTTCAGACAGACGGGGCACGAGGGCAAGGCTACCTGGGCACCTCTGTGCACCTGAACCGGCGCCGCTCTCGCGGATGTGGCTGATCACCGTCGTGGTTCCGCAACCGATGGTTGCGGTGATCTTCGCAGGAGTGGCACAGGCGATCGGGGCGGCGTCGACCCGGCCCCGCCCAGCACAAGCACCCCCGTCACCTCAGGCGAATCGTTCCTCGGCCACCCCTTCGTGTGAAGCGGAACCTTGCCGATCCCACGCCTGTGCGTGCGAAAACTAGCTTCGTGACCGGAGGTGACCGGACCATGACGGCCTGTGCGATCGAGCCTGCGGCGGAGCACGAGGACGACGACGCGCCCCGGGCGGGATGCACCATCACGGCGGACGGTTCCTACGCCGCCCGTCTCGCGTCGGCCGGCGACTGCTGGTTCCCGGAGCGCTGGACCCTGGACGGCCCCGAGCCGTACGCCGTACCGCTGCCCGCCCACCAGCCGGAGGAACCCGGCACCGAGGTGCAGCCGATGGGCGACGGGCGGGTCCTGATCTGCCGCCCGACCGACGGACGGCACGTCTTCTCCCTGCTGTATCCGACCGGGCCCGGCACCGGTGAACTGCTGCTGGGCGCGGTCCAGTGCCCGGACGAGCGGACCCGGCTGCGGTTGCTGCCCCCGGCGCCGGGCGGCGACAAGGCGTACGCCCTCGCGGTGGGCCCGCGCTCCAGCGCGGTGTGGCTGGTGGCGGGCGGCGCCTTCGGGCCGGAGCAGCTCGCGGAGGTCCCCGGGCGCTGCTCCGGCGGGGTGTGGCTGGAGCGGGGCGGGCGGATGCTGGCCCTGGACCGGGAGTCCGGGGGCCGTACGAAGGCCGTAGTGGTCGACCTGGAGCGGGGCGGCGAGGTGTCGCCGCTGCTCCAGATCACGGACGACAGTGACGACCGGTTGCTGCTCGCCGACCCGGACAGCGGTCTGCTGCTGATCCGGTCGGACGCCCCCTCGCCGGGGCGGGAACGACTGGGCTGGGGCGTGCTGGGCAGCACGCTGCCGGTGCGTTTCCCGGAGTGCCTGCGGATGCCCGACTGCGCGGTGACGCCGTTCGCGATCCAGCCGGGTCAGGTGCTGACGCCGGAGGGCTGCGGGGTGGCGTTGCGCATCGACGGGCCCGTCGGCGGCCGGGTGGGGGTGTGGCGGCCCGCCGAACGACAGGTACGTCATCTTCCGGCGCCCGAGGGGTGGTTGACCGGGGCGGGGTGGTGGAGTCGGGAAGGGTTGCTTCAACTGCCGTATGCGACGGCCGAGGTGGGGTGCGGGGTGGCGCGCTGGGAAACTCCGGTCACGGAGGCGCCCCAAAGGGACGCGGGGCCGGATTCGAACTGCGGCTACCGCCGCGCGGGCGCGACGAGCCACGACGGCGCCGCACAAGACCACCGGCCCGACCCGGCACTCACGGAGGCACCCTCGGCCCCCGCGCGGACACGCCCCGTGCCCTTGCAGCAAGCGCCGTTGGGCGGTCTTGTAACGAACTAGTGGCGGTTGGCGTGGCCGCCTGGATTCGGCCCGTGGTCGTCTGGTTAAACTCGCCCGGCTGTAAGAAAGATCATGTTGACGGGGTGAGTTTTCCGATGAGCAACGCCAGCACGACCCAGCCGGGGCCGGCCGACGTTCACGACGTTCAGAAGGGCGCCGGTCACGGCAGGCACCGGGGTCCGGTGTCGGCCCAGGACAGCGAGACGGCTCCCCGCGGCCGTCACCGCAAGCCGATCGAGGAGAAGACCGAGACGGCGGCCTGAGGCCACACGCCGGCCATGGCACAACGGCCCTGTCCCTCGTGGGGGCAGGGCCGTTCCCGTGTTCACCCCCGCTTCAGCCCCAGCACCTCCGCCGCCCCGAACGTCTCTCCCGCCGGCCGCTCCGCGTAGTGCGGGGTGAGCAGCGCGTCGAGCTCGTCGTAGGTGAACGTCTCCTGCTTGCTGTCGAACTTCGCGTCGATCCGCGGCCGTTCGACGAGTGCCACCATGCCGCCGTGTACGACGATCAGCCGGCCGTTGATCCGGGCGGCGGCCGGTGAGGCCAAGTAGCCGACGAGCGGGGCGACATGCTCGGGGGCGAGCGGGTCCAGCCCGTCCTCCGGCTGGGCCAGGCCCGCGAAGACGTCCTCGGTCATGCGGGTGCGGGCGCGCGGGCAGATGGCGTTGGCGGTCACACCGTACTTGGCGAGCGCGAGGGCGGTGGAGGTGGTGAGCCCGACGATCGCGCCCTTCGCGGCCGCGTAGTTGGGCTGGCCGGCGGACCCGGCGAGGAACGCCTCCGACGAGGTGTTCACGATGCGCCCGTACACCGGCCCGCCCGCCGCCTTGGACCGCTCCCGCCAGTGCGCAGCGGCGAAACGGATGGTGTTGAAGTGGCCTTTGAGATGGACCCGGATCACCGAGTCCCACTCCTCCTCCGTCATGGAGAAGACCATGCGGTCGCGCAGGATGCCCGCGTTGTTGACCAGGATGTCCAGCTTGCCGAACTCGGCGACGGCCAACTCGACGAGTGCGCCCGCCTGTTGGAAGTCGCCGACGTCGCCGGTGTGGGCGAGTGCCGTGCCGCCCGTGGCGCGGATCTCGGCGGCGACCTCCTCGGCGGGCCCGGCGGACGCCTCCCCCGAGCCGTCCCGGCCGGGCTGTCCGTAGTCGTTGACGACGACGGCCGCGCCGAGCCGCGCGAGTTCCAGCGCCTCGGCCCGGCCGAGCCCGCGCCCGGCGCCGGTGACGATCGCGGCCAGGCCCTCAAGTGGCAGTGACATACGACCCCTTCGATGAATGCGGCCCCTTCGATGAACGCCGCCCCTCCGATGTCAGATCTCTATGCACGTACGCAGCGCCGTGCCCGTCCGCATCTGGTCCAGGGCCTCGTTGATGTCGGCCAGCGGCACCCGGTGGGTGATCAGGCCGGCGAGGTCGATGCGGCCGGCGCGCCAGAGGGCGATCGTGCGCTCGTAGGAGCGCAGGACGTCCCCGCCGCCGTACATGGACGGCAGGATCCGCTTCTCGTCGAAGAACAGCTCGAACATGTTGAGCTGGAGGAAGTCGTCCATGGCGCCCGCGCCGACGATGACCAGGGTGCCGCCGCGCCGGGTGTTCTCGTAGGCCGTGCGGGCGGTGGCGGACCTGCCGACGACCTCGAAGACGTAGTCGAAGCCCTCGCCCGCGGTGACCTGCTGTTTGGCGTCGGCCAGTTCGTCCGGTGAGACGGCCTTCGTGGCGCCGAACCTGAGCGCGGACGCGCGGCGCGAGGCGACCGGGTCGACGGCGACGATCTCGGCGGCGCCCTTGAGCCGGGCGCCCTGGATCGCGGAGATGCCGACGCCGCCGCAGCCGATGACGGCGACCGACGAACCGGCCTCCACATCGGCCGTGTTGAGGGCCGCCCCGAGTCCCGTGGTCACCCCGCAGCCGATGAGGGCGGCGATGTCGAAGGGGACGTCGTCGGGGATCGGCACCGCGCAGCCGGCGTCGACCACGACCTCCTCGGCGAAGGTGCCGGTGCCGGCGAAGCCGAAGACGTCCCCGGCGGGGCGCCTGAAGTTGGGGGTGCCGGCGTTCATGAACCCGGCCAGACACAGCTCGGTCTGGCCGCGCTTGCAGGCGGGACAGGCGCCGCAGGCGGGCAGCCAGCAGACGACGACGCGGTCGCCGGGCTTCAGGCCGGTGACCCCCTCCCCGACCTCGACGATCTCGCCCGCACCCTCGTGACCGGGTACGAACGGCCCCGGCTGCGGAAGCACCCCCGACATCGCGGACAGGTCCGAGTGGCACAGCCCGGTGGCCCGCACCCGCACCCTCACCCTGCCGGGCCCGAAGCCCACCGCCTCGACGTCGTCGAGGACCTCCAGCTTGTCCTGGCCGATCTCGTGCAGTACGGCTGCGCGCATGGTGCGGCTCCCCTCGTACGGCGTTCTGGACTCAGGTGTGTTCGACGATGGTGTCGGCGAGGACGGGCGCGTCGTCCCGCTCGACCGCGCTGACGGCGACCCGTACGGCGCCCTCCTGCCGCCACATACGGATGCGCAGGGTCTCCCCCGGGTACACGACCCCGGCGAACCGGGTGGCGTACGAGCGCACCCGGGTCACGTCGCCGCCGAGCAGCGTGTCGACGACCGTCTTGAGCGTGATGCCGTAGGTGCACAGGCCGTGCAGGATGGGCCGTTCGAATCCGGCGACCTTGGCGAACTCGGGGTCGGCGTGCAAGGGGTTCCAGTCGCCGGAGAGGCGGTAGAGCAGGGCCTGGTCCTCGCGGATCGCCCGCTCGACGGTCCGGTCGGGCTCACCGGCGGGGGGTTCGAGGCGGGTGGACGGGCCCCGGTCGCCTCCCCACCCGCCTTCTCCGCGTACGAAGATCTGGGCGTCGTTGGTCCACAACGGGCCGTCGGCGTCGGCGACTTCGGTGCGCATGACCAGGACGGCCGCCTTGCCCTTGTCGTAGACGGCGGCGATCCGGTTGGTCGCGGTGGCCGTGCCGGCCGGCGGGAGGGGCCGGTGGATCACCAGGCTCTGGCCGCCGTGCAGGACGCGGGCGAGGTCGACGTCGATGCCCGGCATGGACAGTCCGCTGATCACGCCCGGCGAGCCCGAGCCGGCGACGGTGGCGAAGCTGGGCAGGACGTGCAGCCGGGACTCCAGGGTGTAGCGCAGTTCGTCGGGGTCGGTGGCCGGCACGCCCGCCCCGATGCCGAGGTGGTAGAGCTGGACGTCCTTGGAGTTCCAGGAGATCTCGCCGGTCCGGGGTCCGGCGGCGAGGGCCTTGGCTGCGTCGATGGGCATACGGCTCCTGACAGTGGCGGAGTCAAGACCCCGGTACGGCCGTCCGCACCGTCGGCCGCACCGAGGTCGTCGCGGGCCGATCTAGAACGCGTTCCAGTCCGGCGCCCTCTGTATAGCCGAGCCCACCGCACTTGTGAAGGCTCCTGACGGTGCGTCAGGCGACGCCTGCTCGGTTCTTCTGGTCCAGCACCCGTGACATTTGTCCTGCCGGAGCGCGGACAAGCGGCCCTGCCGGACGCGGGCCTCGATCCCTAGCGTCCGAGGCATGACACTGAGGACGGAACCGAAGGCCGAACCGAAGACCGAGCCGAAGGCCGAACCGGTGAACGGGGGACGGGGCATGTCCTGGATGCGCAAGGTGTCGTGCACGCCGACCCCGCTGCGGGCCGGACGGCTCCCGGACACCCCTGGCCCGCATCCCTCCAGCTTCGCCCTGCTGCCGTGGCTGCTGCTGGGGATGGGCTCCTTCTCCAACCTCTTCCAGGGCCAGACGCCCAACCCATGGATCGGCGGCCTGGGACTCCTCACCTTCAACTCGCTCTACATCTACGTGGCCACCCGCGCGTTCGTGAAGGAGAAGCGGGAGGCCCGCTCCACACAGCTGGCGCTGTTCCTGCTGGCCGCGGTGACCTGCGGACTCGGCATGGGCTACGGCGGCTCCTGGCTGCTGTTCTTCCCGCTGCTCGGGCTGGCGACGGGGGCGGCGGTACGGATGCCGCGGCTGCGTCTGACGGGAGCCGCGGTGACCGTGCTCGCCGGTGCGACGGCGTTCGTACGGGACGGCTGGGGCGGCCTGGACATCGCGTACGCCACGTGGATCTCGACGATCGTGACGGCGGCGATCCTGTCCCTGTCGGAGGCGGTACGGGAACTGCGGGCGGCCCGCGAGGAGCTGGCGCGGCGCGCGGTCGAGGAGGAACGTCTGCGCTTCTCCCGCGATCTGCACGACCTGCTCGGTCACACCCTGTCGGTGATCGTGGTGAAGTCGGAGGCGGCCAGGCGGCTGGCGGCCCGCGATGTGGACGCCGCGTTGGCCCAGGTCGGCGACATCGAGTCGGTCGGCAGGCAGGCGCTCACGGAGATCCGGGAGGCGGTGACGGGGTATCGCGATGCCACCCTCGCCACGGAACTCGACCGCGCGGGCTCGGCCCTGTCGGCAGCCGGCGTCACTCCACGGATCCACCGCTCCGGCCCTCCGCTCGCCCCGCGGACCGAGGCCCTGCTGGGCTGGGTGGTACGGGAGGCGGTCACCAATGTCGTACGGCACAGCGACGCGGCCCACTGCGAGATCGCCCTCTCCGGCACCCCGGAACACGTCCGCCTGACCGTCACCGACGACGGCACCGGCACGCCCGTCACGACACCCCGCGAGGGCATCGGCGGCACGGGCTTGAGGGGCCTGACGGAACGCCTCGCCGCGGCCGGCGGCACGCTGACGGCTGGACCGGTGCCACGCGGCGGGTTCGTGGTGACCGCGGAACTGCCGCTGGAGTCATGGGAGTTGACGGACCTGCGCGACCCGGCGGGCCTCAGCCCGTCTGGGGGTACCCCCTCCGGGGGAGTTTGGTAGGGGCGGCGGAGGCGAGCGATCGGTCCGGCGCCGGTTCAGGCACTTTCAGCCCGTCCGGCGTTTGAGGACGAGGCCCTTTCGGGGCCGAAGCGGGGTCTGGGGCGGCAGCCCCAGCGGGGTCGAAAGGGCGCAGCCCCTTCAAGGGATGGGACGGGTAGGGGCGGCGGGGGCGAGCACCGGACGGGCCGGCTTACGCCGCACGGCACGGGCCGTGGAGCGCCGCGGGACCTACTCTTGCACCGTGAACGAGATGCCCCGGGACCACCGGCCCGCCAAGTCCGTCCGGGTGCTGCTCGCCGAGGACCAGGGCATGATGCGCGGGGCTCTCGCCTTACTGCTCGGGATGGAACCGGACATCGAGGTCGTGGCGCAGGTGTCGGCCGGCGACGCGATCGTGGACGCCGCCCTCGTCCACCGCCCGGACGTCGCCCTGCTCGACATCGAACTCCCGGGCCGCAGCGGACTGGACGCCGCGGCCGAGCTGCGCGACCAGGTCCCCGACTGCCGGGTGCTGATCCTGACGACCTTCGGCCGCCCCGGCTACCTGCGCCGGGCCATGGAGGCGGGCGCCGCCGGTTTCCTGGTGAAGGACGGCCCCGTGGAGGACCTGGCGGTCGCGATCCGCCGCGTACTGACCGGCGAGACGGTGATCGACCCGGCCCTCGCCGCGGCCGCCCTGAGCGCCGGCCCCAACCCGCTCACCGCCCGCGAGTGCGACGTCCTCAACGCCTCGACGGACGGCGCGACCGTCGCCGACATCGCGACCAAGCTGCATCTGTCCGAGTCCACGGTCCGCAACTACCTCTCCTCCGCCATCGGCAAGACGGGCACCCGCAACCGGATGGAGGCACTGCGGGAGGCACGGCAGCAGGGGTGGCTGTAGGGGAGGGCTCAGTGACCGGCAGGGCAGCTCGGTTGTCGGCAAGGCTCAGTGAGCGGCCGGCCGCCGCGGCAGCCACACCAGCATCAGCACCACTCCCCCGGCCAGCACCCACGCCCCCGTCCGGAACGCCAGCGCGTACCCCTCCGTCAGCGCCTGAGGCGTCGCGCTGCCGCCCGAGCGGGCCGCCGCCAGGGTGGAGAGGATCGCGAGGCCCAGCGAACCGCCCATCGTGCGTGAGGTGTTGACCAGCCCCGACACCAGGCCGGCCTCCCCCGGCTCCGCCCCGGACGTGGCCAGCGCCGCGAGCGGGGTCGCCGCCAGGCCCGCGCCCAGCATCATCAGGATGCCCGGCACCATGATCGACGTGACGTACGCGCCCTCCGCGCTCAGCGTGGACTGCCAGGCGAAACCGGCGACCGCCACGAGCGTGCCGGCGGCCGCCACGTTGCGCGTGCCGAGCCACGGCATGAGGCGCGGCGCGAGCTTGGAGCCGAGGAGCACGGCCAGCGAGCTCGGCACCAGTGCGAGGCCGGCTTCCAGCGGGGTGTAGCCGAGCACGTTCTGCGCGTACAGCGTCATGAAGAACCACATGCAGAACATCGCCGACCCACACAGGAACATCGCCCCGTTCGCCGACGACACCGCCCGTACCCGGAACAGCCCGAGCGGCATCAGCGGAGCCGCCGTACGCGACTCCACGAGGACGAAGACGCCGATCAGGGCGAGACCTGCGAGCAGGGGCACGACCGTGGCCGTCGCCGTCCAGCCCGAGGCCTCCGTCTGCGAGATGCCGTACGCCAAGGTCGCGAGCCCCGCCGTCACCAGCACCGCCCCCGGCAGATCCAGCCGCCGCCCCGCCCCGGTCCGGCTCTCCACGAGCCAGAGCACCGAGCCGGCCAGCACGACCGCGCCCACCGGCACGTTGATCAGCAGGACCCAGCGCCACGACAGCACATCCACCAGCACCCCGCCGACGAGCCCGCCCGCCGCGCCGCCTCCAGCGCCGACGGCCGTCCAGGTGCCTATGGCCCGCGCCCGCGCCGCCCCTTCCGGCACGGCCGCCGTCAGGATCGTCAGCGTCGAGGGCGCCAGCACCGCCGCGCCCAGCCCCTGCACGGCCCGCGCGACCAGCAGCTGCCCCTCCTGCTGGGCCAGCCCGCCGGCCAGCGAGGCCAGGGTGAACACGGCGAGCCCGACGAGGAACATCCGCTTACGGCCGTACAGGTCACCGGCCCGCCCGCCCAGCAGCATGAACCCCGCGAAGGCGATCGCGTACGCGTTCACGACCCATTGCAGACCCTGCGCGCTCATCGCCAGGTCGGCCCGCATCGACGGCAGGGCCACGTTCACGACGGACACGTCGAGCACGACCAGGAACTGCCCGGCGCAGGCGAGCGCCACCACCAGCCAGGTGGGGGGCGCGCCACGGCGGGACGTACGGGTGGTGGCGTCAGCGGCTCGGAGCATGAGTGTCATGCTCTCAACGACCGACGCTCCTGGCATCAGGAAATGGACCTAGGTCCCCTCCTCCCAAGGACCCAGGCAGGACCCAGGCCCAGGCCCGTTCCCCAAGAGAAGGTCAAGAAATCGTTAGCTGGCCAAAGCATCGGAATAGTTGCCCAGGCACACCGGGTTGATCCCCCACATGACACAAACGACGAACGACCAGCCCACCGGCAGAGCGACCGGCCCCCTCGTCCCGGTCCTCGCCTTCGCGGGCATCGTTGTCGCGGTGATGCAGACCCTGCTCGTCCCGGTCATCAAGGACCTGCCGCAGCTGCTGAGCACCGCGCCCAGCAACGCCACCTGGGTCCTGACCTCCACGCTGCTCTCGGGCGCCGTCGCGACCCCGATCATGGGCCGCCTCGGCGACCTCTACGGCAAGCGGCGCCTGCTGATAGCCAGCCTGTCCGTGATGGTGGTCGGCGCCCTGGTCAGCGCGTTCACCAGCACCCTGCTCCCCATGATCGTCGGCCGTACCCTCCAGGGCTTCGCCATGGGCGCGATCCCGCTCGGCATCGGCCTGATGCGCGACATGCTGCCCCGCGAGAAGCTCGGCTCGGCGATGGCCCTGATGAGCTCCTCGATCGGCGTCGGCGGCGGACTCGCCCTGCCCGCCGCGGCCCTGGTCGCCCAGCACTCCGACTGGCACGCCCTCTTCTACGGCGCCGCCGGCGTCGGCGTCCTCGCCATCGCCCTGACCCTCCTCGTCGTACCGGAGTCCAAGGTCCGCGCGGAAGGCTCCTTCGACGTCCTCGGCGCCCTCGGCCTCTCCGCCGGCCTCGTCCTCTTCCTCCTGCCGATCACCAAGGGCAGCGACTGGGGCTGGGCTTCCGGCACCACGCTCGGCCTGTTCGGCGCGTCGGCCGTCGTCCTCCTCCTCTGGGGCGTCTACGAGCTGCGCACGAAGGCACCCCTCGTCGACCTGCGCACCACGGCCCGCCCGGCCGTCCTCTTCACCAACCTCGCCTCGATCATGGTCGGGGTCTCGTTCTACGTCGTCTCGCTCGTCCTCCCCCAGCTGCTCCAGCTGCCGAAGGAGACCGGCTACGGCCTCGGCCAGTCGATGGTCGTCGCGGGCCTGCTGGTCGCCCCGCTCGGCCTGACGATGATGTTCACCGCCCCCGTCTACGCCCGTCTCTCGGCGAAGTACGGCCCCAAGACCACCCTGATCCTCGGCATGCTCATCATCGCCATCGGCTACGGCGCCGGCCTCGGCCTGATGAGCGCCCCCTGGCAGAGCCTCGTCATCTCCGTGGTCCTCGGCGTGGGCATCGGCCTGGCCTACTCCTCCCTCCCCGCCCTGATCGTCGGCGCGGTCCCCGCCTCGGAGACGGGCGCGGCGAACGGCCTCAACACCCTGATGCGCTCCATCGGTACGTCGGTCTCCAGCGCCGTCATCGGCATGGTGCTGGCCAACACCGCGAACAACGTCGGCGGCGTGGAGATCCCGACCATGCACGGCTTCCGCGTCTCCTTCCTGATCGCGACCGCCGCGGTCGCGGTCGGCCTGCTCCTGGCCCTCTTCCTCCCGAAGCAGCGCCCGGCCTCCGCCCACCCGCAGCTGCGCGCCAGCAGCGAGGAGGACGCCAACCTGGAGCGCGCCGAAGAGGCACTGCGCGGCTTCCGCGGCCGGGTCCTGGACGCCACGGGCACGCCGGTGGCCCGCGCCAAGGTGACCCTGATCGACCGCCGGGGCCGCCAGGCCGGCGCCACCCTCTCCTCGGAGGACGGCACCTACACGCTCACCGTCCCCACCCAGGGCGCCTACGTCCTGGCCGCGCGGGCCGACGGCCACGGGCCGCTCGCCTCTTCGGCGACGCACGCGGGCGACGACAGGACGGTGGACGTGGATCTGGCGTTGCCCGGTGCGACTGTGACCGCGTAGCGCGGGGCGGGGTGCCGCGACGCGCCGTCCGGCGGCTGCGGGTGCGTCGTTGCTTGTCGCGCAGTTCCCCGCGCCCCTTCGGGGCACGCTGCCGCACCCCCGTCAGAGAGCTGACGGGGGGCGTGGTGCACCATGGGCGCCCATACACCCGTACGACCGAGAGGGACCCCATGACCCCGGCCCCCAAGCCCGAGATCCTGGCCGCGTTCGAGGCGGCGAAGGGCTTCATGCCCACGGGTGAGGGGCTCGCGCTCTACGCGGCGGCCGTCGAGGCGGGCCGCCTCGGCCTCCCCCTCCTGGAGGTCGGCACATACTGCGGCCGCTCCACGATCCTGCTCGCCGACGCCGCCCGCCAGGCCGGGGTGACGGCCCTCACGGTCGACCACCACCGCGGCAGCGAGGAGCAGCAGCCGGGCTGGGAGTACCACGACCCGGAGACGGTCGACCCCGAGATCGGCCTGATGGACACGCTGCCGGCGTTCCGCCGCACGCTGCACAAGGCGGGCCTGGAGGAGCACGTGATCGCCCTGGTCGGCCGCTCCCCGCAGGTGGCGAAGGTCTGGGGCACCCCCCTCGGCCTGGTCTTCATCGACGGCGGCCACACCGACGAACACGCCACCGCCGACTACGAGGGCTGGGCCCCCCACGTCGCCCAAGGCGGCCTGCTGCTCATCCACGACGTGTTCCCGGACCCGGCGGACGAGTTCACGGGGCAGGCCCCCTACCGCGTGTACCTGCGGGCGCTGGAGTCCGGGGCCTTCACGGAGGTGTCGGCGACGGAATCGCTGCGGGTGCTGAAGCGGACGGGGACGGGCGTCTGAACTCCCGCCCCGCTCGACCGTGCCTTCCCCGCGCAGGCCGCGGTCGGCCCGTAAGGTGGCAGGCGTGTCGTACGTAGGCCCGGACTTCGATCCTCCCCAGCCCCGCCGCAGCCGCCGCCGAACCCTGACCGTCGCGATCGCCGCGCTCGTGCCGGGGGCCCTGCTCGGTTGGGTGATGTACCAGGCCGTGGGCGGCCCCGGCAACAAAGGCGGCTCCGGCAACGCGGCCGTACGGCCCTCGTCCGCGACGCCGTCGGACACGGCGCCGACGATCTCCGCGACGAACGACGACAAGCCCCCGGGCCCCACCCCCACCGCGGAGTCCACCACCGCCTCCGGCCCGCTCAAGGGCAAGGTCGTCGTCATCGACCCGGGCCACAACCCGAACAACTTCCAGCACACGGCCGAAATCAACCGCAAGGTGAACATCGGCACGAACTGGAAGGAGTGCGACACGACGGGGACTTCGACGAACGACGGCTACAGCGAGGCCGAGTTCACGCTGGACGTGGCCCACCGCATGCGCACCCTGCTGGAGAAGCAGGGCGCCACGGTCGAGTTCACACAGGACGGCGACCGCCCGTGGGGCCCGTGCGTGGACGAACGCGCCCGGATCGGCAACAAGGCGGGCGCTGACGCCGTCGTCTCCATCCACGCGGACGGCGCGGGCACCGGCCAACGGGGCTTCCACGTCATCCTCCCCGGCAAGGTGAACGAGGGCGCCGCCGACACCGGCCCCATCGTCACCCCCTCCCGCGACCTCGGCGAGCGCATCGCGGGTTCCTTCGTCCGCGTCACGGGCAGCGCACCCTCCAACTACGTCGGCTCCGGCACCGGTCTCGTCACGCGTGAGGACCTGGGCGGTCTCAATCTGTCAACGGTTCCCAAGGTGTTCATCGAGTGCGGCAACATGCGCGATAGCAAGGACGCGGCGTTGCTCACCAGTGGCGCGTGGCGGCAGAAGGCGGCGCAAGGGATCTCTGAGGGAATCGTGAGTTTCCTGCGCGGGTAATGGTCCACGGGCCGATCCCGGCGGACACCCTCGTCGGTCGGACGATAAGGTCGTCCTTACGATGAGGGGCCACCCCCGCGCTTCACACAAGGGCCTCACGGCGACATGGTGACAGCGACGCCTCCAGCGATGCCGATGTTGAGACGACTGACGAAGGACCTGAAGTGAATATCCGCTCCCTCACTCGAGGCGACGGCGTGGTGATCGGAGCAGCGGTATTGCTGTTCATCGCGTCGTTCCTCGACATCTACTCCGACGACGGTGCCGAGGGCATCGAGATGCCGAATGCCTGGGGCAGCGGACCGCTCCTGCTCGGCGTCGTGCTGGCTGGTCTCATCGGCGCCGCGCTCATCGTCGTCGCCCGGGGGCTGCCGCAGGCGCCCAAGGTCGCCGGTCTGGACCTCGGCCAGTTCGGTGTCGCCTTCACCGTCTTCGCCGCTTGGAGCGCGCTCGGCAACATCTTCGACCCGGCGGGCGGCGCAAACAACTTCGGCGGAAGTTCCTCCTCCGGCCCCGACGCGGGCACCGGGCTGATCCTCGCGCTGATCGCCACCCTGGCCATGGCCGGCGCCGCCATCGCCACCCCCCTGGTCCCCGCCCTCCAGGCCGCGCTGATCCCCGCTCCCAAGCCCGCCGCCCCCCAGCCCTACGGCGCCCAGCCGCCCGGTGGTTACGGCTACCCGGGTGCCCAGCAGCCGGGCGCCCAGCAGCCGTACGGCGGTCAGCCGCAGCCGGGGCAGCCCTTCGGTGGGCAGGCCCCGCAGCAGCCGCAGCAGGCGCAGGCGCCCGCCGCGGACTTCTCCCCGTTCTGGTTCGCCGTGCCCGTGGCGCGCCCCCTGTTCGCGGAGGACGGCTCGCCCACGCCGATCGCCGAACTGGCGCCGGGCACCTGGTACCTGGCCGTCGAGCAGCGTGGCCCGGCCCTGGTGGCGCAGACGCAGGACGGTCGCCGTGGTGTTCTCCAGGACACGTCGGGGATCCAGCGCGGCTGAGCCGCGGGAACCGTAAGACAAGCCGTACGACGACGGCCCCTCACCCTTCCCGGTGAGGGGCCGTCGTCGTACAGTCGCAAGCCCAATGCATAACTGACGGAGCGTCAGGAGGCGGACATGCGGCTCGGGCTCGCACTCGGTTACTGGGGCCGCGGCCCCTCCGCGGACCATGTGCCCCTCGCTCAGGAGGCCGAGCGGCTGGGCTACGACTCCGTGTGGACGGCCGAGTCCTGGGGCTCGGACGCGTTCACGCCGCTCACCTGGATCGCCGCGCAGACGTCAAGGATCAAGCTCGGTACGGCGGTTGCGCAGATGGCCGCCCGCTCCCCGACCACGACCGCCATGCACGCTCTGACCCTCGACCACCTCTCCGGTGGGCGCATGATGCTCGGGCTCGGGCTGTCGGGGCCGCAGGTGGTGGAGGGGTGGTACGGGCGGCCGTTCCCCCGCTCGCCGCTGACCGCCACGCGCGAGTACGTCGATGTCGTACGGCAAGTGCTGCGGCGCGAGGCGCCCGTCGAGCTCGACGGGCGTTTTCACGCCCACCCGTACCGCGGTCCGGACGCCACCGGCATCGGGAAGGCGCTGAAGCCGATCACCCATCCCCTGCGCGCCGACCTCCCCGTGCTGCTCGGTGCCGAGGGCCCGAAGAACGTCGCGCAGACCGTCCGGATCGCCGACGGCTGGCTGCCGTTGTACTGGTCGCCGAGCAGGCCCGAGGTCTACGGGGACGCGGTGCGCGACCTCCCGCAGGGCTTCCTCGTCGCGCCCATGGCCCGGGTCCAGGTATGTGACGACGTCTCCGAGGGGCTCCTCCCGGTCAAGGTCATGCTCGGTTTCTACATCGGCGGCATGGGCCACGCGGCCCGCAACTTCCACGCCGACCTCATGGCGCGCATGGGGTACAAGGAGGAAGCCCGGCGGATTCAGCGGCTGTTCCGGGACGGCCGGCGGGAGGAGGCCGTGCTCGCCGTCCCGGACGCCTTCGCCGACGAGATCTCCCTTGTCGGGCCGCGTGAACGCATCGCCGAGCGGCTGGAGTCGTGGCGGAAGGGGCCGGTGACGGATCTGCTGGCGCTGGCGCCGGACCGGGAGTCGTTGCGGGTGCTGGCGGAGCTCAACACATAGGTACGGGGCGGGTGTTCACCACTGGAAGATGGCGACCGGGTCCAGGGTGAGTTCGGCCGTCCTGTCGTTCCATGAGCGCACCAGGCCCAGGCAGGTGGCGGGGAACTTCTCGTCCTCCGAGTAGTTGTCGACGGGGAACCTCCTGCGGACCAGGGCTGTTCGCAGGTGATCTTCACGCACGGGGCCGTCTCGTCGTTGCCGTAGCGGGCGCGCAGTACGAAGTGCAGGAGCCCACGGTGTTGATGATCTTCTCCAGGACGTCCAGGTCGGGTTCGTACACCTTGGTCTCGTCGCGGTTCGGGGTCGGCACCTGGATGCCGCGCTCGACCAGGTAGTCGTTGAGCTGGTCGCTGGTGCCGTCCTCGCCGGAGAAGCGGACGCGGAAGCCCAGCTCGATGGCGCGCTGGCGCAGTTCGGGGTCCTCCTGGATGACGCGGACGAGCCGGTCACCGTTGTCGCTGAGGGAGATGAGCTGCGGCTCGGTGAGCGCGTAGGGGGTGGGGTAGAGCCACCGGCTCTCCTGCCCTCTCCGGGAGGAGGATCGTGGTGACCGCCTTTACCGTCGAACGACCTTACGGGGAACGCCAGTTGAACGTAATGTCCCGTTCGGGCTGCGGTGACGGGGTTTCGGTCGCGCCCCCGAGGTTACCCGGGGGGCATGTCCCCTCGATATCGCAACGGTGCGAATCAGGCCGGCACGGTCATAGCGATCGTCGCCGACGTCATGGCCCTCGTCCTGGGCCTGTGGATCCTGATGTACCTGCTGGACGCCAATCGTGCCAACGACTTCGTCCAGTTCATCCACGACGCGGCCCGCTGGCTGGCGGGTTGGTCCCACGACCTGTTCACGTTCGACGAGGAGTGGGCGAGGGTCGTGGCGGGGTACGGCCTGGCAGCGGTCGTGTACCTGTTCGTGGGTCATGCCATCGCGAACCGGGTCCACCGCCACTGACACCCCGAGCGCTCAGGCGCAGCAGTCCGGGTCCAGCCCCAGCGGCAACAGCTCGCCTCCGAACACCGCGCACGTAGCCTCGTGCCCGCCCAGCGCCGCGACCGCCAGCAGCAGCGACCCGGCCGTCCAAGTGGTCAGCTCCCGCGGCCAGATCGCGTCGTCCTCGAAGACGTACCCTGTCCAGTAGAGCCCGCTCTCCACATCCCGCAGATGCTGGATCGACTGCAGGATCTCCAGCGCCCGGTCGGACTCGCCCATCGCCCAGAGCGCCAGGGCGAGTTCGGCCGACTCACCGCCCGTGACCCAGGGATTCGGCACGACACACCGCACCCCGAGCCCGGGAACGACGAAACGCTCCCAGCTCTCCTCCACCCGGGCCTTGGCCTCGGCACCGGTCAGCGCCCCGCCCAGCACCGGGTAGTACCAGTCCATGGAGTAACGGTCCTTGTCCAGGAACCGCTCCGGATGCCGGCGGATCGCGTGCCGAAGCGCCCCCACCGCCAACTCCCAGTCCGGCTGCGCCTCTTCCCGCTGCTCGGCGATGGCCAGCGCGCACCGCAGGGCGTGGTGGATGGAGGACGAGCCGGTCAGCAGCGCGTCGGCCGTCGCCGTACCGTCCTCGTCGCGCCGCCACCCGATCTGCCCGCCCGGCTGCTGGAGCTGGAGGACGAACTCGATCGCCGCGTAGACGGACGGCCACATCCGGTCCAGGAACATGTCGTCGCCGGTGGAGAGGTAGTGGTGCCAGACGCCTACGGCTATGTAGGCGACGAAGTTGGTCTCTCGGCCGGTGTCGGTGACGTCGTCGTGGGCGCCGTCCGCGTAGGCGGCGTACCAGGAGCCGTCCTTGTTCTGGTGGGTCGCCAGCCAGGTGTACGCCCGCTCGGCGGCCTCGTGCTCACCGGCCGTGTCCAGGGCCATCGCCGCCTCGACGTGGTCCCACGGGTCGAGGTGGTGCCCGCGGAACCACGGGATCGCCCCGTCCTCCCGCTGGACCGCGAGAATGCCGGCCACGGTCGCGGCGGCCTGCTCGGCGGTGAGGACCCCGGGCAGGACGAGGTGTTCTGTCCGGGGGGTGGTCACTTGGCGGCCGCCTCGTTCTCGGAGTCCTCGGAAAGACGCGGCAGATGGGGCTTGGTCGCGTACGCCACGAAGCTCTTGCCGATGAGCGGGTTCAGCGCCCGTTCGGCGACCCGGGTGGCCAGCGGCTTCTTCATGATGTCCCAGACCAGCAGCTTGTGGTACGCCCGCACCGGCAGCGCCTTGTCGTTGTCGACGCCGAACGCGCACTTCAGCCACCAGTACGGGGAGTGCAGGGCGTGGGCGTGGTGGGTGCCGTACGGCTTGAGCCCGGCTTCCCTGATCCTCGCGAGCAGTTCGTCCGCCTTGTAGATGCGGATGTGGCCGCCCTCGACCTCGTGATAGGCGTCGGACAGCGTCCAGCAGACCTTCTCGGGGCCGTAGCGGGGGACGGTGATAGCGATCCGGCCGCCGGGCTTCAGTACGCGGACCATCTCCGCGAGGACGCCCTTGTCGTCCGGGATGTGCTCCATGACCTCGGAGATGATCACGACGTCGAAGGACTCGTCCGGGAAGGGGAGCGCGAGGGCGTCGCCCTCCATGGCCGTGGCGGTCGCGCCCTCGGGGGCCTCGCCCGCCTCCTTCATCGCCGCGAACCACTTCGCGACCTCGCGGATCTCCTCACCGTTCTGGTCCAGCGCCACGACCTGGGCGCCGCGCCGGTAACACTCGAACGCGTGCCGGCCGGCACCGCAGCCGAGGTCCAGAACGCGGTCGCCCGGGGCGAGCGGGAACCGGGAGAAGTCGACGGTCAGCACGTGGCCCTGCTTTCGGAGTTGACGCCTTCAACAGCTGTGGGGGTCGCGGACGCGACGAGGTCGGTGCCTGTCGCCGCCGGGCGGCCGGTGCTCGGGGTGGCGGCACCGGCGGGGCTCGGCGCGGCGAGGCGGCCGGTGGCGCGGCCGGCGTCGTGGCCCGCGGAGCGGGCTATGGCCTCGCGGTAGCGCGCCACCGTGCCCTCGGCGGCCTTCGCCCAGGTGAAGTTCCGCAGGACGCGGTCACGTCCGGCCGCTCCCAGGCGGTCCCGGAGCCCGGCGTCGCCCAGCAGTCGGCTCAGACCGGCGGCCAGGGCCCCGGGGTCCCCCGGCGGCACCGCCAGGCACGTCTCGCCGTCCCGCCCGGCGACCTCGGGGATCGCCCCGCCGGTGGTGGCGACGAGCGGCGTCCCGGTGGCCATGGCCTCGGCGGCCGGCAGGGAGAAGCCCTCGTAGAGCGACGGCACGCAGGCCACCTGCGCCGAGCGGACCAGGTCGACGAGCTCCGCGTCGGTGATGCCCTTGACGAACTCGACGGCGCCTTCGAGGCCGTACCGTTCCATCGCCTGCGCGACCGGGCCCTCCTCGGGCCGCTTGCCGACGACGACGAGGTGGGCGTCGGGGTGCTCGGCGCGGACCTTGGCGAGCGCCTCGACGAGGAAGACCAGGCCCTTCAACGGCACGTCCGCGCTGGAGGTCGTGACGATCCGGCCGGGGATCTGCCGCACGGAGGGGTCCGGCGAGAACAGGGCGGTGTCCGCGCCGATGTGCACGACGTGGATACGGTCCTGCCGTACGCCGAGATGGTCGACGATCTCCGCGCGGGAGGTTCCCGACACGGTGAGCACCGAGGGCAGGCGGCGGGCCACCCGCTTCTGCATGCGGGTGAAGGCGTACCACCGGCGCACCGACATCCGCCGGCGCCGGCCCTCCGCCGCGTCCAGCTCCAGCTGCCGGTCGACGGTGATGGGGTGGTGGATGGTGGTGACGAGGGGGGCGCCGACGTCCCCCAACAGCCCATAACCCAGCGTCTGGTTGTCGTGCACGACGTCGAACTCGCCGCGCCGGGCGCGCAGATGGCGGCGGGCGCGGAGCGAGAAGGTCAGCGGCTCGGGGAAGCCGCCGGTCCACATGGTCGCCACTTCCAGCGCGTCGACCCAGTCGCGGTACTCGTCGCGCCCCGGGGTGCGGAAGGGGTCGGGCTGGCGGTAGAGGTCGAGGCTGGGGAGTTCGGTGAGGCTCAGGCGGCCGGCGTACTCCGCGCCCTCGTCGAGGACGGGGTAGGGCTGGGAGCCTATGACCTCGACGCGGTGACCGAGGCGGGCCAGTTCGCGGGAGAGGTGCCGTACGTAGACGCCCTGGCCGCCGCAGAACGGGTTCCCTTTATAGGTGAGAAGCGCGATGTCGAGCGGTCGCCCGCCGTCGGCGGCAGGGTCCTCCGAGGGCCCGGCCTCCCTGGCCTCAGCGGTCACTCCGGACCCCCTTCTCCCTGCGTTCTCCCTGCGATGTCCCGCGACATTACGCGGGACGTTAATCTAGAACAAGTTTCAGACTTGATCGTTCAAGAGGCTCTGAATCTACCGGCAGGTAGCGCCGCTGTGAGCGATGGATCGGGTGATTCACGCCACGGCCGACGCACTGGCATGCTCTGTCCGGTCACCCGGCCTCACCGACTGTCACGGAACGGGATCCATGCCTGCGGAAGTCAGTAGCGCAAGCCCCGCCTCACCGCCCCTCACCGAGCGGCAGGAGGCCCGGCGCCGTCGCATCCTGCACGCCAGCGCGCAGCTCGCCAGCCGGGGTGGTTTCGACGCCGTACAGATGCGGGAGGTCGCGGAGACCTCCCAGGTGGCGCTGGGCACGCTGTACCGCTACTTCCCGTCCAAGGTGCATCTGCTGGTCGCCACGATGCAGGACCAGCTGGAGCACATGCACGGCACGCTGCGGAAGAAGCCGCCGCGGGGGGAGACGGCGGCGGAGCGGGTGGCGGAGACGCTGATGCGCGCGTTCCGTGCGCTGCAGCGCGAGCCGCATCTGGCGGACGCGATGGTCCGCGCCCTGACCTTCGCCGACCGCAGCGTCTCGCCCGAGGTCGACCAGGTCTCCCGGCAGACCACGGTGATCATCCTGGACTCGATGGGGCTGGAGAACCCGACGCCCGAGCAGCTCTCGGCGGTCCGCGTCATCGAGCACACCTGGCACTCGGCGCTGATCACCTGGCTGTCGGGCCGCGCCTCGATCGCCCAGGTGAAGATCGACATCGAGACGGTGTGCCGGCTGATCGACCTGACGGCGCCGGAGGCGCGGGCGTAGGCACGTGAACGACCTACGAGACGGGTTCCCTTCGCCGGTATTGCCCGGATCAGGTTCCAGGGGTCGCCTTCCGGCCTGACTGCTGCCTTCCGGCCTCTCAGCCCGGACCGTCGACGTCGGCCCCAGCGGAAACCGTCTGTCTCCTGCCAGAGTCGGCTACTCCGGTTCGAACTCCCTCACTCGTCCCGTAGGCCTACCTCCAGAATAGAACATCCACCCGGAAATGAACCCCCCAAAAGGGATTTTTCTGGCGTTATTCCTCCGGCGGGAACACCGGCTCCCCGCTCCCCAGCACCGTGATCACGATCGCCTCCACCGGGCAGCTCTCCGCCGCGGCCAGGATCGTCTCGTTGGCGTCGGTCTCCGGGTCGGCCGGGTGGGACTGGCGGGCGGTGTCGAGGCGGAAGCCGGCGGGGGCGTGGTGGACGCACTGGGCCGAGCCGATGCACACCGACCGGTCGACCTCGACGTGCCAGCGGTCGCCCATCCCCTACGCCTCCCAGCCCGCCGGGAGGTGGATCATCTTGTGCTCCAGATACTCGCCGAAGCCCTCGGGACCGAACTCCCGCCCCAGGCCCGAGTTCTTGTAGCCGCCGAACGGGCCCAGCATGTCCAGGCTGAAGGTGTTCACCGAGTACGTTCCGGTACGGACCTGGCGGGCGACCTCGATGCCGTGCCCGGTGTCGGCCGTCCAGACGCTGCCGCTCAGGCCGTAGTCGGAGTCGTTCGCGATCTTCACCGCCTCGGACTCGTCGCCGTACGGAAGCAGGCAGATGACGGGGCCGAAAATCTCCTCCCGGGCGATCCGCATGGAGTTGTCGACGTCCCCGAAGAGCGTCGGCTCGACGTACCAGCCCTTGTCCAGCCCGGCCGGCCGCCCGCCCCCCGTGAGGATCTTGGCGCCCTCCTCCTGGCCTATCCGGATGTAATCAAGGTTCCTGCGCTGCTGCCGCTGTGCCACCAGCGGGCCCACCTGGGTCGCCGGGTCCAGCGGGTCGCCGACCACCAGCGCGCCGGCCGCCGCGGCGAAGGCCTCGGCGAACTCGTCGTAGCGGGAGCGCGGGAGCAGGATGCGGGTCTGGGCCACGCACGCCTGGCCGTTGTTCATCCAGGCCGCGGGGACGACACCGGCGACCGTCGTCTCGACGTCCGCGTCCGGGAGGACCACGGCCGCCGACTTGCCGCCCAACTCCAGGGTCACGCGGGTGAGGTTGCGGGCCGCGACCTCCATCACGCGCTTGCCCGCCGCGACCGAGCCGGTGAAGGAGACCTTGTCGATCCCCGGGTGCCCGACCAGGTACTCACTCACCTCACGGTCCGCAGGCAGGATCGACAGCACGCCCTCCGGCAGCCCGGCGTCCTTCGCGATCTCGGCGAGGAGGTAGGCGTCGAGCGGCGACTCGGGCGACGGCTTCAGGACCACCGTGCAGCCGGTGAGCAGCGCGGGCGCGAGCTTGGCGGCGGCGACGAACTGCGGGACGTTCCAGGGGACGACGGCCGCCACGACGCCGACCGGCTCGCGCCGTACGAGGATCTTGCCGAGGACGCCGTCACGCGCCTCCTCGTACGTGAAGTTCCGCGCGACCGTGATCGCCGCGTCCCACACCATCATCGCGCCGAGCGCCTGCGCGAGGACGCTCCAGGAGTACGGGGAGCCGTTCTCGGCGGAGATCACGCGGGCGATCTCCTCGTGCCGTACGGCGATTCCGTCCTTGATCCGGGTGACGACCTCGATCCGCTCGTCGAGGCTCATCCGCGGCCAGGGCCCCTCGTCGAACGCCTTCCGCGCCACCGCGACCGCCCGGTCGACGTCGGCCGGGGAGGCGTGCGGCACGCGACCGATGACCTCTTCCGTGTGCGGCGAGACGACCTCGATGACGTCCTTGCCCAGGGGGTCGCTCAACTCCCCGCCGATGAACAGCTGTCCGTGTTCCACGAGCTCGGTCATGGCCGACTGCCTCCCCGGAGCGTGACTCTGACGATCCATCAGATACACCGAACTGATACCAGTTCCACCCGGAGGAGTCCACGGAGCGCACACACCTCGCCCCTACGCTGGGCCAGACGGTGAGGGGGCACGGGATGGCAGTGCGCGGGCGCGACTGGGCGGTGTTCGCCACGGCCATGGCGACGGCCGTCGGCGGCGCCGTATGGATGGCATCGGCCTGGGGCGAGGTGAAGCGCGAGAACGGCGTGTCCGTGCACCGGGAGACGAAGAGCCCGGAGGAGATCAGGAAGTTCTGGACGCCCGAGCGCGTCCGACAGGCCGAGCCCGCCGAGATGCCGGCCTGGGACCCGTGCGAGCACTTCCCTTCCCTGCTCTCGCCGGACTGCTGGTAGATGACTCGGGCCCCCATCGGAACCTGTTCTAGTTATAGTGAACCGGTCGGCCGGAACGTGTCGCGGCGATTGGGGAGCCCATGGCGCAGACTTACGACCACGGCGGCGGCGTCCGGTCCCTGCGGGTCCCCATCCCCGACAATCCGCTCGGCCACACCCTCGTGTACGTCGTCGACACCGACCGCGGCCCGGTCCTCATCGACACCGGCTGGGACGACCCGGCCTCCTGGGACACCCTCGCCGAGGGACTGGCGGCCTGCGGAACCGGGCCCGCCGACATCCATGGCGTGGTGATCACCCACCATCACCCCGACCACCACGGCCTGTCCGGCAAGGTGCGCGAGGCGTCCGGCGCCTGGATCGCGATGCACGCGGCGGACGCGGCGATCGTACGGCGCACCCGCACGACCCGACCCGAGCGCTGGTTCTCCTACATGGCGGCCAAGCTCACCGCGGCCGGCGCGCCCGACGCCCACGTGGCCCCGCTGCGCGCGGCCCGCCGCCCGAGCACCCTCCCCGGCTTCTCCCCCGCCGCCCCGGACCGCGAGATCGTCCCCGGCGAGCTCCTCGACCTCGCCGGCCGCCGCCTGCGCGCGATCTGGACCCCGGGTCACACCCCCGGCCATGTCTGCCTGCACCTGGAGGAGGAGCACCCGGCCCAACTCCCCGGCCACGGGCGCCTGTTCTCCGGTGACCACCTGCTCCCCGAGATCACCCCGCACATCGGCCTGTACGAGGACCCCGACGACACGACGGTCACTGACCCCCTCGGTGACTACCTGGCCTCGCTCGAACGCGTCGCCCACCTCGTCCCGGCCGAGGTCCTCCCCGCCCACCAGCACACGTTCACCGACGCCCCCGCCCGCGTACGGGAGTTGCTGGCCCACCACGAGTCCCGCCTGACCGACCTCCAGGTCCTCCTCGCCGAGCCCCTCACCCCCTGGCAGCTCGCGGAGCGCATGGAGTGGAACCGGCCCTGGGACCAGATCCCGTACGGATCAAGGAACATCGCGATCGCGGAGGCCGAGGCGCATCTGCGGCGACTGGTGAAGCTGGGGCGGGCGGAGGCGGTGGCGGGGAGCGAGCCGGTTGCGTACGTGGCCGTCCAATGACCTACGTGGTGTCGTCACCGACTTCGTCCACCGCCTCGACCTCGGCGAACCGTCCTCCGTCACCGAGCCGTTCACCGAGGACGGCACCTGGGAGTGGCCTGCGGGTGAGCGGCTCGTCGAGCGGCGGGACGTCCCCCGACTCCGCGACGGCGACCTCGTACTTCACGACGTACCGCGTCGAGGCCACGAGGGCGGCCTGGTCCCGCCGGGCCCTTTGGTCCAGGTGGGCCACTACGACGACACCTTCCGCAGGTCGCCGGACGGCGCCTGGCTCCTGTCCGCCCGGGTCCTCCACCTGGCCTTCGCCGGCCCGACCTCGCGCCTGCCCCGGTAGCCCGCCTAGGCCATGAACGACCGCACCAACTCCCCCGCCTCCCCGAGCACTTCGACCTCCCGCGCACTCATCGTCGGGTTGGCCGCGCGTCGGCGTCGGGCCTCCGTGAGGCCGTCCTCGGTGAGGCCGGACGGGTCGGTGAGGAGGGCGGCGAGCATCGCACGGGCGGGCGTGGCGAACCGCTCGCCGACCAGGGCCACCTGCGCGAGGATCACCGCGGACATGCCCCAGTCCAGGCCGGGGTCGCCCTCCTCCGCGTTGGCCCAGTCGATGACGTAGGGGCCGTCGGCGGTGAGCATCACGTTCTCCGGGTGGAGGTCCAGGTGGACCACCCGGCCGGGGACGGCGTGCAGTTGTCGGAGCAGGCGGGCCAGGGTCTGCCCGGCCTCGCGCGGGTCGGTCCGGCCCGCGACGAAGGCCGCCAGCATCGTCGGGCCGTACAGCCGCTCCATCACCAGCTCGGAGCGCGAGCAGTCGGCGAGCCGCACCCGGGGCACCGGGTAGCCGTGCGCGCGCAGCCGCTCCATCAGCTCGGCCTCGGCGCGTGCGTCGCTGTAGCCCTCCCGGTCGTGGCGCAGCACCCACGCCTCGTCGATCTCGTACACGTCGGACGCGCGCCCCGACCCGAGCAGCCGCCGCCCCGCGCTCCCCGCACTCCCCGTGATCCCCATGCGGCCGAACCTACCGCCGCTCACGGCCTCCCCCCAGCCGCTTCCCTACGGGCCGGTAGAGTGGCCGCGTCGTCATCACACCCGTACAGGGGGAAGCCGGTGCAAATCCGGCGCTGACCCGCAACCGTGAACCGGTCGTCGAACAGCCGGTGAGCCGGATCGCCCCGTACGGATTCGTGACCGGCTCACGTGCCCCGGCAGCCGGCCGGAGCACGGCACCGTCGAGGTATACGGAGCCGAGCCGCCCGGGGGTCTCCCCTGTGCTGCCCGGCCCCTTCAGGGAAGGGCATCCGCCGATCATGTACGTCCGCCGCAGCGCCGCGGTTCTGGCCGCCGTCACCGTGATCGGCACGGTCACGCCCGCCTTCGCCGCCGACTCGTCCCCGTCCGCGTCGCCGTCCGTGACGCTCCCCTCGGGCCTGTACGGCACGAGCGACCCGACCTACGACGGCGTCTGGCGCCAGTCCCTCGCGCTGATCGCGCAGCACCGGGTGGACGTACGGCCCGCCGCCACGGCGGTCGACTGGCTGGTCGGGCAGCAGTGCGCCAACGGGGCGTTCGCGGCGTTCCGCGCCGAGCCCGCCAAGGCGTGCGACGCGAAGACCATGGTCGACACCAACAGCACGGCCGCGGCGGTGCAGGCGCTGGCCGCGGCCGGCGGGCACGGCACCGAGATCGGCAAGGCGAAGACCTGGCTGAGGTCCGTGCAGAACAAGGACGGCGGCTGGGGCTACACGGCCGGCGGGGCCAGCGACGCCAACTCGACGTCCGTCGTGATCGGCGCGCTCAACTCCTCGGGCGGCCTGCACGCCCCGAATGTCCAGAAGGACGGCAAGTCGCCCTACGACGCCCTGGTGAAGCTGTCCCTGCCGTGTGCGGACGGGGGTGCCTTCGCCTACCAGCCGGACAAGAAGGGCAGGTTGTCGGCCAACGCGGACGCCACGGCGGCGGCCGTGGTCGCCGCTTCGGGCCAGGGCATGCTGACGACGCGGGCAGGCGACAAGGCGGCGGCCGACTGCGCCGACGGCTCCCGCCGCACCCCGGAGCAGGCCGCGGCCAACGGCGCCGCGTACCTCGGCAAGGCACTGGAGAAGGACGGCTACCTGAAGTCCGCCCTCGCCGGCGCCGAGGACCAGCCGCGGACGCGGTCGTCGCGCTCGCCGTGCAGGGTGGCGAGTCGGCCGCCCGCAAACCCCTGGAGTGGCTGGAGAAGAACGCCGCCACCTGGGCGAAGCAGAACGGCCCCGCCGCCTACGCCCAGCTGATCTTCGCCGCCCACGCCACCGGCACCGACCCGCGTGACTTCGGCGGCACGGACCTCGTCAAGCAGCTCAACGCGACGGGCCCGGCCCCGCAGTCGGCGGCGACCGCCTCCGAGCAGGAGAAGGACAAGGAGAAGAAGGAGAACGACGACAGCCCCTTCGGCGTCTGGTGGTACGTCGGCATCTTCCTCGTCGTCGGCATCGGCATCGGCTTCCTGCTCAGCGGCCGCAACAAGGGCAAGTGACCGTGCCCCGCCGCACTCTCGCCCTCCTCCTGGCCGCGCTCGTCGTCCTGACCGGCGCGGCCCAGGCGCAGGCGACCGGCTACCGCTACTGGTCCTTCTGGGACCGCGACGGCGACCGGTGGACCTACGCGACCCAGGGTCCCTCCCTCGCCCGCCCCTCCGACGGCGACGTCCAGGGCTTCCGCTTCGCGGTGAGCGAGGACTCGAAGGACGCGGCCCAGCCGGAGGGCGCCGCCGAGTTCGCCGTGATCTGCGCGCGGACGCCCGCGCAGGACGGCAAGAAGAGGGTGGCCCTGGTCATCGACTTCGGTACGGCGGCGGACGCCCCGTCGGGCGAGACGCCCCCGGCCCGCCGCGCCGCGTGCGCACGGGTGGCCCCGGACGCGACCACGGCACAGGCCCTGGCCTCGGTGGCCAAGCCCCTGCGGTACGACACGAACGCGCTGTTGTGCGCGATCGCGGGGTATCCGGAGAAGGGGTGCGGGGAGCAGGTGGCCGGGGGCGATGAATCGGCGGGCACCGAATCAGCGGCTTCCGAACCGCGGAAGGAACCATCGGACGACGGCCCGTCACTCGGACTGATCGCCGGGACAGCCGTGGTGACAGCGCTGGGCGCGGCAGCGTTCTGGCAGACACGGCGGCGCAGAAATGGCTAGCCATGGGGACATACGTCGGGGCCGACGCGCCGTGCACCCCGGCGCCTGGTGGCTCTGGGCACTCTCCCTCGGTGTCGCGGCCACCCGTACCACCAACCCCCTCCTGCTCGCCCTCCTCATCGCGACCTCGGCCTACGTGGTGGCGACTTGCCGCTCGAACGCCCCCTGGGCCCGCTCCTACGCCGCCTTCGTGAAGCTGGCCCTCGCCGTGCTGCTCATCCGGCTCTTCTTCGCCGTGGCCCTCGGCTCCCCCATCCCCGGCACGCACACGATCGTCACGCTCCCCGAAGTGCCGCTCCCCGACTGGGCCCAGGGCATCCGCCTGGGCGGCACGGTCACCGCCGAAGCGCTGGTCTTCGCCCTGTACGACGGCCTGAAACTCGCCACGCTCCTCGTCTGCGTGGGCGCGGCGAACGCCCTCGCCAACCCCGCCCGCCTGCTGAAGTCCCTCCCCGGCGCGCTGTACGAGATGGGCGTGGCGGTGGTCGTCGCCCTCACCTTCGCGCCCCACCTCATCGCCGACGCCCAGCGCCTGCGGGCCGCCCGCCGGCTGCGTGGCCGCCCCGACCGCGGCATCCGCGGCCTCCTGCACGTCGGGCTCCCGGTCCTGGAGGGCGCGCTGGAGCGCTCGGTCGCCCTCGCCGCCGCGATGGACGCGCGCGGATACGGCCGTACCGCACAGGTCCCCGCCCCCGTCCGCCGTACCACCACCGCCCTCACCCTCGGCGGCCTCCTGGGCGTCTGCGCCGGAACGTACGGCGTGCTCACCGCCCAGGGCACCGCCTACGGCCTCCCCGTCCTCCTCGCCGGCCTGACCGCCGCGCTGGCCGGGCTGTGGCTCGGGGGCCGCCGCACCCCGCGCACCCGCTACCGCCCCGACCCCTGGGACACCCGGGCCTGGCTGGTCGCCGCCTGCGGCATCACGGTCGCCGCGCTGCTCACCCTGGCCGCCTCCCGGAGCCCCGAGGCCCTGCACCCGGGCGTGGTCCCCCTGACCGCCCCGACCCTGCCCTTGTGGCCCTCGGCGGCCGTACTCCTGGGCCTCCTCCCCGCCTTCATCACCCCCAAGGAGCCGTCGTGATCCGCTTCGAGGACGTATCGGTGACCTATGACGGTGCCCTCCAGCCCACCGTCCAGGGCATCGACTTCGAGGTACCCGAAGGCGAACTCGTCCTCCTGGTCGGCCCGTCCGGCGTCGGCAAGTCCACCGTCCTCGGCGCCGTCAGCGGCCTCGTCCCGCACTTCACCGGCGGCACCCTGCGCGGCCGCGTCACGGTGGCCGGCCGGGACACCCGCACGCACAAGCCCCGCGAACTGGCCGACGTCATCGGCACGGTGGGCCAGGACCCGCTCTCCCACTTCGTCACGGACACGGTCGAGGACGAACTCGCCTACGGCATGGAGTCGCTGGGCCTCGCCCCCGACGTGATGCGCCGCCGCGTGGAGGAGACCCTGGACCTCCTCGGCCTCACCGACCTCCGCGACCGCCCCATCGCCACCCTCTCCGGCGGCCAGCAACAACGCGTCGCGATCGGCTCGGTCCTCACCCCCCACCCCGAGGTCCTCGTCCTCGACGAGCCCACCTCGGCCCTGGACCCGGCAGCCGCGGAAGAGGTCCTCGCGGTCCTCCAACGCCTGGTCCACGACCTGGGCACGACGGTCCTGATGGCCGAACACCGCCTGGAGCGGGTCATCCACTACGCCGACCAGGTCGTCCTGCTCCCCGCCCCGGGCGCCGCCCCCGTCCTGGGCACCCCGGCCGAGGTGATGGCGGTCTCCCCGGTCTACCCCCCGGTCGTCGGCCTCGGCCGCCTCACGGGGTGGACGCCCCCGCCCCTGACGGTCCGCGACGCACGGCGGCGGGCCGCGGGCCTACGGCAACAGCTTGAGGGGCGGGACACCAACGCCCTGAAGGGGCGAACGGCTGTACCGACG
>NZ_LGUR01000238.1 GCF_001270495.1 Streptomyces viridochromogenes
CAGTCTTCCGCGGGTCTTCGCACGGGGAGCCGGTGGGATCGGTGAGATCGGTAAGATCGGTGGGGGGTTGGACGGCACGGATGTTCCTCCATGAATCAGGAGTTCACAGACGGATCACAGCATCCGCCCAACGCCCTTGTGATTCAAGGAATATGAGGAGCAATCAGGTGTCGCGTCGATCGGACGACACCGGTCCACGCCTTCCGGCGGATCCGCCCGGCGCTCCCTCGACGCGGCCGTCGGCTCGCCTACGCTCGCGATCAACGGCGCGGACGACAGGTACGTCCCGCCGGACGACACGGGCGGGTGCTCCCGCAGCGCCCCGGCGCCTGCCCGGCGCCCCGCCCGGCGGCCTATCCTGGCAGTGAGTGGCCGAAGTGACCGGCCAGGGGGTTCCTCGGACGTTCCCGAACGAGCCAGGGAGGCCCCCGTGAGTGCGTACCGGGGTCGTACCCCCCTCATCGCGACCGCGTTGTCGCTGGTCATGGCCGTATCCCTGGCCGCATGCGGTGGCGGGGGATCCGACGACCCGGGCGGGACCGCCTCCGGCGAGGGCGGCTTCAAGGTCGGCCTGTTGTTCAGCCAGGGCGTCCAACCGCGCTGGGAGAACTTCGACAAGCCCCTGATCGAGAAGAAGATCAAGGAGCTGTGCGCGGACTGCTCGATGGACTACGCCAACGCCAAGGGGGATGTCGCCACCCAGCAACAGCAGGTGGAGACCATGATCAACAACGATGTCGAGGTCCTGCTCCTGAGCGCCGTGAACTTCCGCTCCCTGCGCCACTCGGTCGAGCGGGCACACGACGTGGGCATCCCGGTGATCGCCTACGACGGACTCGTCGAGGGCCCGATCGCGGCCTACGTCTCCTTCGACAACGAACGGGTCGGCAGGCTCCAGGGCGAGGCGCTCCTCAGGGCCCTGGGAGAGCGGGCGGACAGCGGCCGGATCGTCATGATGAACGGCCCCCAGACCTCCCCGACCAACGTGGCCTTCAAGAAGGGCGCGCTGTCCGTCCTGCAGGGCCGGGTCCGGATCGGCGAGGCGTACGACACCCCGGGCTGGAGCCAGGAGACCGCCCACACCAACATGGAGAACGCCATCGCCGCGCTGGGCGTCGACGGCATCGACGGCGTCTACGCAGCCAACGACGGACTGGCCGCCGGTGCGATCTCCGCCCTCAAGGCCGCGGGCATCCGGCCGCTGCCCCCCGTCACCGGCCAGGACGCCGACCTCGCGGCCGTGCAGCGCATCGTCAAGGGCGAGCAGTACATGAGCGTCTACAAGCCCTTCAAGGCCGAGGCCGACGCGGCCGCGGAGATGGCCGTCGCCCTCGGCCGCGGCGAGAAGCTCGACGACATCGCCGACACGACGGTCGCCACGGCCACCACCCAGGACATCCCCGCCGTCCTGCTCGACCCCATCCCGGTGACCGTCGACGACATCAGGGCCACCGTGATCAAGGACGGCCTCTACACGATCGCCCAGATCTGCACCCCGGAGACCGCACCCGCCTGTGAGAAGGCCGGCCTCACCGACTGACCGCGGCCGCACCGCTTCCATAAGTCTGTCGCGGCCGAACCACATCTGCGTACCCGGCGGCGTTAGGGTTGGGGCACGAGGCAGATGGTGCTGAACCTTCGCAAGCACGGGTGCCGCGCACGCCCGGGCCCTCACCATGTCCCCGAAACGAAGGTGCTATGCCCGCTGAGAACGTCCCTGTCGCAGGAAACCTCGACGACGACGACTATCCCGCCTACACCATGGGACGCGCCGCCGACGTTCTCGGCATCACCCCCGCCTTCCTCCGCGCCGTCGGCGAGACCGGACTGATCACTCCGCGGCGTTCGGAGGGCGGCCACCGCCGGTACTCCCGCCGCCAGTTGCGCATCGCCGCCCGCGCCCGTGAGCTCGTCGACCAGGGCACCCCCATCGAGGCCGCCTGCCGCATCGTCTCCCTCGAGGACCAGCTGGACGACGCCCTCCGCCTGAACCGGGACATGCGCCGGAGGCTGGACGAGCGCGGCCCGAATACCTAGTCCGGCCGGTACAGAAATACGGGCGACGGCGGGATGAGAATTTCTGAACGGTGCCGAAAAACCCCCGAGCCTTGGGCCCCGACTGTGTTAGCGTGATAGCAGTTGCAGTTTTGGTTGCCAGAGACTTGTTTCTTTGCAGAGCTTTCCGGATCTTTCCGGAGGGGTGATCATCGCGGCGACTCGGATCCGTAAAGTGCGGATTCCGGCACTGCCCCCCAAGGGAGATTCAATATGGCATCTGGCACCGTGAAGTGGTTCAACGCGGAAAAGGGCTTCGGCTTCATCGAGCAGGACGGCGGCGGCGCTGACGTGTTCGCGCACTACTCCAACATCGCCACCTCCGGCTTCCGCGAGCTTCAGGAAGGCCAGAAGGTTACCTTCGACGTCACGCAGGGCCAGAAGGGCCCGCAGGCCGAGAACATCGTTCCCGCCTGACGCTTGACGCGACTTGGAGCTGGGGCCCGCGCTCTTGGGGTGCGGGTCCCAGCTCCATGTTTTCCCCGAGTTCCCGGGATCCCCGGCACCCTCGGAGTCCCCGGAGTTCCCGGGTTACTGACTAGCCCCGGCTTCAGCGCCGAGCGGCATTTCGTATTCCCTCGGCTCATTCTTGTGAATCCGCGTGCGGTCACCACCGCTGGGCAGAATTCCTCGATACGCCGGATCGAGGAAGGTTCCTTCATGAACCGCACCCGCCGTACCGGCGGCAGCTCAGGTCGCGTCCGTGCCCACAAGGCCGGCCGGCAGACCCCCCGAGCACGCTCCACCACCCGCCCGCAGGAGTTCACCCTCCCGGTCACCCTCACCGAACCGCTGCCGGCGGTCGCGACGTTCGCCGAGCTGGAACTGCCCGCACGTCTGCTGACCGCGCTCGGCGCCGAGGGCGTGACCGTGCCCTTCCCGATCCAGGCGGCCACCCTGCCGAACGCGCTGGCCGGACGGGACGTACTGGGCCGCGGACGCACCGGCTCGGGCAAGACGCTCGCCTTCGGCCTGGCCGTACTGGCCCGGCTGGACGGACAGCGGGCCCAGCCCCGGCAGCCGCTCGCCCTGGTCCTGGTACCCACCCGCGAACTGGCCCAGCAGGTCACCGACGCGCTCGCCCCCTACGCCCGCGCCCTGCGGGTGCGGCTCGCCACCGTGGTCGGCGGCATGGCGATCGGCCGGCAGGCGACCGCGCTGCGCAACGGCGCCGAGGTCGTCGTGGCGACGCCCGGCCGCCTCAAGGACCTCATCGAACGCGGCGACTGCCGGCTGGACCAGGTCGCCGTCACCGTCCTGGACGAGGCCGACCAGATGGCCGACATGGGCTTCATGCCGCAGGTGACCGCCCTGCTCGACCAGGTGGCTCCCGGCGGCCAGCGACTGCTGTTCTCGGCCACTCTGGACCGCAACATCGACCTCCTGGTGCGCCGCTATCTGCACGACCCCGTGGTGCACTCGGTCGACCCGTCCGCGGGCGCCGTCAGCACCATGGAGCACCACCTGCTCCACGTGCAGGACGCCGACAAGCACACCACCGCGACCGAGATCGCCGCCCGTGACGGGCGGGTGATCATGTTCCTGGACACCAAGCACGCGGCGGACAAGCTGGCCAAGCACCTGCTGTCCGTGGGGGTGCGGGCCTCGGCCCTGCACGGCGGCAAGTCCCAGCCGCAGCGCAACAAGACGCTCGCCCGGTTCAAGGACGGCGAGGTCACGGTCCTGGTGGCCACCAATGTCGCGGCCCGCGGGATCCACGTCGACGACCTCGACCTCGTCGTGAACGTCGACCCTCCCGGCGACCACAAGGACTATCTGCACCGTGGCGGCCGTACCGCGCGGGCCGGCGAGTCCGGCACCGTCGTCACCCTCGTCCTGCCGCACCAGCGTCGCGCGATGGACCGTCTGATGGCCGACGCCGGCATCACGCCGAGTTCCGCCCGGGTCCGTCCGGGCGAGGCCGAGCTCCAGCGCATCACCGGCGCCCGCACCCCCTCGGGCGTGCCCGTCACCCTCACCCCGCCGGCCGCCGAGCAGAGCGAGCGCACGGGGGCTCCCGGCCGCAGCCGCAGGGGACGCGGCGGCGCCGGCCGCGGCGGCAACGGGCGCGCCGCCGGTCACAGCGGCGGCGGCCGGACCACCGGCCGTGGCGAAAGCGGACGCAGCTCCGGCCGCAGCCGTCGCTCCACCCCGAGGAACACCCCGTAGCCCAGGCAACTCCGTGGAGGCACCCATGCGTTGTGTCATCGCCCGATTCCCCTTCGACCTGACCAAGAGCGAGGTCGAGCAGTCGATGAGCGGCGTCACGCCCGAAGCCGTCGAGGGCGTGGCCGTGACCATCGGCCGTCGCGTCTACCCCGTGATGCAGGTCGGGGAAGTGATCACCCGGCAGAACCGCCGCGACTTCACCTCGGGCGAGATGCGCCGGGCGCTGACCCGGCTGGGTTTCACCTGCCACGACGCCCCTGCGGCCGCCCCGGCCCGCGACACGCGAGCCGACGAGGGTGCGCTGGGCTGGTGACGTCTCGGTCACTGACCACGCCATGACCCCTGCGGTCGGGCTAGGCTCCTGAGACATGACACACCCTGACGACCTGCTCGTCGCGATCGCCGCGATGGTGGAGTCGCGGCACAGCAGCCAGATGTCCCTGACCGTGGTGATCCCGGGAGCCGTCATCACGGGACGGCTGGCCCCCGAGGCCCTGTGGAAGGAACGCGTGGCCGAGGTCCTGCGGGACTCCGAGCACCTGCGGCCCTTCGCCGCCGTGTTCACCCCACCCCAGGGCGACGGCGACCACCGGCCGGGACACGGTGACGGGCCCACACACCTCCACTTCCACGTCGCCCGGATCCTCCAGGGCAGCTTCGGCATCCCCGACACGGGCGGCATGTACCGCGTCGCGCTGAAGGACGTGAGCGCCTGGACCATCGGGGACATCGGCTACTCGGACCAGTGACGGCTCCGCGGTGACACCTTCGCGGTGACGCCCCCGCCACGGCCACCGGGTTTGCGGTGGCGGCGGACGGGGGCGTCGTGGTGACCGCGGGGCGAGGCGCCCGTGGGTGTACGGCTACTCGGTCCGTGCGCCGGCGGCGCTCGTCACGTCTGTCACCTTCCAGCGCTGGTTCGTGCCCGAGTTCGGCTGCCACACTCCGACGGCGGCACCGTCGTTCGTGGCCTGCCCGCCGACGTCCGGGAGCTGACCGGTGGCGGCGTTGACGAGGGTCCAGGTGCCGTCGCCGGTCGTCGACATGATCCACTGGGCGGCGCCGTCGCGGCGGCCCTCGTCGGGCTCGGCCACCAGGGCGCCGGCACGGACGGCCAGGCGCTTGTCCTCGGTCGCCTCGGTGAAGACGTACCGCTTGCGGTTGTCGCTGCCGTTGCCGCTGATCTGCTCCACCCGCCACTGCTGACCGCTGGGGTCGGCGGCGTCGGCGCTCCTGATGACGAGGCCCGTGCCGTTGTCGGCGATGGTGAGGTCCTTGCCGCTCTGGACGCCGGTCAGCCGGTAGGTGTGGCCCTTCTGGAGCTCGGCCGCTTCCTTCGCGACGCCGGACACGCCCTTGACCAGGAACGACGTCACGGACTGGGCGGGCACGGTGACCGTGGCCTGCTTGCCGGTGACACGGACGGCCCGCTGCCGCTCCAGCTTGCCGTCGGCGCTGGTGACCACCGGGGTGACGGTGGCGTGGGAGGAGACGCGGCCGAACTTCGACAGGTCGAGCGTGACCTCGCGCGCCCCGGTGGTGCTGTTGACGTGGACGACGGTCGCCGCGTCGCCCTTGCGGGAGACCGCCGCGGTGCTGGAGGTGTCGTCCGTCTTGATCAGCCGGTCGCCGGGCTTGATGTAGTGGGTGAAGTTACGGGCCGTGTCGAACTTGGTGTTCGTGTAGATCGGGCAGCTTTCGAGCGTGTCCTTCGAGGTGCAGCTGAACGACAGCTGGATCTCGCCCCAGTTGCCGCCCTTCGCGGACTCGCCGCCCGGCTTCATGTTGTCGTAGTCCTCGACAGGCTGCCAGAACACCCAGGCGCGAGGCTCCAGTTCACGCAGGTCGTCGACGATGCGCTGGGCCAGGCCCAGGCCGGGCCGCATGTCCGTGAAGCTCTGGCCGTCGCCCCAGTCGCCCTCGACCTCGCTCATCCACAGCGGCTTGTCGGCCGCCTTGGCCAGGTCGCGCACGGTGGTGCGCTGGCCGGTGCCGTAGGTGTGGACGTTCATCTGGCTGACCAGGTCGCGCACTTCCTGGGGGTAGGAGTTCCAGTTCGTGGCGAAGGTGCCGGGGTTGGTCTCGTCCATCGCGGAGATCTCCGCGTTCGACTTGGACTTCCCCAGCGTCGGGCCCAGTGCGCGGAGCACCTTCTGCTGCAGCTCGGGGCCGATGTGGGCGCCTTCCTGTCGGCCGCCGACGGGCTCGCCGTCCTCGCCCAGCTTGGTGCCCCAGTAGTTGGTGTTCGGCTCGTTGAACGGGTCGAGGGTGTCGACCTTGATGCCGTGCGCCTTCTCAAGGCGTTCGGTGGCACCCACCAGGTACTTGGCGAAGTCGTCCACGGACTCCGTCTTGAGCTGGTCCTTGCCCGCGTCGAAGTTGCCGGAGACGTAGCCGCTCTCGGTCATGAACCACGGCGGGGAGTTGCTGAAGGTCTCCCAGTGGGTGATGTCCTTCTTGATGCGGTCGACCCACCAGCGCTGCGTCTTGTCGGCCTTGTTGTTCCAGTCGGCGGGGTCGTCGGCGTCCCACCAGTCGACGTCCTCGCGGGTGGTGCCGGCCGGGGCCTTCCACCAGCCCTCGACCGCGCCGCCGGCCCGCAGGTAGTCCTTGACGTCCGGGGCGTTGCCGCCGCCGATGTTGTAGCGGGCGATGTTCAGCGCGAGGCCGTCGTCACCGAAGAGGAGCTTGGCGAGCTTCTCGCGTATCGCGGGCGGGTAGTCGCCGGTGGCGTTGGCGAACCAGACCAGGCTGGTGCCCCAGCCCTCGAACTTCTCCTGCTTGTACGAGGGGTCGGGCCGGACCGTGACCGCAGCGGCGGCGGCCGTGTCGGCGGGCGCGGCCGGCAGCGCGGTGGCGGCCAGCACGGTCCCGGTCGCGAGGGCCGTGACGCCGAGCCCCAGGAGCCTTCTCTTACGGGTGCGTTGTGCCATCTCGAGTACTCCAGCTCTTCGGGACCACAGAGGTGCGGTTCGGTGCGATTCGGTGCGTTCTCGTATGGTTTTGGCTCGTAATGTTTACGTAAACATGCGCTGGCGGGATGTCTACACTGTCCGAATCTCAGGGGTCAAGGAGTCGTTCCGGGCCAAAAGTTGCGCAGCCCGGGAAGCGAGGGGACGAAGTGGGCACAGCGGACGGTGACAGCACAGCGGTGAGCACGAGAAAACGCGCCGCCCGCCCCCGCCAGGGCGCCTCCATGGCCGACGTCGCGCGCCTGGCCGGTGTCTCCTCCCAGACGGTGTCGCGCGTCGCCAACGGCTTCCCGGGCGTGACCGAGGAGACCCGGCAGCAGGTCATGGCCGCGATGCGGGAGCTGGGCTACCGGCCCAACAGCGCCGCGCGGGCCCTCAAACGCGGCGAGTTCCGCACCCTCGGCGTGATCACCTTCTCCCTCTCCACCCACGGGAACATCCGCACCCTGGAGGCGATCGCGACCTCCGCCGCCCAGCACGGCTACGCCGTCACGCTGCTGCCTGTCGCCGTTCCCACCCAGGACGAGGTGAACGGCGCCTTCTCCCGGCTCGGGGAACTCGCCGTGGACGCGGTCATCGTCATCATGGAGATCCACCTCCTCGACGCGGCGACGGTCTCGCTGCCGCCCGGCGTCCAGGTCGTGGTGGCCGACTCGGACGCCGGCGACCGCTACACCGTCGTCGACACCGACCAGGCGGGCGGCGCCCGCGACGCCGTACGGCATCTGCTGGACCTCGGCCATGCCACGGTGTGGCACCTGGCCGGCCCCGAGGGCTCCTTCGCCGCCCAGCGCCGGGCCAACGCGTGGCACGGCGCCCTCACGGAGGCGGGCGTGGCCCCACCGCCCCTGGTGCGCGGCGACTGGTCGGCGGAGTCGGGTTACCGCGCCGGTCTCCGGCTGGCCGAAGAGCGGGACTGTACGGCGGTGTTCGCGGCCAACGACCAGATGGCCCTGGGCCTGCTGCGCGCCCTCCACGAACGCGGCCGCAAGGTCCCCGACGACGTCAGCGTCATCGGCTTCGACGACCTCCCCGAGTCCGCGTCCTTCCTCCCCCCGCTCACCACCATCCACCAGGACTTCGCCGAGGTGGGCCGCCTCTGCGTCGAGGGCGTCATCGACAAGATGCGACACGGCGACATCGCGCACGGCACGACGCTGGTGCCGACGCGGCTCGTACGGCGCGCGAGCACGAGTTCGCCGCGGCCTGTCCGCGAGGGGGCCCGGGGCTAGGGCCTGTCCGGCAGCGTCGTCAGGTCCGGGGCGGACTCCGGCCAGACCAGGAGCAGGGGGCAGGGGGCGTGGTCTACGACGAAGCGGCCGGGCGGGGCGAGGCTGGGCGGGCCGACGCGGGTGCGGTCGCCGTCGCGGGCCAGGACGAGCAGGTCGGCGCCGTCCGTCGCGGCGAGGACCTCGCGCTCGGCGCGGCCGGTGCGTTCGACGCGGGTGCAGGGGCGGCCGAGGCGGTCGGCGGCGGCCTGGAGGAGGGTCTCGGCGGAGGCGGCGGCGAGCTGTTCGACGCGGGTGCCGGGATCGCGTTCCGGATGGCCGCGGCCGAGGAGGCCGGCGAACGCACCGTGAGCGGCGTCCGCGATGTCCTGCCCGGTGATGTGCAGCAGGACGATCTCGGCGTCCTCCGGCGCATGCCGCCGCGCGGCGTCCACGCAGGCGGGCCAGGTGCCCTCGACGATCCAGACGACGACCACCGCCATGCGACCAGCCTCCTCGGGTCAGGCTCGGGTCAAGCTCCGATCACGACCAGTGACGCCCACAGTGCCAGCACCGAGGCGCACAGGCTCGCCGGTACGGCGTACAGGCCGAGCCGGGTGAACTCGCCCAGCTGCACCTCCGCGTCGTGGGCGTGCACGATACGCCGCCACAGCAGAGTGGCCAGGGAGCCGGCGTAGGTGAGGTTGGGGCCGATGTTCACCCCGAGCAGCACGGCGAGGACGGCGCCGGGGCCGGATGTGGCGGCCAGTGGGAGCAGGACCAGGACCGCGGGCAGGTTGTTGATCACGTTGGCCAGTACGGCGGCCAGCGCGGCGATCCCGAGCAGGGCGAGCAGCCCGGTGCCGTCGGGGAGCAGGTGGCCCAGGGCGGTGTCGAGCCCGTTGTCGACGACCGCGCGGACCACGATCCCCAGGGCCAGGACGAACGCCAGGAACGGCACCGAGACCGAACGCAGCAATGCCTTCGGCGTCGTACGGCGGCGCAGCAGGGACCGTACGGCGAGGACCACCGCGCCCGCCAGGGCCGCCCAGGCCGGATCGACACCGAGGGCCGAGGTCAGCACGAACCCGGCCAGTGTGCACGCGACGGTCACCAGGGCGAACAGCGGCAGTTCGGGGGCGTCGCCGGTGGGCGGGGCCTGCGCCCCGGCGTCCAGGTCGGTGGCGAAGAAACGCCGGAAGACCACGTACTCCACGGCGATCGCGGCCACCCACGGCAGCGCCATCAGCGCGGCGAACCGGGTGAAGCTCAGCCCGCTGGCCGCGAACGCCAGCAAGTTGGTCAGGTTGGACACCGGCAGCAGCAGGGAGGCCGTGTTCGACAGGTGGGTGCAGGCGTAGACGTGCGGTTTGGGGCGGGCGCCGAGCCGGGCGGCGGTGGCGAACACCACGGGGGTGAGCAGCACGACCGTGGCATCCAGGCTCAGTACGGCCGTGATCGCCGACGCGGCCAGGAACACCTGCGCCAGCAGCCGGCGCGGCCGGCCCGCCGCCGTACGCGCCATCCAGGCCCCGCAGGCCTGGAACAGCCCCTCGTCGTCGCAGAGTTGGGCGAGGACCAGTACGGCCGCGAGGAAGCCGATCACCGGTCCGAGCTGTTCGGCCTCGTCCAGTGCGTGGCCCGGGGAGATCGCCCCGGTGGCCACCACCAGCACCGCGGCCGGTACGGCGACCACGGCCTCCGGCCAGTTGAAGGGACGGACGACGGCACAGACCAGCACGAGGACGAGCATGGCCACGGACAGGGTCTCCGCGAGCGGGGTGTTCAGGGTCGGTCCTTCCGTGCGATGGCGGACGGGCCGCCGGGGGTCTCGCCGCACGGTACGCGGTCTGGGTAAGCAGATCGACGAGCAGGAGATCAGTCTTCGGCGTCGTACGGCTGGAGCGGGAGTGCGGTGGTGACCTCGAAGCCGCCCTCGGGACGGTGACCGGCGCACAGGTCGCCGCCGATGGAGCGGGCACGCTCGCGCATGCCCATGACCCCGAAGCCCCGGCCCTGCGTGGCCTCCCCGGCCGCCGCGGCATCCACCGGGTCCACGGGGTCCACGGCATCCGCGGCCACCGGCCCGTCGTTGCTGACCGTGATCATCAGCCGCGACCCCGTGTACGCGAACCGGACGTGCGCGGCAGCGGTGGAGGCGTGCTTGGCGACGTTGGTGAGCGCCTCCTGGACGATCCGGAAGGCGGTCAGATCGACGCCCGGGGACAAGTGCCGCGGCTCGCCTTCCGTGGTGAGCGTGACCTTGAGCCCGGCCGACGCGCACGCCGAGACCAGCTCGGGCAGACGGGCGAGCCCCGGCGACGGCTCCAGCGGCGCGGAGTCCGGGTCGCCGTTCTGCCGCAGCAGCCCCAGCGTGGCCTTCAGCTCGCGCAGCGCGGACGACGTGGTGCCGGTCAGGTCGGTGAGGATCGCCTTCGTCTGCTCCGGACTGGTCAGCGCGAGGTGCGCGGCGGTACCGGCCTGGGCGTTGGCGAGGGCCATGTGGTGGGCGACGACGTCGTGCAGCTCACGGGCGATCCGCATGCGTTCCTCGGTGACACGCAGCCGGGCCTCCTCCTCCCGGGTGCGCTCGGCGTGTTCGGCGCGGGCCTGCACCGCCGCCAGGTAGGCGCGGCGCAGCCGGGTCATGGTCCCGGCGGCGAGGGGCAGCATCAGCCAGAACAACGGGCCGATCGTTCTGAGCAGCAGCGAGAGGTGGTCCATGGAGTCGGAGATCGCCGCCGCGACGATCACCGCCACCAAAGTGGTGATGCCGTAGACGCGGGTGGCCCTGCGGTCGGCGAGAACGGCCAGCCAGTAGAGCGCCGCCATGACGGGTGCCAGCAGCAGCGGAGTGAGCAGGTACCCGAGCGCGACCACGGTCACGCCGCAGGCCGCGGACACGACGAGGGCGGTGCGCGGGTGGGTGCGGTGCTTCAGCAGGGCGAGGCAGGACACGCCGAGCAGCACGACCGCGGCCTTGTCCCGGTCCGGCGGGTCGGCGCCGGGCAGGGTGAGCATGCTGCCGAGGACACCGCAGCCCATCAGCGACATGACCAGCACCACGTCGATGGCGAGGGGGTGGCGCTCCGAGAACCCCTCGATGCGGTCCGCGTAGCGTCGCTCCGGGCTGGTGGTCATCGTGCTCTCCGGTCGGTGGGCTCGGTCCATGGTGGACGCATGCGGGGACGAACGGCCGACGGAACCGCCCGTGTCCTTCGTCACGAGCGGCCCCGGTGGGGGTGGGGCAGGATCAGGTACGAGCGACGTCCAGGTCGGCAGCCGCGGCCGGACCCGTCGACGCTTCCGCCTCCGTCTTCGTCTCCGCGTCCGCGTCCATCTCCGTCTCCGTCTCCGTCTCCGGCCCTCGGCTGAGCGCCTCCCCCTCCACGTCCACGCGGGGCAGGATCCGGTCCAGCCACTTCGGCAGCCACCAGGCCCTGCCGCCGAGGAGGGCGAGTACGGCCGGCACGATCGCCATCCGTACGACGAAGGCGTCGAGGAGTACGGCCGTCGCGAGCCCGAACCCGATCATCTTGATCATGGAGTCGCTCTCCCCGATGAACCCGGCGAAGACCGCGATCATGATCAGCGCGGCGGCCACGACCACGCGGGCGCTGTGCCGGAAGCCGGACATGACCGCCTGGTGGGCCGACTCTCCGTGGACGTACGCCTCCCGCATCCGCGAGACGAGGAAGACCTCGTAGTCCATGGCGAGCCCGAAGACGATGCCCACCAGGAAGATCGGCATCAGGCTCATGATCGGCCCGGTCTGCTCCACGCCCAGCAGTTCGGCGCCGTGCCCCTGCTGGAACACCACGACCACGGCGCCGAGGGCCGCCAGCACCGACAGCAGGAAGCCGAGGGCCGCCTTCAGCGGGACGAGCAGCGACCGGAAGACGACCAGCAGCAGCACGATCGCCAGCCCGACCACCACTACCAGATACGGCACCAGCGCGGCCTGCACCTTGTCGGCGATGTCGATGTTCATCGCGGTGGTGCCGGTGACCTCGAAGGTCGCCCCGGTCTCGGCCTCGACCCCGTCGCGTTCGCCCCGGATGGTGGTGACCAGGTCCTTGGTCTTCTCGTCGGTAGGCGCGGTGGACGGCACGACCGAGAAGACGGCGGTGTCACCGGCGTCGTTGAAGCGGGCCGGAGAGACGGACACGACGCCCTTCGTGCCGGCGATCTCGTCGGAGATGGCGCTGACGGCGCCCTTGGCGTCCTCGTCGCCCTTGGCGTCCACGACGACGGTCAACGGCCCGTTGAAGCCCGGCCCGAAGGCGTCGGCGAGCGCGTCGTAGGCCCGCCGCTCGCTGGTGGAGGTCGACTTGGCCTCGTCGCCGGGCATGCCCAGCTGAAGGTCGGTCATCGGCAGGGCGAGCGCCCCGAGTCCGACGACACCGAGCAGCAGTACGGGCAGGGGACGCCGCAGCACGAACCGCGCCCAGCGGGTACCGCCGTTGTCGTGTCGGTCTTCTCCCGTACGGCCGCTCTTGCGGGCCTGCCTCGGGAGTACGGCGTTCGGCCAGAAGCCGAGGAACGCGGGGACGAACGTCAGCGCGATGAGCACGGCGACGACGACCGCGCCCGCCGCGGCCAGCCCCATCTTGGTGAGCATCGGGATGCCGACGACCGCGAGCCCGGCCAGCGCGATGACGACGGTGAGCCCGGCGAAGACGACCGCGGAGCCGGCCGTACCGACCGCGAGTCCGGTCGCCTCCTGCGGCGTACGGCCCTTGGCGCGCTCCTCCCGGTACCGCGAGACGACGAAGAGGGCGTAGTCGATGCCGACCGCGAGGCCCAGCATCATGGCGAGGGTGCCGGTCGTGGTGGACAGCCCGAGTGCGTCGGACAGCGCCAGGATGGTCGCCATGCTGACGCCGATGCCGATGACGGCGGTCAGCAGCGGCAGCCCGGCGGCGGCGAGGGACCCGAAGGTGACGAGGAGTACGACGGCGGCTATCGCGACGCCGATGACCTCGGCCATCCCGCCCGGACCGCCACCGTCGCCCATGGCGCTCCCGCTGGCCTCGACGGTCAGCCCGGAGTCCCGGGCCTGCGCGAGGGTGTCCTCCAGGTGCGTCTTGCTGGCGTCGGTGAGTTCGCCGGCGCCGACCTTGTAGGTGACGGTCGAGTAGGCGGTCGTACCGTCCTTGCTGACCGCCCGCGCCTGGAACGGGTCCGCGGCGCCGGCGACCTGCGACCCGTCGCCCAGCTCGGCCACGGCCGCCTCGACGGCCTTCTTGTTCTCGGTGGCGGTCACCTTCTCGCCGCCCGGCGCGACGAACACGACCCGCGCGGTGGCGCCGTCGGCCGTGGCGCCCGGGAAGCGCTGCTCCATCAGGTCGAACGCCTTCTGCGACTCGATGCCCGGCATCGAGAACTCTTCGTCGACCGCGCCCGGGGCCTTCAGCGCGCCCAATCCGACGGCGGCCAGGACGGCCGCCCAGACCAGGGCGACGTACCAGCGCCGCCGGAAGGCCAGACGGCCCACTCGATACAGGAAAGTAGCCACGGCAGGGGGTCTCCACATCTGGGACTCGAACGTCTGCCCAGACTCTCGGGAGCGGGGGTGCCGTGTCGTCGTGCGGCTGCCGACAATCGCCGGTACTGAGAACGCAGTACGGGCGGGGCGCCAGGTCCGCCCAAGGGACCAGGCCCGGCGAGCGTCGGTCGTACGACGCTCGCTCGGTGCCTGGTCCGCTGCCCGCCGGTCGCGGCTCGGGCGAGGCTCAGCCGTAGAGGGCCACCCTCGGGTGCACGGTGCCCTCCGCCTCGGTGGTGAGGACGGTGATCCGGTAGACCTCCGTCAGGGTGTCCCCCGCGTGCAGCGTGCGCTGGGCGGCGGTGAGGTCGGTGAACAGGGTGCCGGTCTGGCTGCCGAGTTCCACGGCCTCCCAGCAGCCGGTCGCGGTACGCCGCTCGACCCGCACGTCGGCCGGCTTCAGGAAGGGCCCGCCGTCCGGCGACTCCACGAGGAGCTGCGGGGCGACCGTCCGATCCGCCGACGAGTCGTTGCGGTAGGTGACGGTGACCTCGTGACTCACGTCGTCCGCGACGAGGGCGCTGGTGGACAGGTCGACGAACTCGGTGGGTATGGCAGGCGTCTGTCCGGGCAGGGCCGTGGACGTCGCGGTGCTGGACTGCGGCGTGGCCGCCACGGCCGGTCCTGCCGTGGCGACGCCGCCCAGGAGCGCCGCCATGAGGACCAGGGCGGCGACCCTGGGACGGCTGATCTTCAACGACACGTTGGCTGATCCTTCGGATTCGCTCGGGTAACTGGTGTTCCCCCCGTCCATGACTGCCGCCAGGGACGTGACCAAGGTACCCAAGCGCTTTCTAGAGGGGTTCGCCGAGGCGGGTTGGCGGGTTGGGGGCTACCCGATGTCAACCACCCGCGCCCACGCGGGCGGTGAGTCCGGCACGTACTCGGGATCGTCCTCGTCGTACCGCCGGTACCCGTGCTGCCGGGGAAACAGCCCGACCACCGTCCGGCACGGTGGTCGTTCGCTCGGCCACGGGGTCTGACCGTCTGTCAGGGCCACGATGACATCGGGCCGGGGGCGTGCGCGCAGCGCTCTGGTGAAGCCCGCGCGCAGGTCCGTGCCCCCGCCTCCGACCAGCGGAATTCCCTCGGCGCGGCACACTCGGTGGACACCCGCGGCCGCCGCGTCGCACGGCACCACGCTGACCAGGTCGCGGCGCCCGCCCACCGCGCGGGAGATCGCGGCGACCTCCAGGAGCGCGCTGCCCAGCTCGGCGTCGCTCACCGATCCGGACGTGTCGATGACGACGCTGACGCGGGGCGGCGTGCGCCGCAGGCTCGGCAGGACGGCGCCGGGGACCGAGGCGGAGCGGCGCGACGGGCGGCCGTAGGTGTAGTCCTCGCCGGCACCGGGGCCACCGGCGGCCGACCGCACCGCCGCCCCCAGCAACTCCCGCCAGGGCTGCGGCGGATGGAACGCCTCCTCCGCCCACCGTTGCCACCCCTGCGAGGCGCTGCCCGGACGCCCGGTGATGCCCTGCGCGACCCGGAACCGGACCGCGTCCCGTTCCTGCGCGCTGAGGCCGTGCGCGCCGTCCGCCCCCAGGTCCCACTCCCGCTCCAGCCCGTCGGCGCCGCTGCCGCAGTCCAGCCAGGCCAGATCCTGCGTCCGCGGACCCAACCGGAACTGGCGCAGATAGTCCTCCATGAGCTGGCCCTCGGGCAGCAGCAGGGTGGCCGGTTCGACGGCCCCCTCCGGCCGGGCCAGCCCGTCCCCGTACACGTCGTCGTTGATCTCGCAGTCCGCGGCGATGTTCATCCGCAGCCGTTCCCCCGGCCCGGTCAGCCCGCGCTCACGCGCCACCCGGTCGCCGCGCCCGTGATGATCCCGCAGCAGATGCGACACCTCGTGCACCCACACCCCGGCCAGCTCCTCCACCGGCGTCCGCTCCACGAACGCCGGTGACACATAGCAGCGCCAGTGCCGGTCGACGGCCATCGTCGGCACCCGCCGCGACTCGACGACGTGCAGGGCGAACAGCGCGGTCGCCAGGTAGGGGCGTACCCGGGCGGCGTGCAGACGGGCGGAGAAGAGCTTGTCGCGGTTCAGGGGGCGGGGTGGGGATTGGGGCGGCAATTGGAGTGGGGATTGGAGTGAAGCCTGGACTGGAGCCTGGACTGGAGCCCGGGAGGTCATCGCTTCCCCGCCTTCGCCGCGGCCGCGGCGGTCCGGGTCGCCGCGTGATCCGCTCGCCGGGACAGGGAGACCACTCCGGCGAGCCGCTCGATCGACGCCGGTACGTCCCAGTCCTCCTGCCGCAGCGAGGCGAGCGTGGACGCGGGGACCACGACCAGGTCCGGGGCCCCGGTCTCCACCGCCCGCACCAGAAGCGCCCACGCCGCATCCCAGCGGGACCTGTCCGGGCGCGCCCGGACCGCCTCCACGACACCGTCCAGCGCGGCCTGCCGCAGATCCCCCCGCTCGGGCAACTCCGCCCCCGCCGGGTCGCCGAGCAGCACCTCGGGGTCCGGCAGGTCCATCCGGTCCACGGCGGCCAGCAGCTCCAGCCCCGGCCCGTCCCCCACCGTGCCCCGCACCAGCAGGGAGAGCACCTCCCGCGAGGCCCCGGCCGCGGTGGCGAAGGCGACCAGACACTGCGTCATCTCCCAGCTCCGGGGCGAGGGCCACGGACCACCCCGCCGTGTCTCGCTGTTGGGCAACCGGTGCACCAGCGCCGGCCGCCCGGAGAGCAGCCCGCACACCGCACGACGAGCGAATCCGACGGCCTCCGGCAGCTTCCCGGGGTCGAGGCGGGGCAGGGTCGCCCGGGGCCAGGTCCCACCCAGCCCCCGTACGACGACCTCGTGATCATGGGTCCACTGAAGATGCACGAACCTGTTGGCCAGCGGCGCGCTCAGCTCCCACCCGTCCGCCGCCGACGACCGCGGATTGGCGGCGGCCACGATCCGCACCCCCGGCGGCAGCCGCAGGGCACCGATCCGCCGCTCCAGCACCAGCCGCAGCAGCGCGGCCTGCACCGCCGGCGGCGCGGTCGACAACTCGTCCAGGAACAGCAGCCCCCGCCCGGCCTTCACCAGCCGTACGGCCCAGTCCGGCGGCGCCATGGGCACACCCTGTACCGCGGGGTCGTCCCCGACGACGGGCAGCCCGGAGAAGTCCGACGGCTCGTGGACGCTCGCGATCACCGTGGTGAGCGGGAGCTCCAGCGCGGCGGCGAGCTGGGTGAGCGCCGCGGTCTTGCCGATCCCCGGCTCACCCCAGAGGAGAACGGGCAGATCGGCGGCCACGGCCAGGGTGAGGGCTTCCAGTTGTGCGTCGGGGCGGGGTTCGGTGGTGGTGTCGCGGAGGAGGGCCAACAGGTCGGAGGCCACGTCGAGTTGGGAGGAGGGCGGGGTACATGTGTTCATGTTCACCGTCGTGGTCGTGGTCGTGGTCATGTGGGATCACCTGTGGGTTCGTCATGGGAAGGGCGTGCGGTGCGGGGACATGCGGGCGAGCTCAGCGGCCGCCCGCAGATCGGTCGAGGCCGTACGGCGTGGGGTTGGTCAGGGACGCTGCGCGTGGCGGGCGTGCGCGCGCCGGCTCCGGGGCCGGGATCGGGGTCGGTCCCGCTCGTCGTAGCGGACCCGCCCCGGCCCGGGACCGATCAGCCCCGCTCTGAACAGCCCGTACGTGATCCGCTGCCGCGCCGCCGCCTCCAGTTCGTCCCGCAGCGCACCGTCCCGCAGCACCGCCGCTGGGCCCAACAGCCCCTCGACGACAGCCAGCGCACCGGCGATGTCGCCGTGGTCGAGGCGCTCGCGTACGTCGGGCAGACACTCGGGATGCCGGTGCGCCTCGTCGATGGCCTGGAGGCAGGGGAGCGGCGTGCCGGTCAGGGCGGCCAGCAGTTCCTCCCGCTGGATCTCGGCGGGGTCGTGGTCCAGGGGAGCCAGTACGCCGTCGACCAGACCGATGCGATGCCGGGCACCCCGGCAGTCCACCGGACGCGGCTGCCCTACGCGCTCCACCGGCCCGGACGCCGGGGGCGTACGACTGGCCCGGGGCGACGACGAGTCCGTTTCCGGTACGAGTGCGGAGGCGACCAGTGGGTGCAGCCGCTCGGCCTCGATCGCTCCGGCCCGGAGCAACTCCAGGTCGGGCAACACCCAGGTCGCGGCGTCGGGCAGCACCGGAAGGGCGGACGTACGCCCCTTGGCAGCGGCGGCCACGATCCGCAGTCCGCCCGTGTCACCTCCCCCGCCCTCGTCCCCGATTCCCTGCAGCACCAGCCGATGCCGGCCCCTCAGCCGCACGAGCACGTCCCCAACGGACCGTCCCTCGGCTCGGAGCAGCATCCGGGCCTCGTCCGCCCACCGGTCGACGGCACAGCCAGGGCCGTACGGCGACTCGGCTCCCATCAGGTCGGAGCCCAGCCCCACCCCCGCCCGCATCCGCAGCTCACCGGCCCTGCGCGCATCCCACAGATGCCGGTGCAGATCGAACCGGAACCGCCTGCTGGGACGAGGATGCGGATGCGGAGATGGAGACGGATGCGGAGGGGGATGTGGAGGGGGATCTGGATAAGGCCCCCGGGACGACCGGCCCCCGTCCCACAGCGCGAGGCTGATCCGCTGACCGGCGTCGGCCCACGCAGGCGCGGTCCGCACCACTAGGTACACCGCGCCCCCGCCGTCCCGCCCCCCGCCGCCGTACTTGGCCAGCGCGAGGGTCAGCCCCGGCCGCAACAGGCCGTCGGGAGCGATCCTCGGCATGTGCCAGCGCAGGAGGTCGGGAGCGAGATGCCGTAGGTCGTCCCGGACACGGGCGGCGAGTTCCCGACCGTAGTCACGCACCACGGAACGCAGTTGGAGATCGACGTCGACCCCGGCGGCAGCACACGCTCCCGCCCAGTCCCCCGCCAGTCGGCGGGCGGTCGCGGTCTCGATCATGGAGGCCGGCACGGCGAACTCGCGCACGCGCGGCCAGAAGGAAGGCCCGGCAGGCCCGGAGGACCCAGAGGCCCCGGAGGACCCGGAGGGTCGGGAATCCCCGTTCGCGGTCTGAGTGCCCATCAGCACTCACCTTGCGCGGACGGGACCCCCAATCTGGCAACAGAGTGAGTCGTCATCGCGGGCGAGCGTAACGCCGCCCGCGCCGAGCCGCCAGGGAATTTCCGTGCCGGGGGACCGGTGGCCCCGAACCCGGCAACCTTTCCGCCCCCGGCGCCCACTGACACACGGGCGACTCTCCGCACCGCGCAGGAGCCCCACGCCCACGCACATCCACACCCACCCACACCCAGGACTCATCCGTGGCATCCCCTTCGCACCGCCGGTCCCCCGGCAAGTGGCGCAACGCCCTCGTCCCCGCCGTGGTCGTGGCAGCCGTCGCACTCGCCGCATCCCTGCTCATGGCCCTGCGTCCCGACGGCGCGTCCACGGCGGGTCACACCACGACCGCGCCCACCACCGGCAGCCGGTCGGCATCCCCACCGACGCCCCCGAGCCCGAAACCGGCCCCGAAGCCGAAACCGAAGAAACCGTCCAAGGCGTCCCCGGACGCCCCCACGGCGGCGAAGACCACCCCGCCGCCCGGCACGGCCACCGCACCGGCACGCTCCTCGGCCAAGAGCACCACCCCGCAGCGGGCGTCGGGCTCGGCACCACTGGCGGGACGTATCCGCCCCGGCACCGCCTACGAGGGAGTCGCCACCTTCTACGACACCGGAAACGGTGACGGCGCCTGCCTGTACGGCCCCACCGCCGACGTCATGACGGCGGCGATGAACCACACGGACTACGAGACCGCCAAGGCCTGCGGTGCCTACATCCTGGTCCGCGCGGCCGGCGGCGCCTCCGTGACGGTCCGCGTCACCAACGAATGCCCCCTCCCCTGCGCCCCCGGCCAACTCGACCTGAGCGCCCAGGCGTTCGCCAAGCTCGCGGCCCCCTCGGCCGGCCGCATCCCGATCACCTGGAGCCTGTTGAGCCCCGAGACGTCCGACAAGATCGCGATCCGCTACAAGACCGGCTCCAGCAGCCACTGGTGCGGCATCCAGGCGACAGGCCACCGCAACCCCCTGGCCCGGCTGGAGGTCCGCGACGGCAGCGGCTGGCGACAGCTGCCCCGCACGGAATACAACTACTTCCTCTCCGAGCAGGGGAGCGGATGCGGGGGCGCGATCAGGATCACGGACATCTATGGGGAGGCGTTGACGGTCGAAGGGATCTCGATCCGCCCGGATGTCGCACAACCGACCCGGGTCCAGTTCGCGCCACGCTGACCTACGGGCGAGGCGTGCCCGTATCGGTCGCCGCGACGCCACCCCTCGTCGGATCCGCCGACGCCCCCACGTCCTCCGCCGTCGGAGTCGCCGACGGCGCGGCTGTCGGCTCCGCCGGACCGCTCGGCGTCGGCCGGGTCCCCTCGGTACGGGAGGTCTCCGTGGGCTCGGCGGTCGCGGCCTGCGGGGGCACCGTCGGGGTGGGTGACGCCGTGCGGGGCGAGGACGCCGACGGGCTCGGCACCGCCGACGGGGCCGGGGGCGTCGTACGGTCCGTTGCCGGCGGCGGGGCGAGCGGGGGTGCGGGGGAGGTCGGGCCGTCGGACGTCCCCATCTGGAGGGGTAGCGCGACGAGGAGGGCCGCGGCGCAGGTCAGGGCCGCCCCGATCGACGCCCGGACCACGCGCCGGCGGGTCGCCCTGCGGCGGATCGCCTCGTAACTGCCGGGGGGCGGGGCGAGGTAGTCGGGGGACGGGCGGAGGATCACCGCGAGGGGGTCGTCGGTGGCCGACTCCGGATCGTCCGCGTCGTCGTCAAAGCGTGTGGTCAAGGCTCCTCCTCAGATGGACGCGGAGCAGTTCGCGGGCCGCGTGGAGGTCGGCCTTGACGGTTCCTTCCTTACGTCCGGTCAGCACGGACACCTCCCGGATCGGCATGTCAGCGTAGTAGTGGAGGAGGATCGGGGTGCGGAGGCGTTCGGGGAGGGACTGGACCAGCAGCCGGACCGACGGGTCCGCCTGTTCCGTGTGGGCGTTGACCGCCGCCTCCGTCGTCACCCGGCGCATCGCCTTCCGCTCGCGCTCCAGCTTGCGCCAGTGGTCCCGGACCAGGTTCGCCGCCGTGACGTAGAGGAAACCGCGCGGCTCCTCCACCCGGCTCCAGCGGGCCCAGAGCCGGGTGAACGCCTCGGAGGCGATCTCGTGGGCCGTCTCGTCGTCGTCGACCAGACGGCGGCACCAGCCTGCGAGGCGCGGATAGAGGGCGGCGAACAGCTCGGACGCAGCCTTGTCGCGGGACCGTTTCAACGCTCTCCATGGTCGTGAGGAAACCTGCACGGTACTGGTGGGGATGCCGGCGGTCAGGAGGACGTGGCGCTCAGCGTCGCGAACACGATCACGTTGTCGCGGTACTCCTCGCCCTCCCGCGGGCCCCCGCACGTGATCAGCCGCAGCTCCGGGCGGTCCACGTCCCCGTAGACGTCGTCCGCCGGGAAGTCCGCCTTCGCCACCGTCCGTACGGCGGTGACGGCGAACTCCGCCGTGCTGCCGTCCTTCCTGCGCGCCACGATCCGGTCGCCCCGGCGCAGCCGGGCCAGGTCGCGGAACACGCCGTCCCCGTAGGCGCCCACCGTGACATGGCCGAGGAGGACCGAGGGGCCGACCTGACCCGGCGTCGGCGAGTGCCGGTACCAGCCGGCCCGGTCGTCGGCCGCGATCGGCGGCACCTCCACGGTGCCGTCCGGCGCCAGGCCCAGCCGGATGACCGGGGTGTCGACCCCGATCGCCGGGATCCGCAGCCGGACCGGGGGCGAATGGCCCAGCGCACGCGCCGAGTTCGCCGATGCCGAGGACGACCGCTCCGCACCGGCCCCATCCGGGTCCTCCCGCCTCCGCCGGGAACCCGCGGTCGCCCCCTGCCCTGCTCCCCGGCCGCCGCAGCCCACCAGCACCGAGGCCACCGCCGCCATGGCGAACGCGCGCCTGGAGAGGGGCCGCACGCCCCTCGCCGAGGGCATCACGCCCCGGTCGCCCGCCGACGACGTACGACGAACGCCGTCGCGCCCCCGGCGGCGAGCAGCGCTGCCGCACCGCCGCCGATCAGTCCGGCCTGCTCGTTCCCGGACCCCGAAGTCGTCGCCGTCTCGCCGGTGTCGGGCGCCCCCGACGGTACGACGGAGACCTGGCCGCCCTCCGAAGGCCGGGTCGGCTCGGCCGACGGCCGCGGCGAATCCGACGCCGAGGGAGCGGAGGTCGAGGGCCGGGTCGGTTCGGCGCTGGGCGTCGGGGTGGCCGTCTCGGAGGGGGTGGACTCCGTCGCGCTGGGCGCCGCGGTCGGGGAGGCGCTGCTGTGGGCGACCGCGGGCGCGGCAGTCGCGAGCAGGGCCGCGCAGGTGAGTGTGAGGGCGCTGAGGACGGTTCGGCGCATCGATTCGCTCTCTTTCGTCGGTCCGCGCGGTACTGGCGTATCCGGCGGCTGTGGGTGACAGGTCGAGCGGAGAGACGACGCGGCGCCGGAGCGGGTTGTAAAGAGATGGCAAAGTCGCAGGGATGGGCGGGGAAGCGGATATGGGCAGAGATAGGCAGGAAGGGCGGAGACGGGCAGAGATGGCAGGGCGCGGTGATCCACGGCCTGCACGCGCCGCCCGTGGCCCGATGAACCGACCCCGCGCGGCCTACGTACGATGAGGGCGTGACCACCCGTGCACAGCACCACCGTGCGCTGCGGCTCCCGATGACGGGACCGTGGCGCATGCTTCTGCTGCTCGGGCTGCTCGCCGGGCTGTTCGGGATGCACGCGCTCGGGCCCGGCAACGTCGTCGCGGCCTCCTCCTCCACCTCGCCGCATCACGCGTCCCCTGCCTCGTCGCATCACGCGCCCGCGCGCGCCATGAACGGCCGTACGACGGCCATGACCGACGAGGCCGTCTGCCACGGCTCCGATTCGGGTGGCGGGCACGCCCAGCACGCCGACCCCACCTGCGCCTCCGGCTCCATCGGTGCGGGCCCCGTACTGCCGGCCCCGGCACCCGATCCGGGCGGAGCGACGGCCGCGGGCGATCTCGACGGCCGTTCCGCGACCGCCGCGACCGAGGGCGGGCGCGCGCCTCCCTCACTGGCCGAACTGCAGATCCTGCGGACCTAGGACAAGGCCGAGCCGTCCGTCCCCGTCACCCACGGGCGTACGGCACTCAGCCATGCCCATGCCGCGCCCCGAGGGCGCAGCGACTCACGTACTCGCAGGAGTTCTCAGCATGACCAACACCCGAATGACCGGCCTCCGTATGACCGGCTTCCGCACGTCCGGCACCCGCGTGACCGGCGCCCGTCCCCTGGCCCGCCGCGCCGCGCTGGCCGCGACCGCCGTCACCGCCGCCCTCGTCCTCGCCGCGTGCGGCGGTGACGACCGGCCGGACACCGCCTCCAGCGCGGACAAGACCCCGAGCACCCACAAGTCGCAGTCCCAGTCCCAGTCCCACAACGCCCAGGACGTCTCCTTCGCGCAGGGCATGATCCCCCACCACCAGCAGGCCCTGGAGATGGCCGAGTTGGCCGCCGACCGTGCCTCCTCGGCTCAGGTCAAGGACCTCGCCGCACGCATCGAGAAGGCCCAGGACCCGGAGATCAGGACGATGTCCGGGTGGCTGAAGACCTGGGGCGAGGACGTCCCGTCGGCCGCACCCGGCATGGACCACTCCGGCCACTCCGGCGGGTCCGACGCCTCCGGCATGCCCGGGATGATGGGCGAGGACGACATGGCCGAGCTGTCGAAGGCATCCGGAAAGACCTTCGACACGCTCTTCCTGACCCTGATGGTGGAGCACCACGAGGGCGCGGTGGAGATGGCCGAGGGCGAGAAGGCGAAGGGTGAGTACGGCCCCGCGACCGAGCTGGCCGACGACGTCATCACCGCCCAGACCGCCGAGATCAAGGAGATGAACAAGCTGCTCGGCAAGAGTGGGAGCTGACGCACCACCGGGCGTCGGTTCAGTGCCGGCCGGCGCTGAACCGACGCCCGCAGTCGGCGGCATGCGGAGCCGGTGGAGCCGGCTCGTCGCGCGGTGACCGGGTCGGTGGTGTGTGCGCCGGCCGACTCCCTGGTCCCGATGATCGTCGGACGCATCCTCCCGGGGCCGGCGGCCGCGGTCGTCCCGCTCGGGATCAGCATCCTGCGGGACGAACTGCCCGCCGACCGCCTCGCCGACTCCACCGCCCTGATGAGCCTCAACACCCTGATGCGCTCGCTCGGCACCTCCTTCGCCGGTGCCATCGCGGGCGTCGTCCTGGCCCAGATGACCACCGACTTCGGCGGCTACGCCCTGCCCTCGGAGAACGGCTTCAAGGTCGTCATGGCCATCGGCGCCGGAGCGGCCCTGCTGGCCTTCGCGGTCGCCACGTGCATCCCGAAGCAGCGGACCGCGGCCGCCGACCGGCCGGCTCCCGAGGGTGAGCCCGAGCGGGCGGTGGCCAAGGCGTCCCTCAGGCGGTCGTAGATCTCCGGGGAGCCCACCCGCACTCCTTGGGAACGGGCGCTGCAAGCGGTTCTCAGGTCCCACCGGGAGCCTATTCGTCCGTTTCGGTGATAATTGGGGCATGAGTACAGCGACGTTTGTAGTAGCGGCCTCGTCGAGTGAAGTACTCAACGTGATCGCCGCCTTCGCGGGTGGCCTGTTCATCGCCGGCGCACTGATCTGGGCGGTGTCGCTCGGCATGCGGGTCCGTGATCGAGAACTGCCCCGGCCCACGGCCGAGGAGCAGCCGCATCTTCCCGACACCGGTCCGGTCCATGAGTTGCGCGAGATCAGGGAACCGGACGAAGTGCCGCACGCCGAGGGCAGGGAACGGCTTCTGCCGCACGAACTGCACCACGCGAGCAGCAGGCGCAGCGACGACCAGCACCGCAAGCGCTGGCTGCCCGGCAAGAGCGGTGCCTTCGGCGGGGGCGGACTGGGGCACGGCTGAGCCGCCGCCCGCCCGGAAATCCGGGCGACGGGAGCAACCGCCCATGTCATCCTGCCCGGAGCCGCACCGACGCGTGCGGGTCCGGGCAGGGGGCTGAATTGAGCAGACGACGCTATGTGGCGCGGGGCGTCCCCGGCGGCTACCGCATCTGGGACAACCACGGCCGCCGTTTCTGGGGCGATCTGTACGACCTCTGCCCCGACGACCTGCTGACCGAGCTGAACGGCCGCAAGGACCCGGCCCGGATCACCGACCTGCTGAGGCGTTGCCGCGCGTCGAAGCGCTAGCGGCGTTGGCGTGGGCCCCGGAGACGTCCGGAGCCGTGGCGAGCGCCAGGATCACGAAGAAGTCGATGCCCACCGTGATCACCGACCAGACCGGCGTGTACGGCAGGAACAGGAAGTGGGCGACCAGGCTGAGGGACGCCAGGAAGATACCGGTGATCCGGGCCCACCAGGCGCCCTTGAGGATGCCGTAGCCGACGCACACCGCCACGACGCCGAGGCCCAACAGGATCCAGCCCCACGCCGTGAGGTTGATCTTGAAGACGTAGTCGCCGATCCGGCCGTACACGTCGTCCTCGGCGATCGCGGAGATGCCCTGCAGGATGGCCAGCAGCCCGTTCACCAGCATCAGCACACCGGCGAAGACGAGTCCTCCGGTGGCCCAGTCGTAGCCGGACGGCGAGGGCTGGAATCCGCCGGGGCCGGTGCCGGGTGCGGCGCCGGGGCCGGAGCCGGGGCGGGTCTCGGCCGAGGCCCAGGTCGTCCGGGACCCAGGAGGGCTGTGCGCTGCGTCGGTCGCCTGCGGATGCGACTGCGGCGGCTGCTGCTGGCTCATGGGCGCCGTACCCCACTTCTCGCGCGTCGCGCGGTCGGTTCTGCGGTCGGTACGACGACGATCGGTCGGCCCAGGGGCGGCCACCACGGGGGACGAGCCGATCGGGTGATGCCCGGAGTGCGGGCAGCGGCCCACGGCTCTTCACTGGAAGGACCCGGACCGACCGGAGAGAACCCGCTGGAGGCGCCATGCCCGGTCACCGAACGCGGTGGACGACCGCCGCGATCCGCACGACGACCGCCGCCATGGCCGCCACCCTCGCCCTGACCCTGACTCTGACCTCCTGCTCCGACGAGGACACCCCCGCGTCGGTGGCCAGCAAGGCGGCATCGGCCTTCGCCTCGGCCACGGCGGAGGCGGGCCGCCAGCTGGACGACATCAAGGGCGGCATCGACGCCAAGGACGCGGTTCGGCTGGGCGATCCGACGATCGACTCCGACGGCCGTACGACCGTGGAGGTCACGGCGGAGAACACGACGGACTCGACGAAGTCCTTCGCCGTACAGGTCAACTTCCGCAACGAGAACGGCGATCTGCTGGACGCCACCGTCGTCACCGTGTCGGACGTGGCGGCGGGCGCGACGGGGAAGGGCACGGCGCGCAGCACGCACGACCTGAGCGGGCAGGTGAAGGCAGAGCTGGCCAGGGCGCTGCGCTACTGATCAGCTGATCAGCCGTCGCCGGCCGCCCGCGCCTCCAGCGCCGCCCGCTCCAGTCGGCGCCGGTGGCTCTCCCACCACGCCTGATCACCGGGCGGCAGGTCGGACTTGCCCTCCCCGTACCCGACGCTTCCGTCGATGAGTTCGCGCACGATGTCGGCGTGGCCGGCGTGCCGCTGACTGTCGGAGATCACGCGCACGAGGATGTGGTGCAGCGTCACCTCACGTCGTTCCTCCGGCCACCACGGGACATGCCCGGTCGCGTCCAGTGGCAGCGCCTCGATCGTGGCGTCGGAGTGCTCCCAGGCCCGGCGGTACAGCCCGACGATCTCCTCGCGCGACTCGTCCGCGGTGGCCCACATGTCCGCGTTGGGTTCGGCGTCCTGCGTGTACCACCAGGGCGGTGGCGGCTCCTTGTCGAAGAACGGCCGTCCGAAGGTGTCGCCGAAGTACCCCAGCTCCACGCCGGCGACATGCTTGACCAGCCCCAACAGGTTCGTCCCGGTGGGGGTGAGGGGGCGGCGGACGTCGTACTCCGAGAGCCCGTCGAGTTTCCACACGAGGGCGTCACGCGCGTCTTGCAGATACCGGAGAAGGTCTGCTTTCGGGTCCGTTTTCACCATGCCGGGCAGTCTTCCACCAGGCACTGACAGCCGACGCCGACGATCTCGGACCGGCCCGGCCCCGACCCCGGCACAGGCCCCTTACCGGCCCGCCCCCGCCACGACGATGTCGATCTGCTCGCTCATCGCGCTGACCCCGTTGAACGTGGCCGTCGCCTGGAGGCGGCCCGTGCCCGGCGGGAGGGCGGGTTCCGGGACGCACCACCACATGCCGTTGGGCGCGGCCGTCGTCGCGCAGACCTCTTCCTCCTGGGCGTCACGGACCGTGACCTGGGCGCCCGGGTAGGCCGACCCCAACAGCCTCGGCCGCGCGCTCAGCGGCACGCCCGAGTGGGGGTGGGACAGGGTCGGCGCGGGCAGTCCGACCGTCACGGTGCAGGTTCCCTTCTGCCGCACGGTGCCCTTCGCGTCCCGTAGGACCAGGGTGCAGTCGGGGAGACGGGTGCCGGGCTCGGCGTCCTCGGGGACCGACAGGACGAAGGGGTACCTACGGCCCTTCCAGGCCGCCGACACCGGCTCCTCGGCCGCGGCGGGCGTCCCCTCGAAGGTGTACGTCCCCGTACTCCCGCCCAGCGTCACCGACCCCCGGTACCCGAGACCGGCGAACGGCGTCCCCGTCACCCGCGTCGTCGACGGCGCCGTCAGGGTCAGTACCGAACCCTCGCCCAGCGGCGTCCCCTCGTATCCGCCGACCTCGATGATGCCCTCCCGCCCGGGCTCGATGGTCGCGCTCGCCCACAGGTCGCCATCGGCGTAGGCCGTGCCCGGCGTGACCAGCGTGACCGTCACGCCCGCGACGGCGAGCAAACCGAGGATCGTCGTCTTCCAGGACCTGCTCATCGTCGGCGGAGCTCCTCACACGCACGTCGGTGTACCCCTGCCTGCGATTCTCGCGGCGCCCACCCGCCGGTGGCGCGCGGCGTACGGCCGTACGGGGCACCGCGCCTCGGAGCGGCGTGTCCGGGCGGGAAGGGGGCAACGGCTCGGCGCAGGGTGGTCGGAGTTGTCGTCGTCCAGGAGGAACCGTGATGCGTCGTGCCCTCGCCGTCCTGACCGTCGCCGTCGCCGGACTGGTGCTGTCCGCTGTACCCGCTGCCGCCGCCGCTCATGACGGGCCCGGCGACATCGAGAGGAACGAGTGGAACATCCCACTCAGCAGCAGCCTCCGTGTGCTGTAGTACGCCGTCAGCCACCCGCCCCGCCTCCCTCTCCCTCCCCGTGCCGCACCGCCTTCTTCACGTCCGCCTCCGTCTCGTTGCGCGCCGTCCCTTGTTCCTTCGCGTACTCGGTCACCGCGTCGTGGAGGACGCGGGTGTGGTCGCGCCAGGCTCGCCAGGCGTTTTCGTACGTGTCGGTCTGGAGTTCGGTCCAGGGGGTGTGGGCGGGCGGGCCGTAGGCGTCCCGTAGTTCCTCCACCCGGGTGTGCGCCTGGTCCGCCGCCCGCTGCATCGCGACCAGTTCGTCGAAGGTACGTGCCACACGTCCGGATCCTGGGCCAGCGGGACCACCCTGCCCGAGGCGCCACGCGAGCCGCGCGCGCCTCTCACCCGGACGGCACGCTGAGCGGTGCTTTACGGAGCCGATGCCAAGCCAAAAGGTTTCCCGCGCCCTGGAAGACCGCGCTCGCCTGTCCCGCCATGCTCGGCGTCGGCACCGCCTCCGCCGCCCAGGACCGGGTCGTCGCCCAGACGTCGGCCGGTCCGCTGACCGAAGCCGACCGGGACTTCGTCGTCAAGGTGCGGGCGGCCGGGCTGTGGGAGTACCCGGTGGGGCGGATGGCGCTGGAGAAGGGCACGACCGACGCGGTGCGCACGGCCGGTCGGCACCTGATCGCCGGGCACGCCGCGTTGGACGCCACCTGCCGCGGGATCGCCCCGCGGCTGAACATCACCCTGCCCGACCGGCCCAGCCCCCAGCAGCAGGGCTTCGTCGCGACGCTCGGCGCGGACAGCGGCAGGCAGTTCGACAGCGACATGGCGAACATCCTGCGCGTCCCGCACGGCCAGATCTTCTCCACGATCGCCAAGATCCGGGCCACGACCGAGAACTCCCTGGTCCGGCAGCTGGCCGACCAGGCCAACAACACCGTCTTGGACCACATCACGGTCATGGAGAAGACGGGGCTGGTCGACTTCGACCAGGTCCTGTTCCAGGAGACGACCCCGCCCATGCTCCCGGCCGACGACACGACCCCGCCCCCTCCCACGGCGGCGAACCCCAGGTGACCCTGAAACCGTGACCGTGACCGTGACGGTGACCGTGCCCTAGGTCAGCCAGGCCGTCGTGTCCGGCCCCAGCAGCCCCCCCTCCAACGGCGCGCTGGCGAGCAGCACCTCACCCGGCGGCAACTCCACCGCCGTACCGGAGAGGTTGGCCACGCACCGCCAGCCGTCCGAGCGGGCGAAGTGCAGGACGCCGGGCGGGGCGTCCGGCGCCCACTCCAGTTCCTCCCCCTCCAGCAGCTTGCGGCGCAGCCGCAGGGCCCTGCGGTAGAGCTCCAGGGTGGAGCCCTCGACACCGTCCTGGGCCTCGACGGCGTACGCCGCGAAACCCGACGGCTGCGGCAGCCAGGAGCCGCCCGTGCCGAAGCCGTACGACGGCCCCGTCGTCGTCCACGGCAGCGGCACCCGGCAGCCGTCGCGGCCCTTGCGGACACGCCCCGTCTGTTCCCAGACCGGGTCCTGGAGGACCTCGAAGGGCAGGTCGGCGACCTCGGGCAGGCCGAGTTCCTCGCCCTGGTAGACGTACGACGAACCGGGCAGCGCCAGCATGAGGAGGGTCGCGGCGCGGGCGCGGCGCAGGCCGGCGGACTCGTCGACGGCCGGTGCGTGGCCGCCGGAGAGAAGCCAGGCGTTGTCGTCCGTGCCGGGCGGGAGCATCAGGCGGGAGGGGTGGCGTACGACGTCGTGGTTGGAGAGGACCCAGGTGGCGGAGGCGCCGGCCGAGCGGGCGGTGGCCAGGGAGTCGGTGATGATCCGGCGGAGTTCACCGGCATCCCAACGTCCTTGCAGATACTCGAAGTTGAATGCCTGGCCCAGTTCGTCCGGGCGGGCGTACAGGGCGCGGCGGGCGGACGGGGTCACCCATGCCTCGGCGACCGCCATGCGGGGCGGACGGTAGGCGTCGAGGATCTTGCGCCAGTCGCGGTAGATCTCGTGGACCTCGTCGCGGTCGTAGAAGGGGTGGCTGCCGGGCGGGAAGTCGGGGAGGGACTCCTCGCGGCTCAGTTCGGGGGCACCGAGGTCGCGCAGCGGCTCGCTGAGGTCCTTGGCCAGCGCGTGGGCCACGTCGACGCGGAAGCCGTCGACACCGCGGTCGGACCAGAAGCGCAGGGTGGTACGGAAGTCGGCGCGGACCTCCTCGTTCTCCCAGTTCAGGTCGGGCTGCTGGGGGGTGAAGAGGTGCAGGTACCACTCGCCGTCGGGGACCCGGCGCCAGGCACTGCCGCCGAAGACGGACTGCCAGTCGGTGGGCGGGAGTTCACCGTGCGGGCCGCGGCCGGGGCGGAAGACGTAGCGGTCCCGGGCGGCGGAGCCGGGGGCGGACCGCAGCGCCTCCTGGAACCAGACGTGCTGGTGGGAGGTGTGGTTGGGGACCAGGTCGACGATCACCTTCAGGCCGAGGCGGTGGGCCTCGGCGACCATGGCGTCGAAGTCGTCGAGGGTGCCCAGGCGCGGGTCGACCTCACGGTAGTCGGCGACGTCGTAGCCGCCGTCGGCCAGCTCGGAGGGGTAGAAGGGGCTGAGCCACAGGGCGTCCACGCCGAGGGCGGCCAGATGGTGCAGCCGCTGCGCGACGCCCTTCAGGTCACCCAGCCCGTCGCCGTCGCCGTCGGCGAAGCTGCGGGGGTACACCTGATAGATGACGGCCTGGCGCCACCAGTCGCGGTTGCGGGACGAGAGGTCGGGGGTGTCGGGCGTGGCGGTGCGGACGGTCACGCGGACTCCTCATCGGTGCGTTCGGGTTACGTACGGGCGATAGGGAGAACTCTGTCCACTTGGCCGGAAAAGCGAACACCGCGCAGTCCGGAGTAGATCATTCCCGGTGTGATGAAATCGTGATTGACCTTTGAACTTGCGTTGCGTTCCCGCAGGTTGACAGCTTTCTGTGCTCGCCCGACGATGTGCAGACGCTGTGGCGCATGTGACCAATGAGCCCAGTGTTTCTTCTTCGACCACACACCCCACGATGGGATACGCATGTCCATAGCGAGACGTGTCATCGCGCGACGCCTGTTGGGGACGGGCGCCGCGTCGCTCGCCCTCTGCGCGGCCACCGTCGCCTCCGCCTCCGGCGCCTGGGCCACCGGCTCGCACGGCGGTGACGGCTGGAAGTCCGGCGGCACCTACCGGCCCGGCACCGGCGCCGGTACGGAGACGGCCACCGATCGCTGCCAGTTCTCGCTCGACGGTTCGAACTTCTACGACTCCGTCAAGGTCGACGACCAGAACCTGAAGGTCACCGACGACGGCAAGGTCCACATCAAGGTCCGCGCCGCCGCCGACGCCACGACCTGCACCGCCTCGCTCGCCTCCTACCTCGCCCACGGCGCGACCTTCGAGACCTCCGGCGAGCAGGTCTTCGTCGACTTCGACACGGTCACCGTCAAGCCCGGCCAGACCGACTCCCTCGACATCGCCGTCCCGGACGCGGGCTGCTTCGCGCAGATCGACCTGTACCGGGGCGCGGTCAAGTTCGACGGGAAGCTCGACGCGAACGACGGCTTCGTCCACGGCGACCTGCCCAAGGGCCCGGACCGCCCGGTCATCAAGGACAAGCTGATCGCGGCCTGGAACGGCGGCACGAAGGACTGCACGACCGAGCCTCCGGCCACCGAGGAGCCCCCGACCACGCCGCCGGCGGAGCCCCCGACCGAGGAGACGACGCCGCCGGCGGAGGAGACGACGCCGCCGGCCTCGGAGACCCCGACCCCGGAGACCTCCGAGCCGACGACTCCCGCGGTGCCCAAGCCGAACGGCGGCGGCGACAACCTCGCGGAGACCGGCGGCAGCAGCGCGACCGGCCCGATCACCATCGGCGCGGTGGTCCTGGTGGCGGGCGGCGCGGCGTTCGTGGTCGCGTCGAAGCGGCGACGCGCGGCGCGTTCCTGATCCAGGGGCACTGACCAACGGCACTGACCAGCGGCACTGAAGGGGCCCGGGGTGATCACCCCGGGGCCCGGTCACAGCTCGTGCGCGGTCAGCCCTCGACCGTCGTCAGATACAGCTTCACGAACCGGTCGACGTCCACGTCCAGGGCCACATCCACCAACTGCTGCTCGCGCAGGCCGTCGTGGATCTCGGACTCGCCGGGGCGGGGGCGTCGGTCGACGACGGTCTGACCCCGCGTCGGGCCCGGGGCGAGGGAGACCTCGACGGGCAGGAGGCGGGTGGTGATGCCCGCCGGGTCCACCACCGAGCACACCGCGCCCGCGTCGCCGATGCCGCCGGCCTCGGAGTCGGCCCCGACGTCCGGCGTGGCCGGGCGATGGGACAGCAGGTCGCCGGCGAGCCGGGTGCCGGGCTCCGCGCTCGCCCGCAGCCGCCGTACGTCCGCCCCGGGCACCACGACCCGCTGGAAGACGTCCAGGCCGTACATGGTGATCGGCACTCCCGCCGTGAGCGCGATCGCGGCCGCCTCCGGGTCGTGCCACACGTTGAACTCCGCGACCGGGGTGGCGTTCCCGCAGGCCACCGCGCCGCCCATGAAGACGATCCGCTCGATGTTGCGGGTCACCTCCGGGTGCGTCCGCAGCAGCAGGGCGATGTTGGTCAGGGGCGCGGTCGGGATGAGGGTCACCGGACGCGGGGACGCCAGGATCTCGCGGCGCAGCAGCGTCACCGCGTCCACGTCGGCCGGGGCGCGGGTCGGCGCGGGCAGGCCGATGTCGCCCATGCCGTCCTCGCCGTGCACGTGCCGCGCCGAGCGCGCGGGCTCGATCAGCGGACGTCCGGCGCCCCGGGCGACGGGGATGTCGGGGGCGCCGGCCAGCTCCAGGACGGTGAGGGTGTTGCGTACGACGCCGTCCACATCCGTGTTGCCCGCCACGCAGGTGACGGCGCGCACGTCGAGCCCCGGGTGGCGTACCGCGAACAACAGCGCCAGAGCGTCGTCGACACCGGTGTCGCAGTCGATGATCACCGGGATGGGCTGCCCTTCGGCGTTGGTCACGGCGAGCTCCTCACACGGGTGCGGTGGCGGTTCCGCGGTTCTGCGGTGGCGGGTTCTGCGGAACCGACCTTACGGTGTCGTACAGGTGGAGTGCGTCGCCGTATGGCGTCGCCGTGCGGGCTTCGTGCGTGCGGCGTCATGCGGCGTCACCGTCCCACAGGCCGGGACCGCGCGCCGCGACGCGGGCAGCGATCCGCTCGACCAGCTCGGCGCCGGATACGCCTCCCGGCCGACGCCCGTCCCGCAGCCGCAGGGCCGCCACGAGGTCCTCCTCCCCGCCTTCCCGGGCCTCCCGCTCCCCGATGACCGCCTGGTACGGCACGAGGCGTGCCGCGCGGACGCGGGCGCCCAGGGTGCCGTGCTCGGGCCCGGCGAGTTCCGCCCGCAGCCCCTTGCGCCGGGCCCGGCGCAGCAGCTTCTCCGCCTGCCCGGTCTGGGCGTCGGACACGGGCAGGATCACCAGCTGCACCGGGGCGAGCCAGGGCGGGAAGGCCCCGCCGTGCTGCTCGACGAGGTGGGCTACGGCTCGTTCGACGCTGCCGATGACGCTGCGGTGGACCATGACGGGGCGGTGCCTTGCGCCGTCGGGTCCGATGTAGTGCAGGTCGAAGCGTTCCGGCTGGTGGAAGTCGATCTGGACGGTGGAGAGGGTCGCCTCGCGGCCGGCCGGGTCGGCGATCTGGACGTCGATCTTGGGGCCGTAGAACGCGGCCTCGCCCTCGGCGGCCTCGTACGGGATGCCGGAGGCGTCGAGGACCTCGCGGAGCAGGGCGGTGGCCCGCCGCCACAGCTCGGGGTCGGCGACATACTTTCCGCCCTCCCCGTCGCCCTCGGCGGGCAGGGAGAGACGGTGCCGGGTGGCCCGGATCCCCAGATCGGCGTAAGCGCGGGTGATGAGTTTCAGGGCGGCGCGGGCCTCGTCCACCGCCTGGTCCAGGGTGCAGAAGATATGGGCGTCGTTGAGCTGGATCGCGCGCACGCGGGTGAGCCCGCCGAGGACCCCCGACAGCTCGGAGCGGTACATTCCACCCAACTCAGCCATACGGAAGGGCAGTTCACGGTAGCTGTGGGCGCGGGAGCGGTAGATCAGGGCGTGGTGGGGGCAGAGGCTGGGGCGCAGGACGACTTCTTCGGCGGGGTTTCCGCCGTCGCCGAGGTTCATCGGCGGGAACATGTCGTCGCTGTAGTGGTCCCAGTGCCCGGAGATCTCGTACAGCTCGCGCTTGCCGAGCACGGGCGAGTAGACGTGCCGGTACCCGGCCTCGCGTTCCGCGTCGCGGATGTACTCCTCCAGCACATGCCGGACGATCGCCCCGTCGGGCAGCCAGTACGGCAGTCCCGCGCCCATCAGGGGGTCGGTGTCGAAGAGGTCCAGTTCGCGGCCGAGGCGGCGGTGGTCGTGCACGGGGTGCTCCTCCGGTTGAGAGGACGAGCACCCACACGCCGAAGCCCCGGGGCACTCGCCCGGGGCTTCGGATCGCTCAGGTGTCAGCGCGGCGCCGGGACGGGGTCCGGCGTCGTCGTGGGAGACGGGTTGGCGGCGCGCTGCATGGGGGGACGGTAGCAACGGCCTGCCCCGCCAAGCGACCACTTTTCCTCGCCCCCGCCGCCCCTACCCGTCCCATCCTCCTGGGGCTCCGCCCCAGACCCCGCTCCTCAAACGCCGGAGGGGCTGGATTCGCCAGGCATTTTCAGCCCGTCCGGCGTTTGAGGACGAGGCCCCTCCAGGGCCGAAGCGGGGTCTGGGGCGGCAGCCCCAGTGGGGGCGAAGGGGCAGCGCCCCTGGGGATGGGACGGGTAGGGGCGGCGGGGGCGAAGGACTTGTCCCGTGCGGTGCGCTTCACCCGGACGGCCCGGCGCGCTGGTGGGCGTGCGGTCGGGGTGGTGCCTTAAGAACACGCACCCGATCTTGGGCGCACGCCCGACCCCAGCCCAGGAGGCCCGCGATGCCCCGTCCCCCGGCCCGCGCCGTCATCGCCGCGACGCTCTCCGCGGCCACCCTCCTGACCGCCTCCGCCTGCGACTCCATCGCCGGCCTGGGCAGACCCGCCTCGGCCACCCGAGCCAACGCCTCCGCCGCGAGCCCCACCACACCGGCGACCCCCGCGGCCGCCCCCACCCTCACCGAGTCCCAGGCCCGTGCCGCGCTCATCAGCGAGTCCGACCTGGGCGAGCCCTGGGTCGCCACGGAGGGCTTCGCCACCTGGCGGGAGTCCATGCTCAAGGCGAGTACCGAGTCGGCCGACGCGGAGTGCGGACAGCTGCTCGACGCGCTGTACGCGGAGGAACTCCTCGGCCCCGACGCCACCACGCGCGCGTCGGTCGCCCTGGACGACCTGGTGGACGAGGCCCAGCTGCGCTACCAGGTCGTGGCCCATCGCCCCGACGCCGTGGACCGGACGCTGGCATGGCTCGGCCGCATGCCGGACGAGTGCGGCGAGTTCACGGCGAGGGCGGGCGGCGGGCCGATGGCCGTCGAGGTCACCGAGGCCGAGGTGCCGGAGGTCGGGGACGCCCGGCAGGGTCTGCGGGTCGTCCTCAGCGCCGTCTCCGAGTACGAGGACGCGCCCGTCCTGACCCTCCACGTCGCCGCCGTCCGCGTGGGCGACGACGCGGTCGTCCTCACCAACGGCGGCCTAGGCGACGTACCGGGCGACGCCACCGTGGCGGCCGTCGAACTGGGCGCCCACCGGCTGACCGAGGTCCAAAAGCAGGGCAGAGCGGAAATCTGACCCAGGCGCCGGCCCAGGCGGCCGGGATGCCCTAACCCAGCCGGTCCACCGCGTCCTTGGCCTCCTTCAGGCCCGCCCCGGTGATCTCCCGGTAGACCTTGATGGCCTGGACCTGCCTACCAGTCCGCACGAGCGACACGACCTCGCCCATGCGGGGGTCCTCGCCGTCCAGTCCCAAGTGGTCCAGAACCAGGTCGAGTTTGCGCTCGACACGGGCGACTCGCTGATCCGCCTGGGAAATCCTGCTCTGGAGGGTCATGATGCCCCCGAAGGCGGCGAGCACGAGGAAGAGAACCGCTATATCCATGGTCGGCGATCCTACGTGCCGGCCCGCGTGCCGGCCTATGTGCCAGGGAGTCCGTCCTTCGTGCCGCTAGTCCACGTCGAACCGCAGCCGGTGCTCCACCACGTCCCGCGCCACGTCCACCGCCGTCAACGCATGCGCGAACGCGTGTGCCCGCAACCGGGCCAGCGCCTCGTCCGTGCCGACGCCCAGCTGGGCCATGATCATGCCGGTGGCCTGGTAGACCTGGTCATGGTCGATGGCGAGACCGCTCAGCCATCGTTCGTCCCCGGGCTCGCCCGCCTCCTCCACCCGCGGCAGCGCCATCAGCGCCACGGTCATCATCCCGGCCATCACCCGCGCCGTCCGCAGGTCCCGGTCCGTGAGGTCGCCGGGGGTGTCGCGGTAGAGGTCGAGCGTGCCCACGCACATCGTGTCGTTGCCGAGCGGCATCGAGTACACCGCCCGCACGCCCACCGCCGTGGCCTGCTGAGCGAAGACCGGCCAGCGCAGCACGTCCTGGCCCGCCGTCAGATCACGGGCGAGCACGGGGGTTCCGCTCTCCGCGGCGGACTGGCAGGGGCCGTCGCCCAAGGTGGCCTGGATCTCGGTCACATACGCGGCCTGCGCACTGCTCGCGCCCAGCTGCACGGGCATTCCGTCACTGTGCAGCGACACGCTCGCGCCGATCACGGGCAGCAGCTCCACGGCGACGTCACAGAGTCGCGCAGGGATCTCGCCGGGCCCGACACCGCGTACGCCCTCGGCGATGGCGTCCGCGGCTCGCTCCCGTCCGCGCTCACCAGGTGGCTCGTCTCTGGGCCGCACGGCTGCCTCCTCGTTCCGAGCGCGGCCTGCTGGTTCCGGGGCCCGACACCCCTCTCAGTCGCCCACCCCCGGACGACGCCCGACTACCCGAGGCCCGTCCGGCGAAACCCCGCCGACCTTGCGTGACAACCTCTCCTACCGCTTCTCGTAGGGGTTCGCCGGCTGCGCGATCCGCCGTACCGCGACGGCGTCCAGCACCGGCGGCCATGCCTCGTCCGTGCCGAGTTCGCCCTTGGGACGCCAGGTGCCGGTGACGGTGACCCAGGCGTCGGCGGGCGGCGCGTCCGCGTCCCGGATCTCGACCTTGCTGGTGGTGGCGTCGGCGGCGCAGCAGGCGACGAGGAGGCGGGTGACGTACCAGGTGCCGTCGTCGCGGGTGACGAAGCCGGTCAGCCGGACCGTACGTCCCGCCAGTGACCGTCCGCTGTCGTAGACCGCCCGGGAACCGAACTCCGCCAGCGTCAGCTCCACCGGGTTCCCGGCCGGCAGCGCGGGGAAGTGCCCGATCCCCTGCGCCGCACGCTGCCCCGCCTCGCGCTCGGCGCTGTAGGAGCCGAGCGCGGGGGGCGGGAAGAGGAGGAGGGCGAGGGCGGGGAGGGTGAGCAGCCAGGCGACCCGGGGGCTATGGTGGCCGCCGTGCTGATCGTGGGCGTGGGAATCGTCGCCGGATTCGTCGTGCTCGCCGTGCTCGCGTTGCTGATCGCGGCCGGCGTGTTCGCCGTGCTCTGCGTGCTGGCGCTGCTCGGCGTGCGGTTCCTGTTCCGGTCGCCCGACGACCGCCGCGGCCACCGCCAGCAGCACCAGCAGGCACCCGGACGCGACCAGGTATGGCCGTAGTCCCGCCTGCACGTACCGCAGATACAGCTCGCTGAACAGCGAGATCCGCAGGATCGCCGCGCCCGTCAGGAGCAGCAGCACCGCCGGCCCGTACCGCCTCACAGCAGCCACCACCCCACGAGCACGCTGCTGAGCACGGCCACCACCCAGGTCACGGACGAGAACCGCACGGCGAAGGACCGCCCGAACGTCCCCGCCTGGAGGGCGATCAGTTTCAGGTCCACCATCGGACCGACGACCATGAACGCCAGCCGCGCGGTCGGCGAGAAGCCGCTCAGGGAGGCCGCGACGAACGCGTCCGCCTCGCTGCACACGCACAGGACGACCGCGAGGAGGGCCAGGAGCAGCACCGACAGCCAGGGCGAGCCGGTGAAGAGGTCCAGTACCGAGCGGGGCACGACGATGTTGAAGGTCGCCGCGGCCGCCGCGCCCAGCACCAGGAAGCCGCCCGCGTGCAGGAAGTCGTGCTGGAGGCCGGCCGTGAAGGCGCGCAGGCCGGTGGCGGTCGGGTCGGTGTGGCGCTTGGGCGGGCGCAGCCACTCGTCGCGGCCGAACCGGGCCCACAGCCAGCCCATCACCACCGCCGTGGCCAGCGAGGCGACGAGCCGGGCGAGGACCATCTCCGGCTGTCCGGGGAAGGCGACGGACGTGGCCACCAGGACGACCGGGTTGATGGCGGGCGCGGAGAGGAGGAACGCGAGGGCGGCCGCCGGGGCGACGCCGCGCCGCATCAGGCTCCCGGCCACCGGCACGGACGCGCACTCGCATCCCGGCAGGACGACACCGGCCGCCCCGGCCACGGGTACCGCGAGCGCCTGGTTGCGGGGCAGCAGCCGGCTGAAGACCTTCTCCGGTACGAGGGCCCCGATCGCCGCCGAGACGATGGTGCCGAGCAGCAGGAAGGGCACGCCCTGCACCGCGATCGCCGTGAAGACGGTCCACCAGGCGGCGACGGGCGGGGTGTAGAGGTCGAGGGCGAGCATCGGCCCGAGGACCGAGGCGACCGTGGCGATGGCGAGGAGCGCGGCGCCGCCGAGCACGGCGTACACGAGCGCGCGTATGACGACGCGCAGCCCGTCGCCCACGGTCCGCTGGTTCTGCACGCGCCTGTCCTCGCCCCGGTGCCGGAATGTTCCGCGAATTGCCTCGGGCAGGCTAACCGGTCCGACCTGTGCGCAGCCTTGGGCTCCTCACAGAGGGGGCTGTGCGGGGGCGGGGCCGAGGGTTGTGGTGCCGGGGGCCGTGCGGTGGCCCAGCCCCGTCCGGTACGCGTCCAGGGCCGCCTCCACCCGTCCCGTGCGGCGGAGCAGGTCGCCGAGCAGACGGCACAGGTCGGCCAGGTCGCCGGCCGCGCCCGCGCGCTCCAGCAGGCTCAGGGCGCGGACGTAGTGCTCCTCGGCGGTCTCGGTGTCGTGGGTGTCCTCGGCGATGATGCCGAGGAGGCGGTGGGCGGCGGCGGAGTGCAGGGCGCCGCGTTCGGGGCTGAGGTCGCTGAGCACCTCGTGGAGCAGGGCGGCGGCCTCGTCGGACTTGCCGCGCCGGTGCAGGACGTCGGCGAGTTCGACGGCGACCTGGCTGGTGTAGAGGGCGGCGCGCTTGGCGGTGAGCATGGCCCGTGCCTCGCGCAGCGCCGCCTCGGCGCCCTCCAGGTCGCCGTTCTGGGCGTGGACGTAGCCACGCATCCAGTGGCAGTTGGCGAGTTCGGTACGGATCTGGAGCTGCCGGTACAGCTCGGCGGCCTTGGCGAGGGAGGCGTCGGCCTCGGCGACCCGGCCCTCGGCGAGGAGGGTGCGGGCGACGGACCGGTGCATCCGGGCGACCAGGGCCGGGTCCGCCGCCTGCGGGGCCAGGGCGAGGGCGTATTCGGCGGACTGGGCGGCGCGGGCGTGGGCGCCCATGTCCATGTAGGGGCCGATGACGCTGGCGTAGAGCAGGAGGAGGGCGTCGGGGTCGTGCAGGCCGCCCCGGTTGAGCTCGTCGAGGGTTGATTCCAACAGGTATACGGCGTAGCGGAGTTCACCGGCGAGGTAGTGGGACACCGCCCTTCCGCGCAGGGCGGGGACGCGGGCGGGAAGCGGGGCGTCGGCTTCGGTGAGCACCTGCTCGGCCTGCTCGAAGTGGCGTCGGGCGGAGGCGAGTTCGCCTACGTCGATGCCGCAATCGCCGAGCCCGAGCAGGGCCGCCGCCCGCTCCTCGGTGAACCCGTGCGCCTCCGCCTCCGCGAGCAGCGCGGTGTACTGCTCGGCCGCCGCCTCGGCATCGCCGGTGGCGAGGGCGCGGTGGGCCTCGGTCAGCCGCAGCCGCAGGCCCGTGACGAGGTGCGCGGGGCGCCCGGTGGCGAGTTCCTCGAAGGCGACGCCGAGCCGGCCGGCGATGTGCCGGAGCGCGTCGTCGGAGGCGCGGACGCGGCCCGCCTCCAGTGTGGAGATGTAGGCGGGGGTGTACGCCGGCTCCGCCAACTGCCTCTGCGTCAGCCCCCGGTCGGCCCGCAACTGCTGCACTCTTCGCCCGATGGTCCCCGGGTCGTCACGGTCCGACATCGCCCAACTCCCCCTGTGCCTCTTGCCGTTCGCGTCCGACAGCGCCTAGGTTAAACCGCGTATTAAACGTGGTTAACACAACGCTGTTGCGAGGTCGCCGTGCAGGAACGCACCAGCACCACCGAGCGCTACACCCGAGGGTTCGCCGCGGCGGTGGCCGCCGTGGCGACGTTGGTCCTGGCGGCGAACGCGGGCCCGGCGCCAGCGGCGGCGCCGGATCCTGACCGGCGGCCGGCTCAGCATGTCATCTCGCGGCATGCGAGCGGCTGAGAGTCGTACAGGCCGGCCCCGGCGGGACACTCACCGTGTCCCGCCGGGGCCGCGGTGCCGTCGACAGGGCCCAGCGACGGTCAGCCCGTCAGGGGATCAGCGTTCAGGGCCGGCCCATGTAATGGAAGGTGCTGTAGTGGTCGTCCGTCCACCACACGTCACCTGTGTTGACCGCCCGGACGAGCCGGCGAGCGTCGCGCCGGGGAACGGCACTGTTCACGGGGCCGGTGTAGATGGTCGTGTTGTACTCCTGGAAGCTCCCCATGTAGTGCATTGCGGTTGACGACGTGCCGGCGTGCCCGGCGTGCATGAAGCTCCGCAGCGCACCGTCCCGGTCCTGGTACTGACCCCCTGTGAAGATCATTTCCCGGTGCTGCCTGTGAGTGGCCGGGTCGACCCAAGCGGAAGCGGTGAACCACTCCCGGCCGGCGATATTGTGCCAGTTCGGCCAGCCCATGTCGCGCCAGAAGTCGAGCCCGTCGCGCATGTCCTGCGGCGCCGGCTGAGGGTTGCTGGAACTGCCGGCCACGCTCGAACCACTCTGCGAAGGGCCCGACGGCGGGATCGGCTGGGCCATGGCCGCGCCCGGGCTGCCGAGGCTGAAGGCAGTGCCAAGTGCTGCGCTCGCAAGTCCCAGGGCGATCGCGCGCCGTGTCCGCTGCCTCGTGCCTCGCATGACGTCCTCCATCGGTCGATGGCCGGCGACCACTGTGGTGACCGGTCCGGCATCCACATTCACAAGGGGGGAAGTTGATGACCACGCCTCTTCGCCACAGGAATCAATCGCCTTTCACCAGGGCGAATCAATGCCGGACGGATCAATCGCCGCACACGCCGCGGTACGGCATCCCGGGCACGTCATTTCGCCGCTGCGCCCAGGGCAGACCGCTCTCGCCGGTCCGCGCACACCGACGTGATCGCCTTCGACGGCTCGATCAGGTAGCGCTGGAGCCCCGACGGCGGCCAGGTCTTCGTCCTGTCGGCCGCACGCCACAGTGACGCCGTCACCGTTGCCCTGCGGGAGATCGGCGCCAGGACCAACGCGATACCCGAGTGCGCCCCGTTACTGGAGCAGATCGACGACGCCGACCTGACCGGCTGCGTGGTCACCGTGGATGCTTTGCACGCCCGGCGGGCCCATGCCGTCCACCTCGTCAAGGAGGGTCACGCGCACTACTTCCTGTCCGTCAAGGACAACCAGCCAAGCCTGGCCGGGCAGATGAGGCGTCCAGATCCGCCGGAAGCGCCGGAAGCCGGAAGCGCCGGAAGATCGGGGCGAATAAGTGGTCCACGGAAACCGTCTACGCCGCCACCGATCTGCCCGCCGGACAGACCGGCGCCTCCGAGCCGGCCGCCTGGGCACGCGGGCACTGGATCATCGAGAACGCCGTGCACTGGACCAAGGACGTTGCCTTCGGCGAGGACGCGGGCCAGGGGGCACAACGCCCCGGTGGTCATGACGGCCCTACGCGACATCGTGCGAGGCACCCTTCGGCTCGCCGGCCGGACCAACACGGCCAGCGGCCGACGCGCTCATACCGACCCCGAAAGCACCCGCACCCTCCACGGCATCCCATGACCAAACCCGGACGAGTCCTGAGAACTCCGGGGCCCTGCCGACGGTCTGGTTGTGGCTGGGCCACGGCTACGGATGCGGCTGCGGCTATCTGGCCACGATCAGAGCTGGAACTCCGCCGGCGACAGGCCCAGCGCACCGCAGGCCTCCCTGAGGATCGCCGCCTCCGCCTGGGAAAAGTGACCGTCGGCGCCGGCGATGACGATGCCGGTCTGGACGACCGCGCGGGCCTCGGTGGGCTTCTTGGCGGCCTTGGCGATCTCCTGCATGGCCTCGGTCTTGCCCTGCGGGAAGTTGCGGGTCAACAGGTCCGCATGCTTGTTGAAACGCTGGCGCAGCTGGTCCGGCGGGAAGTTCTGCAGCACGTCGTTGCTGAGGATCATCGACTCCATCTGCTGGCGCTCGGCGGCGTCCACATGCCCGTCCGCCGCCGCGACCAGGGCGCACATCGCCATGCTGGCGTCCCGGTACGCGCCGCTCTTCAGCTCGGTCTTCAGGGAGCCGAGCTGAGTCTTCAGCAGGCCCACCAGCTGGGCCTTCGAACCGCCCCGCGAGCCGCTGCGCGAGCCGCCGGCCGCCGGGCCGCCGTGACCGCCCTGGCCGCCGGTCGTACCGTGGCCGCCGCCCTGGACCTGCTGCTGGAGCTGCTTGGCCTGGTCCTTGAGCCGGTCGAACAGTGCCATTGACGTCACCTCGGTATTCGTCGGGGTCATCCGGGCCATCACTGAGGCAACGACCGCCTCTGAGTAAAGGTTCCACAAAGCCCTGAGATCAGGGCGCGGCCACGTGCGCCACAAACGCCGTGAACGCCTCCGGCGACAGGGTCAGCGTGCCGTGGTCGGGGTTCTTGGAGTCACGGACGGCGACGAGGGTGGGGAGGTCGGCGACCTCGACGCATTCGCCGCCCGTGCTGCCGCTGTAACTGGACTTACGCCACAGGGCGTTGACCAGTTCCGGTTTGCTGCCCATAACGCTCCTCCAGTACACCCTTGATCAGTTCCGCCGAATCCTCCACGGACAGGGCGGCTCCCTGCAAGCCAGCGTAGCGAAGGGCGGCGTCGCGGATGGTTTCCGGGTTGGCCGTCATGTGGCCCGAGATCAAGTCCTCCGTGTAGATGACGTCCGGGTCGTCGTCGAAGCGGAGCAGGGTGAACGAGCCGTCCAGGCTTGCGTGTTCACCCACCCTGAAGGGCAGCACCTGGAGGCGGATCCAGCGCTCGTCCTTGAGGCTCAACAGGTGGAGGAGCTGGTCCCGCATGACCTCCCGGCCGCCGATCGGGCGGTGCAGTACGGCCTCGTCGAGGACCACCAACGTCACGGGAGGCTGCTCCCGCTTGAGGATGCGCTGGCGCTCCATGCGGGCGGCAAGCAGCTCGTCGAGCTTGTCCGGCTGACCCGTGGCCAGCACCGCGCGGGCGTACTCCTTCGTCTGAAGCAATCCGTAGACCAGCTGGCACTGGTACGTGGAGATGTACGTCGCCTTCGCCTCCATGTCGGCGAACGGCTGGAACCACGTCGGCAACTGGCTCCGCAGCACCAGCCCGACCAACCCCGAGAAGAACCCGTCCGTCCCCAGCGCCGCATCCACCCGCTCGGAGAACTCCCGCTGCGGCACCTTCCTCGCCGTCTCGATCTGGCCGATCAGCGACCCCGTGCAGAAGACGACGTCGCCCAGGTCACGCAGCCTCAGACCGGCCGCTTCCCGTCTGCGGCGCAGCTCGTAGCCGTAGTAGTCCAACGGCGAGGCACTGGGGTCGAGTTCGCGGATGAGCGGCATATCGCCGGAGCGTAGTCAATCGACTCCGCTCCGGTGATGGGAATCACGCAATCTCGCGACCGGCCGGGTCAGCAGTTCCAGACCGCCCAGTACCACTTGCCCTTCATCTCGCTGTCCGAGTTGAACACCGGCGTGTTGATCTCGACGCCCCTGGAGCCCTTGCCCGGGTAGTACCAGAAGTAGTGGCCGTTCTTACGCTTGCCGTAGTGGACCTCGATCCAGCCCTGGGACTTGCGCCAGTACGGTGCGAACCAGTACCCGCCGGCCATACCGGGCGGGACATGGGCCGTGAGCTTGTTGGAGGTGGTGCTGGTCCTGCCCACCTCCCACTTCTCGGTCTGCGACGAGCTGACGCTCACGCCCGCTGAGATCGTGTCCGAGAAGCCGGCGCTGACCTCGTGGCTCGTCTCCTGCTGGAAGGAGTACGAGGTGGTGCGGGAAGCCGTCCACCAGCGTTCGACGTCCAGGTCCCTCTTGCCCGCGCAGTTGTACACCGGGTTGCCGACCTGGCGCCGCTTGCCCAGCTGGGTCCACGCCTTGACCTCGTGGTATTGGCAGGAGTCGGCCTTGCCGTTGTTGCAGTCCCAGATCACGTCGGGCTTGTCGTCGCCCCAGCCCGGGCTGGTGTTCGCGCTCGCTGTCCCCGAGGAGAAGGGGATCAGGACAAGGGCCAGGGCGGGGGCGAGGACGCCGAGGCGTCTGCTGCCGGCCTTCATGAGTGTCTTGGGCTTCATGGGGTGAGCCTCCCGTCCTGTGTCCATAGGGCCGTGGCGCAAGCGGAGGAGGTTGCCCACGCCACGGCTCGAACGAGGCTGACAAGCCGGTGGATTGATTGGTAGCCCCTTTCATCGGGGCAAACAATCAATCAAGGCCCCTCCCGTCAGTCCCCGCACACCTTCCGGTACGGCGCGTCCGGCACGTACGTCCGCCACTGCGCCGGCGTCAGCTGTCCGCCCACCCGGGCACACACCCGCTCGACCACGCGCTCCGGATCGACGACGTACCGCTGGAGCGGCACATGGAGTCCGGTCGCGTACACCGTGCTGCTGTCCGCGCTGAACGCCACCGAGACGATCTCCTCGCCCGCCGTCGGCAGCGGCCCGCCGAGCGGCTGCTGGGTGGGGACGTCCCACAGCTGGAGCGTTCCCGAGCTGCCGCCCACGGCGAGCGTGCGGCCGTCCGGGCTCAACGCCAGCGCGCTGACGCCCTCCGGGGTGTCGCCGAGCCTGGCCGGGAAGACGTTCCGCAGGACCCCGGCCTTGTGCTTCAGGTTCCCGTCCCACAGCGCGACCCGGCCGGTCCCGTCGCCCACGGCCAGCCGTGAGCCGTCCCCGCTGAAGGCGATGGAGCCGATCTGGTCGCCCTGGACGAGGCCCTTCCCGGCCACCGGCCCCTTCGGGAGGCGGGCGACGCGGTTGTCGCCGACCAGCAGGCCGTCGTCGGGGCGGACGGCCAGGCGGCTGCTGTTCAGGCCGGTCACCACGGAGGTGCGGCGGTGGCTCGCCGTGTCCCAGACCTCGTCGGCCAGGTCATCTATCGTGGGCGTGCGCACGGCGTACAGGGTGCGGCCGCCGGCACCCAGGGCGATGTCGATCAGCGGCCCGGTCGAGTCGGGCGTGGCCAGGTCCAGGGTCTCGCGGACCCTGGAGTGGCGTACGTCCCAGATCGTGATCCGTTGCGGGGCGGCCTCCCGGCCCGGCGCCGAGACGCCGTACGCGAAGACCGCACCGTCCGGGCTGAACGCCGTCAGGGCCAGGGTGTCGCCGGGGACGACCGGGTCCATGCCCGCGAGGGCCACGGGCATCGGCGGCGACGGCAGGGTTCGTGGGGCCTGGCCGGCGCCAGTGTCGCGCAGCTGGAAGCTATAGCCGGTGCCGGTGCTCGTGCGTTTTGCGGTGGCGAGGGTCCTGCCGTCGGGGGCGAGCCGCACGCCGGACAGGCCGTCGTCCTGCCAGTCCGGCGTCACCGCCGCCGACACGTCGAGGGAGTGGACGGTACCGGACTCCAGGTAGCGCAGCACGGGGTGCGTGGGATCCCACGCGAGGGCGCCGTACACGTACTGGTTGTTGAAGGAGTGCCGGAAGACCGGGGCGTCGGGGGACGACAGCCGCCACACCTTGATCTCCGCGCTGTCCACCGCCGCCAGGAACTTCCCGTCCCCGCTGAAGGCGGCGTACCCGACGTCCGGCACGGAGAGATCGGCCAGCTGCTTTCCCGACCCGGTGTTCCAGACGCGGACTCCGGCCGGGGAGACGGCGGCCATCCGCTGCCCGCCGCCCATGACCAGCGTGGCGTCGTTGTCGGCGCAGACGTCCTTGTCCTGCGCCCACTCGCCGGACAGCTTTCGTTGCCGGGTGACGTCCCACACCTGGGGCGTGGCGCCCTGGCCGCCCGCCGGGCAGACCGCGACCGTGCCGGCGTCGGGGGCCATGTCCGCGCGATCCACCACCTGCGGGCTCTCGAACAGGGACTTTCCGTCGGTGCGGGAGCGGACGACGGCCCGTTCGTCGTCGCTGCCGGTCACGAGGAAGGCCCGGTCGCCGACGACGGCGGAGAACGCCTGCCACGGCCCGCCGCCGGTCCAGCGTCCCGCCACCGTGTCCCACAGCCGGATGCCGTCCTGGCCGGACAGCGCGATCACCTTGGCGTCGGGGGACAACCCGACCACCTCGGCGGCGTCGGCCGGCAGCCGGCCCGAGCCGGTGCGGCGATGCGCAGCCACGTCGTACGTCCGCCAGGTCCGGCCCGCGACGCTGAGCAGGACGCGGCCGGAGGTGGTGAGGAAACGGAGGGCGGTGTCGCCGGGCGCGGGATCGGAGAAGGTGTCCCGTTCGGGCTGGGCGAGGGCGCCGAGCAGGGCCCGGCGGGACTCGGCCAGCGGGGAGACTCGCCAGGCGGCGGCGCCCAGCAGCATCGCGGCGCGCGGGTCGGTGGTGCGCAGGGAGTCGGCGACGGAGGCGACGCGGCGGGCGGTGGTGTCGGTGCGCTGCCGCTCGTTGTCGAGGTGCTGACTCCAGGCGGCCAGGCTGACCACGAGCGCCACCGCCAGGACGGCGGACAGGGCGGTGACCAGCACCCGCGACCTGCGGGCGGTCCGCGCCGCCGCCCGCCGCTCGGCCTCACGCGCCTCCAGCGCGGCGACGAGGAACGCCCGCTCCGACACCGTGAGCGTGCCGTCGTCGGCCCCGAACAGTTCCTCGGCCCGCGCCAGCCTGCTGCCCCGGTACAGCCCGCCGGGGTCGCGGTCGTGTTCCAGCCAGGCGCGGGCGGCCTCGGTCAGCCGGCGGTGGTGGCGCAGCCGCTCACGCTCCTCCTCGATCCAGTCGTGCAAGCGCGGCCAGGAGTTGATCAGCGCCTCGTGGGCGAGCTGGGCGTCCTCCTCGTCGACGGTCAGCAGGCGGGCGCGGGCCAGCCGCTCCACCACCGCCGGCACATCGGGGCACGCCCAGTCCTCCTGCTCAGCCCGGGTCAGCGGTCGCCGGGTGTCGGGGGTGCCCTGACCGGGCTCGACCATCCGCAGCAGCAGGCGCCGGGCGGCCTCCGCCTGGGGTGCGGTCAGCTGCCCGTACGCCTCCTCGGCGCTGGCCGCGATGGCGCCGTGCACGCCGCCGGCCGCCTCGTACGCGGCGAGGGTCAGCAGCCGGCCCTTGCGGCGTCGCCAGGTTTCCAGGAGGGCGTGCGAGAGCATCGGCAGCCCGCCGGGCTCGTCGAGGACCTCCTCCACGATCCGCGCGGTCAGCTCCCGCTCCACCAGAAGCCCGGCCTGCTGCGCCGGCTTGACGACCGCTTCCCGCAGCTCGTCCGCCGTCATCGGCCCGACCAGCAGCCCGGCACCGCACAGGGCGTCCGCCAAGTCCCGGTGCTCACCGCAGCGGGGGTAGAAGTCGGCCCGTACGGCGATGAGGACCCGCAACCGGCTCCCGGGGTCGCGGGCGGCGAGCAGCAGGTCGACGAACCGGGCGCGTTCGGCCCGGTCCCGGCACAGCGTGAAGACCTCCTCGAACTGGTCGACCACCACCCAGCTCTCCGGCTCGTCCTCGGCCGGGGTCAGCAGATGGCCGTACGTGGCGGCCGGCCGTTGCCCGGGAGTCAGCACCCGCAGCACCGCCGGACCGCCCCGGTCGGCGATCTCCTTCTGGAGGCGGGGGATCAGCCCGGCCCGCAGCAGGGACGACTTTCCACTGCCGGAGGCACCGAACACCGCGGCGAACCGGTGCCCGCACACCAGCTCCAGCAGCTCCTCCACCAGCCGGTCCCGGCCGAAGAACAGCCCCTGGTCGGCCGGCTCGAACCGGGCGAGCCCCCGGTACGGCGGCGCCGCGTCCTCGTCGTCCTCGCGGGCCGCGCCCGACACCTCCGCCTCGGCGTCCTTCCAGCGGGCCTCCCACGCGCCGGGGTCGCCGCCGCACGCCCGCACGTATCCCTGGACGACGGCGAGGGACGGCAGCCGTTCGCCGCCCGCGGCCTGCGACAGCGTTGTCGCGGAGAACCCGGCCACCTCGGCCATCCGCCGGTACGAGGGGGTGCCGGCTGCCTTGCGCACCTCGCGGAGCTCATGGGCGAGCCGGGCTATGGGCCCGGCCGCGGGGTCCAGGGGTCTTTCGGGTCGGCCCATGCGCACGTACCTCCACACAGCTGACGAAACCGACGTCAGGGCGGTGACGATACGTCGCGGCACCTTTCGCCTGAGCACGCCATGGGTGACGTGCAGGCAAATGAAAGGCACCGGGACGCGCGTCACCGGACAAATCAGCAATGATCATGGAATTTGATTGTCTCGACAAAGGGGATGCGGCAATCAATCCTCCGGTTCCCTCGGAATTGATTGCCCTGGTCAGAGGGGGTGCTGATCAACTTTCGGCTCTCCAGTCTCGATCTCAGCCCGCCGGACTCCCGGCAGACCGAGCAACTGGAGGAGACCCGCATGCCCAAGGCACTCAAGACCAAGCGAAAGTCCCGACTCGCCAAGGCCGCCGTCGTCGCGGGCAGCGTCACCGCGCTGACCGCCGGCCTGACCGGCAGTGCCAACGCCGCCGTCCTGCAGCCCCTTCGCGCGAACGCGACCACCTTCCAGCAGAAGTACATGCCGCTGTTCGACTACGACACGGACGGCTGCCTCCCGGCCGCGGCGGTCGACGCGAACGGACGGCTCAACGGCGGCCTCAACAACAGCGGGAAGATCACCGGCGGCTGCCGGGACGGCCACCTCGGCAGGGCCAACACCTACGCGCAGTCGAAGTGCCAGCACGGCTGGTGCGCGTACGTCTACGCGCTCTACTTCGAGAAGGACCAGGTCGTGAACGGCGCCGACGCCTTCGGGCACCGCCACGATTTCGAGTCCGTCGTGGCCTTGCAGAAGCAGGGCGAGGAGCGGCCCCGCTACCTGGCCGCCTCCGCGCACGGCAAATACAGCACCCACCCGATCAACGAGGTGCCGATGGAGGGCAACCACGTCAAGATCGTCTACCACAAGGACGGCGGCAGCTCCCACGCCTTCCGCTTCGCCAAGTGGGGCGAAGTTCCCAAAGCCTGGGGCAACGGCCGCTGGGACCGGCCTGCCCTGGTGTCCATGGAGAGGATGGCCAAGGCGCCGCGTGACGCCCTGTGGAACTCCAAGTGGGGCGACGCCAACTTCCCCCTGACCAACAACCTCGTCAACGAGATCAACAAGGCCCGGCAAGCCAAGAGGGGCGGCCAGTCGATCGAGCGCATCGTCCCCGCCTTCTCCTGAGACGGGCCCGCACCGAGCCGCCCCCGGTGGGACATCCCCCCTGTCCCGCCGGGGGCTCCCCCTGCTTCGTCTTCACCCAGTGACGTCCGCGGCGGCGGCTCAGGCCTGGGTCTGCAGCTGCTGCAGCTGCCGTTGGACATTCTCCAGCGCACCCCGCCGCCGCCCCGGCACCCGGCCCCGCAGCTCCGCGAGCGCGGGGCCGAGTTCACGGGCAGGGGCGGCGTCCTTGATCTGGCCCCACTGGTGATGGGCCCGGTCGACCGCGGCCTCCACCGCCGGCGCGTCCGGCGCCTGCCCGGCGGACAGCCGCGCCGAGGCCACCATCATCCAAGCCCGGCAACTGCGCACCGGATCCCCGGCCATCATGGCCAGGTCGGCCCGCACCTCGATCCAGTGCAGCGCCGCCTCGGAAGCCGGCCCATGGGCCCGCAGAGCCGTCTGCTCATAGTGAGCCGCCAACACCTCGGCCTCCCCATGCCGACCGGACTCCACGGCGGCGGCGATGGTGGCGTGGGGGTCATGGGCCGCGGGGAGCTGGGCGGGGGTCGGCGCGGGGCTCGGGACAGGACTGTGCGCGGGGAGCGGCGGGGCGCTCGGTTCGGGGCTCCGCACAGGGGCCTGCGGGGAGCTCGGCGCGGGGCTCTGCACAGGGAGCGGCAGGACCAGGGTGGGGCTCGACTCGGAACTCGGCTCGGAACTCGGCTCTGAGTTGGGCTCGGAGCCGGGCGCAGAGACCGGAGCCGGGGTCGGCGCCGAACTCGACGGCGAGTACTCGGGCGGAAGCGACGGGGAACCCTGAGCCAGACCCTCCGCAGGGGGCGGCGGGGAACCCGGCGCGGGACTCGGCTCGGTGCTGGGCGCGGAAATCGACACCGGGACCGGTTCACGGCTCTGCACGGAACCCGGCACAACAGAGGCGGGAGCCGAATTCGGAACCGAACCCGACGGCGACTGCTGCGGCGGAATGGGCGAGGTACCCGCACCAGGGCTCTCCGCCGGAAGCGGCAGTGAACCCGACGCGGGATTCGGCTCGGCACTCGGCGTGGAACCCGACGGAGCGACCGGAGCCGGGACCGGCACGGAACTCGACGCAGCAACCGGAGCCGGGCTCGGCGCCGGACCCGGCGGCAGGTCCTGCGCCGGGAGCGGCCCAGAACCCGGCGACACGTCCCGCGCCGGAAGCCGCGGGGCCCCCGGGGCCGGGCTCTGTGCCGAAGAAAGTGGCGGAGAGCCGTAGGCCGGGGCCTCCCCGGGCAGCGGTGAGTCGAGAGCCGGGAGTTCGCCAGGGAGCGGTGGGGGGACGGGGGTCGGGCCCTGGGTGGGGTTGGGCTCGAAGCCGCGTAAGGAACTCGGCACGAGGAGCGGGGCGGGGC
>NZ_LGUR01000239.1 GCF_001270495.1 Streptomyces viridochromogenes
GTGGTGGGGGGCGGGGCGGTGCCGGCCGCGGGTGCCGCGAGCGCGGGCGTCGACAGCAGGCCGGCCAGGGTGACGCATGCGACGAGCGCGCCGGCCAGGTGTCTGGGCAGCACGAAGCGGTAGCGCATCTGGAGTCCTCCATGGATGGATGCGCCTCGATACGGGTGCTGAGGCGTGTGTGGACTGTCTCAGCGCTCGACTGCGCCAACAATGGCGTGTGACATAGCACATTGCGCCGACCGGTCATAATGCCCGAGTGGCCCCCTCGCCCCGGACCGGCTACGCCCCGCTCACGCTCCAGGTGCGGGCCGCCCACGTCCTCAAGTGAGGGGACTGGGCGACGAGTTCACGGTATGCGGCGGTTGCGGACTGGAGCAGTGCGTCGGCCGTCGCCTCGGCGACGGCGTCACGCCGCCAGGCCAGCACATAACGGCACCACAACGGCGTCCCGGTCAGCGGCTTGACGACGACCTGCGGGATCGGCCGCGTCGTCGCCTGTACGACCGCCACGCCGAGCCCGTCGGCGATCATCCCCTGCAACTCCAGTCGGTCGCCCAGGAATTCGTGCACCGCCGACGGCGTGAAGCCGGCCGCCGCGCAGGCCGTGTGGAAGACGCCGGGCCATCCGGCCCCGTCGTCCGGCGTCAGGAACCATGCCTCCTCGGCCAGGTCCGCGAGGGCGATCTGCGCCCGGTGCGCGAGCGGATGGCGGGACGGCAGGGCCACGAAGTTCGGCTCGGTGACGATGCCCCGGTGGGCCACCGCGTCCGAGTGCTCCAGCTCCCTGCCGGGGTAGTCCGCGGCGATGGCCGCGTCCACCGACCCCTCCTCCAGCAGTTCCACGATCCGTGAGGAGGCGTACACGCTGCTCACCGCGAGGGAGACGTCCGGCAGCCGGGCACGGAGCCCCGCCGTCATGCCCACGAGCATCGGCGAGTTCGTCGCCGCCACGCGCAGGGTCCGCCGCGCCGGCCTCGACCCGGGGGACCGGCGGCGTCCGATCGCGGCGGCACGGCCCAGGACGTCACGGGCCTGGGCGACCACCTCGACGCCGTACGGAGTCGGCCGCACCCCGGTCGGCCCGCGTTCGAACAGCGGCTCACCGAAGTGCCCTTCGATGCGCCGGAGTTGGGTGCTCACGGCGGGCTGCGAGTACCCGAGGTCCGCCGCGGCGCGGCCCACGCTCCCCGCGTCGGCGACCGCACACAGCACGCGCAGATGGCGCAGCTCCAGCTCCACCGATCACTCCCCCGCTCAGCATTCCCTACAAACAACCACGATATAGGTCATCTCGCCCCACCCGTGACCCCCCTGTGAAGGTCCGTCGTGCCGCATGGTTAGCATATGAGCGCCTCCTAGCTCGAAAGATAGGCCCGTGACTGTCAACGACGACTCGTTCACCAACTGGAAGAACCGCGAGGAGATCGCGGAGTCGATGATCCCGCTCATCGGGAAGCTGCACCGGGAGCGGGACGTCACCGTCCTCCTCCACAGCCGCTCCCTGGTGAACAAGTCGGTGGTCAGCATCCTGAAGACGCACCGGTTCGCCCGGCAGATCGCCGGTGAGGAGCTCTCGGTCACCGAGACGCTGCCGTTCCTCCAGGCGCTCACCGCGCTCGACCTCGGCCCGTCGCAGATCGACATCGGCATGCTGGCCGCGACGTACAAGAGCGACGACCGCGGTCTGTCCGTGGAGGCGTTCACCGCCGAGGCCGTCGCCGGGGCCACCGGCGCCAACAAGATCGAGGGCGGCGAGGGACGCGACGTCGTCCTCTACGGCTTCGGACGCATCGGCCGACTCGTCGCCCGCCTGCTGATCGAGAAGTCCGGCTCGGGCAACGGCCTGCGGCTGCGGGCCATCGTCGTACGCGGCGGCGGTGACCAGGACATCGTGAAGCGCGCCTCGCTGCTGCGCCGTGACTCCATCCACGGCCAGTTCCAGGGCACGATCACCGTCGACGAGGCCAACAGCACGATCAATGCCAACGGCAACGCGATCAAGGTGATCTACGCCAACGACCCGAGCGAGGTCGACTACACGGCGTACGGCATCAAGAACGCCATCCTCATCGACAACACCGGCAAGTGGCGCGACCGCGAGGGCCTGTCCACGCACCTGCGCCCCGGTATCGACAAGGTCGTCCTGACCGCGCCGGGCAAGGGCGACGTCCCGAACATCGTGCACGGCGTCAACCACGACACCCTCAAGCCGGACGAGCAGATCCTGTCCTGCGCGTCCTGCACCACGAACGCCATAGTCCCGCCGCTGAAGGCCATGGACGACGAGTACGGCGTCCTGCGCGGCCACGTGGAGACCGTCCACTCGTTCACCAACGACCAGAACCTGCTGGACAACTACCACAAGTCCGAGCGCCGCGGCCGCAGTGCGCCGCTCAACATGGTCATCACCGAGACCGGCGCCGCCTCGGCCGTCGCCAAGGCGCTGCCCGACCTCAAGGCGCGGATCACCGGCAGCTCGATCCGGGTCCCGGTGCCGGACGTCTCCATCGCGATCCTCAACCTCCAGCTCGCCCGCGAGACCAGCCGCGAGGAGGTCCTCGACCACCTGCGCGACGTGTCGCTGACCTCGCCGCTGCGCCGCCAGATCGACTTCATCACGGCCCCCGACGCGGTCTCCAGCGACTTCATCGGCTCGCGCCATGCCTCGATCGTCGACGCCGGCGCGCTGAAGGTGGAGGGCGACAACGCGATCCTGTACCTCTGGTACGACAACGAGTTCGGCTACTCCTGCCAGGTCATCCGCGTCGTCCAGCACGTCTCCGGGGTGGAGTACCCGACCTTCCCGGCACCGGCGGTCTGATCCCGCCCAGCCGTCGCTGACCCGTCTGCCGGCAATGCGGTGCCGACAGGCGGGTCGGCGTTCGGCCTGCACCCCTTCCTCCCCTGCTCAGTGGCCGCGGAACGCCTCCTCCAGCCACCAGGACCCGTGATCGGCGACCACCTTGGCGTCGATGAGCAGGGGCGCGGATCGCGGCCCGGCGACCCAGTCCGCCACGGCCTTCAGGTCGGCCCGCGTCCGCACGGTCACCGCCTCGAAGCCATAGCCCCGTCCCACGGCCGCGATGTCCGTCGGCGGGAAGCGCACCGTGTCGAGCGGGTGCCCGTCGGGGCCGAAGTGGTGCACCTCGGCGCCGTAGGCCTCGTCGTCGTACACGACGACCACCATGGGCAGCCCGAGCCGCCGTACGGTGTCCAGCTCCACGGCGCTCATCAGCGCACCGCCGTCCCCGAGCGCCGCCACGGGCAGACGGTCCGGCTGGGCCAGCGCCGCCCCGATCGTGGTCGCCAGGCCCAGCCCGATCGACTGGAACGCCTGCGTGAAGCAGAAGCCCTTCTCGTCCGGCACCGACAGGTAGGCGCTCGGGTAGCCCATGAAGTTCCCGGAGTCCACGCCGACCACCCGCGCCGCGGGCAGGATGTCGTCGAGCGCGATGCTCAGCGTCCGCGGGTCGATCCGCTCCCGGGTGCTCGTGTCCTCGTACGGCACGTCACGCAGGCGCACACGGGCGGCGAGGCCCGCGGCGACCTCCGGGGTCCGGTAGCCCTGCCGCGGTTCGTCATCCGCCTCGGACACCCGGCGCGCGGTGCGGCGGACGTCGCCCGTGACACCGAGGTGCACCGGACGGTGCACGCCGAGCGCCGACGAGTCGTCGTCGACCTGTACGACGGTGGCGTCGGCGCCGATCAGATGGCCGTGCCGCATGGTCCACATGTTGAGGGCGCAGCCCCAGCCGACGATCAGGTCCGCGCCCTGGATCAGTTCGGAGACCAGGGGCGAGGCGAAGCCGCCGGAGATGTCCAGGGACCAGGGGTTGCCGTGGAAGAGCCCGCGGGCGACGGCCGAGGTCGCCAGCAGCGCGCCGTGGCACTCGGCCAGCGCCTCCAGGGCTTCGCGGCACCCCTCCCCGCGTGCTCCGCGGCCGGCCACGAAGACGGGCCGCCGGGCCTGCCCGAGCAACCGGGACAACGCGGCCACCTCGTCCGCGTCCGGTTCGACCGCGGCCCGTCGCGGCGGTGGCGCCGCCTGGGCCAGAGCGCCGTCGGGCACCTCCAGCGCCTGCACCGGCAGGGGGAGGTTGAGCAGGACGGTACGCCGCTCCCGCACCGCCAGCCCGACCGCCGCACACGCCTGCCCGACCGCTTCCTCCGCCGACGTGACCCGAACCGCAACCGCGCCCACCGCACGGGCCAACGTCTCCTGGTCGACGTAGAAGTTGGACCTGGGCTCGGTCACCTCCGCCGCGAGCACGACGAGCGGCGTACGGCTCTTCGTCGCCTCCGCGATCCCGGTCATCGCGTTCGTCAGGCCGGGCCCCTGGTGCACGCTCACCACCGCGACCGTGCCGCTGGTCCGGGCGTACGCGTCGGCCATCGTCGCCGCGCCGCCCTCATGGCGGGCGGCGACGAATCGCGCCCCCGCCGCGACCATCGCGTTCGTGACGTGGAAGTTGCCCGACCCGACCACCCCGAAGACCTGGTCGACCCCGGCCGCGCACAGCGCCCGGCCCACCGCTTCCGCGACCTTCATGAGCGCTCCCTCTCCACCAGTGCCAGCACGCGGGCGGGGGCCCCGGAGCCGCTGACGATGGGCAGCGGTCCCGCGATGACGACGGAGCCGGTCGGCGGCAGCGCGGCGAGGTTCTGGAGCTGCGTCAGGCCGTACTTGTCACTGCCCATGAGGTAGGAGTGGCAGGGATAGGCGGGCTCGAAGGAGTGCGCGCGCCCGGCGTCCGTGCCCACCGTCTCGACGCCGAGGCCGATCACCGGCGACTCCTCGGCCACCCAGCGGGCGCACTCCGCCGACAGGCCGGGGGTGTGCGGGCCGTTCTCGTCGGCGTTGAGGAATGCCTCCTGATCGTGCGAGCGGGCGTCCCAGCCGGTGCGCAGCAACAGCCAACCGCCCTCGGGCAAGGGGCCGTTCTCCGCTTCCCATGCCTTCACATGGCCGACCTCGACCAGGAAGTCGGGGTCCTTGGCGACCTCGGCGCTGAAGTCCAGCACCGCCGCCGGCGCGATCAGCCTGCGGGCCGGCACCGAGGCCACGTCGGTGAGGTCCTTGCCGGTGACCCAGTGGTTCGGAGCGTCGAAGTGGGTGCCGGTGTGCTCGCCGCTGCGGAAGTTGTTCCAGTACCAGGCGGGGCCCCGGTCGTCGTACCGGCTGATCTCCTCCAGTTCGAAGGCGGCGCTCTGCCCGAACCGGGGCGGCAGCTGGATCACCGGTGTCGACGACGACAAGGGCGAGGTGAGGTCGACGACTTCGATCGATCCACCTCGCAACGCCGACACCAGCGCGGCAAGGACGGACGGCTCGGACATGGGCGCCTCCTTGAGGGGACCGTGCTCGGACTGACAGCATCTCAGTCCTGCCCCCCACCTCTTGACGCGTCAATGACAACAATGGCTTGATGTTTTGTGGGAGCGCTCCCACCCCGTGCGCGGAGCGCGACTGACAATTGCAGCCGCTGACGGACGCAGCCAGGGAAGGGAACACCATGCGCGGCACCCGCCACTTACCCTTGCGGATCATTCCGCTGCTCGCCCTGCTGGGCACCTTGCTCCTGCCCGTCGGCGTGACACTCGCACCGCGCGCCGCAGCCGCCCACACCGCCGCTCCGGCCGCGGCGACTCCCGCCGCGCCCGTACGCATCATGCCGCTCGGCGACTCCATCACCGGCTCGCCCGGCTGCTGGCGCGCACTGCTCTGGAACAGGCTCCGGAGCAGCGGCCATACGGACATCGACTTCGTCGGCACCCTCAGCCACCAGGGCTGCGCCCAGGCGCACGACGGTGACAACGAAGGCCACGGCGGCGAGTTGGTGACCAACGCGGCCGACCAGAACCTGCTTCCGGGTCGGCTGGCCTCCACGCTTCCGGACATCGTTGTCATGCACTTCGGTACGAACGATGTGTGGAGCAGCATCGCCCCCGACCGCATACTCGCCGCCTACACCAAGCTCGTTGAGCAGATGCGGGCCAGCAACCCGGACATGAAGGTCCTGGTCGCGCAGCTCATCCCCATGAACCCGAGCCAGTGCGCCGCCTGCGCCCGGCGCGTCGTCGACTTCAACGCGCGGATCCCCGACTGGGCCGGGGCGACGAGCACCGCCCGCTCCCCGGTCACCGTGGTCGACCAGTGGACGGGCTTCGACACGGCCACCGACACCTACGACGGCGTGCACCCCAGCGCCTCGGGCGACGAGAAGATCGCCGCCCGCTGGTATCCGGCCCTGGCCGCGCTCCTCGACGCGGACCCGGGGGATCCCGGAGACCCTGGTGATCCCGGCGACCCCGGCGACCCTCCCGCCTGCACCGCGTCGTTCCGTGCCGTCTCCTCCTGGCAGGGCGGCTACCAGGGGGAGGTGACGGTGACCAACGCGTCCGCCGCCACCGTCTCGGGCTGGACCGCGACGGTCGTACCGGCGGACGGGGCCCGCCTCACCCAGCTCTGGAACGGCACCCTCAGCACCGGCGCCGACGGCACCGCGACCGTCACCGACGTGTCGTGGAACGGCACGTTGGCGCCCGGCGCGAGCGCGCGCTTCGGATTCATCGCCAGTGCCCCGGCAACGGCCGGCGCTCCGTCGGCGACTGTCACGTGCACGGCGCGCGCCGCGTCCTCCTGACGCACCGTCACCCCATCCCACCCTACGGAGCCGCCATGAGATCCCGCACCCGCACCACCCCACGAGTGGCCGCCGTCGTGGCCGCCCTCCTGGGTCTGCTCGTCCCCTTGCTGTCCTTCGCCACACCTGCCCAGGCAGCCGCCACCGGCCTGCACATCCAGAACGGACGGCTGCTGGAGGCGTCCGGGAACGACTTCGTCATGCGTGGCGTCAACCACGCCCACACCTGGTACCCGGGCGAGACGCAGTCGCTGGCCGACGTCAAGGCGCTGGGTGCCAACACCGTCCGTGTCGTCCTCTCCGACGGTCACCGGTGGACCAGGAACAGCGCCGCGGACGTGGCCGCCGTCATCACGCAGTGCAAGGCCAACCGGCTCATCTGCGTGCTGGAGGTGCACGACACCACCGGCTACGGCGAGGAGGCCGCGGCCGGGACCCTCGACCACGCGGCCGACTACTGGATCGGCCTCAAGGACGTGCTCACCGGCCAGGAGAACTACGTCATCATCAACATCGGCAACGAGCCCTGGGGCAACACCAACCCCGCCGGCTGGACCGAGCCCACCACAGCGGCCGTCAAGAAGCTGCGCAACGCCGGATTCGCGCACACGATCATGGTCGACGCGCCCAACTGGGGCCAGGACTGGCAGGGCGTCATGCGCGCCAACGCCCAGACCGTGTACGACGCCGACCCCACCGGCAACCTGATCTTCTCGATCCACATGTACAGCGTCTACGACACCGCGCAGGAGATCACGGACTATCTGAACGCCTTCGTCAATGCCGGACTCCCTCTCCTCATAGGGGAGTTCGGAGGCCCGCCCGACCAGTACGGCGACCCGGACGAGGACACCATGATGGCCGTCGCCCAGCAGCTCCGGCTGGGCTACCTGGCCTGGTCCTGGAGCGGCAACACCGACCCGATCCTCGACCTGGCGATCGGCTTCGACCCCGCGCGGCTCAGCTCCTGGGGCGAGCGCGTCTTCCACGGCGTGAACGGCATCGCCGCCACGTCCGAGGAGGCCGACATCTACGCCTCCTCCGGCGGTGACACCACTCCCCCGACCGCCCCCGGGACACCGACCGCGTCCGCCGTGACGTCCTCGTCCGTCACCCTGAAGTGGGCCGCCGCCACCGACGCCAACGGTGTCACCGGCTACGACGTGGTCCGCGTCGGCAGCGGGACCGAGACCGCCGCCACCACGACGACCGGCACCTCCGCCACCGTCACCGGTCTCGCCCCGGAGACCTCCTACACCTTCGCCGTGTACGCGCGCGACGCCGCCGGCAACCGCTCGCCGCGCTCGGGCACGGTGGCCGTCACCACGTCGTCCGGCGGTTCGTCGGCGACATGCGGGGTCGCCTACCGGGTGACCAACGAATGGCCGGGCGGCTTCCAGGGCGAGGTCGTCATCCGCAACACCGGCAGTTCGGCGATCAACGGCTGGACACTGCGCTGGACCTTCCCGGACAGCCAGCGCGTCAGCAACCTGTGGGGCGGCACCGCGACGCAGAGCGGGGCCCAGGTGAGCGTCGCCTCCGCGTCGTACACGGCGACGATCGCCCCGGCCGGTTCGGTCACCCTGGGCTTCACGGCCACGAAGGGCGGCACGAACCCGAACCCCTCGGCCTTCACGCTCAACGACTCGGCCTGCTCGCCGGCCTGACGACCAGCCTGCCCTTCCTCGGCGTCCTGGCAGGTCAGGGCGCCGAGGACGGCACACGCCCGCATCACAGGACCGTGACAGGAACCACACAGACCCCGTGTGCGAGGCATGGAGAACATCTGGATAAGGTGAGGCTGGCCTAACGGCTGACCACTGTGCACCATGAGGGAGCCTGTCATGCTTCACCGGCGCCGCGGCACAGCCGCCGTCGCTCTCGCCGTCGCCGCCGCGCTGTCGCTCGCGGCCTGCGGCGGCTCCAACGACGGCGCGGACAACGCGGGTTCGCCGGCCGGAGCCGGCGACAAGAAGGACGTGGCCAAGGGCGGCAAGGACTTCGCCTCCGCCGCGAAGAAGACCGCCGAGATGGGCACGGACGCCCAGCCTGGCCAGTGGCCGCGCACCATCGAGCACGCCATGGGCGAGACCGTCCTCAAGTCCCAGCCCAAGCGGGTCGTCGTCCTGGACGTCGGCGAGCTGGACAACGTCGTCTCCCTCGGCGTCAAGCCGGTCGGCCTCGCCCCCACCGAGGGCTCCCCCGAACTGCCTTCCTATCTGAAGAAGGACGCCGGCACCCCGAAGAACGTCGGCACCATCAACAACCTCAACCTGGAGGCGATCGCCGGCCTCAAGCCGGACCTGATCCTCGGCAGCCAGCTGCGTGCCGCGGACAAGTACGACGAGCTGTCGCAGATCGCGCCCACCGTCTTCTCCATCCGTCCGGGCTTCACGTGGAAGGAGAACTACCTCCTCAACGCCGCGGCCCTGGACAAGACCGCCGAGGCCAAGGCGAAGCTCGCCGCGTACGACAAGAAGGTCGACGCACTCGACGCGAAGCTCGGCGCCGACAAGCCGACCGTGTCGATGGTGCGTTACCTGCCCGACGGGGTGATCCGGCTCTACGCCAACGCCTCTTTCATCGGCACCATCCTCAAGGACGCCGGCATCCCGCGCCCCAAGAACCAGGACATCGAGGACCTGGCCGCCGAGGTGAGCGCCGAGAACATCGACCAGGCCGACGCGGACTACATCTTCACCGGCGTGTACGGCGACGCGAAGGCCACCGACAAGTCCCGTGCGCAGGGCAACCCGCTGTGGAAGAACCTCAAGGCGGTCAAGGCCGGGCACGCGTACGACGTTCCGGACGAGACCTGGTACCTGGGTCTGGGCGTCACGGCGGCCGACGAGGTCCTCGGGGACCTGGAGAAGTACCTCACCAAGTAGGCGCGCGCGTCAGCAAGCAAGCGAAGCACAAGAGAAACAGCAGAAGGAACCGCATGTCCCGTGCCACCCGGCGTCGTGTCGCCTGGACGCTCGCGGGCGTGCTCCTGCTGCTCCTCGCCGTCCTGCTGAGCCTCGCCCTCGGCAGCCGGCAGATTCCCCCGGCCCAGGTGTTCGACGCCCTGCTGCACGGCGGCGACGGCGACGACGCGCAGATCGTGCGCGCGCTGCGCGTCCCCCGCACGGTCATCGGCGTGCTGGTCGGACTCGCCCTCGCGGTGGCCGGGGTGGTCATGCAGGGCATCACCCGCAACCCGATCGCCGAGCCCGGCGTCCTCGGCGTCAGCCAGGGCGCCTCGCTGGGGGTCGTCTGCGCGATCGCGTTCCTCGGGGTGCACTCGCCCGCCGGGTACATCTGGTTCGCGTTCGCCGGAGCGGGGATCGCCGCGGTGGCCGCGTACGCCGTGGCGGGCAGCGGACGCGGCGGCGCCTCGCCCGTCAAACTGGCGCTGGCCGGGGCCGCGATGAACGCCTTCATCGCCTCGGTGGTCTCCGCCATCGTCACGACCGACGCCCGCGCCCTGGACGAGTTCCGGTTCTGGGACGTCGGCTCGATCGCCGGCCGGGACGGCGAAGTCGTCGCGCGGACCTGGCCGTTCGTCCTCGTCGGGCTGCTGCTGGTCGCTGTGACGGCGCGGGGGCTGGACGCCCTGGCTCTCGGCGACGACGTGGCCAGGGGGCTGGGCCACCGGGTCGCGCTGCTGCGGGCCGTCGGCGCGCTCGCCGCGACCTTGCTGACCGGGGTCGCCGTCGCGGCCGCCGGTCCGATCGCGTTCATCGGACTCGCCGTCCCGCACATCGCGCGGGCTCTGGTCGGGGCCGACCACCGATGGGTGCTGGCCTTGTCGGCCCTGCTGGGTCCCGTGGTGATCCTGGTGTCGGACGTGCTCGGCCGGGTCGTCTTCGCGCCCTCGGAAGTGCCGGTGGCCGTGATGACCGCGTTGCTCGGCGTGCCCTTCCTGGTCGCGCTGGTACGGAGGAAGGCGACGGTGGCGGCGTGACCCTGCCTCTTGAACGAACCAGCCCCGCCCCACGGCGTCTTCGCCCCGCCGGGTACACCGTGGTCCGCGTGCGGGGCGGCAGTTTCCTGCTGCACCGCCGGGCGTGTGCCGTCGCGGTGCTGCTGGCCGCCGTACTCGCGGTGACGGTCGTGGTGTCCCTGTCCGTCGGCGAGTCGTACGTCTCCCCCACGGAGGTCGTGCGGGTACTGCTCGGCCGGCCGAGCCCCGACGAACTGGTCGTCGGCACCCTGCGCCTCCCCCGGCTGGTGACGGGTCTGCTGGTCGGCGCCGCGTTCGGCGTCTCCGGCGCGCTGATCCAGACCGTGGCCCGCAACTCCCTCGCCAGCCCGGACGTCATCGGCGTCACGCATGGCGCGGGCGCGGCGACGGTGACCGCGATGACGTTCGGGATCACGTCGTACGCCCTGCTGCCGTACGTGTCGGTGGCGGGCGGACTGTCGGCCGCCGCGCTCGTCTACGTCTTCGCCTGGCGGGGCGGGCTGCACGCCACGCGCTTCGTCCTCGTCGGGATCGGTGTCTCGATCGCGCTCGGCTCGCTGACCCGGTTGTTCCTCACCAAGGGCGACTACCTGGTGGCCCAGCAGGCCAAGGTGTGGCTGACCGGTTCGCTCAACGGCCGGGGCTACGACCAGGCCGCGCCCCTCGCCCTGGTCCTCGCCGTCCTGGTCCCGGCGCTGCTGTGGGCGGCGCACGCCCAGCGCATGGTGTCCCTGGACGACAGCACGGCGACCGCACTGGGCGTACGGCTCGGTCCGGTCCGGCTGGGTCTGACCGCACTCGGCGTGGTGCTGGCGTCGGTGGCGACCGGCGCCGCGGGACCGGTCGACTTCGTCGCGCTGCTCGCCCCGCAGATCGCCCACCGACTGACCCGCACCGCCCAGATTCCGCTGCTCTCCTCCGCGCTGACCGGCGCCGCGATCGTCGTCGTCGCGGACCTGCTCGCCCGCCGGCTGTTCTCGCCGGTCGAGCTGCCGGTGGGCGTGCTCACGGCGGCGGTCGGCGCGCCCTATCTGATGTGGCTGATCGCTCGCACCCGGCTCCGCCGGTGACGCGGGTGCGGTCATGAGTCCGTCGATGGAGGGAACCCGGAGGGGCGTGGGAGCGTTCTCTTCTGGTGACGGGGTACGTCGGCTCACCTGCCGACGACAGGAACGGGGATGAACACGATGAGTGACAAGGCCAGAAAGCTGTTCGAGGCGCTCGACCTCGACGAGAACGGGACGCTGACCCGCGTGGAGGTGATCAGCGCGCTGCGGTCGAAGGGCCCGTCGCTGGCCGCGTCGGGAGATCTGCCGCTCTGGGCCGTGGGAGACGAGGACGCCTCCTCCGCGCTCTTCGACGCCGCCGACCAGAACGGGGACGCGGTGCTGACCCTGGAGGAGTTCGCGGCGGTGGTGGACCGCCGTTTCGGCTGGAAGTGACACCGGTCTGACGCCCTGCCGGGGTGCGTGCCCCCTGCGGTTTTCTGATCTGCCCTGATCTGCCCGCTCTTGGCCGTGGCCGGACTTCGGCCCAATGTTGTGCACTTTCTTGACGACGGTCACCAGAGAGCCTACCTTCGCGGTGTCCTTCCCCCGGTCAAGGGAGACCGCGATGCCCTCGTCCCCCGTCGCATCACCGTCACCGTCCAGTCCCGAAAGCGCCCGGCAACTGCGCCGGGTCGCCCTCTCCGGGCTGCTCGGTACCGCCGTGGAGTTCTACGACTTCCTCGTCTACGGCACCGTCGCCGCCCTGGTCTTCGGCGAGCTGTTCTTCCCCGGCGCCGACCCCGCCGTCGGCACCATCGCCGCGTTCGGCACCTTCGCCGCCGGCTATGTCGCCCGCCCGCTCGGCGGCATCGTCTTCGGGCACTTCGGCGACCGGCTCGGCCGCAAGTCGATGCTGCTGCTCACCATGGGCCTGATGGGCGGCGCCAGCTTCCTCATCGGCCTGCTGCCCACGTACGACACGATCGGCGTCTGGGCGCCGGTCCTGCTGATCACGCTGCGCGTCGTCCAGGGCATCGCCATCGGCGGTGAATGGGGCGGCGCCACCCTGATGGTCGTCGAGCACGCCGGTGAGCGGCGCCGCGGCCTGTGGTCGAGCTTCACGCAGATGGGGGCCCCGCTCGGCTCCCTGCTCTCCTCGCTCGTCGTGACGTTCGTGGTCGCCATGCCCAGGGACCAGTTCACGGCCTGGGGCTGGCGCGTGCCGTTCCTGCTGAGCGTGGTGCTGCTCGGCGTCGGCCTCTTCGTCCGGCTCAAGGTCGTCGAGAGCCCGCTCTTCGCCGAGGTGAAGAAGGACCGCGCCGAGGCCCGGCTGCCCATCGTCGACGTACTGCGGCGCCCCCGCCCCCTGCTGCTGGCCTGCTGTGTCGGCATCGGCGCCTTCACCGCCCAGTCCCTGCTGACCAGTTACCTGATCGCCTACGCCACCGGCATCGGATACGCCCGCCCACAGGTCCTCACCGCGCTCACCGTCTCCGCCTGCGTCGCGCTGGTCGTCCTGCCCTGCGCCTCCGCGCTCTCCGACCGCGTCGGCCGCCGCCCGGTCGTCCTCGCCGGAGCCGTCGCCTCGGCCGCGCTCGCCTTCCCCGTCCTCGCCCTGGTCGACTCCAGGTCGCCCGGGCTGCTGATCCTCGCCGTCGTCCTCGGCCACGGCATCGCCCAGTCCATGATGTACGGCCCGCTGGGCGCCCTGCTCACCGAGATGTTCGGCACCCGGGTCCGCTACACCGGCGCCTCCCTCGGCTACCAGGGCGCCACCCTCATCGGCGCCGGCTTCTCCCCCATGATCGCCGGAAGCCTGGTGGCCGGCAGCGGCAACGGCACCCCCGTCGCCCTGCTGATCTGCGGAGGCTCCCTCATCACCGCCCTGACCGTCTGGTTCGTCCGCGAAACCAGCCGTACGTCCCTCTCCGGACCGACGACCGAAGGCACCGACGCCCCCCACGCCCAGGAGATCTCCGCATGACGGCCGACACCGCGACCCCCGAGGCGGAAGTACACCGGACCCGGACCCGCCGCCGGACCCGGACCCGAACGCGCACCGCCTGTGCGGCAGCCCTTCTGCTCGCCGCCACCGCGCTGCCCACCTCGGCCGCCGCCGCGGCGGACACGACCCACGTGGACGGCCGGCTCCCCTCGGGCGCCACGTACATGATGGACGTGCCCGCCCACTGGAACGGCACCGTCCTGCTCTTCAGCCACGGTTACGCGACCGGCCCGGCCAACCCCGCCCAGGTCGCCCCGGACGACGCCACGAAGGCCCTGCTCCTGCGGAACGGCTACGCCCTGATCGGCTCCTCGTACGCCACCACCGGCTGGGCGGTGACGGACGCGGTTCCCGACCAGCTCGCCACCCTGAACGCCTTCACCGAGCGCTTCGGGACGGCCTCCCGCACCATCGCGTGGGGGCGGTCGTACGGCGGGCTCGTCACCACCGCCATCGCCGAGCGCAGCCCGGACCGGATCGACGGTTCGATCTCGCTGTGCGGCCTGGTCCACGGCGGCATCGCCAACTGGAACAACACCCTCGATCCCGTCTTCGCCCTCAAGACGCTCCTCGCGCCCGGCTCCGACGTCCCCCTGGTGAACATCGCCGACCAGGCGGCCGCCGCCGACGCGGCCGACGCTCTGACCGCTGTGGTCGACTCGGCGCAGACGACCGCCGAGGGGCGGGCGCGTATCGCCCTCGCCGCCGCCCTGCACAACATCCCCGTCTGGAACCAGCCCACGCAGACCAGGCCCGCCGCGGCCGACTGGGACGCCCAGCAGGCCAACCAGTACGAGGCCGTCAAGGGGCTGCTGAAGGTCGCCGCGTTCAACCGGCGGCAGGAGTCCGAGGTCCGGGCGGGCGGCAACATGTCCTGGAACACCGGCGTCGACTACGCACGGCTGCTCGGCGGGTCGTCCGTCCGCAAGGAGGTCACCGAGCTGTACCGGAAGGCCGGGCTGTCCCTGCGCGCCGACCTCGCCACCCTGAACCGCGCCCCGCGGATCAGCGCCGACCCGGCCGCCGTGGACTGGATGAGCCGCACGAGCTCTTTCACGGGCAGGCTGACCAAGCCGCAGCTCTCCGTCCACACCATCGGTGACGCCCTCGTCCCCGTCCAGACGGAGAGCGCCCTGAAGCGGGCCGTCACCGCCGCCGGGTCGGCGCCGCTGCTGCGGCAGGCGTACACGGACAACGCCGGGCACTGCACCTTCAGCCCCGCCGAACAGCTCTCGGCCCTGCACACGCTGGAGGACCGCCTTACCACCGGCAGGTGGACCGGCACCGACCCGGAGTCCCTCAACTCCCGTGCCACGAAGGCCGATCCGACGACACCCACACGCTATGTGCCGTACCGCCCCACCGCGTATCCGCGGCCGTACGACCTTGCCCACCCCGCCGACCGGCGGTGACGGGGTACGACCGCCCACCGCGCCGCCGGTGGGCGGTCGTACGCTGTGCACCGTGGAGGACGACGACATCCTGGACGCCCAGGGCAGCTCAGAGGGGCCGCAGCAGCGCCCCCAGTCGCTCATGCTCACCTTCTTCGGCAACCACGTCCTGGCGGAAGGCGACCTGTGCGTCTACTCGGGCAGCATCATCGACGTGCTCGGACGCGTGGGGGTCGGTGAGCAGGCCGTGCGCTCGACCCTCACCCGGATGGTCAACCGCGGCCTGCTGCGGCGCCAGCGCGAGGGCCGCAAGATGTTCTTCGGCCTGACCCCGCAGGCGAGCCGTGTCCTGGAGGACGGCCGCACCCGCATCTGGCATCAGGGCGCGGTCAACGACGACTGGGACGGCTCCTGGACCCTGCTCGGGTTCTCGCTGCCCGACTCCTGGAAGCGCCAGCGCCACGACCTGCGTTCCCGGCTCACCTGGTCCGGGTTCGGCGCGCTCTACAGCGGGCTGTGGATCGCCCCGGGGAAGGTCGACGTCGCCGCCGTGGTCGCGGAGCTCGGTCTGGCCGACCACGTCAAGATCTTCCACGCCCAGGCGGACGACGCCACCGACATCGCGCAGATGATCCACGGCGCCTGGGACCTGGAGAGCATCGCCGCTCGGTACGTCACCTTCGACAAGCGGTGGACCGCCCTCCTGGACGCCGGACCGGGCGACGACCCGATCGGAACCCGGCTGCGGCTGGTCAGCGAATGGCTCTGGACCATCCGCACGGACCCCCGGCTCCCCGCCCGGCACCTTCCCCCCGACTGGCCGGCCCGCCCCGCCCAGGAGACCTTCCGCCGCGTCGCCGAACACACCGAGCGGCCCGCACGGTTGATGGCCCGGGCCCTGCTGGAGACGACACAGCTGAGGTAGAGGGCGGCGCCGTCCAGTCCTTCGTCGACGAGTCCCGCGGCCGCCGGCGCCGGGCGGTCCGTCTCACTGCTTCGTGCCGAAGTTCTGGGTCCACCAAGGGCCGCCGGAAGCCTTGTGGACGCCCACGCCGATGTCCTTGAACGAGCAGTTGAGGATGTTGGCGCGATGGCCCGGGCTGTTCATCCAGGACTCCATCACCGCCTCCGGCGTCTGCTGGCCCATGGCGATGTTCTCCCCGTACGTGGACCAGGTGTAGCCCGCGGCGGTGATGCGTTGCCCGGGGTCGGCGCCGTCGGGGTTGGTGTGGTCGAAGAAGTCGCGGGCGTCCATGTCCTCGGAGTGGCCCAGGGCGGCCTTGTTGAGCAGCGGGTCCTCCGAGACCGGGCCGCATCCGGCGGCCGACCGTTCCTTGTTCACCAGCGCGACCACCTGCGCGACGTCGCCCGTCGGGGCCGCCTGGGTCTGCGGGGTGCTGGACGCGGTCCGCGTGGGCCGCGTGGGCGGCCGGGGAGCCGGCACGCTCTTCTTGGTCGGGCGTGGGGACTTGGAGGGCGTCGCCTTCTTCGAGGGCGACGCGGACGGCGACGGTGACTTCGAAGGCGACGGGGATGTCTTGACGGGGCTGGGTTCCGCGAGGTCCACGGCGGGAGCGCCGGCGGTCCGCGAGGCAGCCGCCTCCTCGGTGCCGGTCCCGGGCTCCGTGTCGAGGTACCAGAGGCCGCCGCCCGCCACACAGGCCGCCACGACGGCACCGCCGACGGCTCGGCGCCGGTTGCGTCGGCGTCGGCGGGCCTCGCTGCGGGAGGCCGCGCGGCCGCGCCCGCCATGGTGACCGGATCCGGGGCCCGATGTGCCGCGGCCTGCGGACGGCGCCGGCCGGGACGCCGAGCCGGCCAGGGCCATCCCGCCGGAGGCGGAGAGGACGCTGTCCAGCAGGGCGGGCGTCGCGGCGACCAGCGCCAGACCGGCCAGCAGCCCCTCGGCGGGCATCAACCCGCTCCACAACCCGGAGCAATGACCGCAACCACGGGCATGTCGGGCTATTCGCTTGCGCCACAGTGCCGAGGGCCGGCCGTCCCAGGAGGCCAGCGCGCCCTGCAGTTCACCGCATCGCGGCCGTGCGTCGAGCGCCCGCACCACGACCCGGGCCGCCTCCAGCTGTGCCTTCATCCGCTGCACCCGGACCGCCGTGTGCTGCGGCGACAACTCCAGGGCCTCGGCCACCTCGGTCCGGGTCAGCTCACCGGCGCACTCCAGCCACCAGAGCGACAACAGGCCCCGGTCGTCCGGCTCCAGCCAGCGCGTGGCGCGTGCGGTCTCCCTGCGCTGGCCGGACAGCTGGAGCTGCACCATGGTCAGGTCCACGAAGTCGGCGCCCGGATCCGCGAGCTCCTCGGCCTCCTCGACGGCACCCGGGGCGGACTGCCGGTCGTGCCAGTGCGCCCGGACCTGGTTCATCGCGATCGCCACGAGCCACGAGCGAAAGCTCTCGGGAGTGCGCAGAGCGCCCAGCGCGTCCAGGGCACGGAGCATCGTGTCCTGCACGACGTCGTCGACGTCGACCGAGCCGTTCAGGGCCCGCCCCACGACGTTGTAGACCAGCGGGAGGTACGCGCTGACCAGGGCGTCCTGAGCCTCCGGATCGCCGCCTCTGGCAGCGATCACCAGTGCCGCCGACTCCCTCGTGCGCTCTGTACTCATCAAAAACTTCCCTGTCCTCGACGCCGAACGGTGCTGTCCGATACCTGGGAGATCGATCGGCGGGCCCGGGATAACAGTTCTTCGGACACGTGTTCCACGAGAGACTCACGGGGCCGGTCGGACGGCGCAATGGGGAAAGTCACATCGAGGGGGACGGACGGCTTCCGAGCGTCGGTTGGGCTGAACGCTCGTACCCGCACGTCCCCTCTCGTCATACTTCAAAGGGAGATTGCCGCAGTACGGATGCTTCGACTGCTTTGGTATGGGTTCGCGGCAACCGTCCCCTAGGCGCATGGTCAGACCAGGGCAAGCACCGCCCCCTCGGCACCCAACAGCCCGCGCAGAGACGGTATTTGACGCCATGTCAGCCCGAGAGCACGGGCGGCGAACCGGAGTGTGACGTACGGTGCGCCCTGTGCCGCCGCTCGGATGACCTCTCGCGCGGCCTGTTCGGTCCAGGGCAGGGCGGCCCTGGCCGACGGTGACGGCTCCCTTGCTCCGACGCGTTCCCGGTCGAGCTCGTGGAGCCCGGTGAGTTTGGCCGACAGGTCGGCGGCGGCTTCCAGTGTCGGCGGCGGCGCGGCGAGCAGGTGCGCCGCGACCGTGTTGTGGGCGACGGCCTCGTCCAGGCCGGTGGAGTGGATGCGGGCGGACGCGTCCGTGAGCAGGATGCGGTGGTTCACCGTGCGGACCGGTCCGCGTACGCCGTCGACGGCCGCCGCGAACAGGGCGGACGCCTCCGAGGGGTGCCAGGACAGGGCCGTTCGGATCGCGGCCACGTCCTGCCCGAGGGGGGTGAGAGCCTCGCCGTCGAGGCGGTCCAGGACGTCGGCCTGGGGGATCTCCCCGTCGGTTCCCGGACCGGCGACGTACACGGTGGCAGGCACTCCGGCGAGCCGGCATGCGGCCAGGACCAGCGCGTCCACCAGCGGGCTGCACAGGGTGTCCTCGTCGCCGTGCGTGAGGATGTCTCCGCCGACGTCGACGATGCGGACGTGGTCGTGTCCGGCGTCCACGAGGCGTCGGAGCTGGTCGGCCATCGCGGCGAGCCCCTGCCATGGGTCGAGCAGGACCAGGCGTGCCGTGAGGTCCGCGGCCAGGTCGGGCAGCGTGGAGCCGGCGGGCGCGATCGGCTGCGTGATGGGTGTGATGACCGGTATGCCTGCCTGGAGTGCGAGACCGGTGAAATGGACGCATCCCAGAGGGCCGGGGGTGGGGTCGACTTCGAGGCGTTCCCAGGCGTACGTGGCGATCGTGGTCTCGCCGAGAGGTGTGCCGGTGAGGACGCGGCCCACGGTCGCCGCGGTGATCGCGGTGCCCACGGGGTCCCCGCCGCCGCCCGCGGCGATGAACAGGTCGCTCACGCGGTCTCCCGGCCGGTGCCGATCCCCGTGATGCGCACCGGCGTGCCCATGTTCCTGCGCGCCCGCGCGTTGGCTTCGTGGAGACCCTCGTAGTACGCGCGGTCGAGTCCCTTGACGTGGTCGGAGTAGAACATCCAGGAGAGGATGTCGCGGTACTTGAAGCCCTTGGGCGTGAGCTGGACGCGGCGCGGGCCGACGCGGTGGACCAGGCCGTTGGCCTGGGCGGCGTCGAGGATCTCGGCCACCTCCGGGGCGATCGCGTCCAGGCCGAAGCGGTCGAGTTCGGACAGGTCGAGGTCGAAGCTGTCGAGTACGAGCCTCTTGCGGACGATCTCCTCCGGGGTGAGGGCGAACCCCGTCGTGGGCTGCAGGCGGTGGGCCCTGGCGTTGTCGATGTATGCGGCGACCTCGGTCAGGGACGGCTTGACGCTGCCGGTCATGTAGTCGAGGACGGAGGTGTAGGAGCGGGCGCCGACACCGAGGCCGAGCAGGGGTACGCCGTGGAAGGTGAGGACCTTCTGGACGTAGCCGCCGCGGCCGGGCTTCTTGTAGCGGACGGAGCCCTCCTGTACGTAGCCGTGGGCGGTGAACACCTCACGGGCGTAGTCGTAGCGCTCGTACAGTTCCGGCTTCCACATGTACTGGTACGCGCCCGTCCTGGAGAACCACGCGTCCGGCCGTACGGTGAGGAAGTAGGTGGAGATCGTCGTCGGCGCGAGCTTGGCCAGCTCGTCCACCGAGTGCTGCCAGGTCTCGGGCGTCTGCCCGGCGAACCCCATGATCAGGTCCGTGGACAGGTCCGGCAGTCCGCGGTCGTGGACGATCTCGACGGCCCGGCGGATGACGTCCTCGCCCGCCTGGCCCCGGCCCGCTTCGCGGATCTCCCGCGGGACCAGTGACTGGATGCCGATGTTGGCGCGGGTCAGGCCCAGGTCGAGCAGCCGCCCGAAGCCGTCCGGGTCGGCGACGATGGAGTCCGGGGTGGCCTCCAGGGCCACTTCCTCCACGGTGGAACGCCAGTTGGGGTAGATCTCGCCGAGAGTGCCGAAGATCTGCTCGAAGTGACGGGTCGACAGCAGCGCGGGGGTGCCTCCGCCGATGTAGACGGTGCGCAGCCGGCGCGCCTGGATGATCTCCGCGTGGTCGCGGAGCTGCGTACAGAGCGCGTCGGTGTAGGCGTCGTACAGGTCCTCGTCGGTGGATATGACGGTGTAGAGATTGCAGAACCCGCATTTGTAGCGGCAGAACGGGACGTGCAGATACAGGTTGAGTTCGGGCACCTGGTAGTTGGCCAGGTCCTTCGCCCATACGTCGTGGACGTCCCAGGCGCCCTCCTCCAGCGGGCGGTAGGTGGAGCGGGGCGGATACGAGTACTGGTACGGCGGGATGACGCCCTGTCGGATGTACTCGGCGAGCTGGTCGTGCGGGCTGTTCACGATGGATGACTCCTTCGCACCATGCCGTTCGGTTGACCGTGCCCCCCGATCCGAACACGCAACATTTTGTTGAAGCTATCGGTGTTGTGCACCAACTCCCCCACGCCAACGGGGTGTCATCGTTGTGGCTTCGGACAACTCGGCGCTGTCATCAGCGAGTTGTTTTCAGAGAACAGCCCGATGGACGGTGCACCGTCGCGACCGATCCACTGGGGCACGTGGACAGCAGCGACGAGCCGGACCTGACCGGCGTGATGGTGATCGAGCCCATGGGCAACGCGGGCCCCTTCCTCGTGAAGGCCGCGGCCCGGCTGGGCGTACGCCTGCACGCGGCCACCGACGAGCGGGTGCACGCCGGCTACGAGCCCTGGCTGACCCGCCATCTCGCCGGGGTCTGTCTGACCGAACTGGCCGACACCGCACGCGCGTTGGACGACATGGAGGCGTACTGTCTGGCGCATCGCATCGCGGGTGTGGCGGTCTGCTGGGAGTTGCTGACCCCGCTGGCGGCTCTGCTCGCCGCACGCCTCGGGCTGCCGGGCAACGACCCGCTGCGCGCCAAGGCCGCCCGCAACAAGATCGCCATGGCGGAGGCGTTCCGTGCGGCGGGCGTACCGACCCCCGCCGAGCTGGTGGTCGCCACCGCTGAAGAGGCCCATGACGTCGCCGCGTCCGGGCGGCTGGGGTGGCCGCTGGTCGTCAAGCCCGCCGAGCAGGGCGGCTCCTGGGGGGTGAGCGTGGTGGCGGGCCCGGACGGACTCGACGCCGCGGTGGCCGCCGCCGGGCGGTTCACCCGCGCCGAGCCGCACGGTCTGCCGCTGGACTCCCGGGTGCTCCTGCAGAGCTATGTGGCCGGCGAGGAGTTCTCCGCCGACACGGTCGTGCACGACGGCGTGCCCTACCCGCTGCCCGTCGTCCGCAAGGACACCACGGCGGGCAGATACCGGGTGGAGACCGGGCACTCCTGCCCGGCCGGGCTCGATCCGGGCACGGTGCGGGCCGTCCAGGACACCGCGGCGCGTGCCGCGCTGGCCGTCGGGGTGCGCAACGGCATCGCCCACACCGAGGTGAAGATCCCTCCGGGCGGGGCGCCGATCGTCATCGAGACCGGGGCCCGCCTGCCCGGGGACAACATCTGCGAGATCGTCGAAGCCGCGACCGGCGTGAGCGAAGCGGCCGCCTATCTGCGGGTCGTGACCGGGCAGCCACCGCACATCGCCCCGACCCGCGACGCGGCGGCCGCGCTCCGCTTCCTGCTGCCCGACCGGGCCGGGGTGGTGGAGGAGGTCGTCATCCCCGAGGTGCCCGGAACGCACAGCCGGATCGACATCCGTCCCGGAGAGCGGGTGCCCGAACCAGCCGACAGTTCCGGCCGGGTCGGGCATGTCATGGCACACGCCGCGTCCGTCGACGAGGCCCGCCGACTCGCCGGCCAGGTGATCGCCGACTCCCGAGTGAAAGTGAGTTGATCCCCATGCCCAGCCTCGCACAGCACCCCACGCAGACGGGCGCCACGCGGAATCCCGTGCAGAAGATCGCCTTTCTGCGGTCCGTGGAGATCCGGCGCGCCGATCCGTACATCCAGCGTTGCGTCCGCGACCTGGCCCGGCTCGGCATCGACAGCTGTCTGTTCCACACGCACGGCACCGCGGACGACGGCGACTTCCCCGGCGAGCGCCGCCGGCTCGATGCCGCCGTCACCCCCGCCGAACTCGCCCGGGAGGTCGCTCAGTGGGGCGCCGACGCCGCCGTCTCCATCTCCCTGCCCTGCGAGAACGCGCTACGGGACGCCACCGTCAAGGAACTCCTCGACGCCCGGGGCATCCCCACGGTCATGACCCCGCTGCCGTCGGCCCTGGCCCTGTGCGACAAGTGGGAGACCAAGCGACTCCTCGTCCGCGCGGGCCTGGACACCCCACGCGGCGTGAAGGCCGACTCCGATCTGCTCGCCGGCCGGGGCGTGGCGTTTCCCGCGTACGCGGACGCCCTGCGCGCATCCGCCGCCGGCATCGGCTATCCGCTCCTGTCCAAGCCCTTGTGGGACTCCACCAGCATGGGGATCAGGGCGCTGCCCGACGCCGGGGCCCTGGACGCCTACCTCGCCGATCCGCCCGAGGTGTCGGCGGTGATCGAGGAGTGCGTCTCCGGCGCCCTGTGCTCGGTCGACATCGTGGGCGAGCCCGGCAAGTACCGCGTACTGCCCGTGTGCTGGACGGGTACGGCGGGCACCGAGCCCGTCTTCACCTTCGCCGACCTGCGCTGGTGCGGCCCCGGAGCGCAGGCCGACACCGACTTCGCACCCGTCGCGGCCAAGCTGATCGCCCTCTGCGAGGAACTCGGCGTCCAGGGCTCCGTCAACGTCGACATGATCTACACCGGTTCGCGGTACGTCATCCTGGAGATCAACCCGCGGATCGGCGGCGCCACCACGCTGTCCTGCGCCGCCTCCGGCACCAACACCTTCGACGCCCTGGCCGCCATGGCGCGCGGCGACTACGCACCGGCGCCCGTGCGGCGTACGGGATGGGCCATCGAGTTCCTCTCCGCCGAACGCCTGTCGGCGGCGCTACGAAATGAGCTGACGGACCGTCTGAACCTGGTCACCGCACACGAGTTGGTCATCGACGACACGAGCCACGGCGACATCGTCGTTTTCACCCTCGCCGAGGGCGACGAGCAGCAGACCGTCAAGCAACTGGAGGAGCTGCACCGGACAGCGGCCTGGCCGCGTCAGGAGATCCTGGACAAGATCCGAGCCCTGCTCACCACATGACCGACACCGCCACGCCCCGCAGGCCCCACGCGCCCCGGTTGCGTCGCGTGCTCGGAATTCCGGCCACCCGCGGACACGGCCGGTTCATCGCCGGCAACCTCATCGACTCCCTCGGCAACGGCATGCTCCTGCCGCTCGGCCTGCTGTACTTCACGACCTCGCGCGATCTGCCCCTCGCCGCGGTCGGAGCAGCCGTCACCGCGGGCCAACTGGCCGCCCTGCCCGTCGTCTTCGTCGCCGGTCGGCTCATGGACCGGCACGGGCCCGGACGCCTCACCGTCGTCGCCAACATCGTCAGCGCCGTCGGCTTCCTCTCCTTCCTCCTCGCCGACCGGCCCTGGCAGATCGCCGGCGCCCACCTTCTGGTGCAGTCCGGCGTCAACGCCTACTACACGGCGCAGCGCACGCTGATCCTGCACGCCGCTCCGGCCGCGGAGACCCGCGGCTGGTTCGCGTTCACCGGCAGCCTGCGCAACATCGGCATCGGCGTCGGGGCACTGCTGGCGGCCGGCGTGCTCGCCCTGTTCGGCACGCACGCCCTGACGTGGCTCGTCGCCACGGCGGCACCGCTGTATCTGCTGGCGGCGTTCTGCTTCGCCCGTGTGCCGACGAGCCCTCCGTCTGACGCGGCCGGCGCCGGCGCCGCTCCCACACCCCCGAGGACGGCAAGCGATGATCAAGCGGTCCGCGAGAGGTCCGACGCCGGGGACACGCGCCGCTACCTGCTCCTGGTGACGTGCAACATCCCCTTCGTCCTGTCCCAGGCCATGCTGTCGGTGCTCATCGCCGTGTACGCCACCGAGACGCTCGGGCTGCCCGCCTGGTCCGCGAGCATCCTGCTGGTCGTGAACACCGCGATGGTCGCCACCCTCACCAGCCCCTTGACGGCACACGCCGCCCCCGGGCAGCCTCGGCGCACGATGGCCCTGGGCCATGTCCTGCTGGTGTGTGCCATGCTCGCGTTCGCCGCGCCCGCCGTGCCCGGGGCCGGCATCGCCGCATGGCCCGCCCTGGTCACCGCGATCGTTCTCTTCAGTCTGGCCGAGATCTTCTACTCGCCGGCCGTCAGCGAGCTGTCCGTCACGCTCACGCCCGGTGCCACGCGCGGCAGCAGGCAGAGTCTGTACCAACTCTCCTGGTCCGCGGGCAACATCGCCGCCCCCGCCCTGTTCACCGGCCTCCTCGAAGCCGGTGTGCTGCTGCCCTGGACCGTGCAGGGCGCGGCGTGTCTCCTGGCCCTCACCGCGCTCCCGGCCCTCAAGTCCCCTGCCCCGCGGGGCGGAAGGAAGGACACATGAAGACCGAGATCGTCAGCAGCGTGCACGCCGTGCCCGTGGCGGACTGGGACCGGATCGCCCGGCACGCCGGTGTGTACCTGTCGCACCGCTGGCTCGCCGGCGAGGAGAGCGACCCCACGGCCAGGGCCTCGTACGCGCTGGTCCGGGACAGCGAGGGCACCCTCGTCGCGGCCGCACCCCTGTACTTCGTGCACCACGAACCCAACGCCTACTACGACCCCGTGCACCTGCCGCCCGGCACCGAGAGGCCTCGTGTGATCGCGGGTGCCCGACGCGGCTACCACAACACACCCTTGACCGACCCGGACCTCACCGCCGACGTCGACGCCCACTGCCTGGCCCTGCTCCGTGAGGCTGCTCGTGAGCACGCCGGGCGGCACAGGACCACGCACTGGTGGCCGTATCTGACCGAGTCCGCGACGCGACGGCTGGCGCCGCTGTACGGCGCGCCCCCGCACCGCATGGAGGACGACGCGACGATCCCGCTGCCGGGAGCCGGTTTCGACGACTATCTGGCCTCCCTGCCGTCCAAGCGCCGCGTGGCGATACGTCACGAGCGCGCCGCCTTCGAAGCAGCCGGACTCGACCTGCGCCACCAACGCCTCGGCGACGTCTACGAGGACGCCGGACGCCTCCTCGCGGCCCTTCAGGAGTCCCACGGCCACGGAGACGACACCGACGCGATGACGAGCCTGCTGAAACGTCAGGCCGAGGCCATGGGCGAACAGGCGCGCGTGGTCGCCGCCTACGACGGTCCGCTCATGACCGGCTTCTGTCTCTACTACCACCAGGGCAGCACCACTTGGCTGCGCGCCGTCGGTATCGCCCCCGAACGCCCGGCCCCCTTCGCGTACTTCGCACTCACCTACTACGCCCCCATCGAAGACGCGTACCGCCACAGCACGGCCGCCCTGCACTGCGGGATGAAGGCGATCGAGGCAAAGCGCCTGCGCGGTGCGCGAGTCAGCGGGCTGTACGCGCTGCATGACACGCGCACGGATGACACGCGCACGGACGAGGGCGCGTGACCCGTCACGGCGACCTCAGCGTCGTACGAGATGGATCCGGTACGTCCGCGTCCTGGACCCGTCCTCACTGGTCACCGAGACGACGGCCACCACCTTCCCGCCGTCCTCGTCGAGACGGTCGACGGCGACGGTGGCGTAGGGATCGCGTGCCGTCGCCGTGATCCGGCCCCGGCTCGGGCTGTCGGTGACGACCCGGTAGGTGGTGGTGTCCGGATCGAAGGACGGGATCGGCTTTCCGGACACCTCGATGGACTGGGCGGCCGCGTCCGCGGAGGCGCCCGGCGCCTCGGCGTGGACCTCGATCTCGCTCATGGTGAGGTAGCCGCCCTGACGCGCGGTCATGACGACGCGCACCCCGGACGCCGGTCCCGCCTCCAACGGGACGTCGACCACCGGGGTGCCCTCGGTCCCGACCGCCACCGGGTCGCTCGCGTCGACCCACGGGGCGCTGTCGGACACGCGCACCTGCACCTTCAGGTCGTGTCCACGGTGACGACCGCCCGCGCGGGGATCCTCCGCCCGAGGGGGTCGGTCGCCTCGCCCCTGACCCGTACCGTGCCCGGTTCGCGCCACTTCCGGTCCGGTGGCAGGTTCCACACCACGGGCAGAGCACCCCGCGTGCCGTCCCGGAACACCGGTGCCACCGTGGCGGGCAGCTCGGGCCGCAGGCCGGGGACGGTGAACGTCTCGGCCGGTTCGGTGCGCAGCACGGTCTCGTCGGTCACGGTCCAGCGCTGGTTCGCGGCCGAGGTCGGGGTGTACGTGGACACCTTGGCGCCGTCCGCGGTCGACTGGCCGGTGACGTCGACGAGGCGGCCGGTGGCGGCGTTGACGAACGTCCATGTGCCGTCGCCGATCGTCGACATGACCCATTGCGCGGCTTCGGGGACCTGCCCGCGATCGCCCTCCGGCTCCTCCAGGACGGCTTGGTCGTCACGTACGGCGAGCCGCTTGCCGGTCTTGGCGTGAGTGAGGGCGTAGCGCTCGCGGCTGTCGGTACCGCGCGTCAACTTCCGTATGTTCCAGAGCTGTTGAGCGCTGTCGGTGCCGGTGCCGGTCGTTCGGATGACGACGCCGCTGCCGTCGTCCGACGGCTCCAACGATTTGCCGCTCTGCGTCCCCTGGAGCCGGTAGACATGCCCGGGCTGGACGAGGGCCGCGTCCCGTGCCACGCCACCGACCCCCTCGACCAGGAAGGTCGTGACCGACTTGGCCGGGACGGAGAGCGTGGCGGACCGGTCGGTCACCCGGACCGGCGCGCCGCGCACCAGGGCGCCGTCGCCGCTCGTGACCACGGGAGTGACGGTGGCCCGCGACGTGACCTTGCCGAAGCGGGAGAGATCGAGGTTCACCGAGCGCGCGGAGGTCCCGCTGTTCACGTGCACCACGGTCGCCGTACGGCCGCTCCGCTTCACGGCGGCGACGCTGGACGGGTCGTCGACCTTCACGAAGTGGTCGCCTGGGCGGATGTAGTGGGTGAAGTTCCGGATGGTGTGGAACTTGGTGTTGGTCCGGATCGGGCAGGTCTCCAGGGTGTCCTCGGCCGTGCAGTTGAACGGCACATGGATGCTGCCCCAGTTCTTGCCGGCCGCGGCCTGCGGGATGGCGTCCTCGACCGGCTGCCAGAACACCCAGGCGGAGGGCTCCAGTTCACGCATGTCGTCGACCATCCGGGTGGCGATGCCGAGTCCCGGTTCCATGCCGGTGAAGTCGGTGCCGGTGCCCCAGGTGCCCTCGACCTCGCTCATCCACAGCTTCTTGTCCGCACCCTTGGCGATGTCCCGGGCGCTGGTGCGCTGGCCGGTGCCGTAGGTGTGCACGTTGAGCTGGTCGACGGCGGCGCGCGCGGGGGTGCCGTAGGCGTTCCAGTTCTGGGTGAAGATGCCGGGGTTGGTCTCGTCCATCGCGGAGATCCTGGCGTCGGTGCGTGCCCCGTCGAGCGCCTTGTCCAGCGCGAGGATCACCTTCTGCTGGAGTTCGGGGCCCGCGTGCGCGCCTTCCTGGCGCCCGCCCGTGGGCTGTCCGTCCGCGCCGAGCTGGGTGCCCCAGTAGGGCGTGTTGGGCTCGTTCAGCGGGTCGATCGTGTCGAACTCGATGCCGTGCTCCTGCTCCATGCGCTCGGTCACCCGCGCCAGGTAGGTGGCGAAGTCGTCGACGCGGTCCGCGCGGATCTGGTCGGCGCTCGCGTCGAAGCCGCCGGAGACATAACCGCTGACGGTCTGGAACCAGGGCGGCGAGTTGCTGAACGCCTCCCAGCGGTCGACCTTGTCCTTGATCTGGTCCACCCACCAGCGTTGACCGGCGTCCGCGCCCCAGTTCCAGTGGTCCGGGTTGTTCGGATCCCACCAGTCCATGTCCTGCCGGGTGGTCCCCGCGGGGGCCTTCCAGAAGCCCTCCATGGTGGCGCCCGCCTTCATGTAGTCCTTGCGGACGTCGGGGGCGTTGCCGCCGCCGATGTTGTACCGGGCGATGTTGAGACCGAGGCCGTCGGCCCCGAAGAGCATGTCCACCAGCTGTCTTCGGATGGGCTCGGGATAGCCGCCGGTGGCGTTGGCGAACCAGACGAGGCTCGTGCCCCATCCCTCGAACTCCTGCTGCTGGTAGGAGGGGTCGATCCGGACGGTGACCGCGCTCCGCGGTACCGGGTCCGCCGCGTCGGCCGTGTCGGCGGCGCCCGCCATGGGCGCGGCCATGAGGCTCGCGCCGAGCGCCAGGGGAACCGCTGACGCCAGAGCCCGGACCATGCGATGCCGATGGGGCACGGCACTCCCTTCCACAACACGGCTGAACAGAACCGAACAGAATGGATCGCGCTCAGGGAATGCTGAGGGACGGTAATGAACTCGTCAAGATAGTGGGCGACTTGGGCCCTCAGCCGGGCCCCGGGGTGGGCCCTCACATGACGTTTCGGCGACTTCATTGACATGCCCAAGGCGGGTCATTAATCTCCGGGAAGCTCGGGAAAGCGCTTTCCCCATACCTGCCCAACACCCGTGCCAGTCGCCTCTTTTCGCACGTTCGAACAAGATCCGAGCCGCAGCCGGAGTCGCAGTCGCAGTCGCAGTCGCAGTCGGGAAGAACGGCACCTGAACTTTCCGTCGCCCCCCAAAAAAGGAACACGCGACGGTTCTCTCTCCCCCCACACAGGAGGACCTCTCCATGAGTTCACGACGAACCCTGATGTCTGCTCCACGCACGCCCATACCCTGGCGCAACAAGGCGATCGTGGCCGCGCTGGCAGCCGCGCTGCTGGCGGGCCCGGGCATCGCGCAGGCCACCCCGCAGGCGGCGTCGGCCGCCCAGAGCGAGGTGTCCGCGGCGGCCACCATCACCTGGACCCTCGAACGTGCGAGCAACCCCACCGAGGACCAGCGCACGGCCTACGACCTCATCACCAGGGCCATGAACGCCGCGGTGGCCCGCTACAACAACCTCAGCGACCTGGGCAAGACCATCACCGTCCGGTACGACCCGGGCGTGCCCACCGCCGACGGCAACATCAACGGGACCATCCGCTTCGGCAACCGCGGCTACATGAACGAGAGGACCGCTCTGCACGAGATCGCCCACACCATCGGCGTGGGGACGAGCTCGGGCTGGTCGCGCCTCGGCGGCAGCGGCACCTGGACCGGTGCGCAGGCCACGTCGCTGGTCAGGCAGTTCGACGGGACGAGCGCCAAAATCTCCACCGGCGGCGGCCACTTCTGGCCGTACGGCCTGAACTACGACAACGAGTTCTCGAACACGGCGGCCGACCGCCACGTCCGGATCGTCGCCGCCATGGTGCGCGACGGTCTGTGATCCGAGGGGCTGGTGCCCGGGGGCCGTTCGCGCTCCCGGGCTTCCCGGGGAGGTGATGCGGGCGTCCTGTGGAGTGCACCCGCACCCGGCCACATCCGAGGTTTCGGCGCCGCTACGTTGATCCACATGTCCGACAACAGCTACTGGACCCTCCCGCCCGACCGGTTGGTGCGCGGCTCCATGGGTCACTGCAACATCACTGTCCTCCTCCCGCCGTTCGATGTGGACGCGCGCACGCTGCCGGCCAACGACCCCGCACGGGCCGCGGAGCTCGCCGCGACACTCAACACGGTGGAGGAGGTCCTGGAGGAGATCGGACCCCGGTCGGTCCACGACTCCGTTCCCTACCTGTACGCGCGAACCGACCTGGAGATCGTCCAGACCGCCGTGTGGGGGCATGTGCTCGGCATCAGCGACCCCGCACTGGCCGACAGCGGCAACGACCTCCCCCTCCTGTCCGAGGCCCGCGGGCTGCGCGAGCGCTACCCGGACGCCCGCATCGTCGGCCGCGTCGGTTTCCACTGCGGGGCGGCCCACACCGAGGACATCGTCTGGCTGCCCGACGGTGCCATGTTCCACGCCGCCGGCTGGCCCGGGGACGAGCCCTTCGAGGTGACCGGCGACCCGGGCGCCATCGCCTCCGCCCTCGGTATCCCCGCCGAGGCTCTGGAAGACCTCGGCCTGGACGAGGAGGACCCGGCCGACATCGAATGGGCCGACTTCGCCGCACTGGCCCTGGGCGAGGCCGACCCCTGGGGCATCGAGCGGATCCAGACCACGGCCTTCCGCGTGCGTCACACCGAGTTCGCCACGTCCACGATGGAGGAGTTGTACTTCACGGGATGAGTGCGCCTGGGGCGGGGGAACTTGTCGAACGGGTCGACGAGCACGACGAGGTCATGGCCGTCGTCAGCAGGAGCGAGGCGATTCGCCACGGGTGGCTGCATCGGGTCGCGACGATCGTGTGCCGCGACACCGCCGGACGGACCCTCGTGCATCGCCGCCCCGACCACGCCTCACGTTTCCCCGGCCGGTTCAACTGGATGCTCGGAGGCGCCGTAGCGGTCGGCGAGTCCTACGAAGAGGCCGCCGCACGGGAGTTGGCGGAGGAGCTGGGCGTCCGAGGTCTTCCGAGGCTTGTGCTCAAGTTCAGGTGCGCGGGCGCGATCAGCCCGTACTGGCTCGGCCTGCACGAGGTTGTCGTCGCCGAGCCCGTCAAGCCCGACCCCGAAGAGATCGCCTGGCATGACTGGTTGACGGGGTCCGAACTCGTCGAGCTGGTTCGGCATGAGGCGTTCGTCCCCGATGCCCGCGAGGCATTCGACCGTTACCTCGCCGCGCGTCCAGGACCTGGGCCCCTGTGATCCTCGGCTGCCCCGCGTAGTCCTCTCACGACGCCGAAACACGACGTGAGCCGCGCTTCGATGCGGGAGCAGAGGCGGCACCAGTGCTATATGACATGATGCCGATGTGACTCATCCATCCCCCCGCCCCGATGTCCTGGTCATCGGCGCAGGCATCGTGGGTGCGGCGTGCGCGTACTACTGCGCGACCGCCGGACTACGGGTCTCCGTGGTCGAACGGGGCGCCATCGGCAGTGGCACCACCAGCGCCTGCGAAGGCAACATCCTGGTCTCCGACAAGGAACCCGGCCCCGAGCTCGACCTGGCCCTGCTGTCCTCCCGGCTGTGGCGGCGGATCGGCGAGGAGCTGGTCAGGAGCACGATCGAGTACGAGGCGAAGGGCGGCGTCGTCGTCGCCGGCTCGCCGGACTCGGCCGACGGTCTGCGGCACCTGACCGCGGGCCAGCGGACGACAGGCGTCGACGCGGTCGACATCGGCCCGGACGAACTCTTCGAGCTGGAACCCAACGTGACCCGGCAGGCCGTCGGCGGAGCGTTCTACGCCCAGGACGCGCAGGTCCAGCCGGTGCTGGCCACCGCCCAACTGCTGCGCCGGGCCCGGATGCTGGGGGCGACGGTCCATCCCGGCACCGGTGTCACCGGCTTCGTGCGCGACGGACAGGGCGCGGTCACGGGCGTGCGGACCGACTCCGCCGACACCCCGGTCCTGTACGCGCAGTGGGTGATCAACGCCGCGGGCACCTGGGCCGGACAGCTGTCCGAACTCGCCGGTGCCCCGGTGCCGGTCCTGCCGCGCAAGGGCTTCATCCTGGTGACCGAACCGCTCCCGCGCGTGGTGCGGCACAAGGTCTACACCGCGGAGTACGTGGCCAACGTCGCCAGCAGCGACGCGGGACTGGAGACCTCGGTCGTGGTCGAGGGGACCCGGGCCGGCACCGTCCTGATCGGCGCCAGCCGCGAGAGGGTCGGCTTCGACCGCAGCATCTCCCTGCCGGTGCTGCGCAAGCTGGCGGCCCAGGCCATCGGCGTGTTCCCGTTCCTCGCCGATGTCTCCCTGCTGCGCACTTACCTGGGATTCCGCCCCTACTGTCCGGACCATCTGCCGGTCATCGGCCCGGACCCGCGCGCACCCGGCCTGCTGCACGCCTGCGGCCACGAAGGAGCCGGGATCGGGCTCGCCGGCGCCACCGGCCATCTGCTGGCCCAGCATCTGTCCGGCGAGAAACCCGATCTGGACCTGACGCCGTTCCGACCGGACCGCTTCGAGGAGGCGACCCCTTGACCACTCCTCCGCCCGGCTTCACCTTCACCTTCGACGGCGAGCCTGTGCCCGCGCGGTCCGGGCAGAGCGTCGCCGCCGCCCTCATCGCCTCCGGGCGGCGCTCCTGGCGGCACACCCGCACCGAAGGCCGCCCGCGTGGTGTGTTCTGCGGCATCGGCGTGTGCTTCGACTGCCTGGTGACCGTCAACGGACGCCCCAACCATCGCGCCTGCCTCGTCGAGGCCCGGCCCGGCGACACGGTCTCCACCCAGGAAGGAGCGGGCCATGACGACCTCGCGTGCTGAGCGGCCGGCCGCGCTGTACGACATCGCCGTCCTCGGCGGCGGACCGGCCGGCCTGTCAGCGGCCGTCGCCGCAGCGGCGCAGGGCAGCCGTACCGTGTTGATCGACGCCGGACCACGACCGGGCGGACAGTACTGGCGTCACCGCGACGGCGACGACGGCGCCCTCCACCACGGCTGGAGCCAATTCCGGCGCCTGCGGCAGGAGTTGGCGGCCCACCCTCTGCTCGACCACCGTGCGGGCCACTCGATCTGGCATGTCGAACGCACCGACGAAGGCTTCACCACCCACACCACCCACACCGGTCACACCTCCCGCGACGGCATCCCCCGCGCCCTCCGCAGCCGTACGGTGATCGTCGCCACGGGCGCATACGACCGCCAACTGCCCTTCCCCGGCTGGACGATCCCGGGTGTGTTCACCGCCGGAGCCGTCCAGGCCCTCCTCAAGGGGCAGGGCGTACTGGCCGGGAAGCGGATCGCCGTCGCGGGCACCGGGCCCTTCCTGCTACCGGTGGCCGCCGGCCTGGTCGGGGCCGGCGCCACGGTCGTAGGCGTCTTCGAAGCCGGACTGCCCACCGCCTTCGGCAGACACCCGGTGGCCGCCCTGCGCAATCTGCCCAAACTGGCGGAGGGTGCCGGGTACTTGCGCACCCTCCTCAAGCACCGCGTCCCCTACCGCACCCGCACCGCCGTCATCGCCGCCCACGGCACCGACACCGTCACCGGGGTCACCGTCGCCCGGCTGGACGACCAATGGCGGATCGTGGCCGGCGGCACCCGCGAGATCGACTGCGACACCGTCGCGGTCGGCTACGGCTTCACCCCGCAGACGGAGATCCCCCTGCAACTCGGCTGCGAGATGATGCTGGACGCCGACGGCAGCCTCATCGCCCGCGTCGACTCCCGGCAGCGAAGCACGGTCGACGGCGTCTACGTCGCCGGTGAGGCCTGCGGTGTCGGCGGCGCCCAACTCTCCCTGATCGAAGGCGAGTTGGCAGGGCTGCACGCCGCGTACGCGAGCAACGGCCCGTCCGTCGACCGCGGGCGCCTGGCCCGGCTGGTGCGGCAGCGTGCCGCCCAGCGGGCCTTCGCCGCGGCGATGCACCAGGCGTATCCGGTGCCGGACGGCTGGCAGACCTGGCTGGAGAAGGACACCACGGTCTGCCGCTGCGAGGAGGTCAGCGCGGGCGCCATCCGTGAGGCGGTCGACGATCTCGGGGCGACCGACCCGCGCGCGGTCAAGCTCTACGCCCGTCCCGGCATGGGCCTGTGCCAGGGCCGGGTCTGCGGCTACGCCACCACCTGCCTCGTCGCCCGCGCCAACCACCGGCAGCCCACGGCCGACGATCTGCGCGGCATGGCCGCACGCCCCGTCGCACAGCCCGTCACCCTGGGCGCCCTCGCCGCCGGAGCCGACGACAACGGCAGCTGAGCGCACGGGGTTTGCCCACGCCCGCCCACGTCACCGGTGACAGGGACCACAGCATCTATGTAATGTAATATTGCACTGGCCCTGATGGTGGGATCACCGACACGTGGAGGACCCATGACCCAGGCGAAGCCCTGGCACGGCATGCTCGTCGCCACCGCACTCCCCCTGCGCGAGGCATCGAACGGCGGCCTGGCCATCGACTTCGACATCTACGCCGACCACGTCTCCTGGCTCGCCGCCAACGGCTGTGACGGTGTGACGCCGAACGGCTCCCTCGGCGAGTACCAGAACCTCACCGCCGAGGAGCGAGCCAAGGTGGTCACCACCGCCGTGGCCGCCGCCCCCGAAGGGTTCACCGTGATGCCGGGGGTGGCCGCCTACGGCGCGGACGAGGCCCGCCGCTGGGCCGAACAGGCCGGCGAGGCAGGCGCCCCCGCCGTGATGCTGCTCCCGCCGAACTCCTACCGCGCCGACCACCGCGCGGTCATCGCGCACTACCGGGAGGTCGCGAAGGCCGGCGTTCCGGTCGTCGCCTACAACAACCCGCACGACACGAAGGTCGACCTCGTCCCCGAGCTGCTCGCCGAGCTGTTCGAGGAGGGCCTGATCGTCGCGGTCAAGGAGTTCTCCGGCGACATCCGCCGCTACTACCGGATCTCCGAACTCGCCCCGGGCCTGGACGTCCTGGCCGGCACCGACGACCTGGCCCTGGAGATGGCGATCGCCGGGTCACCGGGCTGGATCTCCGGCTACCCGAACGCCCTGCCGCGCGCCTGCGCCGAGCTGTGGGAAGCCGCCACCAAGGGCGACCTCGCCACCGCACTCCCCCTCTACCGCATCCTGCACCCGCTGCTGCGCTGGGACTCACGGACCGAGTTCGTGCAGGCCATCAAGGTCAGCATGGACCTCGTCGGCCGCTACGGCGGCCCCTGCCGCCAGCCCCGTTTGCCGCTCACCCCGGAGCACGAGGCGCTCGTACGCACCGCGACCGAGAAGGCCATCGCGGAAGGGCTCGCCTGACCATGCGCAGCAACCGGGTCTTCCACGCCGTCGACTCCCACACCGAGGGGATGCCGACCCGGGTCGTCACCGGGGGCGTCGGGGTCGTCCCCGGAGCCACCATGTTCGACCGGCGCCGGTACTTCATCGACCACCTCGACCACATCCGCCGGCTGCTGATGAACGAGCCGCGCGGCCACTCGGCGATGAGCGGAGCGATCCTCCAGCCGCCCACCCGCCCGGACGCGGATTTCGGCGTCCTGTACATCGAGGTCTCCGGTTGCCTGCCCATGTGCGGGCACGGCACCATCGGCGTCGCCACCGTCCTGGTGGAGACCGGCATGGTCGAGGTCCGGGAGCCGGTCACGACGATCCGCCTGGACACCCCCGCCGGACTCGTCGTCGTCGACGTCCGCGTCGAGGACGGCTCGGCGAAGGCGGTCACCCTGCGCAACGTCCCCTCGTTCGCGCTCGCGCTGGACCGGACCGTCAAGGTCGCCCCCTGGGGCGAGGTCGCCTACGACATGGCCTTCGGCGGCAACTTCTACGCCATCGTCGAACTGGACGACCTCGGGATCCCCTTCGAGCGGGCCGACAAGAACCGGATCATGGACGCGGGGCTGGCCGTCATGGCGGCCATCAACGAACAGGACCGGCCCGTGCATCCCGGCAATCCCGAGATCAACGGTGTGCACCACGTCTACCTCGCCGCCCCCGGATCCACCGCGGCCCACTCCCGGCATGCCATGGTCATCCACCCGGGCTGGTTCGACCGCTCCCCCTGCGGCACGGGCACCAGCGCCCGCATGGCCCAGCTGCACGCCCGCGGACTGCTGCCGCTGAACACCGAGTTCCACAACGAGTCGTTCATCGGCACCCACTTCATCGGCGAACTCACCGAGGAAACCGAGGTCGCCGGCCACCGGGCGGTCATCCCCACCGTCACCGGGCGTGCCTGGATCACCGGCACCGCCCAGTACATGTACGACCCGGATGACCCCTTCCCGGAAGGGTTCGAGCTGTGACCGTCCCAGGCGTCCCGTACACGTCCCGTACAAGTGCCGCCATCAGGTGTGCCGTCGGTGTGCGCGGAAACATGCGATACATCACATAACGCTGGCCGGTTAGCATGGGACGAGCCACCGCTCATGTCGAAGCCGAGCGTGGAACGATCTCGCCGCCGACAGTGAGGACCCCAGCCATGCGCGCGGACGACGGCACGACCGTGAAGCTGCCTTCGTTCCGTGGGCGCCGCAACCTCCGCCAGGAGATCACCGAGACCCTCCGCGGAGCTGTCATCGCAGGTGAGATGAGACCGGGCGTCGTCTACTCCGCCCCGAGCCTCGCCGAGCAGTTCGGCGTCTCCCCCACCCCCGTGCGCGAGGCACTGCTCGACCTCGCCAAGGAGGGCCTCGTCGAAGTCGTCCGCAACAAGGGCTTCCGGGTCACCGCGCTCTCGCCGGAGGAGCTCGACGACATCACCGAACTCCGGGCACTGATCGAGCCGCCCACCATCCGCCGGATCACCGAGCAGGGTGTGCCCGCGAAGGCCATCAAGCAGTTGCGGCCCCTCGCGGCGGGCATCGAAAAGGCGGCGGCGCGCCGGGACTTCATCGCGCACGTCACCATCGACATGCAGTTCCATCTCGCTCTGCTGGAACTGGCCGGCAATCCCCGCCTGCTGGAGACGGTGAGGTCCCTGCGCACCAGCTCCCGCATCTACGGGCTGCGCAAACTCCCCGACGGTGACGCGCTGTTCGACTCCTCCCACGAGCACGCCGAACTGCTGGACCTCATCGAGGCCGGCGACGCGGACGGCGCGGAGGCCCTCATGCGCCGCCACATCGGGCACGTACGAGGCATCTGGAGCGAGAAGAACCTCGACGAGAAGCCCGGCTGACCTCCGCCGAGGCCGGAAACCGACGAATGCCCGAGAACATCCGCACCCGTTGACGCACCCTCACTCCCAGCACATCCGAGATCACGCCAATATCGGCACACGGCACCTCGCGGGCGACGAGTACCGCGCGGCTCCCACCGGCTGCCCCTGCCCTCCCCGTGCCTGCGCGGATGCCGCGCCGCCGACCACTTCACACGGTCGCCACAGTGCCATCACATCCGGCACACATTCGGCCGAGCGTCGGCCCGGACCCCCTTCGTGAGGCAGACGGCGTGCGCGTCGCCTGCCTAACCTCCCGGGCCATGCGATCACCACGTACGAGACGCATGGGTCTCGCCACCGTCCTCGGTCTGCTCCTCGCTGTCTTCGGGCTGGCCCCCAGCGCGAGCGCCGCGGACCCCGCGCCGGCCGGCCTCACGTTCGCCACCGACACCGCCACCACGAAACCCGGCGGCACGGTGCAGCTCTCCATGACGCTGACCAACAACAAGACGTACGACGTCCTGTTCACCCACCAGACGATCGAGCCCACCTGGCTCACCACCCAGCGCCCCGACCTGAAGTACAGCTTCACGGGCTGCACCCTCGCCACGGCCAGCGGCAGCACCCCCTGCGCCGGGACCGGCCCGAGCAACCTCGGCGCGAACTACGGAGCCACCGTCCCGCCCGGACAGAGCCGGACCGTCACACTGACCCTCCAGGTCGCCGCCGACTCGGGCTGCAACGGCAACATCGGCTTCTACTCGTACTTCTACGCCGAGTTCAGCGACGCGACGAACACCAGCGGCGGCCCGGTCTTCACGCCGGAGACCCGGGTGCTCTGCGCCTGACCCCTGCTGCCCAGCCTCCCGACCGGAACCGTCTCGCCCCGCGCGGGTGCTCCCAGCGCGGGGCGAGTCGGCATGCGGTGACGCCGTAACAGGCAGTCGGATCAGGCGAGTTCGACCAGAAGATCGCCGCCCTCGACCTGCTGGATGGGGTTGATGGCCAGCCGGGCCACCCTGCCGGACTTCGCGGCGGTGATCGATGCCTCCATCTTCATCGCCTCGATGGTGGCCACCGTGGCACCGGCCTCCACCTCGTCGCCCTCGGCGACCGTGAGGGTCACCACGCCGGCGAACGGCGCCGCGACATGTCCGGGGTTGGCCCGGTCGGCCTTCTCCGTCACCGGGACGTCCGAGGCCGCCGCCCGGTCGCGGACCTGGATCGGCCGCAACTGGCCGTTCAGGGACGACATCACGGTGCGCATGCCGCGCTCGTCCGCCTCGCCGACGGCCTGGAGCTCGATCAGCAGCCGCACACCGCGTTCGAGGTCGACGGCGTACTCCTTGCCCGGGCGCAGCCCGTAGAAGAAGTCCTTGCTGTCCAGCACGCTGGTGTCGCCGTAGGTGTCACGGTGAGTCTCGAACTCACGCGTCGGCGCCGGGAACAGCAGCCGGTTGAGCGTCTCGCGCCGGTCCTTCGCCAGCCCCTCACGGTCGTCGGCGGTCAGTTCCCGCACCGGCTTGGCCTCGGCGCGGCCCCGCAACGCCTTGCTGCGGAACGGCTCGGGCCAGCCGCCGGGCGGGGTGCCCAGCTCGCCGCGCAGGAAGCCGATGACGGAGTCGGGGATGTCGAACCGGTCCGGCCCCGCCTCGAAGTCCTGCGGGGACACGCCGGCCCCCACCAGGTGCAGTGCCAGGTCTCCGACCACCTTGGAGGACGGGGTGACCTTCACCAGACGGCCGAGCATCCGGTCCGCGGCGGCATACATCGCCTCGATGTCCTCGAAGCGGTCGCCCAGGCCCAGCGCGACCGCCTGGGTGCGCAGGTTGGAGAGCTGCCCGCCGGGGATCTCGTGGTGGTAGACGCGGCCGGTCGGCGAGGCCAGACCCGCCTCGAAGGGGGCGTAGACCTTGCGCACGCTCTCCCAGTACGGCTCCAGGTCGCCGACGGCCTGGAGGTCGAGGCCCGTGGGCCGCTCGGAGTGGTCGGTGGCGGCCACGATCGCGGACAGCGACGGCTGCGAGGTCGTACCGGCCATGGACGCCACCGCGCCGTCCACCGCGTCCGCGCCGGCCTGGATCGCGGCGAGGTAGGTGGCGAGCTGGCCGCCCGCGGTGTCGTGGGTGTGGATGTGCACCGGCAGGTCGAACTCCCGGCGCAGGGCCGACACCAGCTTCGCCGCGGCCGGTGCCCGCAGCAGCCCGGCCATGTCCTTGACGGCCAGGACGTGGGCGCCCGCGTCGACGATCTGCTCGGCCAGCCGCAGATAGTAGTCCAGCGTGTACAGCTTCTCCGCCGGGTCGGACAGGTCGGAGGTGTAGCACAGGGCGACCTCCGCGACGGCCGTCCCGGTCTCCCGTACGGCCTCGATGGCCGGGCGCATCTGCTCGACGTCGTTGAGGGCGTCGAAGATGCGGAAGATGTCGATGCCGGTGGCCGCCGCCTCCTGCACGAACGCGTCGGTCACCTCGGTGGGATACGGCGTGTAGCCCACGGTGTTGCGGCCGCGCAGCAGCATCTGGAGGCAGAGGTTCGGGGCGGCCTCGCGCAGGGCGGCCAGGCGCTCCCACGGGTCCTCGGCGAGGAAGCGCAGGGCGACGTCGTAGGTGGCGCCGCCCCAGCACTCCAGGGACAGCAGCTGGGGCAGGGTGCGTGCCACGACCGGGGCGACGGCGAGCATGTCCTTGGTACGCACGCGCGTGGCGAGCAGGGACTGGTGGGCGTCGCGGAAGGTGGTGTCGGTGACGCCTATGGTCGGCGACGCGCGCAGCCAGCTCGCGAAGCCCTCCGGGCCGAGCTCGGCGAGCCGCTGCCGGGATCCGGCCGGCGGCTCACCGGCCGGCAGCGCGGGCAGCTTGGTCAACGGGTCGATGAGGTCGGGCCGTTCGCCGTGCGGCTTGTTGACGGTGACGTCGGCGAGGTAGGTGAGCAGCTTGGTGCCGCGGTCGGCCGAGTGGCGGGCGGTGAGCAGGTGCGGGCGCTGCTCGATGAACGACGTGGTGACCCGGCCGGCCTGGAAGTCGACGTCGTCCAACACGGCCTGGAGGAAGGGGATGTTGGTGGCCACGCCGCGGATGCGGAACTCGGCGACGGCACGCCGGGCGCGGCCCACCGCGGTGGTGAAGTCCCGGCCACGGCAGGTGAGTTTCACCAGCATCGAGTCGAAGTGGGCGCTGATCTCCGTCCCGGCGTGGGTGGTGCCGCCGTCGAGACGGATGCCGGAGCCGCCCGGCGAGCGGTAGGCGCTGATCCGGCCGGTGTCCGGGCGGAAGCCGTTGGCCGGGTCCTCGGTGGTGATCCGGCACTGGAGGGCGGCGCCGCGCAGCGTGACGGTCTCCTGGGCGAGGCCCAGGTCGGCGAGGGTCTCGCCGGCGGCGATGCGCAGCTGCGACTGCACCAGGTCGACGTCGGTGACCTCTTCGGTCACCGTGTGCTCGACCTGGATGCGCGGGTTCATCTCGATGAAGACGTGGTTGCCCTCGCGGTCGAGCAGGAACTCCACGGTGCCGGCGTTGCGGTAGCCGATCTGCTGGGCGAACCGCACGGCGTCGGCGCAGATGCGGTCGCGCAGGGCGGGGTCGAGATTCGGGGCGGGGGCGAGTTCGATCACCTTCTGGTGGCGGCGCTGCACCGAGCAGTCCCGCTCGAACAGGTGGATGACGTTGCCCTGCCCGTCGGCGAGGATCTGCACCTCGATGTGGCGGGGCTCGACGACGGCCTTCTCCAGGAAGACCGTGGGGTCGCCGAACGCGGACGCCGCCTCACGGGATGCCGCCTCGATGGACTCCCGCAGCTGGGCGGGCTCCTCCACGCGGCGCATACCGCGCCCGCCGCCGCCCGCGACCGCCTTGACGAAGACGGGGAAGCCGATCTCCTCGGCGGCGGCGACGAGTGCGTCCACGTCGTTGGACGGCTGCGAGGAACCCAGCACCGGCACGCCGGCCGCGCGGGCCGCGGCCACCGCACGCGCCTTGTTCCCGGTCAGCTCCAGGATGTCCGCACTCGGTCCGACGAACGTGATGCCCGCCTCTTCGCACGCCCGGGCCAGATCGGGGTTCTCGGACAGGAACCCGTAACCGGGGTAGACGGCGTCGGCTCCCGCGCGGCGCGCCGCGCGGACGATCTCCTCCACGGAGAGGTAGGCCCGCACCGGGTGGCCGGGCCGGCCGATCTCGTAGGCCTCGTCGGCTTTCAGCCGGTGCAGGGAGTTGCGGTCCTCGTGCGGGAAGACGGCGACGGTGCGCGCCCCCAACTCGTAGCCTGCGCGGAACGCACGAATCGCGATCTCGCCGCGGTTGGCTACCAGCACCTTGCGGAACATCCTTGATCCCTTCAGCCTGCCGGTGACGGATCACCCAATGGTGTCGGCGGTGCCTCTTTCACGCCATGTGAGCCGGGCCACTTGCGGCCTAGGCTGTCCTTGAGCCTTCCGTGGTCAAGGGTGGCGAAGCGAGGTGCCCTTATGACCAGCGCGAGTCACCGCGGTGCACGTGCCCCCGACGCGACCGGCGAAACGCCGGATCGGGGCGCTTCCGCGGTCGGGCATGCGGGGGTCTTCCAGGAACTGCTCCCGCTCGCGCTGTGGGTGATCGACGCGGACGGGCGCCTGGTGCAGTGGTCGCTCGCCGCGCAGGACCTGCTCGGTCACACGTCGGAGGAGATGGTGGGCCAGGAGGCCGACCGCGTCCTCGTGCCCGAGGGGAACCGGGAGCTGGCCGACCGGCTCACCCGGACGGTTCGGTCGGGTGCCGCGGTGGTGGCACGGCTGCCGGTCCGGCACCGCGACGGGACCCTGGTCGAGATGGAGATGTGGATCTGTCCGGTCGCGGATGCGCGGGGGCGGACGGGTGTGCTGGCCATCGCCGCGGAGACCTCCGCGGTGGAGCAGATGCGGGATGCGCTGGCCGCGCTGGAGGGCCTGTTCACCCAGTCCCCGATCGGCCTGGCCATGCTCGGCCCCGACCTGCGCTTCCTGCGGGTCAACGACGCTCTGTCCCGGATCGACGGCGTCCCCGTGGCCGAACACGTCGGCAGACGCGTGACCGAGGTCGCCCCCGGCGCCGGCGCGCTGGAGTCGGTGATGCGGCAGGTCCTGGACCGGGGTGAGCCGGTGGTCGACTTCCGCTACACCTCCGGCGCGTCGGACCCGCAACGGACCCGGACGTGGTCCTGCTCCTACGCCCCCTTGCTCGGCGGGGCCGGCCAGCGGGTGGGCGTGATCGCTTCGCTGATCGACGTCACGGAGGGGCAGCGGGCCCATCTGGAGGCGGAGCGGGCGCGGGAGCGTCTCGCGCTGCTGGCGGAGGCGGGCACCCAGATGGGTTCCACCCTGGATCTGACGCAGACGGCGCGGGAGGTGGTCCGCGTCCTGGTGCCCCGGCTGGCCGACTCCGCCGACGTGCAGTTGCTGGAGGAGGCGATGGCCCCGGACGAGACCGCCGCGTCCGCGCACGGGGTGGTCCGCCGCGCCGCGGTGACCTTCACCGATCCGGCCGCGCCCGCCGACCATCTCGCGGTCGGCATGACCCTTCAGGTGCCGCCCGGCTCGGTGTACGAGCAGGTCATCACCGCGGGGCGGCCCTTGAACCTCTACCTGAGCGACATCGGCCGGCTGATCCCCGCCCGCGGCACCGACCGGCTGCGCGAGTTCCTGTACGACCGTGTGGGCTCGGCGCGTCTGGTGCCGCTGGTGGCCCGCGGCACCGTGCTCGGCGCGGTGGTGGTCACCCGGACCCGCGAGCGGGAGCCCTTCGACGACCAGGACACGCTGCTGATCGACGAGCTGGTCGCGCGGGCGGCACTCAACATCGACAACGCGCGCATGTACAGCCGGGAACGCGACGCCGCGCTCACCCTCCAGCGCAGCCTGATGAACCCCCTCCTGCCCACCGTCAGCGGACTGGAGCTCACCGGGCGATATCTGCCGGCGGGCGATCACGAGGTCGGCGGCGACTGGTTCGATGCCATCGCCCTGTCGGGCGACCGGACCGCCCTGGTGATCGGGGACGTGATGGGGCACGGCATCCACGCGGCGGCGGTCATGGGGCAGCTGCGCACCGCGGTACGGACCCTGGCGCGCCGGGGCACCGCACCCGACGAGGTGCTGCGCGCCCTGGACGCCGCCGTGGCGGACCTGGGCGACAACGAGATGGCCACCTGCCTGTACGCCGTACATGATCCGGCCACCGGCCACTGCCTGATCGCCAGGGCGGGCCACCCGCCCCCGGTGGTCGCCGACGAGCGCGGAACGGTCGCCTTTCTGGACGGACCCGCCGGCCCGCCCCTGGGCGTGGGCCGGCAGGACTGCGAGGTCCAGCGGGTGGTCCTGCCGCCGCACAGCCTGTTCGTGACCTACACCGACGGTCTGATCGAGACCCGGGGCACGGACCTCGACCAGGGCATGCGCCGTCTGGCCCAAGCGCTGCGGCACCCCGGTCGTCCGCTGGACCGGATCTGCGACGACCTGCTGGCCCATGTCATGCCCGACGTCGCGGACGACGACGTGGCGGTGCTCCTCGCCCGGACACTGCCCCGGTGAGCCCGGACGCCGGGCCGTCGGTCGCCTCCGGCGGAGCGTCCCGTGCGCGACGACGAAGCGCACCGTGCCCGCACGGCCGATACTGGGGGTGAGCCGCTGCACAGCCCGGCGATCGGAAGGGTACGAGCGCCCCGGGGCACCGCACCACGGGCCCCGCCGACAGCGCGAGATGGGTGGGCGATGCGCAACACATCCCCGAAGACGCTCAGCGAGAGCCCGGAGGACCCGTTCTCGGTCCACCAGTCCGCGTCCGCCGTTCTGGACGAGGGCGGAAGGATCGTCGCCTGGAGCGACCAGGCCACCGCGCTCCTCGGGCACGGACCCGACGAGGTGCTGGGCCGGCCTGTGCGCGAGACCCTCGTCGAGCCACGGGACCAGGGCCTGATCGACGAGGCGACCGCCGCGTGTCTGCGGGACGGCGGCTGGTTCGGGCTGCTGCCGGTCCGGCACCGGGCGGGCCACCGCGTGTACGTGGGGTTCAGGGCCCGGCGGGTGCGGCGGCTGGACTCGACCGTCGAGTGGCTCCTCGTGGGCTCGCTCGCCGAGGACATCATCCAGTGGGACATCGACCGGGCGGTGCTGGACGGCTTCTTCCTCCGGTCCCCGGTCGGCGTCACGGTGCTCGGTCCGGACCTGCGGATCCTGCGCGTGAACCGGGCGATCGCACGGTTCGGCGGGCTGCCGACGGAGGCGTACCGCGGGCTGCGCACGGCCGATTTCCTGCTCGGCCCCGACACGGAGCTGATCGAGGACCGGCTCCGCGGGGTGCTGGAGACGGGCCGGCCCCTGATCTTCGCCGAGCAGACCTGCCGGTTGCTGCGGGACCCCGCCAAGGAACTGATCGTTTCCGTGTCCGCCTTCCGCATGCAGGACCGGTCCGGCAGGGTGCTGGGCGTCACCGAGATCATCGAGGACGTCACCGACCGCCATCGGGCCCGTCGGCGGCTCGCGCTGCTGAACGAGGCCGGCGCCCGGATCGGGAGCACCCTGGACGTGGCCAGGACGGCCCGCGAGCTGGCCGAGGCGGCGGTTCCCGCGCTCGCCGACGCCCTCTCGGTGGACCTGCTGGAACCCGTGCCGCGCGGAGAGGAGCCGGCCCCCGGCGCCAGGGGCCCCTTGCGCAGGATGGCGGTGCGCAGCATCCGGCCCGAGGCGCTGACGGTGATGCATCCCGAGGGCCATCTGTTCTTCTTCCCCGACGAGACCGCGCCGTCCCGCTGCCTGGTCGAGCGGCGTCCGATCCTCGACCCCTTCCTGGAGGACACCCGCGGCTGGTTCTCGACCGAGCCGGAACGGGCCGAGAAGGCCCTCGCGATCGGGGTCCACTCCCTGATGGCGGTGCCGCTGGCCGCGCGCGGTGTCGTCCTCGGCCTGGTCTGCCTGTGGCGCTCGCAGCGGTCGGAGCCGTTCGAGGAGGACGACCTCACCCTGGCGGAGGAGTTCGCGGCGCGGGCCGCGGTCTGTATCGACAACGCCCGTCGCTACACCCAGCAGCACAACGCCGCCGAGGCACTCCAGCGCAGCCTGTTGCCGAGTGAGGTGCCCGAGCATCCGGCGGTCGAGACGGCGTATCGCTACCTGCCCGCGCATGCCTCCACCGGGGTCGGCGGCGACTGGTTCGACGTCATCCCGCTGTCGGGGCTGCGCGTCGCGCTGGTCGTCGGGGACGTCGTCGGCCACGGCATGCACGCCTCGGCGACCATGGGCAGGCTGCGTGCCGCCGTGCGGACCCTGGCCCACCTGGACCTGGCCCCCGACGAGGTTCTCGCCCGGCTGGACGACCTGGTGGACGAGTTGGCCACCGAACAGCGTCAGGCCAGCGGCAACACCCCCCAGATCGTGGGCGCGACCTGTCTGTACGCGATCTACGATCCGGTCTCGCGGCACTGTGCCATGGCTCGGGCGGGCCACCCGCCGCCGACCGTGCTGCGCCCGGACGGCCGGGTCCGCCCGGTCGACGTCCCCGCCGGACCACCGCTCGGCGTGGGCGGGCTGCCGTTCGAGACGGCCGAGCTCGAACTGGACGAGGACAGTCTGATCGCCCTGTACAGCGACGGCCTCCTGCTGGCCGACCACCGCGACATCGACCAGGGCCTGACTCTCCTGCGCTCCACGCTGACCGGCCCCTCCCACTCACTGGAGCAGACCTGCAAGGCGGTGGAGGACGCGATGCTGCCCGACCGGGCCGTCGACGACGTCACGCTGCTGCTGGGCCGGACCCGGGTGCTGGCGGCGGAGAACGTGGCCACCTGGCAGCTGTCGGCCGAGCCCACAGCGGCCGGCCGGGCCCGGACACTCGTACGGGAACGGCTGGCCGAGTGGGGGTTGGACGAGTTCGCCTTCACCACCGAACTGATCGTGAGCGAACTGGTCACGAACGCCTACCGGTACGCGGGCGGCCCCGTCCTGCTACGACTGATCCGGGACGGCCGACTCATCTGCGAGGTCTCCGACACCAGCAGCACCTCCCCCCACCTGCGCCAGGCCCGCGGCACCGACGAGGGCGGGCGCGGCCTGTTCCTGGTGGCCCAGCTGTCCGAGCGCTGGGGCACCCGCTACGGCCGCAACCGCAAGACCATCTGGGCCGAGCAACCGCTGGCGGCGCAACCGGGGGAACCAGGCGCCTGACCTCCCGTCAGCAGCGAGGCCCCACACTCACACCCCGGCGCTGACGCCCCGAGCAGCCGCCGCGTCCGACGTCACCTCCGCCTCCGACTTGGCCTCCGCGATGACCATCGCCGCCATCGGACCGGCGCCCAGCGCGCCGCCGACCAGGAAGCCCAGACCCATGGCGACGACCATGATCACGTTGCCGAGCCACACCATGGTGTCGACCGGCAGCGTGTACGCCCCCACGACCCGCACCACGCACTCCGTGAGCAGGACGACACCCCACACCAGCGAGAACATCCGCTCGGCCCGCCGAAACCGTGCCGAACCGGCGTGCAGTCGCGCCCAGGCGGCCTCCCGGCCCGGGTCCCCCTTCACCACCCAGGGCTTCATACCGGCGGTCATCATCGGCTTGCCGAGCACCACGGACACGATGATCCCGATCCCGATCGTGCTGCTGACCGCGCTGTCCTTGGCAACCATCAACCGCGGGTCACCGGCCACGAAGCCGAGCAGCAGTGACACGACGTTCACGAAGAGGATGAGGGTGGCGAGCCCGTTGACCTCGCGTGACCTCACCACACCCCACCCGGTCCGCACCGCCGGCACGACACTGCTCAGGCCGAGCGCCATCACCGTGCTCGTCCCGAACGCGTTCCTCAGGAGGTAGTACGCCCCGAGGGGCACCGCGACATCGATGAGCAGCGGCGCGAAGTTCCGCAGCAGCCGGCTTCTGTCGGTGGCACTTCCCCTGGTGGTGGTCCCCGTGTTCGTCGTCATGCACCCAGCTTCGCGGCCGCCACCGGGTCGCCGGTAGAAACGATCGTCCGGCCCTCGACATGACAAATGTCAGGGCGCCCGGGCAGGTTGCGGAGCCTGCGCTCGTGCAGGGCGTCGGCGTACACGCGCGCGGTCGTCGCCGCGGCCGTCTCCCAGCCGAAGGAGCGGGCGTGCCGGGCGGCTGCCTCGCCCATCCGGGTCGAGCGTCCGGGGTCGTCGGCGAAGCCGGACAGGGCGTCCGCGTAGTCCACCGGATCGTGCCCTGGTACGAGAGCGCCGCTCACCCCGTCCCGCACCGCCACGGCCAGACCGCCGACTTCGGCGGCGATCACCGGGGTGCCGCAGGCCTGCGCCTCGACGGCCACCAGGCCGAAGGACTCGCTGTAGGAGGGCATGACCAGGACGGTCGCCGCCCGGTACCAGTCGGCGAGCTGGTCCTGTTCGACCGGCGGCCGGAACAGCACCACGTCGGAGATGCCGAGGCAGGCCGCCAGCTTCTGGAGCCCTTCCGGCCTGGCCAGGCCGCTGCCGCTGGGCCCGCCCACGACCGGCACCACGATCCGCTCACGCAGCCGCGGCCGCCGCTCCAACAGCCGCGCCACCGCGCGCAGCAGGACGTCCGGCGCCTTCAACGGCTGTATGCGGCCCACGAACAGCGGTATGAGCGCGTCCTGCGGCAGTCCGAGGCGGGACCGGGCCGCGGCCCGGCCGGCCTCGACACCGGAGACGTCGAGGCGGAAGCGGTCCAGGTTGACGCCGGGGTGGACGACGGCGACCCGGCCGGCGTCGGCGTCGTAGTGCAGGAGCAGTTCCTCGCTTTCCTTCTCGGTGTTCGCTATCAACCGGTCGGCGGCCCGTACGACTTGTGTCTCGCCGATGACGCGGGCGGTGGGCTCGGGGGTGTCGCCCGCGGCGAGGGAGGCGTTCTTGACCTTGGCCATGGTGTGCATGGTGTGGACGAGCGGGACGCCCCAGCGCTGGGCGGCCAGGCGGCCGACGTGACCGGAGAGCCAGTAGTGGGAGTGGACCAGGTCGTAGTGGCCGGGGCGGTGGCCGGCCCAGGCCTGGGTCATGCCGTGGGTGAAGGCGCACAGGTGGGCGGGGAGTTCCTCCTTGGCCAGGCCCTCGTAGGGCCCGGCGTCCACGTGCCGTACCAGGACGCCGGGGGCGAGTTCGACGACCGGTGGGAGCGCGGCGGAGGTCGCCCGCGTGAAGATGTCCACTTCGATGCCGGTGGCGGCGAGTCGCCTGGCGAGCTCGACGATGTAGACGTTCATCCCGCCCGCGTCGCCGGTGCCGGGCTGGTGCAGCGGTGAGGTGTGCACGCTGAGCATCGCGACACGGCGGGGCCCTTGGAGACGGGTCACGTGGCGGCTCACCTCGCCGGCGCTCCGGCCGTGGCCCCGGCCTCCAGGCCGAGGCGCCGCTCGCCCGCGTACACGTTCATGGAGCCGCCGCGCAGGAAGCCGACGAGGGTGAGCCCGGTCTCCGCCGCCAGGTCCACCGCGAGGGACGACGGTGCGGAGACCGCGGCCAGCACCGGGATGCCTGCCATGACCGCCTTCTGCGCCAGTTCGAACGACGCCCGCCCGGACACCAGCAGAACGGTGCGGGACAGCGGCAGTTCGCCGGACCGCAGCGCGCGGCCGATCAGCTTGTCGACGGCGTTGTGCCGGCCCACGTCCTCCCGCAGGTCCAGCAGTTCGCCCTCGGGTGAGAACAGCGCGGCGGCATGCAGGCCACCGGTCCGGTCGAACACCCGCTGCGCGGCCCGCAGTCGGTCGGGCAGGATCGCCAGCAGTTCGGGGGCGACCCGGACCGGGGGTGTGTCGGCGATCGGCCACCACGCGGTGGTCCGTACGGCGTCCAGGCTCGCCTTCCCGCACAGGCCGCACGACGACGTGGTGTACACGTTCCGTTCCAGCGTGATGTCGGGCACGGGCACGCCGGGGGCGAGCCGCACGTCGACCACGTTGTACGTGTTCGAGCCGTCCTCCGTGGCGCCCGCGCAGTACACGATGTTCGCCACGTCCGTGGCCCGGCCCACGACGCCCTCGCTCACCAGGAAGCCCGCGGCGAGTGCGAAGTCGTCTCCGGGTGTGCGCATGGTGATCGCCAGTGGCCTGCCGTTCAGCCGGATCTCCAGGGGCTCCTCCGCGACCAGCGTGTCCGGCCGCGTGCTCACCGCCCCGTCCCGCACCCGGACCACACGCCGTCGCTCGGTCACCCGTCCCATGGGCTCACTCCTGGTTCTGTCGGTGGAGGACTCACCGCCCGCCCGCTCAGCACTCGATGACGTTGACCGCGAGGCCGCCGCGTGCGGTCTCCTTGTACTTGACCTTCATGTCGGCGCCGGTCTCCTTCATGGTCTTGATGACCTTGTCGAGCGAGACGTGGTGGCGGCCGTCGCCCCGAAGGGCCATGCGGGCGGCGGTCACGGCCTTGACCGCGGCCATGCCGTTGCGCTCGATGCACGGGATCTGGACCAGGCCGCCGACCGGGTCGCAGGTCAGGCCGAGGTTGTGCTCCATGCCGATCTCGGCGGCGTTCTCGACCTGCTCGGGAGAGCCGCCGAGCACCTCGGCGAGGCCACCGGCGGCCATCGAGCAGGCCGAGCCGACCTCGCCCTGGCAGCCGACCTCGGCGCCGGAGATGGACGCGTTCTCCTTGAAGAGCATGCCGATGGCGCCGGCCGCGAGCAGGAAGCGGACGATGCCTTCGTCGTCGGCGCCCGGCACGAAGGTCAGGTAGTAGTGCAGTACGGCGGGGATGATGCCGGCCGCGCCGTTCGTCGGGGCGGTGACGATCCGGCCGCCCGCGGCGTTCTCCTCGTTCACCGCCATCGCGTAGAGGGTCACCCACTCCATCGCACGGCCCGCGGGGTCGCCCTCGCTGCGCAGCGCCCGGGCCGCCGCGGCGGCCCGCCGACGGACCTTCAGGCCGCCGGGGAGAATGCCCTCGCGGCCCAGGCCACGGGCGACACAGGCTTCCATGACCCGCCAGATCTCCAGCAGACCCGCGCGGATCTCCTCCTCGGTGCGCCATGCCTTCTCGTTCTCCAGCATCAGGGCGGAGATCGACAGACCTGTCTCCCGGGCGAGCATCAGCAACTCGTCACCCGTGCGGAACGGGTGGGGCAGCACGGTGTCGTCGAGCTTGATCCGGTCTGCCCCGACGGCGTCCTCGTCGACCACGAAGCCGCCGCCGACCGAGTAGTACGTCTTCTCCAGCAGCGGGACACCGTCGGCGTCGTACGCGAAGAGCGTCATGCCGTTGGCGTGGTACGGCAGCGAGCGCCGCCGGTGCAGGATCAGCTGGGTCGAGACGTCGAAGTCGATCTCGTGGGCCGCGCCGATCTCGGCGCCGAGAAGGCGGATGCGCCCGGTGCTGCGAATCCGCTCGACGTCCAGGTCGGCCTGGGCGACGTCGACCGTCTGCGGCTCGTTGCCCTCCAGGCCGAGCAGCACGGCCTTCGGGGTGCCGTGGCCGTGCCCGGTGGCCCCGAGGGAACCGAACAACTCCGCCCGCACCGCCGTGGTCTGGGCGAGCAGGCCGTCCCGCTTCAGCCGGGTGGCGAACAGCACGGCCGCCCGCATCGGGCCGACGGTGTGCGAGCTGGACGGGCCGATGCCGATGGAGAACAGGTCGAAGACGCTGATTGCCACGCCATACTCCGTGGGGCTGACGAGGCGTGCCGAGCAGGTCACGGCACACCCCTGGGGCGGTTGTCGATCAGGTTCTAGAGGCCGGGGTACAGCGGGTGCCTGTCGGCCAGGGCCTTGACCCGGGCCTTGAGGGCGTCCGCGTCGTAGGTCGGCTTGAGCGTCTCGGCGATGACGTCCGCGACCTCGGCGAAGTCCTCGG
>NZ_LGUR01000240.1 GCF_001270495.1 Streptomyces viridochromogenes
CTGGTACCCGCACACCAACCAGGTCGGCCAGACCGGCAAGAGCGTCTCGCCGCAGCTGTACATCGCCTCCGGCATCTCCGGCGCGATCCAGCACCGCGCCGGTATGCAGACCTCGAAGACGATCGTGGCGATCAACAAGGACGCCGAGGCCCCGATCTTCGACCTGGTCGACTACGGCATGGTCGGCGACCTCTTCGACGTCGTCCCGGCCCTGACCGAGGAGATCAACACCCGCAACAATCGGCCCTGACCTTTGAACGGTTGGTCGGTTCGTCCGGACCGCCATTTGGTTCTGCCGGGGCGGTCGCGGGCAGTCCGACAGGGTGACGGACATCGCGTTTGACCTCGTGCATCGGGAAGGCGGAGGCACAGCGCGATGAGCCGGAGTCGGACGCTCAGAGTGTGGCTCGCAGTTGGCTGACCGTGACGAAGTGGTAACCACGCGCCGTGAGCGTGCGCAGGATCTCCGGGACGGCGCCGACCGAGGTGGGGTGGATGTCGTGCATGAGGACGACCTCGTTGCGGCCGGCCTTGGTGATGACGGTCTGGGCGACCTTGCCGCTGTCGCGGTACTTCCAGTCCTCGGTGTCCACGTCCCACAGCACGGGAGAGAGCGTGGTCGCCGCGCGGACCGTGCTGTTGATCGCGCCGTAGGGCGGCCGGAAGAGCTTGGGCTCCTCGCCGGTGGCGGCCTTGATGGCGGCACTCGTACGGCTGAGCTGGGACTGGATCTGGGCGGTGCTGAGCCCGGTCAGGTCCGGGTGGCTCCAGGAGTGGTTGCCGACCTCGTGGCCGGCGGCGGCCTCGGCGCGTACGAGGTCGGGGTGGGCGGCGACGTTCTGGCCGACCGTGAAGAAGGTGGCGCGGGCCTTGTACTTGGCCAGGTACGTCAGCAGCTGCGAGGTCTCCGTGGCGGCGGGCCCGTCGTCGAACGTCAGGGCGATGCACTTGACCTTCGAGCAGTCGGTGTCGTCCTCGCCGGGGTGCTTGATGGTGGGGGCCGCGGGTTCGGTGGGGGTGGAAGCCGCGCCGAGGTCGAGGGTGCCGGCGGGGTCGGTGGTCTGCTGCTGCACGCGGCGGCCGAAGTCGGACAGCCACGGCGTGACCGTGGCCTTCGGCAGCGTGACCTTGTAGCGGCCTCCGGCCGGGACGCCGACCATGCCGCTGTCGAACTCGATCCGCAGACCACCGTCGGAGGTGAAGGCGAGGTCGTCCATCGCGCCGTACTGCGACTCGCTGTCGGCGAAGGCCCCGTCGAGCATCGAGGGGTCGATGCCCTCGCGGTTCTTCAGTGCCTTCTTCACCGCGGCGACGAACTGGGCCCGGGAGCCCTCCGCCACCAGGTCGAGGGCCTGGCGGCGCTGCTTGGCCTTCCCGTCGAACCAGTACGTCGTGGTCATCAGGCCGTCGCCGGCTTCGCCTATCCGGAGGGTGTTCAGCCGTACGCCCAGGACGTCGCCGGAGGCGACCAGGAAGTCGTGGCTGATGTTCAGCTGGAGGTGCTGGTCGAGGTCCTGGTCCTGCGATGTGCCGCCGCACTCGGCCGTGCCGCTGCCGTCCTCGCCGAGGAAACTCTGGCGGTTGCGGTCCACCTCGCGCTTCATGGCGGCGGTCATCGCGTCGGCACCGGGGACGGCCGGGTAGCTGGTGGCCCAAGGGCAGGAGCTGTCCTCGCTGCTGTCGTTGACGATCTGCAGACCCTTGATCCGCGACGGGTCGACACCGCCCTTGGCCGTGCCGCCGGATGAGGCGGAACTGGTGGCGGCCGCCGCCTTGTCGGCGCCTGACCCCGCGGTGGGGGACGAGTCGGTGCCGGAGGAGCAGCCCGTGGTCAGGGCGAGTACGCCGGCCAGGGCGAGGGAGGTGGCAGTGGTGGCCGTGGTGCGCTGGTGCATGTGGGGCAAGGTATGTCCTTGGTGGTTGCAGCTGTAGTGATGTACGGACATGAAGTAAGGCTGTGACGCGATAGTGACGGTCCGCTTTCACGCTTTTGTGGGGGGTATGGGGTAGTTGGTGACGCGGGAGAGAGGGCTGTTTTGTTCGGGTACGGCGGTTCAGCCCGCCCTGGAAGATGTGAATCCGGCCGGTGCGGTTCAGCTCGGATCGGGCGGGGTGGCTGCCGGTCGAGGGCTGAGGGGCATGTCCACGCCGCCGACGATTCCGTCCCGCCAGGGCCCGTGGCCTCGGCCCGCCGACCTGTATCCGGTGGCGGCGCGCCGGCCGCGGCCGGCGGTCGAGGCGCTGGGGCCGAAGACCGCCGCTCTCCTCCCGATGGACGGCTTCCATCTGTCCAACGCAGTGCTCCGCGTACAGGGCGCCACGACCGCAAGGGCGCCTGGGACACCTTCGACGCCGATGGCTACGTTCCCCTGATGTAGCGGCTCCGCTCTCGTGCCGAACCGGTTGTGTACGCAATCGGCTTCGATCGCGGCATCGAGGAGTCCATCGACTCTGCCCTGCCGGTGCCGCGCGCGTATGGTCCGGATCTTGGTCGGGAGCCGACCGGGGTCAGGGTGGGGGGCAGGGAGCGTCGCGAGAAGAGCCGTGGTTTGTGCAGCCGGAGGGGCCGGCCGCCCTCGCAGGGCGTGTGCCCAACGGCGAACCGGGAGGAGCGCATCAGGTGGACTCCTCCCGCTCCGGATTCCCCGTATCGCGCCCTGTGCTGCGGCCTCGCTCCGGGGATCGGGTGGGCGGGTCGCCGGATGGATCGCTCAGCGCTGGACGGGCATCGTCCAGCAGTTGGACGCGCTCGGTTTGCCCTCCAGGCGGTCGGTGAGCCAGGAGATCGCTGATCCTTGGTCGGTGATGAGCGGGGCGAGGTGGTTGGTGAGGATCCTGTCGCCGAGGTTGGGCAGGTCGACGGCCTCGTAGGTGACGTTGCCGTCCTTGCGGCACCAGTCCACGGCCAGTTGGCGGGCCTGACGGTGCGGCACGATGTCGTCCTGGACGCCGGTGGCTACACGGACCGGGCCGGCCGGCTTGAGCGTCCCGATGCGCTGCTCGTCGAGGACGGCCTGGGCGCGGGGTTCGGTGGCGATGATGTCGGCGACGGACTTGCCGCTGGTCGTCCAGGCGGTGCTCCGGGTGAAGCCGTAGCGGATGACCGCGTCGCCGACGCACATGGTCGACGTGTCGGCGAGGGCCTTGCGCCCGGCGTCGTTGAGGTTCGCCTCGGCGACGCTGCGCATTTCGGGGTAGGTCTGGGCGAAGCCGTTGATCGCCCAGCCCAGGGCGCTGACCAGAGCGCTCCCGTCGATCCCCTTCATGACGGCGGTCAGGTCGGCGGGCGGCGCGCCCGCGTAGGTGCCGGCCAGTTGGACGTCGGGCGCGTAGGTGGGCTGGAGTTCGGCGGCCGAGGCGGTGGCACCGCCGCCCTCGCTGTATCCGTACAGGCCGACGCGGGAGGCGGCGGTGAGGGACGTACCGGGGAGAGCGCGCGCCGCACGGACGGCGTCCAGCACCGCGTGCCCCTCGTCCACGCGGTTGACGTAGGTGTGCAGCCGGTCGGTGGCGCCCAGGCCGACGTAGTCGGTGACGACGACGGCCGCCCCGGTGGCCAGGAGACGGTAGATCGCCAGGTTGTCGTAGCCGATGGACAAGGTCTCCCCGCTGACGGTGAGCGGGTGTTCCAGGGCGTACGAGGGCGCGCACTGGTCGCCCTGGCCCATGGTCCCCGAGGCCACCGCCACCAGGGGGCGGGGCCCGTCGCCCTTCCACTGCGCCGACGGCTCGATGTAGGCGCCGGTCACCGCGACGGGGTGGCCGCTGGAGTCGGTGGACTTGTACATCAGGCGGGTGGCGGTGCCCGGCAGAGGGCGGCCGTCGAGGCCGGGCAGCGAGAGCCCCAGGGGGAGGTGCTCTTGCCGGATCAAGGTGCCGTTGGCGGCGGGCAGTTGGGCGGGCGGGGTGTAGAAGGCCGGGATGGTGACTCCCCGGGACACGACGGGTTCGGTGTCGGTCCCGGTGGCGTCGGCCTGGGGCACGCTGACGCCGGCGCACGCCACGGTGGCGATTGCGGCGGCGGTCAGGCGGTGGCGCGCGGAACGCGGACGGATTCTGTCGCGGCTCACAGCTCACTCCTCGCGTTGCTTCGTTGCAGGGTGCGCGAAAAACTAGCACTGTTAGTTAACCTCGGTAACACTCGCGTAAGTTACGCTCCGGTAACTGTTTGTCGGAGCGAGCGCACGGCTCGATGGCCGGTATCGACGAGAAGGCCGACTTCGAACCGACCGGCATCCCTGCGCCTGCACCGTCGGTGACACCGCCCCACCGGCCGCCCGGCCGGCTTCTCGATCGGTCACGTGCTCGGCGATCGGTTCGGCGGTCCGGTGGCCGGCCCCTGTCGTCGATGCCGGTGTCCCGGACCGCTTCCTCGAACCGGTGGGACGGGACGAGCGAGCCGCCGACGGGTTACCTCGCGATCGAGCCCTTGTAGCCCGACACCTGGGCGATCCAGGTGATGAAGTCGCCCGGGTCCTCGTCCGCGCCGTGGCCGGCGTCCCAGTAGTAGGACGTGCTGACGTCGTCACCCAGGTTCTTCAGGCGGGCGTGCAGGTTGCCGACGACCGAGAGCGAGGTGGCGGAGTCCAGGGCGCCGTTGCGGATCCATCAGTGCTTGGACCGCTTCTCGTTGACGTCCTCGACGAGGTGGTACATCGGGTTCATCATGTGCAGCTCGGCGGGGATGTCCTCGTCGAGGCGGGCGCTGCTGCCCTCCCCGTGCTGCAGGCTGAACAGCGTGAAGTGCCGGGCCGCGGTGGTGCCCGTGCCGAAGAGGTTCGTCTCGGGCGTGGACAGGTCGAAGGCGTCGAACACGGGCACGTCCTTCGAACGTGTCCCCCGGTGGGTGAGGAAGCCGGCCCAGGTGAAGGACGCCTTGCCGTCGGACCACGCGAGGGAGGTGTTCTCGGCCAGGTAGGTCTCCGGTCCGTGTCCGAGAGGGCCGCGAGGTACTTGGTCGCCGACGGCCCAGGGGGTCCGCACCAGGTACTCGTCGAGGTTGCGCGCGGTGAGGCGGCCGAATCCCTGCGCCGTCAGCTTCAGGGAGGCCAGGTGGTCGCCGTAGGCGGAGCGCAGCTCCCCGGACAGCGCCTCTAAGAAGGTCACCTCCCTCACTACGGTGCTGGTGACAGGCCCTCATCGGCCGTGAAGGTGCCGCTTTTGCACAAAGGTTGACGGACACGAAAAGCCGAGCCCGCGTGCCGGACGCCGCTGCGGCAGCGCTCAACGCGGCACGCCCCGGACAAGACTTGGACAACGCCTTGACGGCTGCCGTCAGCGCATTGGGCGAATGCATCGACCTGTTCACGGACGCGCCGGCGGAGGAAGAGAGAGAGCCTTGCGCTCGCTCACCGACACCATCGCCCGTCGTCGGCCTGAGATGACACTGCCGCTGCCCAGACGTCTCCTCCGCCCGCTACTGAGCCACACCGGCGACGCCCATCTGCCCCGTCTCGTGGCCACCCTTCAACAGCGGCCCATAGACGCAGACGAAGCCAGAAGACTGTCGGCGCCATGTCGGGACACCGCCCGCCCTGCTGCCCGAGCGGTGCCCCGACACGTTCCGGTCAGACGCGGCGGCGGGTGAAGCGCTGGTTGGGGTTGCCGCTGTAGGTGTACTGGGCGATGCGGGCGCCGTCGGCGGTCGAGTACTCCCAGACATCCATCGCCAGGCCGGACTCCCGGTTGACGAGGCTGATCACGCCACCACCGTGATCGACCACGCGCCACTGCTGGCTGGTGGCGCTGGTGCCGGCCTGTTGGACGACGTCCGCTCCGGTCGCGGTGCCGGTGGGCTGGAGGAACAGGCCACTGTGCGGTGCCTTGACGCGGACGTGGCCGTTACCGGCGTCGACGAACTCGAACTGCTGGTTGGGGCGACTGCTGGTGGTCCGCTGGACGAGTTGTGCGCCGGCGGCGGTGGAAGCCCCGTTGACCTCGGCGGCCTTGCCGCTGTGCTGGGCCAGCAGGGTGTAAAGGCCCGGACCGCCGGGCGAGTCGCCCAGTTGGGCTTCCCACCTGGTGTTGGACCCGGACGCGTCAGCCGGGAGGCGGTCCCGGGCTGCGGTGTCGCCGTACATGGTCCAGCGGGCCCAGTCGACGACGGTCCTCGGGAAGCGCTGGTCGCTCCAGAAGCTGGTGTGGCTGCCGCCGACGAAGGTGAGGAACGCCTTGGGCCAGGTGATCTCCGAGTACGCCTGCCGGGCCGAGGAGTACTGCGTGGTCGAGTCCCGGTCGCCGTGGACGAACAGGACCTTGGCCGAGACCGAGCTGGACGGGTTGCCCATGTCCACGCAGGACTGGGGGTTGGCGGAGATGATCCGGCTGTCGGGCCAGGAGGTCAGCAGACCGTGGGTGACCATGCCGCCCAGGGAGTGGCCCGAGACGCCGACGCCGATGCCGGTGTTGATGTGCCCGGCCAGCGGTCCGCTCGCGTTGAGCGCGAGGGTGTTGGTGAGGATCTGCGAGACGTCCTTGGAGGTGTTGCCGTTGTTGACGTCGGTGAAGTTGTGGTTGAAGTGCGGGGCAGGGACGATGAAGCCCGCAGAGGCCAGGGCCCGGATGATGAACAGCGAGTTCTGCGGGCTGCTTCCGTAGCCGTGGGTCATGTTGTAGACGGGGAAGACCCCGCCCGCGACCGGGGCGTCCGTCACCGGGTTGCCGCCGGCGGTGCCGGTCGCCGGGTAGTAGACGTAGGTGGTGCACGGGCGGGTGCCGCGGGTCCAGTTGTACCGGCGCACACCGACCGCGAACGGCGTGGTCGGCGCGGTGTCCAGTGGCCCGGCTGCGGCCCGTGCCTGGCCTGCCCCTAGCAGGGACAGGCCCACGCCCGTCGCTCCGGCCGCGCTCATGCTGAGGAAGGTCCGTCGTCGCAGGGTCATGGTGACTCCTTGGGTGCGGGGATGGATGGAGGGTTTGGCGTTCGGCTGGTCCCGTTGCCGGGTGCGTCCCGTCGGTGACAGAGGGCCAACAGGTCGACGGAGCGCACGGCGCAACAGTGGGTGTGGGTGCTCCTGCCAGCCGCGAGGGGCGGCAGGAGCGGCGTGCGGTTGGTCGGGCGCACCGGATGTCGGGGGGAGTGTGGCCCGTTCCGGTCCAACACGGCCTGGTTCGCCCAGGCAGGCTATGAGGTGGTCACGTCGTGTTCGCCGTGGCTGGGCATGACGTCGATGACCGCCGTGACCGGTCCTGTGCCGGTCGTCCCGGTGACTGTCACCTCACCCGGCCTGTCGGTCGCGCCAGGTGGCAACGGCTGCCAGCGGACGGGGACAGTGGTGATCTTGTTGTTGGCGGTGGTGAGCATGCGGATGGAGGAGGGCAGCTTCGGGGCGGCCCTCACCGTGGTGCCGGTGTAGATGGTGTCCTGGAGGATGTGCTTGGCGCGGCTGGCGTTGAAGACGTTGACGGACGCGTGCGGCTCCCACGTGTTCGCCAGTCCGGGCACGGCCCGGAACATGGGCTGGTAGCCGGCCGGCTCCCACACCAGGACACCTGAACCTCGGTTGTCGACCACGTCGTTGGCGGCCTGGAACACCCTCCGGATCGCGTCCGCCTGCCCCTGAATCGTTCGCGGGAAGGGTGAGTTGGGCAACGGCGAGCCGTCGCCGCCCGAGGCGGGGTAGGCGGTTTCGGCGATGTCGATTTCGTAGCCGGGGTAGGTGGTGGCCATGGTGTTCAGGTTGAGATCCAGTGCCTCGGGCGTACCGTGCCATTCCGGGTAGTACGAGATGGCCAGCACATCGGGGTTCTGGCCCTTTGCCTTCACCCGGGTGAGGAACTGATTCCAGAACTCCATGGTTTTGGCGAGCTTGTCCTTGTCGACGATCACGTGTATCTCGACCTTGGATGTCGGTGACGCGTCTCGGACGGCCTTGATCCCGGCCGCGGCCAGGGTGGTGAACCGGTCCCACGACTGGTCGTAGAGCTGCTGCTCCACCGGGTCGGTCGACCGCCAGTACTTCCACAGCAGGCCACCGCCGGGCTTGGACTGGTAGATATCGGCCTGGTCGACGAAATACGGCGGACTCGTCGTGCCGATGTGGGCCGCCTCGCTGCCGTACATGAAGCCATTGATGATCTCGTTGCCGACGGCCACCTTTCCCGGCGTGGTGCCCTGCCGGATCAACCGCTTCAGATAGTCGGCGGTGAAGTCGTACACGGCCTGGGACAGGTCCGCGAACTCCAGCTCGGCCCAGGCGCGTGGTTTTGGTTGCTTGCTCGGGTCCGCCCACGAGTCCGCGTAGTGGAAGTCGATCCCCAGGCCCATGCCCCGCTGCTTGATCCACTTGGCTGAGACCAGTGAGCGCTCCGGGCCCTGGCGCGGTATCGGCGTCGGTTGACCGGTGCTCTCGCTGCGCGGCTCGTTCCATATCCGCAGCCGGGTGTGCTGCATGCCACGATCCTTGGCCACGTCGAGCAGGTGTGGGCCGGCGCCGCGGTCTTCGGCCAGGGGGTCGACCCAGTACTGCTGGTCCTGGACGTCGTCCATCCAGGACAGATCGGCGCCGAGGGTGAGGTCGTCGCGCAGGTAGTTGAAGACCTGGAGCTCGCTGACACCTGCCCGGGCCCGGCCCGGCCCGCCTGTGAACGTCAGCCGGACGAAGCGCGTTCCCGGCCGGGTGAACAGGTGCACTTCCCCTCGCGACACGGCTCGGTTGTGGGATCTGTCGGCGATGGTCTTCCACCGGCGACCGTCGGACGAGGCCTCGACGACGTACCGGTGGGCCACGCCACGGTCCGGGAAGAGCACCTTGACCTTGCGCAGGTTGTCGTACGTTCCACCGAGGTCGACGGTGAGCCACTGACGGGCGCCGGCACTACCGGGTTGCCAGGATGTCGTCGGGTCGCCGTCGATGGCCAGACGGGCGTTCGACGAGCCGGTGGCGGCCGTCGCCGAGGCCCAGGGCTTGGCAGCGATATTGCTTTCGATCGGCTTGATGTCCGCGGTTCCGAAAGTCGCGTGGGCCGGCTTGGGCACCATGAGTAGATTCGCGGACACCATGGCGACCAACGTCGTCGTGACCGCGATGGCGCGGGGCAGACGCTTGCTGCTCATGTCCTTCTCCTGACGATGTGATGTACGTGCGGCATGGGCTGTTCCGTACGCTCTGCCGGTCGAGAAGACCGGCAGAGCACGGGATGTCAGCCGGCCGCGGCTCCGACATCGAGGTAGTCGACGTTGGGTAGTCCGGCTGCCGTGGTCGGATCCAACCGGATGGTGTTGCTGCCGGCGTTCAGCGAGACGGTCACGGTCTTGGTCGTCCACGTCGTCCACGCACCGGTGGACTCGAACGAAAGCGACCCTGCCGTGGCTCCGTTGACGACGAGGCTCGCCGGCCTCGCACCGGTGGTGGCGCCATTGGCGAACCGGATCCCCAGCGTCGCCGTACGGGCGGTCTCGGAGTTCACGGTGAACTCCGCGAAGGCCCCCACAGCGGGGTCGCCGTTGCAGAACCCGCTGCCGGAATAGCCGGCTTGATTCGAGTCGATCGTGCCCCGGCACTGCGCCGGAGCGGTCTCTGCCTCGTGACGCCCCGGAGGCGGTGGTGTGTCGGCAGAGGTCTTGACGAGTGAGAGCTGGTCGACGGTGACGCCGCCCGAACCCGACGCCCGCACGGTGACGGTGGCGGCCCCGCCGGGCAGCTCGACGCCGGTGAGCTCGCGCTTGGCCCAGCCGCTCGACGACGGGATGCCGAGGGTGCGTTGGCTGCCGTTGGCGCCGGTGATCACGACCTGTCCGGCGCTACCCCGAGCGTGCAGGGAGAGGGTGTAGGTGCCTGCGGGCACCGACGCGATCCGCTGCTCGACGCCGCCGCTGTTGCTCACCTGGAGGGCGAAGCGAGACCCGTTCACACCACCGTTGACGTTGGTCACCGAACCGCCGAGGTTCCGCCATCCCCGTACGCTGGAGACGATGATGCGGTCGGCCTGGATGTCGGGGTTGAGGATGTAGTTGTTCGCCGGCCCGACACGCCACTCTCCGGTCGTGACGTTGAACTGCCACTGGCTCACCGAGTGGAACTGCGGCCTCGCGCCGGACTTGGTGATCGGCACCCACTGGTTGTACCCGATGCCGTTCCAGGCGAAGTCGGCCCAGCGGTCGCCGGCGTAGATCACCGTGTTCTGCTTGGTGCCCTTGACCGTCACGAAGAACCCGGTCTGGGTCACGTGGCTGTAGTCCATCTCGGTGCCGGCAAGGACGTACTCGCTGCTGTACGAGCCCTGGACGTTGCTGCTGGTCGACTCATTGACGTAGTTGACCGAGGTGTTCCAGCCGTGCAGGTCCGACGCCGCGTGGTAGTACTTGCCGTCGAGCTTGAACATGGCGTTGCCCTCGCGACCGGCGCCGCGGCGGATCTCCACGCCCGGCTCGATCCGCAGCGAGTCGGACTCCCGGAACTTGGCCACGAAGCCGCGCGAGCGTCCTTCGCGGTTGGAGAAGATCAGGTAGTCCTTGCCGTCGTCGTCGGTGAAGACGGTCTGATCCCCGGTGCCGGTCGTGGGCGAGTTGGTGATCTGGGTCTGGAAGTAGCCGTAGTCGAAGGTGTCGGTGGGTGAGTCGCCCTGCAACAGCAGAACGCCGTGCCCGCCCCTGCCCGTGTGCCACATCTGCACGGCGAGCACGTACTTGCCGGTGTTCTCGTTGTACGAGACGCCGAGCCGCCCGACCCAGCCCGCACCACCCAGGTTGGCGCCGCTGCCCACGCCGGTGGAGCGCGTCGCGACCCGGTTCTCGAACTTCCAGTTCACCAGGTCCTTGGACGAGTACACGGGGATCGAGACGAAGCTGACGTTCCCGTCGTACTTCCTCGTCGGATTGGCCCGGTAGAGCTCGGCGCCGGTGTAGTGCACGCCGTACCAGTAGTAGGTGTCGCCGAACTTGAAGACCCCACCGCCCTGCGAATAGATGGGGTTGCCGCTGGTGTCGTTCCAGAAGGTGTTGTTCGTGATGGTCTGGAACGTGCCCTCGTCGGCGGCCTTCAGATCGGCGGCGGCGTCCATCAGGGCCGTCTTCGCCTCGGCGACCTCCGGCTTGGTGGCCGATGTGTCGTCGGCCACGGCGTCCGCGGAACGCAACGCCTTGGCGAAGGGTTTCCAGGAGCCGGCCGTGTACTTCGACGGAGTGCGGGTCTCGTACTCGGACACCAGGTACTTCAGACCGCGATCCGCCACCGGTCCGGCAGCGGCACCCTCGGCTTGGAGTTCCGTTGTCGATGTCTGCGCCGTCGATGTCTGTTGTGCCGGTGCCTGCGCCGACGCGGTGCCCGCCCAGACCGGCGCTGCCAAGGACACGGACAACAAGGCGGTCGCGGCCAACTTCCAGTGCTTCGAGACGACACGCATTCGGTATCTCAAGATGTCACCTTCCATCATTCTCGAAGGCGCCGAGATCCGGCGCACTTCCGCTGAAGGGCAGTCCCACGTCGGTGCCCTTGTCGATCAGGGCACTGTTCGCCGCGAGACGGAGGTGGGGCAGCACGGGCAGGCTCCCGTCGGTCTGGCGGGGCGCGTCCCAGCCGGACGTCGACACACTCTGGAACTGGGAGTTCGACAGGGGGACGCCGAGGTTCCAGGAGTTGTACGCGGCGTTCGTGCCGCTCATGTTCGACGTCGCCGTTCCGGTGTAGGCGATGTTGTTGCGCAGGTTGCCCCGGCCGACGGCGGCGCCGCGCGAGTCGATTCCCAGCATGTTGAAGTTGGGGTGGTTTCCGTAGCCGGTGTTGTTGAAGAAGTCGTTGGCCACCGGGTGGTGGTTGGCGTAGAAGCCGGCCGCCTTGTTGAGGAACGCCACCGAGGAGCGGACGGTGTGCTTCGGCGCGTTGGCCTCGTAGTCACCCCCGTAGCCGCCGGACTTGAAGCCGGCTCCGTTGCCTGAGGGCGTCGTCGTCCCCGGCACGTATCCGTTGCGCCAGGCCCACGAGTTCTCGATGGTCACGGGCGAGTAGGTGGAGATGAGGTCGAACCCGTCATCGGCGTTCCACCATGCGCGGCACCCCCGGAACACATTCGCCGCGCGGCCGGAAGGCGTGTAGTGCGCACCGAACCCGTCGGCGTTCTCGCCGGGCCCGTCGTTGCTGCGCAGGTCGTAGTTGTCATGAGCGTCCGAGTTGAGGACGAGGTTGCCGCCCCCGCCGCTGATGAACAGGCCGGTACCCATGTGGTGGTGGGTGTTGATCTGCTCGAAGACGTCGTTGCTGCCGGAGACCCAGATCCCCCAGGACTCGGCGTTGCGGTTGTTGTTCTGGGGAACACCCTTGACTTCCAGTCCTTTGAGGTGGATCCAGCTTCCGGTGACGTTGAAGCCCTTGATGCGGCAGTTGTCCGTCATCCGCGAGAAGTCGAAGACCGGTTTCTCGCCCGGCTGGGCCCAGTACCGGATCGGGTTGCCCGAGCTGCCGCTCTTGTTGAGGGTGATCGCGTCGACCTTGGCGGTCTGGCTCGAACAGGCGCTGTTCGCACGGGTGTAGGCGTAGGTGCCGCCCCGGAAGTAGACCGTGTCGCCCGCCTTGGCGACGGCCTGTGCACGGGCGACCGATGCCCACGGAGCGGCCTGCGTACCTGCTGCTCCGTCGTTCCCGTTCGGGGCGACGTAGTAGGTGTTTCCGGCCGCCGCGGCGCTCGCGGACGCCGAGCCGGGGGCCATGGCGACGGAACTCGCCGTGACCACCGAGAGCAGGAGGGCGGGGGTGCCGAACTTCGCGGTTCTCACAGCGTCATCTCCCGAGTCAGGTGATTTCCCGTGCGGCGGTAGGGCTCGTGCCTGCCTGAAGAACTCAGCGCAGGTGCGAAAGCTGCTTTTCTAAGGGCGGGACCACGCGCGTGCTTCTTCAGAACTTCATGGCGCCGGCGGCCAGGTTGGCGATGAAGTGGCGCGAGCCGATCAGGAAGACCCCGATCAGCGGGATCACCGACATGAGCGCTCCGGCGATGACCATCGACTGGTCGGTGGTGTAGACGCCGTTCAGCTGCTGCACGGCCACTTGCAGTGTCACCTTGCCCGGGTCGGTCATCACGATCAGTGGCCACAGGTAGTCGTTCCAGATGTGGAAGAAGGTGAAGATCCCCAGGAACGCCAGCCCCGGCCGCAGCACCGGCAGCCCCACGGTCCACCACTGGCGGAAGAACCCGGCCCCGTCGACCCTCGACGCCTGGATCAGCTCGTCGGCGATCGCCCCCTGTGCGTACTGGCGCATCCAGAAGATCCCGAAGGCGTTGGCCGCACCGGGAATGATCAGCGCCTTGAGCGAGCCGACCCAGCCGAGCCAGGCCAGGGTGACGAACTGCGGTACCAGCGCCAGCTGCATCGGAATCATGAAGGTGGCCAGCACGATCCAGAACAGCACCCTCCGCCCGGGGAAGTCGTATTTGGCGAAGGCGAAGGCGGCCAGCGAGTCGAAGAGCAGCACCAGGAACGTCACGGTTGTGGCGGCCACGACGGTGATGCCCATCGACCCCCAGAAGTCGATCCCGTCGAACACCTTGTTCATGTTCTCCCACAGGTGGGAGCCCGGGAGCAGCTTGGGCGGGTAGGCGAAGATGTCCCCGGTGGTGTTGGAGGCCATCACGAACATCCAGTAGAACGGGAAGATCGTGATCAGCACGCCCAGCAGGAGCACGGCATGGCCCACGACGGTCCGCGACCGGGCGGCGGTCTCAGCGCGCACGGGACTTCCCCTTCCGCTTGCCGGTGCCGATCGCGTCCTCGTCCCGGCCGCCGATCAGCCGCCAGTTGATGACGGAGAACACCGCGATCAGGAGGAACAGCGCCCAGCCGACGGCCGCGCCGTAACCGAACCGGTTGAAGACGAACGCCTGCTGGTACAGGTAGAGCACGATGGTGGTGGCCTCGCCGCCGGGCCCGCCGACGTTCCCGTTGTCGTCCACCGGGAACAGCACCTGCGGCTCGGTGAACAGTTGCAGCCCGCCGATGGTGGAGGTGACGGCGACGAACAGGATCACCGGGCGGAGCATCGGGATGGTGATCCGGAAGAAGGTCTGGCGGTTGTCGGCGCCGTCCACCTTGGCCGCCTCGAACACGTCGCTGGAGATGGCCTGCAGGCCGGCCAGGCAGATGATGGCGTTGTAGCCGACCCACCGCCAGATGGTGATCGCCGCCACGGAGACCTTCATCGCCCACGGGTCGGACAGCCAGCCGACCTCGCCGGAGTCGATCGCCCGCAGCGCGCTGTTGAGCAGCCCGGAGCTGTCGCTGAAGACCGAGCCGAGCACCAGCGTCATCGCCACGATCGAGGTGATGTTCGGGGCGAAGTAGGCCACCCGGTAGAACGCCTTGAACCGCACCGCGGTGTGCAGCGCGTAGGCGATGACCAAGGCCAGGAAGACCATCGGGACGGTGGACAGGATCCAGATGACCAGGGTGTTGCCGATCGACTGCCAGAAGTCGGAGTCGGTCACCAGGTACGCGTAGTTCTCCCAGCCGATCGACCGCGTCTCTCCGATGCCGTCCCACGACATGAACGACAGGTAGATGGAGAAGCCGACCGGGAAAACGCCGAATACGGCGAAGAGGATGAAGAACGGGGAGACCGCCGTGTACATCGGCCAGTAGCGGCGCCAGCCGGGCAGCGGCCTGGACCCGTCCGGCGGCGGCTTGGCGGTCCTCCCGCGCCGCTCGACGGTCTTCCCGCGCGGCGCATCGGCGAGGCCCATTCAGATCGCCCCCTCGCGGGTGAGTTCACGCTCGATGGTGTTCTGGGCGTCCCTCCATGCCGTGTCGACTCTCTTGCCGGACTCCACGTTGGCGAGCTCGGCGGCGAAGACGGGGTCCATCACCCGGTCGTACGGGCTCCTGTAGACGGTCCTGACCTGCAGTGCCGACGGTCCGAACACCTCGATGGTGCGCTGTCCGCCGTAGAAGGGCCGGGGCTCACGCATCTCCGGCCTCGTGAAGGAGCGCGGGGAGGACGGGAACAGCGACATCTCCGTGAACGCCTTGACCTGGTTCTCAGGAGACTGCAGCCAGGTGATGAACTTGTAGGCCGCTTCGGGGTTCTTGGAGTACTTGGTGATCGCCAGGAAGGACCCGCCGACGTTGCCGGAGCCGCCGGGCGGGTCGGCCACCCGCCACTTGCCCTCGGTCTTCGGCGCGGCCGACTCCGGGAAGGCGAGGCCCCACCACACCGCGCCGATACCGACCGGCTGGCGGCCGCTGGTGATCACTCCGTACAAGTCGGGGGAGCCCTCCGGGGCGCCGGCCGAAAGGCCGTCCCTGCCGATCCGGTAGGCCAGTTCGAATGCCTCGCGCAGTTCGTCTCTGTCGCCGATGTACCGGCCGTCCTGGGTCATGAACTTGCTGCCCAGCTGGCCCAGCCGGATGCTCCAGACGTGGCGGATGTTGGGGCAGATCACCGCGCGCTGCTGCGACTTCCGCAGTTCCTTGCCCAGGGCGATGAAGCCGTCCCAGTCCGGGGCCCGGGCGGCGAGCTCCTTCGGGTCGGTGGTGATCCCGGCTTCCTGAAGCAGGTCGGCGCGGTAGAACAGTCCGGTGGGGCCGGTGTCCATGGGGAACGCGATCATCCGGCCCTCGGGCGTGATGCACTCGTTCCACTTCCAGTCCAGGTACCGGCTCTTCAGATCGGCCGCGCCGAAGTCGTTGAGGTCGACGAACACGTCCTGGTTGGGGAAGTAGGTGGCCACGTCGGAGTTGATGCCGATGATGTCCGGCACCAGGGACTTGCCGGCGAGCGCGGTACGCACCTTGGTGTTGAAGTGGCCCCCGATGTTGGTGCGGCTGAGTCTGAAGCCCTGGGCCCCGGGAATGCCCTTCGTCTCTGCCTGGGCGACCAGCTCGTCGCTCACCGACCGGTCCCAGGTCCACAGCGTGATCTCATCCGGGTCGCCGAGCGAGCGCTGCGACCCGCAGCCGGCCGGCCCGAACCCTCCGGCGGCCGCTCCGGCGCCCAGCGCCAGAAACCGTCTTCGTGACACTGCCATGGACGCGTGTACCACCTTCCGAGCGAGCGGCTCACCCCCTGATCGCTCGGGCGGTGGCCGAACAGACATCGCGAACGGCTGCTCTGGTTGAACGGGGGGCGGCGTGCTTGAGGAGGCTCGGCACCGCCGCCGACACGCTGCACACATCGCTGCCCACGAGCGCCGGTGCGGACCTCATGGCCCGCAGGACGAAGTGGCCGCGCAGCTCCGTGTCCGTGAGGCCGGGCGGCCGACCTCCGGCATGCCGCGGCCGTTGATTTCGGTGATCCACGCGAACGCGGCCACCCGGTCGCCGATGATGTCCTTGGGCCAGCACCAGTCGTACTTGAGGCAGCCCGGGCCCGAAGCGGCGAACTGGCGGACGTCCTGTGCGTGCCCGGGCTGCGTCGGCAGTCGGTTGGGCGGTGGAGTACGGCGCGCACGTCGAGCCCACCGGCACCGCGCAGATGCCGGACTCCAGTTCCTCGCTGTGCAGTTGGCCGCGGAGGGCTCCCACTCGCACGCCGGTCCGGAACCACCGCAACTGTCGAGCCGACCAGCTGTGACTCACCCATGGGGAGACCTCCTGTCACCACCGAATTGAGGCCACCCGCGAACCGACCGGCCTCGGTTCGCGCCCACCGCCGCCTGCTACCTGAGATACGCGGCGAGCGGGAGGTTCTGGCGGCGTACGTCACCGGCGACGAGTCCTGCGACCCGCTGGGCGCCGTAGGTGTCGAAGTGGGTGTGGTCGTTGCAGAAGAAGGTGCCCAGGGGACCGCTGCCTCCGTAGTCGCCGTTGTTCGGGCAGAAGCGCAGACTGTTGTAGAGCGAGACACTGAGCGTCTGCAGGTCGATGACGGGGGCCCTGGTGGCGGATCCGGCGGCGAAGGTCTCGCCCACGAAGCCGCGGTTCTTGGTCGCTGTGCCGCCGGAGCAGGTGATGGCGGCCACCGGGGTGAGCAGCACCGGGTGCGCGCCCCGGGCCAGGGCGGCCTGCGCCATCATGGTCATCAGCTGTTGGTACCGGGCCGGGCCGACGTGCCGGGGGCAGGTCGAGGAGGAGTCGTTGATGCCGAACTGGATGAACAGGTAGTCACCGGCCTTCATTCCGGTGGTCGAGTTCAGCATCGCCTGCCAGCGTGACGAGTACGTGTTGGACGTGAGGCGGCACTCACCGTCCGAGCCCTTGGTGCTGCTCACGTTCCCCTCGTACAGCCAGGTCTGGATGCTGCGGCCTCCGACGGCCTGGTTCTTGACGGTCACGTCGCTGTTGAACAGGGCGTCGAACTGGCTGCCCCAGCCGACCGGGCACCGGCCGGAGCTCGGGTTGGCCATGGTGGAGTCGCCGGCCAGCCACACGGTGACCGGCGCGGCGAACGCCCGTGCGGCCGGGGCCTGGGCGCGGGAGGCACTGGTGCAGTTCGTGGTGACGCGGTCCGCCGCGGATGCGGCGCTGACACCGAGGCTCGACAAGGCGATCACGAGCGCGGTCGTGATGAGAATCCGTAAGTTCCTCAACGGGTCCCTCCTTGGGACTGGCGCCGGGCGTCGGTCAGCGCAGGTACGCGGCCAGGGGCAGGCGCTGCTCGCGGATGCTCTGGAGCACCAGCCCGCCCATCTGGCTCGCGCCGTACTGCGAGAAGTGGGTGTTGTCCGTGACACCGTCGACGGATGAGCGCAGGAAGAGCTGTGCGGAGGCGGACGGGCCGAGGGACTCGACCAGCGTCTTGCTCTTGGTGGTCAGATCGATCACTGGCACGTTCTGCGCCGTGCCGACCGAGCGCATCTCGGCGGGCAGGTTCACTCCGACGCCGTTGACGTGCAGTGCCGTGGGCGTGAGCCGGCTGCCGTTGAACTGCCGACGGACCGGCGGGGTCACCAGAACGGGGACGCCGCCCTTCGCACGGACCTGCGTGATCATGGAGGTGAGGTTGCTCCGGAAGGCCGACGCGCTGGTCTGCTTGTCGTTGTGGCCGAACTGGATGAAGACCGCGTCGTTTGCCCTGACCTTCGGTAGCAGCGCCGGGAAGAGCGCCGAGTTCCTCAGGAAGCTGCCCGAACTCTCCCCGGAGTCCGCGTAGTTGGCGACGGACGCTCCGGGGCCCACCGCCGGCGTGATCATCTGGCCCCATCCCGTGTACGGGGCCACGGGCTGGTCGCACACGGTCGAGTCACCGGCCAGGTAGGCGACCAGCGGCTGGGTCGCCGGTTTCACGGAGACGGCCGACACCTGCGGGTTGGTCCCCGCGAACCGGATGTCCAGACCGGGGTTTCCGGTGCCGCCCTGGCCGGTCGGCTGCCCCTCCGGCTGCCGCACGTTGACCGTGAACGAGTACGTGGCGGCGGCACCGGCCGCCGTCTTCGTCGCCGGAAGCATCAGGCGACGGGCCTCCACCCACATGTCGGTCTCGGCGGCAGTGGCACCACCGATGGAGACCGTCACGTCGTAGTTGCCGGGGGAGACCGCGTAGTGACACTTGATCGGCGCGGTGCCGGAACAACCGGCCGGCAGTGCCCGCGTGGCGGCATCGGCATGCGCCGCACCGGTGCCGACCAGCGTCGCAAGGGTCAGCAGACCCACTGCTCCCAGCCTGACCCCGTGCCCTTCGAGACTCGACGTCATGCCACATGTCATGCCCATTACAATCACCAATCCCAATCCATGACCGGAGAGTTGCCCGGGTTGAGGTCCACGGCCCGTCGCTCAGGCCTGGGTGAAGCCGTTCATGATGATGGAGGGCCGCTTGGTGGCGGAGTCCCAGGCGCCCATGTTGTAACCGGTGAACGGGGACATGCACTCCGGCTCCCAGTAGAAGATGCCCTGCCCGCCGTTGGCCTTGAGGGCCTTGATGTAGGCGACCAGCGCGGCCTGGGTGGAGGAGGCGCGGTCCACCCGACCGCCGAACTCGCTCTGCAGGAACGGTTTGCCGTAGGCGTCGGAGATCCTCTTCATGTTCCCCACGATCCCGGCCGCGACGTCGGCGCTGCCGTAGGAGGAGAACACCGACATGTCCCACTTGCCGCCGTTCGCGGCGAAGCGACTGAAGAACGTCGTCATCACGTCGTACTTCTGCGGCTGGGCCAGGTGGATACACACGGTCGAGCTCGGTGACACCGCCTTGACCTGGTCGTATGCGGCGTTGAGCAGTCCGGTGAGCTGCGCCGGGCTGGAGACGCTGCCGATGGGGCGGCAGATCCCGCTGTTGATCTCGTTGCCGATCTGCACCCAGGTGGGGAGCACGTCGTTGTTCCTCATGACCGTCATGGTCTGGTTGACGTAGGTGCCGATCGCGGTGCGCATCTGGCTGTAGCTCATGTTCCGCCAAGCCGCGGGCGGGTTCTGCACGCCGACGGAGTTCCAGGTGTCGCCGAACATGTAGTCGAGCATGATCGACATGCCGGCGGCCTTGACCCGCTTGGCGAAGGCGGCCACCTCGTTGATGCCGCAGTGTCCGTTGGCCGGGTCGTTGGAAGGGTTGACGAACGTGCGTAGGCGTACGGCGGTGATCCCATATCCCTTGAGGATGGTCAGCAGGTCCTGGGTCTGCCCGCCGGCGTTCTTCCAGGAGTAGCCGCGCGCCTCCATCTGAGGTGCCCAGCTGATGTCGACGCCCTTGACGAAGCTCGCCGCGGCCTCGGCAGGCGTCTCGAGTTCGGCGAACGCGACGGCGGTGGCGAGCGCTCCGGCGGTCGCGGTGGTGGCCTTGAGCAGGGTTCGCCGGCTGATGCGCCCGGCAACTGGTGTGGGGGGTTGCGGGGACATGGTCGGTCCTTTCCTTCCGTCGGCCGCGAGTGAGCGGTCGCGGTCGGCGGAGAGGGGGGCGGTGAGAAGGAGATCGCGAGGAGCGAGGCGGATGGGTGGAGCAACTGACTCTCGGATTCGCGGAGTTGGTGTGGCCGCGTCCGATCCAGCCGATGCGCCTCCCTCGGTGCGGCAACAACTACGGCAGGAGTGCTTACGAGTGGCACGTGTCGAAGGGGCGGCCTGGGCGTGCCAGGGACGCTCCTCCAGGGCGGAACTGTGAGCGATCACAGGGATGTTGCGACGGAAGTGCGCAATCGCATCACAACGAACTTGAGGTGCATCACGCAGCTTCTCGATCGGGCACGAAGCTGTCAACCATTGCTCACCAATCCTTGGTAGAAGCAGTGTGATCCTGTGGAGGGGGACTCGCCGCGCCTCGGCCGTGAGCAGTCTGAAGCGACGTGAGTCAGCCCAGTTCAAGTGGCCTTCTGCACGGAATGCAGCGACGGGGCGAGGGTGCTCACGGGACATCTCGTCGGCTCGCATCCGAACACGCTCGAACAGAAAATGCCAACAGAATGCTTGACGGGCTATCAGTGAATTTCTACCCTCGCAGCGAATGGGAGCGTTCCCACACCTGTGGTCAGACCGCCGTCTTCGCGATCTTCATACCACCCCCACACCGGAGGTCATAGTGACCGACCCGCACCGGCATCCACGCGCCGCATCGCGCCCATGGCGGTTCCAACGCCGGCCCAGCAATCTGCTGTTCGCCGGCCTGACGGCCGCCACCACACTGGCCCTCTCCGCACTCACCGGACTGCCGCAGACCGCGCACGCCGCGACCGCGCGGCAGGTGGAACGCCTCGATCGGGGCCTGACCAGCGTCCACACCGGCAGCGGGAACCTGGTGTCGTGGCGGTGGCTGGCCACTGACCCGAACGACGTGGCCTTCAACGTCTACCGTGGCGGCACCAGGCTCAACTCCTCGCCCCTGACCACCTCGACGAACTACTTGGACGCCGGCGCCCCGGACTCGGCCGACTACACGGTGCGCGCGGTGGTGAACGGCATCGAGCAGGCGCCGTCCGAGCGCGCGCTCCAGTTCCGCACCGGGTACAAGGACGTGCCGATCTCCCCGCCGCCCGGGGGCACTTCACCGGGCAACTCGCCGTACACCTACGAGGCCAACGACGCCTCCGTCGGTGACCTCGACGGCGACGGTGCCATGGACATCGTTCTGAAGTGGCAGCCGACGAACGCCAAGGACAACTCCCAGTCCGGCTACACGGGCAACACGATCGTCGACGGCATCAAGCTCGACGGCACTCGCTTGTGGCGTATCGACCTGGGCCGCAATATCCGGTCCGGTGCCCACTACACACAGTTCCAGGTGTACGACTACGACGGCGACGGCAAGGCCGAGGTCGCCATGAAGACCGCCGACGGCACGAAGGACGGAACCGGCGCGGTCATAGGCAGTTCCTCGGCCGATCACCGCAACTCCTCGGGCTACGTGCTGTCCGGCCCCGAGTACCTGACGATGTTCAACGGGCAGACGGGCAAGGCGATGCAGTCCGTCGACTACGTCCCAGGCCGAGGCACGGTGTCGTCCTGGGGGGACTCCTACGGCAACCGCGTGGACCGGTTCCTGGCGGGCACGGCCTATCTGGACGGTTCCCGCCCCTCGGTGATCATGGCTCGTGGCTACTACACCCGCTCGGTGATCGCGGCCTGGGACTGGCGGAACGGGCAGTTCACCCGCCGGTGGACCTTCGACTCCAACGCCAACAGCGGCTACGCCGGCCAGGGCAACCACCAGTTGTCGGTCGCGGACGTGGACGGGGACGGCAAGGACGAGGTCGTCTACGGCGCGATGGCCGTCGACGACAACGGCAACGGCCTGTGGACGACGCGGAACGGCCACGGGGACGCGATGCACGTGGGCGACCTCGACCCGTCCCGGCCGGGTCTGGAGGAGTTCAAGGTCGACGAGGACAGCTCCAAGCCGTCCTCCTGGATGGCGGACGCGAGGACCGGCCAGATCCTCTGGTCCACCCCGGCCGGCGGTGACAACGGTCGGGGCGTGTCCGGTGACATCTGGTCCGGCAGCGCGGGCGCCGAGTCGTGGTCGTCGCTCGTGAGCGGCGTCCGCAACCCCAAGGGCGCGGTGGTCGCCAGCCGTAAGCCCGGGTCCAGCAACTTCCTGGCGTGGTGGGACGGCGACACCACGCGCGAACTCCTCGACGGCACCCACATCGACAAGTACGGCACCTCCGGCGACACCCGCCTGCTCACCGGCTCCGGAGTCCACTCCAACAACGGCACCAAGTCGACGCCGTCCTTGTCCGGCGACATCCTCGGCGACTGGCGCGAGGAGGTCATCTGGCCGACGTCCAACAACACGGCCCTGCGGATCTACGCCACGCCGTACCAGACCAATACGCGGATCACGACCCTCCTCCACGACACCCAGTACCGCACGGCCCTGGCCTGGCAGAACACCGCCTACAACCAGCCCCCGCACCCCAGCTTCTTCATCGGCGGCAACATGCCTACGCCACCCCGCCCCACCGTCGCGCCGCCGAGCGGCCTCTGAGCCGGACAGTCGACTTCCCTGATGCTTGAGCGAGTTCGAGCATCAGGGAAGGGGTGTTCGTCGAACGAGTGGAACCCGGCCTGGGTAAGGGAGCACTGGCAGTGGTGCACGCGGCCCGCTGAGGGTGTTCTTGGGGTACGGGACCTGTCGGAGGCGGTCGCACGGACCGGGCGGTGGCCACCCAGGTCCGCGCCCCGCATGCCGATCTTCGGCGCCGTCGACTTCGCCGCCGCCCTCAGCCAGGCCGGACGGTTCCTCGGCTACCACGTCACCGTCTGCGACGCCCGCCCCGCCTTCGCAACCGAAGCCGGCTTGCCGCACGCCGACGAGGTCGTCGCCGACTGGTCCCACCGCTACCTGGAACACACCGAGGTGGATGCCCGCACCGTCGTCTGCGTCCTCACCCACGACGCCGAGTTCGACATCTCCCTGCTCCGCTGGCCCTCGGCCTCCCCATCGGCTCGCGGTGCGATGGGCTCCCGCCGAACCCACGAACACCGCCTGGCACGTCTGCGTGAGGCCGACGTGCCTGAAGAACACCTCGCATTCCTGCACTCGCCGCTCGACCTCGGCGCCCACACCCCCGAAGAGACAGCGATCTCTATTTCCGCCGGGATCATCGCCCACCTCAACAGAGGCACCGGCCTGCCCTTGTCTCGCGTCCCCGGCCCGATCCACGGCTCCGTCCCGGTGGCCCCGATGTCACCGGCTGCGGCGGGGGGCCCATGACGGCCCCCCCCCAGCGGCCGCCCGCTCACTGACGAGCCGCGAGAAATCGAAAGGCGCTGAGGACGCCGACGAGGAGCGGGGCGGCGCGGAGCGTCGTCACCCTGGCCGTAACCACGTATCAGTGCTGCGGCTCCATCTCCCAACTGGCCAGCATCCGCAAGACTTCCTCCGACCGGGAACCCGGTTCTGCGTGGTAGGTGTTCAGCCGCATGCGGGGGCCCCGGGCAGACGCCAAGGGCTCGTGCACGAGGTCGAACTCTCCCACCAGCGGGTGCCGCATGCGCACGACCTCCCCGACGGTGCCGCAGCTCACCTCATGCCGTGCTCACAACGGCCGGAACTCCTCGCTCTTCTGCGACAACTCGCGAATCAGTGAGGAGAGTTGCACATCGTCGGGACTCTTGCCGGCATTCATCCGCGGAACGCCGGCGACCTTCGCAGCCATGCGGGGGCCGGTTCGGCGAACGATCGCGCGCTGCGGGCGAGAGGAAGATCTGCCGGGCCACGTTCCGCTCCCCGGGCGGCAGTTGGGCACAGTGCCCGAAGACAATGGTGGCGAGCCGGTTCCATCCGAGGATGTCCAGGCGCCGGCTGACGACGAAGGCAGGCACGCCGAGCGAGTCGAGGAGGTGCTGGACGGTGGGCCGAAGTCGCTGCGACGGGGGCGCCACCCGCGGTGTGCGGTTCCGGTCGGGCTGGGCCAGCCGGTTCAGATGGTCCCGTTCCTCCTCGGCCAGGCGCAGTGAGTGGGCCACGGCGGCCATCACCTCGGCCGACGTGGTTTCGCCGTAGCCCTGTTCCAGGCGTGCGTAGTACGCGTATGACACTCCCGCCAGCTGCGCCAGCTGCGCCAGCTGCGCCAGCTGCGCCAGCTGCGCCAGCTGCGCCAGCTGCGCCAGCTGCGCCAGCTGCGCCAGCTCCTCGCGCCGCAGGCAGGGTACCCGCCGCCGCTCGCATGAGGGCAGGGCCTATGTCCTCGGGATTGAGCCGGGCTCTGAGAGACCGCAGAAACTCCTTGAGCTCGGCATGCCGGTGTGCTCCCAGATGCGCAGCCTCGTAGCTTCTCCGGCTGGCCGGCGCGCAGTTGACGAGATCGCACACCGTGTGGCATCGCCACCCGGCTCAACTGCGCGCCCACGAGGGTATGGAGAGGTATGTACCCGTCGCCGAGACTCGGGTCCTGCTACGTGCCGGACGGAAGGCCGGAGCCGGCAACACTGCCGCTGACGCCGGTCATGATGGCGTTGATGATGCCCTGCTGGGTGACCGTGAGGGAGCGGCGGTTGAACAGTCCGAACCCGTACCGATCGGTTGCACCGTTGTCCCAGTAGATGCTGGCCGCCCCGTACTTCTTGGCGGTGGCCGCGACGGCCCGTGCGAAGTCCGCGCGATACCTGTTGTTCGACGAATCGAACGATGATTTGTCGATGGCACCGTATTCGCCCAACACCACCGGATACCCCTTCGTGACGAACACGTCGCGCATCGTCTTGAGCTGCGCGTCCAGATAGTCCTCCTGTCCCCAGGTAGACGTCTTCGACGGGTTGGTCGCTGCTCGGCCCCATTGCGTGATGGTGCCGCTTTCCTCTCCGGCGAAGTCCCACGGGCTGTAGTGATGAACGGAGATCATGATCCGCCGCTCATTTGCGGGAATGGAGGGGGAGCGGTACTGGTCGGACGGAAGCACGAAGCCGTAATTCCCCGCGGTGTAATCGATGTTCGTGTTCCAGCCGGCCACGAGCAGCCACCTCGAACTGTTGTTTCCGCCCGTTTTCCGCACGGTGTCCACGAAGATCTGGTTGTAGCTGTTGATGTTTGAGTAGCACGGTTGGGTCGGGCGGCCGTACTGCCCGTCGAACTCTTCGTTCATGGACTCCAGGATCAGGCGCTGGTCGTAGTTCTTGAACCTGTTCGCGATCTGCTGCCAAGCTTTCTCGTACTTGGCCTTGATCGTCGTCTGGGAGGGTGAGTCGCAGATCAGCCAGGAGCCGTTGACGCTCTTGTACCCGTCGCCGTGCATGTTGATCAGCACATGCAGGCCCCTGTTGTAGGCATAGTTGACGACTTCTTGGACTCTGTTCAGCCAGGAGGCGTTGATCGTGTAATTCGGGCCGGATCCTATGTATCCCAGGTAGGAGACCGGGATCCGGATCGTCTTGAACCCTGCCGCCTTCACCTTGTCGATGAGAGCCTGTGTCACCATCGGCTGGCCCCACGCTGTTTCGCTGGGGTATCCGTTGGTGGTGGCTTCGAGTTGGTTCCCCAGATTCCATCCCGCGCCCATGTCGGCCACGATCTGTGAAGCGCTCGACTGTGCCACGGTATCGGCCGATGCCTGATGCGCCGCGCCGTACACAGATGCGGCAACTGCCAGCAGGACGGCAAGGAAAATGACTCTGATCTTCCCTGCTAGTGAAACCATGAGCTTTCCTCTCTTGCGTCCTTGAGGGTGTCGGACCCCCAAGTGGGTCTATCTGTACGAGTGGGAGCGGCCGGAGCTGCCTGCTGTTCGGGCGGTGGTGTGCGCGCCTGCCTGGAAACGAACACAGTCGATTGCGCGGCGGTTGACTCGCGGGCGTCCGTGGGCGGCCACGCACCCTGCACGGCCCGGATGCGCGGCGATCACGGCAGCCGCGCGCACCCGGGCCGTGCGTGTTTGCTCCTCAGCTCAGGGCGGATTCCCAGGTGGTCGTGCTGGAGGTGGCGTCGGCGCGAAGGCGGTCGCGGGCCGCGGTGTCGCCGTACAGACTCCACCGCATCCAGTCCACGAACGTGTTGACGGTCCGGGAGTCGCCGAAGTAGTTGCTGTGGCCGGCGCCGCGGAAGGTGAGGAACGCCTTGGCGGCGGGTAGTTCCCGGTACGCCTGGCGGGCGGAGGAGATCGGGCACGTTCCGTCCCGGTCGCCGTGCGTGAACAGTACCTTGGCGCGGACCGACGGGCTCGGGTTGCCCATGTGCACGCAGGACATGGGGATCGCGGCGGTGATCCGTGCGTCCGGCCAGGCCGTGAGCAGGCCGTGGGTGGTCATGCCGCCCATCGAGTGGCCGGAGACGCCGACTCCGACCGCTGTGTTGATGTGGCCGGCCAGCGGGTCGCCGGCCGTGTTGAGGGCGAGGGTCCGGGTGATGACCTCCGAGACGTCCTTGGACTGGTTGCCGTTGTAGACGTCTTGGCGACTGAGGTTGGCGAAGTGGGGGGCGGGGACGATGAAGCCGGCCTCGGCCAGGGGGCGGATGATCGCCAGGGAATTCTGCGGGCTGCTGCTGAAGCCGTGCATGAACTCGCAGACCGGGAAGACGCCTTGGGCGACGGGGGCGTTGGTGACCGGGGAGCCACCGGGGGCGCCGGGGGCGGGATAGTAGACGTACGTCGTCCACCGGCGGCTGCCGCGACTCCAGGCGTACTGGCGTACGCCGACCGCGAACCGCTGGGTCGGAGCGCCGGCCCGCGCGGTGGCACCTGCTTGTCCCGTGCCGAGCAGGGACATGCCGACGCCCGCGGCTCCGGCCGTGCTCAGGGTCAGGAAACTACGCCGTTGCATGGTCATGAAGACTCCGGGTGTGGGGGGTGTGCGGAGCGTTGCTCGGTCAGGTGCCGGGAAGAGGCGTCGGTGATGCCGCGGCGGTGAGACTGACCTGGGTGGTGGGGGGAGTGGTCGTGGGGGTGGTCAGGTCGGCGAATCGCGCACGGTCGAGGACGTTCCGGTCCTGCCCGTGGTGGTCATCGGCGTGGTGTGGCCTTGCTGGCAGAGGCGCGGCGAGCCGCTGAACACAGGCCGAACCGTGACTCATTGAGGGAGCAGCCCTTCGCGCCCACCTGCCCGCCAATCTGATGGGGAGGTGTAATTCTGCGGAAGCGGCGCAGGGGTGCCTCTCCTTCCACTCGTCGTGTGCCGCACCTCTGGGAGCGTTCCCACATGTCTTGCAACAGGTACATTCCCGATCGGGTGTCGATCTGTCAATCATTGGCGCCCAACTCTGTTGTCTTCGACGCGCATTCGACAGATCGCAGGCGCAGGAGGCACGGTGTGGCGTTTTCGCGGCCCGCTCGATCACACTCGCGGCGGTCCGCCGTCAGCCGTGGCCGATACCCGCACTCATGCCGGCGATCGTATGGGCCCTGATGTCGGGGTGCGGTCCCTCCGCGAATCGGGTCACTACGGAGCGGACATGGTCCTGGGCCGGCTGGAGCAGTCCGTCGTACACCGCGACGCAGACTTCCCGCGCCCGCGACCGGGGCCAGTCGGGCGGCAGCAGCCCGATGGGGAGCAGCGGGTCCAGGATGGGGAAGTGACGGTAGGCGTGCATGATTTCGGTCCGTGCGCGCACCGCGTCGGCACCGGAGACGTCGTCGGCGCTGATGTGCGGAAGCAAGCCGCTCCAGCGGCTGATGAAAGCCCGGTAGTGCTCGGCGATGCCGGGCAGGTCCCACGACTCGACCGGGTTGCGGTCGACCTCCGTGTCCAGTTCCTCCTGCCGCGCGCGGAACACGGTCACCGCTCCTCGCGCCAGGTCGGCCACCTCGATCCGCCCCTTGGGGGTGAGGGGGTGCGGCGACACCCAGAGCGCGTCGTACAGCGGCGCGAATCCGCGCCACCGCAGCGCGGTGCGCAGTGCGCGCCGCCGCGTGCTCTCCTGTTCCGGGACGGAGAAGGCGATCAGTGTCCACCGACCGTCCCATGAGTCGGGTTGGGTGGTGAAGGTGGCGATCGAGCTGGCGCCGCTCCATAAATCGACGGCGGCCTGCGACGTCAGCCGGTAGGAGCTGTACCTCCCTTGCCGGCTGCCCTCCAGCACCCCACGGCGCATCAGCCTGCTGATCGTCGTACGGGCGGCGCCCGCGGTCACTTGGAACTCGCCGAGCAGTGCCACGATCGCCGCCGACGGCAACCACGCCCGGACGGGGAACGTGTAGTCGGCGATCAATGTCACCGTGAGTCCCTGCGGCGATACGTTGCTTTGCCAGCCGGGCGATCGCACGGGGCCGACGGCGCTGTCACCCTCGTCGGAGAAGATCTCCTCGAGGTTGGACAGGTTCGGCAAGGTCGGCTCCGGCGCGGTGGACAGGGTCGGCATCACTGTAACGGTTGTGGAATCGCCGGGTGCAGCTCCGCCGCGATTGCTCCACCAGGCGGGATCTCCGCGCACAGGTGAAGGCGCCCCGGCACTGATCTGCGCGGCCGGCGCCGGCACCCGAGGGGCCCACGAGCCAAGTAGCGCGCCGTTGAGAACGAACGCACCGAGCCTCGCGATGCTTCCCAAGCCCCGGCCGCCGGCCCGGTCCGGATGGACACCCGTCATTGTCAGGTCCATCGCAGGGTGGCGAGGAAGGCGTGCACTCCCGGGTGAGAGGGGAGCGCACGCCAGGGCTTACATGGCGAGCGGCCCAGCGAGTGAGCGCGTCGCCGGTCGTGCATGGTGCCGATGCCGGGCAGCAGCAGGGTGGTCGAGAGCCGGATCGCTACTTCGGTCACCTCAGCTGAACCGTCGCTCGCATGTGCCACGCAGGCTCACCGGCTTGGCCGGGAGCTGTGTCGAAGGTGTGTGGAGTTACTCATGCTCAAAAATCTACAGAGGAACTACTTGATACTGAGTATCAACTGAATCTAGAGTCTCGTATTGCAAGTTCGTTTCGAACGGGAGTGTCCTCATGAGCAAGATCTGGTTCGTCACCGGTTCCTCGCGCGGCTTCGGTCGTCAGTTCGTCCAGGCGGCCCTGGAGCGTGGTGACAAGGTCGCGGCCACCGCCCGCAACACCGACTCCCTGGCGGATCTGGTGGCCGCCCACGGCGAGGCGGTCCTGCCGCTGAAGCTGGACGTCACCGACAAGGCCGCCGCATTCGAGGCCGTCAGGCAGGCGCACGAGCACTTCGGCCGCCTGGACGTGATCGTCAACAACGCCGGACACGGCCTGTTCGGCGCGGTCGAGGAGCTGACGGAACAGCAGGTCCGCGGTCAGATGGAGACCAACTTCTACGGCGCCCTGTGGGTCACCCAGGCCGCCCTGCCCCTCCTGCGGGCCCAGGGCAGCGGCCACATCGTGCAGATCTCCACGGTCGGCGGCGTCGTCTCCTTCCCCAACCTGGGCGGTTACAACGCCTCCAAGTGGGCCCTGGAGGGCATGACCGAAGCCCTCGCCCAGGAGGTCGCCGGATTCGGCATCAAGGTCACCCTCGTCGAGCCCGGCGGCTTCGAAACCGACTGGGCCGGCTCCTCCGCCACCTTCGCCGCACAACTGCCCGCCTACGACGACCTGCGCGCCGCCGTCGCCGCCGCCTGGGGCGACGTCAAGTCCGGCGACCCCGCCGCAACCGGCCCGGCCCTGCTGGAGATCGTCGACGCGGACAACCCTCCGCTGCGTGTCTTCTTCGGCACGGCCCCCCTCCACCTCGTCCCCCAGGTCTACGCCGAGCGGCTGAAGATCTGGGAGGAGTGGGCGGCGGTCTCCGCCGCGGCCGAGGGCGCCGCGGCCTGAAGCCGCCGCGCGGCAGCGATGCCGGGCGGCCCCCGGCGCACTGTCGGCCCTTCCCGTCGGGGTGACGGGAAGGGTAGGGCGGGCACGGGGCGGTCATCCTCCCCTGCTGTCACCGGTGGCCGTCCAGTCGCCTGACCATCGACCGGAACCCCAGTCGAGCCCGGCCCCATCCGTGGGCTCATGGGTACGAAATGGGTGAGGTCCGCCCGCCCTCGAGCGCGCCCGGAGAGTAGCGGCCCTCTGGTGGGACCGCGGAAAACATGACGGGGGTGCGTGCGTACGAGGAGGGTCAGCTTTTCGGGGCAGGTTCCGGCGTCGCCGCCGACCTCGGCGCGGCCGGTCCGCCCGGCCGGGAGCGGTGAGCGGGCCTGCGGCCACCGTCACGTTCCCTGCTCGCGGCCCGGGGCTTCGTCGTAAGCGCTGCCGTCCCCGAGGACGGACCGGGTACGGCCGAGCAGGTCCTCCGGGTCAAGTGGACCCTCGCCTCGCATCCGCTGACGCGCTCCGTGCGAGTGACTTGAACGGCCGGCGTGGACAAGTGTGGCCGCCGGGAGCCCGCGTTTCTGAGGCTCAGTATCAGATTGAGTCGCTGTTGTACTCTTTACTCATGACCGACTCCGCCGGCGCCTCCGCCCAGTCCGCAACCAAACCGCCCGGCCTGCGGGAGCGTATGCGCGCGACGGTCCGGAAGGAAGTCGTCGAGGTCGCGCTGCGGCTCTTCATCGAGCAGGGATTCGACGGGACGACCGTCGACCAGATCGCCGGTGAGGTCGGGCTGTCGCGCGCCAGCCTGTTCCGGTACTTCGGCACCAAAGAAGACATGGTCCTGCAGGGCTTGGAGGAGACCGGCCGTCAGATCGCAGAGGCGTTCGCCGCCCGCCCCGACACCGAGCGTCCCTGGGAGGCGCTGCGCAGGGCGTTCGACGTGCTCACGCGGACGAATGAGGCAGCACCCGAGCAGGCGCTCAGCTATCTGCGCATGCTCCAGGAGACTCCGTCACTGCGTGCCCGGCACTTCGAGAAGCAGCTGAGCTGGCAGGCGATGCTGGAGCCGGAGATCGCCCGGCGGCTGGGCGTCAGCGCCGACCAGCCGGAGGAGGTCGGGCCGAACGCGCTGTCCGGGGCCGCGCTCGCCTGTCTGGATGCGGCCGCGACGGGCTGGGTGGCCTGCGAGGGCGCCGTTCCCCTGGCCGTACTGCTCGACCGCGCGATGGGCACGCTGACGGAATAGTTTGACCAAGGCCCCCTGCCTCCTGGAGCCACGGGGGTAGGCAAGGCGACGGACGGACCGCCTGATGTGGTGGTGCCTTGAGGAAACGCCGTGGTAGCGGCAATGCGGGCTTTCTCAGAGTGGAGTGGGACGTGGCGGCGCCGCGACCGCGCCCTGCCCGCGCGCGGTCCCGGTGACGACGACCTTGTCGGCCGGCCTGCTCTCCGCCGCGCGGTTCACGGGCGCGTTCGCGGGCGCCTACGGGCGCGAGGGACGGCCACTGGTTCGGCACCGGGTACCACGGTGTTGGAGACGGTGCCGATGCCCTCGACGGTGAGGGTGACGGTGTCGCCGGGCTTCAGCGGCGGTGGGTCCTGGCGGCCGCGTACCCCCCAGAGTTCGGCGAGGCAGCCGCCGTTGCCGCAGGTGCCGGAGCCGAGTACGTCGCCGGGGCGTACCCAGGTGCCACGGGAGGCGTAGGCGGTCATCTCCTCGAAGGCCCAGCTCATGTTGGACAGCAGGTCCTTGCCGACCACCTCGCCGTTGATCTCGGCGGTCAGCGCCAGGCGCAGGAATCCGTCGCCGTCGCGGTAGGGCTCCAGCTCGTCCGCGGTGACGAGGTGAGGGCCGAGGGTGGTGGCGGTGTCCTTGCCCTTGCAGGGGCCGAGGCCGACCTGCATCTCGCGGGACTGGAGGTCGCGGGCGGACCAGTCGTTGTAGATGGTGTAGCCGATGATGTGGTCGCGGGCCTGCTCGGGGGTGAGGTCGCGGCCCTCGCGGCCGATGACCGCGGCGACTTCGAGTTCGAAGTCCAGTGCCTGGCTGCCGGGCGGCACGGGGACGTCGTCGTGAGCGCCGACGACCGCGTAGGGGTTGGTGAAGTAGAAGGTGGGCGCGTCGTACCAGGCGTCCGGGGCGCCCGGGACTCCGTCGATGTTTCGCCGTACGCCCTCGACGTGCTCCTCGAACGTAATGAAGTCGCGTACGGACGGCGGTTGGAGCGGCGGCAGCAGTCGCACCTGGGAGACGTGCGGGCCGCGCGGCACGTCCAGGCTTGCGTTGCCTGCCTCGCGCAGTGCCTCGGGGCCCGCCTGGATCAAGTCGAGAAGCGTCCCCGTGCCGGGGCAGGGGTAGAGGGTGCCGTCGTCCTCGACGGTGGCGACACGGCTGCGGCCGTGCTGTTCGTACGTGGCGAAGCGCATGGCATTCCTAGGGAGCTGGGTGGGTTGACACAGGCCGGGGGCCCGGCGCCTGGCAGGCGGGGGAGTGCGCCGAGCCCCCGGGGTCAAGGGGTCAGACCGGCGGAGCGACGAAGACGCCGCGGTCGACGTCGTTGATCATCTCCTTGGCGACCATCTCGTTCATCGGGTTGGACGTGCCCCACTGGTCGGCGTTCTCGGGCTTCGTCAGGTCGTAGATGTGCGGGTGCCAGGTGTCCTCGTCCAGCTTTTCGAGCTCGGTGGTGTACTCGACGGTGTTGCCGTGCGGGTCGAGGAAATAGGTGAAGGTGTTGTCGCCCGCCATGTGCCGCCCGGGGCCCCAGATCTTGCGGGCGCCGGAGCGCATCACGCGGCCGGAGCCGCGCATGTACTCGTCGAGGCCGCGCATCTCGAAGGAAAGGTGCTGTAGGGAGGCGTGCGGACCGCTGGCGATGGCCATGGAGTGGTGCTGGTTGCTGATCCGCATGAAGTGCATGACGTCGCCCATGTGCGGCAAGGTCATCGTGTCGGACAGCCGGAAGTCGAGGTACTGCTCGTACCAGGCGCGGGTGGCGTTGATGTCGGGGGAGTTCAGGACGACGTGCGAGAGACGGACGGGGATGGACTCCTTCTCCTCGATACGACGGTGCCGGCGCGCCTCGACGTCGGCCGAGACCTCGATGGTGCGGCCGTCGATGTCGAAGAAGCGGAAGCCGTAGCCGCCGCCGGGGGTGTCGACCTTGCCCGGCTGGGAGATCAACCGCACTCCACCGGCGAGGAGTTGCTCGGCGAGCGTGTCCACGTCGGCGGGGTTCGCCGCGCCGTAGGAGATGAGGTCGAGGCGCTTCTCCTCAGCCTTGCGGAGCCGGACGATGTACTGCTCGGGGGAGCCCTCGGCGGCCAGGAAGGAGATGCCGGAGTCCTCGGCGACCTTGGTCAGGCCCCAGACGCCGGCATAGAAGTCGAGCTGCTTGTCGTAGTCGGGCACGGCGAGGTCGACGTGCCGCAGGTGGGTGAGCAGACGGTTGGTCATGTCGGGTTCCTCAGGTGAGATGCAGCAGTGCTGCCGCGTTGCCGCCGCGTACGGCGTGGAAGTGGGGGTCGGGCAGGTCGGTGACGCCGCGCAGAGCACCGAGCGGGTCGTCGGTGCCCATGTCGAAGGGGAAGTCCGAGCCGAGCAGCACCCGCTCGGGGCCGGCCACCCGGATCAGCTCGCGCAGGACGTCCGGGTCGTGGACGAGGGAGTCGAAGTACAGCTGCTTGAGGTAGCTGCTGGGCGGGTGCGCGCAGCCGCGGGTGTCGGTGCGGGCACGCCAGGCGTGGTCGGAGCGGCCGATGTGGGTGGGCAGATAGCCGCCGCCGTGGGCGGCGACGATGCGCAACCTCGGGTGCCTGTCCAGGACGCCAGAGAAGATCAGATGGGACAGGGCGACGGCGTTCTCGGTCGGCTGGCCGACGGTGTTGGACAGGTACCACCGGTTGAGGCGCTCGTCGAGCGTGCAGCCGAAGGGGTGCAGGAAGAGGATCGCGCCGGTTTCCTCGGCCCGTGTCCAGAACGGTTCGTACGCGGGGTCGGACAGTTCGCGTCCCGGCGCGTGGCTGGAGATCTCGACACCGCGCAGGCCCAGGCCGAGGGCGTGTTCGAGGGCTTCGACGGCGAGGCCGGGGTGCTGGAGCGGGACGAGGCCGAGGCCGTGCAGCCGCTGCGGGGCCTGGGCGACATGCGCGGCGGTGCCTTCGTTGGCCAGTTCCCACACCGTGCGGGCCAGGTCCTCGTCGGCCCAGTAGTGGTAGTGCGACGGAGACGGCGAGACCAGCTGGACGTCGACCCCGGAGGCGTCCATCGCGGCGAGCCGGGCCTTGACGTCGGTCAGCCTCGGGAAACGGTCCCGGAACATGGGGCCGCTGACAGCGATGGCCTCGGGGCCGTTGCGGCGGGCGTCGAGATCGCGGGCCGCGGCCAGCCCGGGGTGTCCGGCGACGGCGTCCTCGACCTGAGGGAGCAGGACGTGCGCGTGGACGTCGATCGTGGGTGCGCTGTTCTGGGGGCTCACGGGGTTCACGGAGTTCACGGCGTCTCCTGAAGGACTGCCATCGTGCGGCCCATCAGGCCGGGTGCGTCGGCGTCACGGGCGCCGTCCATCTGCCACTGACCGAGTTGCACGGATGCCTCGACCACCATGCGGACACGGCCGATCCGGCGTTCGTAGAAGCCGGTCAGGAGGGCGTCGAGGGAACCCCAGTCCTGCTCCGCGGTCAGCATCTCGGCCAGTACGGAGGCGTCCTCCAGGGACATGGCCGCGCCCTGGGCGAGCGTGGGAGGACAGACATGGGCCGCGTCACCGATCAGGACGACCCGCCCGCGGTGCCAGGAGCCCTCGACGAGCAGCCGCTCGAACCAGGTGTAGTTGACCTTGGCGGGGTCGGTGATGCTCGCGGCGATCTCCGGCCACGCACCCCCGTAGGGCGCGGCCAGCCGCCGCATCTCGTCCGCGTACGAGGCTGGGTCGATGGAGGCGCGGTCGCGGTTGGCCTCGACGAGATAGGCGTAGATGGTGTCCTTGCTGGTGGGGCAGTAGCCGGCGATGTAGCACGGTCCGCCGTAGGACAGGTCCTTGCGCTTCACGCCCTCGGGGCGGGGCACGGGGACGCGCCAGATGGCCATGCCGGTCGGTTCGGGTTTGTCGCTGATGCCGATCATCGCGCGCGTGTGGGAGCCGACGCCGTCGGCGGCGATGACAAGGTCGTAGCGGCCCTCGGTGCCGTCGCTGAACCGGGCGGTGACGCCGGACGTGTCCTGGACCAGTTCCTCGGCGGTGGTGCCGAGGCGTACCGCCGCGCCGCTCTCGAGAACGGCCTCACACAGGATCTCCTGGAGCCGGGGCCGCTGCATGCCGAAGATCGAGGGCAGGTCGTCCCCACCGGTGCGGAAGTCCTGCTGGACGTGGAACACGGTCCCGTCGGGCGTGGCCATGCCGACGGCGTCGACGGCGTAGCCGCTCTCCCGGACCTTGTCCCATACGCCGACTTCGCGCAGCACGCGCAGCGCGTTGCCCTGGAGGGTGATGCCGGAGCCGAGCACGTTCCAGTCGGGCTCGGCCTCGATCAGTTCCACGGCGATGCCCGCCCGCCGCAGCAGCACGGTCACGGCATTGCCGGACGCGCCGCCGCCTATGACGAGGACGGTGCGGGAACAGGGGTCGTTCATGGGGTCTCCCTGAGATGGTGCCGCGCGACTTCGAACGGCAAGGGGGTGTTGCGGGCCGGGCGGTCGAGGGTGGCGTAGCCGTCCGGGCGCGGCCCGCCCGGCAGTCCAGGGCGTTACTTGACGGCGATGGGATTCACCGGTGAGCCGACGGACCCGGTGATGGGCAGCGGCGCGGCGGTGAGCCAGAACTCGTACCGGCCGTCGGCGGCGCAATGTGCGGCGAGGGCGTCGAGGTCCCACATCTCACCGATGAGCAGACCGATGTGGGGGATGGCGACCTGGTGCAGCGGCTGGAAGGCGTGGTCGAACTCGTTGGGCCGCACCTCGAAGCCCCAGGTGTCGGTGGCGATCCCGGCGATCTCGCTCCGGTGGAGCCAGTCGGCCGTGCTGAAGCTCAGCCCCGGCGCCGGTCCGCCCGCGTAGTCGCCCCAGCCTTCGTGACGGGCGCGGGCCAGCCGCCCGGTGCGCACGAGGACCAGGTCGCCACGGCCGACGGTCACGCCGTGCGAGGCGGCGGTGAGGGTCAGGTGCTCCTCTGTGATGGCGAAGCCGTCGGGCAGTTCGCCTTCCCGGCCGATGACCAGGCCCACGTCGAGGAGGACGCCCCGGCCGGCGACGTGCGGTGCCATGTGCTCGATGCCGGTGACCAGGTCGCCTTCGGAGGTGACGACCTTCTCCGCCGGGCGGCCGTTCCACGCCTTGCCGTGATCGAAGATGTGCCCGAGCCCGTCCCATTGGGTGGAGCACTGCAAGGGCATGGCGATCACGTCGTCGGCGCCACCGAAACCGTGCGGGAAGCCCTGGCCGCCCAGAGCGGCGTCGGTGCCGGTGGCGAGCATCGTGTGCACCGGGTTCGTGCGCCGCCGCCAGCCTTTCTGCGGGCCGTCCATGTCGAAGGCCTGTGACAAGGAGAAGCTGACGCCGTCGCGGATCAGGGCTGCGCCCTCGCGACGCTTGGCCTCGTCGAGGAAGTTGAGCGTGCCGAGCACGTCGTCCTCGCCCCAGCGGCCCCAGTTCGAGTACGCCTTCGAGGCCTCGGCTATCGCCGCCTCGGGATCCGTACGGTCGATACGGTCGGCGCTCATCGTGCCTTCTCCGCGACACAGCGGGTGCGCTGGGCGCCGAGCCCGGTGACCGAGCCGTCCATCACGTCACCGTCGCGCAGCAGCCGGCCCCAGTGGATGCCGTTGCCGGCCGGGCTGCCGGTCAGAACCAGGTCGCCGGGAAGTAGTTGGGCGGTCTGGGAGATGTACGAGACCAACCGTGCGACGCCGAAGATCATGTCCTTGGTGGACTCGTCCTGCATGGTCTCGCCGTTGAGTTTCAGGGTGACCTGTAGGTCGGAGGGGTCGGCGATGGAGTCGGCCGGGACGATCCACGGGCCGAGCGGGGTGAACCCGGGGGCGTTCTTGCTGCGCAGCCAGTCGGTGCCGATCGGGGGCATGTCCCGGCGGAAGACGCTCGCGCGGTCGGTCAGGTCATTGGCGATGGTGTAGCCCGCGACGTACTCCAGCGCCTCGTCCACGGTGACCCGGTAGGCGGGTCGGGAGATCACCGCGGCCACCTCCAGCTCCCAGTCGGGCTTCTCGGCCCAGGCGGGCAGTACCACGTCGTTGTAGGGACCGCTGATCGTGGTCGGCAGGCCGATGAAGACGTACGGGAGGTCCTCGGCGGCCCGCTTGTCCATGACCGCCGCGACCTCGGCGCGGGCCTCCTCGACGGTGCCCGGGGCGTCCGGGGCACGGTGTGCGACCGCCAGGTCGATCACGTGCTGCCGGTAGTTGGCGCCGGACTGGAAGATCTGCCGGGGCTCGACGGGCGCGTGCACCGTCATCTCCGCCAGCGGTCGCCAGTCGCGCGCCGGGGCCTCGGCGAGGGTGTGCAGCCGCGGCAGCTCCTCGTCCCAGCGCTCCAGGAGCGTGAGCGTGGTCAACGCGGGTTCGTCCAGTGCCGTGCGCAGGTCGAGCGCTCGGCCCTCCGGCGTCACGAGGCCCGGGAACCTTCTCTCGCCCGGTGCCGAAAGGGTGCCGATGGCGAACGGTCCGGAGAAGGGGGTGAAGGGTGCCGACGTGGCTGCGGATGTCACGGAGATTTCCTCCCGATTGCGGTGCCACTAATCTGGCCCAGTAGATTTCAATCAGGGAAATCGATTTCCTGTATATGAGAATCCAGCCGGTGAATACCGATGGGGCCGGCTCCGGAATTGGGATGCTTCGTGAACTTGGCCAGCCTGGACCTCAACCTCGTCGTTGCCCTGCGCGCCCTCCTGCAGGAGCGCAACGTCACCAGGGCCGGCCAGCGCATTGGGCTCAGTCAACCCGCGATGAGCGCGGCCCTGGCCCGGCTGCGCCGCCACTTCGACGACGACCTGCTCGCCCGGGTGGGCGGAGGGTACGAACTGACCGCCCTGGGGCGGGCCCTCCTCGACCGGACCACCACCGCGTGCGACCTGCTGGAGCGCGTCTTCGCCAGTCAGGCCGAATTCGACCCCTCCTGCGAGGAACATGAGTTCACGCTGATCGCCTCGGACTACGCGGTTGCCGTCTTCGGCACCGAACTCGCCCGCACCATCCAAGCCGAGGCGCCGGGCATTCGGCTCAGGTTCAAACAGGTACCGAACGAAATCATCGACGACACCGGGGCGCTGCTCAGCACTGTGGACGGGCTACTGCTGCCCCACGGCATCATTCGCGGCTTCCCCATGGTCGAGCTCTACCAGGACAGCTGGGTCTTCCTCGTCGCGGACGACAACCCGGAGGTCGGCGAGCGGCTCACCCTCGACGACCTGGCCCGACTGCCGTGGGTGACGTACCAACGAGCCTACGATGCCCCCGCCGCCCGCCAGATCGCCATGCTCGGCATCGAGCCGCGCGTGGCGGTCTCCGTCGACGGTTTCCAGCTGATGCCACTCCTGGTCGCGGGCACCCGCCGGGTAGCTCTCCTTCAGAGGCGCCTCGCCGACGAGCTGGACGGACTCGCACACGTCCGCATCATGGACCCGCCCTATGACGCCGTGCCGATCCAGCAGGCCTTGTGGTGGCATCCGGTCCACATGCACGACGCGGCGCACATGTGGCTACGGGAGACGACGGCCCGGGTCGCCGAGGCCGTGGAGGCAGGGCGGCCCACGATCTCCAGTCCGCCGAGTTGAGGATGGGGTGGGCCTTGCGAGGGCGAAGACGCTGCCGCGCTCCGGCCCTGCCCTCCCGCCGCGGTGAGGGTACCCACGTCGGGTAGGCGGGCGAGCTGGACGGCCATCTACCCTGCGTAGCCGGTGGCACCAAGGGACAAGCACGTCTTCGCCAGGCCTTGAAGGAGGGCGCGGTGGATGAGAGCGAGCCATGCGGACACGGCCGGGTTCATCGCGGCGGCCACGGTGACGTCGCCGCCGCCGCGCGTCCGCCCAGCACGGCGTCCTCGGCGTGATCAGCCACCTCGACAAGCCCACGCTGGCCTACCGCGACGACCCGGGATCCATTCCGGGCCGGCGGCTGCGCGTCTTCCAGGACGACGCCGTCCGGTTCTTCGGCCAGCCCGGTCGCCGTTGTGGTGGCGACCACGCTGGAGGCCGCGCAGCACGCCGCCGACCTGGTCGAGGCTCCTACGACGTCGAGCAGCCGTCGACCGACCTTACCCGCAGCCCGGCCGTGGACGGGCCCGCGGACGTCCGGCTGGATGACCTACCGGCTCTCGCGCAACCCCCCCCGGGCGCGGCCGTCAGCGCCGGGTGAGGGTGGACGGCGCCCCGGCGGACTGGTCACCTTCGACGCTCAGGTCCAGGGTGTCTCGGCCGGTCATCGTGACGACGTAGATACTGCCGTTGGGGCAGCCGACCTCGGCCCCCTGATCGGTGGGGTGGCTGCTGATCGCCTTGAGGACCATCGACGCCTCGCGTATCTCCTGCAGTCGCAGGGTCTCGGTGCATCCCAGCTCACGCTTGGTGTTCACTTCGGTCACGCTGCTGACCTGCTTGCCCACCAGCTCACCTCGTTGTGCCGGGTGGAGAGTCAAAGTGACGGTGAACCGGTTGGTGCGGGGCTCAGTGAAGCCGTCAGCAGTGGGATCGCCCGGCCCGGTGCCGACCCATGTACCTGCCCAGGCATCGGGAAGCGATGTGGCAGTGGATGACGGCGAAGGCGTCCCGTCGGAGGCGTCAGCGTCGGAGAAATGCCGCACGAGGAACGTGCCCGTCACGGCCATCAAGGCCGCGGCCGTGGTCCCGGCGACCGCCCTGCCGGTGCGGCCGGACACCCTCCGTCGCACGGCGCCGACAGTCGGCAGGACGGCGGTCTTTGCGTCGGCGGAAGGGGGGCCGTCCTCGGGCTCACGTGACACAGCCGCCACGGACGGTGGTTGCACTGTTGGGGAGATCAACGCGTGCGCCTCGTCCTCCCGCGCGGAGAGATCCTTCTCCAGCGCCTCGGGCAGCACCTGCGGCCAGGTACCGCACCGGCCGCCCAAACGTTCCAGCAGCACGCTGACGGTGCCGGGCGTGGCCCGCTGCTCGGGGTCCTTGGTCAGACAGGACCGCAGGAGCGGGACCAGGGCTGCCGGAACGCCGTCGAGGTTCGGCTCCTGATGCACGATGCGGTAGAGCAGCACCGCGGGCGAGAACTCGTCGTTCGGGTTGGAAAACGGGCCCCGTCCGGTCGCCGCGTACGCCAGTACCGCAGCCAGCGAGAAGACATCACCCGGTGCACCGGATTCCCCGGCACTCACCTGCTCCGGCGCCAGATAGCCGGGAGTCCCGATCACACCGCCGATCCTCGTGTGACGCGAGTCCTCCCCCGCGCGCGCGATCCCGAAATCGATGAGCAGAGGACTACGGCGGCCCAACAGCACATTGGACGGCTTGACATCCCGGTGGGCCAGCCCCGCCCCGTGTACCGCTGCCAACGCCCCGAAAAGCTCGACCGCCAGTGCCAGGACGCACTGCTCGGACAGCGGGCCGTACTGCCGCACCCACTCCGCCAGGGTCGGCGCTGCCACGTACTCGGTGGCGAGCCACTGCGGCCGCTGCCCCATCGGGCTGTAGTCCACCACCGCAGGCGTCCAGGGCGAGCGCACCCGGTCGCTGTTGCGGATTTCCCGCGCGAACCGCTCCTCGAACCCCGGCTCCCGTCCGAACTCGGCACGCACGGTCTTGAGCGCCAGCGGACGCCCCGACACCGTCCGGGACAGATACACCCGCCCCATTCCACCCTCACCGAGCCGTGCCAGCAGTGGATAACCACCGACAGCCTCCGGATCCGACCGGTCCAGCAACTCCACGCCCCGCCGCCCTCTCAGATTTGCACTGCCGACCAGGTTCAGCTCCCGGACCAGCACAATCAAGCGCCGCATCCGTAGCATCGGCACCAAGCATCACCTGTCACACCCGCCATACACCATTCTCAGCCACAACGCCCGGCAGCCCGTCACCGGCCGAGAGGGCACGTGGGCGGTCGGGAGGGTAGGCCCTCGGCACCGTTCCGGGTAGGCGGTCTTCCAGCGGATGTGCCGGAAGCCACGGCGGACGCGGGCAGGGGCGAGTCCGCGCGGGAATTGGCCTTCAGTCCGGCGTGAGGGTGACGGGCACGATCCATGCCTTTCCGCTCGGGCTGTGCAGCTGATGTCGGAGGAGGGGTACGCCGTGGTCACGATCCGCAAGGCCACCGCCCGCGCGGACGCCGATCCGGCGCTTGTCTCCTATTACGGCACCATCGGCGACCTGTTCTGGGCCCTTTGCAGGCGTGGGTGCGGAGGCGGACCCACGACGTCCGGAAGAGCTCCGGCCGGTGCGTGCCCTGGGGGGAACCGAGCAGTGGACCGCACGGCTCTGCGCTCACGATCGAGTTCATCGCTGCTCGCCGACCACAGACCTGCGGTGCCCGCGGGTCGCCCCTCGGCGAGGCCTCCTCACCCGCCGCGCTGACCGTCCTGATCAGCGGATCCGGTTGAGTCGGAACACCTGATCGGTTCCGACGTACACCGTCGGGCCGGTCTCATGCCGTGCGTCCCGGACGCTGGACGAACCGGCGAAGGCCAACTGGCGATCGCCTCCAGCGCCGCGGAGGTCAACGGCGGGCGTCTGGAGCTCGACACCCGCCGGGCGAGGGCTGCACCTTCCGCCTGCTCCTGCCCGCAGCCGACTCCGGTCAGGAACCCCGCTGATTTGACGTCCCTGGCCGGCGCAGTCCGCCCGACGCATCCTGTGGAGCGGATGGCAGACTCCCGTGCCTTGGACATTCCCGAGGAGAGCTCCTGCAGAGCGATCACTTCGATGCCGGGCTTGTTCCGCAGACACTGTGTCCCGCGCAGGTCGTGTCTCGTTCCGGCGGAACCATGTCGAGTGGTGTGTCTCCGTGATCCAGCAGACGGTGTCGCGTTGAGACTCGATTGTCGAGCCGTAAGCCTGTCCCTTTCCCGCGCGGGTCTGACCGATGTAGCGCAGCGGCTGGTCATGGTCGAGGAGTGGCATGGTCGTGCTATCACCTGATCGGGTATGTCTCGCAGCGGGTCGGTGAACGGCCAGATGCCCGGAGGCGGACGGGAATTCCTGCACGGACCGCATGTTTTCGCCTCTCCAGGAGAGCTACTTCGTCTTCGCGTATGCCCTGCGAGGGTCACGAAGCGACCTATTCTTCGCGCGATGAACCATTCAGCTCATGTCGCTGCGCCCTTTCCTCCCGTCGCTGTCATCGGCGCTGGCCCCAACGGCCTGGCAACAGCAGCGATGTTGCGCCGTGCGGCCGTGCCCGTGACGGTGTTGGAACGCGCCGAGCGTGTGGGGGCGAGCTGGGCAGGCCGCTACGACCATCTGCAGTTACACACGACCCGCAGGTCTTCTCACCTGCCCGGGCTGCGTCTGCCCCGGCAGTGCGGGGCGTGGGTGGGGCGCGACGATTTCCTGCGCTACTTGGAGCACTACCGCGCCCATCACGGACTCGACGTGCGTCTGAACACCACGGTGGACCTCATCGAACCCCACGATGGCGGTCGGAACGCCCCGTGGCGGGTCCACACCTCGGACGGCACGCTCACGGCGTGTGCCGTGGTGGTGGCCACGGGGCGGTGCCATACGCCGTACGTGCCGCCATGGCCCGGCCGTGAGGGGTTCTCGGGGGCGCTGCTGCACGCCGCCGATTACCGCAATCCTGTTCCCTATCAGGGACGCACGGTGCTGGTGGTGGGTGCGGGGAACAGCGGCACCGAGATCGCGGCTGTACTGAGCGAGCACGGCGCGCGCCGGGTGTGGCTCTCGCTGCGGACGCCGCCGAACATCCTGCCGCGCAGCTTCAGCCGCGGGCAGGTGGCCGGGCGGCTGACGGAATTCCTGCCCATGGCGTGGCGTGACCGCTCGTCCTTGCTGACGCAGCGCTGTGCTGTACCGGATCTGACGTCCTTTGGCGTTCCCCTCCCTCGCACCGGCGCGTACAGCCGGAACGAGGCCGAGGGGGTCAACCCGGTACTGGACCACGGATTCGTCGCGGCCGTACGGTCGGGCCGGGTGCGGCCGGTCGCCGCAGTCGAGGGCTTCGAGGAGGCGCACGTCGTCCTGGCCGACGGCACCCGGCTGAGCCCCGACGTCGTGATCGCCGCCACCGGCTACCGCCCCCGTCTGGAGAGCCTGCTCGCCGTTCCCTCCGTCCTCGACGACGCTGGGTACCCTGTCGTGCGCGGGCCTCGAACGTGCGCAACAGCGCCCCATCTCTACTTCACCGGTTTCACCAATCCGTTGAGCGGAGCGCTGTATCAGGCCGGCGTCGAGGCGCGGGGGATCGCCCGCGCTGTGGCCCGGGGGGCCGCCTACGGTTCGGTTCCCTCGCCCCGCCGCCCGGAGCGCACGCCCGGACGGAAGACGGACGAGAGCACCCACCGGTGACGGCGATCCACCGGACGGCACCATGGCGGGGAGCCGGCGGGTGAAGGAGCGAACTCGCCGCGCATCCCGGGGCACGGACGGCGCCGCGGCCGCGAACGTGACCGGTCAACGCCCACGCGTCACCCCGCCCCGCAGGGCTCAGGAGTCCGCCGAGAGGACCGGTGATTCGGCCGGACTGCGCGGACGTGCGGGCCGGCCTGATGGGTGGCGTGGGGTTCTGCTGCGGCGATGGCGCGCGGTCCTCCTGTGTGCCTGTGCGTTCACCGTGGCTTCGGCCTGTCTGGCGTACTCCGTCGACGATCACATGTCGACCGCGGGGTTCCTGTCTCCCACGGCGGAATCCGTGCGGGCGGACAGGGCGGCGGAGGCGCATTTCCGTCTCGGTGCGCCGGATCTCGTCCTGCTTGCCCGCGCACGGCAGCCGGTGGACCGGGCGGGACCGGCTGCCGCCGGACGGGAGCTGACCAGGCGTGTCGCCGCCGATCCCGCCGTCGTGCGGGTGCGCTCGTACTGGGCGGCCCCAGCGTCAGCGGGAGCGACGGCGCTGCGCTCGAAGGACGGGCGTACCGGCCTGCTGCTTGTACGGCTCAGGGGCGGGTCCGACGAGAAGCCACGGGCTGCTGAGCGGCTGATGGACCATGAAGTGGGCCGGCACGGAGGTTTGGAGGTGTCGGCCACAGGAGAGGCTGCCGCGCGGGTTGAGATGGCCCGGCAGGTGGACCGGGACCGCGCACGCGGCGAACTGCTGGCGTTCCCGGTCGTCGCAGTGCTGCTCCTGGTGGTCTTTCGTTCGGTCATCGCCGCCCTGCTTCCAGTGGTCGTGGGAGCCGTGGCGGTGCTGGCCACTTTGGCGGCCATGCGAGTCCTGTCCGCGTTCACCGAGGTGTCCGTGTACGCGGTGACGGTGAACACCGGGCTGGGGTTCGCGCTGGCGGTGGACTACAGCCTGTTCATGGTGAGCCGATTCCGCGAAGAACGGGCCGGGGGCGCGGGCCGGGACGAGGCGCTGTGCACGACATGGGCGACGGCCGGGAAAGTGGTCGTCTTGTCTGCGGCGAGCGTTGGCCTGTCGTTGTCCGCCCTGCTCGCGTTTCCCCACCGCGTGCTGCAGTCCATCGCCTGGGGTGGGATCACGGTGGTGGTCTTGGCCGCGACGGCGGCGCTGACCGTGCTGCCCGCCCTGCTGTGCGCAGTGGAGCGACGACTGGAGTTCGGCGCTGTCTTCGCGTCGTACCGGCGTGGGCGAGGCATCCGCCGCGGGGAGGCCCGACGGGGCGGCGGCACCGGGAGCCCCCTGGCCGACCTGGGCGGGTGGGGCAGGGTCGCCCTCTGGGCCGCACACCGGCCCGTGCCGGTGGCCCTGGCCGTGTCCACCGGATTGGTGCTGCTGGCAGCGCCTTTTACACAGGTCCGGTTCGACCTGCAGGATGCGCGGGCGCTTCCTCCGGCCTCTGCGGTGGTACAGGCGCAGCACAGGCTGGAGGACGAGTTCGGCACCGTCGCCTGGTCCTCGGCGATGACGGTGGTGCTGCCCCGGTTCGCAGCGGACGAGCGTGCCGGGGAGCTTGACGGTTACGCCCGCCGTCTGTCCCGCGTGTCCGGGGTCCGTACCGTGCAGGCCGCGACGGGTAGGTACGCGGCCGGGCAGCGAACCGACGCCCCCGTCCCAGCGCGGCATCCAACAGCGCCGGACGCCGCGTGGTTGTCCGTCACCGCGCAGGGCGAGCCTCTGGACCCCGCACAGGCGGGACTTGCCGACCGGTTGCGAGCTGTCCCCCCACCCGCGCAGTCCACCGTCCTGCTCGGCGGGCCGGGAGCCCGCCTGAGCGACGTCCAGCAGCCCCTGCTCGAACGTCTCCCCTGGGCGCTGGGCATCGTCACGGCTGCCGGGCTGCTTGTCGTACTCCTGCTGACCCGCCGCCCGGTGCTGGCCGTCAAAGCACTGGTCATGAACGTGTTGAGCCTGAGCGCCTCCTTCGGAGCACTGGTGTTCGTCTTCCAGGAGGGCCACGGAGCGGGGCTGCTGGGGCAGTTCACAGTGACCGGGACAACGGATATCACCGTGCCCGTCGTGCTCTTCTGCATCACGTTCGGACTGTCCATGGACTACGAACTGCTGCTGCTGTCGCGGATCCTCGAGGAGCACCGCCGCACCGGAAGCACGACGGTCGCGGTCGCACGCGGCCTGGACGCCTCCGCGCACTTGTTCACCTGGGCCGCTCTCATTTTCGCGGCCGTCCTTGCCACCACGGCCACCGCCGGTCTCGCCACCGTGAAGGTCGTGTGCGTCGGTGCGGCACTCGCCGTGCTCCTGGACGCGACCGTGGTGCGTGGCCTGCTGGTGCCGGCGGTGATGCGTCTGGCTGGGCGGGCCAACTGGTGGTGCCCGCGCATCCTGACGAGGGACCAGGAGCGCAACCAGTGACGAGCGGCAAGCCTGCCCGCCCGGCCGACATCGAGGACCTGGTCGTATCCAACCGAGCCGGCAAGGCGCCCGTCCTCGGCCATGCCTCCGCCTCACCGGAGGAACTCGCCGCGGTTCAGGCCAAGTCGGATGTTGCCGAGGCGACCGCACCCCCGGCGACAGCAGCCTGGAACCGCTCGCCGAGCGCACCGCCCGCTCCCACCAGGCCCTCCGGCCGCAGCGGAGCGGATGCGGCGGTCCGCGGGGGAGTGTCAGCGTGTGGGGTCGAGAAGGATCTTGCGGACGCCGTCGGAGCGGCCGGCGAACAGTTCGTACGCCGCGGGGCCGGCCTTCGGAGAGGGCGAAGTGGTGGGAGACCACGACCTCGGGCTTGATCCGGCCGGCGCGGGTGAGGGCGATCAGGGGAGGGAGTTCGTAGTGCACCGAGCACAGTCCGATGGCGAACTCCAGTTCCTTGATCTGCGCCAGTCCCATGTGGAAGGGGAACGCCTTGTTCTGGCTGACCCCGATGACACTGACCCGGCCGGCCTGTCGGACGGCCTTGAGGGCGAGTTCGATGGTGGTGTCCGAGCCCACGGCCTCCACCACGGCGTCCGGCCCGCGTCCGCCGGTCATCTCCCGTATGGCCGCCCGCACGTCCTCGCCCTCGACCGGCTCGACACCCAGGGCGGCGGCGAAGGTGCGGCGCTCCGCGACCAGGTCCGCGCCCAGCACCCGCGCGGCGCCCATCGCGAAGGCGGACTGGGCGGCCATGAGGCCGACCGGGCCGAGGCCGATGACCAGGACGGTCTCGCCGGGCTGGATGCGGGCGCGGCGGCAGCCGTACCAGGCCGTGGGGGCGTTGTCCGTCAGCACGATGGCGGCCTCGTCGGAGATGCCCTCGGGCAGGCGCACCAGATTGACGTCGGCGTGGGGCACCGCCAGGGCCTGGGCCTGGCTGCCCGGGAGCTGGGGGCTCACTCCGTAGCAGAGCTCCGTGCTGGACTTGGCGCGCTCGCACCGGGCGGTGAACCCGGACGCGCACGACCGGCACTGCGCACAGCCGACGGAGGCGGGCACCAGAACACGGTCGCCGGGTTTGAAGCGGGTGACCTGGCCGCCGGTTTCGACGACCACGCCGACGCATTCGTGTCCCGGTGTGTAGCCGAGTTCCGGGCTGAACGGGTTGCCGCCGTAGATGTGCAGGTCGCTGCCGCAGATGCCGGCCGCGGTCACCCGCACCACCGCGTCGGTGGGGCTGGTGACGGCCGGGTCGGGGACCTCCCCGTAGCGGATGTCGTGACGGCCGTGGTAGGTCAGTGCCTTCATCGGATCTCTTCCTCCCTTTGCCCCTCCTCCCTTCGGCCCGGTCAGTCCGCGATCTTCAGCACGAGCTTGCCGTGGTTGTCACCACGGAACAGCCGCATCAGGGTTTCGGGGAAGTCCGCGACCGAGCCGGACACCACGTGTTCCAGGGACTTCAGCCGGCCCTCCGCCCGCCACGTGGCCATCTGCGCGATGCCCTCCGCGTACCGTTCGGCGTAGTCGAACACCACGATGCCCGTCATGGAAGCGCGGTTCACCAGAAGCGACAGGTAGTTGGCGGGGCCTTGCGGCTTGGTGCTGTTGTACTGGGAGATCGCGCCGCAGACGACCACGCGGGCACCGCGCGCCAGGCGCAGCAGCACGGCGTCCAGAATGTCGCCGCCGACGTTGTCGAAGTACACGTCGACGCCGTCGGGGGCGTGCTCGCGCAGCGCCTTGCGGACGTCCTCGGTCTGGTAGTCGATCGCGGCGTCGAACCCGAACTCGTCCACCACCAGCCGGCACTTGGCCTCGCCGCCGGCGATTCCGATGACCCGGCAGCCCAGGATCCTGGCGATCTGCCCGACGACGCTGCCGACGGCCCCGGCCGCTCCGGAGACCACGACGGTCTGCCCGGGCTCGGGACGCCCGACCTCGATCAGGCCGAAGTAGGCCGTCAGGCCCGACATGCCGAGCGTGCCGAGATACGTCGGCAAGGGGGCCGCCGCCGGGTCGACCTTGGTCACGTCGCGCCCGTCCGACACGCAGTACTCCTGCACGCCGAACGAGCCCGACACATGGTCGCCGACCGCGAATCCCGAGTGCCGGGAGGCGATCACCCGTCCCACCGCGCCGGCCCGCATCACCTCGCCGAGCTCCACCGGGCGGATGTAGGACCGGCCCGCGTTCATCCAGCCGCGCATCGCCGGGTCGATCGACAGACAGAGCACCTGCACCAGGAATTCCCCGTCGCCCGGCTGCCCCGCCTGCTCCTCGACATGCTCCCAGTCGGTGGGCCGCGGCTCTCCCACGGGACGTGCGGCCAGGCGCACCTGGTGGTTGGTTCTGCTCATCTCCGGCGGCTCCTTCGCGTGACATACCAGCTGGTCGGTATGGTGAGTGAGCGTACGGGTGGTGTGTCGTTCAGGACAAGGGGGAGCTCGGTCCGGGGTACGGCCCACGGCGCGGCTCAGCCCAGGCCGGCGAGGCCGGCGGCCGCGGTGCGGATGATCGCGGCGGCCCCGCCCCCTCGTACCCTGTTCCCGTGCCGCCCACCCGACTGCACCGTGTCGCCGTCCTGGTCCTCGAAGGTGCCAAACCGCTCGATGTCGGCATCCCGGCACAGGTGTTCACGACGCGCGCGAGCATGCCGTACGAGGTACGGGTGTGCGGCGCGGCGCCCGGGCCGGTGACCGGCGGGGACGGTCTGGCGTACCACGTCGCCGACGGCCTCGACGCGCTCGTCTGGGCCGACATCGTCTTCGTACCCGGCTACCGGTTCCCGGACCGCGAGGACCCACCGCGTGCCGTCGTCGACGCGCTGATCGCCGCCCACGACCGGGGCGCACGTCTCGCCGCCATCTCGACGGGCGCCTTCGCGCTCGCCGCCACGGGCCTCCTCGACGGCAAGCGCGCCACCACGCACTGGCACTACACGCGGGCGCTCGCCGAGAGGCACCCCCTCGTCCGGGTCGACGAGAACGTCCTGTTCGTCGACGAGGGCAGCGTGCTGACGTCGGCCGGCGCCGCCTCGGGCATCGACCTGTGTCTGCACATCCTGCGCGGTGACCTCGGCGTGGCCGCCTCCAACCACGCGGCCCGGCGCCTGGTCGCGGCCCCCTACCGCAGCGGTGGCCAGGCGCAGTACGTACCACGCAGCGTGCCCGAGCCGCTCGGCGAACGGTTCGCCGCCACCCGGGAGTGGGCCCTGCACCGGCTCGACGAGCCGCTCAGCCTGGAAGCCCTTGCCCAGCACGCGGCAGTCTCGCCACGCACCTTCTCGCGGCGCTTCGCCGAGGACACCGGATACACGCCGATGCAGTGGGTCATGCGTGCCCGGATCGACCTGGCCCGCGAGTTGCTCGAACGGTCGCAGCGGAGCGTCGAGCAGATCGCGGGCGACGTGGGCCTGGGCACCGGCGCGAATCTGCGCATGCACTTCCAGCGCATCCTCGGCACCACCCCGAGCGAGTACCGCCGCACCTTCACCCGCGGCGAGTAGCCGGCCGTCCGAGCCGTGGCGCGATCCTTGCGAACCATGGCGCTCTCGCCACGGCCAGGCCCGGATCCCGCACGGGAGGCTGGTGGTGACGAACCGTAGGGACACCAAGACACACCAAGAGGCATTCATGACTCGCATCGCCATCAACGGATTCGGCCGCATCGGGCGCAACGTGCTGCGCGTCCTGCTCGAACGTGACAGCGACCTCGAGATCGTCGCCGTCAACGACCTCACCGAGCCCACCGCCCTCGCCCGGCTCCTCGCCTTCGACTCCACGGCCGGCCGGCTCGGCCGTCCGGTGACGGTGGACGGCGACGCCCTCGTCGTCGACGGCCGCCGTATCACGGTGCTCGCCGAGCGTGAGCCGGCGCGGCTGCCGTGGGCCGAACTCGGCGTCGACGTCGTACTGGAGTCGACCGGCCGCTTCACCTCCGCCAAGGCCGCCCGCGCGCACCTCGACGCGGGTGCCAGGAAGGTCCTGGTCAGCGCGCCGTCCGACGGCGCGGACGTCACGCTTGCCTACGGGGTCAACACCGACGCCTACGACCCGGCCCTGCACACGATCGTCTCGAACGCCTCCTGCACGACCAACGCGCTCGCACCGCTGGCCGCCGTCCTCGACGAACTCGCCGGTATCGAGCACGGATTCATGACCACGGTGCACGCCTACACACAGGAGCAGAACCTCCAGGACGGCCCGCACCGCGACGCCCGCCGGGCCCGTGCCGCCGGGGTCAACATCGTGCCGACCACGACGGGTGCCGCCAAGGCGATCGGCCTCGTGCTGCCGGGCCTCGACGGCAAGCTGTCGGGCGACTCCATCCGCGTACCGGTTCCGGTGGGCTCGATCGTGGAGCTCAACACCACCGTCGCGCGGGACGTCACCCGCGAGGACGTACTGACGGCCTACCGCACCGCGGCGGAGGGTCCGCTGGCCGGCGTCCTCGAGTACTCCGACGACCCCCTGGTCTCGTCCGACATCACTGGCAACCCCGCCTCGTCGATCTTCGACTCGGCCCTCACCCGGGTCGACGGCCGTCACATCAAGGTGGTCGCCTGGTACGACAACGAGTGGGGCTTCTCCCACCGTGTGATCGACACGCTGGAACTGCTCGCGAACGGCTGACCGGCGCCGGGCCCTCTCTCAACCGTCCTCGCCGCACGGCTTGGCCGACCTCGTGATCAACATGTGATCATGGGGTCGGCAGGCCACCACGACCCCGGTCAAGGAGAGCGCGATGGGAATGTACGAGGACGTCTTCCGGGCCAGCCTCGAAGACCCGGAGAGCTTCTGGCTGCGGGCGGCGGAAGGCATCGACTGGGAGGTGGCCCCGTCCCGTGCCCTGGACTCCTCGGACGCACCCTTCCACCGCTGGTTCCCCGACGGCCGGCTCAACGTCTGCTTCAACGCCGTGGACCGGCATGTCGAAGCCGGCCGGGGCGAACAGCTCGCGCTCGTCTACGACTCCCCGGTGACCGGCACCCGGCGCGGCTACACCTACGCCCGGCTGAGGGACGAGGTGGCGGCCTTCGCCGGGGCGCTCGCCGGGCTCGGTGTGGGGCGCGGCGACCGGGTGGTCATCTACCTGCCGATGGTCCCCGAGGCCGCCATCGCGATGCTGGCCTGCGCACGCCTCGGCGCCGTCCACTCGGTCGTCTTCGGCGGGTTCGCCCCACCCGAACTCGCGCTCCGCATCGACGACGCCACCCCGAAGGTGATCGTCTCCGCCTCCTGCGGCATCGAGGGCAAGCGCGTCATCCCGTACAAGCCGCTGCTGGACCGTGCGATCGAACTCGCCGGGCACAAGCCGCAGAAGCGGGTCATCCTGCAACGACCGCAGGAGCGGGCCGAGTTGGGGCCGGACGATCTCGACTGGGCCGACCTGGTCGCCGACGCGCCGTCGGCCGCCTGTGTGCCCGTGACCGCGACCGACCCCCTCTACATCCTCTACACGTCCGGAACGACCGGAAAACCCAAGGGAGTTGTCCGCGACTGCGGCGGCTGTGCCGTGGCTCTGCACTGGTCGATGGGCGCCGTGTACGACATCGGCCCGGGCGAGACGATGTTCACCGGGTCAGATGTCGGCTGGGTCGTCGGGCACTCGTACATCGTGTACGGGCCGCTGCTGGCCGGTGCCACGACCGTGCTGTACGAGGGCAAGCCGGTCGGCACCCCGGATGCCGGCCAGTTCTGGCGGGTCGCCGCCGAGCACGGCGTCAAGACCATGTTCACGGCGCCCACCGCCTTCCGCGCCATCAGGAAGGAGGACCCGAAGGGCGTCCTCACCGCGGACTACGACCTTTCCCGCTTGCGCTATCTCTTCCTCGCCGGTGAGCGTCTCGACCCCGAGACCTACCACTGGGCGAGCGCCCTCCTGGACATCCCGGTGATCGACCACTGGTGGCAGACGGAGACCGGCTGGCCGATCGTCGCCAACCCGGTCGGCATCGAGGCCGCCCCCGTCAAACCCGGCTCGCCCACCCTTCCGCTGCCGGGCTGGGACGTCCGCGTCCTCGACCCCTCGGGGCGGCCCGTGCCGACCGGCGTCGACGGCGCGATCGTCGTGAAGCTCCCGCTGCCGCCCGGTTCGCTGCCCACCCTCTGGAACGACGACGCCCGCTTCGTCGCCTCCTACCTCTCCGCCTACGACGGCTACTACCTCACCGGCGACAGCGGGCACATCGACGAGGACGGCTACGTGTACGTCATGGGCCGTACCGACGACGTCATCAACGTCGCCGGGCACCGGCTGTCCACCGGCAGCATGGAAGAAGCCCTGGCCGCTCACCCCGATGTCGCCGAGTGCGCCGTGATCGGGGTCGCGGACGCCCTCAAGGGACAGGTCCCACGCGGCTTCGTCGTGCTGAAGGCGGGCACCGCCCGCGACCCGGGGGAGGTCGAGGCCGAACTGGTCCGGCTCGTGCGCGAGCGCATCGGCGCCGTCGCCTCCCTCAAGGAGGTCGCCGTCGTGGCCGCCCTGCCCAAGACGCGCTCGGGGAAGATCCTGCGCAAGACGATGCGCGCTATCGCCGACGGCCACGACGAACCCATCCCGTCCACGGTGGACGACCCGAGCGTCGTCGAGGCCCTGCGCCCGCTGCTCCGGCGCCCCGATCACACCGTCTGAGAGACGGTTCTCCTACGCCGGTCGAGGCTGGGCGTCATCGCCGGACGGCATGTCGCCCGGCAGGGCCTGTTCGGCCCAGATCACCTTGCCCTGCGGGGTGTACCGGGTGCCCCAGCGCTCAGCCAGCTGCGACACCAGGAACAGGCCCCGGCCTCCCTCGTCCGTCGTGGCGGCGTACCGCAGATGCGGTGAGGTGCTGCTGCCGTCGGCCACCTCGCAGATCAGCCTGCGGTCGCGGATCAGCCGTACGTGGATCGGCCCGGAGCCGTAGCGGATGGCGTTGGTGATGAGCTCGCTCAGGATGAGCTCCATGGTGAAGCCGAACTCCGACAGGCCCCACTCTTCGAGCCTTCGGGACACGGCGTCGCGCATACCCGCGACGGCGGCCGGGTCCGGTGGTACGTCCCAGTCGGCGATCCGGTCGGGCGGCAGTTCCCGCGTGCGGGCGACGAGCAGGGCGACGTCGTCCTTGGGACGCTCGGGGAGCAGGCTGTCCAGCACGTCCTTGCAGGTCTCCTCGGGCGGGCGGTCGGGGTGGCCGGTGAGCGCGGCGCGCAGCAGTTCCATTCCCACGTCGAGGTCGCGCCTGCGGTCCTCGATGAGGCCGTCGGTGTACAGGACGAGCTGGGTGCCCTCCGCGAGGCACAGCTCCACGGTCTGGAACGGCAAGCCGCCGAGGCCCAGGGGCGGACCGGCCGGCACGTCCGGGAAGGTGACGGTTCCGTCGGGCTGGACCAGGGCGGGCGCCAGATGCCCGGCACGCGCCATGACGTAGCGGCGCGTCACGGGGTCGTAGATCCCGTACAGGCAGGTGGCGCCCACGACGCCCGCCGCGCTCTCCGCCGCCTCGTGCTGGTCGATGCTCCCGACCAGGTCGTCCAGATGGCTCAGCAGCTCGTCGGGTGGCAGATCGAGGGCGGAGAAGTTGTGCACCGCGGTCCGCAGCCGTCCCATCGTGGCGGCGGCGTGCAGGCCGTGGCCGACCACGTCGCCGACGGCCACGGCCACCCGGCCCCCGGGCAGGGGAATCACGTCGAACCAGTCTCCGCCGACGCCCGACTGGGCGGGGAGGTAGCGGAAGGCGATGTCGAGGGCGTTCTGCTCGGGCATGGCCTGCGGCAGCAGGCTGCGCTGGAGGGTGACTGCCAGGGTGTGCTCGCGGGTGTAGCGGCGGGCGTTGTCGATGCTTGTCGCGGCCCGGGCCACCAGCTCCTCCGCCAGCGACAGGTCGTCCTCGTTGAAGCGCTCATGGTGTTGTGTGCGCCAGAAGTTGGCCATGCCCAGCACGACACCGCGGGCCCGGATGGGGGCGGTGATGAGGGAACGGATGCCGTAGTCGATGATCGCCTTGGCGCGCTCCGGGTCCTGCACGCGCCAGCCCGTGGCGGTCGGCAGATCGCTCACCAGCTGGGAGCGGCCGCTGCCGTAGCCGCGGGCCTGGGGTGTGGCGGGGAGGTAGTGGAAGAGCCGGCCCTGTGCGGAGAGCGGATGGTCCTCCCGGATGCCGGACACGGCCGCGCGTCGCATGTCCGTCGCCGTGGGGGCCGGCTCCTCGCCGTGCAGGACGGCGTCGGCCAGGTCCACGGTGACGAAGTCCGCGAAGCGGGGAATGGGGACGCGCGCCAGCTCGTCGGCGGTGCGCAGCACGTCCAGGGTGGTACCGATGCGGAGTCCGGCGTCGTACAGCAGTCTGAGCCGCTCCCGGGCCACCTCCGCCCTGCCGGTCAGAGCCTGTAGCTCGGTGGAGTCGCGCAGCGTCACCACCGTGCCCTTGGGGCCTCCCTCGCGATCCGTGGGCCGTTGGTTGACCGCGAGCAGCCGCTCGCCCGCGAGATGCACCTCGTCGGTGGCCTCGCGCCCGGAGGCGAGCAGCGCCGTCGTCTCGGGATCGAGGCCCGGCAGCTCGGTGACGAGCCGTCCCTCGACGTCCGGGGGCAGCTCCAGCAGTCGTCTGGCCTCGTCGTTCGCCAGTGCCAGCCGCCCGTCGGCGGCCACGATCAGCACGCCTTCCCGAACGGAGTGGAGCACCGTGTCGTGGTGCTCGTACATCACGGTCATCTCGTCCGGTGCCAGGCTGTGTGTCTGCCGCCGCAGCCGCCTGCCCACCAGCGCGGTCACACCGATGGACAACACGAGCGCTCCGGCACCGGCGCCCAGGATGATCGGTAGTTGCCGGGCCAGCTGGCTCTCGACGCTCTTGACCTTCATCCCGGCCGACACGAGGGCCACCACCTCGTCGTCGGCGTTCTCGATCGGGACCGTGGCCTGCACCTCGCGGCCGAGCGGGCCGTTGACGCTCTCCACGTAGACCTTCCCCGCCAGCGACGGACCGATCTCGCCCACGAACCGCTTTCCGATGCGGTCCGGCAGGGGGTGCGTGTACCGGATGCCCTCGGTGTCCATGACCACGATGAAGTCGACGCCGGCCGCCCGGCGGGCCGCCTCGGTGAGCGGCTGGAGAATCTTGCTCGGATCCGGGGCCCGCAACGCCGCCAGGACGCCCGGTGAGTGCGCGAAGGTCTCGGCCACGGCCGTGGAGCGGCGCCTGGCCTCGGCATTGGTGTCCCGCTCCGACTGGAGGATGAGAGCGAAGACGCCGCAGGCCACGAGCAGCACTACCAGAGCCACCTGGAAAACCAACACCTGACCGGCGACGCTCCGCGTGCTTCTGCTGATCAGACGCTTGACCGGTAGGTGTCGGAAACGGGCGAAACGACTCGCCATGCGACCCTTTCTAACACCGATGATCCCAAGCGGCCAGGGCCCGCCCGGTCGCCGTTCGGCCGAGCTCCACGTCTGTGCGGCCGTGCGTGCATGATTCTTGCCGTGCTCGATGTCCGCTTAGGTCGATATGATGCATTTTGTGATCATGTCTGGACGGCTGTGGCGCCGTCGCCCCGCTTACAGCGGTCGATGGCAGGCTGCCCGGCTGTCACCCGTGGTCCTGACCGTCCTCATCGCCGGCCTGGCGTTCTCCACGCCCAGGGAGATCGCCGTCAGCCGACTGCTGCCCGCCGCACCCGCCCTGGCCGCCGCGATGTGGCCCGTGCTCCCCACGGTCCTGCTGGGGGCGTTCTGCCTGCTGTTCATGATCTTCCTCAGCTTCTTTCACACCGATCTGGGGACGCAGTACACGTCGGCCGCGATCATCGCGGTGACCTTGGCGGCCGCATACGGGAGTCATGTGCGACTTCAGCGGGAGGAGATCCTCTTCCATGTCCGGCTCGTCGCCGACGCCGCCCAGAAGGTGCTGCTGCGCCCGCTGCCACGCCGCATCGAGGACGTCGAGATCGAGTCGCTGTATCTGGCGGCCCAGGAACAGGCCCGGATCGGCGGCGACTTCTATGAGGCGATCGGTACACCGCACGGGGTCCGGCTACTGATAGGTGACGTACGGGGCAAGGGCCTGTCCGCGGTGGGAGCGGCCTCGGCGGTGATCAGCTGCTTCCGGGAGGCCGCCTACGACGAGCCCGACCTCCAGGGAATCATCCACCGCCTGGAGACCACCGTCACGCGCCACAGCATCGCGTTCACCGCCCAGGACCAGCCCGAGCACTTCGCCACCGCCCTCCTCGCCGAGGTCCCGCACGGCGGTGGCCACATACGGCTTCTCAACTGCGGGCATCCCCCGCCACTGATCGCGCACTGCGGGAAGGTCAGGGTCCTGGAGCCCACCCTCCCCTCCCCGCCCCTCAACCTCGCAGCGCTCATCGGTGACCGCTACTGGGTTGACCTGGTCGACTTCGCCCCGGGCGACCAGCTGCTGCTCTACACGGACGGAGTCTCGGAGGCCCGGGACCGCTCCGGCCAGTTCTTCCCGCTGTCGGACTGGCTGCGGCGGCAGGGCCCGGAGCACCCCCGCCAGCTGCTCGACCAGCTGCACCGGGATCTGCTCCAGCACAGTGGCGGAAGGCTCGACGACGACATCGCGGCCCTCGCGCTGAGGCGCTCCGGCGTGCGGGACCGGGGGGCCGTCGGAACGGAGGGCTGAGTTCTGGTGATCCAGGTGTTCCTGGTGGGCCTGATGGTCGTCGGGTCCACGTGCCGGACGGAGGCCGTCAGCGGCAGGCGGACGTCGTCAGCGCGGCACTGGAGCACGAGGAGATGGGCGAACGTGTCTCGCCCAGGTGCTCGCCGCGAAGGCGCACAGCGGGCTCGCGTCGGCTCTGGCCTCGCTCCCGGCGGAGAACCCGCCCGCCACGTCGACGATCGCCGCCGCCGACGGACGGATCCGGCGGCGAGGCGCCTGGCGGGTGCCTCGGATCCTCAAGGTCGAGTCCGCGTACGGAAGGGTGCGCCTGGATCTGTCCCGGGCGGTCATCGAGCATCCGGTCGTCGACATCGAGGCTGCACCTCGGAACAGGCGGAGCCGGGATCACGATGCCTCGCGACGCGTTCGTGGAGGTCGAGGGGTCGCGCACCGAGTGGAAGGACTTGTGCTACAAGGCCCCGCGGCGTCCCCCCGGCGGGCCGAAGATCCGCATCTCCGGGGTCATGGGATTCGGGCGACTGAAGATCCGCCACGCCTGGCGCTGGGACTCCGTCGGGCGCGAGGAAGGGTCGCCGGCGGTCGGCCGACTCCATCGGGTCCCGGGTGACCCCTTCCGGGAACGCACCTGCCCTGGCCGGTCGCTGCGCCGACTTGAGCGCCTGTCGTCGTCGGACGGCAACAGGTCGACAGGCATGCGCGCGGTCGGCCCGGCATCCCCGACCTGGCCGCCGACTCGGTGAACTCGTCTCCCGTCGCGCCGCTCGGCGGTCTGCCCGCGGGCGGGCCACCTGGCATGTCGTCAGTATTGCCTTCGCTGTCATTCATTGCAACGTAGCGTTGCATTCGATCCAGCGTCATTGCATCAATTTTCCGCAGCCCACCTGGGGAGATGGTCTTGCTGCGATTGACGGAGTCGTGAACGCAACGTAGCTTTCGGGTATCGTCAAACACGTCATATCGCGAGATGAGGCATGATCATGGGGGAATCCCTGCACACCGTCACGGCGCTCCCGACGGAGCGTCAGCCCGGCTGCCCCTTCGACCCGCCGACCGAGCTGATCGACGCCCGTCAGCACGGCCCCATCAGCGGCTACACCCACCCCGGCGGAAAACCCGGCTGGATGATCACCGGATACGACCTGGTCAGGTCGGTCCTGGCCGACCCGCGGTTCAGCTCGCGCAAGGAACTCATGAACGTGGTCGACTTCGAACTCCCCCCGGCGCCCCCCGGCGAGTTCCTCCTCATGGACGACCCACAGCACCGGCGCTACCGGAAACCGCTGATGGGCAGGTTCACCGTACGGCGGATGCGGCTGCTCACCGAGCGCATCGAGCAGATCACCACCGACTGCCTGGACGCCATGGAGCGGACCGGGCCACCGGCCGACCTGGTGACCGCGTTCGCCAAGCCCATCCCCACCATCGTGATCTGCGAGCTGCTCGGGGTGCCCTACCAGGACCGGGGCTCCTTCCAGGAGCAGATCGACACGTTCATGGGCGGGGCATCGAGCGACGAGGAGCTGATCGCGGCCTACACCGCGACCCAGGAGTACCTCGCGAAGCTGGTGGCCGCCAAGCGGGCGAACCCCACCGACGACGTGCTCAGCGAACTCACCGACAGCGATCTGACGGACGAGGAGCTCAAGGGAATCAGCCTGGTCCTGCTGGCGGCCGGGTTCGACACCACCGCGAACATGTTGTCCCTCGGCACCTTCGCGCTGCTCCAGAACCCGGCGCAACTGGCCGCGCTGCGCGCCGATCCGGCGCTCACCGACGGGGCCGTGGAGGAACTGCTGCGGTATCTGAGCGTCGCCAAGACGTTCATGAGGACGGCGCTGGAGGACGTCGAGCTGGGCGGTCAGACCATCAAGGCCGGCACGACGGTCGTCCTGTCGTACCACACCGCCAACCGCGACCCGGAGCGCTTCACCGATCCCCATGTGCTCGACATCCGGCGGCAGGACACGGGCGGCCACCTGGCCTTCAGCCACGGCATCCACCAGTGTCTGGGTCAGCAGCTGGCCCGCGTCGAGATGCGGGTCGCGTTCCGCGCGCTGGTCGACCGCTTCCCCACGCTGCGCCTGGCCGTACCGGCCGAAGAGGTCGGCCTTCGCCCGGAGACCGCGGACATCTACGGGGTGAAGAGCCTCCCGGTCACCTGGGGCGAGGAGTCATGAGCTCGACGCCTCTGCGCGTCGACCGTGCGCGCTGCATCGGCGCCGGGATGTGTGCGCTGACCGCACCCGAGGTCTTCGACCAGGACCCCGAGGACGGCCTCGTGCTCCTGCTGCACACCGAGCCGCCCACCGCCCACCGCGCGGCCGCCCGAATGGCCGCCGGTGTCTGCCCTTCCGGGGCGATCACCCTGGCGTAAGGATGCCGGTCGGCTCATGGGGAGGATCCGAGGTGTTCTGTATCTCGGATCCTCCCTTGATGCTTCTGTTTGGGCGATCTGTGTCTCAGGGGAAGTCGTACAGCCGTCGGTACGTCATCCGGCGGACGCGTACGCTTCCGCCGCCCGTACGAAAACGTCGTTGTCCTCCCGCGCTCCGACCGTGACCCGCACTCCCTCGTCCCCGAAGCGCCGGACCAGCACACCGTTGTTCTCGCAGAACCCGGCGAAGTCCGCCGACCGGTCGCCCAGGGGAAGCCAGAGGAAGTTCGCCTGGGAGGCGGGGACGGACAGGCCCGCCGCCGTCAGCCGGTCGCGTACGCGCTCCCGCTCCGCCGCGACGGCCCGGCAGCGTTCGTTCACCTCGGCGGTGTGGGACAGCGCCGCTGTCGCCGCCGCCTGTGCCGGGCCGCTGACCGCGAAGGGCACCGCCACCTTGTTGACCGCCGCGACGACGTCGGGTGACCCGACGCAGTAGCCGACCCGGATGCCGGCCAGTCCGTAGGCCTTGGAGAAGGTGCGCAGGACCGCCACGTTCTCGTGCGCACGGGCGAGCAGCAGGCCGTCGGGCACGTCCGGGTCGGTGACGAACTCGCGGTACGCCTCGTCCAGTACCACGAGCACGTCGCTCGGCACCCGCTCCAGGAAGGTACGCAGTTCCCCGGCGCCCACCGCGGTGCCGGTCGGGTTGTTCGGGTTGCAGACGAAGACGAGGCGAGTCGCCGGGGAGAGGGCGTCCGCCATGGCGGCCAGGTCGTGCCGGTGCCCGGAGTCCAGCGGAACGGTGCGGGCGCGTACCCCGGCGACCCGCGCGAAGACGGGGTACGCCTCGAACGAGCGCCATGCGCACAGCACTTCGTCGCCCGGTGCGCAGTACGCCTGGATGAGCTGCTGGCACAGGCTCACCGAGCCGCAGCCGATGCCGACCCACGACTCGGGGAACCCCAGCTCGGCGGACAGCCGTGCCACCAGGTCCTCGGAGAACCACTGCGGGTACCGGTTGCCTCCCGCGGCGGCCGCGGCGACCGCCTCGACCACCGCGGGCAGCGGAGGGAGGGAGTTCTCGTTCGAGTTGAGCAGGATCGCGCCGGGCGGCCGGCCCGGAATGATGTAGTCGGGGATGCCGGCCAGATCGGCCCGGGTGGGCACACCCACGGGCAGCCTTCCTTTCGGACGTGTGAGGGAGCGGTGGCCGCTTCAGCGCGCGGTCGCGCCGGGCGCGGCAAGTCGGAAGACCCCGTCCTTCAGGGCCTGGATCTGCCGGTAGTCGGCGAGCAGGTCCTCGTAGCGGTCCCCGACCAGGAAGACCCGCAGCGGGCTGGAGAGCAGATCGGTGGTCGGACGCATCCGGTCGCCGGGGCGGAGCCGGGGCAGGGCCAGCCGGACCGTGGGCAGGGCGGTGATCCGGGCGAGCACGTCCTGGTCGATCTCCTCGACGGTGCCCTCCCGGGTGGTCTGCCCGTGTATGACGAGGGCTTCGCGGTGCTTGCGGTACATCGTGCGCCCCGCGTACCGGCGTTCGAACTCCGCGGGCCGTACGCAGGCCAGGGCGAGCAGGTCCGCCTGGTTGCCGTCCATGCAGGCGTCGTGGACGGCGGGATCCATGTCGCCGTTGAGCCGGGCCCCGACCTCCACCAGGGCGGGTCCCTCGGGCGTCAGCATCACCTCGGCGTGGGCGGCGCCGAAACGGATGTCGAGGGCGTCGAGGACGCGGTCCACGTAGGCGACGAGGACGGGGACCTCCGGGCTGTCCGGGTCGAGCAGGATGTCCTTGTCGTAGATCCGTTTGGAGCCGGCCTCCGTCTTCTCGTACCGCCACACCCCACAGACATGGCGCCCGCCGCCGGGCCCCCGGACGACGTCCACGATGTACTCGGGGCCCCGCAGGAAGGACTGCGCGAGGACCTCGGTGTTGCGGCGCTCGAAGATGTCGTACGTACCGAGGACGGCGGCCACTGCCGTGCGGATCTCCTCCGCGCCGCGGCAGATCGAGACGCCGTCGGTGGAGGCGGAGCTGAGCGGCTTCACCACCACGGGGTAGCCGGCCTCGCGTTCGGCCCAGTCGACGATCTCGGCCGCGTCCGCGGACTTCAGCTGGCGGGCACAGCGGATCCCGGCGGCCCGCAACGCCTCGATCATCCGGTACTTGTCGCGGCGCACCGCGGAGGTCGCGGCCGGGTTGCCGGGCAGCCCCAGCCGCTCGGCGACGGTGTCGGCCGGCGGAACGCCCGTCTCCTGCCCGGGCAGCACGCCGACGGGGGAGTAGGTGGCGAGTTCCTTCGCGGTGCGGTCCCAGTCGCCGCTGTCGTGCACCACGTTGGCCGTGTAGGGCCCGAGGTCCGGCGGCGGAACCGAGGCGAGGAACTCCGGGGTCGACTGGAGGTGGACGACATCGGCGCCGAGCCGCCGGAACGCGGCGGGCAGGTACTTGCCGATCGAGTAGCCGTCGACGATCACACCGACAGGCCGGTGTGGGTGGCCGTCGTGGTGTGGGTGGTCGTGGTGCATGCGGAACCCTTCCGGTGGCGCGGGGTCAGGCGGCGGCGACGCTGATGCGGTGTACGGTCCGGCCGACGCCCTTCGGAAGGTCGGTCGCCCGGTGGTAGGTGGTCGCGGTCTTCCAGATCAGCAGGTCGTCGCGCGTCCAGCGGTGCTCGTAGACATGCGCGGGGTCCTGCACGAGGGTGTCGAGCAGTGCGAAGAACTCCTCGTTGCCGTTGGCGTCCAGGCCGACGACCGAGTCCATGTACTCCCGGGCGGCGTACAGGAAACGCCGCCCGGTGAACGGGTCGCGGCGGACGACGGGATGCTCGACCGCCGGGTACTCGTGCGCGACCAGCGCCCGCATCTCGGCGATGGACAGACCCACGTGACGGGCCTCGATGCGCTGCTGCCGGGTCAGGGTGTGCAGGCCGGTGCGGCCCTCCAGGCGGGTCTTCCACTCCTCGGGCAGCCGGTCGTGGACGTCGGCGGCGGAGGCGAAGAGGGTGTGGCCGTGCTCCTCGGGCACGTTCACCCCGTGCAGCACCGTGTACTCGGCCGGATGCGCGTTGTACGACGAGTCCTGGTGCCAGAAGTTCCCGACGCGGGGGACGCCGATCGGCCTGTTCCTCCGCCGCTCGTTGGAGGAGACGAGGATCTCGGCGAACTCCGGGTGACGCCAGTCGCTCAGCAGGAAGGGCACGGGGGTGCCAAGGCGGGCGGCGAGCCCGATCTGCTGCTCCGGGGTCAGCCGGATACCGCGCAGCACCACCAGGTCGCGCTGGTGGACCGAGTCGACGACCTCCGCGAAGAGATCCTCGCTGCGCAGGTCGTCGTGGGTGACTCCGGTGTACTCGACGCCGATGAACGGGGTCAGATCGCGTCGGTGCATGAGGGTTCCTCCTTGTGCCAGGTGAGGGGGCTGGTGCGGGCCACTGTCAGCAGGAGCCAGGCGACGCACAGGGCGCCGCCGGCGACGGCCCACGGGATACCGGGGGCGCTGGGCCGGGAGAGCAACAGGGCCAGGTGGGGTGCCAGGATGAAGGCGATGTTGACGCCGGTGGAGTAGAGACTGAGATTGCGGTCCGCCGAGGCCTCGCCGGACAGGTCGCTGACGTAGCTGAGAAGCCCGGGGAAGACGACGATCTCCCCGGCGGTCCACACGAGCGTGGCCAGGACGAGCGACGGACCTGACCCGGACAGCGCCATCAGCAGGAAGCCGGCGCCCGCGAGTCCGTAGCCGAGGAGCAGGGTGGGCAGATGCCCCGTCCGGGCCATGAGCACGTTGAGCGGTACCTCGAACAGGACGATGCCCACCGCGTTCACGGCGAAGACGACGCCCGCCCAGTACCCGGGCAGGCCCAGTCCGACGATGACGTAGGTGGAGACGAAGACGGAGGGCAGCGAGTAGGCGAGCTGGACGGGCAGCGAGAGGCCGAAGATCGTCCAGAACCGGGCCCGTTCGTACGGTGTCCGGGGGACCGTGCCCTGCTTCCGGGCGTTCCGCCGTGGCGGGGCAGCGGCCGCTTCGCGGGAGCGTGCCGCGAGGTATCCGGCCGCGGCCAGGGTGCAGCCGGCGTTCGCCCAGAACACCAGCCGCGCGTCGACGGCGAAGAGCAGCCCGCCGACGACGGGTCCCGCCGCCATCCCGAGGTTGATGGCGAGCCGGTAGCAGGAGAAGGCGACCTTCCGCTCCTCGGGACCGGCGGCGGCGACGGTCGCCGAGTACGCGGCCGGGGTGACGATCTCGTACGCGAAACCCCACACCACGGCGAAGGCGACGACCGGCGCCAGGCCGTGCAGGAAGGGGAACAGGGTCAGGACCGCCGCGTTGAGGGCCAGTCCGCCGAGCATCAGCGCACGGGCGGACACCCTGCCGAGCAGAACGCTCGCCGCCAGGTCGGCGGCGAGCGCGCCCACACCGAAGCAGGCGAGGACCGTCCCGGCCATGCCCTTGCTCAGCCCCTCGTGTACCAGCAGGTGGGCGGCGAGGAACGGATAGGCCATGGTGCCCGTGCGGAAGATCAGGGTGGTGAGGAAGAGCACGCGCAGCGGGGCGGGCAGCCCCGCGACGGTACGGAACGTACGGGTGATCACGCGGTGCGCCCGCCCGCCGGGCGCCGGGTGAACAGAGCGCCCGGATTGAACAGGCCCGCGGGATCGAGGGCGTCCTTCAGCTGCCGGTGGACCCGCATCGAGACCGGACCCAGTTCCCGTTCCAGCCACTCGGTCTTGAGCTTGCCGATCCCGTGCTCGCCGGTGACGGTGCCGCCGAGGCTCAGGGCCAGGGCGAGGATCGCGTCGAAGGCGCCGCGGGCACGGGCGTACTCCGCCGCCGACGACCCGTCGTACAGCACGGTGGGGTGCATGTTGCCGTCGCCCGCGTGGCCGACGACGGCCACGGTCAGCCCCGCCTCCGACCCGATCTTCTCGCAGCCGGTCATGAGGTCGGCGATCCGGGTGCGCGGCACCGCCACGTCCTCGGTCATGCAGGCACCCCGCGCCTCCAGGGCCGGGAGGGACACCCGGCGGGCCCGGAGCAGCAGAGCGCCCTCGGTCGGGTCCCGGGTGGCGTGCGTCCACTCGGCGCCCGCCTCCCTGAACAGCCCGTCCATCGCGTCCAGTTCGGCGGCGGCCGACACACCGCCGGCATCCGACTGGCACAGCAGCAGGGCGCTGCCGTCACCCGCTCCGAGGTCGGCCCGCAGGTACTCCTCGCAGGCCCGCAGCGAGGTGGCGTCCATGATCTCCATCAGGGAGGGCACCAGACCGGCCCGGACCACCCGGTTGACGGCGTCCCCGGCCCGCGCCACGGAGTCGAAGGCGGCGACGATCGTGCCCGGCGCGGCGGGCAGCGGACGCAGCTTCAGGGTCGCCCTGGTGATGATCCCGAGCGTTCCCTCGCTGCCGACGAACAGCCGCGTCAGGTCGTAGCCGGCGACACCCTTGACGGTCCTGCGGCCCGTGCCGAGCAACGAGCCGTCGGCCAGGACGACTTCGAGGCCCAGGACGGCATCGCTGGTCACGCCGTACTTTCCGCAGCACAGCCCGCCGGCGTCCGTGGCGAGGTTCCCGCCGAGCGTGCACCAGTCGAGGCTGGACGGGTCGGGCGGGTAGAACAGGCCGTGCTCGGCGGCGGCGTCCCGGAGCGTCCGGTTGATCACCCCGGGCTGGACCACGGCCAGCCGGTTGTCCGCGTCGAGTTCGAGGATCCGGTCCATCCGGGTGGTGACCAGGACGACACAGTCGTCCACCGCGTTGGCCCCGCCGGTCAGGCCGCTGCCCGCACCGCGCGGCACGACGGGCACGCCGGCCTCGGCGCAGGCGCGGACACATGCCTGCACCTGGGCGGTGTCCGCGGGCAGCACCACGGCCCGGGGACGGCCCGCCGGGGCGAGCGGCATCATGTCGCGGGCGTAGCCCTCGGTGGCGTCCGGGTCGGTGAGCACGGCGGCGCCGCCCACCGCCTCCCGCAGCCGGTCGATCAGGTTCACGGGGTGCCGTCCTCGCCGTCGACGAGGATCGCGCGGGCCGGGCAGAGGTCGGCCGCCTCGTGGACGGCGTCGGTGAGCGCGGCGTCCGGCGCGGGGGCGAGCAGCACGACGATGCCGTCGGTCTCGTCCTGGTCGAAGACCTCGGGTGCCGACAGGACGCAGTGCCCGGCGCCGACACATCGCTCGGGTTCGAGGGTGATCTTCACAGTGGTGGGTTCCTTGGCTGTCAGGAGGGCGGGCGGGTGACCCGTGGGCGCGGGTTTCACCAGGTGACGGGCAGTTCGTGGACGCCGTAGACGGCCATGTCCGACTTGAAGCGGATCTCCTCGACGGGCACGGCGATCCGCAGCCCCGGCAGACGGTGGGCGACGGCGTGGTACGTCTCCTGGAGTTCGACCTTCGCCAGGGACTGGCCCATGCACTGGTGGGGGCCGTAGCCGAAGGCGAGGTGACCGTGCGCCCGTACGCCGGGGTCGAAGTCCTCGCCGGAGGGGAAGCGGGAGGGATCCCGGTTGGCCACGTTGATCGCCGCGATCACCCCCTCCCCGGCCTTCACCAGGCGGTCGCCCACCTCGACGTCCTGCGTCGCGATCCGTCGGATCCCGCGCTGGACGATGGTGAGATGGCGCAGCAGCTCCTCGACGGTGTCCGCGACCTGCCGGGGGTCCTCGTGGCCGCGCAGGGCGGCCCAGTGGGCCGGGTGGCGCAGCAGGGTGAGGATGCCGAGGGAGATCATGTTGGCCGTGGTGTCGTGTCCCGCGGTGAGCAGCAGCAGGGCCATCGCGCTCAGGGTGCGGCGGCTCATCGCCCCGGTGCGCACGTGCCGGACCACCATGCGCCCGATGAAGTCGTCCCCCGAGTCCTTCTCACGGCGGGCCACGAGGGACTCGAGGTAGTCCTGGAGTTCCTGGCGGGCCGCGGCGGCCGTCTCGGTGCTGCCCGCGACCGCGTTCATGGTGTGGGTGAGCGAGCGGAACAGCTCCCGGTCCGCCAGGGGCACACCCAGGAACTCGCAGATCACCGAGAGCGCGACGGGCAGCGCGAGATCGGCCACGAGGTCGGCGCGGCGCGGTCCGGCGAGGATACGGTCGAGACAGTCCGCGACGACGGTGCGCACGGCCGGGCGCCAGGACTCGGCCTGCCGGACGGTGAACTCGCTGAGCACCAGGCGCCGCAGCGCGTCGTGCTCGGGGTTGTCCATGATGAGCAGCGTCGGTTCGACGGCCGTCTCGGCGGCCGCGACGGCACTGGAGAGCGGATAGCCGGGGCGGCGCTTGTCGGCGCTGAACCGGGGGTCGCTCAGCACCAGCCGGGCGTCCTCGTAGCGGGTGAACAGCCACGGGCGTACGCCGTTCCAGATCGGCACGCGGGGTACCTCCGGCTCGGCACGGAGCCGGGTGACCTCCTCCGGCGGGGCGAACGGGCACTGGCGGGCCATGGGGTAGAGCACTTCCGTCATTCGCTCGTCTCTCCGGTCGGTGCGAGGTACTGCCACCAGCGGTCGATCACGGCGTCGTGCCAGTCGGGCAGGGTGATGCCGTGCGGGCGCAGGGCGGCGAGGGTGGCTTCGTTGCGGTGGCGGGCCGGTGCCGCCGGATCGGCGTCGCACAGCTCGCGCAGGTGCTCCCGGTAGGCCAGGGCGGGCAGTTCGGTGCCCCGGGCCACCGCGTCGTCCAGCCGCCCGAGCCAGGTGGCCAGGCCGACCGGGTGGGTGCGGGAACCCCTGCGCCGGTCGTGGCCCGCGAGGAACACGCCGAGCCCGGTACGGCGCGGGTGGTGCAGGTGGTGGACCGTGCCCGGCGGGGCGTCGGCGAGGGCCAGCGCCACCAGGGCGCGGGCCATGACGTCGACGGGCAGGGCGTCGGAGGCCAGGGCCGGGTGGTCGGGGTAGCAGCCGAGGGCGGCCGAACTGACCAGGAGCCGGGTGAGCATGTCGTCGTGGCTGAGTGCACCGGTCGTCGCGCTGCCGCCGGCGCGGCCCAGCCGGTACGTCCGGGCGTCGGCCCCTCGGGCGACAGCCTGACGGACGAGGTGTTCGGCCGCCCACTTCGCCGCGGCGTAGCCCCGTCCGCGCGGATGGCGTTCCCGCTCGGCCGGGGTGGACTCGCTGAGGGTGCGCGGCCGGCCGTCCGGCGTGTGCTCCCGCAGCACGGCCAGGGTGGACACGTGGTGGAAGCGGGCGGCCGTGCACTCGGCGGCGATCCGCAGCAGCTCCTGGGTCCCGCCGACGTTGGCCGCGGCCAGGTGCTGGTAGCCGGAGAGATGGTGGACCTCGGCGCCCAGGTGCAGGACGGTGGCGGCCGCACGGGCCGCGTCCTGCCCGGCGGTTCCGGTCAGCCCGAGGCCGGGCAGGGTGAGGTCACCGGGCAGCGGCACGATCCGGGGATCGGCGGCGTCCAGGGCGAGCGCGTGCCGGCGGGCCGCCCCCGCCAGCCGGGCGCGGGCCGCGTCGGGCGTCGCGGCGCGCACCAGGCACAGCACCGGTCCCTCGGTACGGTCCAGCAGTTCCCGCAGGACGTGGATGCCGACGAACCCGGTGGCGCCGGTGAGCAGGACGGAGTCGGTGCGGCGGGGGGCGGCGACGGGTCCGGTGAAGGCGATGGCGGGATCGAGCACCACGTCGTCGGGGAGTACCACCGCGGTCTCGGTGCCCGCGTCGGTGCCGGTGAGTGCGCGCGCGGTTGCCCGCACCGTCGGCTCGGCGAGGAAGTCACGGACCCGAAGGCGGGTGCCGTACCGTCGCTCGATCTCGCCGAGCAGCCGGATGACGCGCAGCGAGTGCCCGCCGAGGGCGAAGAAGTCGTCCGCCGGGCCGATGGCCGGGCCGGCCCCGAGGACCTCCCGCCACAGCGCCAGCAGCCCCTGCTCCAGCGGGCTCTCGGCGGGACCGGGTTCCCCGGCCGGGCCGCGGTGCCGGGCGCGGTCGGCGAAGCGGATGGCGAGCGCCGCGCGGTCGGCCTTGCCGTGGCTGCTGGTGGGGATGTGCGCGACCGGCACGATGAGCCTGGGCACCATGTGGCCGGGCAGATGGCGGACGAGATGGGCGCGAGCCTCCTGCTCGTCGGCGCTGCCCACGTAGGCCACGCCCAGGTCGGCGTCGGGTCCCTCGCCGACCAGTACCGCGACGGCCTCACCGATGCCCTGATGGCGGGTCAGGGTCGCCTCGATCTCACCGAGTTCGATCCGGAAGCCGCGCAGCTTGATCTGCCCGTCGAGCCGGCCCAGGTAGTCCAGCGTGCCGTCGGGCAGCCGGCGTACCCGGTCCCCGGTGCGGTACAGGCGCCGGTCGCCGAGGACCGGGACCGTGGTGAACAGGTCGCGGGTGCGTTCGGGGTTGTTCCAGTAGCCGAGGGCGACGCCCGCGCCGCCGAGCCAGAGCTCCCCGGGGACGCCGGTGGCGGCGAGCCGGCCGTGGCGGTCGATCACCTGCGCCGTGGTGCCCGGCAGCGCCCGCCCGATCGGGACCCTGCCGCGGTCCTCGTCCGGTCCGGCCTCGTGGGTGGTGGCGAGGATCGCCGCCTCGGTGGGGCCGTAGCCGTTGATGACGACGCGGCCTCGGGCGTAGTGGCGGGTGTCGTGCGGGTCGGCGGGCTCGCCGGCCACGACCAGGACCCGCACCGAGGCCAGATCGGGGCGGCCCAGCGCGCGCAGCAGTGAGGGGACGATGACCATCACGGTCACGCCGTTGTCCCGCAGGACACGGCCGAGCCCGGCGGCGTCCCCGCGGGCGGCGTCCCCGCAGTACACCAGGGTGCCGCCGGAGACGAGGGGCATGAACTGCTCGTAGGCCGCCACGTCGAAGCCGGGCGAGGTGAGCTGCAACCAGACGTCGTCCGAGGTGAAGGGATGGCGGGCCAGGTTGGCGTGCAGGGTGTTGACGACCGACCGGTGCGAGACGACCACGCCGCGCGGCCGGCCGGTGCTGCCGGAGGTGTAGATGATGTACGCGGGGTCGGCGGCGCCGGCCGCCTCCCGCGCGGGCGGCGTCTCGTCCGAGGGCCGGACGAGCCGGTCGATGTCCAGGACGGGCGGCACACCGCCGGGGTCCGTGCCGGGGCCGAACAGCCGGTCGGAGATGTCCTTCGCGGTCACCAGCATCCCGGCCCGGGCGTCCGCGAGGACGTACCGCAGCCGCTCGGCCGGATACGCGGGGTCGAGCGGGACGTAGGCAGCGCCGGTCTTGAGCACGCCGAGGACGGCCACGACCAGCAGGGGGGTCCGCTCCAGGCAGAGAGCGACCCGCTCACCGGGCCCCGCCCCCCGGGCGCGGAGCCGGGCGGCCACGTCGTCGGAGAGCCGGTCGAGTTCGCCGTAGGTGAGGGCGGTGTCCTCCCCGAGCACGGCCGTCTTGCCGGGGTGGCCGGCGGCCGCGCGGGCGAACAGCGAGGTGAGGGTGGCGTCCGGGTCGACCGGCCGCCCCTCGGACTCCGCGGTGGCCAGGAGCCGTCCCCGCTCGCCGGGTTCGAGCAGCTCGATGTCGCGCAGGACCTGGTCGGAACCGGCGTCGGCGAGCCGGCCCAGCACGGCGACGAGCTGACCCGCGAGCCGCTCGACGGAGTCCCGGCGGTAGAGGTCGGTGCTGAACTCCACCTCCAGCCCGAGTCCCCGCGGCGACTCCTGGAAGGTGAAGGTCAGTTCGAACTTCGCGGTGTCGTCGTCGGCCGCCGGCCAGGGCTCGACCGGCGCCGGGCCCAACCGGAGCGGGCGGGGCGGGTGCTGCTGGTGGTTGACGACCACGCGGAAGGGGCTGGTCGCGCGGGAGACACCCGTGGCGCCGAGTTCCCGGCACACCGTCTGGAAGGGCACCTCGTGGTGGCCGTGGGCGGCGGCCGACGCCCCGCGGACCCGCCGGAACAGGGTGGCGACCGGGGTGTCCGCGGTGGCCTCGACCCGGATCGGCAGCAGGTTGACGAAGTAGCCGACGAGGTCCTCGGTGCCGGCCCGGCCGCGGCCCGTGGTCAGGCTGCCGAGGCAGAGCGAGTCGCGTTCGGCGTGCGCCGCGAGGACGGTGTACACGCCGGCCAGGCAGAACATGAAACGGCTGACGCCGTGCCGGCGGGCGGCCTCGGCGTACCGCTCGCTCTCGGCGGCGCCGATCCTCAGCCGCACCCGGTCACCGGCCCCGCTGAGCACGGCCGGCCGGGGGTGGTCGGTGACCAGGTCGGGGGCGGCGGCGCCGCCGTCGAGGGCGCCGCGCCAGAACTCCAGCGCGGCGGCCTCGCGTTCCCGGATACGGCCGAGGGCCTCGCGCACATGGTCGGCGAACGTCAGCCGGAGCGGAGCCAGTTGGGCGGCGTGGTCGTCGTAGAGGGCCGACAGCTCGGTGAAGAAGAGGTCGAGGGACCAGTCGTCGGCGATGAGGTGGTGGATGTCGAAGTGGACGACGGTGGCGGATCCGTCGAGGCTGACCACGAGGGTGCGGACGAGCGGGGACGCGTCGTCGGGGGTCGCCCGGGCGGCGACGAGCGCGCGGATCCGGTGCCGCTGCTCCGCCGGCGGGACCCGGGTCATGTCGTAGTGGTCCACGGCGGCGCCGGGATCCGCGTCCGGTGTCTGCCACCAGCCGTCCGCGTCCTGCCGCACCACGGTGCGCAGTGCCGTCTGCCGCTGACCGAGCCTGGTGAGCGCCTGCCGCAGCCGGTCCACGTCGACCGGCCCCCGCACCAGGAAGGTGCGGGAGATGACGTACCGCTTCCCCGGCGCGGCCTGCTGCTCGAACCAGATGCCCTCCTGCCCGGGCAGCAGCGGGGTCCGGCCGGACGCGTCCGGCACCTGCCGGCCGGCGGCCGGTGCCGCGGTCCCGCCCGGGGCGGCGGCGTCGACGAGTGCGGCGAGCCCGCGCACCGTGGACGCCCGGAACAGGTCCCCGACGGACAGGGCCGCGCCGGTCGCACTCTCCAGACGGGCCAGGACGACCATGGCGGCGAGCGAGTCGCCGCCCGCGGCGAGGAAGTCGCTGTCGGTGCCGACCGGGGCGCCGAGCACGTCCTGCCACAGACCCGCCACGGCCCGCTCGGTGGGTGTGCTCGGGAGGCCGGACCCGGCCGTGGCGTCCGCCCGCCCGGCCAGTCGGGCGAGAGCGGGGCGGTCGGTCTTGCCGTTCGGGGTGACCGGCAGCTCCGTGAGCGGTGTCACGGTCGCGGGGACCTGCGGCGTAGGCAGGAGCCCCGCCACGTGGGCGACGAGGTCCGGTTCGGCGGCGGGCTCCCGCAGGACGACGAACGCCACGAGCCTGCGCCGTTCACCGGTGCCCCGGGCCACCACGGCGGCCTCACGGACCGCGGGATGGGCGAGCAGGGCCCGTTCCGTCTCGACCGGTTCGACCCGGTGGCCGCGGATCTTCACCTGGTCGTCGGTGCGGCCGAGGAAGGCGAGATTGCCGTCCGGCAGCAGCCGGACCCGGTCGCCGGTGAGGTAGGCGGTGCGATCGGCGCGGCCGGGCTCGGGGACGAACCGCTCGGCGGTGAGGTCGGGACGGCCCAGGTAGCCGCGGGCCACGCCGGCCCCGCCGACACAGAGTTCGCCCTCCTCGCCTGGGGCGACGGGGCGCCGATCGCGGTCGACCACGTGGACGATGGCGTCGGCGAAGGGGCGGCCGATGGGCACGTCCGGCCAGTCGTCGCCGTACGGGTGGTCCGCGTCGAGCACCAGCCAGCAGGCGTAGACGGTCGTCTCCGTGGGGCCGTAGCCGTTGACGATCCGGCATCCGGGCAGCTCGCGCAGCGCGGTGCGCACGGCCTCGGCCGAGGCCCGGTCGCCGCCCGACACACACAGCCGCAGTCCGCGCAAGGCTTCGGTGATGTGCTCCATGGCCAGCTGGAACAGCGGTGCGGCCAGCCGCAGCACGCTCACCCCGTGCCGGCGCACCTCCCGCCCGATGTCATGGACGCCGGGCCGCGCGGCCTCGGGCAGGACGAGTGTGGCCCCGTTCAGCAGGGCGCCCCAGATCTCGAAGACGGACGGGTCGACATGGAGGGGGGCGAGCTGGAGGACCACGTCGTCGGGCCCGAACCCCGCCTGCGGGGCACGGGCGAGCGCGAGGACCGAACGGTGTGCCACCCGCACGCCCTTGGGGCGGCCGGTGGTGCCCGAGGTGGCGATGACGTAGCCGAGCATGTCCGGGCCGCTGCCCGGCGCGACGGAGAGCGGTCCGGGGTCCGGCATCTCCTCGTCGACGGCCAGGACCCGCACCCCGGGCAGCAGCGTGCGCAGCCGGTCGGCCTCGGCGGGCGCCACCCACAGGGTGCGCAGGCCGAAGTCCTCCACCAGGGCGCGCAGTCGCGCGTCGGGCGCGTCCGGGTCGAGCGGCACGTACGCGCATCCGGCGAGGACCGTGCCGAGGACGGCGGCGACGGTCCCCGCGGACCGCGGGGCGCGGATGCCGACCGGTTCGCCGGCCGCCCCGGCACCGCCGAGCCGGGCCGCGACGGACGCGGCCCAGCCGGCCAGCCGACGGTAGGTCAGGCGCAGGTCGCCGTGGACGAGCGCGGTGTGCTCGGGGCGGGTGCGTACGACGTCGGCGAAGGCGTCGCCGAGGGAGTGGGCGCTGGCTGCGTTCATGTGGTCTGGTTCAGCGCTCCTGACCGAGGGCCTCGACCACGCTGGCGGTGTCGTAGAGGTCCAGGTAGCGCGAGATCAGACCGTCGCGCACGGTGAAGACGTTCATCCACTGGGCTTCGTAGTGGCGGTCGTTGGCGAGCACCCGGGTGCGGCTGACGCCGAGGACCACGACCCGGTCGCCGGCGTCCAGGTAGTCGTACGGCACGCACTCCCGCACCTGGATCAGGTCGCGGACGATGGAGAAGAACTGGCGGAATCCCTCGACGCCCCGGTAGGTGCCCGCCCAGGGCAGGGACTTCGGGCCGTGGTAGACCCACTCGAAGTCGTCGGTGAGCAGGGCCTCGATGTCCGTCAGCCGGCCTTCGTCGAAGAGCGTGAAGAAACGGCGGATCACATCGACGTTCTGCTGGCTCATACGGTGCTCCTTGCGGTGGTCGGGGTGCGCACGAAGGCACGGGCCCGCTCCCCGAGGTGGAAGAGGCCCACCTGGGCGAGAAGGCGGTACGGGGACGTGCGCGAGAGTTCGCGGGCCGCGCGCATCACCTGGCGGATCTCGTCCTCGGTGGCGACCAGCGGCAGCAGGAAGACGTCGTAGACGACGAAGGCCCTGGCCCGGGTGATCCACCAGAGGATCAGGGCGAAGGTCATCCACTCGCCCTCGGGTTCGAGGAAGCGGCGCAGCGGTCCGGGGACGCGCGGTTCGAAGCGGCCCAGCAGGCCCTCGGCGAAGCGGCGCCCGACGACGCCGGCGGGCCCGGTGTCCATCGCGGCGATCCCCTCGTCCACCACGGCGGACAGGGCCGCCACCCGCCGCTCCAGTTGCAGCGCGTCGACCTGGGCGACGGCCTGGAGGGAGAAGTGGGCGCCGAGCTGGTGGGCGTGCTGCGTGCGCAGCTCCTCGACCAGCTGGGGGTTGGTGCGCCGGGCGGCCTCGTGGACGGCGTCGGACACCAGGGCGGCCCCGGTGGGGAAGCAGCCGTAGCTGAGCGCCTTCGACAGGCTCATCAGGTCGACCTCGGGCAGCCTGCCCCGGTGCGCGAACCGGGTGCCGCAGCGGTAGTACGAGGTGAGGACCTCGTCGACGCCGACCAGATATCCGTGCCGCTCGCGGCCCTCGGAGACGGCGTCGAGGAGGGGGGACGGGATGGGGGCGTAGGAGTCGGAGCTGCCGTGGACGAGTTCGATCCAGACCAGGCCGACCTCACCGGTCGCCGCCTCCTCGCGGAACTCCTCGGCGGCGTGCGGGGTGTACGGGTCGATGTAGCGGATGTCCTCGTACAGCGGCCCGAACGGGGCCCGGGTGCGCTCGGCGGCGGTGGCCAGCAGGGACACGAGGGTCTTGCCGCCGTAGTTGTGCTTGAAGACCACGATCCGGCGCCGCTCGGGGCGGGCCAGCCGGGCCAGGATCATCGCGCTCTCCACCGCCGAGGCGCCGCTGACGGCGGGAAAGGTGTGGGGCAGGCCGGTGTCCCGGGCGAGGACGCGCTGGAGGTCGGCGACATAGTCCCGCCCCGGGTCGTGTGCGTGGACGACGTCGGTGAGCGCGTCGGCGGGGTTGTGGCCGTTGATCCCGAGGCCCGCCCCGCACAGCCCGTCGACGAGGTCGAGGCGGCGGCCCGAGTCCAGCTGGACGGTGAGCCGGGAGCCCTTGGCGCGTACGACGTGGAGGGCGCCGCGCAGCTTGCGGTGCATCCGCACGGTCATCGGGTTGACATGCCGGGCGTACAGGTCGAGGGTGCGCTGCCAGTCGCGGTCAGAGGCCGCGAGGACGCGGTGCACGGGGTGCCGTTCGTCCCAGCGGCCCAGCAGCCGGGTCTTGACCGCGCGCATGGCTACGGTGTTGCCGCCGTACGTGTTGGAGTGCAGGAACCCGGTCGACGGGGTGGACCAGGGCGCGAACAGGTCGGGGCTGCCGGCGAAGGCGCCGAAGGGGACCTCGTACCCGGTGAGGGACTCCCCGAGGACGAAGAGGTCGGGCCGCAGCGCGCGCACACTGTCGCAGGGCGGGGCGAGCGGGTCGACGTCGGACAGGTCCAGGACGATGCGGGTGCCGCGGCCCCGGACGTCCTCGACGAATGCGGCCAGGTCGGCCAGCGCGTCCGCGTCGAGCCGCTCCGTGCCGCGCAGCACCAGGCCGCAGTGGTCGGCGTCGGCGGCCGCCGCACGCAGTGCGGCCAGGGTGGGGTGGCCGTGGAGGCCGGGGGCGAGCGCCCGCTCGGGGCCGTCGCCGAGCGGGTCGGCGCGCCGGGTGAGGGTGCCGTCGGGGTCGAGGACGAGGACGCGTCCGCGGTGCCGGGCCGCGGAACCGGCCGCGCCGTGGCGCACCAGCTTGACGGCTCCGTGGAGGGCCTCGTACCGCGAGTTTGCGAAGAAGCAGCGGTGGGTCGCGGCCCCGCCGAGTTCGCGCAGGAACTCGCTGATGAGGTGGCCCGTGTGGGCGGAGTCCGCGGTCACGAACCAGGAGGGCATCGCGAAGATCGGATGCTCCTGCTCGATGAGGTCGGAGAGGGTGGCGAGGGTGTCGCGGCCCGCGGAGCGGAACAGGGTGGTGGCCGTGGCGGATGCGACGTCGTGATTCTGGACGTGGTTCTGGAACAAGGCGACACCTGGGCTCGAAGCGGGTTCGGGCGGTTCGTCGGGGCGCGGCCCTGCCGTCGAATTCCCCTTTGCCAGGGAGGAGTTCGACGACAAGGCCGCGGGGGCGGGCGGCGGGAGGAGCGATGTCAGGTGCGCTCGCCCGCCGCCCGCGTCTCAGGAGGCCGTCACCCGACGGGTGTCGGCCTGCTCGCCGCGCCAGGTCAGGGCGACGGCGGGGGCGGCGGGCGCGGTGGGCGTCGCCAGCCAGCCCAGGAGCGAGCCTCCCCGGCTCACCGCGAGCGCCGCGGTCCCCGCGGGCAGATCGACGGCCCAGTCGCCGTCGGCGCCGGTGATCCGGTCGTCCGCGCCGGTGGGGTTGAACGCGCCGATCACGCGCGTGCCGTCGGGGCCCGTCCGGGTGAAGGCGACGGCACGCCGGTGGGCCGACGTCCAGCGCGGGGCGCCCGTGGCCAGGCCCGCGACGAAGCCGGCCACGGCGCCGTGGGCGGGGACGCCCGCGGCGACGGTGACCTCGCCGGGTGCGGTGCTCGCGCCGGGGTGACCCGCGCGGAGCACACCGAGGGGTCCGGTGGCGTCCAGGGCGGCGCGGACCGGGGACTCGTCGAGCCAGCGCAGGCCGACCAGGCGGTGGGAGTCCCGCAGTTGCTCGTGGACGGCCTCGGTGAGCTCCCGCAGTACGGTCGTGCCCTCCCGCTGCCAGGCGCCGGCCTCGGCCAGGGCGCGGTCGACGAGCAGGTCCGCGTCACGGTCGAGCCGGCTGCCGGCCAGCGCCGCGCCGTGGCGGTCGAGGAAGAGGGCGAGCAGTCGCAGGCTCTCCGCTGTGGGGTTGTGGTCACCGCCCTCCGTGAGGGGGGCTCCCGGGCAGTACGGCGGCGCGTGGAGCACCGGGTCGACGCCTTCGGCGCGCAGCCCGTCCGGGTCCATGTCGATCAGCTCGCCCCAGGTGCCCGCCGCGCAGGCGGTGTAGACGCTGACCGTGGTCGATCCGAGCATCAGGGCCAGCAGGGCGTTGAACAGGGGCGTGCGCGGACCGGCGAAGGTCTCGTCGTCCCAGGTGAAGCCCCAGTTGGCTTCCAGCACATCGGTGTCGCCCAGCAGGATCTCACTGAGGTGCGTGGCGAAGGCGTCCGGGCTCTGCGCCGGGTTGCCCACCCACTCGGTGTGCCCGATCAGATGCCGGGAGCCCTTGAGGGCGCGGTGGCGGGCGGCCCAGGCGTCGATGGTGGCGTCCGGTCCCGTGGCGCGGGCCAGGGGCACGTTGGCGACGCGGACGGGGGCGGCCGGGAACAGGTCGGAGATCCAGTCCCACAGGCCGACGATGGCCTCGCCGGACCAGCGCGACCACAGCAGGCGCAGTCCGCTGGGCCAGTCGGCGAGGTCGTCGCCGGTGCGTGCCGCCTCGTCGGCCAGTCCACGGGCGGACAGCCACCGCGCGAACTCCGCACGGGCCGCCGGGGAGGCGTCCTGGGCGTCGATGGCGATGTGCACGTCGCCGGACATGCCCTCGTTGCCGAGCTGGAGCGCGACGACGGGGCCCCGGGGGGCGGCCGTGGGGGACACGACCTCGTCGGCCACGGCACGCAGCCAGGTGGCGACCTCCTCCTTGACGGCCGGGTCGAGGAGGCTGGGCAGGGGCTTGGCCTGGGAGGTGAGCAGCTCGCCGTTCAGCCCCCGGTAGGGCGTGTGGCCCGCGCCGCAGAGCCGGTCGGGGAGCCCGCCGAGCTGTACTTCCGCGTGGATGAAGGGGCCGGGCTTGACCAGGACGGCGAGGCCGGCCTCGGCGGCGAGGCCGATCAGAGCGACGACATCGCGCTGCGGGTCGGTCTTGCCGTGAAAGTCGAACGCGCGCTCCTCGCCCTCGCCGGTCTCGTGGAACCGCCACGGCAGGTAGAAGGAGACGACGTCGACGCCGAGGGAGCGCAACTCCCGCAGGTTGTTCGCCCAGTTGGCCGGATCGGCCCGGTAGTAGGGGTACTCGCCGATGACGACGGGGCGGTCCGCGCCGGGGATCAGGGCCGTGTTCAGCCGGGTGCTCATGCGGTGCTCCCGTCCTGGTTCGGTATGAGGACGACCTTGAGTGCCGTGTAGTCGGCGCCCGGCACGGCGGCCAGGGCCTTGAATGCCTCCGCGTGGTCCCCCAGCGGGAAGCGGTGGGTGATCAGCCGCTCCAGCGGGATCGAGCCGGCCAGCTCGACGGCCTTGGGGAAGATCATGCTGTTGTAGTCGCCGGCGCCGATGATCTGCAGCCCGCGCTGGAGGATCTCCAACGGACGCACGGTCGCGGCGGCGTTGCTGTTGAAGCCCATGACGACGATCCGGCCGCGCTGGGCGGCGTAACCGAGGCTCTGCTCCAGGAGGTTGCCGACGGAGTCGACGACCAGGTGCGCGCGGTGGGTGAGTTCCGCGTCGTCCGGGGTGTGGACGGTGATCCGGCCCTCGAACTCGGGGGCGGCGAAGATCTCCCGGTCCAGCGACTGGCGGACCGGGTCGGGCTCGACGACCAGGACCCGGGCGCCGTAGCGGGCGGCGGCCATGGCCGTCACGGCGCCCATCGGACCGCCGCCGACGATCACCGCGGTCTCGCCCGGCTGGAGCCGGCCGGCCTCGATGTTGTTGAGGGCGCAGGCGAGCGGTTCGACCACGACGGCCCGGTCGAAGCTCATCCCCTCGGGTATCGCGTGGCAGAACAGCTCGGGCAGGCGCATGAACTCGGCGAAGGAGCCGTCGTAGTCGAGCCCGACCTCGGTTCCGGCCTTGTTGCCGCAGAAGTTCCAGTGCCCTTCCAGGCAGGTGTCACAACTGCCGCAGTACAGGGTCGGGTTGACGATGACCCGGTCACCGGGTGCGAACCGGGTCACGCCGGGGCCCGTCGTCTCGACGACGCCGACGGCCTCATGTCCCATCACGACGCCGGGCTCGGCCGGGAACTTGCCGACGAGGACGCTGCGGTCGGTGCCGCAGATTCCGCTCTGGACGATGCGGATGACGACGTCGGTCGCCTCGCGCGGTTCCGGCTTGGGCCGGTCGACCAGCTCCAGGGAGCGGTCTTCGGTCAGTGTGAGTGCCTTCATGCGTCCCCCTTGGCGGCCGCGGCGGTGCCACGGCCCAGTTCCCAGCTGATGGAGTCGAGGAGTTGCCTGTGCAGTTCGGGCGTCGCCGCGGCGATGCACGACTTCTGGTTCAACGGCCCGAGGTCGACCAGCGAGGTCGTCCCCAGGTCCTCGCCGTAGGCGTCGGTGATCACGACGCCGGCCTGCCGGGCGAGGTAGACGGCGGCGGCGATGTCGTACGGGAACAGGTGCAGGATCGAGCCGCGTCCGACGCGCAGGAACTCGGCCTCGGTGTCGGGGTGGTCGCGCAGGACCCGGTTGCCGATGTCGACGTAGGCGTCGAGCTGTCCCGTGATGATGCGGGAGATGGAGAAGGTGGCGCTGTTGAAGACGAACACGCCGCCGGTGTTGGCCGACTGGTCCACGAGGTGGGAGTAGGCCGCGTTCATCAGGTGCATGGGGTGGCCGTTGAACTCGATCGACCAGAACATCTTCGCCAGGTCGGTGGTCCGGCTCAGCCGCGGCACGGGAGTGGGGTGGCCGCCGCTGGAGAGGCCCTCCGTGTCGTCACCGTAGATCCAGGCGCCGCTCTTGATCTCCAGCAGGCAGGCGGCCGTGACGTCGGCCAGCGTGGGCTTGCCGTCGCCGTAGGGGGCGACCGCGATGGAGACCATGCCCATCTCCAGGCCGGCCGAGGTGGGGCGGGTGCCGTCGATGGGGTCGACGACCAGCAGGTACTGCGGGTCGGGAGCGAGTTCGACGAATGCGCCGTCCTCGGTGTAGACGGCGACGGGCACCTCGGCGTGGGCGCGCAGGTAGTCCAGAACGGCCTTCTCGGCCACCTCGTCGACATCGAACTGGGCGTCACCGCCGGGGGAGTCGCCGTGCACCTGGCGGGCCAGGCCCCGCTGGCCGTAGGTCAGCAGCTCGGCGCGGACGTGTTCGCCGAGGCCTTTGAGCAGTTTCTTCACCGGCCCAGCTCCGACATGAAGAGGTTCTCCAGCTTGTCGCAGATCTCCTCGGCCTGAGCCATGGTCAGGATCAGCGGAGGACGGATCTTGAGGACGTTTCCGTAGCCGTAGCGCGAGGTGCGCAGGATGAGGCCGTGGTCCATGGCCGCGCTCGCCAGGTGGTTGGTGAGCTTGACGGCCGGCTTGCCGTCGGGCTCGCACATCTCGAAGCCGATCATCAGGCCGACGCCGCGGACGTCGCCTATGGCCGGATAGCGCAGCTGCATGTCGCGGAGCCGTTCGAGAATATAGTCGCCGGTATTCGTGACATTCGCGAGGAATTCCGGCTGCCGCACAATGTCGAGGGTGACATTCGCGGCCGCGGCGGCAAGGAGATTCGAACCGTACGTGAAGGAGTGGTGATGCGCGGGAAGGCCGGAAAGGCGGTCATTGGTGAGAATGGCGGCGACCTGCGCACCGGAACCGCCGAGGCCCTTCGCCGTGGTAATGGCGTCCGGCTCGACACCGTAATGCTGGGCCGCGAACATATGGCCGGTGCGGCCGATACCCGTCTGGATCTCATCGAAGATGAGGGCGATGTCGTGTTCGTCGCAGAAGGACCGCAGTTTCTGCATGTAGCCGTCCGGCGGCGTGATGTTCCCGCCGTTTCCGGAAATCGGCTCGATCAGTACGGCGGCGACCCGGCCACTGCTCGCGTACTCGATGAAGTCGTCGATGCGGTCGACGCACATCAGGCCGCAGGTTTCCTTGTTCTGCCCGTAGAAGCAGCGGAAGCAGTACGGGTCGGGCACCTGAAGGCTGCCCGGGTACAGGAGCGGGAACGGCTCACGCCGGAAGGCGTTTCCCGACATGGAGGCCATCATCATCGTCTGTCCCACATGGCTGCGGAACAGGGTGATGACCTCGGACTTTCCGGTGGCGTGCTGCGCCATCTTGATGGCGCCCTCGTTGGCGGAGGACCCTCCGGAGACCTTGGGGTGGACCCGGGTCAGGTTGGCCGGCGAGGTCTCCACGAGCCGCTGCACCAGACCGTTGATCGGGTCGCTCTGGTACGAGGAGGTGAGGTGGACCACCTTGTCGAGCTGGTCCTTCATCGCCGCTATCACGGCGGGGTGGGAGTAGCCGAGGCTGAGGTTGAACGTCGCCGACGCGCAGTCCAGATAGCGTTTTCCGTCAGAATCGTACAGATAGACGCCTTCGCCGCGCTCCATCTTGAGGGCGCTGACGGGATAATAGAGATGATCGGTCACTGCTTCGGTGTCCATATTTTCCCCCTGTGGCAGAAACGAAGCGCATGCTTCATATTCTCGTTGATCGAAGAAGTGCGCCGGTGAAATCCGGCTCAACACACCCGTCCCATTCGGAGTGCGACACGGAGGGGACGCGGTGGAGCGGAATCACGATGCGGTCCAAGTTCACAACATCCCCCCATTAAGAAGATCATATCCAGCCCCTCGCTGGCAAGGAGGGGCAGAAATTCGCAGACGATTGCTATCCAGGGAAGGCCAGGGCTGCGGCGGAAACGGCGATCGAGCGCCGCACGGCGGCCGAGGCGCGGCGCAGTGCCTGACCGGAATGCGGCGCGCCGCATTCCAGCAGGGCGAGCGCCCGCGCCGCGTGCCGCACCCTGGCCGAGGGCAGGACCGCCGGCCGCACCAGGTGTCCCTGGCGGGCGGCGATCAGCAGCACGGCGACCGCCAGAGCCGAGACGTCGCGGACGTCGGGCCGTTCGGCGGCGCGGCGCACCCGCGCTCTCGCCTCGCTCATGCGCTCACCGAGCGTGCCGAGCGCGGCGGCGCGGGCGCACTCCTCCTCGACCTGGCGCAGCGCGTCGGGGCCGAGCGACTCGACCCACTCCCAGGGCGGACGCGCCCGGCCGGCCGCGCCGACGCTGCGGAGTACCCCGTTCTGGACCACGTCATCCGTCGTGCCGCCTCCGCACGGCACCACACGGTCGTCCCCCAGCTCCAGCCGTCGTGCGAGCGCGAGTTCGAACAGTGCGGCGCCGACGACAGCGCGTCCGGCCTCGGTCCGGGACGGCCAGGGCCAGAATCCTCCTTCTCCGGCACCGCACAGGGCCAGGAGGAGAGGCGTCGGCGTCACCCCGTCTTCTCCTCCTCCAGTGCCGCGGCGAGGAGGCCGACGCCCGTGAACACATGGCCGCGCATGCCGACCTCGCGGGCCGCGAGCACGTTGTCGGAACGGTCGTCCACGAAGAGGATGTCCTCGGCGGGCAGCCCCAGTTCGCGGCTGCACCACGTGTAGGCGGCCGGTTCCGGCTTGGCGCTGCCGATCCGACAGGACAGGCCGAGCACGCTGAAGTGCCCGAGCCACTCCTGGGTGGCCTCGTAGTGGACGGCGAGCTCCTCCGGGATGTTGGAGAGCAGTCCGAGGCGTACGCCCCGGTCGGCCAGCTCGGCCAGGAAGTCCACACTCTCCTGGTCGATCTCGCTCCAGCTGGCCAGATCGGCGGCGATCAGATCGTCGACCTGCCGGTCGGTGAACGGAGTGCCGAGCCGTTCGCTCACGCTTCCCCAGTAGGCGGGGCCCCGGACGTCGCCGCGGTCGTACGGCGGGCGCAGCGACCAGTAGGCGTCCCAGAACCGCTCTCCGCTCACCCCGGCTGTTCGTTCGATCACCTCCTGGGACTCCGTGGACTGGACACGGGCCAGGACTCCGAACATGTCGAAGAGGACGGCCTTCACGCTTGTACCTCCGAGGGCTTGGCGGTCTCGGCGGAGTCGGCGCTGGATGCGGGCAGTCCGTCCGGATCGGGGGCGTTGCTGCGCAGCCAGAAGCTGAGCACGAGGCAGAGGGCGGCCAGGGCGAACATGACGAGCGGGAGCGCCTTGACGTCCATCCCGTCGATGACGACGCCGAGCAGCGGCGGGAAGGCGACGCCTCCGATCATCGACGCCGCCATCACATAGGCGCCGGCCGCGGCGACGCTCGGCACCGCCCGGTTCAGCCAGGGCAGACAGGTCGGGAAGATCGGGGCGATGGCGAGGCCGACCCCGAAGTAGGCGTAGGGCGCTGCCCAGGGGATCGTCGCGAGCAGCAGGAATCCCGCCATGCCCGCGGAGCACACGGTCAGGATCGCGGGCGCCGAGAAGCGCAGGCAGAGCGGAACCACGACGAAGCGGCCGATGGTCATGGCGGCCCAGTACGCCGATGTGGCGGTGGCGGCGGTCGCGGCCGCGTATCCCACGGTCTCCAGGTGGGTGGGCTCCCAGCCGCCGACTCCGGTCTCGATGGCCACGTGCAGCACGTAGATGCCGATGAAGGCGGCGATGATCGGCGCGACGCGCGCACCCGTGCGGGACGTGGCCTCGACGACGGGTTCGGGTTCCCGGGAGGCCACGCCGCCGAGGGTGAACAGGATCAGCACACAGACGGCGGCGACGCCGACGAAGATGCCCGGGTAGTGCTCGGCGCCGAGCCATCCCACCAGGGCGGGACCCGCGATCGCACCGACGCCGAAGTGGCCGTTGAGCAGGTTGAGCATCGCGGTGCTGCGGCGGCCGAAGGCGACGGCGAACAGCTGGTTGAGGCCGTAGTCGACACCGCCGAAGCCGAGGCCGATGACGAAGGTGCCGACCAGGGCCGTGGGCCAGTTGGGAGCGATCGCGAACACCACCGACCCCACGGCCATGAGCAGGTACGAGGCGCCGAGCAGGATCCGGTGGCCCAGTCGTACGCGCAGCAGGTGGTAGATGAGCACGCCGACCACCGCGGCGGCGAAGTGTCCGCTCAGGCTGAGTCCTGCGACGGCGGGGCTGATGCCGTATTCCTTGCGCAACGCGGGGATCGCGGGACCGTACAGGGCCTGGAGGGCTCCGATCACCACGAACGCCCCGCAGGAGGCCACGATCGCCATCGTTGTGATCAACGGTTGCGGGGCCCCGGACGGATCGGGTCTGCGGGCTGTGGACATCGAGCTCCTCAAGGGGACGATAGTTGAACAGAAATCAAACAAACATAGAAAGACGCAGGTCAGGTGGGCAGCTCGGCCCTACCTTCTCATGGATCCTGTCCTCTTGAACAGATTTCATGTTCATTCGGTCAGTCGGCCCGGCGGAATGGCCGATACCCTCCCTGGCATGAACGTGATGGAGAGACACAACTTCGTGATCGAGATGCTCATGCGTGAGAACCGCGCGACCGTCGCGGACCTCGCCAGCGCGACGGGGGCCTCGGAGATGACGATCCGCCGGGACCTGGAGGTCCTGGAATCGCGCGGTGCCCTGCGCAGAGTGCGCGGCGGCGCGGTGAGCAATCTGCCGGGCGGGGTCGAACCGCCGTACGCGATCCGCGCGATGTCGGGCATGGAGACGAAGGTGCGGCTCGCGCGTACCGTGCTGTCGCTGCTGACGGACGGCGAGACGATCGCCCTGGACACCGGTACGACCCTGGTGGCCGTCGCGAAGGCCATGGAGGACCGGCAGTTCACCGTCACCCCGCTGTCGCTGCACGCGGCCTTCGCCCTGTCCGCCTACCCCGGCATCCAGTTGCTGCTGCCCGGTGGCCAGGTCCGTTCGGGCGAGCTGTCCTTCTACGGCCAGACGCCGGCCGACACTTTCAAGGACCTGTGCTTCGACACCTTCGTACTGGGCTGCTGCGGGGTGGATCCGGCCCGTGGGGCGACCGCGTACAACCTTGACGACGTCCAGGTGAAGCGGGCGGCTCTCGAATCGGCCCAGCGGGTCATCCTGGTGGCCACGGCCGAGAAACTGGGCCGCACGGCACTCGGGCGCATCTGCTCACTGGAGGAGATCGCTCTGGTCGTCACCGATGCGGCACTGGACAACCCGGTGGTCGAGATGATGCAGGCGCGGGGCGTACAGGTGGTCCATCCGCAACCCTGAACGCCGTCGGCACCGCGCGGCATGTGGCCCAAGGGGGAGCGCAGGCGGGGCGGCGGGCGCACCACCACCGTGGCGAGCGCTGCGTAGGATCCGAACAGGGAGAACCCGGGCCCGTTCCGACGCCGCACCGACTTCGTTCCTGGAGACGACATGAGCAGCGCCCTTCTCGTGATGGACGTCCAACAGGCCATCGTGGACATCGCCGACGACGGCTCCGGATACCTGCCGCGCCTGCGCAGAGCGATCGACGGGGCCCGGGCGGCGGACATCCCCGTGATCTACGTGGTCATCGCGTTACGTCCCGGCTTCCCGGAAGTCGGCACGCGCAACAGGGCACTCGCCGCCATCGCGCGAGCCGGCCTCTACGTCGAAGGCGCCCCGGGCACCGAGATCCACCCCGAGGTCGCGCCCCTGCCGGGGGACGTGGTGGTCACCAAGCGACGGGCGAGCGCGTTCTCGGGCAGCGATCTCGACGTGGTGCTCAGGGCTCGCGGTATCGACAGCCTCGTGCTCACCGGCATCGCCACCAGCGCTGTGGTGCTGTCCACCCTGTGCCAGGCGAACGACCTGGACTTCGGCCTCACCGTCCTCTCCGACGCCTGCCTGGACACCGACCCGGAGGTGCACCGGGTCCTCGTCGGGCGGCTGTTCCCGCAGTGGGCGGATGTCGTCACGGTCGACGACTGGCTCAAGACGCCGCCGGTGGCCTGACGGGCGCCCGGCAACCGGGGCGGGACGGCTCACCGAAGCAGTGGAGACGACACTCGGCGACGGCTCGGTCTTGACAGGCGGCCGTCGTGGGGCTTCCCTGGTCATGACCTGGACGCGTTGCGTATCACGCTACTGTTGTGTGATGTGAAACTCGGCCGGTCGTGGTCAGGCTCTGGCTTCCCTACACCGCGGAGTAGCGCTACAGATGACTCGCAAGCCACCTGCTGAGGACCCCGGCGACGCTCGTCTGCGGGTCGGCCCCCCGAAGGAGTACGCCGCCGGCCTGCCCGCGGTCACTTCCTCGCTGCGGCACGCCGGCGAACAGATGGGGGCCCGGCGCAGTCTGCTCACCCTCCTCAGGGTCAATCAGAAGGAGGGCTTCGACTGCCCCGGCTGCGCCTGGCCCGAGCCGGAACACCGGCACCGGGCGGAGTTCTGCGAGAACGGGGCCAAGGCCGTGGCCGAAGAGGCCACCGTGCGCCGCGTCACCCCCGACTTCTTCGCCGGGCACACTCTTGAGGACCTGCTGCCCCGCACTGACTACTGGCTGGGCCAGCAAGGACGTCTCACCCACCCCATGTACCGCCCGGCGGGCAGCGACCGCTACCGGCCGATCTCCTGGAACGACGCGTTCGCCGTGATCGCCCGCGAACTCGCCGAGCTCGACCACCCGGACCAGGCCGCCTTCTACACCTCCGGGCGGGCGAGCAACGAAGCCGCGTTCCTCTACCAGCTGTTCGTCCGCATGCTCGGCACCAACAACCTGCCCGACTGCTCCAACATGTGCCACGAGTCCAGCGGTTCGGCCCTGACGGAGACCATCGGCATCGGCAAGGGCAGCGTCAGCCTGGACGACCTCCACGAGGCGGATCTCATCCTCGTGGTCGGCCAGAACCCCGGCACCAACCATCCCCGCATGCTCTCCGCCCTGGAACAGGCCAAGCGGCGGGGCGCTCGCATCATCTCGGTCAACCCCCTGCCCGAGGCCGGGCTGCTCCGGTTCAAGAACCCCCAGCGTCCCTCCGGCGTCCTCGGCGGTGGCACCCGGTTGTCGGACCAGTTCCTCCAGATCAGGCTGGGCGGGGACCAGGCGTTGTTCCAGGCCTTCAACCGCATGCTGCTGGAGGCGGAGGACGAAGCGCCCGGCACCTGTCTGGACACGCCGTTCATCGACCGGTACACGCACGGCTTCCAGGAGTTCGCCGAGCACGCCCGCAAGGTGTCGTGGGACGACATCCTCCAGGCCACGGGCCTGTCCGAGGAAGAGATCCGGGACGCGTTCCGCCAGGTGCTGGCCGCCGAGAAGATCGTCGTCTGCTGGGCGATGGGACTCACCCAGCACAAGCACTCCGTGCCCACCATCCGGGACGTCGTGAACTTCCTGCTGCTGCGCGGCAACATCGGCCGTCCGGGCGCGGGGCTCTGCCCGGTGCGGGGCCATTCCAACGTGCAGGGCGACCGCACCATGGGCATCTACGAGAAGCCGGACGACGCGTTCCTGGACGCGCTCGGCGCCGAGTTCGCGTTCACGCCCCCGCGGCACCACGGCCACGACGCCGTGGAGAGCATCCGTGCCATGCGCGACGGCGACGTACGCGTCTTCGTCGCGCTGGGTGGCAACTTCGTCGCCGCCGCTCCCGACACCGACCTGACCGAGCAGGCGATGCGCCGTTGCCGCCTCACGGTCCAGATCTCGACCAAGCTCAACCGCTCGCACGTCATCGCGGGGGAGCAGGCGCTCATCCTCCCGTGCCTCGGCCGGACCGAAGCCGACCAGCGGCCGACCGGACCCCAACTGGTCACAGTGGAGGACTCCATGGGCATGGTGCATCTCTCGCGGGGACGGCTGGCGCCCGCCTCCGATCAGCTGCTGAGCGAGGTCGCGATCATCTGCCGCATGGCACGGGCGGCACTCGGGGAAGCGGGGTCCCATGTGCCGTGGGAGGACTTCGAGTCGGACTACGACCGCATCCGTGACCGCATCGAAAGGGTGATCCCCGGCTTCGAGGACTTCAACGCCCGGGTACGACGGCCCGGCGGCTTCGCCCTGCCCCACCCGCCCCGGGACGAGCGCCGCTTCACGACCAGCACCGGCCTGGCCAACTTCACCGCCAACCCGCTGGACGCGCCCCATGTCCCGCCGGGCCGGCTGCTGTTGCAGACCCTGCGCTCCCACGACCAGTACAACACCACCATCTACGGCCTGGACGACCGCTACCGCGGCATCCACCAGGGCCGCCGGGTCCTCTTCCTGAACCCCGACGACCTCACCGACCGCGGGCTCGCGGACGGGGACGTCGTCGACATCGTCAGCGAGTACGAGGACGGCGTGGAACGCAGGGCGCCGGCCTTCCGGGTGGTGCCGTACCCGACCCCCCGAGGCTGCTGCGCCGCCTACTTCCCCGAGACCAACGTCCTCGTCCCCCTGGACTCCACGGCGGCCATCAGCAACACCCCCACGTCGAAGTCCATCGTCGTCCGGCTGGAACCGGCCACCGCCGACGCCCACCCCGGTGGCTGACCTCGCCCCACTGGCCCGCTTCGGGAGCCTCCTCGCCACCGGCCTGCGGGACGTGACCAGCGATCCGGCGGCCCTTGACTCCGCCGGGTTCTGGGCCGTGGTCGCCGACTTCGAGGGGCGCCTTGTCTGCGCGCGCTTCAGTGACGTACGCCGGGCCCCCGTGCCGGCCGCCGCGCCCGCGCCGTGGCGGGGCCCGGACCCGGACTCCTGGACGTCCTCCCTCGACCGGGCCGCCTATACCGCCGGGGTCCGGCGCATCCGTGAGCACATCGCGGCCGGCGAGGTCTACCAGGCCAACCTGTGCCGGGTCCTGTCCGCGCCGCTGCCCGACCCGGAGCGCGCGGACGTCGACGCGCTCACCGCCCTGCTGGCGCGCGGCAATCCAGCGCCGTACGCCGGCACCGTGCGTCTCCCGGCGCACGGTGTGGAGATCGCCACGGCCTCGCCCGAACTCTTCCTCCGCCGCCGGGGCCGCACGGTGGAGTCCGGCCCCATCAAAGGCACCGGGCGGACCGCCGACGACCTCCTCGAAAAGGACCACGCCGAGAACGTCATGATCGTGGACCTGGTCCGCAACGACCTGGGACGCGTCTGCGCCACCGGTAGCGTGACCGTTCCCGACCTGTGCGCCGTCGAGGAACACCCCGGCCTGGTGCACCTGGTGTCCACCGTGCGAGGTGAGCTCGCCGAACGCGTCGGATGGCCCGAACTGCTCGCCGGCACGTTCCCGCCCGGGTCCGTCACAGGCGCCCCCAAGTCCAGCGCACTGCGGGTGATCGCGGCGCTGGAGACCGCGCCGCGCGGCCCGTACTGCGGGGGCGTCGGCTGGGTCGACGCCGACCGCGGCACGGCCCAACTGGCCGTGGGCATCCGCACGTTCTGGATCGACCGTCCCGCTCCGGGCGGCCCCGTACTGCGCTTCGGTACGGGGGCGGGGATCACCTGGGACTCCGATCCCGAGCGCGAGTGGGCCGAGACCCGGCTGAAAGCGCGGCGGCTGCTCACGGTGGCGTCGGGTGCGTACCCGCGTGGCTCCCGCATGCCCTCCCGCCTGGGAGGCTGATGGTTCGTCGGGCCCGGATCCCTCCGTGCGCGGCCGTTCATCGGGTTGCGGTCGTGTAACTCGACACCAACCTCTTGACAGCCCTCCCCGGCACCCAGAGGGTTGTTGCCCATAGTGAATTCCGATGCATTATTCGCAACGACGCACCATGGCGGCCGCTCCGCCTCCCCTCCTCTCGTCGTTCCCCCATCCGCTCCGGCGTGCTCGTCGGTCAGACGGAATCACCGACGAGTTCCCCTGCCGTCGTCCGCGACAAAGACTCCACTGCCGTCTGTGGAAAGGACGAGCTGATGAGTAAAACCCGTGAAAGGGACGGGAGCCGTAGCCATCCCGTCGCCGCGGATCTCCCAGGAAGCCCGGCGCAGTCCGCCGCTCCCAGGACCGACCTGATCGTCTTCGGCGTCGCCGCGGCCCTCACCCTCGCCTTCGTGGTGTGGGGAGCCACCGCGACCGACACGCTGGAGAGCGTGTCCGGAAAGCTGCTGGACGGGACCATTCGCAACGGTGGCTGGGCCTTCGTCCTCGCGGCCTCGGGCTTCGTGGTCTTCGCCCTCTGGCTGGCGGTCAGCCGCTACGGCCGGATCACCCTGGGCAAAGAGGGCGAGGAGCCCGAGTTCCGCACCGTCTCATGGATCGCCATGATGTTCAGCGCGGGCATGGGCATCGGCCTGATGTTCTACGGCGTGAGCGAGCCGCTCTCGCACTTCGTCACGCCGCCGCCGGGCACCGACCCGGCCGACGCCAACGAGGCCATGGAGACCGCCATGGCCACGACCCTCTTCCACTGGACGCTGCACCCGTGGGCGATGTACGCGGTGGTGGGTCTGGCGATCGCCTACAGCACCTTCCGGCGCGGCCGCCGGCAGCTGATCAGCGCGGTGTTCACCCCGCTGATCGGTGAGAAGCGGGCCAACGGCTGGGGTGGCCGGGTCATCGACATCCTCGCCATCTTCGCCACCCTCTTCGGCTCCGCGGCCTCCCTGGGGCTCGGCGCCCTGCAGATCGGCAGCGGCTTCACCGGACTGGGCTGGCTGGGATCCGTCGGCACCGGCCTGCTGGTCGCCGTGATCGCGGTGCTGACCGTGGCGTTCGTGGCCTCGGCGGTGTCCGGGATCGAGAAGGGAATCCAGTGGCTGTCCAACATCAACATGGTGCTGGCGGTGACACTGGCGGTCTTCGTGTTCCTCGTGGGGCCGACCATCTTCATCCTCGACCTGTTGCCCACCTCCATCGGCGCGTACCTCGGTGACCTGGCCCAGATGGTCGGCCGTACCGAGGCGTCCAGCGGCGAGGGAGTCGCCGACTGGCTGGCCGGCTGGACGGTCTTCTACTGGGCCTGGTGGATCTCCTGGACGCCCTTCGTCGGCATGTTCATCGCGCGCATCAGCCGCGGCCGGACGATCCGGCAGTTCGTGGGCGGGGTCATCCTGGTGCCCAGCACCGTCAGCCTGCTGTGGTTCGCTGTCTTCGGCGGCTCGGCGATGCACCTCCAGGACCAGAAGCGGCTCAGTGACGCCTCGACCGCCCAGGGCCAGCTCTTCGACGTGCTCCAGCAGTACCCGCTCGCCACGATCACGAGCGTGGTGGTGATGATCCTCGTCGGCATCTTCTTCGTCTCCGGCGCCGACGCCGCCTCGATCGTGATGGGCACGCTCTCGCAGCGTGGATCCCTGGAACCGGCCCGCGGTGTCGTCATCTTCTGGGGCGTGCTGACCGGCGCGGTCGCCGCGATCATGCTGCTCATCGGCGGCGGCAAGGGCGACGCGCTCACCGGACTCCAGAACCTCACCATTCTCGCGGCGGCGCCCTTCACCCTGGTGATGGTCGGCCTCTGTATCGCCCTCACCCGCGATCTGCGCCAGGACCCGCTCATCATCCGCGGGCGCATCGGCAAGGAGGCCATCGAGACGGCCGTCATCGCCGGCCACGAGAAGTACGACGGCGACTTCGAGCTGCGCATCGGCCCCGTGGCGTGCAACGACGGCGCGGAGTCCACGCAACCCTCGCAGTCCCAGGACCCCGTGCACCCCACGGAGCCCTCCACCTCCGCTCACTGAGAGCGGCCGACCCGCGCCCGGCGGGGCCGTGGCACCGACCTGGTCGGCCACGGCCCCGCCGGGCGTTCCCGCTGCTCCAGCGGCGTTCGCGCCCCGGCTGAGGAACCTCGTCGCGCTCCTTGACCCCTGGTTGGCGCTGACCCATGCTGTGTTGCGGCACATGAAATGCGTGCCGTAATGAGCAACATCTGATTCAAGTCACGACCAGTCGAGGAGTGGCCATGACGCACCAGGTCCGAGCCGTCGTCGCGCGGGGCAAGGGCGCCCCCGTCAGCCTGGAAACGATCATCGTGCCCGACCCGGGCCCGGGTGAGGCGCTGGTGAAGATCGAGGCCTGCGGGGTCTGTCACACCGATCTGCACTACCGCGAGGGGGGCATCAACGACGACTTCCCCTTCCTGCTGGGCCACGAGGCCGCGGGTGTCGTGGAGTCGGTGGGAGAGGGTGTCACGGACGTGGCACCCGGTGACTTCGTGATCCTCAACTGGCGTGCGGTGTGCGGTCAGTGCCGGGCCTGCCTGCGCGGACGGCCGTGGTACTGCTTCAACACCCACAACGCGAAGCAGAAGATGACCTTGACCGACGGCACCGAGTTGTCGCCCGCGCTGGGCATCGGCGCGTTCGCGGAGAAGACGCTGGTGGCGGCGGGACAGTGCACCAAGGTCGACCCGGCCGCGTCGGCGGCCGCGGCCGGGCTGCTGGGGTGCGGTGTGATGGCGGGCATCGGCGCGGCCATCAACACCGGCAACATCGGCCGGGGCGACTCGGTCGCCGTCATCGGCTGCGGCGGCGTCGGGGCCGCGGCGATCGCCGGGGCGAACCTGGCGGGCGCGGCGAAGGTCATCGCGGTCGACATCGACGACCGCAAGCTGGAGACGGCCTCGAAGCTGGGCGCGACCCACACCGTCAACTCCAAGGAGTCCGACGCGGTCGAGGCGATCCGCGAGCTGACCGGCGGCCACGGCGCCGACGTCGTCATCGAGGCGGTCGGCCGCCCGGAGACGTACAAGCAGGCGTTCTACGCCCGCGACCTCGCCGGCACCGTCGTCCTGGTCGGCGTGCCCACCCCCGAGATGAAGCTGGAGCTGCCGCTGCTGGACGTCTTCGGCCGCGGCGGCTCGCTGAAGTCCTCCTGGTACGGCGACTGCCTGCCGAGCCGCGACTTCCCGATGCTCATCGACCTCTACCGACAGGGCCGGCTGGACCTGGACGCCTTCGTCACGGAGACCATCGCGCTGGACGAGGTCGAGAAGGCCTTCGAGCGGATGCACCACGGCGACGTCCTGCGCTCGGTGGTGGTCCTCTGATGACGGCCCGCATCGAGCACCTCGTCACCTCGGGGACGTTCTCCCTGGACGGCGGCACCTGGGACGTCGACAACAACGTGTGGATCGTCGGCGACGACGTGGAGGCGATCGTCATCGACGCCGCCCACGATGCCGACGCCATCGCCCGGGCGGTCGGCGACCGGCGCCTCGTCGCCATCGTGTGCACGCACGCCCACAACGACCACATCGACGCCGCGCCCGACCTCGCGGCGCGCACGGGCGCCCCGGTCCTCCTCCATCCGGACGACCTGCCGCTGTGGAAGCAGACGCACCCCGACAGGGCGCCGGACGCCGAGCTGACCGACGGACAGGGCATCTCGGTGGCCGGAATCGAGCTGACCGTGCTGCACACGCCCGGCCACGCCCCCGGTGCGGTCTGCCTGTACGCACCGGCCCTCGGGGCGCTCTTCAGCGGCGACACGCTGTTCGCCGGCGGGCCAGGGGCCACCGGGCGGTCCTACAGCCACTTCCCGACCATCGTCGAGTCGATCCGGGACCGGCTGCTGACGCTGCCCGCGGAGACCGTCGTGCACACCGGACACGGGGACGCGACCACCGTCGGCGCCGAGGCCCCGCACTTGCAGGAGTGGGTCGACCGCGGCTTCTGACGCTCCACCGGGGGGTTTCTTGCGGCGCCCGTTCCGCCTGTTTTCGCAGGTGGAACGGGCGCTTCGAGCTGCCTGGAGGCCGGGCGGCAGATGTGTCCGAACGAGGCCTTTTGATGCCTTGACAACGCTTCTGGGCGGCCCCCAAACTGGCGTTGCGCTTACCGCAATCCGTTTCGCTATACGCACCCGAGGTGTCATGATGATTCCCGCGTGCCGACTCGTGGATCTCCCGCGAGGTGAGGCTCACCGGCTCGACATCGATCCGCCGGTCTCGGTGTTCCACACCGACGATGGCGAGGTCTTCGCCATTGACGACACGTGCACCCACCAGGACGCGTCGCTCGCCGACGGCTGGCTGGAGGGCTGCGAGGTGGAATGCCCGCTGCATGCTTCGAAGTTCAACCTGAAGACCGGTTCGGTCGACGCCCCGCCGGCCAAGCTTCCGGTCCGGACACATCAGGTCGTCATCGAGGACGGCATGATCTACGTTCAGCTGTCCACGGACGCCCCCAACCTGCCGCCCTGCATCGCCGCCAGGCTCGCCGGTGGTCCCGCGTGAGGACGGTGGCCGTGGTGGGAGCCTCGCTGGCAGGTCTGTCAGCGGCGCGTTCGCTGCGGCAACAGGGCTTCGACGGGCGGCTCGTCGTCATCGGCGACGAGGTGCACCGCCCGTACGACCGGCCCCCGCTGTCCAAGGAGTTCCTGGCCGGCACCCTCGGCGAGGCCGAACTCGCGCTGGAGTCGGACGACGAGGACCTGCGGGCCGAGTGGCTGCTCGGCAGCCGGGCCGTCGGGCTCGACCGCACGGACCGTGCCGTTCGGCTCGCCGACGGACGTGAGGTGCGTGCCGACGGCGTCGTCATCGCGACCGGCGCAGCGGCGCGGAGCCTCCCCGGCTCGGAGGGCCTGGCCGGGGTGCACACCCTGCGCACCCTGGACGACGCCCGCGCCCTGCGGGACGAACTGGCCCGCGGCGGACGGCTGGTGGTGATCGGCGGAGGCTTCATCGGGGCCGAGGTCGCCTCGACCGCGTACGCCCTCGGGCTCGATGTGACCGTGGTGGAAGTGGCCCCGACGCCTCTCGCCGGACCGCTCGGAGCGGCCATGGGTGCCATCGTCTCCGCCCTCCACGCGGACCACGGCGTACGGCTGTTGTGCGGTGTGGGCGTCAAGGGGCTGAGCGGGGAGACCCGTGTCGACGCCGTCCTGCTGGAGGACGGCCGCACTGTCCCCGCCGACATCGTGGTGGTCGGCGTGGGCGCCCGCCCGTGCGTCGAGTGGCTGGAAGGTTCCGGAGTCGTACTCGACAACGGCGTCAAGTGCGGCGCGGACGGCCGCACCAGCCTGGCCGGTGTGGTCGCGGTCGGCGACTGCGCCAACTGGTACGACCCGCGCGCGGGCCTGCATCGCCGGGTCGAGCACTGGACCGGCGCGCGGGAGCGTCCCGCCAACGCGGTCGCCACCCTGCTGGCGGGGGGTGCGGTGGAACCGGCCGTGCCCCGGCCGCCGTACTTCTGGTCCGACCAGTACGGCGTGAAGATCCAGTTCGCCGGTCACGCGGCAGCCGCCGACAGCGTGACCATCGAGGCCGGGGCCGCGGACACCCGCGATGTCCTGGCCGTCTACCGGCGCGCCGGGGACCCCGTCGCCGTGCTCGGGATGAACCAGCCGCGGCCGTTCATGCGCTGGCGCAAGCAACTGGCCGCCGCCACATCTTGACACCACCCGAGCGACATTCCATGCTGCGGTTGCGTATCGCCCGCAGCGTTGCACCATACACAACGCGGTCCGGAGCTGCCCTTCCCGGCGCGTGAATGACCCCTCCACGACGTTCTCCCGAGGAGTGCACCGTGACCTCGACCAGCCTGCCGGACAGCCTGATCGCCACGCTCCCCGGCTCCTCCTACACGGATCCGGCGATCTTCGCCCAGGAGCAGGAGCACATATTCGAGACCATGTGGTTCTGTGTCGCGCGCGCCTCCGAGCTGGCGAAGCCCGGCGCGTTCCGCACCGTCGACGTGGGGCGCGAGAGCATCCTCGTCACCCGGGCGCGGGACAACTCGATCCGCGCGTACTTCAATGTCTGCCGGCACCGTGGCGCCAAGCTGTGCACGGAGGAGTCCGGCGAGGTCAAGCGGGCCTTCCAGTGTCCGTACCACGCGTGGACGTACGACCTGAACGGCAAGCTCGTCGCGGCGCCCAACCTCACCAAGATGCCGGACATCGGCCGTACCGAGTACGGCCTGGTGAATGTGGCCGTGCGGGAGTGGCTCGGCTATGTCTGGGTCTGCCTTGCGGAGAACCCGCCCTCCTTCGACGAGGAGGTCATCGGCGATGTCGTCGCCCGTCTCGGCGACGTCGAGTCGATCGAGCGCTACGACATCGACAGCCTCTCCGTCGGCAAGCGGATCGTCTACGACGTGAAGGCCAACTGGAAGCTCATCATCGAGAACTTCATGGAGTGCTATCACTGCGCGACCATCCACCCCGAACTGACCGAGGTGCTGCCCGAG
>NZ_LGUR01000241.1 GCF_001270495.1 Streptomyces viridochromogenes
CGAACGCCGGGTGGGTAAATCCAGCCCCTCCGGCGTTTGAGGAGCGGGGTCTGGGGCGGAGCCCCAGGAGGATGGGACGGGTAGGGGCGGCGGGGGCGAGGGGAGTCGGTCGTTCTACGGCGCCACTATCAGCAACGCCGCCATCCCCAACCCCAGGACCACACCCGCCGCCCCACAGATGATCCCGGCAAGAGCCTGACCCGCGTTCGTCGCCTCGCCCCGCCGCGCCTTGCCCCGCCCGATCGCACCGAAGATCACGGCAAGCACCCCCACGACGATGGCCACCGGCCACAGACAGAAGACGACCGCGGAGATGATCCCGAGCACCAGCCCGGCGGTGCCCATCCCGTTGCTCGGCATGGCCTGCATCCCGGGCCACCCGTAGTAACCCGCGGCCCCCGGCCCCGGCGGATAGCCATAGCCACCGGGCCCGGGATAGCCGTACGGCACCTGCCCCGGCCCGTCGGGCGCGATGGGCGGCGGCGGAACGGGCTCACCGTGGGCGCCGTAGGGCATCGACGCCGCGGGCCCCGGTGGGGCGAACGGGTTGGCCGGCGGCCCCGAGGACGGCATGGAGGTGACTGTCTGCTGATCGTGCACGGACGGCGCCGGCCAGGACGGCGGAACGTTCGGGGCGAGGGTGTGCCCAGGTCCCCCTGGGGCGGAGGGGGCGGAGGGAGCCCCCCGCGCACCCGCGACCGGAGGAGCCCACGGATCCGGCTCGGGTCGGGCGTCGGAGCCACCCGGTACCACGCCGTCCCGCCGGTCCCCCTTGTCCAAGGACGTCGTCGCCCTCTTGTCCAACGAAACGCCCGGCTCCCCAGCCGGCGCCTCCCCCGTCGCTTCCGGCCCATGCGCGTCGTCGGACATACGCGGCCCCCCTCTGTCGTACGTGCCGTCATGTTATGGCCCGGGCCTCACCGGCGCGGCTCCGGCATACGATGACCCCGAGTCACCGATCAGCCGATCACCCGCGTCCCGCCGCCGCCCACAGTGCCGGCCGCAGACGCCGTTCCCGGGGAGGAACCTTGACCGACCGTCTCGTCGACGCCCGCGTCCCGCGCGACCTGCACGCCTTCATCGCCGGACTGCCCAAGGCCGAACTGCACGTCCACCACGTCGGCTCCGCCTCCCCCCGTATCGTCGCGGAACTCGCCGCCCGCCACCCCGACTCCAAGGTCCCCACGGACCCCGAGGCCCTGGTCGACTACTTCACGTTCACGGACTTCGCCCACTTCATCGACGTGTACCTGTCCGTCGTGGATCTGATCCGCACCCCGGAGGACGTACGGCTGCTGACGTACGAGGTGGCTCGCGACCTGGCCCGCCAGCAGGTGCGCTACGCCGAGCTGACCATCACCCCGTTCTCCTCCACGCGCCGCGGCATCGAGGCGGGCGCCTTCATGGCGGCGATCGAGGATGCCCGCAAGACGGCCGAGGCCGAGTTCGGGACCGTGCTGCGCTGGTGCTTCGACATCCCGGGCGAGGCCGGCCTGGAGGCCGCCGAGGAGACCACGCGGCTCGCCACGGACGATCGGCTGCGCCCGGAGGGCCTGGTCTCCTTCGGGCTCGGCGGGCCCGAGATCGGCGTACCGAGGCCGCAGTTCAAGCCGTACTTCGACCGCGCGCTCGCCGCCGGACTGCACTCCGTGCCGCACGCCGGCGAGACCACCGGACCGGAGACGGTCTGGGACGCCCTCATCCACCTGGGCGCCGAGCGCATCGGGCACGGCACCAGCTCTGCGCGGGACCCGAAGCTGCTCGCGCACCTCGCCGAGCACCGGATCCCGCTGGAGGTGTGCCCGACCTCCAACATCGCCACGCGCGCGGTCCGCACGATCGACGAGCACCCGATCAAGGAGTTCGTGAAGGCCGGCGTCGTCGTCACCATCAACTCCGACGACCCGCCGATGTTCGGCACCGACCTCAACAACGAGTACGCGGTCGCCGCCCGTCTCCTCGACCTCGACGAGCGTGGCCTGGCCGACCTCGCCAAGAACGCCGTCGACGCGTCCTTCCTCGACGAGACCGGCAAGGCCCGGATCACGGCCGAGATCGACACGTACACCGCCGACTGGCTCGCCCCCTGAGCCCACCGGCCACCGCCATCGCCCCTGTCCTCGCCCCCGTTCCCAGCAGAATGGCCTCATGCAGAACGTGACCGCCGTCGCCCACCGCGGCGACCCCTACCGCGTCCGCGAGAACACGCTCGCCTCCCTGCGCTCCGCGCTCGAACGGGGCGCGGACGCGGTCGAGATCGACGTACGCCTCACCAAGGACGGCGTGCCGGTGCTGCTGCACGACGAGACGCTGAAGCGGCTGTGGGAGCAGGATCGGCCGCTGCTCGCGCTGTCGGCGGCCGAGGTGCGGGGGCTGACGGCGGGCGGGGTGCCGACGCTGGCGGAGGCGCTCGCGGCGTGCGACGGGAGCCGGGTGATGCTCGACCTGCCGGGCACGCCCGATGTGCGGGCGGCGCGCCGGGTGGTGGACGTGGTCCGCGAGTGCGGGGCGCAGGATCGCGTGTACTACTGCGCGGGCGCCCCGGCCATGCTCGCCGTCCGCGCCGCCGACCCGGCCGCCGAGATCGCCCTGACCTGGACGACGTCGGCCCCGCCGCGTGCCGGCCTGCTGGCGGCGGTGCGCCCGCGCTGGCTGAACTACCGCTTCAGTCTGGTCGACCACGCCCTCGCCGAGCGCGTCCACCGCGACGGCTGCCTGCTGTCCGTCTGGACCCCGGACACCCGCCGCTCCCTGCGCCGCCTGCTGGACTGCGGCGTCGACTCGATCACGACGAACCGGATCGACCTCCTGCTCGCTACACGCGGGACTGCTGAGGCACGGTAGCCGCGTCCGCAGGGGTCTCGCGCGTGACGTACTGCGGTACCGGTGTGTCGTCCTTGCCGGTGTCGCGGACGAGACCGTAGCGGACCGCGCCGTCGGGCGGCCCCTGGTTGATGTCTTTGTCGGCCGCGGCCCAGTCCGACGGGAAGACAGCGAGGCCGTAGTCGGCACCGCGTTCGTTCTGGGTGAGGGTGACGCTGCCGTCGAGGTAGAAGTACTCGTTCTGCCACATCTGCTGGGTGCCGTCCGGCAGGACCGTGTAGCCGATGTCCGGGCCGCCCATGCCGGTGACGTAGCCCCGGTCGGAACCGTCGCCGTAGACGTCGTCCATGCGACGGCCGCCGCCGGAGGCGACGTGGAAGAGCTTGCCCTTCAAGCCGGTCCAGGCCGGCATGACCAGGGCGCCGGGCCGTGAGTGCGGCGAGAGCTGCCAGCGCACGAGGACATAGCCCTGGCCGCTGAGCGTCACGCTGTCGCCGCGGTGCTGCATCACGGCCCGCCGGCCGCCCGTGCTGGTGATCCCGGACTCGGGGCGACGCGGGAGGGCCGCGGGCCGGGCGTCGGGGTCGGGGGCCCGGTCGACGGCGTCGACGACCGTGCCGTACAGGTCGGCCCTCTTCGTCGCGGACGGCGATGGTGACGGGGAAGGCGTGGCTGTCGGCGTCGCGGACGGCGGGGGCGACTGCGGGCGGGCCGTGCTCGCGTCCGTGGGCGCGACCGCGTGCGGCGGGGCGTCCGGGGTCTGGGTGACGACGTACGCGCCGCCCGCGACGATCGTCGCACCGGCGGTCACCGCCACGGCGGGCTGGGTGAGCGCGGCCATCACCTTCGCCGTCCAGCCGACGGAGGTCGCCGTGGCCGTGGCCGCGGCCGCCGTCTTGCCGCCGAGGGCCAGGGAGAGGGTGAAGCCGACGGGGATGGGGACGAGCGCGATACCGACGAGGAGGCGTTCCGCCGGCACGACGGCCTCGCGGGTGTCCCCGCAGTAGCCGCAGCCCCTGATGTGCCGGGCCAGCCGCTTGCGCCAGACCGAGTCGGGGCGGCCGTTCCAGCGGGCGGCGAGTTCGCGCAGGCCGGGGCAGGCGCCGTCCAGCGCGCGTACGATGCCGCGCGCGGTTTCCAGCCGTTCCTTCACCCGCTGGACCCGCACGGCGGCGTGCTGCCGGCTGATCCCGGCCGCGGCGGCCAGTTCGCGCCGGGTCAGCTCGCCCGCGACCTCCAGCCACCACAGCGACAGCAGCTGCCGGTCCTCGTCGTCCAGCCAGCGCACCGCCTCGGCGACCTCGCGCCGCTGCCCCTCCAACTGGAGCCGCAGCACCGTGAGTTCGGCGAAGTCGGTGGCCTCGCGCGCGGCCGACTCGTCCAGTTGGGCGGTCTGCCTGCGGCGCGCCCGGTCCCGGATCTGCCGCATGGCGATCGCGACGAGCCAGGAGCGGAAGCTGTCCGGGTCCCGCAGCGAGCCGAGGTTGTCGACGGCGCGCAGCATGGTCTCCTGGACGACGTCGTCGACGTCGGCATGGCCGTTCAGGGCCCGCCCGACCACGTTGTAGACCAGCGGCAGCCACCCCTCGACCAGCTCGTCCAGCGCCTGCCGGTCACCGGCCTGCGCCGCCGCGATGGTGGAGCGCCACTGCCTGCGGGCTCCCTCGTCCACGTGCGTCCTCTCCCAGGTCATCTGCTGCCCGTACGCACCTTCCTGCCTGACCAGCACCGGTGGCTATATCGGAGATCACATTCCGCTTGCGGGGTGGAGACGCGGTGAAGGCGACGGCGATAACACTTTTTTGGACAGTCGGCGTCCCGTAAGGGCGATCCCTTACAACTCGCTTGTTCTGTACAGCACTTGCTCCGGGCTCCCCAAGGGTCGAGCCCCTCCTCGCCGACGATTCGGCCGGGGCCCTGCCACCGCGACGATGATCACAGACATCCCGTCGACCTCAGGAGCAGCAGATGCCCGTACGCCCGCTTCCCGCCCTCCTCACCTCGGCGCTCGCGCTGACCCTGACCGCACTGCCGCTGGCCGGGACGGCCTCCGCGCGGCCCGCGTCGTCATCGTCGTCGTGCTCCGCGCAGGCGATCGAGGCGGCCAGCCCGGACGGGCCGGACGTGAAGGCCCTGTGTGCCGCGCTCGCCGGACTGCCCGACCGGGACGCGACGGCCGCGCTGATCCGCGTGGGCGGCAAGGGGAGCTGGCACGGGGTGGCCGGAGTGCGGGACATACGAACCGGTGCGCCCGCGCTGGAGAACGCCCGCTTCCGGGCCGGTTCCACGACCAAGATCGTGACCTCGGCGATCGTGCTCCAGCTCGCCGCCGAGGGGCGGATCTCCCTCGACGGGACCGTGCAGCAGTACCTGCCCGGCCTGCTCACGAAGGACTTCGCGCCCATCACCGTCCGGCAGCTGCTGAACTTCACCAGCGGACTTCAGCCGGGCGCCTCCCTCGGCGAGGACGTCGACGACGGCTACGAGCACCGCTTCGAGACGCTGACCCCCGAGGAGGTGGTGGCCGCGTCGGTCGCCAAGGGCCCGGACCCCGACCACGCGCCGGGCGAGCACCAGCGGTACGGCAACATCCACTACACCGTGCTGGGCATGCTGATCGAGAAGGTCACCGGCGACTCGTACGCCCACCAGGCGGCCGTACGGATCTTCCGCCCGCTCGGCATGCGGCACACCTCGTTCCCGGCCGGCCCGGACCCGCGCGTCCATGGGGCGCACAACCGCGGATACGACTGGATCGACGGAAAGCTCGTCGACGTGACCGAGTGGAACATGTCCGACCGGTTCGCGGCCGGCGACATGATCTCGACGACGAAGGACCTGGAGCGGCTGCTGTTCGCCCTGTTCCGCGGCCGGATCGTGCCCGAGCCGCAGCTGAAGGAGATGTTCACGGTCCCGGACGTCGAGGGGGCCACCATGAGTGCCGGGCTCCAGCGCTTCGAGCTGAACGGCAAGGTCATCTGGGCCAAGACGGGCGCCCGTCCCGGCTATCACACCGTCGTCGCCGCCACCCGTGACCTGTCCCGCACGGTGGTCTACTCGGCCAACTCGACCGACGCGAAGGGCGACGGCCTGGCCATCGCCCAGCGTTTCGCCTTCCCGGCGTTCAACCGCTGACGGCGACCGCGGCCGGGGGCGCCGGTGACGATGTCAGCGCCTCCAGCCGCTTGATCCTCCTCCGTACGACGTACAGGGGGATCACTCCGAAGACGCCGAAGGACATGTCGATCACCGACCACCAGAAGGGGATGTCGCGGATCGGCCCGCAGACGAGAGCGAGCGGGACGATGCCCGCGCAGGCGATCATCCCGAACTCGACGACCCAGATGTTGCGGACCGGGTCGCGGTAGGGGCCGTAGAAGGCGACGGCGATCACGAGATGCGCGAAGGCCAGCCAGTCCGTGCCGTAGAGGAGGAAGGGGTAGTCGGCGTCGGCGGCGTCCAGACCGCGCCGGACACGCTCGATCCAGTCCATCAGGCCGGGCAGGTGCTCCGGCACGGACAGGGCGCGCAACAGATCCTCGGTCCAGCGCAGTTCATGGACGAGGGGGAAGGCCGTGGCGCCGCTGAGCACCAGGCAGACGACGAAGAAGACCAGCCAGACGCGGATGCCCTTGAGCAGGGCGGCTCTGTCGCTCATGGGGCCAGCGTACGCCTAAGATTGAACACGTTCAAAAACACCTTCCACCTCAGGCCCGGTCCTACGATGTCCGCGGTGAACGGAGGAATCATGGCCCTGGACTTGAGCGGGCGGGCCTACCGCGCCCAGCGGTGGGCGGCGCGGACGGCGTTGGCCGCCGCGGGGCTCGCGGTGCTGGTGCCGCTCGCGTACGGCGGCGTCGGCGGCGCCCTGCTGCTGGTGGCCGGGGCGGCGGGCCTGGGCCTCAGCGCGATCGCGGTGTGGTGGACGCTGACCCTGCGCGGCCCGCTGCGCTGGGCCGCGGCCGTGGTGGCCCTGGCATTGCCCGCCGCCCTCGTCGCCCTGTTCGCGGCCACCCTGTTCTGGGCGCTGCTGGCATCCGTGGCGCTGTGGGCGGTGGCCGTCTGGAGCGGCCGGTACGCGCTGCGGGGGACGGGCAGTTCCCGGGTACGGGTGATGAGGGAGCGCAAGGCATCGCCGCCGCGACGGCCGTACCTGATCATGAACCCGCGCTCGGGCGGCGGGAAGGTGGTCCGCTTCGCGCTCCAGGAGAAGGCCGAGCGCCTCGGCGCCCGCGTCATCCTGCTCGACCCCGACGAGCACCAGGACGTCACCGCCCTGGCCCGCAAGGCCGTGGACGAGGGCGCGGACCTGCTGGGCGTGGCGGGCGGTGACGGCACCCAGGCGCTGGTCGCGGCCGTCGCCGCCGCGTACGACATCCCGTTCCTGGTGATCAGCGCCGGCACCCGCAACCACTTCGCCATGGACCTCGGCCTCGACCGTGAGGATCCCTCCGCCTGCCTCGACGCGCTCACCGACGGCGTGGAACTCCGTGTCGACCTCGGCTACGCGGGCGGCCGGGCCTTCGTCAACAACGCGTCCTTCGGGGCGTACGCGGCCATCGTCCAGAGCCCCGGCTACCGCGACGACAAGATCGGCACCAGCCTGGAGCTGCTGCCCGGCCTGCTCACCCGTCAGCAGGGCCCGCGGCTCACCGCCCGCGCGGCCGACAAGACCCTCGACGCCCCGCATGCCGTGCTGGTCAGCAACAACCCTTACCGCACGGACGACCCCTTCGGCCTCGGCCGCCGCGACCGCCTCGACGCCGCGGTCCTCGGCGTACTCGGCATCAGGGTGGACAACGCGGCCGAGGCCGCCGGACTGCTCCTCGACCCCGCACCGGGCGGCCTCACCATCCTGACCGCGCCCGAGGTGGTCATCGAAGCCGACCGCGCGGAGATCGAGGCCGGCATCGACGGCGAGGCCCTCGTCCTCCCGGCCCCGGTCCACTGCCGCATCGCCCCCGGCGCCCTACGCGTCCGCGTCCCCCGCAAGCGCCCGGGCACCCCGCAGCCCGTACCCCGCCTGGACTGGCGCCGACTGCGCAAACTCGCGGCGACGGTAGGGCGGACGGCGGTGCATCACCGGAGCCGGACTGTGTGACCAGGCTTCTCCGCCGGTCGGGCCAGGATGGTCCTGGCAGACACCGCAGGCATGGCCTCCGCGGCTCCGGCACTGAAAGTGATCCAGAACCACTGTTCAGCCGCCGCCGACAGGCATCAACCGCCTGAAGCAGTCCCGGGCAGTCGCCACCCGCCAACGACAAGCGCGGGTACGCCTTCCTCGGCACCGCCACAGCAGCAGCCCTGATCATCTGGCTGCGAACTTGATCGCCCGGACAAGTCCTGCGGTGGTCGGCACGTCCGGCTCTTCGCGCGGCAAGTGCCTCACGGGCATCGCATGCCCCCAGAGCCGCGTACGCAGCACTCGCTGCTGTCGACTTCACCCTCACCCGTGGGCATCCGCGCGCGCCTCGGTCGAACGGTCCGGGTCACCCAACGGCACGCGGGTCATCATCTGGCCCTGCAACGGCCAGAACAACCAGAAATGGACCAGGCAAGCCGACGGGTCGATCCGCAACGTCCACGCCGGGCTGTGCCTCGACGCCGAACAGGCAGGAACCACCAACGGGACCCCTCTCATCCTGTGGACCTGCAACGGCCAGAACAACCAGAAGTGGTCCTCGCTGTCGTAACCCGCCTTGTCTCCCCCTACCCGCGCAAGGAGATGCCCGGTGCGGAACAGGGCAGTCCCACGACAACAGGCCAAGCTGTCGGGACCGCCCCTCCCGCACCGGGACCGCGACTTCGAACCCATCGCCGCAGTCACCGGCCAGGCGCTCCAGTGGTACGGCCCGGACTTCGGCAGACCAGACACGCTGTCTCGGCAGCTCGTCGCCTGCATGCCGCTCAAGGCGCGGTCGGAAGCTGTACCGCCGTCGCCCTCACGGCTCGTCGTGTGTGACCCACGAGGTGCCGCGGTGGGTCTGTGCCACCATGAGCACTCCACGCAGCCGACGTCGGCCGCGGCGAACGATTCCGCCTGCGCCAACGCCTCAGCCTCTACGCGACGCGACGTGCGGCAGCCTGCGACCAGAATCAGCCCCTGTGCGTCTCCGTACGCGCGATCGTCGCGGAAGAGGCCCGTACTCGCCCACGGCCCAGTTGCGCTGGCCCTGAGGAATTAGCAGCTCAGCGGGCCTAGGACGCCAACCAAGCCAAGCCCATCGCGCGTCAGGCAAAGCCGAGTCACACGGACGTAGCGACCCCTTACAACCCCGCGATCGCGTTCCACCGCTTCGCGAACCCCACCCGCTCCTCCGACGTGATGTCCCGCGCGATGGCCAGCCGTTGGCGCATCGCCGCGTCCGGGAAGATCAGCGGGTCCTCGGCCAGCGCGGCCGTCTCCGCGTCCTTGGCGGAGGCGAGTACGTCCCGAGCGGCCGGGACCGGGCAGACGTAGTTGACCCATGCGGCCAGTTCGGCGGCGACCTCGGGCTCGTAGTAGTAGTCGACCAGCCGCTCGGCGTTGGTCTTGTGCATGGCCAGGTTGGGGATCATCAGGGACTCCGACCACAGCTCGGCGCCCTCCTCGGGGACGACGAAGCGGATGTCGGGGTCGTCCGCCTGGAGCTGGATGACGTCGCCCGAGTAGGCCTGACAGGCCAGGACGTCGCCGCTCGACAGGTCCTTGATGTAGTCGTTGCCGGTGAAGCGGCGGATCTGGCCCTTGCGGACCTGCTCCTCGACCTGGTCGCAGATCCGGTGGAAGTCGTCCGCCGTCCACCGGGTGATGTCGACACCGTTGCCCTGCATGAGCAGCGCGAAGGCCTCGTCCAGACCGGAGAGGAGCGTCACCCGGCCCTTCAGGTCGCTCGCCCACAGCTCGGACACGCCGCGTATGTCACGACCCAGCCTGCGGCGGTTGTACGCGATGCCGGTGATGCCGGACTGCCACGGCACGGTGAACTTCCGCCCGGGGTCGAAGGCCGGTGAACGCAGCAGCGGGTCCAGGTACTCGGTCACGTTCGGCTGCCGGGCCCGGTCCATCTCCTGCACCCAGCCCAGCCGTACGAACCGGGCGCACATCCAGTCGCTGATGACGATGAGGTCGCGGCCGGTGCGCTGATGGTTCATCAGGGCGGGGCTGATCTTGCCGAAGAACTCGTCGTTGTCGTTGATCTCCTCGACGTACTCGACGGAGATGCCGGTGCGCTTCCGGAAGCCCTCCAGCGTCGGCCGACGCGTCGCGTCCTCGTCGTCCGTGTCGATGTACAGCGGCCAGTTCGCCCAGGTGAGCCGCTTGTCGGTGGCGGAGAGATCGGCGGCGGCCCGGTCGGCGGGCGGAACGTAAGCGGCGGGCACACCGCAACCGGCGAGCCCGCCCGACAGCACCCCCGCACCGAGGGTGCGCAGCAGGGTCCGGCGGGACAGCGGGGAGTCGCTCGGGGGGAGGGCCATTGCGGCAGCATGCCGCCGCGGCCCAGGCCCGGGCAATCGACTCCTCGTCGAGTAGGACGCGGCACGCCGGACACGTTGTCAACCGGCCGGGACCGCAACGCCCTTGGGGGCGCGGGGAACTGCGCGACCAGCCCCCACGCACCCGCAGCCGAAGGACAACCCCTTACGCGTCCAGCGACGTCATCACGTGCTTGATCCGCGTGTAGTCATCGAACCCGTAAGCCGAGAGGTCCTTGCCGTACCCCGACTTCTTGAACCCACCGTGCGGCATCTCCGCGACCAGCGGAATGTGCGTGTTGATCCACACGCACCCGAAGTCCAGCTTCTTCGACATCCGCATCGCCCGCCCGTGGTCCTTCGTCCACACGGACGAAGCCAGCGCGTACTCCACGCCGTTGGCCCACTCGACGGCCTGGTCCTCGTCCGAGAAGGACTGGACGGTGATGACCGGCCCGAAGACCTCCTTCTGGATGATCTCGTCGTCCTGCTTCAGCCCCGACACCACGGTCGGCGCGTAGAAGTACCCCTTCTCGCCGACCTGGTGGCCACCGGCCTCGACCTTGGCGTGGGCGGGCAGCCGGTCGATGAACCCGGAGACCTGCTTGAGCTGGTTGGGGTTGTTGAGCGGGCCGAACAGCACGTCCTCGTCGTCCGGCTGGCCGGTCTTCGTGTCGGCGGCCGCCTTCGCGAGCGCCTGCACGAACTCGTCGTGGATGGCCTCCTGTACGAGCACGCGCGTGGCGGCCGTACAGTCCTGCCCGGCGTTGAAGAAGCCCGCGACGGAGATGTCCTCGACGGCCTTGGCGATGTCGGTGTCGTCGAAGACGACGACCGGCGCCTTGCCGCCCAGCTCCAGGTGGACCCGCTTGAGGTCCTTGGACGCCGACTCGGCGACCGACATGCCGGCGCGCACGGAGCCGGTGATGGAGGCCATCGCCGGGGTCGGGTGCTCGACCATGAGGCGGCCGGTGTCACGGTCGCCCGTGATGACGTTGAAGACACCCTTCGGCAGGATCGACCCGATGATCTCGGCGATCAGAACCGTCGAGGCCGGAGTCGTGTCCGACGGCTTCAGCACCACGGTGTTGCCCGCCGCGATCGCCGGCGCGAACTTCCATACGGCCATCATCATCGGGTAGTTCCAGGGCGCGACCTGCGCGCACACCCCGACCGGCTCACGGCGGACGATGGAGGTCAGACCCTCCATGTACTCACCGGCCGAGCGGCCCTCCAGCATCCGCGCCGCACCCGCGAAGAAGCGGATCTGGTCCACCATCGGCGGGATCTCCTCGGACCGCGTGAGCCCGATCGGCTTGCCGGTGTTCTCCACCTCGGCCGCGATGAGTTCCTCGGCCCGCTCCTCGAACGCGTCCGCGATCTTCAGCAGGGCCTTCTGCCGCTCGGCGGGGGTCGTGTCCCGCCAGCCCGGGAAGGCCCTGGCGGCGGCCTCCATCGCGGCGTCGACGTCCGCCTGCCCGGACAGCGGCGCGGTCGCGTACGCCTCGCCCGTCGCGGGGTTGACCACGTCGGTGGTCCGTCCGTCGGCGGCGTCCCGGAACTCACCGTCGATGTAGTTGCGCAGACGACGCAGCTCGGTGCTCACTGCCGGCCTCCTGTCAGGTGTCACTGCTACTGGCTGTCAGTTCTGGTTGTCCAGTTACTGAGACACCCACCCTAGTCGGCCGAGCCACGTTTTCAACACCCCCGATCGCGCCAGGGCTGCGAAATCCGCAGGTCTCAGTCGCGTAAACAACGAATTTCATCACTTCGGCCTTGCGGAACTGTCGAGACGTCGTGCACAGTGACGTCGTGGCCAGTCGAAGCGCAGAGCACAGGGACTCCCGCGAGTCCAGGAACGGCGGCGGTCCCCAGCTGGACGCCGTCTCCCTCGCCATCATCGAACAACTTCAGGAGGACGGCCGCCGGCCGTACGCCGCCATCGGCAAGGCCGTGGGCCTGTCCGAGGCGGCCGTGCGCCAGCGCGTCCAGAAACTGCTCGACCAGGGCGTGATGCAGATCGTCGCCGTCACGGACCCGCTCACGGTGGGCTTCCGCCGGCAGGCGATGGTCGGCGTCCACGTCGAGGGCGACGTGGAGTCGGTCGCCGACGCGCTGACCGCCATGTCCGAATGCGAGTACGTGGTGATGACGGCCGGGTCGTTCGACCTGATGGTGGAGATCGTCTGCGAGGACGACGACCACCTCCTGGACGTCATCAACCGACGCATCCGGGCCGTCCCCGGCGTGCGCTCGACCGAGAGCTTCGTCTACCTCAAGCTCAAGAAGCAGACCTACATGTGGGGAACCCGATAACCGTGAGGACCCGATAACCGTGAGCAGCAACAGCCCTCAGGACCTCAGCAGGACCGCGTACGACCACTTGTGGATGCACTTCACGCGTATGTCCTCGTACGAGAAGTCCCCCGTCCCGACCATCGTCCGGGGCGAGGGCACCTACATCTACGACGACAAGGGCAAGCGCTACCTCGACGGGCTCGCCGGCCTGTTCGTGGTGCAGGCCGGGCACGGCCGGGTCGAGCTGGCCGAGACCGCGTTCAAGCAGGCGCAGGAGCTGGCGTTCTTCCCGGTGTGGTCCTACGCCCACCCGAAGGCCGTGGAGCTGGCGGAGCGGCTGGCCCACGAGGCGCCGGGCGACCTCAACAAGGTCTTCTTCACCACCGGCGGCGGCGAGGCGGTCGAGACCGCCTGGAAGCTCGCCAAGCAGTACTTCAAGCTGATCGGCAAGCCCACCAAGTACAAGGTGATCTCCCGCGCGGTGGCGTATCACGGCACCCCGCAGGGCGCCCTGTCCATCACCGGCCTGCCCGGCCTGAAGGCCCCCTTCGAGCCGCTCGTCCCGGGCGCGCACAAGGTCCCGAACACCAACATCTACCGCGCCCCGCTCTTCGGCGACGACCCGGAGGCCTTCGGCCGCTGGGCCGCCGACCAGATCGAGCAGCAGATCCTCTTCGAGGGCCCGGACACGGTCGCCGCGGTCTTCCTGGAGCCGGTGCAGAACGCGGGCGGCTGCTTCCCGCCCCCGCCCGGGTACTTCCAGCGGGTCCGCGAGATCTGCGACCAGTACGACGTTCTGCTGGTGTCGGACGAGGTCATCTGCGCCTTCGGCCGCCTGGGCACGACGTTCGCCTGCGACAAGTTCGGCTACGTCCCGGACATGATCACCTGCGCCAAGGGCATGACCTCGGGCTACTCCCCGATCGGCGCGTGCATCATCTCCGACCGCCTGGCCGAGCCGTTCTACAAGGGCGACAACACCTTCCTGCACGGCTACACCTTCGGCGGCCACCCCGTGTCGGCCGCGGTGGGCATCGCCAACCTCGACCTCTTCGAGCGCGAGGGCCTCAACCAGCACGTGCTCGACAACGAGGGCGCCTTCCGCGCGACCCTGGAGAAGCTCCACGACCTGCCGATCGTCGGCGACGTCCGCGGCAACGGCTTCTTCTACGGCATCGAACTCGTCAAGGACAAGGCGACGAAGGAGTCCTTCAACGACGAGGAGACCGAGCGGGTCCTGTACGGCTTCCTCTCCAAGGCACTGTACGACAACGGCCTGTACTGCCGTGCGGATGACAGGGGCGACCCGGTCGTCCAGCTCGCGCCGCCGCTGATCTCCAACCAGGAGACGTTCGACGAGATCGAGCAGATCCTGCGGGCGACCCTGTCGGAGGCCTGGACGAAGCTCTAGACCTCCGGCGGTTCGACGGAGGACCGGCCTTCGGCGGTACGACGGCGGGGGTGCACCCGTAGGAGTGAGAAGGGTGCACCCCCGCCGCGTGCTGTCCGGCGTTCCGGTCCCGGATCCTTAGCGTGCCTGGTAACCGATCGGCCCTGTCTTCGTTCCCCCGCACGGGGGAACGGCACGGGAACTACGGATCTGACGAGGTGTACGCCCATGGAGGCTCCGCCGGACAACGACGTGCTCTGGGCACGCGCGCTGCACTTCACGCACCGCGACGGCTCCCCCGCGCTCGGCGGGGTCTCGCTCGGCGTGCGTGAAAGCGAGATCCTCGCCGTCACGGGCCCGCGCGGCAGCGGCAAGACGGCTCTCCTGCGGTGTCTGTCCGGCCTCCTTCCGGCGCGGGGCGGCGAGGTCTGGTTCAACAGCATCCCGGTGCACACCCTGGGCGCGCCGGCCCGCGAACGGCTCCGCCGCGACCGCTTCACCTGGATCGACCCGACCCCGACACTCGTCCCCGAGCTGAACGTCTGGGAGAACGCCGCCCTCCCCCTGATGCTGCGCGGCACCAGCCGCCGCCGTGCCAAGACGGCCGCGCTGGAGTGGCTGAACCGCCTGGACGTCGGCGAGTCGGCCCGCAAGCGCCCACACCAGCTGGTCCAGGCCGAACGGCAGCGCGTGTGCATCGCCCGGGCGCTGGCCCCCTCACCCACGGTCCTGTTCGCCGACGAACCGACGGCCCCCTTGCACCGCGCCGACCGCGCGCACGTCCTGCGCGCCCTGACGACGGCGGCCCGCTCGCACGGCATCACGGTCGTCCTGGCCACGTACGACGTGGAGAACGCGGCCTTCGCCGACCGCACCATCGCCCTCCTCGACGGCCGGCGCGTCAACACGGTGCACCTGCCTCCGGTCACCGCGACGGAAGGCCGGGCCGCGTGCTCGCTCTCCGTCTGACCCGAAGCGCCCAGCCGGCCGTACAACTGCGCCGCCTGCTCGTGGCGGCGGCCTCGGCGGGCACGGGCTTCCTGCTGCTCTGCGCCCTGGGCTACGCCATGTCCCACGCCGACGCCGGGGCGTCGCTCCTGCGCCTGGCCTGGTGCGTGCCCCCACTCGCGGCGACGGTCCACCTCGCGGTGGCGGTGGCCCGCACCGACCCCGGCAGCAAGCCCCGCCCCGGCCTCGCGGCGATCGGCCTGGGCCCGACCCGCCTGATGCTGGTCTCGGCCACCACCACGGCCCTGTCCTGCACCCTGGGCTCGATGCTCGCCCTGCTGGTCTTCCTCCACCTGCGCGGCGACCTGACGGGCATGCCCTTCGACGGCGCGGCCGCGGAGTTCCTGGCAGCGCACCGCCCCCTTCCTCTGCCGGCCGCCCTGACCCTGCTGACCCTGGTACCGGCGATCGCGTCGACGACGGTGGCCTTCGTCCTCCGGCCGAAGGAACCCGGCCACGCCGCGGCACGGGGCGCCGAGGGACGGTCGTACCGCCGCTTCGGGGCGTACGGCAGGGCGGTGGCCCGGGAGACGTTCGGGGCGTACGGGCGGTTCGGGGCGCGCCGGGGAGGGGCCCAGGAGAAGGGCGACCCGCCGCCGGAGGGGTCGAGCACGTCGGCAGAAGAACCTCAGGAATCCCCGGAGCCCCAAGAACCCCTGGAACCCCTGGAACCCCTGGACCACGTGGCCCACCTTCCGGCCCCCCGCAAACCCCCCGTCGGCCTCCCCTGGGGCATCGCCATCGTCGCCGCGGGCCTGGCCGTGGAGGCTTACGCCGCCCGCGCGGCAAGCGGCGCCCTCGCCCTTCCTTCCGCACTCCCCAGCGGCCCGGCCGGAGTACTGGTCGGCTGGCTCCTGACCGCCGTCGGGCTGGCCCTGGCCGCCCCCGGCCTCACCCACCTCTGCGGCCGCCTCCTCCAAGCCGTACGCCCGGGCGCCGTCCGCCTCCTGGCGGGCCGCGTCCTCATGGCGGAGGCCACCCGCATCGGCCGCCCCCTCGGCGTCGTCTGCGCCGTGGCCTCCGCGGCGTACGCCATGGCTCCCCTCTCCGCCGCCGCGACCACCGCCACCGTCGGCCCACTCAGCACCCTCGGCGCCACCGTGGTCACCGGCTGCGCCGTGGCCACCCTCCTCACGGCCGCCGTGGAGGCCAAACAGGCCCGCGCCGACACCACGGCCGCGCTGGTCCGCCTCGGCGCCCCCACCACGCTCCTCCGCAGTGCGGCAGCCCTGCGCGCCGGTGCCCTGCTCGCCTTCTTCTGCCCGCTCACCCTGATCGTGGCGGAGCTGGCCGCACTGCCCCTGGCAGCCCGCTGAAGCCGACGTCCGAAGACGTGGGAAGACGTACGAAAAAAAGATGTCCGCCGGGCGATGAGTTCCGCTCGGACCCCCGGTCTACCCCATCGAACAGCAGACACCCCGATGGGAGAGACCACGATGACCGCCCCCGCGTACCAGCAGATGATCTTCCTGAACCTGCCCGTGAACGACCTCGACGCCTCGAAGAAGTTCTTCACGGAGCTCGGTTACTCGATCAACGAGCAGTTCAGCGACGACACGACCGCGTCGGTCGTGATCAGCGAGACCATCGTCGCGATGGTGCACACCCACGAGAAGTACGCCCAGTTCACGAAGAAGCAGATCGCCGACGCGGCGAAGACCAGCGAGGTGCTGATCGCGCTGAGTTCCGAGAGCCGCGAGAAGGTCGACGAGCTGGTCGACAAGGCGGTCGCCGCGGGCGGTTCCGTCTCCGGCGAGACCCAGGACCACGGCTTCATGTACGGCCGCGCCTTCGACGACCTCGACGGCCACACCTGGGAGGTCGTCTGGATGGACCCGTCGGCCATCGAGGGCTGACGCGAGGCGTCCCATCCACGGTGCCTAGCATGGGCGGGTGCAGACGATGCCCGCCCATGCGGCCCACCACAACGACCGTGAGATAGAGACGCTGGAGGAGTTCGACGCGACCGTGTCGGCGCGCGGCTCCCTCGCCGGATTCCGCGTCCAGGCCGTCGACCTGACGGACCGTACGCGCGAGCTGCTCACCACCGACACGGCTGGCGCCCTCTTCCTCGGCTGCCCGATGCGCGAGGAGGCGGCGGCCAAGATCCGCGCGGACGGCGCCCTGGTCTTCCCGCCGGTCCCGGGCCTGCCCTTCGACCCGTACCGTGGCCTGGTCTACTCCCCCGACGAACTCTTCGCCTCCCTGACGGACGGCCCGGACGGCTACGAGAACACGCCGGACGCCCTCGCCTACGCCTGGTTCCAGCGGACCAAGGCCGACGGCGACATCTACGCCTCGATGCTCCGCGCGGTCCACGACGACTCGGTCTCGGACGCGCTCGACGAACTGCTCTCCGGCGCACGGGTGGTGGGCGTCATGGGCGGCCACGCGATGCGGCGCGGTACGGAGGAGTACGAGGATGCCGCGCGACTCGGCCGGGAGCTGGCCCGCGCCGGTCTCACGGTCGCCACCGGCGGCGGCCCGGGCGCGATGGAGGCGGCCAACCTCGGTGCGTACGGCGCCCCGTACGACGACGAGATGCTCACCGACGCGCTCCGGCTGCTGGCGAAGGCACCGCTGTTCACTCCCTCGGTCACCGAGTGGGCGACGGCCGCCTTCGAGGTCCGTGCGCGCTGGCCGAAGGGCGGCCGCTCCGTCGGGATCCCGACGTGGTTCTACGGCCACGAGCCGCCGAACCCGTTCGCCTCCCACATCGCCAAGTACTTCGCCAACGCCACCCGCGAGGACGGCCTCCTGGCCCGCTCCAACGCGGGCGTCGTCTTCCTGCCGGGTGCCGCCGGCACCGTTCAGGAGATCTTCGACAACGCGACGCCGAACTACTACGAGTCGCGCGGCGGGCCGACCCCGATGGTGCTCGTGAACCGGGCCCACTGGACGGAGAAGTTGCCTGCCTGGCCGCTGTTGAAGGCCCTTGCCCGGGAGCGGTCGATGGAGTCCCGTATCGCCCTCGTCGACCGAATCGAGGAGGCTCCGGAGGCTCTGAAACGTCTCAGCGAGCAATAAGCGGGCAAAGCCAACGGCTGTGGGCCGCATACGCGTTGACACTGCTTATGCCACGCTTATAAACCTGTGAGACTCCTGGGGACGGTGATGTCACATCGCCGCCTCGTTCAACCCCCCTCAGTGGTGCAACTCGTAAGGACAAAAGTGTCCATAAACCGCCGTACTGTCGCGCGTTCCGTGCGCGCTCTTGGTGTTGCCTCCGCCTCGGCCGCGCTCGCGCTCGGCCTCGCGGGCAACGCGCTCGCATGCGACATCAGTGAATTCTCCGCCGAAGCCAAGTGCGACGGCGACAAGGGTGTCATCGCGGTCACCGACGTGGACCCCAGCGGTGTCCCGGCGACCGTCAGCGTGTACCTGCAGAACAACGGCGCCGACCTGAAGAAGGTCGGCGAGCAGGTGGTCAAGGGCTCGCGCGAGGGTGTCACCATCACCTTCGCCGAGGACTGGAAGCCGGACGCCGAGTACCGCGTCCACGTCAAGGCCGCCGGCTATGTCGACGAGGACATCAAGCCGAACCTGACGACGCCGTCCACGGCCTGCAAGAAGGACGAGGAGGAGCCGCCGGCTCCGTCGGACACCCCGACCCCGTCGGACTCCGCCTCCACCCCGGCCGAGGAGACCGACTCCCCGACCCCGACGCCCTCGGAGAGCGAGAGCACCGCCCCCGCGGACACGGTCAGCAGCGCCCCGTCCCCGGCGGCCGGTGACTCCAACCTCGCCGAGACCGGTGCGAACTCCAACACCGGCCTGATCGCCGGCATCGCGGTCGCCCTGGTCGCGATCGGTGGCGGCGCGGTCTTCCTCGGCCTGCGCCGTCGCGGGGCGAGCAGCGACCGCTGACACCCCGCACAGCAACACCCTCGTGGCCCGTCCCCTTCCCGGGGGCGGGCCATTCGCCTGTCGCACGGGGGGGCGTACGGCTGGCGTACGGCTGGCGTACGGCTGTCCGCTCCTGTCAGCCGAAGGTCGCCCGCTCCAGCCAGAACTCCAGCAACTCCCGCTCGCCGAGGACCTCCAACTCCGGGCTGTCCAGCGGCAGTCGACGGTAGAAGCCGAGCAGTACGGCGGTGAGGGGACCGCGCAGCGCGACCGTCGCCTTCTCATGGCCGCGCCGCCAGGCGATGACGTCCTCGGCGAGGTCGATGAACCACTCCGCGTCGACGTCAGGGGTGTTGTCGGTGGCGTGCAGATGGATGCTGCCGCCCGGTCGGCGCAGTTCCCGCGCCGGATCGTCCGGCAGCGTCCGCTGGGCCCACTCCACGATCTCCAACCACTCGTCGATCGCGTCGGCGGCGATGTCCGGGGCGACCTCGTAGGGCAGCCCCGCGGCGAGGGTCGCGTCCGCACGGTGGATCGTGATCTCGTGGGTCATACGGCGGGCCCAGAACCCTGCGTTGAACACCCCGGCCCAGCCCCACACCTTGGCGTCGGGACCGGCTTCTCGCAGCGTGGCGACGACCATCTCACCGGTCTCGGCGAGCCAGTTGTCGAGCGCCACGGGGTCGCCCTCGCCCTCGGGCCCGTCCGCCCCCGGCACCTTCTCCTCCGGGATCTCCTCCTGCGCCCGCGTCCGCACCATCAGCTCCACCCAGCGCAGGGCGCCGCCGGTGTGCCGTAGGAGCTGTTCCAGGGACCAGTCCGGGCAGGTCGGCACGGTGACCGACAGGTCGGCACCGGAGGTCACCAGGGCCCTCAACAGGCCGACCTGGTGGGCGATTTCGTCGCAGTAACGATCGTGCGGGAGTGACGTCATGCCCCGCACCCTATGTGCCGGTCGATCAGTCCAGCACGACAATTTCCGCGGCGTCGAACTCCACACCGACCTCGTCCCCGACCTCGGGCGCGTGCCGCAGCGCACAGGCCGCTTCGAGGCGCGGCGCGCCCTGTGGCTGGAGGTGCACGGCGACGTGTGTGCCCTTGAACGTGCGTGCCGTGACCGTGCAGCGCAGCCCCGCCTCGGCGGCGACGAGCCGCACGCCGGCCGGCCGTACGAGCAGCGTCCGCGCCCCCTGTGCGGCGCCCTCGCCCACCGGCAGCTTGCCCCAGGGCGTGTCCGCGGCCTCGCCTGCGACGGTGCCCTCGACCACGTTGTCGAACCCGAGGAAACGCGCCACGAACTCGTCCACGGGCCGCTGCCACACCTCCAGCGGCGTCCCGGCCTGGGCGATCCGCCCGTCCCGCATCACCACGACCCGGTCGGCGAGCGCGAAGGCCTCGCCCTGGTCGTGCGTCACGGCCAGCACCGTGGTGCCCAACCGTCCGAACAGCTCCCGGAGTTCGACCACAAGGCGCTCCCGCAGCGAGCGGTCGAGCTGCCCCAGCGGCTCGTCCAGCATCAGCAGCCGCGGCCGGGGCGCGAGCGCACGGGCCAGCGCCACGCGTTGCTGTTCCCCGCCGGAGAGGGCGGCGACGGCCCGGCGGGCGGCACCCGGCAGTCCGACCAGGTCGAGCAACTCCCGTACCCGCTCGGCCTGTTCACCCTTCGAGGCACCGTGCATGCGCGCCCCGAAGGCCACGTTGCCGCCGACGTCCCGCTGCGGGAACAGCTGATGGTCCTGGAACATCAGCCCCACGCCCCGCTTGTGCGCGGGCACCCCCGCCTGGTCCCGGCCGTCGAGCGACACCCGTCCGGCATCGAGGGGTTGCAGCCCCGCCACCGCCCGCAGCAGCGTCGACTTGCCGCTGCCGCTCGGCCCGAGCACGCACACGATCTCGTGCTCGGCGACATCGAGGTCGACGCGGTCCAGCACGGGCCGCCCGTCGAACCGTACGGTCGCACCCGCCAGCCTCAACAGCATCTAGAACTCCCCCGTCCGATCCGTGCGGAGCCGCTCCAGGACCAGCAGCGCCACCGCGCACACCACCATCAGTACCGTCGAAAGGGCCATCGCCTGGCCGTAGTTGAGTTCACCGGCCCGCCCCAGCAGCCGCGCCACGGCGACCGGCAGCGTCGGGTTGTCGGGCCGCGCGATGAACACGGTCGCCCCGAACTCCCCGAGCGACACAGCGAAGGCGAACCCGGCGGCGATCAGCAGGGCCCGCCGCACCATCGGCAGATCCACCTCACGCCAGACCCGCCAGGGCGAGGCCCCCAGCACCGAGGCCGCCTCGCGCAGCCGCTGGTCCACGGCCCGCAGCACGGGCAGCATGGTGCGTACGACGAAGGGCACCCCGACCAGCGCCTGGGCCAGCGGCACGAGGATCCACGAGCTGCGGAGATCGAGCGGCGGCTCGTCCAGGGCGATCAGGAACCCGAACCCGACCGTCACCGCCGACACCCCGAGCGGCAGCATCAACAGCGCGTCGAAGCCCCGTACGAACCGGCCCGCGTCCCGTCGGGTCAGCGCGGCCGCGGCCAGCCCGCCGATCAGCACGGCGATGAGGGTGGCGACGACGGCGTACTGGAGCGAATTGCCGATCGCCTCGATCGGGGCCACCAGGAAGACCCCACCATCAGCGCTGGTCAGCGCCCGGTAGTAGCCGAAGTCGGGCGCGTCCAGGGAGCGCTGCACCAGCACGGCCAGCGGCAGCAGCAGGAGTACGACGATGACGGCCAGGACGCCGGCCAGCAGCGCCCACTGCCCCGCCCCGCGCGGCCGACGCGCGGTCACCGACGCGTCCACCAGGCGCAGGGCGCTCTCCCGCCGCCGTACCGTCCAGGCGTGCACGGCGAGGATCGCGCCCACCGCCAGGAACTGGATGATCGTCAGGACGGCGGCCGTGGACAGGTCGAAGATCTCGGACGTCTGCCGGTAGATCTCCACTTCGAGGGTCGAGAAGGTCGGCCCGCCGAGGATCTGGACGACACCGAAGGAGGTGAAGGTGAACAGGAAGACCATGAGCGCGGCGGCGGCCACGGCGGGCCCGAGGGCCGGGAGGGTGACGGTCCGCCATGCGGTGAGCCGGGACGCCCCGAGCATCCGCGCGGCCTCCTCCTGCCGCGGGTCGAGCTGCGACCAGAGCCCGCCGACGGTCCGTACGACGACGGCGTAGTTGAAGAAGACGTGCGCGAGCAGGATGGCCCACACGGTGGTGTCGAGCCGTACGCCCCACAGCTCGTCGAGGAGCCCGCCGCGGCCGAGGAGCGCGAGGAACGCCGTACCGACGACGACCGTCGGCAGCACGAAGGGGACGGTGACGACGGCCCGCAGGATCTGCTTGCCGGGGAAGTCGAAGCGGGCGAAGACGTAGGCGCCCGGCAGCGCGATCAGCAGGGTCAGCGCGGTGGACGCGAGCGCCTGCCAGGTGGTGAACCACAGGACGTGCCGGATGTCGGACTGCCCGAGCACGTCCGTGATACGCCCGAGCTGCCAGGCCCCGTCGACGTTCAGACCGCGCGCGACGATCGCGGCGACGGGGTAGGCGAAGAAGACCGCGAAGAACGCGACGGGCACGGCGACGAGGCCGAGCCGCACCGCCGCGCTCCGCGCGCGTCCCTTACCCGCCGGGACCGCTTCGGCTACTTCAGTACGAGCGAGGTCCACGACTTGACCCAGTCGTCACGGTTGTCGGCGATCTTCTCGGGGGCCATGGTCTCGGGATCCTTGGCCTGGGGACCGTACTTCGTGAACTCCGGCGGCACCTGGGCGCCCTTCCGTACCGGGTAGACGAACATGTTGAGCGGCATGTCGTCCTGGAACGTCTTGGTGAGCAGGAAGTCGAGAAGCGCCTTGCCGCCCTCGGCGTTCCCGGCGTTGCTGAGCAGGCCCGCGTACTCGACCTGGCGGAAGCAGGTGCCGGTCGCGACACCGGTGGGCGCGGTGGTCGGCTTCGGGTCGGCGTAGATCACCTCGGCGGGCGGCGAGGAGGCGTACGACACGACGAGCGGCCGGTCGGCCTTGGCCTTCCTGCCGCCGGCGGAGCCGGAGAACTCCTCGTTGTACGCCTGCTCCCAGCCGTCGACGACCTTGACGCCGTTGGCCTTCAGCTTCTCCCAGTAGTCCGCCCAGCCGTCGTCGCCGTACCTCGCGGCGGTGCCGAGCAGGAAGCCGAGGCCGGGCGAGGACGTGGAGGCGTTCTCGGTGACGAGGAGGTTCTTGTACGCGGGCTTGACCAGATCGTCGAAGGAGCTGGGCGGGGCCAGCTTGTGCTCGGTGAAGTACGCCTTGTCGTAGTTGACGCAGATGTCGCCGGTGTCGATCGGCGTGACCCGGTGCTGGTCCTGGTCGACCCGGTACTCGGGCAGCACGAGATCCGAGCCCTTCGGCTCGTACGACTGGAACAGCCCGTTGTCGAGCGCCCGCGAGAGCAGGGTGTTGTCGACGCCGAAGAAGACGTCGCCCTGGGGGTTGTCCTTGGTGAGGATGGCCTTGTTGACGGCCTGCCCGGCGTCGCCGTCCTCCAGGACCCTGACCTTGTACCCGGACTGCTTCTCGAAGGCGGCGAGGACGTTCTTCGACACGGCCCACGAGTCGTGGGCGACGAGCGTGACGGTCTTGGAGCCGGAACCGGAACCGCCGGACTCGGAACCTTTGGAGCCGGACGACGACCCGCACGCGGACAGACCGACCATGCCGAGGCCCACGACGACAGCCGCGAACCGCTTGTGGGTGATGCTCACTGAATTCCTCCTGGGTGACCAGGAAGAGACGCGGCCCTGCCCAGGACCTCCGGGGTCCCGGGCAGGGCGCAACAGCTTGAGTAGTGACCGAACTTCCTACCCAGAATGACCTGGGCAAGGTTCAGAGGGTCTGCGGCCCGATTGCCGCACTCTCAGCGCTGTGGCGCTCCCCTGTCGGAATATGAAGATGTACTTACGGCGGTCTTACGGTGGCCAGACTACCGCTCGGTCGCGGCGAGCTGCCCGCACGCTCCGTCGATCTCCTGACCACGGGTGTCCCGGATCGTCACCGGCACACCATGGGCGGCGATGGCCTCGACGAACGCCTTCTCGTCCTCGGGCCGGGAGGCGGTCCACTTCGACCCGGGCGTCGGGTTCAGCGGAATCAGGTTCACATGCACCGGCTTGCCCTTGAGCAGCCGCCCGAGCCGGTCACCACGCCATGCCTGGTCGTTGATGTCCCGGATGAGGGCGTACTCGATCGACAGCCGCCGTCCGCTCTTCCCGACGTACTCGAACCCGGCGTCGAGCACCTCACGCACCTTCCAGCGCGTGTTCACGGGCACCAGGGTGTCGCGCAGCTCGTCGTCGGGCGCGTGCAGCGAGATCGCGAGCCGGCACTTGAAGCCCTCGTCGGCGAACCGGTGGATGGCCGGGACGAGCCCGACGGTGGAGACGGTGATGCCGCGCTGGGAAAGCCCGAGCCCGTCCGGCTCCGGATCGGTGAGCCGCCGGATGGCCCCCACGACCCGGTTGTAGTTGGCGAGCGGCTCCCCCATGCCCATGAAGACGATGTTGGAAAGCCGGGCGGGCCCGCCCGGGACCTCGCCATCCCGGAGCGCCCGCATCCCGTCCACGATCTGATGGACGATCTCGGCGGTCGACAGATTCCGGTCCAGCCCCGCCTGCCCGGTCGCACAGAACGGGCAGTTCATCCCGCACCCCGCCTGCGAGCTGATGCACATGGTCACCCGGTCCGGGTACCGCATCAGCACCGACTCGACGAGCGTCCCGTCGAACAGCCGCCACAGCGTCTTGCGCGTGTCGCCCTGGTCCGTCGACAGATGCCGTACGACGGTCATCAGCTCGGGGAAGAGCTCCTCCCGCAGCTTGGCACGGGCCCCGGCGGGGATGTCGGTCCACTGCTCCGGGTCGTGCGTGTACCGCGCGAAGTAGTGCTGCGAGAGCTGCTTGGCACGAAACGGCTTCTCGCCGATCGCGGCGACGATGTCCTTGCGCTCACCGGGGGTGAGATCGGCAAGGTGCCGCGGCGGCTTCTTGGCTCCGCGGGGGGCTGCGAATGTGAGTTCTCCGGGTGCAGGCATAACTCTCCCAGTGTCGCAGATCCACTTGGGTGACCTGCGGGTGCGGCTGGCTACGGCTGTCGTTAGTAGCCGTCACCGGTCGCCGCTGACCACCCTCGGACGGCCCAGAGACGGCCCAGGTTCGATCACGCGTCGGCTCCCTGCCACTCGTCGAGCCGGACCCTGACCTGGTGGTTGCGGTCGTCGTGCCAGTAGACCTCACCGCTGGCCAAGGCCCCGAGGGCCGGAAGCTCCACCCCCAGCGGCATGCGCGTGATCTCCGCCGGCGCGATGGCGTCCGGCACGCCGTCCATACGCATCAAGACCCCGAAAGGCCGGCGACCGACGACCTCTCCGGTGATCTTGCTCCCCGCGGACTGGGCCGTGACAGTTGCCACCCAGCGAGCCTGAAAGCGGACGGCTGCGTTTAGTGGCCAGCAACGATTTTCCAGCGTGTGGCACGTAGTCGACACGGAGCAGGGCTCAGGGCCGGCGGTGTCAGGCGATGCAGGCGCACGCGGGTCAGTACGTCGGGAGCGCTCCTCGGTGCACGCTTTCCAACTGTGCTGGTGGGCTCAGGGACCGCGTACGGAGGCGTTCACCTGCGTTCATGGGCGGCTGGCCGGTGAGCAGCAGTGGGCCTCTGGCCCCGGCTGGAGGTCCGTGAACGGCGCTGGATGAGACGGAAACCGCGACCGGCGTCGGCCGGGTCGTCCGGCGGGGCCGGAGCTGATGATGACGGCGTATGCCGTCTCCGGCCGAGTCCGGACTCACGCCTCCTGCGTGGCGTCGATCTCGGCGATCAGGGCCTCGATGCGCTTGTGGATCTCGTCGCGGATGGGGCGGACGGCCTCGACGCCCTTGCCCGCGGGGTCTTCCAGGGCCCAGTCGAGGTACTTCTTGCCGGGGAAGATCGGGCAGGCGTCGCCGCAGCCCATGGTGATGACGTAGTCGGAGGCCTGGACGGCCTCGGTGGTGAGGACCTTCGGCTGGGCCGCGGAGATGTCGATGCCGACCTCGTGCATGGCCTCGACGGCGGAAGGGTTGACCTGGTCGCCGGGGATGGAGCCGGCGGAGCGGACCTCGATCCGGTCGCCCGCGAGGTGGCTGAGGAATCCGGCGGCCATCTGGGAGCGCCCTGCGTTGTGGACGCAGACGAACAGCACGGAGGCGAGCGGGCTGGAGGACATCGGTTCTTCCTTCGTGAATGGATCAAGCGGGTTGTGCAGGGGGTGGGTTCAGGTGCTCGGCAGGGAGGCGAGGAGTTCGGTGATGTGGGCGTCGATCTCGTCGCGGATGTGGCGGATGTGGCGGACGACGGCGATCGGGGCGCCCTCGGGGTCGGTGACCGGCCAGTCCAGGTATCGACGGCCCGGCAGCACGGGGCAGGCGTCCCCGCATCCCACCGTGATGACGATGTCGGCCGCCTGCACGACCTCGTCGGTCAGCGGCTTGGGGAACGCGTCCGCAAAGTCCGCACCGGCCTCGGTGAGCGCCTGGGCGACGACCGGTTCGACCTCGGCCGCAGGGTCTGTGCCCGCGGAGGAGACGACCACGTGTCCGCCCGCGCGGTGGGCGAGGAGGGCGGCGGCCATTTGAGAGCGGCCGGCGTTGTGGCTGCACACGAACGGCACCCGGGGCAGGCCGCACCCCGGTGCGCCCTCGATGTGGGCGAGGGCGTCCAAGCGCTCGGTTGCCAGGTGCTCGGCCAGCACCACCAGGTGAGTACGGACCCGGGCGTGCTCGGCCAGCCGCTCGTAGGAGTCGATGACCAGGCGCTGGATCGTCTCGGCGGAGAAGCGTCCGCGGTAGTGCAGGGCGAGGCGGGCTATGCCGGACGCTAGGCGGTCGTCGGGCAGGACGGGGGGCGGGGATGCGGTCATGGGAACCCCCTTCGCGGCATGGGTCCCCACGGGCGTGGGGAGACGGGTCCCAAAGATCAGCCCAGGCTGGTATCAGTCCGGAGTGATGTGAGATTATCAGCCCATGCTGACGTCAGTCGACACTGATCTGTTGCGGGTTCTCGCGGACCCGCTCCGCCTCCAGATCGTCACCCTGCTCGCCAAGGAGACGCTCTGCACCACGCACCTGATCGAGGAGACGGGGGCCAGACAGACCAACCTCTCCAACCACCTGAAGGTGCTGCGCGAGGCCGGGGTCGTGGAGACCGAGCCGTGCGGCCGGTTCACCTACTACCGGCTCAAGCCCGACGTCATCGCCTCCCTCGCGGGCCAGTTCGCCGACTTGGCGGAGACCGCGCGCACCACCGCCGAGAACAACGTCAAGCGGTCCTGCCCCTGATCCCCGCCCCTGCGGCGACCTGCACCGAGGAGTCCAGTTGACCGCCACCGAGGCTGCCGAGCACGACAGAGCCGAGGAATCCCCGATAGCCCCCGACGTGGTCGCGACCGACCCGCAGCCCGCTCCGGGCGCCACCCCGCCCCAGGCACCGCCACTGCTCGCCCGGGCCGCGGCCGAACTGGTCGGCACCGCGGCACTCGTGGCGGTGGTGGTCGGCTCCGGCATCCAGGCAACCGAACTCACCGAGGATGTCGGCCTGCAACTGCTCGCGAACTCCACGGCCACCGTCTTCGGCCTGGGCGTGCTGATCCTGCTGCTCGGCCCGGTGTCCGGCGCGCACTTCAATCCCGCCGTCACCCTCGCCGAGTGGTGGAACGCTCGCCGCGGCGGCCCCGGTGTGACGTTGCGGGAGGCCGCTGTCTACGTCCCGACCCAGATCGTCGGTGCCATCGCGGGCGCGATCCTGGCCGACGCGATGTTCGGCGAACCGCTGGTGAAGTGGTCCACCCACGACCGCTCGGCCGGGCACCTGCTGCTGGGCGAGGTCGTCGCGACGGCCGGGCTGATCCTGCTGATCTTCGGCCTGGCCCGCACCGACCGCCTCCGCTTCGCCCCCGTCGCGGTCGCCTCCTACATCGGCGCCGCGTACTGGTTCACCTCGTCCACGTCCTTCGCCAACCCGGCCGTGACGATCGGCCGTGCGTTCACCGACACGTTCGCCGGCATCGCCCCGGGCTCGGTCGTGGGCTTCATCGGCATGCAACTCGTCGGCGCCGTGGTCGGCTTGGCGCTCGTGGCCCTAATCTTCCTTCCCGGCCGGACAGCCGCCGAGTGACGCGTACGTCGCAGCGGTAACTGGCGGCGCATCCTTCATGATCGCGAGGAGATGACGACATGGACTCGGGGCTGATCGCACCAGTCGTCTTCGCCGCCGCCCTGGCGATCGGCACCGCGGTCACCGAACTCCGGTCTCCGGGCTCCGCCCGCGTCACATGGGGCGTCGCCCGCGACCGGACGGCGGTCGCCGCGGGTGCCGTAGTGATGATGGTCGTCACGGTGACGGGCGGGAGTTGGTCGGGCCTGGCCTGGGGCGTGCTGGCCGGGACGCTGACCGGGCACCTCGTTCACCGGGCACGCCCCCGCGACCGGTAGCCCTGGGCGCCGGTTGCCTTCAGATGGCTGAACGCTGTGGGGCCCGCTGTCCCGAACCGCAACCACCACCGGCGGTACTGATGTACGCGCCGCGCGGCAATTGAGCCACCCCGACACTGCGAGCGTGGCAGCCCACGGCTATGGCGATCAGGCCGCGGTCGGCCCGGCCTTGATCAGCAGCTGCCCCATCGCCGCGAGGACTGTCGGCTCGACTCGGTAGTAGACCCAGGTGCCGCGCCGCTCGGACGTGAGCAGCCCGGCTTCCTTGAGCTTCTTCAGGTGGTGGGAGACGGTCGGCTGGGAGACGCCTACGTCGGAGATGTCGCACACACAAGCCTCGCCGCCCTCGTGCGAGGCCACAGCCGAGAACAGCCGAAGCCGCACCGGGTCGCCGAGCGCCTTGAACATCCGCGCGGCCGTCTCGGCCTCCTCCGCGGTGAAAGGCCGCTCGGTGACCGGTGGGCAGCACGGCGCCGCAGCCTCGCCGGGGGCGGGTTCCAGCAGCGGTAGCACCTTCGTATTCGACATACATCTATGTTGACACATGTCGAACTAACGATGCGAGGGTCCGTCGGCCCCAGGCCCTGGAGAGGTGGCGTGTCCGAGCGCCGCTACGCCTGCCCACCCCATGCCGAGCTACAGATTCGATGAATGTCTATGTTGACGCTTGTCGATACAGGTGTAATGCTTGGCAGCGCAAGAGATCGACGGATGTCGAAGCAAAGGGGAATCTCGTGAACGCGCTCACCGCCGACCAGCTGCCCGTCGTGGTCATCGGCGCCGGACCTATCGGCCTGGCTGCCGCTGCCCATCTCGTCGAGCGCGGCATTGAACCCCTGGTCCTGGAGACCGGCCCAACGGCTGGCAGCGCTGTGCGCGAGTGGTCGCACGTTCGGTTGTTCTCGACCTGGGGCGAGCTCATCGACCCGGCCGCCGAGAAACTCCTGGCCCCGACTGGCTGGGTCCGCCCCGACGCGTCCACCTACCCGACCGGCGGCGACTGGGCCGAGCGCCACCTCCAGCCGCTCGCCGACGTCCTCGGCGACAAGGTCCGCTACGGCGCCACGGTGACCGGCGTCGCCCGCGCCGGCCGCGACCGCATCGTCGACTCCGGCCGCGACGAGCAGCCCTTCACCGTGCATGTCGAGACCTCGGACGGGCGCGAGGAGCGGATCACCGCACGCGCCGTCATCGATGCCTCCGGCACCTGGTCCGTCCCGAGCCCGATGGGCGCCGACGGCCTGCCCGCCCTCGGCGAGAAGACCGCTGCCGACCGCATCGCCTACCGCGTTCCCAACCTGAGTGACCCGGCTGTTCGCGCCCGGTACGCGGGCAAGCGCACCGCCGTCGTCGGCTCGGGCGCCTCCGCCTTCACCGCCCTCGCCCTCCTCGCCGACCTCGCGAAGGAGAACGACGGCACACACGCGGTGTGGATCCTGCGCCGCGGAATCAGCGACAACACGTACGGCGGCGGCGAGGCCGACCAGCTCCCCGCCCGCGGCGCACTCGGCCTGCGCGCCAAGGCAGCCGTCGAAGCCGGCCACGCGAGCGCCGTCACCGGCTTCCGTTCACAGGCCGTGGAACGCGACGGCGACCGGCTCGTCATCGTCGCGGAGGACGGCCGCCGCCTCGACCCGGTCGACGAGGTCATCGTCCTCACCGGCTTCCGCCCCGACCTGTCCTTCCTCTCAGAGCTCCGACTCGGCCTCGACGAGCGCCTCCAGGCCCCGACTGCACTCGCGCCGCTCATCGACCCCAACCTCCACTCCTGCGGCACGGTCTACCCGCACGGCGTCAACGAACTCTCCCACCCGGAACAGGGCGTCTACCTGGTCGGCATGAAGTCCTACGGCCGCGCCCCGACGTTCCTCGCCATGACCGGCTACGAGCAGGTGCGCTCCATCACCGCCTCGCTCGCAGGCGACCAAGAGGCCGCCGAGCGCGTCGAACTCACCCTCCCGGAAACGGGCGTGTGCGGCGGCGCGGGTCTGTTCGACGAGCCGGAGAACGCCGAGGAGTCCGGCGGTGGATGCTGCGCCGCCCCCACCACTCTCCAGATCGGAGTTGGCGCCCCGGCATCCACGTCGGGCGGCTGCTGACCCCACACCTGCACAAGGAGGATCGCCATGTCCCGCGTACAGCTGGCCCTGCGAGTCCCGGATCTCGACGCGTCCATTGCCTTCTACAGCCGACTCTTCGGCACCGAGCCCGCCAAACTCCGCGACGGCTACGCCAACTTCGCCATCGCCGAGCCCCCGCTCAAGCTCGTCCTGATCGAAGGCACCCCGGACGAGGACACCCGCCTGGACCACCTCGGCGTCGAGGTGGAGTCGACGGAGGCCGTTCACGCCGCCACCGCCCGCCTGAGTGACGCCGGCCTGGCGACGACCGAGGAGAACGACACCACCTGCTGCTACGCCCTCCAGGACAAAGTCTGGGTCCACGGCCCTGGCCAGGAGCCCTGGGAGGTCTACGTCGTCAAGGCCGATGCCAACTCCCTGGCCAAGCAGCAGGGCAGCACCTGCTGCACCTCGGCCTCGGCCGACACCGGCTCGAAGGAACCGGTCACTGCGGGCGGCTGCTGCTGATCCGGCGTTGACCGACCTTCACACCAGCGAGGCCGTGACCGGCAGGCCGCGCGCGGGGAGCGGAGCGAGCCGCCTTGATGAAGTAGGGAAATTCATGAAATAGGGAAAGTTCTATCCCGCTGAGATGAGGCGCCTGCCGTCGTGGCTCCGCACATGCGGGCCGTTGCCGTCCAATGCGTCCGCAGATCAAATTTCCTGCCCTGCGGCTGAAGTCCCGAGTGGTGGTCGCTGATGGTCATCGCCTGTCGTCGCCGGCCACCCTCGGACGGCCCGCAGACGGCCCGGCTCCCCCTGGGGGACGAGCCATCCATGCAGGTAGAAACCTTCGCACGCCACGAACAGAGCACTGGCAGGCAAGCTCCAGGGCCCCTGTCCTCTCCAGTTGACGTCGGGGTACGCTCAGCGCTTTCTGGAAGAGCGGGGTGAACGGCCCACTCAACCAGGAGGAGCACACCATGGCGCAACCGGTAAGTCGGCCAGCGATCAGCGCTGAGCAGTTCAGCCGGGTGTGCGACGAGATTCGGAGCACGGCGGTGCCCGATCAGGACGCTCAGTCCATCCGGGACTGTGCTCTGCGCATCGTGCAAACCCTGGGCCTGGCGCTGTCCACGGACGACCTGAGCAGGCTCCTCACCGAACTCATGGCCCCTGGGGCGGCCCCACCCCCGGAGAGCCCTCGGTACCTGACCCGAGACGAGATCCTGGACAGGCGCGACGAACAGCCAGGAGAAGATGAAGGCCAGGTCAGGTAGCCCGGCCGTGACGCTCCGGGCGTGAACCCTCCTCCGCTGGTCGGAGCCGGGATCACCGTTCGCGGAGTACCTCGGGGCGGCCTAGGCTGAGATCAAGGGCCCTCGAGTGAAGGGAACCTTGAGATGCATTTCGTCCTGATCGCGACCCACACTCCGGAAGTCTGTCCGACCTCCAACGCGACAACGCGCGACCTGATGCTGCAGGCCGCCCCTGACATCCCGAACCTGGCCCAGAAGGCAGGCGTCGAGATCGTGGCCGGCCCCTTCGTCAACCGTGAACACACGATTGTCATGGTCGTACAGTCCGAGAAAGTCGAGAACGTCGACCGCTTGCTGATGGAGACTCGCCTCCCCCACTGGAACCGTGTCCGCGTACTGCCGTCGCTGACCATGGAGGAAGGACTCAACGACATCGAAGCGCAGACGCCGATCTTCTGACCCACCCGCTCAGGCACGCGACCGGTGCTTCGGTGGGGGCGCCGAGATGCGCCATCGCACTGACGCCATCAGCGCAGACGAACGCTGTCGGTCCCGCCTTTCGCGCTCTTCTGGCCGCGTGCCTCCGCCTTGTGGACCGCTCCTCGCGCTCGGGCGACGTCTCATCGATCACGGGGTAACCGGTCCAGGCCCTGCCCGCCGGGAGCACAGACCGGCGAGAAGCCCTAGTCGACCGTCTCGTCCTGCGATCTGGGAGTGCGCCCGAAGAGGTCCCTACCGATGACCGGGACGTCGATCGGTAGCCTGACCTGCACTTTGAGGTCGGTCATCGCGGCCAGCGGTTTCAGGTCGAGTGGTTCGTCGGCGGTGAAGCGGGAGCGCTCCACGGCGCGCAGGGTGAGTCGCAGATCACGGAGCGCGGGGAACGTCTCCCCCTCCTCCAAGGTCTCCATGTGCTGATGGCGTCCAGCGCGGCCGGGGGGAAGTGCTCGGCGCCGAGTGAAAGGCGGCGCAACGGCAGAGCAGCGAGTGCCGACAGATCCGTGACCCGGGAACAATGCGGGGCGAGCAGTACACCGGTGCCCTGGTCCTTGCCGAGCACGGCCACCACACGCTCGGCGGATGGGCGGCCGGGGCGGCTTGGGCGCCTCCTTGACATGCCGGGGCTTCGCTCCTTCCACGGAAGGGAGTTGGGGGGCCGATCGTCCTGGACAAGAACCGGTCAACCACGGTGCGGCGACGGTATGGGCGCGCCGGCTGCTCTCGTCACTGGACGAGCTGAACAAGGCCGGCCGGCAACTGGGTGGCTACTGGGGACGAGGCGACGTGGGGGACGACGAGCCCATCAGGCCTTGCCGTAGCCCGCCGCCATCCTGGCGCCGTCAGCCTGACCGCCGTCGCCCTGACCGCCGGGCTCGTCACCGGCTGCGACCTCGGCGCCAAGTCCCTCGGGGACTGCTTTCAGCAGGCCGACGTGATCGCCGGCGCGCGGAAGGGCGATCAGTTCGACGCGAGGGTACGTCTGCCCGTCGTAGGGGCGGTACGGCTAGCCGTTCGTGCGTTCCAGCCTCTCCTTGAGGAGTCGCTCGTCACGCGGGAGTTCCTTGCGGACCTGCGGTCGGACGACGAGGGGCACCAGTACCTTGCCGAAGCCGTGCCCCTCGAAGTCGATGTCGATCGTCACTCGGGAGCGGCGGCCGCCGTCGAGCGGCTCGATCTCACCGTGGGTGCGGGGCCTCACGGGGCCGTCGATCCCGTGCAGATCCCAGCTGTGCGGAGGGTCGAGCTCGTCGAACTCCACGGTCATCGGAACCTCGCGGGTGCCGACGCGCCGGGTGACCCGGACCCGGGAGCCGGTGTGGATCGGCCCTTCGTCGAGCGGTTCGGCCGAGACGGCGCTCAGCTGCCACTCCGGCAGATGGGACGGCTCGAGGACATACGCGTAGACCTCGTCCGGTGTGCGGTCGACATCGATGGTTTCTCGGATGATGGCCATGACGACCCCCTTTGCGGCGCCTTGAGGGCATACACCGGAATCGTCCCACCGGACGCCCCGGGACACCATCGCACGCCTCGCACCACGCGCCTCACGCCTCACGCCACGCACTTCGCGCGACGCATCACGCGTCTCTCGCCTCGCGCCACGACCCGCCCCACACGCGCAGGAGCCCCCACTCGGCAAGAGCGAGGGCTCCTCAGGTCGGCCAATCCGTCAGCCGGACCCCACGAACAGCACCAACAGCAACCACACCACCGGCGCCGTGGGCAACAGCGAGTCCAGCCGGTCCATGATCCCGCCGTGCCCCGGCAGCAGCGTGCCCATGTCCTTGATGCCCAGGTCCCGCTTGATCATCGACTCGCCGAGGTCACCGAGCGTGGCGCTGGCCGCGACCGCGAGGCCCAGGAGCAGGCCCTGCCACCAGGTGCCGTCGTCGATCAGGAACTGCATGCACAGCGCGCCCGCCACCATCGCGAAGCTCACCGCGCCGAGCAGGCCCTCGCGGGTCTTGCCGGGGCTGATGCGCGGAGCGAGCTTGTGCTTGCCGAAGCGCCAGCCGACGGCGTACGCCCCGGTGTCGCTGACGACCGTCAGGAGCAGGAACGTCAGGACACGCCAGGCCCCGTCGTCGGCCGTCAGCATCATCGCGACGAACGTCGCCAGGAACGGCACGTAGAACGCCGCGAAGACGCCCGCGGTGACGTCCTTGAGGTAGCCCTCCGGTGGCTCCGTCATCCGCCAGACCAGTACGGCCAGCGCGGTCAGCGCCATCGACACCCAGGCGCCCTCGGCACCCCGGGCGTACCCGGCGATCACCATGGCCGCGCCGCCGATCGCGAGCGGCACGAGGGGCGCCTTGATGCCCTTGCGCTCATCGAGCCGCTTGGTCAGCTCCCACAGACCCACGACGACGGCGACCGCGACGACACCGACGAACACGGCCTTGACGACGAACAGGGAAGCGACGATCACCACGCCGAGCGCGACACCGACTCCTATGGCCGCACCCAGGTCGCGCCCCGCGCTCTTCTTCTGCGGCGGGGGCGCCGGCTGCGAGGCGTCGGACATGGGCTCCGGATTCTGCGGCGCCACCTCGGAGGGCCGCGCCTGCGGCGTGTCGTACGGCCGCACAGGGGGCGGCTGTTCGCGGAACAAGGGGCCGCTCAGCCGAGCGGCCCCCCGGTCGTCATCCTGGTCTCCGCCATACGCGGGTCCGTCGGGCACGATGGGCATGGGGCGAGTCTGCTGCGCCTCAGGCGCATCGTACGCGGGACCCGCCGGGGCAGCCCCCTGGACAGGTCCACGTGCGGCGGCCCCCCAGTAACCGGCTTGCCCGGCTTGTGGCGGTGCCCCCCAGGAAGAGTCGTTCATCAGACCTCGAGCAGCTCCGCTTCCTTGTGCTTGAGGAGCTCGTCCACCTGCGCGACGTACTTGTGCGTGGTGTCCTCGAGCTCCTTCTCAGCACGGCGGCCCTCGTCCTCGCCGATGTCGCCGTCCTTGATCGCCTTGTCGATGGCCTCCTTGGCCTTGCGGCGGACGGAGCGGATGGACACGCGCGCGTCCTCGGCCTTGCCCTTGGCGACCTTGATGTAGTCGCGGCGGCGCTCCTCGGTGAGCTCGGGGAACACCACCCGGATGATGTTGCCGTCGTTGCTCGGGTTGACGCCGAGGTCGGAGTCACGGATGGCCTGCTCGATGTTGCGCAGGGCCGTCTTGTCGAACGGGGTCACTACCGCCATGCGCGGCTCCGGCACGGAGAACGAAGCCAGCTGGTTGATCGGCGTCGGCGCGCCGTAGTAGTCGGCCACGATCTTGTTGAACATCGCCGGGTGCGCACGGCCGGTGCGGATCGCGGCGAAGTCCTCCTTGGCGACCACGACGGCCTTCTCCATCTTCTCCTCGGCCTCGAGGAGGGTCTCTTCGATCACCACTTGCTCCTGCGTGTCTTGAGTAAAGGCCCGGCTGCGGTTCCTGGGTGGGGGCGGCGGCCGGCTGCGTCGCGTCTTCTTCCTGCACGGTTCCCGACCGGCAGGACATTGTCCATCCCCCGGTCAGGGTCCGCCCCGTCCGTCCCCCGGACGGGTTCGTTGTCGGAGTTGTCGGAGCGTCAGCCCCGACCGCCCTGCTCACCCACAAGCGTGCCGATCTTCTCACCCTTGACGGCGCGGGCGATATTGCCCTCCGCCAGAAGCTCGAAGACGAGGATCGGGAGCTTGTTGTCGCGGCACAGCGTGACCGCCGTGGCGTCGGCGACCTTGAGGTCGCGGGTGATGACCTCGCCGTAGCCGAGGGAGTCGAACTTGACGGCGTCCGGGTTGGTCTTCGGGTCGGAGTCGTAGACCCCGTCCACGCCGTTCTTGCCCATCAGCAGCGCTTCGGCGTCGATCTCCAGGGCGCGCTGGGCGGCGGTGGTGTCGGTGGAGAAGTACGGCATGCCCATACCGGCGCCGAAGATGACCACGCGGCCCTTCTCCAGGTGCCGTACGGCGCGCAGCGGGATGTACGGCTCGGCGACCTGGCCCATGGTGATGGCGGTCTGCACCCGGGAGTCGATCCCCTCCTTCTCCAGGAAGTCCTGGAGGGCGAGGCAGTTCATCACGGTGCCGAGCATGCCCATGTAGTCGGAGCGGGCACGGTCCATGCCGCGCTGCTGGAGTTCGGCGCCGCGGAAGAAGTTGCCGCCGCCGATGACGACCGCGACCTCCGCGCCGTCGCGGACGACGGCGGCGATCTCGCGGGCGATCTTGTGCACCACGTCCGGGTCGACGCCGAGGCCGCCACCACCGGAGAAGGCCTCTCCGGACAGCTTCAGCAGAAACCGGCCGCGTACTTTGCCGTCGTCGCTCTTCTGGGCCTTGGTGGTCATCGAGATCCCGCCTTTGATACGTGGTGCACATACGAAGAAGGCCATTGCCGGTTGGGGCGTGTTTCGCATCCCATGCGCGGCAATGGCCTCCTCGTCAGATCTGCTGTCGTCCGTCACGCGCGCGTACGTGGTGACGGCGTCCGCGGACGACTTCCCTCGACCTTATCGGGGTCGGGCGTCGATCGCGGTACGGACTCAGATGCCGACCTTGATGCGCGAGAAGCGCTTCAGGGTGACACCGGCCTCGTCCAGAACCTTCTGGACGGACTTCTTGTTGTCGAGCGCGTACGGCTGGCCGAGCAGCGTGGCGTCCTTGAAGAAGCCGTTGAGGCGACCCTCGACGATCTTCGGCAGGGCGGCCTCGGGCTTGCCCTCGGCGCGGGTGGTCTCCTCGGCGACGCGACGCTCGGACTCGACGACCTCGGCCGGCACGTCGTCCTTGGAGAGGTACTTCGGCGCGAAGGCGGCGATGTGCTGGGCGACGCCCTTGGCGACCTCGGCGTTCGGCTTGTCCAGCTCGACGAGGACACCGATCTGCGGGGGCAGGTCGGGCATCGTGCGGTGCATGTACGCGAGCACGAAGCCGTCGCTGTACTGCGCGAAGCGGTCCAGGACGATCTTCTCGCCCAGGTTGGCGTTGGCCTCGTCCACGAACGCCTGGACGGTCTTGCCGGCCTCGATCTCGGAGGCGAGCAGCGCCTCGATGTCGGCCGGGGAGGTCTTGGCGACGTGCTCGGCGATCGCGGTGGCGACGGCCTGGAACTTGTCACCCTTGGCGACGAAGTCCGTCTCGCACTTCAGCTCGACGAGGACACCGGAGGAGTTGTCGTCAGCGATGATCGAGACCACAGCGCCGTTCTCGGCGGAGCGGCCCTCGCGCTTGGCGACGCCCTTCTGGCCCTTGATGCGGAGCGCCTCGACGGCCTTCTCGACGTTGCCCTCGGCCTCGTCCAGCGCCTTCTTGCAGTCCATCATGCCGGCGCCGGTGAGCTCACGGAGCTTCTTGACGTCAGCGGCGGTGTAGTTCGCCATGAGTCTGTGAATCTTTCTCGAAGTCTGGAAGATCGAAGATCTACGGGGTCTACGGCCCCCATGAAGGCGGGAGCCGCTGACCTTCCGTCGACCTACGGGTGAACGGCGGGAGCGGACTTTATGTCACCGCTCCCGCCGTCAACGCTGACGGTGTCAGGCCTGCTCGCCCTCGGCGGCCGGAGCCTCAGCCGCGGGGGCCTCGGCGGCGGGAGCCTCGGCAGCGGGGGCCTCGGCGGCCGGAGCCTCAGCGGCAGGGGCCTCGGCGGCGGCCGGGGCCTCGTCGGCCTTCTTCTCACCCTCGAGCAGGTCGCGCTCCCACTCGGCGAGCGGCTCGCCCGCGGCCTTCTCACCCTTGTCGCCGGTGGCGACGCCGGAGCGGGCGATGAGGCCCTCGGCGACGGCGTCGGCGATCACGCGGGTGAGCAGGGTGACGGAGCGGATCGCGTCGTCGTTGCCCGGGATCTTGTAGTCGACCTCGTCGGGGTCGCAGTTGGTGTCGAGGATCGCGACGACCGGAATGTTGAGCTTCCGGGCCTCACCAACCGCGATGTGCTCCTTCTTGGTGTCCACGATCCAGACGGCGCTGGGCACCTTCTGCATCTCGCGGATACCGCCGAGGGTCTTCTCCAGCTTGGCCTTCTCGCGCGAGAGCACGAGAAGCTCCTTCTTGGTCAGACCGGACGCGGCGACGTCCTCGAAGTCGATCTGCTCGAGCTCCTTGAGGCGCTGCAGACGCTTGTAGACGGTCGAGAAGTTGGTGAGCATGCCGCCCAGCCAGCGCTGGTTGACGTAGGGCATGCCGACGCGGGTGGCCTGCTCGGCGATGGCCTCCTGCGCCTGCTTCTTCGTACCGACGAACATGACCGTGCCGCCGTGGGCGACGGTCTCCTTGACGAACTCGTAGGCGCGGTCGATGTACGACAGCGACTGGAGCAGGTCGATGATGTAGATGCCGTTGCGCTCCGTGAAGATGAAGCGCTTCATCTTCGGGTTCCAACGACGGGTCTGGTGACCGAAGTGGACGCCGCTTTCCAGCAGCTCCCGCATCGTGACGACGGCCATGGCCGTATCTCCTTGAATGTTCTCGGTTGTGCCGCGGATGCCGGACGGCTTCCGCGCCTGACGCCCACATGCGCCGTGCCACGAAGGACCGAGGGGCGCTGACACGGGCCGTTTCCGGTTGCCGTGTCGGGGCGTGCGAAGTCGACCCGGTGACCCGGATCGCCAGAAGAAGTGTACGGGACCCGCGAGGTGCCGGGTGACGCCGCTGTCCACAACCCGTGAGTTGTCCACAGATCCCGGTCATGATCGGCCGGGGTGCGGGACGGTACGGCCATGCGAGAGATGCGATGCGCGAGGACTACGGCGAGGACGGCGAGGGCCTTCGGGCGGCTGCTGTTGCTGCTGCTCCTGACGGCGGCCGTCCTGCTGGCCCCGGCCCCACGACTGGCCCCGACCGCCCTGAGCACGCCCACCGCACCGGCCCCGGATCTCCCGGATCCCCCGGTGCCGGCGGTCGGACGAGCCTGGCCCGTGGGAGTACGTCCCCCGATCCTCCGCGGCTGGGACCCCCCGGCGACCCCGTACGGCCGCGGCCACCGTGGCGTGGACCTCGCCGCCCCGGCCGGGACGCCGGTACGGGCTGTGGCGGCGGGGCGGGTGTCCTACGCGGGCCGGGTGGCGGGCAAGGGGGTTGTGTCGGTGGAGCTGACGGGGACGGGAGATCCACCGTTGCGGGTGACGTACGAGCCGGTGCGGGTGTCGGTGAAGAAGGGCGACGAGGTGGAGGCGGGGGAGGTCGTGGGGACGGTCGAGGAGAGTGGCTCGCACTGCGCGGGGACGTGCGTGCACTGGGGCTTGCGGAGAGGCGCGACGTACCTGGATCCGCTGTCCCTCCTGCCCCCATGGCTGCTGCGCAGGGGGCCGTCGAGGCTGCTTCCGGTACTGGGGGTGCCCTTGCCGCCGTGAGCGGCGTTGCCCGCGATACCCGCCTTGCCGTTGCCGTCTGGGCGACGTTGCCACCGTGATCGGCGTTCCCGCCGACGCCCGCCCTGCCGTGACCGCTGTGAGCGGCGACGTCGGCGACTCTCGCCCTGTCGCAGGCGAACCGGTCGGCCGAGCCGCGGGCAGTCGTGCCGCTGGGGCGGCTCCCGACCCAAAGAGGCGGCAGAGGCGGCGCCCGCGTCGGCGCCGGGCTGCGCGACCCGCTCCGGTCGGGCCTCCGACCCACCCTGGTCGGCCCAGCGCCGCGGACCTACCGCCACCGGACGGCGCAACCCACCCGCGTCGGCGCCCGCCGAACCTCAGCCCCGAACGCCCCGCAACGCCATCGAGACAGCCGCATCCGTGATCGCCGCAGGCTCCTCCGCCGCCCCCAGCTCGATCCGCCGCACCGCCGCGTCCACGACGCCCTGCAACAGCATCGCCGCCAGCCGCGGCTCCGCGTGCCCCATCTCCGCCAGCGCCTCGACGATCATCGCGACCAGCCCGCCGTGCGCCGCCCGGATCTTCTCCCGGGCTCCGGCGTCCAGCTCACTCGCCGAGATCGCCACCACTGCCCGATGCCGCCGGTCCCCGACCAGCGCGAGCTGCTGCCGCACATACGCCTCGATCTTGCCCTCGGCCGTGGCCTCCCGCTCCATCGCCGCCGAGACATCCGCGGCCCATACCGGAAAGTCGACCTCGCACAGCTCCTCGACCACGGCGGCCCGGGAGCGGAAGTACTCGTACACGGACGATCGCGCGAGGCCCGTCCGCTCGGCGAGAGCCGGGAAGGTCAGCGCCTCCGTCCCGCCCTCGGACAACAGGGAACGAGCCGCGTCCAGCAGGGCGGCTCGCTGCATCGACCGGTGCTCGGCCACGGAGGCCGCTCGAATCCTTGGCACATCGACCACTCTACGGACGCACCACCGCCGACGGGAGTCTCTACGCCCAACCCCGCACGCGTCCCGCCAGGTCAACGGCCGAAGCCGGCCAGCTTCGCGCGCAGCTGGAGCACGGACTTGGTGTGGATCTGGCTCACCCGGCTCTCGGTCACGCCCAGCACGTTCCCGATCTCGGCCAGCGTGAGTCCCTCGTAGTAGTACAGCGTCACCACGGTCTTCTCCCGCTCGGGCAAGGTGTTGATCGCCCGCGCCAGAAACCGCCGCAGCTCCCGGTCCTCGGCCACCTCCACGGGGTTGTCCGCGGCGGTGTCCTCCAGCGTGTCCATGACGCTCAGCCCGTCGCCGCCCTCGCCGCCGACGTGCAGCAACTCCTCCAGGGCCACCACGTTGGCCAGCGACAACTGGCTGAAGACCGCGTGGAGTTCGTCCACCGCGATCCCCATCTCGACGGCCACCTCCGCCTCCGTCGGCGTGCGCCGCAGCCGCGCCTCCAGCGTCGCGTACGCCCGCTCCACGTTGCGCGCCTTCTGCCGCACCGACCGCGGGATCCAGTCCAGGGCCCTGAGCTCGTCGATCATCGCGCCGCGGATCCGCGTGATCGCGTACGTCTCGAACTTGATCTCCCGGTCGATGTCGAACTTCTCGATCGCGTCGATGAGCCCGAAGACCCCGGAGGACACGAAGTCGGCCTGCTCCACGTTGGGCGGCAGGCCGACGCTCACCCGGCCCGCCACGTACTTGACGAGCGGCGAGTAGTGCAGGATCAGCTGCTCGCGCAACCGCTCGTCCCCCGTCGCCTTGTACGACCGCCACAGCTCGTCGAGCGTCGAGGGAGCGGGCGGCCGCACGCTGCCACCGTCACGGGCGGCTGGGGGGATCGCCGCCCGGTCGGACCCGGAGGTGTGCTGGGGCATTCGTCGCCTTGTGCCGTTCTGCCGTGAAGTGGGGGTGCCTGGTGGAGCTGTCGGTCTGATGTCGCGCTGGTGCCGTTCTGGGGACCTTCCGATGTCGAGGTGCCGGTCTGAGCCGGAATCCACGTGAGCGTAGCGTGACTGAAGTGTCGCGGTGCGCGAAGGGCGGAGCAGAAGCCGTGCGCAGATACGTTCCGCTGGACGTCCCGCCGGGTCATTACGGTCGCTCTACGTGATCACATGAACACCCCAACTGGGGGAATTCTCAAGGGCGTCCGTGTTCCCCCGTACGGCCGAACACGCTCGGTCAACAACGGCTCCGACCGGCGCGAACGGAGATCATCGCCTGGCGTGTCAACTTCCAGCTGTCGCCGTGTCGTTCGACGTAACCAAGTGAGCGGAGTTCGTACAGTCTCGCGATCGCGTCGTCCTCGGTGGTCTGCGCGCCGCGTGCCACCTCGTCCGCCCGCGCCGCGTGACGACCGGGCAGCGCGGCCAGGACTCTGCGCGCCGCCGGCTCCAGCAGGTCACGCGGGAGGACGGGCCCGCGCCGCTCCGGCGCCAGCTCTCCCATGTCGCCCACGAGTTCGATGACCTCGGCGGCGTCGGTGACAAGCACGGCGTCACCGCGCAGGAGTTCGTGCACGCCCGCGGAGAGGCTACTGGTGGCCGGGCCCGGGACTCCCATCGTGTGACGTCCGAGCCGCTGTGCGGCCCGCACGGTGACCAGCGAGCCGCTGCGGTGGGCGGCCTCCACGACCACCGTGCCTCGTGTCAGCGCCGCGATCACCCGGTTCCGCACGATGAATCTGCTGGGCGTCGGATGGTCCCCCGGCGGCAGTTCCCCGATCACGAGTCCCTGTTCCGCGATCCTGTTGATCAACTGGGTGTGCCCGCGCGGATAGGGCCGGTCGACGCCGCAGGCCAGCACGGCGACGGTGGCTCCGCCGGCGCCGAGGGCACCCCGATGAGCGGCACCGTCGACCCCGTAGGCGCCCCCGGACACGACCACCCAGCCCCGCTCGGCGAGCCCGCCGGCCAGCGTGGCCGCCATGTGCGCGCCGTACTCGGTACAGGCCCGGGCCCCGACGACGGCCACGGACCGCAAGGCCCAGATCCGCAGGCTGGCCGGTCCTCGCACCCACAAGCCGATCGGCCGGGCGTCCCCCAGATCGTCGAGCTGCCCCGGCCACTCGACGTCCCCCGGGCAGACAAACCGCACTCCCGTCTCCCGGGCGACGGCGAGGTCCCGGCCGGGCTCGGCCCGCAGCCCCCGAGCCCGCAGCCCGTCCCAGCGCTTGTAGCTCACCCCCGGCAACGCCTCCGTCCCCTCCCGCAGCCGCCGCACGACTTCCCCCACGCCGTACTCCCGCACCCACCGGCCGGCGACCTCGTCACCGGGCTCGACGACCCGGCTGAGGAAGGCCCGGCCGAGCAGTTCGTCGTCCGGGGCCGCACTCCCGTTCATGTCAGCGCCCCGATGGCCATGGGCACACCGCGCGGCACACCGGTGCGGAGCTGGAGTGCCAGGGCGACGTCCGTCGCGTCGGGCCGGTCATGGCCGACGAGGTCGGCGACGGTCCAGGCGACGCGCAGAACGCGATCGAGTCCGCGGGCGGTCAGGACGCCGCGTTCCAGGTTCCGTTCCGCCTCGTCCATGGCGCCGATCGCCGCGTACCAGCGGCTGCGCAGCTCACGTCCGGGGATCTCGCTGTTGGTCCGCCACGGGGTTCCGACAAGCCGGGCCGACGCCCGCTCACGGGCCACGCGCACCCGGTCGGCGACCGTGGCGGTGGACTCACCGCGGGCCCCGCGCTCGGTCAGCTGGGCGCGCGTGACACGGTCCACCTCGACCCGGAGGTCGACTCGGTCGAGCAGCGGCCCGGACAGCCGCGCCTGATAGCGACGGATCGCCGAGGGCGGACACTCGCACAGGTCGTCCGTCCGGGAGAAGCGACCGCACGGGCATGGGTTGGCCGCCAGCACCATCAGGAACTTCGCCGGGAAGCGCACGACGCCCGCACTGCGCGCGATGACGACATGCCCTGCTTCCAGCGGCTGCCGCAGGGCGTCGAGGGCCTGGCTGCCGAACTCCGGCGTCTCGTCCAGGAAGAGGACACCCCGGTGGGACAGGGACACCGCGCCGGGCCGCGCGATGCCCTGGCCGCCGCCGACGAGCGCCTGCATCGTCGCCGAATGATGCGGGGCGCAATAGGGGGCAACGTCGATCAGGGGCTTGCCCGGCGGCAGCAGCCCCGCCACCGAGTGCACCGCTGTGACCTCCAGCGACTCCTCCCTGGCGAGCCGGGGCAGGATGGCCGGCAGCCGCTCCGCCAGCATCGTCTTGCCGGCGCCCGGCGGCCCCTCCAGGAACAGGTGATGCCCACCCGCGGCTGCGACCTCCGCGGCCGTACGCGCCGACATCTGGCCCACCACGTCGGCCAGATCGTGTCCATGGTCGGGCTGGGCGGCTCCCATGCTGTGGATGCCTGTTGCCGCGCCCGTCCCCGGCACGCGCAGACCCGCGAGCAGCGGATCCGGCCGGCCCAGGTCGTCGGGTTCCTCGTCGGGCACGGGTTCGTCCGAGAGCACGGCGATCAGCTGGCGCAGGCTGCGCACCCCCAGGACGGACACGCCCGGCACCAGCGACGCCTCGGCCGCGGCGCACTCCGGCACGACCACCTGCTCATAGCCGGCGTCCGCGGCGGCCAGCACCGCGGGCAGGATGCCCCGCACGGGACGCACCCGTCCGTCCAGACCCAGCTCACCGATCATCACGATGTCGGCGAGCACCCGCGGGTCGATCCGCTCGGAGGCGCCGAGGACGGCGCACGCGACGGCCAGGTCGAACCCGCTGCCCGCCTTGGGCACCGATGCCGGGCTGAGCCCGACGGTGAGCTTCTTCTGCGGCCACTGCCCGCCCGAGTTGACGACGGCCGCCCGCACCCGGTCCCGGCTCTCCGTCAGGCTCTTGTCCGGCAGTCCCACCAACGTGAACGCCGCGACGCCCGGCTCCAGGTCCGCCTGGACCTCGACCACCACCCCCTCGACGCCCACGAGAGCCACCGAGCACGTACGCGCGAACCCCATGTCAGGCCACCCCCCGCACGTGCTCGACCACGGGCGCGCCGCGGTCGGGCAGGACGATGCCGACCAGGTCGATGCGGACGCCTCCGGGTGGCGCCCCGCCATGAGCGTGGACCCAGTGTTCAGCGAGGCCCCTCAGGCGCTGCGCCTTCTCGGGGGTGACCGCTGCCATCGGATGCTCGTAGCCGCCGGCCCTGCGGGTCTTCACCTCGCACAAGACCACCGCATCGCCGTCCCGGGCGACGATGTCGATCTCTCCGGTCCTGCCACAGCGCCAGTTGCGCTCCAGAACCGTCATGCCGGCCTCGGCCAGCCGCCGCGCGGCCAGATCCTCGCCGTACCTGCCGAGTGCACTGCGTGCGTTCATGTCGGCACCACCTCCGGCGCCAACGATGAGGGCAGCTCAGCAAGCTATTGGATCTTGGTGGACAAGTCCGCCGCTGTGGATAACTTCCTCACCCCCGCGGGTGAAATGTCACCGGGCGTCATCCACCGGGAAGCTCGAGGTCGCTCTTGTTCAACTCCTCGATGTTCACGTCCTTGAATGTGAGCACGCGGACCTGCTTCACGAAACGCGCCGGCCGGTACATGTCCCACACCCAGGCATCCGCCATGGACACCTCGAAGAACACCTCACCCTGGACCGAGTGCACCTGCATCTCGTAGTCGTTGGTCAGGTAGAAACGCCGCTCGGTCTCGATCACGTACTTGAACAGACCGACGACATCGCGGTACTCCCGATAGAGCTTGAGCTCCATCTCGGTCTCGTACTTTTCGAGGTCCTCGGCGCTCATGGCATGTTCCCCTTCAGCCGTGCGATCCCACCATTGTGCGCCAGTCCCGTCAGTACCTAGACAATTTCGGAGTCAAGGGTCACGGGCTCGGCGGGGGGACCTTCGTCGAGCAGTGTGCGCAGCAGCTCGGCGAGTCTGGTCAGATACACCGTCTCATGTGCCTGGGCAAGTTCCTCACACGTCCACCAGCGCGCTCCGACGACGCTACGCCGCTCCAGCTCGGTGAGGGCCACGGCCCGTGTCTCCGTCTGTGTCGTGCGGGCCAGGTAGTACCACTCGTCCTGGTCCCAGCGACGCCCCGCGAACGGGAAGGAGCACATGCGCCGCCACAGCACGCGGCCGAGTTCGACCTCCGTGATGCCGGTTTCCTCGGCGAGTTCCCGCAGCGCGGCTTCCTCGCGGGTCTCGTCGCCCTCGAGGCCGCCGCCCGGGGTGAACCACCAGTCGTCGGCGGGATCCTCCGGCTCATGGCCGTGCAGCAGCAGAACGCGGTCCTGCGGGTCCAGGAGGACGACTCGGGCGACCTTGCGCAGCCCACCGTCGTACGAGTCGCCGTACGGGTCCTCGCTCACGTGCGTCGCCTCAGCGGGCATCCGCGGGCCCCGTGCCGGTCCGGGGACGCTTGCTCAGCCGGTTCGCGATCGGACCGTACGCGCCACCGCCGAGGACGAGCACCCCGCCGCCGACGATCAGCGCGACCATCGTCCGCAGCGGCCCCGGCGACGACAGCGCGCCGAGCTGTTCGAAGCTCGTGGGGCGCACCAGCATGCCGTTCATGGGCCACACGACGGCGTCCACCCGGGCCGACACGGCGCTGCGCGCCACGGTGCCCTTGGCGGCGTCCGTGAGGTGGGCCGTGGAGTCCAGGGAGCCGCTGCGCTCGTCACCGAGCAGGAAGAGCCTGCCCTTCGGCACCGTGACCGTCGGGAAGTTCTGGAGATCGGCCAAGCCGTCATCGGCCAGATACGGTTCGTCGATCTGCTTGCCGTTGACGGTCAGCTTGCCGCCCGTGCTGGCCACCGTGTCGCCGCCGACGGCGACCACACGCTTGACGACGGGGGCGTTGGTCACCCAGGTCTTGTCAGTGAAGACCACGACGTCGCCCCGGCGTACGTCACCGCCGTCGACGCGCTGGGCCAGCACCCGGTCGCCCGCGCCGATCGTCGGCGCCATCGAACTGGTGGGCACGGTGTACGGCCGGTAGACCACCGCTCCCCAGGCGAAGCCGCCCAGGAACAGCACCAGGCCCAGCGCCACGGCCAGCCCGGACAACCGCTGTCCGGTCCGGCTGCCCGCCGGGCCCCTGCTCGCGCCACCGCTACGCGGCGCCGTACGTGTCGTGCTCTCGCCACCCATGGGTCCGCACCTTACCCGGCGGTACCGACACCGGGCAGCCCCTCCCGAGCGCCCCCGGCCACCGGCTCGGCAAAGCTTTTCCAAGCTCCGCGTGCCAGACCCCCGGTGCCAAGCTCCCGCCACCAGGCTCCGGCACCGGGAAGGCGCGTCAGGCGTCTCAGCGGGTCTCGGCCGCCTTGATCCGGCTCCGGCGCCACAGCACCAGCGGCACCGCACCGGCCAGGGCGAGCCCCTGCGGCGCGACCGTGAGAGCGGCGGACCGGGCGCCGAGGTTCTGCTCGAAGGTGTCCGGAACGGGCAGGTTGTCCCAGCGGTTGATCGGCCAGGCGATCACGATGGCGCGGCCGACGACCTCGTCGACGGGGACCATGCCGTGGTTCTCGTCGGACTGGTTGTAGCGCGAGTCGCGGGAGTTCTGCCGGTGGTCGCCCATGACCCAGATGAAGCCCTCGGGCACCTTCACCTTGAACTGGCCGCCCTGGTCGTCCTGGCTGCACGGCGTGTTGCCGGGGTAGACGTAGGACGCCTCGCTCAGCGCCTTGCCGTTGACCTTGAGCGGGCCGGTGCCCTCGCACTCGACCGTGTCGCCGCCGACGCCGACGACGCGCTTGATGAGGTCCTTCTCCTCCGCCGACGGCATGAGGCCGATCCAGCTGAGGAAGGTCTGCAGGGCGTTCGGGTCCGGAGTGGGCTCACCGGCCAGCCAGTTGTCGGGATCGTGGAAGACGACGACCTCGCCGCGCTCGGGCTCGGAGCCGAACCAGGGGGTGAGCTTGTCGACCAGGACCCGGTCACCCTGCTGGAGGGTGTTCTGCATCGAGTCCGAGGGGATCGAGAACGCCTGCACCAGGAACGTCTTGATCAGCAGCGCGAGGACGAGCGCGATGCCGATGAGGATGGGCAACTCTTTCCAGAACGAACGCTGCTTCTTCGGCGTGCGGGCCGCTCCCGACCCGTCACCACCGGTCGGGGGCTGCCCGCCCGGCCCTTCTCCGTCGCCTCCGGAGTCATTCCCGGAGGTCACGGCGCCGTCCGCGGCCGGGTCGGCTGCGTCCACGGGGTGTCCGCGGTGCTCCTCGCCGTCGTGCCCGGACCGTGCGCCAACCGCCACATCCCCCACGCCAACTCCTTACTCTGTGCCGCTGCCTGCCCCATACGCGGCGCAGGCCCACCACTCCCATAACGAGCGGGAGTTCCGCAGGGGTCGGGAGTTGGATCGTTCCGGTCGAATCGTCGGAAGCAACCCTATGCGACAGCGAGTCGGACGCGGTCGACCCGGTCGCCGAGTCGGACACGGAAGCGTAGGTTCTCGGCTCGTCCAAGGTGCTCCAGTGACCGAAGGGCCAGGCGATCCACATGGCCCGTCCGACGACCTCGTCCTCGGAGACCGTACCGCCGTACTCCTGGTCCTGATGCACCCGGGAGTCCGCGGAGTTGGCGCGGTGGTCGCCCATCACCCAGAGCCGGCCCTGCGGGACGGTGATGTCGAACTCCTGGGTGGAGGGGGCGTTGCCGGGGTACAGATAGTCCTCGGTCAGGGGAACGCCGTTGACGGTGACCCGTCCTTGCGTGTCACAGCACTTCACGCGGTCCCCGCCGACGCCGACAACGCGCTTGATGAGGTCCTTCTCGTCGTCGGACGGCAGCAGGCCGATGAAGGTGAGTGCCTCCTTGACCTGCTTGATGACGACGGGGTCCTCCTTCTTCACCGTCGTCTGCTCGTCCTGGAGCCAGCCGCCGGGGTCCTTGAAGACGACGACGTCCCCGCGCTGCGGCTTCGAGCCGAACCAGGGGGTGAGTTTGTCGACCAGGACGCGGTCGCCGATCTGGATCGTCTGCTCCATGGAGCCGGACGGGATCACGAAGGCCTGGACGAGGAAGGTCTTCAGGACGAGCGCTATGAGCACGGCTACGCCGACGAGGAGGGGTATCTCCTTCATCGCGGAGCGCCTGCGGCGCCGCTTGACCTTGCGCTGGAGCTTGCGTCGCTCCGCGCGCGTACGACCGCCGGCCGGGCTGGCGGCACGCCGGGCACCGGTGGGCAGCAGATTGTCGGCGGCATTGCCTGATACGCCACGCGGCCTGCCCCGGTTACCCATGCGTGCCCTCCGCTGCGGCTGCGGGCACGCGCGCGTAGGCGTCGGGACGGTGCAGGCGGGTCAAGTGGGCGGTCGGCCATACGATCCAGTCGGCGCGACCGATGACGTCGTCGACCGGGACCATGCCGCCGCCGGGCGAGCCCAGATGGTCGCGGGAGTCGCTGGACGCGCTGCGGTGGTCGCCGAGGACGAACAGGGTGCCGTCGGGCACGACGACGTCGAACCGCACCGTCGACGGGCTGTCGCCGGGGTACAGGACCGTCGACTCGTCGACCGACCGGCCGTTCACCTGGATCCTCCCCTCGTTGTCACAGCAGACCACGTGGTCTCCCCCCACACCCACAACGCGTTTGATGTAGTCGGCATCCCCGAAATACCCAGTTCCATCGAACACGACAACATCACCGCGCCGTGGTTCGGCACCGAAACGGTACGCCAACTTATTTACGAGAACGCGGTCGCCGATCCTCAATCCGGACTCCATGGATCCGCTGGGGATCTCGAACGGCCGCAGCACGAACGTGTTGAGCAGCAGCAGAAAGACCAGGAAGACCAGCAGGGTCAGGCTGATCCGCCCGCCCGGGAGCCACTCGGTGATCCGCGACACCAACGCGAAACGCGACCGTCCCTCCTGCCCCTCTGGGTCCGAGGCATCCTCGGAGTCGGAAGGGCGGGAGGAGCGGTCGCGCTCCGTCGGCTGTGCTTCGGTGTCCATCGGGGCCAGATGTTATCCGGCCCCGCTTTGGACCCCGCGGGGGCGAGCCCCCGGAAGCGCTCAGTTCTCGCGCTTCTCCTTGATCTTCGCCGCCTTGCCGCGCAGGTCACGCAGGTAGTACAGCTTGGCGCGACGCACGTCACCGCGGGTGACGAGCTCGATCTTCTCGACGATCGGGGTGTGCACCGGGAAGGTGCGCTCGACGCCGACGGAGAACGAGACCTTGCGGACCGTGAAGGTCTCGCGGACGCCGGCGCCCTGGCGGCGGATCACAACGCCCTTGAACTGCTGCACACGGGAGCGGTTGCCCTCGATGACGCGGACGTGGACGTTGACCGTGTCGCCCGGGCGGAAGGCCGGGACGTCGCTGCGCAGCGACGCGGCGTCGACGGAGTCGAGCAGGTGAGACATTTCGTCTGCTTTCTTCGCCCATGCCACAGGTCATAGGCGGGAGCTAGTTTTTCGTGAGGATGCTGTCCGTGCCGGGGCGGGCGTCGTGTCCCCCTGTGGCAGGGGCGCACGCCGGACGACGCACAACAGCGACCTATTCTTCCACGCCCTCTGTCCTGCGCCAAAATCGGCCGAACCGCTCCCCCTCCGGGTCAGGCATCCAGCCCAGGATGGAGAGCATCTCGCGGTCCTTCTTGTCGAAGACCTTGGGGTCGCAGCGTTCGATCAGGTCGGGCCGGTTGGCGGTGGTACGCCGCAGCGCCTCGTCCCGGCGCCAGCGGGCGATCTTGCCGTGATGGCCGCTGAGCAGCACGTCCGGGATGTCCCGGCCGCGCCACTCGGGCGGCTTGGTGTAGACGGGGCCTTCCAGGAGGTTGGCCATCGCGCCGGGCGCGAAGGAGTCGTCCCGGTGCGATTCGGCGTTCCCCAGGACGCCGGGCAGCAGGCGCGCCACGGCCTCCGTGATGACCAGTACGGCCGCCTCGCCGCCGGCGAGGACGTAGTCGCCGATGGACACCTCGTGGACGGGCATCCGGGTGGCGTACTCGTCGATGACCCGGCGGTCGATGCCCTCGTAGCGGGCCGGCGTGAAGATCAGCCAGGGCCGCTCGGAGAGCTCGACGGCGAGTTCCTGGGTGAAGGGGCGGCCACTGGGGGTGGGGACGATCAGGGCGGGCCCGCCGGAGCCCGTCTCGTAGCCGTCCGCCAGCACGGAGTCCAGCGCGTCTCCCCACGGGTCGGTCTTCATGACCATGCCGGGGCCGCCGCCGTAGGGCGTGTCGTCGACCGTGTTGTGGCGGTCGTACGTCCAGCCGCGCAGGTCGTGCACATGGACGTTCAGCTGTCCACGCGCGCGTGCCTTGCCGACCAGGGAGACGTTCAGGGGCTCCAGGTACTCGGGGAAGATCGTGACGACGTCGAGCCGCATCAGTCCTCGGCCTCCGCGTCGCGCGAGGAGGCGACCTCCGCGCGGTCGTCGATCAGGCCCGGCGGCGGGGTGATTACGGCGCGCTGCTCCTCAAGGTCGATCTCGGTGACGATCTCCGAGACGAAGGGGATCATCACCTCGCTCCCGTCGGGCCGCTCGACGATGAAGAGGTCCTGGGAGGGCAGGTGCGAGATCTCGGTGATACGACCGATCTCGACGCCGTCCACGGTCACCACGTCGAGGTCCATGAGCTGGTGGTCGTAGTACTCGTCCTCTTCCTCGGGCAGCTCGTCCGGGTCGATCTCGGCGATGAGGAGGGTGTTGCGCAGCGCCTCGGCGCCAGTGCGGTCCTTGACCCCCTCGAAGCGCAGGAGGAGGCGACCGCTGTGGACCCGGCCGGTCTCGATGGTGAGCGGCCCGGTGGCGGCCGGGTCGGTGGCCAGGACGGCGCCGGGGGCGAGCCGCAGTTCCGGCTCGTCGGTACGCACCTCGACGGTGACCTCGCCCTTGATGCCGTGGGCGCGGCCGATCCGTGCGACTACCAGCTGCACGAGTTCAAATCTCCTGTCGATACGACTACGGGCCGGGGACGGCCCAGTGGCCCTCCCCGGCCCGAGCCGGTGCTGCGTTCGGCGTCAGCGGACGTGGTCCACGTCGACGAGGTCGACGCGGACACCGCGGCCGCCGATGGCGCCCACGACGGTGCGCAGAGCGCGTGCGGTACGGCCGTTACGGCCGATCACCTTGCCGAGGTCGTCGGGGTGAACCCGGACCTCGAGCACGCGTCCGCGGCGCAGGTTGCGGGATGCGACCTGCACATCGTCAGGGTTGTCGACGATGCCCTTCACGAGGTGCTCGAGAGCCTCCTCGAGCATGCTCAGGCCTCGGCCGACTCGGACTCGGCGGCAGCCTCGTCCTTCTTCTCCGCCTTCTTCTTCTGGGTGATCGCCTCACCCTTGCCCTCGTCGTCGCCACCGAGGGCCTCGAACGACGGGCGCGCCTTCTTCGGCTCGGCGACGAGCAGCGGAGCCGGGGCGGGCTCGCCCTTGAACTTCTGCCAGTCGCCGGTCTTCTTCAGGATGGCGAGCACGGGCTCGGTCGGCTGTGCGCCGACACCCAGCCAGTACGCGACACGGTCCGCGTCGACCTCGATGACCGACGGGTTGTACGTCGGGTGGTACTTGCCGATCTCCTCGATCGCACGGCCGTCACGACGGGTGCGGGAGTCGGCGACGACGATGCGGTAGTGAGGCGAACGGATCTTGCCCAGACGCTTCAGCTTGATCTTGACTGCCACGGGAGTGGGTTCTCCTGGATTTGACGTGGTTGGGCACGGCGAGAATGCCGCGTGGGGTTGCGGTACCCGAGTGCCCGATGGACGCGTCAGCCGGAGGCGAGAGGGTTCCTGTGCGGCTGTCGAGTACAGCTAGCCATTGTGCCACACCCTGCGGGTCGTCTCGGGCCGAGGGGGCGGCGAAGGTGCTGGGCATGCCTGAGCGGCGCCGGGCGCTTCAGGTGTCGTCACAGCGTTGCGCGGCCCGGCGCTGCGGGGTGCCGCCCGCAGCGGCACCCCGACGCGTCAGCGTCCCGCGCGCCTCGCGCCCCGACCGGCAGCCACGAGATGCCGGTGCTGGACGTCCGCGGTCGTGCGGTTACGCCGCGCCCATGACCTCCGGGATCCGGAACGGCTTCCCGCAGCCGCCGCACACGATCGGCGCCTGCGCCAGCACCGACGGAACGACCCGGACGTTACGTCCGCAGTCGCAGACCGCCTTGACGCGGACGCCACCGCCGGAGGAGCCGTGGCGGGCGGCCGGACCCCGGAAGGTCCTGCTCGTGTCGGCGGAGGTCGCCGCCGTGTGGGCCTTCAGGGCGCGCTGGAGGCGTTCGATGGTCGGACGGTAGCGGCGCTTGGCCTCGGGGTTGAGCGTGACCAGGGAGAAACCGCTGCTCGGGTGCGGTTCCTCGGGGTGGTCCAGGCCCAGCTCCTCGGCGATGGCGAGGAATCTGCGGTTGTGGTAGCGGCCGGCCCGGGAGGTGTCGCGGACGCCGCGCGCGGCGGCGATGCCATGGACTGCCTCGTGAAGCAGTCGCTCGAAGGAGAGCTCGTGACCGCAGGCGGACGACGACTCCCCGATCAGGGACTCTGGCGCGGCGAGATCCGGCAGCTCGGGGTGGTACCGCTGAATGTCGGCCCACGCCTGCGCCAGTTCTGCGGCGAGAACAGGTGGTGTCTGTGTCGTGCTCACGTAATGACAACGAGCCGGAGTGCCGCTGTGTTCCGATTCCGGGCCATCCCAAATAATTTGCACGTACCCGTCAGTTGCGAATGATGCGCCACGACGAGGGCGGGTGCGCCGATCTGCGGAGAAGCCTCACAGCTCATACCAAGGTGGTGCGTAGTCTGACGTACGCCCCGGCGCGTACGCCCCGTCCACGCGCCGGTGCGGTTGTGGTTTGCGGATGCGCAAGAGGCGTTTCGGCCGCTCTCGTTCCCCACCGGCGTCATCTCAGTAAGCGCGTGCGACGACCGCGACGTTACCGGGCGCGTCATCGGCGTCCGGCACCGACCCGTCCTCGGCGACCAGACACCGTACGGTCACCGCGTGCTCGGCCAGCCTGGCCTCGCCTTCTTCGCCGAGCGTCGCCCACGGGACGCGTGCCCAGCCGCCGGCGACCGCGGCCTCCACCGCCTCGTCGATCGTCGTCACGTCGGTGGTGCGGGACTCGCGGCGGGCGCGGGACTGGGTCAGCAGGAGCGCCTGGTCCTCTTCGAGGACCGTGGGGAGCAGCTGCACGAGGGACTCGACGGCCACCGGCTCCTTGCCGCCCGGGATGCGGCGGGCCAGCATCGCGGTGCCGCTCTCCAGGTCACGGGGCCCGACCTCGATGCGGACGGGCACGCCCTTGAGCTCCCAGTCGACCACGCGGCGGCCGAAGGGGGTGTCGGTGCGGTCGTCGACGTGGACGCGGATGCCGGCAGCCTTCAGCTGGTCGCCGATCTCGCGGACCTTGGCCAGAACCGCTTCGTCGCCCTTGATGGCGAGGACGACGGCCTGGATCTGCGCGAGGCGCGGCGGGACGCGCAGGCCGTCGTCGTCGCCGTGCATCATCACGAGGGCGCCGATCATGCGGGTGGTCGAGCCCCAGGAGGTCTGCCAGACCAGCTCCTGGGTGCCGTCCTTCGACAGGTACGAGGTGTTGAAGGCCTTGGCGAAGTTCTGGCCCAGCTCATGGCTGGTGGCCATCTGGAGGGCCTTGCCGTCGCCCATCATCCCTTCGAGCGTGAGGGTGTTGACGGCTCCGGCGAAGCGCTCCTTGACGGTCTTGCGGCCGGGAACGACGTCCATCGCGAGGACGTTCACCATGAAGTCCTCGTAGACCTCGCGGTGGATGTGGGCGGCGAACTCGCGGGCGTCCTCGTACGTGGCGTGCGCGGTGTGGCCCTCCTGCCAGAGGAACTCGGTCGTGCGCAGGAAGAGGCGGGGCCTGAGTTCCCAACGGACCACGTTCGCCCACTGGTTGATCAGCAGGGGCAGGTCCCGGTAGCTCTGCACCCACTTCGAGAAGTAGTCGTTGATGATCATCTCGGAGGTGGGGCGGACGACCGCCGGCTCCTCCAACTGCTTGCCGCCGCCGTGCGTGACGACCGCGAGCTCCGGCGCGAAGCCCTCGACGTGATCCGCCTCGCGCGTGAGATACGACTGCGGGATCAGAAGCGGGAAGTACGCGTTCTGCGTGCCCGTCTCCTTGATCCTGGCGTCCATCTCGGCCTGCATCCGCTCCCACAGCCCGTACCCGTACGGCCGGATGACCATCGTGCCGCGCACCGGGCCGTTGTCGGCCAGCTCCGCCTTGGTGATCAGATCCTGGTACCAGCGCGGGAAGTCGTCCGCCCGCGGCGTCAGAACGGGTGCCTTCGCCATGGCGCGATGGTACGGGCCCACGTTGCCGGAATGTGAATTTTGGCCACGTACACAGGGAAGCCTCAAGCGGGGCTCCGCGACCCCTGGACGCGACGTCGGGTGCGGAGTTTCCTGGCATAGGGGATGTGAGCGCATGCCACGGGGGCCATGGAATCGGACACAGAGGCAACTCTCGGCGGATTGGGGCGCTTTAGATGACACCTACGCTCGTGCGGCAGCACCTGCCTCACGCGGGCTCGGCAGCCCGTGTGGACCTGTGTGCACGCGCGCGTGACTGGTCCGAGATCCAGGAGCGGATGCTGGTTCCGCTCTACGAGGCCGTCTACGAGCGAGTGGAAGTGGGCCCGGGCACCCGGCTCTTGGGCCTCGGCTGCGGCAGCGGGCTCGCCCTGCTGATGGCGGCGTCCAGAGGCGCGGCCGTCACCGGCGTCGAGTCCGCGTCCCCCGACCGGCTGACCCTGGCACGGCAGCGGCTGACGCCCGAGGCGTGGGACACGCGCGCGCGTGCCGGCGCCCGGCTCGTCGAAGGCTCGCCCGGCGACGCGGCCGACCCGGAGGCGCCCGCCTACACCCTGGTGACCGCGTTCGAGCCCATCGGGTGCCTCGCGGGTGACTCGGAGGGGCTCGGGGGGACGCTCGCGGCCGCGACACCGCTCGCCGAGCGGGGGGCACCTGTCGTACTGGCCGGCTGGGGACCGCCGGAGCGCTGCGCCACGACGTCCGTGCTGCGGGTCGCCACGAAGTTGGCCGATCCCTTGCGCAGTACGGGCAGTTGGCGCCCCGCGCTGCGCGACGACCTGGAGGAGGTCGCCCAACGCGCGGGGCTCAGGCCCGACGGCTCGGGCCGGGTGGCCTGCCCCTTCGGGTACGCGGACGTGGACAGTGCCGTACGCGGACTGCTGTCGACGGGCCTCTTCGACGCGGCGATCAACGCGACCGACCAGGTCCAGGTGGACAAGGAGCTGACGGAGGCACTGCATCCGCATCAGCGGCGGGACGGGACGGTGTGGATGCCGAACGTGTTCCGGTACCTGATCGCCCGGGTTCCCTGAGCCCAGGGGCGGTCGGCGGGGCCGAGTCTCGTCCCACGGGGCAGCGGCGTCCTACTGGGCGTCGTCCTTGGTCAGCCGTGTGATCCCCGCGATCCGGTACGCGTCGGCCTCCTCCAGCGTCTCGTTCTCCAGCAGTGCCTCGGCCAGGGCGTTCAACTGTCCTCGATGGTCGCCGAGTTTACGGATGGCCTCCTCGTAGCACTCGTCGACGATCCGGCGCATCTCGGCGTCGATCACGTCGAGGGTCTGCGGGGCGGCCGCGAGCCCGTACGCCTGCTGGGGGTCGCTCGGCAGGGCGGACAGCCGGCCCACCCGCTCGCTCATGCCCCAGCGGGCCACCATCGCGCGGGCGATGTTGCTGACCTGTTCGAGGTCGTTCTCGGCGCCCGTGGTGACGACCCCGTAGACCACCTGTTCCGCCGCCATGCCGCCCAGGGCACCGATGATGCGGCCGCGCAGATAGCCCTCGGAGTGCGCGTACCGCTCCACCTCGGGGGTCGACATCGTCACGCCGAGCGCCCGGCCGCGGGGCACGATGGTGATCTTGCGTACGGGGTCGGCGCCCGGCTGGAGCATGCCCAGGAGGGCGTGACCGCTCTCGTGGTACGCGGTGCGCCGCCGGTCCTCCTCGGGCATCACGAGGGTGCGCTCGGCGCCCAGCTGCACCTTCTCCAGGGCTTCGGACAGGTCAGAACCGGTCACCTGGTCCTGCTTGCGCTTCACCGCGAGCAGCGCGGCCTCGTTGGCGAGATTGGCGAGATCCGCACCGGTCATGCCCGGGGTCGTACGAGCCACCTGGGTCAGGTCCACGTCCTCGGCGAGCGGGATCCCGCGGGTGTGGATCCGCAGGATCGCCTCGCGCCCGCCACGGTCCGGCGGGGAGACGTTGACCACCCGGTCGAAGCGGCCGGGCCGGGTCAGCGCCGGGTCCAGGATGTCGGCGCGGTTCGTCGCCGCGATGACGATCACGCCCTCCGAGCCGGAGAAGCCGTCCATCTCCGTGAGGATCTGGTTCAGCGTCTGCTCGCGCTCGTCGTGGCCGCTCACCGAGGCGCCGCCGCCGCGCATCCGCCCGATGGTGTCGATCTCGTCGATGAAGATGATCGACGGCGCCACCTTGCGGGCCTCGGCGAACAGTTCCCGGACACGGGAGGCGCCGACGCCGACGATCATCTCGATGAACTCGGAGGCGGAGGCGGAGAAGAACGGCACGCCCGCCTCGCCCGCCACCGCACGCGCCAGCAGGGTCTTGCCGGTTCCGGGCGAGCCCGCGAGCAGCACGCCGCGCGGCATCTTCGCGCCCATCCTGCGGTAGGCGTCGGGGTGCTCCAGGAAGTCGACGACGTCGTCCAGTTCGCCCTTGACCTCGTCGATGCCGGCCACGTCGGCGAACGTCGTGCGTTCCTTCCCCGGCTGGAGCTCGACCGGCTTGGGCGGTGCCTTGCGGCCGAGCATGCCGCCCGCGCCACCCATGCCCGCGCCCATCCGCCGCGCGACGAAGATCCAGACCGCGAGCAGGAACACGATCGGGATCAGGGAGAAGAGCAGGTTGGACAGGACACCGCGCTCCCGTACGACGGGCTGGGCGGTCACCGTCACGTCGTGGGTGTCCAGCTGCCGCCAGAGGTCGTCGTCCGCGAAGGCCGGTCGCTGTGTCTTGAACCTGGTGTAGTCGCCGTCGCCCTCGGGGTTGTCCCGGGCGCTCTTGAGCTCCCCCTGGATCGCGTCGCCCTTGGAGTAGATCTTGTCGACATTGCCGGCGTCGACCTGCCTGCTGAACTCCGTGTAGGAGATCGTCGGCTCGTTGCCCCGGTCGAGGTACGTCAGCCCCACATAGGCGAGCAGGAACACGATCACCGCGGTGAGGAGCAGGCCCCACCAGCGGCCGCGCATCCGTCGCCCACCGGGCCGTCCGGGCGGCTCGTCCGGCGTGCCCTCGGTGCGCCACGGCTGGTCAGGGGCCTTGCGTGGTGGCGCGGCATTGCTCATATCTGGACGTTACGGCAGATGCCGGACCCTGGCATGCGCTGAGGGCGCCCCCCTTACGGAACGGCGCCCTCAATGACGTACGCGATGGACCGTCAGCCCTTGAGCTCCTTGAGCTCTCGGGTCAGCCCATGAACTTCTTGAACTCGTCCGGCAACTCGAAGTCCTGCGGAGCCTGCTGGCCCGGCACCCCGAAGGCGCCCCCGGCCTGAGCGGCGGCGGCGCGGCGGGCGGCCTCCTCCTGCTCCTGCTGCTTGCGCTTCATCGGGTTGCCGGAGCGCTGCTTGCCCTTGGCCTTCTTCGGCTGCTTCTTCGTACGGCCGGGACCGCCACCCATGCCCGGCATCCCCGGCATCCCCGGCATGCCGCCGCCCTGGGCCATGCGGGACATCATCTTGCGGGCCTCGAAGAACCGCTCGACGAGGTTCTTGACCGCGCTGACCTCGACACCGGAACCACGCGCGATACGGGCGCGGCGCGAGCCGTTGATGATCGTCGGCTCCTGGCGCTCGGCCGGGGTCATCGACTTGATGATCGCGGCCGTGCGGTCGACGTCCCGCTCGTCGAGGTTGTTGATCTGGTCCTTGATCTGCCCCATGCCGGGGAGCATGCCGAGCAGCTTGGAGATGGAGCCCATCTTCCTGACCTGCTCCATCTGGGCCAGGAAGTCGTCGAGGGTGAAGTCCTGGCCCTTCTTGGAGGCCAGCTTCTCGGCCATCTTCTGGGCTTCGGCCTGGTCGAAGGTCTTCTCCGCCTGCTCGATCAGGGTGAGCAGGTCACCCATGTCGAGGATGCGGGAGGCCATCCGGTCCGGGTGGAAGGCGTCGAAGTCGTCGAGCTTCTCGCCGTTCGACGCGAACATGATCGGCTTGCCGGTGATCTGCCGGATCGACAGGGCCGCACCACCGCGGGCGTCACCGTCGAGCTTGGAGAGCACCACGCCGTCGAAGCCGACGCCGTCGCGGAAGGCCTCCGCCGTGTTGACGGCGTCCTGACCGATCATCGCGTCGACGACGAAGAGGATCTCGTCCGGCGAGACCGCGTCCCGGATGTCCGCGGCCTGCTGCATCATCTCCTGGTCGATGCCCAGGCGGCCGGCGGTGTCCACGATCACGATGTCGTGGACCTTGGCCTTGGCGTGCTCGATGGAGTCCTTGGCGACCTTGACCGGGTCACCGACGCCGTTGCCCGGCTCGGGCGCGTAGACCGCGACGCCCGCGCGCTCGGCGACGACGCTCAACTGGTTCACGGCGTTCGGACGCTGGAGGTCACAGGCGACCAGCAGCGGCGAGTGGCCCTGCTCCTTCAGCCAGCTGCCGAGCTTGCCCGCGAGGGTGGTCTTACCGGCACCCTGCAGACCCGCCAGCATGATCACGGTGGGCGGCTGCTTGGCGAAGCGCAGGCGCCGGGTCTCGCCGCCGAGGATCGTGACAAGCTCGTCGTTGACGATCTTCAGGACCTGCTGGGCCGGGTTCAGCGCCTTGGAGACCTCTACGCCGAGGGCACGCTCCTTGACGTTCTTGATGAACGTCCGCACGACGGGCAGCGCCACGTCCGCTTCGAGGAGTGCGATGCGGATCTCGCGCGCGGTGGCGTCGATGTCCGCCTCGGAGAGCCGTCCCTTGCCACGCAGGTTCTTGAAAGTCGCTGAGAGGCGATCGGAGAGAGTATCGAACACGGCGCTCGCGGTCCTCGGGGTCGGTGGCAGCTGGGAATCGCCCTCCAGGGTATCCCGGCGGCGCAGGTTGCCGGGATCCCTGGGTTCAGAGCCTTTGAACAGGGTCTCAGCCCCGCAATGTCTCCTCCAGCTTGCGCGCCACGGCGGCCGCCTCCTCGCCGGGCAGCGGCGCTCCCTCGGGGCCTGTGACATAGAACGCGTCGACGGCGTTGGCACCCAGGGTGCTGACATGTGCACTACGCATCCGCACGCTCGCGTCCTCCAGCGCCCGGCCGATCCGGAACAGCAGCCCCGGGGCGTCCTGGGCGCGGACCTCGATCACCGTGGCCAGCCGGGACGCGGCCGGGTGGACCGACACCCTCGGTGGCGGCGGCACGACACCCCGGCGGCGCGGGTACGCGGCGTCCCGCTCGGCGAGGCGGCCGGCGATGTCCAGGGTGCCGTCCAGGGCACGTACGAGGTCGGCGCGCAGCCGGGTGGCCTGCGGCAGCGAGCCGTACTCGGCGGCGACCCGCCAGTTCAGCAGCAGGACGGAACCCTCGACGCCGTCGGGCAGGTCCAGGGCGCTCAGCTCCGCCGTGCGGACGGTGAGGCGGTGCATCGCCAGGACACCGGCCACCGCCGGCAGCACGCCCGGCTGGTCCGGTACGGCGATGAGGAGCTCCACGCCGAGCGGCTCGGGATCGCCCGGGGGCTGCTCCTCCGTCAGTGGCTCGGTCTGCGCGCGCAGGGCCAGCACCGGGCTGCCGGTCGCCATGGCCTCGATGGCGAGCCGCTCCTGCTCGGCGGTGGGCGCGGCGGCCTCGGGCTCGTCGAGGTCGTCCCCGGCGAGCACGGCGGCGACCCGCTTGACCAGGTCGGCGACCAGGGAACCGCGCCAGGACGACCATGCCGCCGGGCCGGTGGCCAGGGCGTCCGCCTCGGTCAGGGCGTGCAGCAGCTCCAGCGTGCCCTGCGAGCCGACCGCCTCGGCGACCGAACGCACGGTGGCCGGGTCCTCCAGGTCGCGCCGGGTGGCCGTGTCGACGAGCAGCAGGTGATGACGTACGAGGGTGGAGAGCACGGCCACGTCGTCGCGGTCGAAGCCGATCCGCGCGGCGACGTCCTTGGCGATGATCTCGCCGGCCACCGAGTGGTCCCCGGGCCAGCCCTTGCCGATGTCGTGCAGCAGGGCGGCGACCAGGAGGAGGTCGGGGCGGTGGACGCGGCGGGTGAACTCGGAGGCCCGGACGGCCGTCTCGATCAGATGCCGGTCGACGGTCCAGATGTGCACGGCGTTGCGCTGCGGGCGGCAGCGCACCCGCTCCCAGTCGGGCAGGAGACGGGTGATCAGTCCCTCCGCCTCCAGCGCCTCCCACACGTCGACCGTCGGGCGGCCGGAGCCGAGCAGGGTCACAAGCTGCTCGCGCGCCTCGGCGGGCCAGGGCGTGGGCAGGGGGCGCACGGTGGCCGCCAAGCGCCGCACGGCGTGCAGGGAGAGCGGGAGCCCGGCCTGCGCGGCGGCGGCCGCGGCACGCAAGGGGAGCACGGGGTCGCGTTCGGGGCGCGCGGCACGGGCGAGCACCACCTCGCCGTCCTGCTCCACCACGCCCTCCGCCAGCGGGGAGCGCTCGGCGGTCGGCTTCCCGCCGCCCAGCATGGCGCGCAGCCGCGGCCGCACGGCGCGCGACCGCAGTACACGCCCCACTTCACGCCACGTGACATCACTGGCGTACGAGATGACGCGCGCCGCCTCGTACACCTGCCGCAGCAGGGTGTCCGCGTCGAGCAGCCCCAGCTCGGCGGCGACCTGGTCCTGTTCCTGGAGCGCGAGCCGGTCGGTCGCGCGCCCGGTGGTGAGGTGCAGGGCGTCGCGTACGTCGAGCAGCCGGCGCCGGGCGTCGTCGAGGCCCTCGCGCGGGGCGTCGGCCAGCCAGGAGGCGGCGACGGCGCGCAGGATGGTGGCGTCGCGCAGACCGCCGCGGGCTTCCTTCAGGTCGGGCTCCAGGAGGTACTGCAGCTCGCCCTGGCGCTCGGCGCGCTCGGCGGACAGCTCCTGGAGTTCGGGCAGCCGCTTGGGTGCCTGGTTGCGCCAGTCGGCCAGGACCGCCGTCCGCAGTCCGGCCGTCAGACCGAGGTCGCCCGCGATGTGCCGGGCGTCCAGCAGGCCCAGCTGGACCTTGAGGTCCTCGCCGGCCGTCTTGCGGGCCTCGGCGGGTGTGCGCACGGAGTGGTCGAGGGCGAGGCCGAGGTCCCAGACCGGGTACCAGATGCGGTCGGCCAGGGCGGCCACCGCGCCGGAGTCGGTGCCATCGTGCAGCAGGAGCAGATCCAGGTCGCTGCGCGGGGACAGCTCACCACGGCCGTATCCCCCGACAGCGACCAGGGAGACCCCGCGCAGCCCCTCGGCGCCCGCGGCGAACAGTCCGGTCAGCCACTCGTCGGTCAGTTCCGCGAGGGCGGCACGGCGCGGCGGCCCGGACCGCGCCTCCTCGGTGAGGAGACGCAGCCGGGCCGCCGCGTAGCCGCTGGGTCCCGAGTCCTCTGCATCCTTGGAAACGTCCGTGCTCGTCACCCAGCGACTCCTGTTCTGTTTTCCTGCCTCAGAGCGCGTCGGGCCCGCGCTCGCCGGTCCGCACCCGTACGGCCGTCTCGACCGGGAGGGACCAGACCTTGCCGTCACCGATCTTGCCGGTGCGGGCGGCCTTGACGATGACGTCGATCAGCTGCTCGGCGTCGTCGTCCTCGGCCAGGACCTCGATGCGGATCTTCGGGACCAGGTCGACGGTGTACTCGGCACCGCGGTAGACCTCGGTGTGGCCCCGCTGACGACCGTAGCCGCTCGCCTCGGTGACCGTCAGGCCATGGACCCCGAAGGCCTGGAGGGCTTCCTTGATCTCGTCGAGCCGGTGGGGCTTGACGACTGCGGTGATGAGCTTCATGCGTCCACCTTCTTGCTCGCGGCCGCGGCGACCGGGGCGGGGGCGGCGGTCCGGGCGGCACCGCCGCCGGCGCCGCTGAAGTCGTATGCGGTCTCGGCGTGCTCGGCCTGGTCGATGCCGGCCACTTCCTCGTCCTCGGAGACCCGCATCCCGATCGTCTTGTCGAGGACGAAGGCGAGGAGCGCGGAGACGACGAGGGAGTAGGCGAGGACCGCGCCGACACCGGCGAGCTGCTTCCACAGCTGGTCGGCGTTGCCGCCGTAGAAGAGGCCCTTGGCCGGGGACTGCCCGCCGCCGGTGGCGAAGAAGCCGATGAGGACCGAGCCGGTGACACCGCCGACCAGGTGGACACCGACGACGTCGAGGGAGTCGTCGTAGCCGAACTTGTACTTCAGGCCGACGGCCATGGCGCACAGGACACCGGCGATGACGCCGACGGCGATCGCGCCGAGCGGGGAGACCGCACCACCCGACGGGGTGATGGCGACCAGACCGGCGACCGCGCCGGAGGCGGCACCGAGGGTGGTGAACGCGCCGTGGCGGATCTTCTCGTAGGCGAGCCAGGCCAGCATGGCGGCGGCGGTGGCGACCTGCGTGTTGACGAACATCAGCGCGCCGACGCCGTCGTCGTTGCCGAGCCACGAGCCGGCGTTGAAGCCGAACCAGCCGAACCACAGCAGGCCGGCGCCGAGCATGACCAGCGGAAGGCTGTGCGGACGCATCGGGTCCTTCTTGAAGCCGACGCGCTTGCCGATGACCAGGATCACGCCGAGCGCCGCGGCACCCGCGTTGATGTGGACCGCCGTACCACCGGCGAAGTCGATCACGCCGAGCTTGAACGCCCAGCCACCGCTCGGCGCCCAGACCCAGTGGGCGACCGGGAAGTACACGAGGATGGCCCACAGCGTGATGAACAGCGCCCACGCGGAGAACTTCACGCGGTCCGCGAGCGCGCCGCTGATCAGGGCGGGCGTGATGATCGCGAACATCAGCTGGAAGACGGCGAAGACGTAGACCGGGATGTTGTAGATGTCCCACAGTTCGGTCTTGCCGATCCCGCTGAAGCCGACGAAGTCGGAGGACCAGCCGATAAGACCGCCGTGCGAGTCGCCGAAAGCGAGCGAGAAGCCGAACAACACCCACAGGATGGTGATGATCCCCAGGCTGATGAAACTCATCATCAACATGTTCAGGGTGCTCTTGACGCGGACCATGCCTCCGTAGAAGAAGGCCAAGCCCGGGGTCATGAGCATCACCAGGGCGGAACAGATGAGCATGAAACCTGTGTTGGCGGGCGACAGCTCTACCTTGTCTGCCGCCATCATGATGGCTGGTGCCATCGGCGTCTCCTCGTCATGTGTACGGCCCCGTGCGGGCGAAGCCTGAGCGGAATGAGGGGCGGGCCGGTTATGCGCCAAGAGATTGGCGCAGCGCGGTTTCGGTGGAAGCCCCTCGTTGTTTCGCCGCCGTGACGAAGGCGCCCCTTGTGTTACGCCTCGATGAACTGCCGGATTGTGGGTGGGCTGATCGTTATCTTGGCGCAACCTTCAAAGGGGGAGGCAGAGAACCGGCCGCGGTCGGCCTTCCGATGACCTGGCATGGGGGAGCCGAGTCGGGCAGTTCGGGAGGGCCGGCCGCGGCCGGGGTTCAGGGGTCGCGCCGCGATTGCACGCGAAGCTTCAGACCGCCTCCGCGGTCTCCGGCAGCTCCACGGCGAGCTTGTCCGTCAGGTCCACGACCTCGGCGAGGTCCCCGAAATCGCGTACAGCCGTGTCGACCGTCTTTCGGATACGAGTGTTGACGCGCTCGGAGCGCACCTTCTTGGCGATGTGCATGGCCTGCTCCGCGTAGACCGCGCTCTGCTCCGGTTCGCGCCGCAGCAGGTGCACCGTGGACATGCCGATGAGGTTCAGTGCGTACGACCGCTGGTGCTCGCCGTCCTTCGCGAACAGGTCCACGGCCTGCCGCATCACGGGCTCGGCGAGTGAGGCGTACGTCGGGCTGCGGCCCGCGACATAGGCGAGGTCGCGGTAGGAGTGGGAGTTCTCGCCGTACAGCTCGGCCTCGGAGAAGAAGCGGATCCAGTCCGGGTCCGGCTCGTCCCAGTCGTCGGCCTCGGTGAAGGTGTCCTCGGCCATCCGGACCGCCCGCTTGCACTTGCCGGGCTGGCCCATGTTGGCGTACGCGCGGGCCTCCATCGCATACAGCATCGACTGGGTTCGCGGGCTCGCGCAGTCCCGGCTGCCGTACTGCGCGAGATGGATCAGCTCCAGGGCGTCCTCGGGCCGGCCCAGGTGGATCATCTGGCGGCTCATGCTGGACAGGACGTACGAGCCGAGCGGCCGGTCGCCCGCCTCCTTGGCGGCGTGCAGCGCGAGGACGAAGTACTTCTGCGCGGTGGGCTGGAGCCCCACGTCGTACGACATCCAGCCGGCCAGCTCGGCCAGCTCGGCGGCGACCTTGAAGAGCCTCCTGGTGGTGGCCTCGGGCTGGGGCTCCTGGAGCAGGTCGGTCACCTCGTGCAGCTGGCCCACGACCGCCTTGCGGCGCAGGCCGCCGCCGCACTGGGCGTCCCACTGGCGGAACATCACGGTGGTGGACTCCAGGAGGTCCAGCTCGGGCTTGGACAGCCGGCCACGCGCGCGTGAGGACGGGACGGGACGGGACTCCTGGTACGGGGCGGGCGGCGCGGGGACCAGCCAGCGCTGCATCGGCTCGATGAGGGCCGGGCCCGCGGACAGGGCCAGCGAGCTCCCGAGGAAGCCGCGCCGCGCCAGCATCAGGTCGCTGCGCGAGAACTCGCTGAGCAGGGCCACCGTCTGCGGGCCCGTCCAGGGCAGGTCGACGCCGGACACGGAGGGTGACTGCCGGGCGGCACGCAGGCCGAGGTCCTCGACGGAGACGACGCAGCCGAACCGCTCGGAGAACAGCTCGGACAGGATCCGCGGGATCGGCTCGCGGGGGTTCTCGCCGTCGAGCCAGCGGCGTACACGGGAGGTGTCGGTCGAGATGTGGTTGGCGCCCAACTGGCGGGCGCGGCGGTTCACTTGGCGGGCGAGCTCACCCTTCGACCAGCCGCTGCGCACGAACCAGGACGCGAGCAGCTCGTTCGGGCGCTTGTCAGCGTGCGATGCGCCACCAGCACTCGTACCGCTTCCGCTGTTGCCGCTCACTGGAACGCCCCCATCCCTTGGACCACTTGTCACCGAGTGCGCCAAGCCCTATCAGAATGCCGGTAAATACGGTCGACCGTCCGCCAATTGTCACCCTTCGAACGGAAAGCCGACTTGCCCCCGGCATACCCACGAGTGCATGTGCCCCGAAGGCTCATGCACACACGGTAATCCTACGATCACGCCCACAGCCATGGCGATCCCGGAAACGCCACCATTCGCCACCCCTTCGAATGAACTAACGGCCGCCTCCACACGATTCACTTGACATAGGACGGCCGGAAGTGGGCGGAGCGAAGCACTCAGAGGCGCGCGTCGCCGAGCCCACAACCCTGGATGCTTCCGAGCGCCGCGTGAGCCGAGCGGCGCCGGCGGGTAACCGGCCACCCAAGAACACACAGGGTCACGTTCCGCATCCGCGCCGTAACCACCCGCGCGCTGGACCCGTTGGAGGGGGCATGGGCTTCACGATCGGCGGCATCCGGGAGATCCGATCCGGCTCGCGTCGACGCGGCCGCTCCTCGGAGTGCACCGCCGTCGCCGAGTTCACCGGACTGTGGGGCTGGGACGTGGTGCCCGGCGCGCGGGCCGCGGCGGGCGCCTGTTCGTGCGGCCGCTCCGACTGTGGCGCGCCCGGCGCACACCCCCTCGACTTCGCACCCCACATCCCCGCCGGAGCCACGCTCGACGACGTCAGCAAGGCGTGGTCGGAGTTCCCGGGCGCCTCGGTGATGCTGCCGGTCGGGCGGGCGTTCGACGTGATCGAGGTGGCCGAGCCCGCCGGACGCCGCGCGCTGGCCCGGCTCGAACGCATGGGCCTCCCCCTCGGCCCGGTCACCGCCACCCCCGAGGGCCGCGCCCAGTTCTTCGTCGCGCCGGGTGCCGCCGCCGAGCTCCCCGAGCTCCTCTACCGCCTGGGCTGGGACGACCCGACCCACCTCGACCTCCGCGGCCTCGGTTCCGATACGTCCATCACGGCCCCGCCCTCCGACCGCGGCGGCCTGGGACCGGTGCGCTGGCTGCGTCCCCCCGAGCTGGACACGGCTTCGAAGCCGCCGGCGGCGCGATTGGTGCTGGGGACGTTGGCTTACGTGGCGCATCGGTCACGGGCGTAGGGCATAGGGCGTATCACGAAGCGCAAGCGTCACAGCCGTACACAGCGAAGCGCCCGTCCCCCAACTGCACCTTGGGAGGGCGGGCGCTTCTGCGAGCACATACCAAATTCGGTAGGTGGTTTCACTCCCCGATAAGGGCGTCAACGAACGCCTCCGGCTCGAACGGCGCCAGGTCGTCGGCGCCCTCGCCCAGCCCGATCAGCTTCACCGGGACGCCCAGCTCGCGCTGGACCGCGACGACGATGCCGCCCTTGGCCGTGCCGTCCAGCTTGGTGAGCACGATGCCGGTGATGTCGACCACCTCGGCGAAGACCCGGGCCTGGACCAGACCGTTCTGCCCGGTCGTCGCGTCCAGCACGAGCAGGATCTCGTCCAGGGGCGCGTGCTTCTCGACGACGCGCTTGACCTTGCCGAGCTCGTCCATGAGGCCGGTCTTGGTGTGCAGACGTCCGGCGGTGTCGATGAGGACGACGTCGGAGCCCATCTCCTTGCCCTCCTTCACCGCGTCGAAGGCGACGGAGGCGGGGTCGCCGCCCTCCGGCCCGCGCACGGTGTAGGCGCCGACGCGCTCGCCCCAGGTCTGGAGCTGGTCGGCGGCGGCGGCACGGAAGGTGTCGGCGGCGCCCAGGACCACGCTGCGGCCGTCGGCCACGAGGACGCGGGCGAGCTTGCCGGTGGTGGTGGTCTTGCCGGTGCCGTTCACGCCGACGACCATCACGATGCCGGGCTTGCTGGCCTCCGGCTCGGTCTTGACCGTGCGGTCGAAGTCGGTGCCGACCAGCTTGAGCAGCTCCTCGCGCAGCAGGCCGCGCAGCTCCTCGGGGGTGCGGGTGCCGAGGACCTTCACGCGCTCGCGCAACCCGTCGACCAGTTCCTGGGTCGGCAGCACGCCGACGTCGGCGGTGAGGAGGGTGTCCTCGATCTCCTCCCAGGTGTCCTCGTCGAGGTGCTCGCGCGACAGGAGCGTGAGCAGCCCCTTGCCGAGCGCGTTCTGCGAGCGGGAGAGCCGGGCGCGCAGGCGGATCAGGCGGCCGGCGGTGGGCTCCGGGACCTCGATCTCGGTCGGCGGGAGTTCTTCGACGACCGGCGGTTCCTCGACGGCGGTCGGTGCTCCGCCGCCCGGAAGGTCCACCTCCTCTATGGTCCGGCGCGGTTCGTCGCGCGGCGTTTCGGCCTCGTCGCCGACGTGCGGCTCGGCCGGAGGGGCGGTGATGTCGGGGGCGGCGGGGGGCGGCGGGGGCAGCTGCTTCTTACGGCGCGTGCCGACGATGAGCCCGCCGAGCGCGCCGAGCACCACCACGGCGATGACTACAGCAAGGATGAGGATGTCCATAACGCGTCCAGTATCGGCCATGGAGCCCGGCGACACCCCTATGGATGTCTGACACACCGTCAGCTAACGTCCTCCCCCACACCCGCCCGGTGAAGGGGGACCCCCATGCCCGTCACGGTCGTACGCTTCAACCTCGTCGAGCCCGACGCGACCCCCGCCTCGCTCGCCGCCCGCTACCGGGCGGCCCTGGAGATGGCCGCCTACGCCGACGAGCACGGCATCACCACCGTGCAGACCGAGGAGCACCACGGCGCCGAGAACAACTGGCTCCCGTCGCCGTTCGCCTTCGCGGCCGCGGTCTTCGGCGCGACGCGGCGGATCGCGGTCACCGTCTCGGCGATCATCGGCCCGCTGCACGACCCGCTGCGGCTGGCCGAGGAGATCGCCGTACTGGATCTGCTGAGCGGCGGCCGGCTGGTGACCGTCGCAGGCATCGGGTACCGGCCCGAGGAGTACGCCCTGTTCGACGTGGAGTGGAAGCGGCGCGGCAAGCTCCAGGACGAGCTGCTGGAGACGCTGCTGAAGGCGTGGACCGGCGAGGAGTTCGAGTACCGGGGCCGTACGGTACGGATCACTCCGCGCCCGTTCACCGACCCGCACCCCCTGCTGCTGGTCGGCGGCTCCTCGCAGGCCGCCGCCCGCCGGGCCGCCCGGCTCGGCCTGCCCTTCTTCCCCAGCGCGCATCTGCCGGAGCTGGAGGCGTACTACAAGGAGCGGCTCGTCGAGTACGGCACCGAGGGCTGGACGATGATGCCGCCCGCGGAGACACCGCTGCTGCACGTGGCCGAGGATCCCGACCGGGCCTGGGCTCGGTACGGCGGGCACTTCCTGCACGAGGCGCGGACGTACGCGTCCTGGCAGTCCGGGGACGTGCGGTCCGCCGTGAAGTCGGGGGCCACGACGGTGGAGGAGCTGCGTGCGGAGGGCGTGTACCGGATCGTGACGCCCGAGGAGTGTGTGGCCCTGGGGTTCGACAACTACGTGCTGCATCCGCTGTCGGGCGGGATGCCGGTGGAGGAGGGGTGGCGGAGCCTGCGGTTGTTCGCGCAGGAGGTGCTTCCGGCGCTGGGCCACTGACCCTCGCGGATATTCGATGGCCCGGCCGGGCGGCGGCTGATCCACTGGGCGCATGAGTCTGCTGGTGGAAGTGTTCGTCCGGGAACCGGACGGGAAATGGCAGATACTCGACGTGCCGGACGACGTCTATCAGTCCGGCGGCTTCGAGTCTTGGCGTAGGACCGTGTGGGGGTCTCAGTTCGTGCGCTCGCTGGGTGCGCGCTTCCTCCCCGTGCTGGCCGAGGGGGATCTGGAGGTGGAGGCCGAGCAGGTGCCGGAGTTCCTGAGCGAGGTCGCACTGCTGCGCGCCCACTTGGACGCGATCGCTCACGGCACGGAGCACCCGCGGACGGTCGAGGAACACCGGGACGGGATCGAGCTGCGTTTGCGGATCATCGAGGAGAGCGCCCTCAAGGCCGTGGAGATCGGCGGCGGCGTCCTCATCTGGTGACGTACGGAAGTCGGTGACGTACGAAACCGCCGCCCCGGCTCGGGCAGTGGCCGAGCCGGGGCGGCGGCGGGGATACGGGGAGAGGGGCAGCGGGGACTTGGCCCTTCCCCCCGAGTTCGGGAGCCCTTCTGGAGGCTCAGCCCATCTCCTCCAGCTTCTTGCCCTTGGTCTCGGGCACGAACTTGAGGATGAACGGAATGGAGAGGAAGGCGAACACCGCGTACATGACGTAGGTGAGCGACAGGTTCCAGTCCGACAGGTCCGGGAAGGTGATCGTGATGACCCAGTTGGCGATCCACTGGGCCGAGGCGGCCACGCCCAGGGCGGCGGCGCGGATCTTGTTCGGGAAGACCTCGCCGAGCATGACCCAGACGACCACGCCCCAGGACATGGCGAAGAAGAGGACGAAGGCGTTGGCGGCGATCAGCGCGACGTAGCCCTGCGCGGTCGGCAGCGGGTCGTTGCCGTTCTGGAAGGAGAAGGCCCAGGCGGCCGCCGCGAGCGCGACGCCCATGCCGACGGAGCCGATGAGGGCGAGCGGCTTGCGGCCGATACGGTCCACGAAGATCATCGCGATCACGGTGCCGATGATGTTGATGATCGAGGTCTCGAACGAGTAGAAGAACGAGCTCGACGGGTCGACGCCGACGGACTGCCACAGCAGGTTCGAGTAGTAGAAGATGACGTTGATGCCGACCAGCTGCTGGAAGACGGAGAGGCCGATGCCGATCCACACGATCGGCAGCAGACCGAACCGGCCGCCCAGCAGGTCCTTGAACGTCGACTTGTGGTCGCTCTTCATGGCCTGCTCGATCTCGGTCACGCGCGCGTCCAGGTCCGCGCCGCCCTCAACGTCGGCGAGCACCTTCTTCGCGTCCTCGACGCGGCCGACGCTGATCAGATAGCGCGGGGACTCCGGGATCGCGAAGGACAGCAGGCCGTAGACCACAGCGGGTACGAGCATCACGCCGAGCATCCACTGCCAGGCCTCCAGGCCCGCGACGCTGCCGCGCTCCTCGCCGTCGGCCATGTTGAGGATGGCCCAGTTGACGAGCTGGGAGACGGCGATGCCGATGACGATGGCGGCCTGCTGGAACGAGGCGAGCCGGCCGCGGTAGGCGGGCGGGGCGACCTCGGCGATGTAGGCCGGGCCGATGACCGAGGCCATACCGATGGCGATGCCGCCGAGGACACGCCAGGCGGCGAGGTCCCACGCGGCGAACGGCAGTCCCGAACCTACGGCGCTCACGGCGAACAGCACCGCCGCGATCTGCATGACGCGGATGCGGCCGATGCGGTCGGCTATGCGGCCGGCGATCGCGGCGCCCACGGCGCTGCCGAGCAGGGCGCTGGCGGCGACGGTCCCGGTGACGCCCGAGCTGAGGTCGAACCGGGCCTGGATGCCGCCGTTGGCTCCGTTGATCACGGAGCTGTCGTAGCCGAAGAGGAAGCCGCCCATGGCGGCCGCCGCGGTGATGAAGACGACGTGCCCGAGATGTTCGGGGTGAGCCGTCCTGGCTCCTGACGTCGGTGCCTGCGCTGTGCTGGTCACGTGTACTCCTCGGGCCACCGGCAACGCTGCCGGGTGGGGGTCAGCCGCTCCAAGTAGTGATACCTGAAGATAAAAGCAACGTTGCAGAGACTATGCCTTCAAGTTTCGAAGTCAATAGTCGAGCCGCTGTGAGTTTCGAGACGCGATTGGGTGACGTGTGTTCACTTCTTGAAGAAACTGGGGTGAGGCCGACCAAAGGGCGCGGGGCTGTGTCGATGTGCGGCTCCGCCGCGTGGACGCGACAAGCCACGGCGGCGCCGCAGCCGAAAGCGGCCGAAGCCGGCGCTAGCGAAGCCGCTGGCTGATGACCTTTGACACACCATCGCCCTGCATGGAGACGCCGTACAACGCGTCGGCGACCTCCATCGTGCGCTTCTGGTGCGTGATCACGATCAGCTGCGAGGCCTCCTGCAGCTCCTGCATGATGCGGATCAGCCGCTGGAGGTTGGTGTCGTCGAGGGCTGCCTCGACCTCGTCCATGACATAGAACGGGCTCGGCCGGGCCTTGAAGATCGACACCAGCATCGCGACCGCGGTGAGTGAACGCTCACCACCCGAGAGCAGCGACAGCCGCTTGACCTTCTTGCCGGGAGGACGTGCCTCGACGTCGACACCTGTGGTGAGCATGTTGTCGGGATCGGTCAGGATCAGCCGTCCCTCGCCACCGGGGAACAGCCGGCTGAAGACACCCTCGAACTCCCGGGCCGTGTCCCGGTATGCCTCGGTGAAGACCTGCTCGACCCGCTCGTCGACCTCCTTGACGACCTGGAGCAGGTCGGCGCGGGTCTTCTTCAGGTCTTCCAGCTGCTCACTGAGGAACTTGTGCCGTTCCTCCAGCGCCGCGAACTCCTCAAGGGCGAGCGGGTTGACCTTGCCGAGCTGCTGGTAGGCCCGCTCGGCGGCCTTGAGCCGCTTCTCCTGCTCGGCCCGGACGAAGGGCTTGGGCTGGTTGCGCGGGTGCTCGGGGTCCTCCGGGAGCTGCTCGCCCTCGGCGGCCAGGGAGGGCGGTACGAGCTGGTGGGGGCCGTACTCGGAGACGAGCCCGGCGGGCTCCACGCCCAGCTCCTCCAGCGCCTTGGTCTCCAACTGCTCGATCCGCATCCGCTTCTCGGCGCCGAGGACCTCGCCCCGGTGCACCGAGTCGGTCAGCTTGTCGAGTTCGGCCTTGAGGTCGCGGCCCTGGTTACGGGCGACAGTGAGTTCCTGCTCGCGCCTGGCCTTGGCGGCCTCGGCGGCGGTGCGCTCCTCGTCGGCGCGGGCGAGGGAGACCTCCACGTGCGCGAGCAGCTGCCGGGTTCCGGAAGCGACGGCTTCCGCGACGGCCGCCTCGTGCCGCAGCCGGGCCCGCCGCTGCTCGGCACGCGCGCGTGCGTCGCGCTCCGCTCGGGCGGCGCGGTCGAGGGAGTCGGCGCGGCCGGCGAGTCCCTTGACGCGTTCCTCGTGCGTACGGACCTGGAGGCGCGCCTCCATCTCGGTCTGGCGGGCGTTGGCCCCGTCGGCGGCGAGACGGTCCCGTACCGACGGGTCGGGCTCCTCCTCGACCGGCATCTCCTCGGCGACGGCGAGCCGCTCGGCCAGTTCCTCGACCTCCGTCAGGGCCTTGTCCAGGGCGTCCTGTGCCCGCGCGGCGGCGGCGACGGAACGCTCCGCTTCGCCCGCCGCGCCCCTTGCCTGGCCGGCGAGCCGGCCGAGCTGCTGGGCGACCGCCGACTTCTCCCGGTCGGCAGCCCGGCGCCGCTCCCCCAGCTCTTCGACGAGCGCGGCGGATGCCTTGCGACGCTCGGCCGCCGCGTGCTGGGCCTCGGTGAGTTCCTCGCAGCGGACGGCCAGCTCTTCCAGTTCGGCGGCGGCCTCGTCCACGGACGCCTGTACTTCGAGGAGGCTCGGCGCCCCGGCGGAGCCGCCGTGGGCGAAGTGGGCGCCGAGGAGGTCGCCTTCGGCGGTTACGGCGGTGAGGTCGGGGTGGGCGTAGACGAGTTCCTCGGCGTCTTCGAGGGTGGGGACGACGACGATGTTGTGGAGGAGGCGTCGTACTGCCGGCATCAGGTCGGAAGGTCCGCGGACGAAGTCCGCCGCGTGTTGCTGTCTGGCGGCTGCGGGCTCGTTGTGACTGGTCGCGCGGTTCCCCGCGCCCCCTGGGTCGGCTGCCGTACCGGCGTCCTGCGGTGCTCCCGCCAGCAGCAGCGACGCCCGTCCGCCGTCCTGCTTGCGCAGGAGTCTGATCGCGTCTGCCGCGGCCGACGGTGAGGTGACCGCCACGGCGTCCGCCGCTGCCCCGAAAGCGGCCGCCAGCGGGACCTCGTAGCCCGGCGTCACCGTGAGCAGCTCCGCCGCCGGGCCCAGCAGTCCCGTGAGGCGGTCCTTCGCGCCGAGCAGTATCCCCGTGCCGTCCTTGCGGCGCAGCCCCAGCGCCAGCGCCTCATGGCGGGCCTGGGTCGCGGCCCGCCTGCGCTCCGCCGCAGTGGCCGCCTCCCGGGCTGCCGTGAGGGCGGCCTCGGCCTCGCTGAGCTGCCGCTTCGCCTGTTCGTGCTGCTCGCCGAGCTCCGCGTCGCCGGCGTCCAGGCCGTCGACCTCGGCCTTCAGTACCTCGTACTCCTCCTGCGCGGCGAAGGCCCGCTCCTGGGCCTCGTCCCGTGCGGCGGCCAGGCGGTCGATCTCGGCCTGGGCGGAGGCCGCACGCGAACGGGCCGCGTTGACCTGCCCGTTCAGCCGGGCCAGGCCCTCGCGGCGGTCGGCGATGGCGCGGGCGACGTCCTTCAGACGCCGTTCCTCCTGAGTGAGGTCCCGTTCGAGTTCGGCGCGGTGGGCGACCGTGTCCTCCAGGGCGCGCTCGGCCGCCTCCAGGGCCGCTTCGAGTTCGGCCTCCTGCTCACGGATGCGGGCGGCCTCGCGCTCCATGTCCTCGGGTTCTCGGCCCCGCCGCTCCTCCGGCGGCGCGGACGTCGCGCTCTTCACGCGCGCGTCGGCCAACGAGATCGTGCCGCGCACCCGCTCGGCGAGCTGCGACAGCTCGTACCAGGTCTGCTGGGCCCGCTGGAGGCGTGGCGTGAGCTGCCGTACCTCGTCCTCCAGGAGAGCCTCGCGCTGGAGCGCCTTCTTCAGCTCCTGCTCGGCGGCTTCCTTGCGTTCCTTGAGCGCGGCCTCGTCGGCGACCTCGGCCTGGAGCGCCTCCCGGAGCCGTACGAGATCGTCGGCGAGGAGGCGGAGCCGGGCGTCGCGCAGATCCGCCTGGATGACGGCGGCCCTGCGCGCCACCGCCGCCTGGCGGCCCAGCGGCTTCAACTGCCGGCGCAACTCGTCCGTCAGGTCCTGCACGCGCGCGAGGTTGGCCTGCATCGCGTCCAGTTTCCTGAGGGCCTTCTCCTTGCGCTTGCGATGCTTGAGGACGCCCGCGGCCTCTTCGATGAAGGCGCGGCGGCCCATGGGGTCGGCATGCAGGACGGAGTCGAGCTGGCCCTGGCCGACGATGACGTGCATCTCACGGCCGATGCCGGAGTCGGAGAGGAGTTCCTGGATGTCGAGGAGACGGCAGGTGTCGCCGTTGATCTGGTACTCGCTGCCGCCGTTGCGGAACATGATCCGCGTGATGGTGACCTCGGCGTACTCGATGGGCAGTGCGCCATCGGAGTTGTCGATGGTCAGCGAAACCTCGGCACGGCCAAGTGGCGGACGGCCGGTGGTGCCGGCGAAGATGACGTCCTCCATCTTGCCGCCGCGCAGCGACTTGGCACCCTGCTCACCCATGACCCAGCTGAGCGCGTCCACGACATTGGACTTGCCCGAGCCGTTCGGTCCGACGACGCACGTGATCCCCGGCTCGAACCGGAGCGTGGTCGCCGAGGCGAACGACTTGAACCCGCGGAGGGTCAGGGCCTTGAGGTGCACGCCGCTGGACTCTACCTTCCGCCGGTATCCCACTCCATGAACCCGCGGTTTCACCGATGAACGTGCAGGGCACACCAGACGTTAAAGAGGGTGAAAGGATGCGCGGGGCAGTAAGCGGGGGCAAGAAAGAAGGGACGCCGAAGCGTCCCTTGCAACTTCTGACGGCTGACCTACCAGTCGTCTGAACAACTACTTAGCGGTTGGATACGGGCCGCCCAACCACTGCTTTTGCTGTTGTGGAGCGATGCAGTGATCAGGTGAGCGCAGGCTCCGCCTGGTGTGCGTCGATGCTCTCCATGATCCTGTCGTGAGAAGCGGCAGCCGTCAGCGCGTCGTTCTCCGCCTGGATTCGTCCGAGCTCGGATTCCAGGTCCTGTACGCGCTGCTGGAGCCGTCGCATCTCGGCGAGGAGTCGAGGGTCGGAGCCGCCGACGTAACCGAGAAGCGCCTTTGCCATGATGGATGGTCCTCCACACTGAGTGACCGACCGAAGCGGTGTGGGTCGTGAGGGATTTCGCACCCGCGGTTGCTTGGCAGGCCTGGAGTTGTACTGCCGTTCAGCCACGCCAAACAGCGAAGGTGCGCGGGGCTTTCAGCGTCTCACCAAAAAGTTTGACGGTCAACACGATCACGCCCCGTATTGGCGGGCAACCCGGGGGCACACGGCCGAAAAGCGGCTGCGCGGCGACTCCTGCGGGGCCCTCGGGGCGTGGCGATCATCCTTGAGTGCGGAGCCTGCCATCACGAGCGCTTCTTGGCAACCACCTGCTCATTTCTGCTCGGGGCAGTTGCCAGTGGCAGGTCCCTCCGCTTGCGCCAGGGACGATTTACAGAATCGGGTCAGCGGATGGCGAAGCCGTCGTAACCCCCGCGGGGTGTGTCCCAGATCTCGGTGACACCGTCGACCCGCCCGGGCGTGTCGTCTCCCTCAAGCCAACCGAGGAGCCCTTCACAGCCTTCCCGCGTGCCCTCCGCGACCACCTGGACCCGGCCGTCGTCCAAATTGAGAGCAAAACCACTCAGGCCGCCGATCTCGAGGGCCTTGGCCCGCGTGAACCAGCGAAAACCCACACCTTGGACGCGTCCACGCACCCAGGCGACCAGCCGTACATCCTCGCTCATGACTGCAACCTAACGGGCCAATGTCTCTCTGGGCACTTCCTCCTCTGGCGCTATGGGGTACCGTCCCCACCCAATGAATCCCATATGAAACTCACACGATCGAGTGAGTTCTGTGGGGATCTTGAGACCGCAGGGACGAGGAAGGCCAGGACATGGGACGCCACCGACGCTCCGCCGCCGGCCGCGCCGCCACGGGCCGCGCCACGGGGGTCACACATACGGACGGCTCTTACACGGAGGGCCACGACCCACGGGACTCGTACGGCGGCGACCGCCCGACGATGGGCATCGCGCCCTATCTGAACCCGGAGGCGTACGCCGAGGCCTACGCGAAGAGCGACGCCTACCTGTTCGCCTCGGACGACGACTACGACCGGATCACCGGCACCACGACGTTCCCGGACCACGAGACCGCCGCGTTCCGCAGTGACGGCTTCACGCCCAGCACGGGCTCCCGGCGCCCCGGCGGCGGCTCGCACCGCCGTCGCAAGAAGAAGGCCGTGGCACCGGTGAAGACCGGGCTGCTCGGCGTCTCCGCGGCGGTCGCCCTGGGCACGGTCGCGGTCGCCACGGGCGTGGTGCCCGGCATCGACAACTACCAGCTCGGCGGCGGCAACGGCGCGGACAAGGTGCAGGCCGCCGACACGCCGACCAACGCCCCGATCGAGCAGGGCGGCACGTCCGGCAGCGCCGACAGCCACGACAGCGGCTCCTCGACCAGCCGTGACGTCGAACGGCCCACCTCGCCGGCCCCGTCGACGTCGTCGGCCGCACCGACGAAGACCCCGTCGAAGAAGCCGTCGGCCACGCCCAGCCAGAAGCCGAAGGAGACTCCTTCTCGTACGGCCACGAAGGCGCCGGAGAAGGAGAAGCAGCCGGAGCGGGAGAAGACCAGCGCCCCCGTGCAGATGTCGGCCCAGGCCGCCGCCGCGGCCGAGGTGCTCCAGCTCGTCAACCAGGAGCGCGCACAGGTCGGCTGCAGCGCGGTCGCCGCCAACAGCTCCCTCACCGACCTGGCCCAGGACTTCAGCGAGGACATGGCCGCGCGGGGCTTCTTCGACCACACCGACCCCGGCGGGGCGTCCCCATGGGACCGGGCCGCGAAGGCCGGCATCACCGACCTCGGCGGCGAGAACATAGCCCGCGGCCAGGCCGACGCGGCCGCGGTGATGGATGCCTGGATGAACAGCCCGGGCCACAAGGCCAACATCCTGAACTGCGACTTCAAGACCCTGGGAGTCGGCGTGCACTTCGGTGCGGGCGGACCTTGGTGGACGCAGGACTTCGGGTACTAGGGGCACAGCACCGCACCCCAGGCGGATCTCGGCCGCAGTTAGCGCTAACTACAGGTTAGCGCTGCATTGAAGTACGCTGAAGTCATGGACGTCAAGCAGGAGGGAACCGAGGCGCAGGACCTCCCGTACAACGTGTTCGCCAAGGCCTGTCCCTCGCGCGGCACGCTGGAGCACGTCACGGGTCGCTGGGGCGGACTCACGCTCGGCGCCCTGTACGAGGGTTCGCTGCGCTTCAACGAGCTGCGCCGTCGTGTCGACGGCGTCAGCGAGAAGATGCTGTCCCAGACGCTGCACGCCCTGGAGCGAGACGGCCTGGTACACCGCGAGGCCCAGCCGACGAACCCGCCGCGGGTCGACTACGAGCTGACGCCGCTGGGGCGCGGGGTCGCCGAGCGGCTGCTGACCCTCATCCACTTCGTGGAGGGGCAGATGGACGACGTGCTGGAGGCACGTCAGCGTTACGACGGGACGCGCGGCGCCCTCTGACACTTCGGGCAGAAGTAGCTGGACCGGTTCATCCAGGGCCGTCGGCGCATCGGCGTACCGCACCGCTTGCACGGCAGCCCCTCACGGCCGTACGCGTCGAGCGACCGGTCGAAGTAGCCCGACTCACCGTTGACGTTGACGTACAGGCTGTCGAAGCTCGTGCCGCCCACCGCGAGGGCCGCGTTCATCACGTCCCTTACGTGGCCCAGGAGTTCGAGGCTGCGCGGGCGTGTGAAGGCCGCGGTCGGGCGGTCGTAGTGGAGGCGGGTGCGCCAAAGGGCCTCGTCCGCGTAGATGTTGCCGACACCGCTGATCAACGACTGGTCGAGCAGGGCCCGTTTGATGGTCGTGCGCTTGCGGCGCAGAGCCTGGTGGAAGGCCTCGTCGTCGAAGAGCGGGTCCAGGGGGTCGCGGGCGATGTGCGCGATGACGTCGGGCAGACCGTCGGCGGTGTTGTCGTGCAACGACAGGCCGCCGAAGGTGCGTTGGTCGACGAAGCGCAGCTCGGTGCCGAGGGCGTCCGCGAACCGGACCCGGATCCTGAGGTGCTTCTCGTCGGGCGCGTTCTGCGGCTGGACCAGCAGCTGACCGCTCATGCCGAGGTGGGCCAGGATCGACTGGTGCGTGTCCTCCAGGGGCAGCCACAGGTACTTGCCGCGACGGCTCGGTGTGCCGATGCGGTGCCCCTTTAGACGGTGTGCGAAGTCGTCCGCGCCGGCGATGTGCCGGCGTACGGCACGCGGGTGCAGCACCTCGGCGTCGGCGACGGTGCGATGGGCGACCCACCGCTCCAGACCGCGCCGTACGACCTCGACCTCGGGCAACTCGGGCATGGGATCCCCCGTACACACCTGCGTGGCCCGTCGGGCCCCTGAATGGACCGAGCGCCCGCCCCGCGGCGGGGTACGGGCGCTCGGATCGCTCTGTTCGGTCAGGCGGAGGCCGACGGCGCGTCGGCGTCCGGCTCAGCGGAATCCGGCTCACCGGTGTCCAGCTCAGCGGCATCCGCTGCCGCCTTCGCCTTCTTGGCGCGCTCGTCCGCCGCGGCCCGGATGGACCGCCACGCGGATTCCGCGGCCTGCTGCTCCGCCTCCTTCTTGCTGCGGCCGGTGCCGGTGCCGTACGAGACGCCTCCGACGCGGGCGGCAGCAGTGAAGGTCTTCTCGTGGTCGGGGCCGGTCTCCGTGACCAGGTACTCGGGAACACCGAGCCCCTCGGTCGCGGTGAGCTCCTGGAGGCTGGTCTTCCAGTCCAGGCCGGCTCCGAGGTTCGAGGACTTCTCGATCAGGGGGTCGAACAGGCGGTGCACCAGCTCCGCCGCCGATTCCAGTCCCTGGTCGAGATAGACCGCGCCGATCACCGCTTCCAGGGTGTCGGCGAGGATCGATGCCTTGTCCCGGCCGCCCGTGCCCTCTTCACCCCGGCCGAGCCGGATGAAGGAGCCCAGTTCCAGCCCGCGGCCGACCTCGGCCAGCGCACGCGAGTTGACCACCGCGGCCCGCAACTTGGCCAGCTGGCCTTCGGGCAGGTCCGGGTGGGTGCGGTACAGCGTGTCCGTGACAACGAGGCCGAGAACGGAGTCCCCGAGGAACTCCAGGCGCTCGTTGGTGGGCAGGCCGCCGTTCTCGTACGCGTACGACCGATGGGTCAGCGCACGCACCAGAAGGGCGGACTCGAGCTTGTACCCGAGCCGCCCTTCCAACAGCGTGTGGGACGAGGCCTGGCTGTCCGCCTTCTTGCGGGCGTTTGGGTCCGCCTTGGCGTCTTCCGCCTTCTTGGCAGTGGACACAGTGCCTCTCACCAGCCGCTCAGACCTCGAGGACCTGGCGCTTGTTGTAGGTGCCGCAAGACGGGCACGCAATGTGCTGCTGCTTGGGCTCGTGGCAGCGCTCGCACGCAACCAGGGTGGGGACCGCAGCCTTCCACTGCGACCGGCGGTGGCGCGTGTTGCTGCGCGACATCTTCCGCTTCGGAACAGCCACGGCTACTTCTCCTGCTTCTCGTCGACGCCCGCTTCCGCTTCGGCGCCGCTCATCTCGTCCTTCTCGCCGTCTCCGAGTGAACCGGCGAGTCCCTGCAGTGCCGCCCAACGGATGTCGACGGCGTCATGGTGGTGGTCCGGGTCGTCCGCAAGGCGTGCGCCGCACTCGGCGCACAGTCCCGGGCAGTCTTCCTGGCACACCGGCTGCATCGGCAGTGCGAGCACCACCGCATCACGCAGCACGGGTTCGAGGTCGAACAAGCCGTCCTCGAGAAAGAGCCTGTCCTCGTCGTCCTCGGCGTCGTCGCCGGGTTCCGCGCTGTGGTGGCGGCCCCGATCGTCGGCGTCAGGGTACGAGAACATCTCCTGGAAGTCCGCTTCGACGTCGAGCTGAAGCGGCTCCAGACACCTTACGCACTCCCCCTCGGCCTGTGCACGGCCGGTGCCTGTGACAAGCACCCCTTCCATGACCGACTCGAGCCGGAGTTCGAGCTCAACCGGGGCGCCTTCCGGCACTCCGATGACCCCCTGGATACCGAAGTCCTTGGGGGCGTCGATCGTGCGGGTCAGGCGCTGCAGCGCACCGGGCCGCCGACCCAGCTCGTGCGTGTCGAACACGAGAGGGTTGCGGTGGTCGAGGCGGGCTGTCACGCCATTCCTGCTTTCGATCTGCTGAGCTCAGAGGGTCACTGCCCTGCGGTGTTCCCGGGCAGCGTTGATCGCGGACGTACACGCGACCGAAGAGCCAGGATACTGGACCTTTCGCTCACCGCCCAATCCGGCGATCCCTACTGGCCTCGCCCCTGCTCGTAGGCCCGCAGCTGCTCCGCACTGATCATGCCGGTGTCGAAGAGGCTGGTCTCGTCGAGGGCGTATCCCTGGTCGCCCTGCGCGGCCTGCTGCGGGGCCTGGTGCTGAGTCTGGTGCTGGGCCTGGTTCGGGTCGTACGCGGCCTGCTGGGGGTCGTACCCCTGGTAGGCGTAGGGATCGGCCTGCTGGTAGCCGTACGGGTCCTGCTGGCCGCCGTACTGCTGCTGGTAGCCGTACGGATCCGCGGTCTGCTGCTGATAGCCGTACGCCGGCTGCGCGGTCTGCGGGTCGTACTGCGGCTGCGCCGGTACGGCCGCCGGCGGCTCGGCGGGGGCCGCCGGGGCGTCCCGCTCCGCGAGCGCGGCGAGGTCGGCGAGGTAGTCGGCGTCGCTGGAGTGCTGGACGGTGCCGGTGTCGTCGGCGAGGGCGCCGAGGTCGTCGGTGGCGATCCGGCCGTGCAGCTTCTGGCGGCCGCGGCCGACGGCCTCCAGGGTCTTCGCCAGGACCGCCTCGAAGGCGCCGAGCTTGATGTCGACGTATTCGTCGGCGGTGCGGCGCAGGGTCTCCGGGTCGTGGCTGCGCTCGGGGGCGTCCTCGTCCTCGTAGCCCTGCTCGTCGACTCCGGGGCCGGTGCCGAGGAGCTTCTCGCGGCCGCGGCCGACGGAGCCGAGGGTCTTGGTGAGGACGACCTCGAAGTTGGCGAGCTTGGAGTCGACGTAGTCGTCGGCCTCCGCGCGGACGTCCTCGGCCTCCTTGCGGGCCTCGGTGAGGATGCGCTCGGCCTCGGCCTGGGAGCGGCGGGCGACCTCGGTGTCGGAGATCAGGGAGCCGCGCTCGGCGTGCGCGCCCTGGATGATCCGCTCGGCCTCCTGGCGGGCCTGCTCGACCATCTGCTCGCGACCGCCGATCAGCTCCTGGGCCTGGGCGAGGGAACCGGGCAGGGCCGCGCGGACCTCTTCCAGCATCGAGAGCAGTTCGGCGCGGTTGACCACGCACGAGGCCGACATGGGCATCGACCGGGCACCTGAGACCGAGGCGACGATCTCGTCGAGCTTCTTCTGCACGTCCACCGTGTGCTCGCCACTCTCTACAGCTGTGATGGAGACGGACGGGACGACTGTAGCCCCATCAGTCCTTGCGCAGGCGCTTGTTGAGGGCCTCCAGGACCACCGGCGGCACGAGGTGGGAGACGTCCCCGCCCCAGGTCGCCACCTCCTTGACCAGGGAGGAGGACAGGAAGCTGTAGGTGGGGTTGGTCGGGACGAAGAGCGTCTCCACGCCCGACAGGCCGATGTTCATCTGGGCCATCTGCAGCTCGTAGTCGAAGTCGCTGACGGCGCGCAGGCCCTTGACGATGGCCGGGATGTCGCGCTGCTTGCAGAAGTCGACGAGGAGGCCGTGGAAGGCCTCGACGCGGACGTTGCCGTACTCGGCCGTGACCTGGCGGATCAGGTCGAGTCGCTCGTCGACCTCCAACAGGCCCTTCTTGGACTTGTTGATCATGACGGCTACGTAGACCTCGTCGTACAGCCTGGAGGCGCGGGAAATGATGTCGAGGTGTCCGTTGGTGATCGGGTCGAACGACCCGGGACAGACGGCGCGGCGCACTACTGATCCCTCGCTCTCGGGTCCGGTCATCGTGCGTCTTCGCACGTGGAGGCGGCGCGACCGTACCAAAACGTTCCCTCGCCGTAACGACGGGCCCGGATCGCTTCGAAACCGTCCGGCCACCGGAATTCGCCGCCTCTGGTGCTGCGCTCCACGGTGACGAGTGCTTCCGGCGCGAGCCAGCCCCCCGAGCGGAGTGTGAGCAGAATCTCGCGAAGATCGTGATCTGTGACTCGGTACGGCGGGTCCAGGAAGACGAGGTCGTACGGCTCGGTCGGCGCCGGGGTCTGGATGATCTGTTCGGCTTTGCCCGCCCTCACCTCGGCGCCGGGGAGGCCGAGACTCTTGACGTTCGCGCGGACGACGCGGGCCGCGCGGGCGTCGGCCTCGACGAGGAGGGTGTGGCCGGCGCCGCGGGACAGTGCTTCCAGGCCGACCGCGCCTGAACCGGCGTAGAGGTCGAGGACCCGTTCCCCGTCCAGCGGGCCGCCCAGGAGGGACTGCCAGGTGGAGAAGAGACCTTCGCGTGCGCGGTCGGAGGTGGGGCGGGTACCCGTGCCGGGGGGCACGGCTAGACGACGTCCGCCGGCTGCGCCGGCGATCACGCGGGTCATCTGTGGTCCTTGGTGGTGGGCGGCTTTAGGTATCAGTGTGGCTGGTCGCGCAGTTCCCCGCGCCACTGAGGTACGTCCACTTCACCCCTTTTCCAAGTACTGCTCCCTTTCCTCGTCCAAGAGGGCATCCAGGGCTGTACGCAGGCCGGGAAGTCCCGTCAGCTCCGGGTCGGCCGCCACAACCGCCGCCGCCTCCTCCCGTGCCTCCGCGATGATCTCCTCGTCCTCGATGACCGCCAGGACCCGCAGGCTGGACCGTGCCCCGGACTGGGCCTGGCCCAGGACGTCGCCCTCGCGGCGCTGTTCCAGGTCGATGCGGGAGAGTTCGAAGCCGTCGAGGGTGGCGGCGACCGCGTTGAGGCGCTGGCGGGCCGCGCTGGCTTCGGGCATCTCGGTGACCAGGAGGCAGAGGCCCGCCGCCGAGCCGCGGCCTACCCGGCCGCGGAGCTGGTGGAGCTGGGAGACGCCGAAGCGGTCGGCGTCCATGATCACCATCGCCGTGGCGTTGGGGACGTTCACGCCGACCTCGATGACCGTCGTGGCGACCAGGACGTCGGTCTCACCGGCGGCGAAGCGGCGCATCACGGCGTCCTTGTCGTCGGGGTGCATTCGGCCGTGCAGGACCTCGACCCTGAGGCCCTGGAGCGGTCCCTTGGCGAGCTGGTCCGCCACGTCGAGGACGGCCAGCGGCGGGCGCTTCTCGGCCTCGTCCTCGGGGGACTTCTTCTTGCCGGTCTTCTTCGGGTCGTCCTCCTCGTCGCCGATGCGCGGGCAGACGACGTACGCCTGATGGCCGTTGCCGACCTCCTCGCGCACGCGCTCCCAGGCGCGGGCCAGGAAGTGGGGCTTGTCGGCGGCCGGGACGACGTGGGAGGCGATGGGTGAGCGGCCGGCGGGGAGCTGGTCGAGGACCGAGGTCTCCAGGTCGCCGAAGACGGTCATGGCGACCGTGCGCGGGATGGGCGTGGCCGTCATGACGAGCAGGTGGGGCGGCTGCTTGCCCTTGCCGCGCAGGGCGTCGCGCTGTTCCACACCGAAGCGGTGCTGTTCGTCGACGACGACCAGCCCGAGGTCGTGGAACTGCACCTTGTCCTCGATCAACGCGTGGGTGCCGATGACGATCCCGGCCTCACCGGTGACCAGGTCGAGCAGGGCCTGGCGGCGGGCGGCCGCGCCCATGGAACCGGTCAGCAGCACCACCTTGGTGGCCTGCTCGGCGCCGCCCAGCATGCCGCCCTCGGCCAGCTCGCCCATCATCTCGACGATCGAGCGGTGATGCTGCTGGGCCAGCACTTCGGTGGGCGCGAGCATGGCGGCCTGGCCACCGGCGTCGACGACGGCGAGCATGGCGCGCAGGGCCACCATCGTGTTGTGGGTCACCGTGAAGTGGTCGGTGACGTAGGCATGGCTCGGGTGGGCGACGCTGATGCACTGGACGGGCTTACGTCCTACGTACTCAACCGCGCGAATTCCACGCCGGAACGTGTCGTATTTCGGCCTGGGCCGTACGCGTTCGGCCTTGCGGGTCAGCCGGAAGGGAGCGTATTCGTCAGGCATGGCCACCGAGACGTTGAAGGCAGCTTTCTCCGGCAGCACACTCGCTCGACCGCCCAGGGACCGCACGAGCCAGGCGACGTCGTCCGCGAGCCTGCGCGAAGCCGAGCAAAGGGAGATGCTCATGCCGTCCGACTGAACGGTGCCATCTGTGTCCAGCAGGCCTTGCAGCAGTGCGAGACGGTTCTTGATCGAGGTGTTCTTGAATTCGTCGGGAACGAACTTTCCGTGCGACGTCACACCCCACAGATCCAGATCACGCAGGGTTTGGATCACAGGATGGCGCACGCCTCCGGCACGATCCGTCAGCTGAATCGTGTAGTCACAGGAGGACCCCTTCACTGGGACCAAGCGGCAGACGGGCGCCACGGCTGTCGCCGCGGCATCCCGGATCTCGTCGTCGATGGTGGCCAGACGCAGGTTGTGCCGGAATGAGCCGTCGCCCAGGAGAAGACCGAACAGATACGGGTCGAGGGGAAGTCCGGAATCGCCTCCCAGGTCGACCGGGGCGGCCGCAGGGAGGTACCACTTGGGGTCCCCGTTCGCCTTGTACGGGTCGAGACGGATCTCCCGGGTCGTCATGACCTTGGGAGCCTGGCCACGGTGCCATCCGCAGCTCGTACCGACGATCCATAGGTGCTCGTCGTCGCACTCGACGGAGCTTCCATCGGAAAGAACCAGGCGCCAGACATCACGCTCCCCTTGTGGAAAGACCCCGTCGATCAATGCGATCCCGCCGTCCGGGACGACGACTTCGTCCCCCCTCCGCACATCCCCCATACGGCGGAAACCTGCGGGTGTCAGCACAAGCGAGTCGAGAGGCTGAGCCTTTCCGGAACCCACCTCCCCCTGCAGCAGCCGGTGCATCGGATGCTCGGTCGCCAGGTCGTCGAAGATCTCCCGCGAGACCTTTTGCTGGCCCTCGGTGAGGGTGAAGGGAAGGAGGTCGTCGAAGGACGTCAGGAGGCCGTCCGGCTTGGGTTTGCGGGCCACCGCGGGGAGTTGGGCGTCGGCATGGCGGCGGCGGGCCAGGGCGACCTGGAGGACGAAGGCCTCGTCCCACTTGAGGCGGGAGCGGGCGTCCTCGATGTCGGCCTTGGTGTGCGGGCGGTGGATCTTGAGGAGGGCCTCGGGGAGGGTGACCAGGCCGCGGCCCTCGCGGAGCGCGTCCGGGAGCGGGTCGATCGCTTCCTGGGCGCTGGGCAGGACCGTCTGGATCGCCTTGCCGATCTTCCAGGACTCCAGTTTGGCGGTGGCGGGGTAGAGGGGGATCAGGGCGCCGGCCCAGGTCTCGACCGTCTCCTCCGCGTCGCCGCGCAGCAACTCGTACGCCGGGTGCGCCAGTTGGAGACGGCGGTTGAAGACGGAGACCTTGCCCGCGAACATCGCACGCGTGCCCGGCAGGAGCTCCTTGTGGGGCTTGTGAACTCCGGCGCCGAAGAAGACCAGTTGGAGGCGGCCGCTGCCGTCGGTGATCGTGACTTCGAGGCGCTGGCCCTTGCCGCGCGGGGCCTTGGCGGAGGCGAAGGAGTGCAGACGGGCGTCCGCGACCATGGCGACCACCGTGACGTGCTCGTCCATGGGGAGGTCGGCCAGGTGCGTGAGCTGGCCGCGCTCCTCGTATCTGCGCGGGTAGTGGTGCAGCAGATCGCCGACTGTGTGCAGGCCGAGGTGCTCGGCCATCACCTTCGCGGTGGGAGGGCCGAGCACTTTCTTCAGTGGTTCTTCCAGTGCGGGCACGAGATCCATTCCACACCACGGCACTGACAATGCCGTAGAGGTCGCGGCGGCCGTCCCGGTAAACGTCCCGGAAGCCCCTGGTCAGACGTTTCGTTTCGGCTCTAGGATGGCGCGCTCCGGCCATCCTTTCGCGGTCACCGCCTCACCGGGACCGCCCGACCCCGCGCCGTCGCGAAGTCCCCCCACCGGCGCAGCGACGATGGACTCCCAGACCTCACAGTCATCCCAGGCACCTCAGCCACCCCACTCACCTCATACGTTCCAGGTCGACCTGCGTGGTCTGGTGGACCTGCTCTCCCACCACCTCTACTCCAGCCCGAAGGTCTACCTGCGCGAACTGCTGCAGAACGCCGTCGACGCCATCACCGCCAGACGCGCCGAGGAGCCGGGCGCGCCGGCCGTGGTCCGGCTGTACGCCGAGTCGGGCGCCCTGCGGGTCGAGGACTCCGGGGTCGGGCTCACCGAGGCCGACGTGCACAACCTCCTCGCGACCATCGGGCGCAGCTCCAAGCGTGCCGAGGGGCTCCAGGAGGCCCGGTCCGACTTCCTGGGGCAGTTCGGCATCGGTCTGCTGGCCTGTTTCGTGGTCGCCGAGCGGATCCGGGTGGTCAGCCGCAGCGCCCGTACGCCGGACGCGGCGCCCGTGGAGTGGACGGCGACGGACGACGGTTCGTACACCGTACGGACGCTGCCGGACGACGCCCGCCTCGAACCGGGCACCACCGTGCACCTGGTGGCGCGGGCCGGGGCCGCCGAGTGGCTGGCCGAGGACCGGGTGCTGGCGCTGGCGCGGGACTTCGGCTCGCTGCTGCCGTACGACGTCCGGGTCGGCGGCGAGGCGGTCACCGACCTGCCCGCGCCCTGGGACCGGCCGTACCCCTCCCCCGCCAACCGGCGGGTGGCCCTGGCCCGGCACTGTCACGACCTGTTCGGATTCACCCCGCTGGACTCGATCGAACTGGACGTGCCGCTCGCGGGGATCCGTGGCGTGGCGTACGTCCTTCCCTCGGCGGTCAGCCCGGCCCAGCGGGCGGGTCATCGTGTCCACCTCAAGGGCATGCTGCTGACCGAGCGCGCCGAACAGCTGCTGCCGGACTGGGCGTTCTTCGTGCGCTGCGTCCTGGACACCGACAGCCTCAGGCCGACGGCCTCGCGTGAGTCGCTGTACGAGGACGAGACGCTGGCGGGCGTACGGGAGGCGCTCGGCGAAAGGATTCGGTCGTGGCTGACCGGGCTCGCGGCGGGTGATCCGGAACGGCTGGCGGCCTTCCTGTCCGTGCACCACCTGGGCGTGAAGTCGCTCGCGCGGCACGACAAGGAGATGCTGCGCACCATGCTGCCGTGGCTCCCCTTCGAGACGACCGACGGGCCGCTGTCCCTGGAGGAGTTCGCGCAGCGGCACCCGGTCGTGCACTTCACGCGAACCGTCGAGGAGTACCGGCAGGTCGCGCCGATCGCGTCCGCGCAGGGCGTCGGGGTGATCAACGGCGGCTACACGTACGACAGCGAGCTGGTCGAGGCGCTGCCGTCGGTACGGCCGGGAACGGTCGTCGCCGAGCTGGACGCGGACACCGTGACCGCCCACCTGGACTCGGTCGACCCGGCCGAGGAGCTGGCCCTGGCGGGCTTCCTGGCCACCGCGCGGGCGAAGCTCGACCCGCTGGGCTGTGACGTCGTCCTGCGCGCCTTCCACCCGCTGTCCGTGCCCGCGCTGCACCTCGACGACCGGGCGGCCCGGCACGAGCAGGCCCGCGCGGACGCCGAGGAGCAGGCCGACGACCTGTGGGCGGGCATCCTGGGCTCGCTGCGCGGCAGCGCGCCACGCGCGCGTCTCGTGCTCAACCACCTCAACCCGCTGATCCGGCGGATCAGTTCGCTGGGCGATCCGGAGCTGATCGGCACCGCCACCGAGTCCCTCTACGGGCAGGCGCTGCTGATGGCGCAGCGTCCGCTCAGGCCCGCCGACTCGGCGCTGCTGAACCGGTCCTTCATCGGTCTGCTGGAGTGGGCCACGAACGGCGAGGAGGGTCGCCGATGAGCGACGTCACGGACTTCGACTCGCTGCGCCGGGCGATGGCGGAGAACTCCGAGGAGCCGGAGGGTCCCGCCCGCAACGCGCGCGCGGAGCAGCTGCTCTCCGAGGCCGAGAAGCTGAACATCCCGCTCGCCGTGATCGAGGCGCTCGGACACCAGCTGAAGGTCTACAACTACAGCTCCGAGAAGGACAAGATGTTCGTCCCGTTCGCGCGTCTGCTGCGCATGTGGGACGAGCAGCCCGGGGACTTCGACGAGTACGAGACGCATTCGCTGCACTGGTTCTTCAAGTGGATGTCGTCCGGCATGCTCGATCAGCCGCACATCCCGCTGGCCTCGATCGAGAAGTGGCTCGGCGAGATGGAGCACCGCTACCGGCTCGCCGGGCACTCCGAACGGGCCGTACGCGGCGCCGAGTTCAGCGTGGCCGCGCATGTCGGGGACGTGGCGCGGGCGGAGCGGGCGTACGACGCCTGGCTGGCCGCCGACCGGGACAGCATGGCCGACTGCCACGCGTGCGAGCTGCACGGGCAGGGGTGGTGGCAGGCCGAGCGGGGCCGGGACGCCGAGGCGATCCGGCTGTGGGGACCGGTCCTGGAGGGCGAGTTCACCTGCGCCCACGAGCCGCACACCGTCCTCGCGTCCTCCCTGGCGCCCCTGCTGCGCCTGGGCCGCCTGGACGAGGCCCGCGCCCACCATCTGCGGGGCTTCCGGCTCGTACGGGCCATGGAGAGCATGCGCGGCGCCTACGCGGACCACGTGGAGTTCTGCGCGCTCAGCGGCAACGAGGCGCGCGGCCTGGAGCTGCTCGCCGAGCGGCCGGCGTACTTCACGGACGACGGGCATCCGCGCAGCAAGCTGGAGTTCATGGCGGTGGTGGCCCTGCTCATGGACCGTCTGAGCGAACTGGGCCTGGGCGATCAGCGGGTGCCGGGTCCGGCGGACCGTGAGTGGACCGCCCGTGAACTCGCCGCACACGCGCGCGTGGAGGCCCTCGCCCTCGCGGCGGGCTTCGACCGGCGCAACGCCACGGACCACGTCAGTGAGCGGGCACGCGCGCGTATGGCGCAGCGGCCGCTGGTGGAGCGGCTGCCGCTGGGCGTGCGGACGCCGGCGGCACGTCCGGCGGGGGTGACGGCGCCCGCTCCGGCGGCGGCCACCGTGTCGGCAGGTGCCGAGAGCGCGGAAGGGGAGCCCGACCTGGCCGCGCTCCTCATCGAGGCACGGCGGCTGTCGGACACCCTCCAGCCCCACGCCATCGAGGCCTGGGCGGCCGTCTCGCGGGCCGCCGAGGACGTCGAGCTGGCCGCCCGCGACCGCGCGGAGATCGCCGATCACCAGGCGATGGACCTGGGCCCCGAGGGCATCGCCCTGTTCGAGGAGGCCGCCGGGCTGTACGCGGAGGCGGGCGACCCCGGCGAGTCCCTGGCGGCACGCGCGCGTGGAGCGTACGTACGCGCTCTCACCGGCGAAGTGCCCGAGGCCCTCGCGGTGATCGCCGACCTGTACGACCGGGCCCTCGCGCTGTACGCCGAGGACGGCACGGGCGTACGTCAGACGGCGGCCGTTCTCATGAGCCGGGCGCGGGTCCTGATGCGGCGGGTGCACGAGGCGGAGGGCGCGACGCAGGAGGCCGCCCAGGCCGATGCCAAGGCGGCCGCGGGTGAGGTGCTCGCGCTCGTCGACGGACGGGCCGGGGACGACGTACGGCTTGCCGCGCGGGCCGCGGAGGCGCGGGCGATACTCGCGGAGCTGGCCGCGCTCGGCGGGGACGTGGAGCAGGCGGCGGAGCTGTTCGCGCGGGCTTCGGCGGCGTTCGTCGAGGCGGGGCTGCCGTGGTTCGCGGTGGAGTACGAGGCCCGGCTGGCCGGACTCGCGCACCATCTCGGCGACATCGCGGAGGCCGAGCGGGCGCTGCGGGCGGCCCTGGAGCACGGCGGGCCGCACCTGGAGGCGCCGGGGCGGGCCCAGCTGCACCTCCAGCTGGCCGAGGTGCTCGGCGGCCGGGGGCTGGCCGAGGAGGCCGCGGAGCACGCCCTGGAGGCGGCGCACTGGGCCGACGAGGCGGGCGAGAGCCGGACGCTGGGCGCCTGGGCGCGGCAACAGCTCGGCGGGCTGCTGCTGCGGCAGGGACGGTTCGCCGAGGCCGCCGAGGTGCTGGAGTCGGCGCTGCCCGACCTGACCGCCGAGATGCACGGCGACGGCGCGGTCGTCCAGACGCAGTGGTGGCTCGGCGACTGTCTGAGCGAGCTCGGCGAACACCGCGAGGCGGCCGACCGCCGGTTGCAGGCCGCGGAGATCGCCCGGCACTGGCCCGAGCAGCACGACCACGCCACGCTCGCCCACCTCGCCGCCGAATCCCTCGGCCACGCGGGCCTGCACGCCGAGGCGGACCAGGCGTACGCGCGCGCGGGCGCGCTGTGGCGGACCCTCGGCAACGTCCACGGCCTCGTCCGCTCCCTGCGCGCCCGCGCGTGGCTGGCGTTGCGCGTGGAGGACGTGGAGGGCCTGGACGGCGGCGCCGACGCGGCGTCCGAGTTGATGGCGAGCGCGGTCGGCGAGTGCACGGCGGCGCTGGACTCGGCGGACGACGAGGAGGCGCGCATGCGGATGGTCGCCGAACTCGGCCACACCCACCGGCAGTTCAGCGACCTGCTGGCCCGTTCGGCCACGGAGGACGCCGAGGACGAGTCGATCCGGGCCGCACTGGAGGGGGCCCTGTGCCAAGTGACGCAGGCCGTCGCGGTGTTCGCCTCCCTCGGCGAGGACGCCCTGCACAGCCGCACCGGCGCCGAACTCGCCGCGGGCTGGCTGGAGGCCGACCTGAGCCGCCCGGACCGCGCGGCCGCACGCGCGCGTGCGGTGCTGGCGGCCTACGAGGGTCACGACGAGGACGACGGGGCGGTACAGGAGCGGCGGGCCGAGGCCGAGCAGATGCTTGAAGTGGTGGAGGAGCAGGACACGGAGTAACGGGTGGGCGGCCCGCGGGGCCCGCGTTACTCCACGCCGATGAGCAGCAGCGCCCCTTGCCGCCCGCCCCGGTACACCACCGTGTCGACGGCGAGATACGACTCACGCACGCGTGCTTCGAGGTGCTCGGCGATCGCCTCCGGCGCGTCGTCGCCGAGGACGAGGGTGACGAGTTCACCGCCGGCCGAGAGCATGCGGTCGAGGACGGTCTCGGCGGTGGCCGTGACGTCCGTCCCGATCACGGCCACATCCCCCTCGACGAGGCCGAGGACGTCGCCGGCCTGGCAGATGCCGGCCATGGTCCAGGACTGCCGTTCGGCGACGGCGACCTCGGCGTAGCGGGTCGCGCCGGCCGCCGAGGTCATCGACACGACGTCCTCGTCGAAGCGGCGCTCCGGCTCGTGCACGGCGAGCGCCGCGATGCCCTGGACGGCGGAGCGGGTCGGGATCAGCGCCACGCGGATGCCCTCCGCGCGGGCCTGCTCGGCCGCCGCGGCCGCGGTGTGGCGCAGCTCGGCGTCGTTGGGCAGCAGCACGACCTCGCGCGCGTGGGCACGTCGTACGGCCTCCACCAGCTCCCCGCTCGCAGGCGGCTCCCCGGGGCGCGCGAGGACGGTGGTCGCGCCGGCCTCGCCGTACAGCCCGGCCAGGCCCTCCCCCGGCACGACGGCGACGACGGCACGCTGGGCGCGCTCCCGGGGCGGCCGCTCGGCACCGGTGGTGTGCACGTCACCGGCACCGAAGTGGGTGATCCGGATCCGGTACGGCCGCCCGGCCTCGACGCCGGCTTCCACCGCGGCCCCGGCGTCGTTCACGTGCACGTGCACGTTCCACAGCCCGTCGCCGCCGACCACCACGAGGGAGTCCCCGAGGCCGTCGAGCCGCTCCCGCAGCCGCGCCACGGCCGTGTCCTCGGCCTCCAGCAGGTAGATCACCTCGAACGCCGGGCCGCCCTCCTCCGTGCCGTCGGCGCACTGCTCGGCACCGGCGGACGAGACGCTCCCCGCGCCGCTCGGGGCGCCGCGCGAACCGTCCGACACACCCACCACGCGCGTGTGCCCGGCGGAGAACCGGGGCGCCGCCTCCCCCGTGAGCGTCTCCACCAGGGCGCCGAGCACCGCCAGCAGCCCCCGGCCGCCAGCGTCGACCACCCCCGCGCGCTCCAGGACCGCCAGCTGTCCGGGCGTCGCGGCCAGTGCCGCTCGCGCCCCCTCGTAGGCCGCCCGCGCGACCGCCCCGCAGTCGTCGCCCTCTGCCGCACCGGCCGCGTCGGCCGCCGCGGAGGCGACCGTGAGGACCGTGCCCTCGACGGGGTGGGCCACGGCCTGGCGGGCGGAGTCGGCCGCGTGCCGCAGAGCGAGGCGCAGACCGGAGCCGTCGGTATGAACCGTGTCACCGTCGGCGGCGAGCACCTGGGCCATGCCTCGCAGCAACTGGGCGAGGATCGTCCCGGAGTTCCCCCGGGCACCTATCAGGGCCCCGTGCGCCATCGCGCGGACGGCGTCCGCGAGGCTGGGTTTCCCCACGTCGTAGGCGGTGAACACGGCCTCCACCGCCGCGACCGCCGACTCCGCGGTGAGATACAGGTTCGTCCCCGTGTCGCCGTCGGCCACGGGATAGACGTTGATCGCGTCGATCTCCTCGCGCGCCCGACCGAGTGACTCCAGCGCGAGGCCGCACCAGGTGCGCACCGCGAGAGCATCGAAGAATGTCTGCGGCACCTGCGCCACCTGCGCCTTCCCTGAGCTGCCGGTCCCTGAGCTGCTGGACGTGGCACGCAGCGTAGACCCAGAGCCGGTGCGCACCGGAAGAGGGCCGGGAGCGGGCTCCTGATCAGGCATGGTAGTTTCGTTCTACTGGCGCAGTCGTTGTATGCTGCTCCGGTTGCCCGATGCAGATCGGGCCGTTCCCCTGGCAATGTCACTCAGATCTCTGATCCTAGATCTCGATCCCGGCATGCCGGGATTAACCGTAAGTGGATCTGAAGTCTTTGGAGTGACCCGTGGCTGCCAACTGCGACGTCTGCGGCAAGGGGCCGGGCTTCGGCAACAACATCTCGCACTCGCACCGCCGTACGTCCCGTCGCTGGAACCCGAACATCCAGCGCGTCCGTACCGTGGTCGGCGGGACGCCGAAGCGCGTGAACGCCTGCACCTCGTGCATCAAGGCCGGCAAGGTCTCGCGCTGACGCCATCAGCTGAGCGCGCGGCCACTGCCGGTTCGCCGCATAGAGCCGGTCCACCTCGGTGGACCGGCTTTTTGCTGTGCCCGAGCGACTGATCGGCCAGGCCGCCGGGCGGCTGATCGGCTGAGCGGCCACCGAAGCCGCTATGAGCGCCCGCGGAACCGCCACCCATGATCCACCGGCCCGATCCCCCCACCGAGCGCGAACCCCGCCTTGATCGCCCCGGTGACGTACTCCTTGGCCGCCGCCACCGCCTCCGGGACGGACTGCCCCTTCGCGAGCCCTGAGGCGATCGCGGAGGCGAGCGTGCAGCCCGTGCCGTGGGTGTGCCGGTTGTCGTAGCGGGGGGCCCGCAGCCAGTGCTCCTCGGAGCCGTCGGTCAGCAGATCCACGGCGTCCCCGGACAGATGGCCGCCCTTGATCAGCACCCAGCGCGGCCCGTACGCCAGAACGGCCGCCGCGGCCTCCCGAAGCTGCTCCTCCGCCTCGACGTGGACGCCGGTGAGTTGCGCCACCTCGTCGAGGTTGGGGGTCGCCACGGTCGCCACCGGCAGCAGCTTCGTGCGTACGGAGTCCAGCGCGGAGGCCGCGAGCAGCGGGTCCCCGTGCTTGGACACACCGACCGGGTCGACGACCGCCGGCGCGTCCGTCCCCCCGATCAACTCCGCCACCGTCTCGACGAGTTCGGCGGACGCCAGCATCCCCGTCTTGATCGCCTGGACGCCGATGTCGTCGACGACGCTGCGGTACTGGGCGCGCACCGCCTCCACGGGCAGTTCCCAAGCGCCCTGCACACCGAGGGAGTTCTGCGCGGTGACCGCCGTGATCACGCTCATGCCGTGCACGCCGAGCGCGAGCATCGTCTTCAGGTCGGCCTGGATCCCCGCGCCGCCGCCCGAGTCGGAACCCGCCACCGTGAGGACGCCCGGGATCATGACTCGATGTCCCCGCCGAAGTGGTCCCAGCCGCCCTTCTTGGTCCACGGCGCCCCGTCCACCGTCACCTGCGGCAGCGCGGAGGGGTTGAGGACCTCGCCGATGACCTTCCAGCGGGCCGGGAGCTTCACGTCCGGCGGGAAGGTCGCCACGATCGCGTGGTCCTCTCCCCCGGTCAGCACCCACTGCATGGGATCGACGCCGACGGCCTGTCCGATGTCGTTCATCTGGGTCGGGATGTCGATCGCGCCGGAGCGGATGTCGATCCGGACCTTGCTGGCCTCGGCGATGTGCCCGAGGTCGGCGATCAGCCCATCACTGACGTCGCACATCGCGGTCGCGCCGAGCCCCGCGGCGGCCGGACCCGCGTGGTACGGCGGCTCCGGGCGCCGATGGGCCTCGACGAAGGCGCGCGGCGAGCGGAACCCCCGGGCGAGCACGGCGTATCCGGCCGCGGACCAGCCCAGCCAGCCGGTCACCGCGACGAGGTCGCCGGGCTGCGCGCCCGCCCGCGTCACGGGCTCCTGGTTGCGCAGATCGCCGAGCGCGGTGATCGACACCATGATCGAGTCGCCTCGTACGACATCACCGCCGACCACGGAGGCGCCGGCGACCTGGCACTCGTCGCGCAGGCCGTCCATCAACTCGGTCGGCCAGGTCACCGGGAGTTCGGCGGGGACGACCAGGCCGAGCAGCAGGGCGGTCGGTACGGCGCCCATGGCGGCGATGTCCGCGAGGTTCTGCGCGGCGGCCTTGCGGCCGACGTCGTAGGCCGTGGACCAGTCGCGGCGGAAGTGCCGTCCCTCCAGCAGGATGTCGGTGCTGGCGACCACCCTGCGGTCGGGCGCGGCCACCACCGCGGCGTCGTCGCCGGGGCCTACCCGGACCGCCGGGGTGGTGGTGAGACGGGAGGTGAGCTCCCTGATGAGCCCGAACTCGCCGAGCTCACCAACAGTGCCCTTCATTGCCCTTACGCCCCTTCCGTCCCTGTCCGTACCCGGTCGCGCGTCACTACTGTCCTCGCTACGGTCGAGGTGTACGTCAACTTCTGTCGTGCCGGTACCCCGGCGCGCAAGCCCCGGCCATCGCAGGTCTCCCCGCGGCGAGCGGCGACGCGATACCGTGGCGTTCCTTTTCCCCACATGATCCTCGTGGCCGCCCTGGAGGTTCCGTGGTACAGGCGTACATCCTGATCCAGACGGAGGTCGGCAAGGCGTCGACCGTCGCCGAGACGATCAGCAAGATCCCTGGAGTCATCCAGGCCGAGGACGTGACAGGACCGTACGACGTCATCGTGCGCGCCCAGGCCGACACTGTCGATGACCTGGGTCGCATGGTGGTCGCGAAGGTCCAGCAAGTGGACGGCATCACCCGCACACTGACCTGCCCGGTCGTACATCTGTAGCCCCCGTCTACCCTTGGCCGGTGAACTCTTTGCGTCACCGGCACATCTCTGTCCTCGGGCTGCCCGCGCTCGTCCTGCTGATCACCGCAGCGGGCTGCTCATCAGCAGACGGCAGCGCGTCGACGGCGGTTCCCAGTCCCGCCGCGAAAGCCACGAAGCTGTGCCGGAACCTCGACAAGGTACTGCCGGCCAAGGTGGACGGTGAGCGCCGTGAGGACCCCTCACCCGCGTCCGCGCTGACCGCGGGCTGGGGGGACTCGGCGATCATACTGCGGTGCGGTGTACCACGACCCCCGAAGATGGTCGACCCCAAGGTGGCCGAGGGCCGGGACCCGGACGCGGTGGCCGGGGGCGTGGAAGACGTCAAGTGGCTGATGGAGAAGCAGGACGGCGGCGGGTACCGGTTCACGACCGCGAGCCGCCTCGCGTACGTCGAGGTCACGGTGGAGAAGGGGCTGGACAGCTCGGGGGTGCTGATCGACCTGGCTCCGGCCATCAAGAAGGCGATCCCCACCGGGATCGCCGACCTGACCGGGACGGGTCCTACCTGAGGCCGGTGGACCGCCGCAGCGCCGCCTGGATCAGCCGGTCCACCAGGTCCGGGTAGCTGATCCCGCTCGCCTGCCACATCTTCGGGTACATCGAGATCGGCGTGAAGCCGGGCATCGTGTTGATCTCGTTGATCACGAACTCCCCGTCCTCGGTGAGGAAGAAGTCCGCGCGCACCAGGCCCTCGCAGCTCGCCGCGTCGAAGGCGTCCACCGCGAGCCGCTGGACCTCGGCCGTCTCCTCCGGCGTCAGCGGCGCCGGCACGATCCCGGGCGTCGAGTCGATGTACTTGGCCTCGAAGTCGTAGTACGCGTGCGCGTCCGGCGGCGGGATCTCGGCCGGTACGGAGGCGCGCGGGCCGTCCTCGAACTCCAGGACGCCGCACTCGATCTCACGGCCGCGCAGGGCGGCCTCGACGAGGATCTTCGGGTCGTGCCGCTGGGCCTCGACGATTGCCTCGTCCAGGCCCGACAGGTCCTCGACCTTGGTGATGCCGATCGAGGAACCCGCGCGCGCGGGCTTCACGAAGAGCGGCCAGCCGTGCTCGCCGGCCAGGTCGACGATCTTCTTGCGGGCGGCCGACTCGTCCTGCTCCCACTCGCGCGGCCGGATCACCACGTACGGGCCCACCTTGAGCCCGAACGAGGTGAACACCCGCTTCATGTACTCCTTGTCCTGGCCGACGGCCGAGGCGAGAACACCCGAACCCACGTACGGGACGCCGGAGAGCTCCAGGAGGCCCTGGAGGGTGCCGTCCTCGCCGTACGGGCCGTGCAGCACCGGGAAGACGACGTCGACGTCACCGAGTGCCTTGGGAACCGATCCGGGCTCGCTGTAGACCACTTCGCGGCTCGCGGGATCGACGGGGAGCACCACGCCGCCCTCGCTGGACTCGGCGAGGTCCTCGACGTCGGGCGTACGGCGCTCGCTGATCGCCATGCGTTCGGGATCGTCGGCGGTGAGCACCCAGCGGCCGCCGCGCGTGATGCCGATCGGCAGGACGTCGTACCGCGTCCGGTCGATCGCACGCAGTACGGCGCCGGCGGTCACCATGGAGATCCCGTGCTCGGAGCTGCGACCGCCGAACACGACGGCCACACGCGGCTTGCGGGGCGGCTGGTCAGGGCTCTGGGGGAGGTTCTCGGTGCTCATATCGCGATGAGCGTACCCGCCCGTAGGGGCCGAGTCAGCGTCCGGAGGGTGGCATTCGCTCAGCGTCGCACCGGCTTCGCTCAGCGTCGCTCCGGCTTGGCGCTGCGCGACATGAGCTCCTTCAGGGCGACCACGGGCGGCTTGCCCTCGTGGACGATGCCGACGACCGTCTCCGTGATGGGCATGTCGACGCCGTGCCTGCGGGCCAGATCCAGCACGGACTCACAGGACTTGACGCCCTCGGCGGTCTGCTTGGTGACCGCGATGGTCTCCTGCAGGGTCATGCCCTTGCCGAGGTTGGTGCCGAAGGTGTGGTTGCGGGACAGCGGCGAGGAGCACGTCGCCACCAGGTCGCCGAGGCCCGCGAGTCCGGCGAACGTCAGCGGGTCGGCGCCCAGCGCGACTCCGAGCCGCGCGGTCTCGGCGAGGCCGCGCGTGATGAGCGAGCCCTTGGCGTTGTCGCCGAGCCCCATGCCGTCCGCGATGCCGACGGCGAGCCCGATGACGTTCTTCACGGCACCGCCCAGCTCACAGCCCACCACGTCGGTCTCGGTGTACGGCCTGAAGTACGGCGTGTGACAGGCGGCCTGGAGGCGCTGGGCGACGGACTCGTCGGTGCAGGCGACCACCGCGGCGGCCGGCATCCGCGCGGCGATCTCACGGGCCAGGTTGGGCCCGGTGACGACGGCGATGCGGTCGTGGCCGACCTTGGCCACGTCCTCGATGACCTCGCTCATCCGCATGGCGGTGCCGAGTTCGACACCCTTCATGAGGGAGACGAGGACCGTGCCCGGCGCCAGCATCGGCGTCCACTCGGCGAGGTTGGCGCGCAGGGTCTGGGAGGGGACCGACAGCACCGTGAAGTCGGCGCCGGCCATGGCCTCCGCGGGGTCCGTGGTCGCCCGCATGCCCTGCGGCAGCTCGACGCCGGGGAAGTAGTCGGGGTTCGTACGGCTCGAGTTGATGGCCTCGGCGACCTCGGGGCGACGCGCCCACAGGGTGACCTCGCACCCCGCGTCGGCGAGGACGATGCCGAAGGCGGTGCCCCACGAACCAGCACTCAGAACTGCCGCCTTGACCGGCTTGCTCACGTGCCCTGCCCCTCTTCCTGCTCGGCCTTTGCCTGCTCGGCCCTCGGCTGCGTCCGCCGGTTCTGCGCGGCAGTGCGGCGGCGCTGCTCGATGCGCTCCTGACGCGGATCGTACGGCTTCTCGGGCGCCTTCTCGCCGCGGATCTCCTCCAGCTGGCGGGTGATGGCGGCCATGATGACCTCGGTCGCCTCCTTCAGCAGCTCCGGGGTCATCTCCTTGTCGTAGAAGCCCGCGAGATCCACGGGCGGGCCCGCGAGCACCCGGTGGGTCTTGCGCGGAAGGATGTTGAGCTTCTTGGCGTAGGGCGGCAGCAGTTCGTTGGCGCCCCACTGCGCGACCGGGATCACCGGGCACTTGGTCTGGAGGGCGACGCGTGCGGCACCGGTCTTGCCGGTCATCGGCCACTGTTCCGGGTCCCGGGTGATGGTGCCCTCGGGGTAGAACGCGACGCACTCGCCGCGCTCCACGGCGCCGATGGCGGCCCGGAAAGCGCTCAGCGCGTCCGTGGTCTCCCGGTAGACGGGGATCTGCCCGGTACCGCGCATCGCGGCGCCGACGAATCCCTTCCGGAAAAGCCCGCTCTTCGCCAGGAATCGCGGAACCCGGCCGGTGTTGTACTGAAAGTGCGCGTACGCGAAGGGATCGATGTGCGAATTGTGGTTCACCGCGGTGATAAATCCGCCCTCGGCCGGAATGTTCTCCATTCCACGCCAGTCCCGCTTGATCAGAACCACCAGCGGCGGTTTGCAGAGCACCGCGGCGAAGCGATACCAGAAGCCGATTCTGCGGCGGGGCACGCGGACACCTTCCTCTAGGGATCAAGCACATCGGGCCGGAGGGCCGCACAAGTGTCGCCCCGGGCCGCCGGTCTGTCGAGAACACCGTACGCCTCGCCACCGTCACCGCCAGATGGCCCTGGTGACGGCTGAGTGACAATGGCCGCGACAAGAGAGGGACGGAACGCTCGTGCAGTGGACCTTGGTCATACCCCTGAAGCCCTTGGCGCGGGCGAAGAGCAGGCTCTCGGACACCGCGTCGGACGGGCTGCGCCCGGGCCTGGCCCTCGCGTTCGCCCAGGACACGGTGGCGGCGGCGCTGGCCTGCCCGGCGGTGAAGGATGTGGCAGTCGTCACGAACGACGCCCTGGCCGGCCGCGAGCTGGGCGTACTCGGAGCGCATATCGTCCCGGACGAACCAGGAGGCGGCCTGAACGCAGCGCTGGCGCACGCGACGGCAGTCGTACGGTCGTCCCGCCCCGAAAGCGCCGTAGCGGCCCTGAACGCCGATCTTCCGGCGCTGCGCCCCCTGGAATTGTCCCGTGTCCTGGATGCGGCAACGGAATTCCCCCGCGCTTTTCTCCCGGACGCGGCAGAGATCGGCACGACTCTGTTGGCCGCGGCCCCGGGCCGGGAATTGCTACCGGCATTCGGCCAGGATTCCCGGGCCCGCCATCGCGCGTCCGGGGCCGTGGAACTCCCCCTCGACGAGGTGGATTCCGTACGCCAGGACGTGGACACCGGCGAGGATCTGCGGGCCGCGCTCGCCTTGGGAGTGGGCCCGCGAACAGCGGCGGCAGCAGCAAGGCTGCTGATCACGCACCCCAAAGGGGCGCGAGCAACTGCGCGACCAGCCCCGACGGCGCCGCACTCGCACCACAACCCGTCGTAGGGTTGCAGCCATGCAGGCCACCGCATACACCTACGACGAGAACACCCGCTCCGGCAGCGTCCTCCTGGACGACGGCACCCCCGTCCCCTTCGGCGCCCCCGCCTTCGACGCCGGAGGCCTACGGCTGCTGCGCCCCGGCCAACGGGTCCGCATCGAGACGGAGGGTGAGGGCGAGGCCCTGCGCATCACGCTGGTGACCCTGCAGACCCTGTGAACGACAGCTGAACACGCCGCGGGCCGGACTCCACACGGAGTCCGGCCCGGCGCGTGAGTGCCCCAGCGGTTCTCACCTCTTGCGGGCGGTGGCCTTCTTGGCGGTGGTCTTGCGAGCCGTCGACTTCTTGGCGGGCGCCTTCTTGGCGGTCGCCTTCTTCGCCGGGGCCTTCTTGGCCGTCGCCTTCTTGGCCGTGGTCTTCTTCGCCGCGGTCGTCTTCTTGGCGGCCGTCGTGGTCTTCTTCGCCGGCGCCTTCTTCGCGGTGGTCTTCTTGGCGGCGGCCGTGGTCTTCTTGGCCGTCGTCTTCTTCGCCGTCGTCTTCTTCGCGGCGGCCGCCTTGGTGGTCTTCTTCGCGGCGGCCTTCTTGACCGTCGCCGCGGCACCACCGGTCAGGCTGCCCTTGGGCGCCTTCTTGACGGCGACCTCGCCACCGCGCGGCAGCTTCTTCGAGCCGCTCACCAGGTCCTTGAAGCCCTGACCGGCACGGAAGCGCGGAACGGAGGTCTTCTTGACGCGAACCCGCTCGCCCGTCTGGGGGTTACGGGCGTAACGAGCGGGCCGGTCGACCTTCTCGAACGAACCGAAGCCGGTGACCGAAACCCGCTCACCCGAGACGACCGCGCGGACGATCGCGTCCAGTACGTGGTCGACAGCATCGGCGGCCTGCTGTCGGCCGCCCATCTTGTCGGCAATCGCTTCTACGAGCTGCGCCTTGTTCACGTCTTCCCCTTCGGAGACATCGCCAGAACGAAAGTGTTCAAGCTTTTTCGCACGTTAGGCAGATATATACCGCAAATCAAACACGAAACGGGCTAATCACCCTTGTGCCGCAACAGACTCGACTGTCTCGAAGGTTGATCAGCGTTCCTCTTCGGGGAATCGCCCCGCCTCAAGATCCGCCATGAACCGCTCCAGACGCCTTGCCGCTTCGGCGACGTCGTGCTTGGCCGCGGCCGTAATGACCAGCAGCTTCCGGGTCAGCGCCATCCGTACGCCCTCCGGGACTTGCAGTGCGCGCACCCTTGTGTGCGCTTCCTTCAGTTGGTCCGCGACTGCCGCATAGAGCTCGAGTTGGCCGTCGTGGTCCATGCACAGATTGTGCCATCTGGGGCGAGTTGTCGCCTGCCAGGGGTGCAACTCCGGCCTCGAATGGCCTTCCGGGCACTTGCGGAAGTCGCGGCCACACCACTCGCGTACCCCAGCAACACCCTTCGTAACGTGGGAAGTTGACCGGCGAACGCGAGCGGCGCAGGGCCGTTCGGGTGCAGACATGGCAGTACCCCCGATCGGGCTGATCGGGGGTACTGAGGGGGTATTGCGCTGTCCGAAAGTCGCCTTGCGCGGCGGCTTCGGATCAGGTCTGAAGCGTGCGCGGCTTGAACGACGGCCGCTTCGCCTCGTAGGCCGCGATGTCGGCCTCGTTCTGGAGGGTGATCGAGATGTCGTCGAGGCCGTTCAGCAGCCGCCAGCGGGAGTTCTCGTCCAGCTCGAAGGAGGCGGTGATGCCCTCGGCGCGCACCTCGCGGGCCTCGAGGTCGACGGTGATCTCGGCCTGCGGGTCCTTCTCGGAGAGCTCCTGGAGCGCGTCCACGATCTTCTGCTCCAGAACCACCGTGAGCAGGCCGTTCTTGAGCGAGTTGCCGCGGAAGATGTCCGCGAAGCGCGAGGAGATGACCGTCTTGAAGCCGTAGTTCTGCAGCGCCCACACGGCGTGCTCACGGGAGGAACCGGTGCCGAAGTCGGGACCGGCGACCAGCACCGTGGCGCCCTGCCGCTCCGGCTGGTTGAGGATGAACGTCTCGTCCTTGCGCCAGGCCTCGAACAGCCCGTCCTCGAAACCGTCCCGCGTGACCTTCTTGAGCCAGTGAGCAGGGATGATCTGGTCGGTGTCGACGTTGGAGCGGCGCAGCGGAACGGCCCGGCCGGTGTGCTTGGTGAATGCTTCCATGGCTGATCAGACTCCAGCGGGCGTACGGGTCTCGGCGTCGGACAGGTCGGCCGGGGAGGCCAGGTGGCCCAGGACCGCGGTGGCCGCCGCGACCTGCGGCGACACCAGGTGCGTACGACCGCCCTTGCCCTGCCGGCCCTCGAAGTTGCGGTTGGACGTGGACGCGGAGCGCTCACCCGGGGCCAGCTGGTCCGGGTTCATGCCCAGACACATCGAGCAGCCCGCGTGCCGCCACTCGGCGCCGGCCTCCTTGAAGACGACGTCCAGACCCTCGGAGACGGCCTGCAGACCGACCCGCGCGGAGCCGGGGACGACCAGCATCCGTACGCCGTCGGCGACTTTGCGGCCCTTCACGAGCTCGGCGGCGGCGCGCAGGTCCTCGATGCGGCCGTTGGTGCACGAGCCTACGAAGACGGTGTCCACCTTGATGGAGCGCAGCGGCTGTCCGGCCTCCAACCCCATGTATTCCAGGGCCTTTTCGGCGGCGAGGCGCTCCGAAGCGTCTTCGTACGAAGCCGGGTCGGGGACGGACGCCGAAAGCGGCGCACCCTGGCCGGGGTTGGTGCCCCAGGTGACGAACGGCGACAGTTCGGCTGCCTCGATCACGACCTCGGCGTCGAACTCGGCGTCGTCGTCGGTCTTCAGCGTCTCCCAGTACGCGACGGCCGCGTCCCAGTCCTCGCCCTTGGGGGCGTGCGGGCGGCCCTCGAGGTAGTCGAAGGTGGTCTGGTCGGGGGCGATCATGCCCGCGCGGGCGCCGGCCTCGATCGACATGTTGCAGATGGTCATCCGGGCCTCCATCGAGAGCTTCTCGATGGCGGAGCCGCGGTACTCCAGGACGTAGCCCTGGCCGCCACCCGTGCCGATCTTGGCGATGATCGCCAGGATCAGGTCCTTGGCGGTGACGCCGTCGGGCAGTTCGCCGTTGACCGTGATGGCCATGGTCTTGGGGCGGGCCATGGGCAGCGTCTGGGTGGCCAGCACGTGCTCGACCTGGGAGGTGCCGATGCCGAACGCGAGGCCGCCAAAGGCGCCGTGCGTGGAGGTGTGCGAGTCACCGCAGACGACCGTCATACCGGGCTGGGTCAGGCCCAGCTGCGGGCCGACGACGTGCACGACGCCCTGCTCGACGTCGCCCAGCGGGTGCAGGCGCACACCGAACTCGGCGGCGTTCGCGCGCAGCGTCTCCAGCTGGACGCGGGAGACCGGGTCAGCGATGGGCTTGTCGATGTCGAGGGTCGGGGTGTTGTGGTCCTCGGTGGCGATGGTCAGGTCGAGCCGGCGCACCTTGCGGCCGCTCTTGCGGAGGCCGTCGAAGGCCTGCGGGCTGGTCACCTCGTGCAGCAGGTGCAGATCGATGAAGAGGAGGTCGGGCTCGCCCTCGGCGCGCCGGACGACATGGTCGTCCCAGACCTTCTCCGCGAGTGTCCTACCCATCGCTTTCCCTCCGGCCGGCATACGGTCCACCGGCCCAACTAGAGATCTTGAAAGGCGGCACCGCCCGCGCCCCTGCTTCCGGGCGTCCGCCGCCAGGCCCGTTCTGTTCACGGGCCGCTCTGCCTTCGTTCTTCCAGAGTGGCGCGTTCCACGGAAAATTGAACTTGCGTTTCACAGAGTGAGACGCGAGTATCGTTTCATGGACAACAGTAGCGGCGTCGGCGTTCTGGACAAGGCAGCCCTTGTCCTGAGCGCCCTGGAGTCCGGTCCGGCCACCCTCGCAGGGCTCGTCTCGGCCACCGGATTGGCACGACCCACGGCACATCGACTTGCCGTGGCCCTGGAACACCACCGCATGGTGGCGCGTGACATGCAGGGCCGGTTCATTCTCGGCCCTCGGCTGGCAGAACTGGCCGCGGCCGCCGGTGAGGACCGTCTCCTCGCCACGGCGGGCCCGGTCCTCACCCACCTCCGGGACGTCACGGGCGAGAGCGCGCAGCTCTACCGCCGCCAGGGCGACATGCGCATCTGCGTCGCCGCGGCGGAACGCCTGTCCGGCCTTCGGGACACGGTCCCGGTCGGCTCGACGCTCACGATGAAGGCGGGCTCCTCGGCGCAGATCCTCATGGCCTGGGAGGAGCCGGAGCGTCTGCACCGTGGCCTCCAGGGCGCCCGTTTCACGGCCACCGCGCTCTCGGGCGTACGCCGCCGGGGCTGGGCCCAGTCGATCGGCGAGCGCGAGCCGGGCGTCGCCTCGGTCTCCGCGCCCGTACGCGGCCCGTCGAACCGCGTGGTGGCCGCCGTATCGGTCTCCGGCCCCATCGAGCGCCTGACCCGGCACCCGGGCCGTATGCACGCCCAGGCCGTCATCGACGCCGCCGGCCGCCTCTCCGAGGCCCTGCGCCGCACCGGCTGACCCCGGGACACGTCAGCGGGGAGGACCTGCCTCAACGCCGCGGCAGGCCCTCCCCGTCCCCCGGTCCCCCCGTCACCTGGCTTCTTCGGCCGCCTTCGCCCTGGCCGACCGGTGCGCGAACCGGTCCTTGGCGTAGCGCCCCCGCTTCTCCACCGGCACCTGCCCGTGCGCCGCGGCGAGTCCGAACGCCGGCATGTCCGCGTAGATCGACTCGTACGACCCCTCCGGCGCGACGTATGCCTCATGCCACAGCCCGACGTGCTGCCGGATCTTCCCAGCCTTCTCCGTACGGTTGTAGATCGCCCACGCCCGACGGTGCGGCGCGTCCGACGCGTGCGCGTACGCGTGGAGCTTCTCCTTGGACTCCCAGTACTGGACGACGTAGTACGTCCGCGGCGAGGCCGTCACCGCGCGATGGTCCAGGTCGGCCGGGTGCCGGTGGCGACGGTCAAGGAGGTGCTGGGGCATGTCGACGACGACTCGCTGCCTTGCGCGATCCGCCTCGGCGCCGCGATGTGGGCGTTGCCGCAGGTGCGGGAGCCGGACGAGGACGACGAGTACGTCCAGGCCGCACACCAGGAGGTCACCGCGCTCCTGGATCGGCTCGGCCGGGAGAACGCCGAGCGGCTCACGGCCATCTCCCCCGCGTACCGCTCGCTGGTGGTGGCGGTGGCCGCGTTCCGCCGGCTCGGCTTCGGCTTCGGCGCCGAACTGCTCGCGCCGTACGCCGAGTTGATGCGCCGGACGGCCGTCCTCGACCTGGACAACATGGAGACATACCCGACGGAGGCGGAGCGGATCGAGTTCGCGGTCCTGGGGGGCGATCCTCAACGAGCCGGTACTGCGGGCGCTGCACCGACTGGCCCAGGAAGAGGAGTCGACGCGGCGGTACGGCTTCGACGAGTAGCCTGCGCCAGGCACGACGAAGGCCCTCCGCCGAAGCGAAGGGCCTTCATGTTGTACCCCCGACCGGATTCGAACCGGCGCTACCGCCTTGAGAGGGCGGCGTGCTAGGCCGCTACACAACGGGGGCGAGGATCTTACGTTTCCGCAGATCCGAGCTGGTCTACCTGGACTCGAACCAAGACTAACTGAACCAGAATCAGTCGTGCTGCCAATTACACCATAGACCAATGTGGTTTAGACCAGTTCGTACCCCCGACCGGATTCGAACCGGCGCTACCGCCTTGAGAGGGCGGCGTGCTAGGCCGCTACACAACGGGGGCCCTAGCGATCCTGCATCAAGAACGGTGGGAGCTACCCGAACCGTCCTCGCGGGAAGGATCTGTACCCCCGACCGGATTCGAACCGGCGCTACTGCCTTGAGAGGGCAGCGTGCTAGGCCGCTACACAACGGGGGCTTTGCAGATGAGCTCTGCGAGCTGGCCTACCTGGACTCGAACCAAGACTAACTGAACCAGAATCAGTCGTGCTGCCAATTACACCATAGGCCACTGGAACGCAAGCCCCTCAGGGGGCCTTGTTCTAGTTTGCTCCCCCGGGTTTCGGCCTTTCGGCCCGCTCTCCGGCGGCGCAGGAAGAACATTACCCGAAGGTGGACGGGGCTCCAAAACGGGTATCGGTGCCGAGGAGCGCGGGGAGTTCGGCGAGGGAGGCGATCCGGTGCGGTCCGCCGGGGGCGTCAGCGCTGGTGTACACGCCGTCACGGTCGATCCAGACCGACAGCAGCCCGGCCTCCGCGGCGCCGCGCCCGTCGATCTCCGGGTGATCACCGACGTACGCCACCTGGTGCGGGGCGAGCTCCAGGGCGGTGCAGGCGGCATGGAAGGCGCCGGCCTCCGGCTTGGAGACGCCGAGCTCGGCGGCGCAGAGGATGGCCTCGAAGCGGTGGTGGACGCCGAGCACGCGCAGTTTGCGGTCCTGGACGTGGATGCTGGAGTTGGACAGCACCGCGTGCCGGTGGCTGGCCGCGAGGGCGTCCAGGACCGGGAGGACGTCCGGGAAGAGGGCCCATGCGGTCTCGTAGTGCGCGACGTACCGCTGGAACCACGCGTCGGCCTCCGCGTCGCTCAGCTCCTCCCCCAGGAACACCCGCACCCGGTCCCGGCGCTGCCCCTGGAAGTCGACCTCCCCGGCCGAGAACCGCGCCCACTGCTGGTCGGTGATCGCCCTCCAGCGCACGATGGCCTGCTCGACGCTGTCGTACGCGTCCAGCAGCCCCTCGGCCGCCAGATGCAGACGCATTCCGGCGCGGTCGGCCCCCGTGTAGTCGAAGAGGGTGTCGTCGACGTCCCAGACAACGGCTCTGATCACCCTGACAGACTGGCACACCGGGGCCATGAGCGAGTACCGCATCCAGATCACCGTGGAGGGCCCGTGCGACGTACGAAGCACTGCCCGAGGAGCGTCGAGCCCATCTGGACAGGGCCGTGCGGATACTGGCGCGTGACCCGTTCCGCAAGAACGCGACCGCGCAGCTCGGTCCCGACGAGCACCTGCGCAAGGCGTACGTAGCGCCCGGTGTGCTGCTGGGGTACATGGTCGCGGGAGCCGTCATGGTCATCGTCGTACTGGAGATCTTTGACGAGTTCGCGTACCTGATCGACGAGACCGGCGCGGTCTGAGACGGACGCGTGAGGGGCGGCACCGAGATCCGGGTGCCGCCCCTCAGGTATGTGGGAGTACTACGCCGCCAGCCTCGCCAGCGCCGCGTCGATGCGGGCCAGGGTCGTGTCCTTGCCCAGGACCTCCAGGGACTCGAACAGGGGCAGGCCGACGGTGCGGCCGGTGACGGCGACGCGGACCGGGGCCTGGGCCTTGCCGAGCTTGAGGCCGTGGGCCTCGCCGGCCGCCAGGACGGCCTCCTTCAGGGACTCGGCCGAGGTCCAGTCGGCCGCCTCCAGCTTCTCGCGCGCGGTGCGCAGGAGGGCGTCCGACCCCTCCTTCATGGCCTTCGTCCAGCTCACCTCGTCGAAGACCGGCTCGGCGAGGAAGAGGAAGTCGACGTTGTCCGTGATCTCGGAGAGGACCTTCAGACGCGTCTGGGCGTGCGGGGCGATCGCGTGCCACTTGGCCTCGTCGAAGTCCTCCGGCGCCCAGGGGGCGAACGGGGCCTTCAGCCAGGGCGCGCAGCGCTCCGTGAAGTCCTTCACGTCGAGCAGACGGATGTGGTCGCCGTTGATCGACTCGCACTTCTTCAGGTCGAAGCGGGCCGGGTTGGGCTGCACGTCCGTGACGTCGAAGGCCGCGACCATCTCGTCCATCGTGAAGATGTCCTGGTCGGCGGAGAGCGACCAGCCGAGGAGGGAGAGGTAGTTGAGGAGGCCCTCCGGCAGGAAGCCGCGCTCGCGGTAGAGGTTCAGCGACGACTCGGGGTCACGCTTGGAGAGCTTCTTGTTGCCCTCGCCCATCACGTACGGCAGGTGGCCGAACTGCGGGATGCCCTTGGCGACGCCCAGCTCCATCAGCGCCTTGTACAGGGCGATCTGACGGGGTGTCGAGGAGAGCAGGTCCTCGCCGCGCAGGACGTGGGTGATCTCCATCAGGGCGTCGTCGACCGGGTTGACGAGGGTGTACAGCGGGGCGCCGTTCGCGCGGACGATGCCGTAGTCCGGGACGTTCTCCGGGGTGAAGGTCAGCTCGCCGCGGACCAGGTCCGTGAAGGTGATCGTCTCGTCGGGCATGCGGAAACGGACGATGGGCGTACGGCCCTGGGCCTTGTACTCCTCGACCTGCGCGCCGGTCAGGTCGCGGCAGTGACCGTCGTAGCCGGAGGGCTTGCCGGCGGCGCGGGCGGCCTCGCGGCGGGTGTCCAGCTCCTCCTGGGAGCAGTAGCAGTAGTACGCGTGGCCGCCGTCCAGCAGCTTCTGCGCGATCTCCTTGTAGCGGTCCATGCGCTGCGACTGGCGGTACGGCGCGTGCGGGCCGCCGACCTCGGGGCCCTCGTCCCAGTCGAAGCCCAGCCAGCGCATCGAGTCGAGCAGCTGGTTGTAGGACTCCTCGGAGTCGCGGGCCGCGTCGGTGTCCTCGATGCGGAAGACGAGCGTGCCCTGGTGGTGCTTGGCGAACGCCCAGTTGAACAGGGCGGTGCGGACCAGGCCCACATGGGGGTTACCGGTGGGCGAGGGGCAGAAACGTACGCGGACGGGTGCGCTAGCCACGCTTGACAACCTTGTTGGTGAGAGTGCCGATGCCTTCGATGGTGACGGCGACCTCGTCGCCGACGGTGAGCGGCCCGACGCCTGCCGGGGTGCCCGTGAGGATCACGTCGCCGGGGAGCAGCGTCATGGCCTCGGAGATGTTGACGATCAGATCCTCGATCGGGTGGATCATCTCGCTGGTGCGGCCGAGCTGGCGTTGTTCGCCGTTGACCGTGAGCTGGATGGTCAGGTCGGCGGCCGTTTCGAGGGCCAGGTCCGTCTCCACCCAGGGGCCCAGCGGGCAGGAGGAGTCGAAGCCCTTGGCCCGGGCCCACTGCTTCTCGCGCTTCTGGACGTCACGGGCGGTGATGTCGTTGGCGCAGGTGAAGCCGAAGATCACGTCCTTGACGCGGTCGCGCGGGACCTCGCGGCACATACGGCCGATGACGACGGCCAGTTCGGCCTCGTGGTGGAGGTCCTCGGTGAAGGACGGGTACTGGATCTCGTCGCCGGGGCCGATCACCGAGGTCGACGGCTTGAAGAAGGCGAACGGGGCGTCGGGCACCTCGTTGCCGAGTTCGCGCGCGTGCTCGGCGTAGTTGCGGCCGAAGGCCACGACCTTGTTGGGGAGCACCGGCGGCAGCAGCCTGACCTTGCTCAACGGCACCTTCGTACCGGAGAGCTCGAAGTCCGCGAACGGGATGCCCTTGATGATGTCGAGGACGAGCTCGTCCGGCTTGTCGCCCTCGACCGCGCCGAAGGCGACGTTCCCGTCGATGGAGAATCTGGCGATGCGCACGGGATCCTGCGCCCCTCACTTAGGCCGGCTGGAGTCTGACGCTCCAGGCTAACGCGGGGAGGGGCGGGCGCCTCGCGCATTACCGCCGTACGCGGGCGCTTTGAGTGATCCGGGGGCGGCGCGCGTACTACCCGGCGACGGAGGCCGTGGCGGGGGCCTCCATGAGGATGGTGCGCCTGGGGTTGGCGGTCTGGGTCGGGAGGTCGACGGAGTGCTCCTGCTCCGGGGTGTGCAGGGCGTCGGCGTCCTCGAGGTGCGCCAGCGTCGTGCGCCGCGGGTTGGCTATGTTGTGGAACATCATCGTCGTCTTCACGGTTGTACGTGACCCTGTCCTGTTCGGGGCGCCGGTGGAGCCTGGTCTCGCGCGGGCGCGGGGTTGTCAAAGTCTTACATGATGTAAAGCGTCAGGCTAAACATGCGGTTCCCCTCCACAGCGGTGAAGACCCCTTGATCGGTATGTGAGTTTGCTCACGACTCCAAGGGCAAAACGGTCAATTCAGGCGGGCAATCCACCCCCGCGAAACGGACATTGACCCCCTGAAGCCATCATTCCGCTCCTGATCATGGCGACTGGGACACCTCTCGCAGCCGGGCGGCTCGCGGGCATAAGTCCGCTTTGGCCGGGATCAGTTTCTACGGCAGGTAATCTCGCCCTCACGTGGTGTCACGTATGTCACGGCTCGACCTACGGGCCTTGTTGGAGATCCTGCACTGTGCTGGAATTCCACGGACCGCCGCAGGATCGAGCCGGCGCACAGGGGGCGCACCGAGCGCCTGGTGGCGGCGAGAAGGGGGAGCCAGCGCCGGTCACTCACGACCACCCGGGAGCGTGTTCAGGACGCTCCCATAACGCCGACACCGTGTCCGTCCGTTCACGCGGAAGGGCGCCTGGTCCAGAGGTTGCGACGCTAGTGCAGGGACGTTTCAAGAGGGATGGCAGCGCTTCGGCGGAGCCGGAGCACGGCGGGACCGACCGAGGTCCCTCGACCCAGCACGCCCAGAACCAGGGCCCGGCCCCGTCCGTCGACGGCGGTGAGCGCTCCGGGCGCCCCGCCGTGTCGGCGTCCCCGGGGACGGCGGGCCCTTCCGCGCCGGCCGGGAAGAAGGCCCCCAAGGGCAGCACTGGCCCCGGCGCGCGAATAGCCCTGCGCAACTGGCGCATCTCCACGCGACTGGTGGCGCTGCTGACGCTCCCCGTGGTCGCGGCCACCTCGCTGGGCGCCCTGCGCATCAGCGACAACATGGACGACATCCAGCAGCTCGACAACATGAAGCTGCTGACGGACATGACCAAGCGGGCCACCGAGCTCGCCGCGGCGCTCCAGGAGGAGCGCGACCAGTCCGCCGGTCCGCTCGCGCACGGCGCCAAGGCGACCGACTACACGGTCAAGGGGTACCGGGACAAGACGGACCGGGCAGCCGACAGCTTCCGGGAAGCCTCCGAAGAGGTCGACAACAACAGCCAGGGCAGCAACCTCAAGGGCGTCCGGGACAACCTCGTCCAACTCGTCGGCGACCTGAACAACATCGCGAAGATCCGCAACACGGCCTACGAGGCCAAGGACAACTCCACGCAGACCGTGGAGGCCTACCACCGTCTGATCACCAACCTGCTGGGTCTCTCGCAGGACATGGCGGAGGCGACCAGCAACCCGGAGATGATCCAGAGCACGCGTGCCCTGGCGGCCTTCTCCACCGCCAAGGAGTACGCGTCCATCCAGCGCGCGGTCCTCGCGGCGGCACTGCCCGCGAACAACGACAGCGTCGGTGACCTCTCCGAGAACGACCGGCTCTACGCCGAGTCGGCGCTGACGAGCCAGCGGTCCGAGCTGAAGAGCTTCCGGAGCATCTACGGCACCCAGGGCGCCGCCGACCTGCTCAAGTCCATCGAATCGGGCAACCCGACGATCACGGCCAGCGACAAGTACGCCAACCGTGCGCTCGGCAACCCCAACGCCCTGGACGACCTGGAGAAGCGCTCCTACCGGGACTGGGTCGACGACAGCACCACCAAGATCCAGCAGATGCGCGCCATCGAGACGACGCTGCTGGAGGACATGGAGCAGAAGGCCCGCGAGCTGCGCAACGAGTCGGAGCGCGAGGCGATCATCTCCGGTGCGCTGATCCTGCTCGTGCTCGGTGTCTCGCTGGTCGGCGCGTTCGTGGTGGCCCGCTCCATGATCCGCTCGCTGCGCCGCCTGGAGGAGACCGCCACCAAGGTCGCCCAGGACCGGCTGCCCGAGCTGGTCAAGCAGCTGTCCGAGTCGGACCCGCAGGACGTCGACACCTCCGTCGAGTCGGTCGGTGTGCACTCCCGGGACGAGATCGGCCAGGTGGCCGCGGCCTTCGACGACGTGCACCGCGAGGCGGTCCGCCTCGCCGCCGAGCAGGCCCTGCTGCGGGGCAACGTCAACGCGATGTTCACCAACCTCTCGCGCCGCTCCCAGGGCCTCATCCAGCGTCAGCTGTCGCTCATCTCCGAACTGGAGTCCCGCGAGGCCGACCCGGACCAGCTGTCCTCGCTGTTCAAGCTCGACCACCTCGCGACGCGTATGCGCCGTAACGGTGAGAACCTCCTCGTCCTCGCCGGTGAGGAGCCCGGCCGTCGCTGGACCCGCCCGGTCCCGCTGGTCGACGTGCTCCGTGCCGCCGCGTCCGAGGTGGAGCAGTACGAGCGGATCGAGCTGGCCTCCGTGCCGACCACCGAGGTCGCCGGCCGCGTCGTCAACGACCTCGTGCACCTCCTCGCCGAGCTCCTGGAGAACGCCACCTCGTTCTCCTCCCCGCAGACCAAGGTCAAGGTCACCGGTCACGCGCTGCCCGACGGCCGCGTCCTGATCGAGATCCACGACACCGGCATCGGCCTCTCCCCCGAGGACCTCGCCGCGATCAACGAGCGGCTCGCCTCGCCGCCCACCGTGGACGTCTCCGTCTCCCGCCGCATGGGCCTCTTCGTGGTCGGCCGGCTGTCGCAGCGGCACGGCATCCGCATCCAGCTGCGCCCGTCCGACTCCGGCGGTACGACCGCGCTGGTCATGCTGCCCGTCGACGTCGCCCAGGGCGGCAAGAAGCCCGCTCCGGGCAAGCCCGGTCCGGGCGGTCCCGGTGGTTCCGGTGGCCCGGCCGCCGCGCAGGCCGCCGCCGGTGCGGCTGCCGCCCGTCGCCAGGCCCAGTCCGGTGGCGGTTCCCTCGGCGCGGGTGCGCCGGGTGGCGGCGCCCTCGGTGCCGGCCAGTCCGGCGGAGGCCGGCTCGGTGCCGGTCAGGGTCCGCGGGCCGCGCTGCCGGGACGTGACGGCGGCGGGCTTCCGGGCGGACCGGGTGCACCGCGTGGGCCGCAGGGTCCGGGCGGCACGCCGCCGCAGGGCCGCCCGGCTCCCGCGGGTGCCGGCGCCGGCTTCGGCGGCCAGGCCCCGGGCGCTCCGCAGGGGCTGCAGGCCGCGGGTACGGGTCAGGACCCGTTCGGCGCGGGCCAGGACCCCTTCGGCGGCTCCCGTGGCGCGAACCCCGGCCGCGAGCAGTCCCCACCCCCCGGTGCCGAGAAGGGTCGCCGTGGTCGCCAGCCGCAGCTTCCGCCGCGCGGTGGTCCGCGTGCCGAGCTGCCCGGCGGCAACCAGCCGTCCCGCCCCAGCTGGAGCGACGAGAACGCGCAGCCGCCGGTGCCGCGTGCCTCGCTCGACACCCCGCGCGGGCACGACGAGGACCCCGCACAGCAGACCTCCCGGATGCCGCGGATCGACGACCGTCAGGGCCCCGGCTCGCCGGCTGCCACGTCGGAGTTCGCCCGCCCGGACTACGACGCCCAGGCCCCGGGTGCGTACAACCCGCAGAGCACGGGCCAGTTCCCCGACCCCGGCGCGAACGAACCGCAGGGCACGGGTCAGTTCGTCCGCTCGGACGTCTTCGGCGCCCCGAACGGGCAGAACACCCCGTCGCAGCCGGGCCGGCCGACCGCTCCGCCGGCGTACGACGGCGGCTCCACGGGCCAGCACGCCCTGCCCGGCCGCCAGAGCCCCGAATCCACCGGTCAGTTCGAGCGGCCCCAGGTCAACGGCACGTACGGCGGCGGTTCCGGCTACGGTGCCCCGCAGCCCCCGGTCCCGGCCCCGGCGCGTCCGCAGCAGCGGCCCGCCCGGCAGGAGCCCGAGGCCCTGCCGCCGGCGACGGGTCCCGGTGACGGGCGTACTCCGCTGTACGACACGCTGGAGACCAACTGGTTCCACGGCGGCCCGCAGGGACGCCAGCCCGGCGCCAACGGCTCGGCTCCGGCTTCCGCTCCGCAGGAGCCGCAGGCTCCGGCGGCTCCATCGCAGCCGTCCTCCGCTCCCCAGCGGACCTCATCGACCGCCTGGCGCAGCTCGCCGAACGACGACCTCGTCCGGCAGGCGGAACGCGTCCGGCAACCGGCCGCCGGCGGTGTCACCACCTCCGGTCTGCCGCGCCGGGTGCCCAGGGCGAACCTCGTCCCGGGTACGGCTCAGCAGCAACAGCACCAATCCGGTCCGGCTGTCTCGCGTGCGCCTGACGACGTACGCGGCCGGCTGACCAATCTCCGTCGGGGTATCGCGCAAGGTCGTCAGGTCGGTAACGGCCAGACCGGCAGCTTCCCGAACCCCACTCACCAGCAGGAGCGTTAGTTGAGCCAGATGAGCCAGGCGGCACAGAACCTCAACTGGTTGATCACCAACTTCGTGGACAACACCCCAGGGGTGTCCCACACCGTCGTCGTGTCCGCCGACGGCCTGCTGCTGGCGATGTCGGAGGGCTTCCCGCGCGACCGGGCCGACCAGCTGGCGGCCGTAGCGTCGGGCCTGACCTCCCTCACCGCGGGGGCCTCCCGCATCTTCGACGGCGGCAACGTGGCACAGACCGTCGTCGAGATGGAGCGGGGATTCCTCTTCCTCATGTCCGTCTCGGACGGCTCGTCGCTCGCCGTCCTGGCACACCCCGAATGCGACATCGGCCTTGTCGGCTACGAGATGGCGCTGCTGGTCGACCGGGCGGGTGCGGTGCTCACGCCGGACCTGCGCGCCGAGCTCCAAGGCAGTCTGCTGCACTGATCACCCTCGGATCCACCCGTCTCACCAAATCACCGTCCGGCGGCCACAATCCCCGCACTGGCCCTCACCCAGACGGCTTGACTGACCGACTTGCTGTCCCCGCCCGGAGGATTCATGACCCCGCCCACCGCCTCTCATGATCCGTACGCGGAGCCGTACGAGGATGAGGGCGACCAGCCGCTGGTACGTCCGTACGCGATGACCGGCGGCCGGACCCGGCCGCGCTACCAGCTCGCCATCGAGGCCCTGATCAGCACCACGGCCGACCCGGCAGCGCTCATGGGGCTCCTCCCGGAGCACCAGCGCATCTGCCACCTGTGCCGTGAGGTGAAGTCGGTCGCCGAGGTGTCGGCGCTGCTGTCCATGCCGCTGGGTGTGGCCAGGATCCTCGTCGCGGACCTCGCGGAGGCCGGCCTGGTCGCCATCCACCAGCCGGGCGGCGACGAGAACAACGGCGGCGCTCCGGACGTGACGCTGCTCGAAAGGGTGCTCAGTGGACTTCGCAAGCTCTGAACCAGGCCGGGCGACCACCTCCGCGAAGATCGTGGTGGCGGGTGGCTTCGGCGTGGGCAAGACCACGTTCGTCGGCGCGGTCTCGGAGATCAACCCGCTGCGCACCGAGGCCGTGATGACGTCCGCGAGCGCGGGTATCGACGACCTCACGCACACCGGGGACAAGACCACCACCACGGTGGCCATGGACTTCGGTCGTATCACCCTGGACCAGGACCTGATCCTGTACCTGTTCGGCACCCCCGGTCAGGACCGCTTCTGGTTCATGTGGGACGACCTCGTGCGCGGCGCCATCGGCGCCGTGGTCCTGGTGGACACCCGCCGTCTCGCCGACTGCTTCCCCGCGGTCGACTACTTCGAGAACAGCGGCCTGCCCTTCGTCATCGCCCTCAACGGCTTCGACGGACATCAGCCCTACACACCCGACGAGGTGCGCGAGGCGCTCCAGATCGGCCCGGACGCGCCGATCATCACCACCGACGCCCGCCACCGGGCCGATGCCAAGAGTGCGCTGATCACGCTGGTGGAGCACGCGCTCATGGCCCGGCTGCGGTAGATCAAGTCAGTAGCGTCATACGGCAGTTGTCGTAGATGCCCCGGAGCCGACTGTGGCCTTTGACACGGTCGGCTCCCTTGTTCATAACGTTTCGGCAGAGGAATCGGGTGGTACGGCCACTCGTCGCGGTCAAGCGGTGTCGCTGCGCGCACGAACGCCCCGTCTTTTGACGGGGCTCGCTCTTTATGACCGTTTTATCTAGGGCTTACATCACTCGGAATCCTCCCCTTCCACTGTTTGGAAGAGCGCAGGCCGACGTGCTGGAATGCGAGAACTGCCCAATAGTCAAAGACGTACTCAGCAGTACTGCGTACTCCATGGCGAACTGGGCTCTGAGACACAGCGGCACATACGTAGGTGCCGACCCCGCCGGAAGGTTGTTGGTCGAGTGAGGCGAAGCAAGAGCAGTCCCGAGCCGTCGGCCCGGGGCAACTTCACCCCGCCGCCGCGCGGAGCGGCGCCCGCCCCTGTGCCCGGATCGGAACCAACGGCGGCGCCCGCCCCGAGCGGCGGCCGTCTCTCGCCGCGCAACTGGCGCGTGCCGACCCGGCTGAACGCGATCCTGCTCATACCCGTGCTGGTCGGCCTTGTCATGGGCGGCTTCCAGGTGAAGAGCTCGATCGACACCTGGCAGGAGGCCGAGGACGCGGAGAACACCGCGCGCCTGGTCGCCGCCGCCCTGACCTACGGCGACGCCCTGCTGGAGGAGCGCGACTCGACCGCCGCTCCCCTGCTCCAGGGCAAGGGCGAGGACGACCCGACGGTCGTGGCCGCCCGCAAGAAGACCGACGAGGCCGCCGACGCCTTCGACGTGGCCGCCCAGAACATGCCGGACCGGCCCAACCTGGTGCGCCGTCTGGAGCGCTTCCGTGAGGTCGAGCCCGATCTGACGGACCTCCGCGCGGCCGCCTACACCAACAAGCTCGCGGGCGTGGAGACCGAGGAGGGCTACGTCGCGGTCGAGCACCGGCTGCTGGAGTTCTCCAACGAGCTGGGCCTGGGCACCGGCAACATCACCAGCTACGGCCGTACGGTCTACGCCATCTCGCTGACCAAGGGCGCGCTCTCCCTCCAGCGCTCCATCGGCATGCACATGCTGGTCAAGCCGGGCCCCAAGGCCTCGGACCTCGCCAAGCAGCGCGTGGCCCTCTCCTCGTACGCCTACCTGGAGGGCATCGCCATCCAGGAGTACCAGAGCGGTGGCACCGAGGCGGACATCCAGAAGCTCCAGGACGCCACGGCGCAGATCAAGGCCGACGGCGCCGCCATGGCCGCCGCGGCCAAGCAGAAGAACCCCGACTACGTGGCGCCGCCGGCCAACCCGACCACGACGGTCGGCCTGCTGGCCCAGCTCAGCTCCACGGACACCAGCGAGCGTGCGGCGCTCGCCCAGAAGGGCATCACCGCCGAGAACTGGTGGGCGGCCAACACCCTCAGGTACAACGCCTACCGCGACATCGAGAACGACCTCGCCGACACCGCGGTGAACGAGGCCTCCGTCATCTCCGACGACGCCAAGCGCGACGCCCTGATCACCGGTGCCGCCGTCGTGGTCGCGCTGCTCGCCGCGTTCATCCTGGCCGGCATGGTGGCCCGCCAGATGTCCCGCTCGATGCGCCAGCTGCGCAACGCCGCCTTCGGCATCGCCGAGCAGCGTCTGCCGATGCTGGTCGACCAGCTCTCGCGCACCGACCCGGGCCGCGTGGACACCCGCGTCCAGCCCATCCCGATCAACACCCGCGACGAGATCGGCGAGGTCGCCCGCGCCTTCGACCAGGTCCACCGCGAGGCCGTCCGGCTCGCCGCCGAGCAGGCCCTGCTGCGGGGCAACATCAACGCGATCTTCACCAACCTGTCGCGCCGCAACCAGTCGCTGATCGAGGGCCAGCTGACCCTGATCACCGACCTGGAGAACAACGAGGCCGACCCGGACCAGCTGGAGAACCTCTTCAAGCTGGACCACCTGGCGACCCGTATGCGCCGCAACGGCGAGAACCTCCTCGTCCTCGCCGGCGAGGAGCCCGGCCGCCGCTGGGACCAGCCGGTTCCGCTGGTCGACGTCCTGCGCGCCGCCTCCTCCGAGGTGGAGCAGTACGAGCGCATCGAGCTGTCGGGCGTCCCGGAGGCCGAGATCCACGGCCGCGCCGTGACCGACCTCGTGCACCTGCTCGCCGAGCTGCTGGAGAACGCGACGACGTTCTCCTCCCCGCAGACCAAGGTTCGTGTCACCGCCACCCGTCTCCCCGACGGTCGGGTCATGATCGAGATCCACGACAAGGGCATCGGCCTCACCGCCGAGGACTTCGCCGACATCAACCACAAGCTGGCCAACCCGCCGACCGTGGACGCCGCGATATCCCAGCGCATGGGCCTGTTCGTGGTCGGCCGGCTGTCCGACCGGCACGGCATCCGCGTCCAGCTGCGCCCCTCCGGCGAGCAGGCCGGCACCACCTCGCTGGTCATGCTGCCGGACGCGATCACGCACGGCGGTGGCGGCGAGCAGCAGCCGGCCCAGGACGAGTTCACCGTCTCGCAGATCATCCCGGAGCAGCACTTCCAGGGTGAGAACTTCAACCAGCCGCAGATGCGCACGGCCGCCGAGCTGGGCTTCGACGACAGCCGCTACGAGGTCCCGGACGACCTCCGCGACCTGGACCCCGTCGGCCGCTCCCTGATGCGCGAGGAGCGCCGGGCGGCCCTGGAGGCCCAGAACCACGGCCAGCCGCCCGCCCTGGAGAACCCCGAGACCCCGGCGTACGACGAGTTCACCGGTCAGCCGGCCTACGACGACCGGGGCGGATTCCCCGGGCAGACCGGCGGGTACGACCCGCAGCCGGCGCAGCCGACGTACGAGGAACAGCGGCAGACGCAGTACGAGGAGCAGCAGCGCCCGTCGTACGACGACAGCTACTACGCGCCGAACGGCGGCCTGCCGCAGAACGACACCTTCTCGTCCAACGGCGGCTACCCCGAGCCCTCGTATCCGGAGCCGGTCCGCGAGGAGCCCGCCGCCGCGAGCGCCTCCGCCCCGGAGACCTTCCCGGCCTTCGAGCAGCGGCGTCACCAGGACGACTGGCCGCAGCAGAACGGCTACCCGAACGGGTACCAGGACCAGTACTCTCCGGAAGCGGAATCTGCGCAGGCCGATGACGCGAACGAGCGGGACCGCGTAGGCTTCGACCGTCCGGGACCGGCCTCCGCCGCCGCCCACGCACTGACCGACGCCGGGCTCCCCCGCCGCGGATCCGGCGCGAGCGGCAGCAACGGCGGACGGTCCGTGCGGCAGGAGTCACCGGCCCCCACGCCGGAGAGCAACGGCGACAGCAGCTGGCGTTCGGCGAACGACGACCGCTGGCAGCAGGCCTCGCAGCTCCGGAAGCCCAAGGCGGGCGGGGTCACCTCCTCCGGCCTGCCGAGGCGGGTCCCCAAGGCCAACCTGGTCGAGGGAGCCGCCGAGACCACCCCCCAGGGAGGTCCACAGATCTCCCGCGCTCCCGAGGACGTCCGGGGCAGGCTGAGCAACCTGCGCCGCGGTGTCCAGCGGGGACGCAGCGCGGGAAGTGAAACGAACGGCCAGGCCACTAGGAATCAACACAGTGGTCCTGACAGCACCTACAACCAGGAGCGTTAGTGTGAGCCCGATGAGCCAGGCGGCACAGAACCTGAACTGGTTGATCACCAACTTCGTGGACAACACCCCCGGGGTGTCACACACGGTGGTGGTCTCCGCCGACGGACTCCTTCTGGCGATGTCCGAAGGGTTTCCGCGCGACCGCGCCGACCAGCTCGCGGCCGTCGCCTCCGGTCTGACCTCGCTGACCGCGGGAGCCTCGCGGATCTTCGAGGGCGGCAGCGTGAACCAGACGGTTGTGGAGATGGAGCGGGGATTCCTGTTCATCATGTCCATCTCCGACGGATCGTCACTCGCGGTTCTCGCCCACCCCGAGGCAGACATCGGCCTCATTGGGTACGAGATGGCGCTCCTGGTCGACCGTGCCGGTACGGTCCTGACTCCGGATCTGCGTGCGGAGCTCCAAGGCAGCCTGCTCAACTAACAGACAGTCGGTGCGTTTTGGCGTCCCGTAGCCGTAAGGTTTCGGGACGCGGCTCCACATGATGGGTGCCAGGCACAGTCGGAGGAGGAGAGAAAGTGGCAACACCCCCAGGCGGTTCATCGTCGGGTAATTGGTCGTACGGCCCCGGCCAGGGCCAGAACGACGGTTCCCAGAACCCGAACCGTTACAACTTCCCCTCCACGCCGAGCCAGCGGCAGCCGTACGCTCCCCAGGGTCCCGGACCCTCGCCGTACGACCAGCCGCCGGCGCCGCGCATCCAGCCGGTGCAGCCGCAGCGACGCGCCCCTGAGCCCGCGCCCGCCGGGTCGTCGAACAACCCCCTGGTGCGCCCGTACGCCATGACCGGCGGCCGGACGCGCCCGCGCTACCAGCTCGCCATCGAGGCGCTGGTGCACACCACCGCGCAGCCGCACCAGATGCAGGGCCAGTTGCCCGAGCATCAGCGGATCTGCAACCTCTGCCGTGAGATCAAGTCGGTCGCCGAGGTCTCGGCCCTGCTGACGATCCCTCTCGGCGTGGCCAGGATCCTCGTCGCCGACTTGGCGGAGGCGGGCCTGGTCGCCATCCATCAGCCGGGCGGCGACGAGAACGCCGGCGGCCAGCCAGACGTGACACTGCTCGAAAGGGTGCTCAGTGGACTTCGCAAGCTCTAGCGGCGGTCCTTCCCGCTCCACCACCTCGGCGAAGATCGTGGTGGCGGGTGGCTTCGGCGTGGGCAAGACCACGTTCGTCGGGGCCGTCTCGGAGATCAACCCGCTGCGTACCGAGGCCGTCATGACGTCAGCTTCGGCGGGCATCGACGACCTCACTCACACCGGAGACAAGACGACCACGACGGTCGCCATGGACTTCGGTCGTATCACCCTGGACCAGGACCTGATCCTGTACCTCTTCGGTACGCCCGGCCAGGACCGCTTCTGGTTCATGTGGGACGACCTCGTGCGTGGCGCCATCGGCGCGATCGTCCTGGTGGACACCCGCCGTCTCGCCGACTGCTTCCCCGCGGTCGACTACTTCGAGAACAGCGGCCTGCCCTTCGTCATCGCCCTGAACGGCTTCGACGGCAACCAGCCGTACAACCCGGACGAGGTCCGTGAGGCCCTCCAGATCGGTCCGGACACCCCGATCATCACGACGGACGCGCGGCATCGGGCTGACGCGAAGTCGGCGCTGATCACGCTGGTCGAGCACGCGTTGATGGCGCGGCTGCGGTAGTCCCGCGACTTCGGCACGTTTCGGTTGCGGCCCTCGTTCCTCCTGTGGGAGGGATGGGGGCCGTAAGTCGTTTCGGGAGGGGAGCCGAGGGTGATCGCGGAGACGGCCGCATTACGGCTGGGCACGACTGTGGCGAACACGGCGGCGCAGATCTGGCTCGGGGGCAAGCGGCGTGATCAGGAACGCCACCTGTCCCTTGAGGAGTTGGCCCGGGTGCGGGTGCCCGGCGTGAAGTTCTCACGGAGTGTGAAGCGGCAGTTCGAGCAGATCGCCGACGCGGTGTTCGACCGTCTGGAGCCGTTCCTGGAGCACGAGTTCAGGGGACTGGAGGAGTCCGGGCGGCAGGCCGTGATCGACGCCGTGTGCGACACGTTCGCGGCGGCGGACCTCTCCGACGAGGCGCTGCTCGCGGCGGACGCCCAGCCGGCCGAACTGATCCGGCGGATCACCCGGTCCGGGCGGGCCCCGGTGGGGCTGGGCGAGGCGGAAGGCCGCTTGTACGAGCGGCTGTTCACCGAGTGCGTGGAGTACTACGTCCGGATCGTGCGCGGGCTGCCGGTGTTCGAGGAGCGGGCGGCGGCGGAGCTGCTGGTGCGGACCTCCACCCTGGGCGGCGAGGTGGCCCGCGTCCTCGAACGGCTCCCGGACCGCTCCCTGTTCGCCCCGGACGGCACGGACCAGGACACCGCGTTCCGGCGCCGCTATCTGGAGCTGGTCAGCGAGAGCCTGGACGAGGTGGAGCTGTTCCGGCGCACCTCCGACCGCGCGGCCGCCCAGGTACGGCTGTCGGTGGCGTACGTCAGTCTGCGCGCCACCGGGGACGACGGCGCGTGGCGGCGTACGGCGCGCTCACTGCCCCGTCTGCGGGCCGACATGAGCGACTGGGAGACCGCGGACGTCGAGGGCTCCGGGATGCGCGTGGAGGCCGCCTTGCGTGGTTCCTCCCGGGTCCTGCTGCGCGGCGAGGCGGGCTCGGGCAAGACCACGTTGCTGCGCTGGCTGGCGGTCACGGCGGCACGGGGCGCCTTCACGGGCGAGCTGACGGACTGGAACGGCCTCACGCCGGTGTTCGTGAAGCTGCGCGAGTACAGCGGCCGTACGCTGCCCGCGCCGGAGGCCATGCTCGACGGTGTGGCCTCGCCGCTGACCGGGATCATGCCCAGGGGCTGGGTGGAACGCCGGCTCGACAGCGGCCGGGCGCTGCTGCTGATCGACGGCGTGGACGAACTGCTCGACCGGGAGCGGCGGGCGGTACGGGACTGGCTGCGCCGGCTGCTGTCGACGTACGGGGACGTGCGGGTGGTGGTGACCTCGCGTCCTGCGGCCGCGGGGGCGGACTGGCTGCGGCGGGAGGACTTCGCGGCGCTGCATCTGGACCGTATGACACCGCCGGACCTCGCGGCGTTCGTCCGGCAGTGGCATCAGGCGGTGCGGGAGCTGGGCGACGAGTTGCCGTGCACGGTGGACGAACTCCCGCAGTACGAGCAGTCGTTGCTGACGAGCCTGAAGGACCGGGCGCATCTTCAGTCGCTGGCGGGGACGCCGTTGCTGGCGGCGATGCTGTGCGCCATGCATCTGAACCGGGGGCGGCAACTGCCCCGGGACCGGATGGAGTTGTACCGCAGTGCGCTGCACACGCTGGTCCACGACCGGGACGCCCACCGCAATGTGCCGAGCGCGGTGGACAGCGCGTTGAGCCTGGGCGACAAGCTGATCCTGCTGCGGGACCTGGCGTGGCGGCTGTCGGACAACAACCGCAGCGAGATCTCGCTGGAGCAGGCCGCGGTTCATGTGGGCGCGCGACTCAGGGCGATGCGGCATCTGGAGCCGATGGACGGCGAGGCGGTACTGCGGCAGTTGCGGGACCGGTCGGGGCTGCTCCGCTCCCCCGCGCAGGAGCGGCTGGACTTCGTGCACCGGACCTTCCAGGAGTACCTCGCCGCGGAGGAGGCCGCCGAGGAGGACCGGATGGGGAATCTGGTCGGGCGGGCGCATCTGGACCTGTGGCGGGAGACCGTCATCATGGCGGCGGGGCACGCGAACGCCCGTCAGCGGGAGGAACTGATCGGCGGGATCCTGGACCGGGCGGAGGAGGAACCTCGGCACGCGCGGGCGTTGCGGTTGGTGGCGGCGTCCTGCCAGGAGACGTTGCCGTCGGTGTCGGAGGCGTTGGCGGAGCGGCTGGAGGACGCTCTCTCAGCGCTGCTTCCGCCCCGCAGGAAGACAGACCCGCCCTCGCTGGCAGCGGTGGGGCCGAGCCTGCTGCGGAACCTGCCGCGGGCCGGTGGGGAGCTGACCGAGCGGGCGGCGGCGCAGACCGTGCGCACGGCCGCGCTGATCGGCGGGGAGGAGGCGTTGGAGGTACTGGAGGGGTTCACGGGCGACGGCCGCCATGAGGTGATCCTTGAACTCATCGAGGCCTGGGCGTATTTCGAGGCGGACGCCTATGCGGACCGGATCCTTTCGCGGGTGCCGCTCGGCGGCCACCTCGTGAAACTCACGCACTCCGCCCAACGACGGGCCGCGTCCCGGTTGAGATCGCTCACCGACCTGTCCATCCGGTACCCCTTCACGGAGTTCGCGGCAGTGGGCGACCTGCCGCCCCTGACGGATCTCTCCGCGTTCCGGCTGCGCGGTGAGGTCGACCTCCGGGCGCTCCGGAACCACCCCGGCCTGAAGTACCTCGGCCTCAGAGGCGACAACATGTCGCTGAGGCACCTCGCCGTACTGGCGGAGCTGCCGAATCTGCTGTACCTGTTCCTGGACGTCAGCGACACCCCGGACCTGGACAGCCTACGGATGGGGCCGCGGCTCACCCACCTGTCGTTGTGGGACGTGAGCGCGGCCACCGACCTGACTCACTTCGGGGACTGCTCCGGTCCGTGGCGGCTCACGCTGACCACCAAGGAGGTATGTCTGCCCAAGGGCCTGCACGTGGTGGCCGCACTGCCCGAGTTGAGCCTGACCCTCCACACCATCGATGTCGACGCGTGGCTGAAGTCGCCCGGGTTCACCCCGCCCAAGGTGAAGCGACTCAGCCTCTACGACTGTGTCCTCCCCGCCGACCGCGACGCCCTGGACTTCCCCGGCGTCGACGTCAGCATCCACTGAACGCACACCACGGCCCCGCCCTCCCACCCGGGAGAACGGGGCCGTGGCCACACTCAGAACTCAGCGCCAGCTGTGCGGGGCCCGGAAGCCCGGCTCGCGCTCCAGGCGGCGCCAGCCCGCCTTCGCCCTGCCTCGGTGGGCCGGGGCGGGGTCGGACGGCTGGGCGGCGGCGCGGGCCAGGAGGATCGCCGTGATGGCGGCGACTTCCTCGGGCTCGGCGTGGCCCTTCTCGACGCGGATGTCAGGGGTGCTCATAGGTCACAGTCTCCGTGAGAGAGGTTTCCGCGGGGGTACCGCGAATGATCCGCTGGGTTACTGCGGGGGGTTGCCGTGCTTGCGGGACGGCAGGTCGGCGTGCTTGGTCTGGAGCATCGCCAGGGACCTGGCGAGCACCTCGCGGGTCTCCGCGGGGTCGATCACGTCGTCCACCAGGCCGCGCTCGGCCGCGTAGTACGGGTGCATGAGCTCGGACTTGTACTCCTTGACCATGCGGGCCCGCATGGCCTCGGGGTCCTCGGCCTCGGCGATCTGCCGGCGGAAGATGACGTTGGCCGCACCCTCCGCGCCCATCACGGCGATCTCGTTCGTCGGCCAGGCGTAGGTGAGGTCGGCGCCGATGGACTGGCTGTCCATGACGATGTAGGCACCTCCGTACGCCTTGCGCAGGATCAGCGAGATCCTCGGCACGGTCGCGTTGCAGTAGGCGTAGAGGAGCTTGGCACCGTGCCGGATGATTCCGCCGTGTTCCTGGTCGACGCCGGGGAGGAACCCGGGAACGTCCAGGAAAGTGACGATCGGGATGTTAAAAGCGTCACACATCTGGACAAAGCGCGCAGCTTTTTCCGATGCCTCGATGTCCAGGACACCGGCGAGGGACTGGGGCTGGTTGGCCACGATGCCCACCACCTGGCCGTCCACCCGGGCGAGCGCGCAGATGATGTTCCGCGCCCAGCGCTCGTGGACCTCCAGGTACTCGCCGTCGTCGACGATCTCCTCGATGACCTTGGCCATGTCGTACGGCCGGTTGCCGTCCGCCGGGACCAGGTCCAGCAGGACGTCCGAGCGGCGGTCTGCGGGGTCCGTGGCCTCCACGCGCGGCGGGTTCTCACGGTTGTTCTGGGGCAGCAGCGAGAGGAGGTAGCGGACCTCCGCGATGCACGTCTCCTCGTCGTCGTAGGCGAAGTGGCAGACGCCGCTCGTCTCGGCGTGCACGTCCGCGCCGCCGAGGCCGTTCTGGGTGATCTCCTCGCCCGTCACCGCCTTGACCACGTCCGGGCCGGTGATGAACATCTGGGAGGTCTCGCGGACCATGAAGACGAAGTCCGTCAGGGCGGGCGAGTAGGCCGCGCCACCCGCGCACGGGCCCAGCATCACCGAGATCTGCGGGATCACCCCGCTCGCCTTGGTGTTGCGCTGGAAGATGCCGCCGTAGCCGGCGAGCGCCGAGACGCCCTCCTGGATACGGGCGCCCGCGCCGTCGTTCAGGGAGACCAGCGGGGCACCGGCCGCGATGGCCATGTCCATGATCTTGTGGATCTTCGTGGCGTGGGCCTCGCCCAGCGCGCCGCCGAAGATGCGGAAGTCATGGGCGTAGACGAAGACCGTGCGGCCCTCCACCGTGCCCCAGCCGGTGATGACACCGTCGGTGTACGGCTTCTTGGTCTCCAGGCCGAAGCCCTGGGCCCGGTGTCGGCGCAGCTGCTCGACCTCCCGGAAGGAGCCCGGGTCCAGGAGCAGCTCGATCCGCTCCCGGGCGGTCAGCTTGCCCTTGGCGTGCTGCGCCGTGGTCGCCTTCTCGCTCGGGCCGGCCAGCGCCTGCGCACGGATCTCGTGCAGCTCGGCCGTCCGCCCGCGGGCGTCGATCGGCTCACCCGGTGCCTCATCCAAAACGGTCATGTAGCGACCTTACGAAGGACACCGAGGAAAGCGAGCCGTTGACTCCGTACAGTCCTCGGACCCATTTCCTGGTACCCCTGAACAGAACCATCACGGCGTGCAGCCATTCCGACTGCTCAGAGGGCATCCGCGTTGTGGGGGTCGCACAAAGCCGTCAGCCGAGAGCCACCTCACATCGGTGGGTGGCACATACCATCCCCGGAGTGACACGGAGGCGCAGTCGGCGTCCCGTCGAGAGGATCTCGACCGTGTCGTCCGCGTGCCGGACCCGGCGTACGGGGTGGTCCCAGGTGATCTCCAGCGGTTCACCCGTGCGCGGCGGCTCGCTCACGCAGAGCGTAGCGGTACGGCCCCGGCGGCGGAGCAGCACACTCGCGCCGGCCGAGACGGTGAGCGGCCCGACCGTGCCCGGCTGCCAGAAGTTGGCGGCCGTCAGGCCCAGGGAGGGGACGTGCACCGCCTGGCGCGCGCTGTCGTTGGCAAGGACCGACAGCCGGCGGCGGCCCTGTGCGGCCCGGACCGCGACCTCGCGCCGGCCCGCGCCGGGCATGAGCACGTACAGGTAGGTCGCGTCCGTCGGGTCCGTGCCGTGGTCCAGCCAGAGGGTCTGCCAGCGGCGGGTGCGGCGCTCCGTCGTACTGGTGGTGTTGATGTCGGCCCAGGCGCCGGTGCGGTCCTCGCGCAGGGTGCGCAGATCGCCGTACGGCACCACCCAGCCGCCGTGGCCCTCCAGGTGCGCCCAGCCCGGTCCGCGTACGAAGGCCGGGGTGCCGCCCTCCCCCAGGTTGCGGTTGTCGACGACGGTCTCGACGGGGACGCCGTCGGAGCAGCTGATCCCGGCCCCGAGGCAGATCACGGAGTCGTCGACGCAGAACCACGACTTGCGGGCTTCGAGCGTCGACCCCAGTCCCTTCAGGTGCTGCCCGATCGCCGCGTACTCGCCGTCGGTCGTGCCGCCGACCCAGCGCACGTCGGGCTTGGGCTCGCCCCATTCGCCGCCCGCCCGGTCCGGGAGGCGCTTCGTGGAGACGGTCGTGCCGGGGAGGCGGTACCAGTCGACGGTCGGCCAGTACCAGTCCGTGTACTGATCGGCCCGGCCGCCGAGGCCCTCCGCCCACCAGGAGAGCATCCCTGCACCGGTGTGCCAGCCGCGCGGGTTCTCGCCGTTGCCGCACTCGTAGTGGGCGATCCGGTCGCTGGCCATGGCGAGGTTCGCGACGAAGCCGGGGCGGCGGTGCACGGCCCGGTCCATGGCCGCGAAGAGGTGGTGGCCGGCCGGTTCGGGGGCGGCGGGGACCGGTGCCCCGGCGACGGTGTGCAGCCGGGCGAGGTCGGCGACGCCGAACTGACGGGACGTCAAGATCGGGGTGACCGTGTCCCGTTCGATCCACCCCTTGACGCGGCCGTACCAGCGCTCGCGTTCCGCCGCGCTCGCGCCGCCCGCGAGGAGGGCGATCGCGGCGATGATTCCCTGCCCGTGGTAGTGGTCGCTGCGCATCACCTGCCGGTCGTCGCTCTTGAGGTAACCCCGGCTGATGGCACGGCCGTTGACGCTGTCCATCACCAACCCGTCGTGGATGAGGGGCGCGTAGGCCCGCTCGACGCTGTCGAGGACGATCTGTTTGCGGGGGTCGGTGACCTCCCACTCGGATCCGGCGAGCAGGGCGAAGAGGCGGCCGAGGCCGTCGAGGAGGACCTGTCCGTAGGTGCCGGAGTAGGCGACCCAGGTGTGCTGCACGAACGAGCCGTCGGCGTAGAGGCCGTCGCCCTTCGTGACGTACGGGAAGACCGGGGAGAGGGCGTCACGGGCGAGCGCGATCTTCGCCGGGGTCCGGCCGAGGATGCCGCGCAGGGCGACGCTGCGGCAGAGGTCGACGCGGTTGGCGCCGGTGGAGGTGCCGGAGTAGTCCGTCAGCATCGCGTCCGGGATGAAGTGGTCGACGGCCGCGCAGGCGGCGGCGATCCGCGCCTCGGTGAGGTGGTCGTAGAGGGCGGCCGTGATGTCCGTCAGCAGGCGCGGGCTGCCGATCTGCCATTCCCACCAGTTGCCGTAGCGGGTGGTGGAGGGGTTGTAGACCGTGGCGGAGAGGTGGTCGAGGCCGCGCAGGACGTCGGCGAGGAGTGCCGGGTCGGCCGTGGAACCGGTGCCGGACTGGACGTAGGCCTGGGTCATCGTCCACAGGCGGCCGTAGCTCTGGGTGATGCCGGCGGGCGGGTCGTAGGGGTGGCCGGGCCAGAGGGAGGTGGGGGTGGGGGCCATGGTGGCCCGGAAACCGCGGGCGAGGGTGCCGGTCTCCGCGAGGCGGGAGGCGTACGGCTCCGCCGCCGGGTCGTAGCCGGTGCCGAGGGCGATGTCGAGCCAGCGCAGGCGGAGGGTGTCGTAGGCGTCGGCGGAGGCGGCGCGGGCGGCGGGAGCGGGCGCGGCCAGGAGCGCCGCCGCGAGCAGGACGGCTCGGCGGGTGGGTCTCGTGAGCCCTGTGCGCTGAGAGGTCATGTCCTGGGCATCTACCACCTCACCGTAATCACGCCAACACTTTACGGATGCCGTTGAATCCCGAACGGAATAGGTCTACGGTCGGTGGCGTTGATGTAGTTAAAGATTCAACATCACTCACATCGCTTCGAAGGAGCACGTCATGGCGAACCCCGAGCTCACCGGCGACTACACGATCGACGCGGCCCACTCCACGATCGGCTTCACCGTCCGCCACGCCATGGTCACCAACGTCAAGGGCAAGTTCCTCGACTTCAGCGGCTCGCTGCACCTGGACGGGGGGAACCCGTCCGCGTCCTCGGCGTCGATCGACGTCAAGATGGACAGCATCGACACCGGTTCCGCGGACCGTGACGCCCACCTGAAGAGCGCGGACTTCTTCAAGATCGACGAGTTCCCGACGATGACCTTCCGCTCGACCTCGGCGGAGGCCGTCGGCGGCGACGACTACCGCATCACCGGCGACCTGACGATCCTCGGCACCACCAAACCGCTCACCATCGACCTTGAGTTCAACGGCGCCGCGAAGGACCCCTTCGGCAACGAGCGCGTTGGGTTCGAGGGCAAGGCGACGCTCCTGCGCTCCGACTGGGGCCTGACCTGGAACGCGGCGCTGGAGACGGGCGGCGTGCTGGTCTCCGACAAGATCAAGCTGAACTTCGACATCTCGGCGATCAGGAACGCGTGACGCTTCCACTTGGGCGCCGGTGAGCCATGTGCTCACCGGCGCCTCGTCAGTTCCCGGAGGATCGCGGCGACCTGGGCCTCCCGGCCGCGTGGGGTCCGGGCGCGCAGGAGGCCCAGCATGACCTGGTAGCGGTCGGTCCTGCCCAGCTTCTCGAAGACCGCCCTGGCGCGCGGGTTCTCCTCCAGCGCGGCGGTCAGCTCGTCCGGGACCCGTGCGTTGCTCTGCGACTCGTACGCCGCCTCCCAGCGCCCGTCCGCCTTGGCGGCGTCCACTTCGGCGAGGCCGGAAGGGCGCATACGGCCCTCGGCGACCAGTTCCGCCACCCGCCGCACATTGACCATCGACCAGAGGCTCCCGGGCCGGCGCGGGGTGATCCGCTGCGTGTAGTACGACGCGTCGAGTCCCTTGCGCTGCCCCGTGATCCAGCCGTGGCACAGGGCCATGTCGTTGACCTCGGCGGCGCTGACGGAAGGGATGCCGGAGCCCTTCTTGGCGACCTTGACCCACAGGCCGGGGTGCGGGGCGGGGTGCTCGGCCAGCCAGGCGTCGAGGGCGGCGGCGGACTCGAAGGCGAGGGGCTGCGCGGCGTCGGGTGGGGTCATACGGGCACGCTAGGCGGGGAAGGGGTCAGATTCCGTCCTAATGGGCCGCCCTGTACGGCTCGTATGGCTCGTATGGCTCGAGGAGAGCTTCGGCCTGTTCGCGGGCGTGCGCGATGGGGTCCGGGAAGACGTTCAAGCCGTGGGCGACGAGGGCTCCCTCGTGCAGGAGCATGAGGGTGCGGCCCAAGCGGGCCGCGTCGAGCGCGCCGTCCGGCGCATTCGAGGCGATGTCCTCGGCGAGGCCCGTGAACAGGGCCAGCATCCACTCCTTCTGGCCCGTGATGACCGGGTGGGCGGGGTGGGAGGGGTCGCCGATCTCGGCGTGTGCGTTGACCATGCTGCATCCCTTGGACGCCTGCTCCGCCGACCATGCGCGGGAGGCGTCGAACACGGCCAGGACGCGTGCCCTCGCCGTCGCGTGCGCCGCGTCGAGATGGTCGTCGACGTACTGCGCGAGGAACGCCCGCCAGCGCTCGTCCCGGCCCGCCAGGTACTCCACGACGATCCGCTCCTTGGAGCCGAAGCGGTCGTAGAGCGTCTTCTTGGTCACCCCCGCCTCCGCGGCGATGAGATCCACCCCGACGGCGTGGATGCCGCGCTCGTAGAACAGCCGCTCGGCGGCTTCCAGGACGCGCCGCGCGGCTGGCGTCATCGTGATGCGCTGCGACTGCTCCGTGGTGGCCATACCCCGAGAATATACCGATCTGTATAGTGGAGGCCTGGAGCCAGGTATACCGATCTGTCTAGTGGGTGTGATCCCCGTGAACGCTCTGCTCTCGATCGCCTTCGTCCTCTGCTGGAGCTCCGGGTTCATCGGCGCCAAGCTCGGTGCGGGGAGCGCGGCCGCGGTCACGGTCCTGATGTGGCGGTTCCTGCCGCTCGCCGTGATCCTGGCCGTCGTCGCCGGCACGGTGGGGCGCGCGTCGTGGCGGGGCCTCACCGCGCGGGACGCCGCACGGCAGGCCGCGATCGGCGTGCTGTCGCAGAGCGGCTATCTGCTCACCGTCTACTACGCCATCCAGCTCGGGGTCTCCAGCGGCACCACGGCCCTGATCGACGGGGTTCAGCCGCTCGTCGCCGGAGCGCTGGCCGGGCCGCTGCTGCGGCAGTACGTCTCCCGTCGGCAGTGGCTCGGCCTGTGTCTGGGGGTGACCGGCGTCGCCGTCGTCACCGCGGCCGACGCCGCGGCCGCGACCGGGGTCGCCCCGTGGGCCTATCTCGTCCCGTTCCTCGGCATGCTCTCGCTGGTGGCGGCCACCTTCCTGGAGAGCCGCTCCCCCGCACCGGTCGCGCCCGGGGTGGCGATGACCATCCACTGCGCCACCAGTGCCGTGTTGTTCACCGTGTTCGCCGTGAGCACGGGAGCGGCCGAGCCGCCCGCCGAGTCCGGCTTCTGGGTCGCGATCGCCTGGCTCGTCGTCCTGTCCACCTTCGGCGGGTACGGGCTGTACTGGGTCATCCTGCGACGCTCCGGAGTCACCGAGGTCAACGCGTTGATGTTCCTCATGGCTCCGGTCACGGCGGTCTGGGGTGCGCTCATGTTCGGTGAGCCGTTCGGCGTGCAGACCGCCCTCGGCCTGACCGTCGGCCTCGTCGCCGTCGCCGTCGTACAGCGCGAGGGCGACACGCCTCGAACCCGTGCACGGAAACGGCGTGCCCCGGATTCGGAAACCGCGAAAACCGCTGGATCCTCTCACCGGGGCCCGCATGACCGGCCCCCGTGTCCAGCCTCTCCAGCCCCGAAGCCCTCAGACTCCGGCCACCGACTTTCGGGTGGGTGCTCGTGATGTCGGGCTGATCAGCGTCGGCCGGCGCTGCCGGGCCTGGATCACGCTCCAGGTCGAGGCCAGCGCCCTGTGGCGGCTCGGGCTGCATCCCGGTCGGGCGACGCTGTCGCCAACGGCCCCTCGCCGCCCGCCTGGTGGCATGCCGCCGGGGAGCGGAACACGCGGGGCGTTCGGCCGTGAGGCCCGTGTCCTGATTCGGGTGTGGCTGGAATCGGCCCCTTGCCGGTGCGCTCACAGGGTCCACATAATCCAGCAACAGAATTGACCGGCGCATGTCACGAGGGCGGAGGGCGTTCCCATCATCGCTCTCCCTCTGTTCGGCATGCCCTGACGTATCAGCGCTCTCTACGTTCGCATGTCCAACCCCCCACGGAAGGCATCACGTTGAAGAAGCTCCTCACCGCGCTCAAGAGATGCGCGGTCCTCGGCGCCGCCGCACTCGCGATCGTCAGCCTCCAGCCCGTCTCGGCCGCCAACGCGGCCGAGACGCGTGTCGTCGGCGGAACCCGTGCCACGCAGGGCGAGTTCCCGTTCATGGTCCGGCTCTCCATGGGCTGTGGCGGCGCGCTCTACACCCAGCAGATCGTGCTCACCGCCGCGCACTGCGTGAGCGGCTCCGGCAACAACACCAGCATCACGGCCACCGCCGGTGTCGTGGACCTGCAGTCCACCAGCGGTCGTGTCCAGGTCCGCTCCACCAAGGTGCTGCAGGCCCCCGGCTACAACGGCAACGGCAAGGACTGGGCGCTCATCAAGCTCGCCCAGCCCATCAACCTGCCGACGCTGAAGATCGCCACCACCACGCAGTACAACACCGGCACCTTCACCGTGGCCGGCTGGGGCGCGGCCACCGAGGGCGGCGGCCAGCAGCGCTACATGCTCAAGGCCAACGTGCCGTTCGTCAGCGACGCCCAGTGCCGTGCCTACAGCGGCTACAGCGGCCTCATCGCGAGCGAGGAGATCTGCGCCGGCCTTCCGTCCGGTGGCGTCGACACCTGCCAGGGCGACTCCGGCGGCCCGATGTTCCGCCGGGACGCGAGCAACGCCTGGATCCAGGTCGGCATCGTCAGCTGGGGCATAGGCTGCGCCCGGCCGAACGCGCCGGGTGTCTACACCGAGGTCTCGACGTTCGCCTCCGCGATCGCTTCGGCCGCGGCCTCTCTCTGACCTGACCTGCCTGCATCGGGCCTGCATCAGGCCCGCATCACGCCTGTAGCGCGGGCCCGGTGTCTTCGGACACCGGGCCCGTGCCGCTTTCCCGGCCTCGATTGCAGAAGCCTCGATTTCAGAAGCCTCCGCCGCCGTCGAAGCCTCCCCCGCCGAAGTCCCCGCCGCCGAACCCGCCGTCGAAGCCCCCGGCGTCGAAGTCCGCCCCGGACACGTCGCCGCCCTCGTAGCCGCCCTCGCCGTAGCCGTAGCCCGCGCCGTAGTCGGCCCCGTAGGCCGGGGCGGCCATCATGCTGCCCAGCATCGTGCCGATGAGGAGGCCGGGGAGAATGCCGCCGCCGAAGTAGCCGCCTGCCCAGGGTCCGTAGGCCGGGCCGGCGTCCCAGTACGGCCGGCGGCCGTACTCCGTGTCGACCTCGCGGATCGCGGGGTCGCGGCCTTCGGACAGCCGGGTACGGTCGGCCGCGCAGACCGGGACCTCACGGGCGCTCCCGCCGGACGGCGTCCAGGTCTCGTCGGCCACCGCAGTGCCGTGCCGCGGGTCGAAGAAGCACGGCGGGCGGCGCTCCGGAAGGGGGCGGCCCTCCCGGCGGGCGGCCAGCTGGGCGAGGGAGAAGCGACCGTCCGCCAGGGCCTGGGTGACTGCTTTGACCTCCTCCGGTCTGCGGGCGGAGTCCATGGACCGCTTCGCCTGCTCGTAGGCGTCCAGGGCGCTCTCGTAGTCCGCACGCATCGCGTCGTCGGCGCCGGGTTCCGCCGGGTGGAAGTCCAGACGGTCCAGCTCTTCGCCGAAGGCGGTGATGTCCTCGTCGACCACGACCCGCAGCTTCTCCAGCGCCGCCCGCCGCTCCGCCTCGTGGCGCCGCCGGGTGCGCCGGACCAGCGCGTACGCGCCCGCGCCGCCCGCCACCAGCACCGCGCCGACAGCGATCAGCCCGGAGGCGTCCACGCCCGCGCCGCTCCCGCCGTCGCTCCAGCTCGCGGGGGCCGTGCCGCCCACGTTGCGCAGGGCGGAGTCGACGAAGTCGTTCAGCTGGGCCTTGGGGTCGTCCGTACCCCGCACGGCCGCGACCAGGTTGTCCACCGCGTCTTCGGACAGCACCACGGGGTCGGCCGCCGCGCCGAACTCGGCGCCGCTGCGGATGGCGTACAGGCCGGTGATGCCGGTCTCGGTACGGAGGTTCCGGAAGACCTCGTCCGACTCTCCGGCCGGGAGGACTGCCACGAAGACAGGCTTGTCGGCGTCCTCGATCTTGTCGGCGAGCGCCTCGGCGTCCGCGGACGACAGCAGGTCCGAGGCGGCGGGGTCCACGTAGACGGGATCCTCGCGCAACGCCTCGGCGACCTTCGAGAGGTCGGTGGCCGCATGTGCGCCGGGCGCGCCAGCCGTGAGCACCGCGACCGTCGCGGCGACCGGCACGATCAGCAAGCGCATGAGGCCCCGGAAGAGCGGAGTCCTCATACCTTCGACGCTACCTGATGGGCGGGGAAAAGGGATCGGTCCCGGTGGCCGGAATCCCACCGGGGCCACGACCGGGGCCGAGGCCGGGACCGGGACCAGGGCCGACGCCGACGCCGGTGCCGAGGCCGGGGCCGTGGCCGGGGCCACGACCGGGGCCGAGGCCGGGGCCGAGGCCGGGGCCGGGGCCGGTGCCGGTGCCGAGGCCGGGGCCGGGGCCGGGGCCGGGGCCGGGGCCGGTGCCGGTGCCGGGGCCGGTGCCGAGGCCGGGGCCGGGGCCGGGGCCGAGGCCGGGGCCGGGGCCGGGGCCGGTGCCGGGGCCGGGGCCGGTGCCGGGGCCGGGGCCGGGGCCGAGGCCGGGGCCGAGGCCGGGGCCGAGGCCGGGGCCGGGGCCGGGACCACGACCGGGGCCGGCACCAGCCGCGCGATGCCCGCTCCGACGGCGCCGATCAAGAAGTTCGGCGTGCGTGGCCGGGCCGGGGACGGTTCAGGGCGCCTCGATCCGCTTGTCGTCGCTGTCCCCGCCGCGCTGGAGAAACTGCAGACGCCGGTTGCGCAGCCCGGTCACCAACTGATTGCGCCGGTAGTCACGAGCGGGCGACGGCCCCTCGGTCGGGAGCTCCTTGCGCTGGGCGGCGATGTCGACGAGGAGGGACTCGTACGCCGCCAGTTCCTCCCGGCCCAGATCCGTCCGGACATAGCTGGTCAGGACGAAGAGCCGCAGGATCTCACCGATCACGTCCCGCTCGCCGTGCCGTTTCACGACGGCCGCCGCATGGCGGACCCAGTCCCGGTCGCCCATGCGCCGCATGAGCAGCACGGCCATCAGCGCCTGCCCAGGCTGTTCGATGAAGTCCTCCTGGCCGAGGGCCTCGGCCGTCAGCCGGGAGAGCTTGCCGCTGACCAGGACCTGGGACAGCAACGCGTACGAGGCGAGGACGGGAGAGAGGAGTGCCAGCCGGCCCATCAGCTCGTCGAACTCACCGTCCGACACCTCCTGCCCGTCCACGAGGGCCTCTCGGATCTCCTGCCGCTCCAGGGCCTCCGAGAGTGCTTCCCGGATACCCCGCCCGGTGTCGAGCCTCGTCCACTCGTCGGCCATCAGGGCGGCCCGCACGCCGTAGCCGTTCAGGGTCAGCCGCAGCGCCTGACGTTTGAGGTCCAGGTCCCGGACGAGTTCGCTGCTGCGGAGCACGTCGGCGAGGAGGTCGAGCCACTCGACGAACACCTCGAAGTCGGAGCGGTTGGCCTCGCCGCCCGGGCGGTTGTCCTGGACCATGGTCCGAACGGCGTCGGCCTGGTCCTGCAACTCGTCCAGCACCAGGTTGAGTTCCCCCTGGACCTCGGGCGGTGGCGTGGTCGGCGTGTAGGCGAGGTCGGTGGGCCAGAACTCGTCCAGCAGTGACTCCGTGTCGTCCTGCGCCCGCCAGCCCTCCCTTGTCGCCAGCACCGAGAACGGGTCGTTGGCGCCGTCGCCGAGGCGTTCGCGCAGCTCCCGGAAACCGTCCATGACATTGCGCAGCAGCGAGGCGTCGTTGCGGCGCAGCGCGGCCGCGTGCCGGATCACCTGCGCGTAGTCCAGAGGGTTTTCCAGCACCAGCGTCCGGAGTTCCTGGGAGACCTCCATGCGATACGCCGCCAGCAGGGGACGGACCATGGGCTGGCAGAAGTAGATCAGGCCGTCGCGCTGACCGAGGATCCGCTTGGCGATGAGTGCGTCCAGGACGGCGGCCGAGGGCTCGAACCAGCCCAGCCCGTTGAAGTAGTCCAGCAGGAACCGTTCGGCCTCCATGCGGGGCAGGGCGTCCTTGCCCTCCAGGGTGAGTTTCTCGTTCAGGCAGGACAGGATGTCCTGGAGCTCCCGGAAGTCGAGTTCGAAACGGCGGTCGACGCTCGGGTCGTCACGGCCCAGCAGCAGCCCGAGGTACGACTCCAGGATGGCGGTGCTGTTGGCTCCGGCCGTCCAGTCGCCCTGTCCGGCGGTGGCGACCAGGGCGGCCAGCATGGCGGGCGTGCGGGGCAGCCTGCCGCGGCTGAGCAGGTCGAGCATCGCGGTCACGTCGGAGTCGCTCTCTTCCGGGCGCAGCAGACGCACCAGGGCCCGCAGCTCCCGGCGGCCGAAGGGGCCGATGTAGCGGACACGGCACGTCCAGCCCTCTCGGCTCATCTCCTCGCTGAGCCGCTGCCCGGCGGTGGTCCGGGAGCCGAGGATGTACATGTTCTCGGGGTGCTGCGCCATGAACTTGAGCAGGTTCCTCAGCCGCTTCTCGGCCAGCGGGGTGACGTTGTCCACGGCCAGCGCGAGGCGGGGCAGGACGTCCCGCTTCCCGGTGGGGATTCCGGCCCGGGCGAGCTGTGTGCGCACCTCCCGGTCGATGCCGTTCCCGCCGCTCTCCACCGCGGTGAAGTCGATGACCACGGGGGCGTACTGGGCGTCCAGGCGGTAGGCGGTGTACGTCAGCCACTGCAGCGTGCTGGTCAGGCCGCTGTACTCGTCGCCGACGATGACGAATTGGCGGTGCTCGGAGAGGCTGGCCACCAGGTCGTCGGGCGGGATCCTGCCCTCCTCCAGGTCCGTCAGCGCCAGGTACTGGTCGACCGGCAGATGCAGCATGACCGGTGCGACGAGCAGGCGGTCCAGGTCCAACTGCGACCGGTCCGGGGCCAGGATCAGGCTCCGCTCCCGTACGACGTCCAGGAGCCCCTCCGCGGCCAGGTCCGCGGCGGTGCGAGCGACGACCTCCTCCTCCGGCGGGGGAGCGCAGACGTGCCGGACGGGCTCGGCGAAGTCGATGACCTGCCTGCCGCCCCGCACCACGTTGAGGCCCTCGTCGAAGGCGTCCCTGCTGTCGAAGTAGCTGCGCACGTGCACGGTGAAGGCGTGCGGGGCGCGCACCCGGTCGACGTCGACGACGCTGTACGCGTTGAGGTAGTCGCGCGTCTGGTAGAGCGAACCGGCCATGCTGTGCATGAGGGTGCCCGTCTTGTCCACGAGGCCCCGGGGGTCGACGACATGGACGTGTCCGGTGCACAGCATGTCGAACCGGCCCAGTTCCCTGCCTACGTCGCCGCGGTCGAACTCCGCGAGCCAGTCCATCGGATGGTGCATGACGGCGATCTTCACGTCGGCGTCGCCCAGACTGTCCGCGGCCTGGGTCATCTGCCGGTCCCCCACGATGAGGTGCGCCCGGTCCGCGTCGTCCCCCGCCCCCGTCGCCCGCCAGGCCGACGTCAGGCACGCCACGGCGACCGCGCTCCCGCTCACGGTGAAGCGGTGCACGGTGACCAGCGGGGAGATCCGCTCGACGTTCGCACCCCTGTAGTAGTCGTCCACGAACTCCAGCCATGGGGCCATGCGGTCCAGGTAGGCCGTCAGGTTCTTGGCGTCGAGGAGTCGGTTGACCGCGTCCCGGCTGGTCAGGCCCGACAGGAGGCCGTCCTCCTGGAACTGGTCGATCCTGCTGATGTCCACGTCGTGGTTTCCGGGCGCCAGGAGCATGCGGTCGCGGTCCAGTCCCAGCAGCTCCTGGAGGGGATCGAGCAGGGCCTCACGGGCGAAGGCGAACTGTTCCGGCCGCGCGCTGAACGCCAGGTCCCCGCTGAAGATCACCGCATCGACCGGTGTCCGTTCGTGGAAGTCCCGCACGTCCTTCAGGAAGGCCCTGAGCAGCTTGCTCTGGTCGGCTTCCCAGCCCTCCCTGGCGTGCAAGTCACTGATGTGGACGATCCGCATGAAACACCCCCGCATCCCTGGCAACGCACCTCAACAGCTTACGCGCGGGCACCTGCGCGAAATATGGTCATCGGGCTCAACCACCCTGACCCGTGGGCCACTTGAGGGCGACACCCGGCCGGGCAGTGCATACGATGCCTTCCTGCCGCCGTGCGCCGCACGGCCGGCCGCAGGAGAGGCAGGGGGCGGGCATGCTCGGCAAGCGCAGAGCCGCGGACATGAAGGTGTCGGAACTGACCGAGCTGGACCGGTCGCGCGGCCGGGCCGATCTGTTGTGGGAGCTGTTCCGGCAGGCGGAGAGCGAGGTGACCGCGGCGATCGAGTGGTACCTCGCCCGGCGCCGGGGGCCGTCCCTGTGGTCACGCTCGCTGCGCGCCCTGGCGGCCCTCCTGGGCATCGTCGGCACCCTCACCCCGCTGGTGCACGCGGCGGACCCGGCCATCGTGCAGCCCGAGTGGGGTTTCGTCTTCCTGGCCGGTGGCGCGGGCTGTGTCCTGTTCGACCGGATCTTCGGCTTCTCGGCGTCCTGGACCCGGTACATCCGTACCGAGATGGCCTTGCAGCAGGTCCTGAAGAAGGCCCAGGCCGACTGGGCCCAGGCCTTCCTGAGGACGACGGACTCCCCCAGCGACAAGGAACAGGCCGCACTGCTCGCGGTGGTGGAGCGGCTGCGGACGGAGGCTCAGCGCATCATGGAGGACGAGAGCGCGGCCTGGATCGGCTATCTCGCGGACGGCGTCGAGGAACTGACCCGGTCCACATCGCACACCGCCGGTCAGCGGCCCGGGGCGGCGGGGCTGTTCCGCCTGGATCGGCAGGCCGTACGCGACCGGGGCGGCGAGGTCGCGCACCGGCCGCGCGACACGGCGATGTGACCCACCGCCCGCCGCCTACCGCCCGCCGAGCCGCCGCCCACCGAGCCGCCGGGCCTACTCGGCCGGCGTCACCCCGGCCCGCAACAGGCCGTACGTGTACGCGTCCTCCAGCGCCTGCCAGGACGCCGCGATGACGTTCTCGGCGACGCCGACCGTGGACCACTCCCCCGCCCCGTCGGACGTGGAGATCAGGACGCGGGTGGTGGACTGGGTGCCGTGGACGCCCTCCAGGATGCGGACCTTGTAGTCGACGAGGTCCAGCTTGGCGAGCTGGGGGTAGATCTTCTCCAGCGCCACGCGCAGCGCGCGGTCGAGGGCGTTGACCGGGCCGTTGCCCTCCGCGGTGGCGACGATGCGCTCGCCCTTGGCGAAGAGCTTGACCGTGGCCTCGTTGGCGTGGGTGCCGTCGGGGCGGTCCTCGACGATCGCGCGCCAGGACTCGACGTCGAAGTACTTCAGCGGCCTGCCCTCGACCTCGGCGCGCAGCAGGAGTTCGAAGCTCGCGTCCGCCGCCTCGTACGTGTAGCCCTTGAGCTCGCGCTCCTTGACCCGCTCGACCACCCGGCCGACCAGCTCGCGGTCGCCGCCCAGGTCGATGCCGAGTTCCTTGCCCTTGAGCTCGACGGAGGCACGGCCCGCCATGTCGGAGACCAGCATCCGCATGGTGTTGCCGACCAGCTCGGGGTCGATGTGCTGGTACAGGTCCGGGTCGACCTTGATCGCGGAGGCGTGCAGGCCGGCCTTGTGCGCGAAGGCGGAGACGCCGACGTACGGCTGGTGCGTGGACGGGGTGAGGTTGACGACCTCGGCGATGGCGTGCGAGATACGGGTCATCTCGCGCAGGTGGCCGTCGGGCAGGACCTTCTTGCCGTACTTCAGCTCCAGGGCCGCCACGACCGGGAAGAGGTTGGCGTTGCCGACCCGCTCGCCGTAGCCGTTGGCCGTGCACTGGACGTGGGTCGCGCCCGCGTCGACCGCGGCGAGGGTGTTGGCGACCGCGCAGCCGGTGTCGTCCTGGGCGTGGATGCCGAGCCGGGCGCCGGTGTCGGCGAGGACGGTGGAGACGACCGCCTGGACCTGGGCGGGGAGCATGCCGCCGTTGGTGTCGCAGAGGATGACGACGTCGGCGCCGGCCTCCGAGGCCGTACGGACGACGGATTTCGCGTACTCGGGGTTGGCGCGGTAGCCGTCGAAGAAGTGCTCGCAGTCGACGAAGACGCGGCGGCCCTGCCCGCTCAGGTAGGACACCGTGTCGCGGACCATCTCCAGGTTCTCGTCCAGCGTGGTGCGCAGGGCGAGTTCGACGTGCCGGTCGTGGGACTTCGCGACGAGGGTGATCACCGGGGCGCCGGAGTCCAGGAGGGCCTTGACCTGCGGGTCCTCGCTCGCCTTGCCGCCCGCGCGGCGGGTCGCGCCGAAGGCGACCAGCTGGGCGTGCTTGAAGTCGATCTCCTGCTGGGCGCGCGCGAAGAACTCGGTGTCCCGGGGGTTGGCACCGGGCCAGCCGCCCTCGATGAAGCCCACGCCGAAGTCGTCCAGGTGCCGTGCGATGGCCAGCTTGTCGGCGACGGTGAGGTTGATGCCCTCCCGCTGGGCGCCGTCGCGCAGGGTGGTGTCGAAGACGTGGAACGAGTCGTCGAGCTCGCTGGTTACCGTCATGGTCGTAAGGCTCCTGTGTTGGATCTCGGTCTACCGGAATGACCGGTTCCACCGCCCCCACCTATGGTCCCTCACGCTCTCCGCCCGGCTGCGGGTGGGCCGGGAAACAGAAAAACCTCTCGCGGGTGCGAGAGGTCTGCGCGCGGGTCGAGGACGACGGTGTCCACCCGTACCTGGTCGTACGTGGTGGTCACTGCGGACCGGCGCGCCTGCTGCCAATAATCATGGCGAACGAGAGCACGGGGGCAGTCTGGCACAGACCGTCCCCGGGCTCACCGTCCGTCTCAGGATGCGAGCACTGCGTTGATCACCGCAGGCGGCGCAGGAACCCGTCACTCACGCCGTTGGTGTCGCCGGTGACCAGCTGGGCGGAGCCGGAACCGAGGCCGAGGAGCTTGTCGTCGCCGCCGAACGAGGTGACGTAGACGTTGTCGTCGGTGGCGGGGCCGCCGGTGACCGTCTCGCTGGCGAGGCTTGACGTGCCGGTGCGCAGGTCCCGTACGTAGATGTTGTCCTGGCCCTCCGCGGCCCTGAATCCGTAAGCGACGTAACGGCCGTTGCCGCTGATCTCGGGGCCGGAGATGACCGCGGGGTCGCCCGTGCCGTCGTGGACGATGCCGCGGGTGGTGTCGGCCCGCAGGTCGCGCACATAGGTGCTGGTGTTGACCGCGGTGCCGGCCGGGACGAGGTCCTCGCCGCGGTACGTGAAGGCGACGTAGCGGCCGTCCGCCGAGATCGAGGGGTCCAGGCCGTAGCGCTGGGCGGGCGTGCCCTGCGGGGTGACGTCGACCTGTTCCTCGGTGCCGGTGCGGCGGTCGTGCACCATCATCGCGCCGCCCCCACCACGCGGTCCGAACCGGTCGTAGACCACGTACCGGCCGTCCGCGCTCATGTCCAGGTGGTAGGAGCCCCACTCCGGGTGGTCCCCGTTGGTGATCCGCTCGACGGTGCCGGAGCGGCGGTCGGTGAGGTACACGGCGGGGTAGATGACCGTCTGGCCGGACTCCATCCGGTTGGGCCGGGCGGTGAAAGCGACGTACCGGCCGTCGTCGGAGATCGCGGCGGCGCCGTGCGCGTAGGCCGAGCCGCCGTCGGGGGTCGTGCTGACCCGCTCGGTGCGGTGGGTGACCCGGTCGTGGACGTAGATGTCCTTGGCCCAGTACTCCTTCGGCTCCGGCCAGTCGGTGAGGTTGTCGGCGGTCGAGACGAGCACGACGTACCGGCCGTTGGCGCTGATGGCCGCGGGCGTGGTGCCGGCGTCGGCCTGGGTGCCGTCGGACGTGACGCTGATCCGCTCCAACCGGCCCGTGCGCAGATCGCGTACGAAGCTGTCCTCCACGCCGTTCGTGTCCCCGGGCACGAGGTTCGGCGCATGGGAGGAGAACGCGGCGTAGCGGCCGTTCGCGCTCAGCTGGGGCCCTCCTGCGTGGTCGGTGCCCTGTTCTCCCGTGCTGGACACGGTGATCCGCTCGGTGGACGGGTCTCTGGGCGCTGCGCTCACCGACGTCGCCGTGAGCGCCACCGTGGCGGTGACGAGGGCGGTGGCGAGCGCGGTGCGTGTGCTGGCGTACAAGATCTGTTCCCCCTGTTGTGGTGCCGGCTCCCTACGAGGCAAACGCACCGCGCACTACAGGGTCAATCCGCAAAATTGCGTACAACCAGGACGTGAGCTCAGGAGTCCGCGAGGAGACTTTCGTCGAGGAACTCCCGTACGTGGCTGAGAACTTGCGCCCGGTCCGTGCCCCGCAGCCCGATCGCCACATGGATGGAGAACCCGTCGAGCAGGGCCCGCAGCCGCGCCGCGAACCGGTCCGGGTCGATCCGCCGGAACTCGCCCCTGGACACCCCCTCCGCCAGCAGGGCCACCAGGTCGCGGTGCCAGGCGCCCTCGATCGCGGCCTGGCGGTCGCGGGCGTCGTCGTCGGCGTTCTGCGAGCGGTTCCAGACCTCCAGCCACAGCGTCCAGTGCGGGTCGCGGTGGCCCTCGGGGACGTACAGGTCGACATACGCCTCGATCCGTGCGCGGACCGAGGAGGCCCGCGTGAGCAACCGGCCGCGCTCGGCGCCGAGCCGGCCCTCGCTCCACTCCAGGGTGCGCAGCAGCAACTCGTCCTTGGAGTGGAAGTAGTAGAGGAGATGGCCGCTGCTCATGCCGACCTCACGCCCGAGCGCGGCCATGGTCAGCTTCTCCAGGCCGCGCTCGGCGATCATCTCCATGGCCGCGGCGAGGACGTCCGCACGGGGCGGGGCCGGGGTACGGCGACGGGCTCCCGGGGTGGTCATACGGGGGTCACCCGCACGGCGTCGGGCAGGAAGTGCGTCTCGAACGGCCCGGAGCAGTCGGCGAACAGCGTCGCCACCTCCGCCCCGCACCCCGGGCACACCCGGTTCGGTCCCTCCAGTCCGGGCGAGCCACAGCAGCCGATCTCCTCCACGGCGGGGTTGGACGCCAGGAATCCGACGGTGTCCTCGCGGTGGACCACCAGGGTGTCCCGGGGCCCGGCCGACATCAGGAACCCGTCGCCGTCGGGGTCCGACATGCTGACCCCCGGGACCGCCGCCCCCGCCCACTCCGGGTCCGGATGCGGCACGAAGGGTGCCCCGGACGGCTCGGGGTCCACCGCGTAGGTGCCGCGCGGCACGGTGGACGGGGCACGATGCGAGCCGTCGGAGTTCTTCCGCCCGTCGTACTCGGGGCGCGCGGGCAGCTCGGGCAGCAGGCGCAGCGGTTCGCTGAGAGGGCGGCCGCAGGCGGTGCAGAGCAGCAGTACGTTCACCCGTACGTTCTACCTGACGACCGTCCTCGGCTGCTGCTGGGTGATGCAGTGGATGCCGCCGCCGCCCGCGAAGATCGTCCGGGCGTCGACGAGTGTCACCGTCCGCTCCGGGAACAGCCGGCGGAAGATGCCGGCCGCGATCTCGTCGCGCGGGTCGTCGAAGCCGCACAGCACGACGCCGCCGTTGCAGAGGTAGTGGTTGATGTAGGAGTAGTCGGCCCAGTGGCCGTCCGCCTCCAGGACGGTCGGGGCGGGCACCTCGACGACCTCCAGGCGGCGGCCGCGCGCGTCGGTCTGCGCCTTCAGCAGGCCGACGACCTCCCGGGTCACCTCGTGGTCGGGGTGCGCCGGGTCCGGCTGCACATGGGCGACGACCACGCCGGGGCGGGCGAACGCGGCGACGATGTCGACGTGCCCGAGGGTGCCGAAGCCGTACGGCGGGTAGTCGCCGGTCAGGCCGCGCGGCAGCCAGATCGCCTTGCGGGTGCCGAGCATGGCGTGGATCTCGGCCTCCACCTCCGCCCGCGTCCACTGCGGATTGCGCTCCGGCCCGAGCTGGACGGTCTCGGTGAGCAGGACCGTCCCCTCGCCGTCGACATGGATCGCACCGCCCTCGTTCACCAGCTTCGAGGCGTACGTCCTCGTCGAGCCGGCCAGGTCGGAGACATGCGCGGCGATCTTCGCGTCGTGCTCCCAGCTCGCCCAGTCCTGCGCGCCCCAGCCGTTGAACGTCCAGTCGACGGCCGCGAGTTCACCGGCGCCGTTGGTCAGGAAGGTGGGGCCGATGTCCCGCATCCAGGCGTCGTCGAGGTCCCGCTCGACGGTCTCCACACCCGGCCCGAGCAGCGTCCGGGCCTCCTCGGACTGCCCCGGGCCGCACACCACCGTCACCGGTTCGAAGCGGCGCACGGCACGGGCGACCGACGCCCAGGCCAGACGGGCGGCCACGAGATCCCCGGGGTCCTCGAAGGTCACGTTCGGCCCCGGCCAGGCCATCCAGGTGCGCTCGTGCGGGGCCCACTCGGCGGGCATACGGAAGCCGTCGGAGGCAGCAGACATGGGGGGTCCTTAGAGGAAGTAGAGGCGGTTGAGGGAGACGGAGTCGGCCGGCTCGGAGCGCAGCGGATCGCCGTCGAGGGTGACCAGTCCGGTGCGCTGGTCAACGTCGACGGCTCCGGTACGGGAGTTGAGGCGCAGGTCGGCGGGCCCGATGCCACGGGTGCCCCGGACGGCGACCCTCCTTCTGCGGGTGGGCATCGAGTCGCCCCCCTGGTCGACGGCGGCCTGCGCGACGAAGGCGACCGAGATGTCGGCGGGCGTGGCCCCGTACGCCCCGAACTGCGGCCCCAGGACGAGCGGTTCGCAGGTGTCGGTCGCGGCGTTGGGGTCGCCCACCACGCCGTACGCCGGGAACCCGGACTTCAGCACCAGCTGCGGCTTGGCGCCGAAGTACTCCGGCCGCCACAGCACGATGTCGGCCAGCTTGCCGACCTCGATCGATCCGACCTCGTGGGCGAGGCCGTGGGCGATGGCCGGGTTGATGGTCAGCTTGGCCATGTAGCGCAGGACGCGCTCGTTGTCGTGCTCGTCGGGGGCGCCGAACTCGGCCTTCATCTTCCCGGCCATCGCGAACGTACGGCGGACCGTCTCGCCGGCCCGGCCCATGCCCTGGGCGTCCGACGAGGTGATGCCGATCGCGCCCAGGTCGTGCAGTACGTCCTCGGCGCCCATGGTCCCGGCGCGGATGCGGTCGCGGGCCATGGCGGCGTCGCCCGGCAGGTCGGTCTTCAGGTCGTGGACCGAGACGATCATGCCGTAGTGCTCGGCGACCGCGTCCCGGCCGAAGGGCAGGGTGGGGTTGGTGGAGGAGCCGATGACGTTCGGGACGCCCGCCATCTTCAGGACGTTCGGGACGTGTCCGCCGCCGCAGCCCTCGATGTGGAAGGCGTGGATCGTGCGGCCCTCCAGGACGCGCAGGGTGTCCTCGACCGACAGGCACTCGTTCAGCCCGTCGCTGTGCAGGGCCACTTGGACGTCGTGTTCCTCGGCGACGCGCAGGGCCGTGTCCAAGGCCCGGGTGTGGGCACCCATGTCCTCGTGCACCTTGAAGCCGGAGGCACCGCCCTCGGCGAGGGCCTCCACCAGGGGCGCGGAGGACGACGACGAACCGCGCCCCAGGAAGCCGATGTTGACCGGCCAGGCGTCGAAGGCGCCGAACGCGTGCCGCAGCGCCCACGGCGAGTTGACGCCGACGCCCCACACCGGCCCGAACTCCTGCCCGATGATCGTGGTCACGCCGGACGCGAGCGAGGCCTCCATGACACGCGGCGACAGCAGGTGCACATGCGTGTCGACGGCCCCGGCGGTGGCGATGAGCCCCTCGCCGGACACGATCGAGGTGCCCGTGCCGACCACGACGTCGACCCCGTCGAGGGTGTCGGGGTTGCCGGCCCGCCCGATCGAGCAGATCCGGCCCTCCCTGATCCCGATGGAGACCTTCCGGATCCCGAGCGCCGCGTCGATCACCACCACGTTGCTGATGACGACGTCACAGGTCTCCCGGACGGCGGCGGCCTTGAGGTGCAGTCCGTCCCGGGCGGTCTTGCCGAACCCGGCGAGGAACTCGTCGCCGTACCGCTGGGAGTCCGACTCGACGCGGATGGTCAGACCCGAGTCGCCGAGGCGGACGCGGTCGCCGGCGCGGGGGCCGTGGGTGGCGGCGTACTCGTACGGGGTGAGACGGCGGGCCTGTGCCGGGTGGCCTCCGGGGCGGCTCATCGCTCGACCTCCTGCTCCTGATCAGCTGTTTCCGTGACGCCGAGGTAGCCGCAGGCGGCGGCGCGGCGCAGTGCCTCCTCGCGGGCACCGGGCGCGTCCAGCGCCCCGTCGACGAGCCCCGCGAACCCGATCGCGATCCGGTCGCCCCCGATCGGCACAAGCCCGACCTCGACGCGCTCCCCCGGCCCGAAGCGCGTCGACGACCCCGCCGGCACGGCGAGCCGCATGCCGTAGGCGGCGCCCCGGTCGAAGTCGAGCCGCGGGTTGGCCTCGAAGAAGTGGAAGTGGGAGGTCACGGAGACGGGCACGGTGGCGGTGTTGGTGACCGTCAGCCGTACGACCGCCTCCGGCTCGGCGTGCTCGGGCCCCGGCAGCAGCGCGCCCGGGGCCTGCGGCCCCAGCCCGCCGCCGAGGGGGTCGGACACGACCGCGAGTCGCGAACCGTCGTCGAAGACGGCCTCGACATGCACCTCGGTGACGACGTCCGCGACGCCCGGCAGCACGTCGTCCGGGCCCAGCACGGAGCGGGCACGCTCGATGGCCTCGGCGAGCCGGACCCCGTCGCGGGCGGCCTCGCACACGGTGTCCGCGATCAGCGCGGTCGCCTCCGGGACGTTCAGCCGGAGCCCGCGGGCCCTGCGCGCCCGGGCCAGCTCGGCGGCTCCGAAGAGCAGCAGCCGGTCACGTTCGGTGGGGGTGAGTCTCATGACCCGGGCACCTCCTTGCCTCGCCCACTTTAGAGCATCACTCTAAACACGAGATTCCGTAGAAAGAAAGTGTTGACCGATGAGCCAGCATGGCTCAGATTGAACGTCGCTCTAACTCTGGGGACTGCCCCGGGCGGCCGATCAAAGGAGACCTGCCATGCCGATGGAACAGCGCGGAGTCGACACCATCCCCGACGAGGAACGCACCAGCGGGCCTCGGGACCTCGTCTCGATCCTGCTGGGCTCGAACCTCTGCCTCGGAGTGATCGTCTTCGGCTGGCTGCCGCCGTCGTTCGGCCTGGACTGGTGGGCGTCGGTGAGCTCGATCGTGGTCGGCACGGTGGCCGGCACGGCCCTGACCGCCCCGCTCGCCCTGATCTCCCTGCGCACGGCGACGAACCTGTCCACCTCCTCCGGCGCCCAGTTCGGCGTGCGCGGCAGACTGGTCGGCTCGGTGGTCGGCCTCCTGCTCGCCCTCGGCTACACGGCCCTGACCGTGTGGATCGGCGGCGATGTGATGGTGGGCGTGCTGGGCCGGCTGTTCGGGCTGCCGGCGAGCGGAGTGTCGTACGGCGTGGTCTACGGACTGCTCGCCGCGGCGACCGTCGCGGGCGCGGTGTACGGCTACCGGGTGCTGCTCGCCCTGTCCCGCGTCCTCGCGGTCGGCATGACGGCCCTGCTGGTCCTCGGCGTCGTCGCCTACGCCCCGCACTTCACGACCGCCGCGCTGCCGGAGGCGGGCGGCCATCTGCTGGGCGGCTTCTGGCCGACGTGGCTGCTGGCGACGGTGGCCGCGGGTCTGTCCGGCCCGATCGCCTTCATCACCCTGCTCGGCGACTACACCCGCTACATCTCCCCGGCCCGCCACACCTCACGCCGGGTGCTGCACGCGACCTGGCTCGGCCTGCTCCTGGGCCTGCTGATCCCCCAGCTGTTCGGCACCTTCACGGCGTACGCGGCCCGGGCGGCCCTCGACTACGCCGGACCGCTGGTCTCCGCCTCGCCCGCCTGGTACCTGGTCCCGCTCCTGCTGGCCGCGTCCGCGGGCTCGGTCGGCAACGCGGGCCTGATGCTCTACTCCATGGGCCTCGACCTGGACGCCATCCTCCCGCGCGCCTCCCGCGCCCGGGCCACCTACGCCGTCGCGGTCGTCGCGACCGCCTGCGTCTTCGTCGGCCACTACGCCTCCAGCGCCCAGGACGCGATGACGTCCTTCGTGCTGCTGCTGACGGCGATCGGCACCCCCTGGGCGGTCATCACCCTGATCGGCTTCGCCCGGTGCCGTGGCGTGTACGACGCGGAGGCCCTCCAGGTCTTCAACCGCCGGGCACGGGGCGGGATCTACTGGTACCGGGCCGGCTGGAACATCCCGGCGACCGCGTCCTGGGCGATGGGCGCGACGGTCGGCCTGCTGGCCGTCTCCCTCCCGTCGTACGAGGGGCCGCTGCTGGGGCTGACGGGCGGGGTGGACTGCAGTTTCCTGCTGTCGGGGGCGGTGGGGGGTGTGGCGTACCTGCTGCTGCAGCCCCGGGCTCGCTCTCAGCAGAGCCCGGGGGCGGCGTTCTCAGCCCGTCCGGCGTTTGAGGACGAGGCCGTTTAGGCCGAAGCGGGGGTCTGGGGGCGGCAGCCCTCGGCAGCCCCCAGACCCCCGGCCTCAACGCCGAGCACCAGTCAGCCCAGCTTGTGCATCCACCCGTGCTGGTCCACGGCAGTGCCCCGCTGGATGTCGAGGAGGGCCCGGCGGAGCTTCAGCGTGACCTCGCCGGGCTCGCCGTCGCCCTGCTGCCACTGCGCGCCCGTGCGCTTGACGGTGCCGACCGGGGTGATGACCGCCGCCGTACCGCAGGCGAAGACCTCGGTGAGGGTGCCGTTCTCCGAGTCGCGCTGCCACTGGTCGACGGAGATGCGGCCCTCCTCGGCCTCGTAGCCGAGGTCACGGGCGACGGACAGGAGGGAGTCACGGGTGACGCCCTCCAGGATGGAGCCGGTGAGGGACGGGGTGATGATCTTGTCTCCGTACACGAAGTACAGGTTCATGCCGCCGAGTTCCTCGACCCACTTGCGCTCCACCGCGTCGAGGTAGCAGACCTGGGCGCAGCCCTCGGCGGCGGCCTCGGCCTGGGCCAGCAGGGACGCGGCGTAGTTGCCGCCCGTCTTCGCGTCGCCCATGCCGCCCGGCACGGCGCGGACGTGATCCTCGGAGACCCAGATGGACACCGGCTTGACGCCGCCGGGGAAGTAGGCGCCGGCCGGGGAGGCGATGACCATGAACAGGTACTCGCTGGCGGGCTTCACGCCCAGGCCGACCTCCGTCGCGAACATGAACGGACGCAGGTAGAGGGACTCCTCGCCACCGTGCGCCGGGACCCATGCCTGGTCCTGGCTCACCAGCGCGTCGCACGCCTCGATGAACGTCTCGACCGGCAGCTCCGGCATGCCGAGCCGGCGGGCGGAGGACTGGAAGCGCTGGGCGTTCTTCTCCGGACGGAACGTGGCGACGGACCCGTCGGGCTGGCGGTACGCCTTGAGGCCCTCGAAGATCTCCTGCGCGTAGTGCAGGACCATCGTGGCCGGGTCGAGCGAGATCGGCGCGTACGGCACGAGCTGGCCGTCGTGCCAGCCGCGGCCCTCGGTCCACTTGATCGTCACCATGTGGTCGGTGAAGTGGCGGCCGAAGCCCGGGTTGGCCAGTATCGCCTCGCGGTCGGCGGTGGCGAGCGGGCTGGCGGACGGCTTGAGCTCGATCGTGGGCGTCGTCATGAGTAGATGTCCTTCACCGGTTTCGTTGTGGCGGGCCGCGATCACGCCAGTACTGCCTGTGGCCAGTGCTAGGACGTCCGAGCATTCCTTCGTACCGCGGCTCCGCGTTCGATTATCGCAAGCGGGTGCCGTGGAAGAAATCGGCCTGTTCGACGTGATCGGCGTTAAATCGCGATCCAGGGGTTGATGGTGTCACCCGGCGGCGGACATGGGGAAGCCGCCGGGTGCGGAGTGACCCGGCGGCTTCGATGGGGGTCCCCCTCTCGAGCGAATTCGAGAGGAGGGAAGTTCGAGTGCGCGACGGGCCTCAGCCGGCTACTCGTACGGCCAGCGCGTCGCCGATCTCCGACGTGCTGCGGGCGGGCTTGCCGGTGCGCTCGGCGAGGTCGGCGGAGACCGCCTCGTCGATGCGGGCGGCCTCGGCGTCGTAGCCGAGGTGGCGCAGGAGCAGGGCGACGGACAGCACCGTGGCGGTCGGGTCGGCCTTGCCCTGGCCGGCGATGTCGGGCGCGGAACCGTGGACCGGCTCGAACATCGAGGGGAACTCGCCGCTCGGGTTGATGTTCCCGCTCGCGGCGACGCCGATGCCGCCGGAGACGGCCGCGGCGAGGTCGGTGATGATGTCGCCGAAGAGGTTGTCGGTGACGATCACGTCGAACCGGCCCGGGTCGGTGACCAGGTAGATCGTCGCGGCGTCGACGTGGATGTAGTCGGTGGTGACCTCGGGGAACTCCTCGGCCACCTTGTTGAAGACGTTCGTCCACAGGTGACCCGCGAAGGCCAGCACGTTGTTCTTGTGGACCAGCGTGAGCTTCTTGCGCGGCCGGGCCTGGGCTCGGGCGAAGGCGTCACGGACGACGCGCTCGACACCGAAGGCCGTGTTGACGGAGACCTCGGTGGCGACCTCGTGCTCGGTGCCCTTGCGGATGGTGCCGCCGTTGCCGGTGTACGGGCCCTCGGTGCCCTCGCGGACGACGATGAAGTCGATCTCGGGCTGGCCGGCGAGCGGGGTGGCGACGCCCGGGAGGAGCTTCGACGGACGCAGGTTGACGTGGTGGTCGAAGAGGAAGCGGAGCTTCAGCAGGAAGCCGCGCTCCAGGACACCGGACGGGACCGACGGGTCACCGATCGCGCCGAGCAGGATGGCGTCGTGCTTCTTCAGGGCGGCGATGTCCGCGTCGGTGAGGGTCTCACCCGTGGCGTGGTAGCGCTTGGCGCCGAAGTCGAACTCCTTGGTCTCCAGCTTCACATCCTGCGGAAGGACGGCGGAGAGCACCTTCAGACCTTCGGCCACGACCTCCTGGCCGATGCCGTCACCGGGAATCACTGCGAGATTGAGGCTGCGAGACATGTCGGCACCCTACTCCTCGTCCCATGGGATGACACACGATGTCCGCCATACGGACATCGCGTCGGCGGTGCGGTGCGGGCACGGCGGGGGGTCTGCGCTTGCGCGTCGACCCGCGTTCACCCGTATGTAGGGCGGGTGTTGGCCTCCGCTGGGAACTTCCCTCCCATGGACCTTCCCGACTTCGGCATCCCCCCGCAGCTCGCCCGCCGTATGAGCATGGCGGAACAGCACGAGTACCTCCGTACAAAACTGTCCCGGCGCCGCACGCTGGTGACGGCGGGCGCGGTGGCGGGCGGTCTGCTGACCGGCTGCTCGGGGCCGGGATCGGGTGCGTCCGGTACGACGTCCTCCGCGTCGGCGCCCGCGTCCACCCTCACCAGGGTGCCGGGTTCCGCCGTCGCCCCCTTCGGCCGCCATCTCGCCTTCGGCGCCGACCCCAAAACCCAGATGCGGATCTCCTGGCAGGTGCCGGCCGCGGTGCGGGGGCCGTATATCCGGGTCGGTCTGCGCCCCGACGACCTGAGCCGCCGGATCGAGGCCGAGGTCCGCGATCTGCGCACACCGGAACTGCGGGGCATTCGCGCGGCGCTGGAGCAGTACTACCTCCACGCGGCGCTGGACGGCCTGCGCCCCGGCACGACGTACTACTACGGCGTGGGCCACGAAGGCTTCGACCCTGCCTCACCCCGGAACCGCTCGACGATCGCCGACTTCCGGACCGCCCCGGCGACCCCGGAGACCTTCACCTTCACGGCCTTCGGCGACCAGGGCGTCAGCGAGGCCGCGTCCGCCAACGACCACGTCCTGCTGCGCCGGAACCCTGCCTTCCATCTGCACGCGGGCGACATCTGCTATGCCAACGTCAAGGGCCTCGGCAAGGAGTCGGACGCCTACGACCCCGGCTTCTGGGACCTGTATCTGAAGCAGACCGAGTCGGTGTCCAAGTCGGTGCCGTGGATGGTGACGACCGGCAACCACGACATGGAGGCCTGGTACTCGCCGGACGGCTACGGCGGCCAGCTGGCCCGCTGGTCCCTGCCGGAGAGCGGCTTCGACCCCCGGGCGACCCCGGGCGCGTACTCCTTCACCTACGGCAACGTCGGCTTCGTGGCGCTGGACGCGAACGACGTGTCGTACGAGATCCCCGCCAACCGGGGGCACACGGACGGCCGCCAGACGAAGTGGCTGGACGAGCGGCTCGGTGAGCTGCGGGCGGCGAAGGACGTCGACTTCGTCGTCGTCTACTTCCACCACTGCGCGTACTCGACGTCCACGCACGCGTCCGACGGGGGTGTGCGGGCCGAGTGGGTCCCGCTGTTCGCCCGGCACCAGGTGGACCTGGTGATCAACGGGCACAACCACGTCTACGAGCGGACGGACGCCATCAAGAACGGCGAGGTCGGCAGGCAGGTGCCGATCGGCGCGTCCACGGACCCGACGCGGGACGGCATCGTCTACGTCACGGCCGGCGGGGGCGGCAAGGAACTGTACGGCTTCCCGGCGGGCGTCGAGGAGAGCTACGAGGGGCACGTGAGCGAGCGGGAGTCCGTCGCCACGTTCAAGTGGACCAGGTCACGCGACACCAAGGCGGAAAGCGTGGAGTGGTCACGGGTGCGGTACCGGGGCTTCTCCTTCCTCTCGGTGGAGGCGGAGAGCGGCGCGAAGCCCCGGCTGAAGGTGTCGGCGCTGGCACAGAGCGGGGAGCGCATCGACCACTTCGAGGTGCGTCGCGGCGGCTGAGTCCCCCAAAGGGGCGCTCAGCCGCACATCGACACTGCCGGCGGAGCGTTCACGCCGCCTGATGGCCGGTGGCGCCCCCGTTGTCCCTGCGGTCGAGGGCGCGCTGGAGAGCGGCGGCGGCGTTCTTTCGGTCGGACTCGCTCGTACGGGAGAGGTGACGGACTCGACGGCGGGCGGTCGTCTCGGCCATGGGAAATCGACTCCTTCGACAATCCGGGAGTGCGGAAAGGGGTTACGAGACGCCGGATGGGGCGGGGAGCGGTGCCGCAGGGGTTGCCTGCACGGGGCCCGGCTCACGACCGCCATTCGCTTGATCGAGCGAGACGTTCGGCTTCTACAAAGTTAAGGGAGGATGGCGCGTCTGTCTCCACAATTACTCGGACTTCCTACTATCTGAGACGGCGGAGTGGGTCACACGCCACTGACCTGGCCTTTTACCGTCTTCCCGTCAGAGCACGTCCCCGTCCCGCCAGTCGAAGACCAGCTCGAACGCCGGGTCGAGCGGGCCGGCGAGGGCGGGCCGCACGAACGTCGTGCCCTCCTCGTCCGGCAGATGCATGACGCCCTCGGTGCCCAGCGCGCAGACCCGCCCGCTCCACACCGTCCAGCCGCGGGCGGCGTACAGCGCGGCCCCCTCGTCGCTCGCGGACAGCATCCCCGCGTCGTACGCCCGGTCGATCACCCGCTCCAGCTCCGCCATCACCCGGCCGCCGAGCCCCGTCCGGCGCGCGTCGGGCCGTACGGCGACGGCCTCGACGTACCCGACCCGCAGCCACCGCTCCCGGTGCCGGACCCGCCGCATGACCACCGAACCGTGCGCGACGAGCCGGCCGGCGTCGTCGTGGACGAGGGCATGGACGCCGCCGAGCCCGTGGTCCCAGTCCTCGTCGGAGAAGTCCCCGTCGAAGGCGTCGTCCAACAGGGCGCGGACGGCCCGCAGTTCGTCGGAGGTGAGGTCGGCGGTGTGTGCGGTGCGCGGCGTGCGGGCGGGCGGGGTCGGTGTCATCCACCCAGTATCCGTACGGTGGCGGATCGCCCACTCGGCTGATCCTCCGCCGATCCTCCGCGCGGCACGGGACATACGGTGACCGCGAGGGGAACGGTGAGGTCATGAACGACACGGCGCAAGTGTTCCTTGAGGGCGGCCCGGACGACCTGCCCGACCGGATCGTCCCGACCCCGTTGCCCGGCCCGGACGTGAAGATCAAGCTCCGCGGTGGATACGAGCACTTCCGGCCGACGGCGCGGCAGGCGGACACGCCCGAGGGCAAGCTGCCCGTGTACGTGTGGTGGGAGCGGACGGAGATCGCCGAGTAGGTCAGCCCAGCGCGGCCGCCACTGCCGCCCGGAAGCCCTTCGGATCCTCCACCCACGGCAGGTGCCCGGCGCCGGGCAGGGTCACCCGGGTCACGTTCGGCAGCGCCCGCTCCAGTGAGTCCACGGCCCGGCGCGGCCGGATGTCCCGCTCCCCGTCGACGATGAGGACGGGCAGGTCCAGGGCCTGGCAGGCGGCGTGGAGCCCGGGCGTGCCCCAGGTCCGTTTCGTCTCGGCGTTCAGGGGCCCTGCCGCACTCGTGGTTGATCCCGAACCAGGGATCGGCCATCCGCTCGGCGTGCTGCAGCGCCCGCCCCCGGTCCTCGAACTCGACGGTCCAGTGCAGCACCGCCCGCTCACGGTCCCCGTCCGGCAACTCCCGCCAGCGGGCGAGCCGTTCGGGCACCTCGTCGAGCCTGGCGAGGAAGTTCTCCTCGAACGGGCCGCGCCAGGACGACACCGGGTCGATGCCCGTACCGCTCACGTACACGAGCGCGGCGACCCGCTCCGGGTGGGCCAGCGCGTAGCTCAGCGCCAGTTGCGCACCCCAGGAGTGGCCGAGCAGCACCATCCGGTCGAGCGCGTGGTGCCGTCGTACGGCGTCCAGATCGGCCACGAAGCGGTCGGTGGTCCACGGGCCCGCGCTCCGCTCCGACCGGCCGCATCCGCGCTGGTCCCAGCGGACGACCGTGGCCAGGTCGGCGAGCATCGCGGCCACGTCCTCGAACATGTCCCACAGACCCGGGCCGCCGTGGCAGAGGACCAAGGGCCGGCCCCGGCCCGTCCGCGAGGTCCAGAGCCTCGCCCCGTCGTCGGTGGTCACCGTCTCCGTCATGGTGGACAGTCTCCCCGGTCCCGACATGCGCGAGGGCCGGGCGAATCGCCCGGCCCTCAACGCTCATGCCCCAACCCTCAGGCACTCTGACTGGTCGTCAGCCCATGTGCGGGTAGCCGTAGTCGGTCGGCGCGACCAGCGTCTCCTTGATGGCGCGGGTCAGCGTCCAGCGCATCAGGTTCTGCGGGGCGCCGGCCTTGTCGTTGGTGCCGGAGGCCCGGCCGCCGCCGAAGGGCTGCTGGCCGACGACGGCTCCGGTCGACTTGTCGTTGATGTAGAAGTTGCCGGCCGCGTAGCGCAGCTTCTCCATCGTGTACGCCGCCGCGGCGCGGTCGCCGGAGATGACCGAGCCGGTCAGAGCGTACGCGGACACCGACTCCATCTGCTCCAGCATCTCGTCGTACCGGTCGTCCTCGTAGACGTACACGGCGAGGAACGGGCCGAAGTACTCGGTGGTGAAGACCTCGTTCTCCGGGTCGGTGCACTCGACGACGGTCGGGCGGACGAAGTAGCCGACCGAGTCGTCGTAGGAGCCGCCCGCGACGATCGTGCAGGTCGGGTCGGACTTGGCGCGGTCGATGGCGGCCTTGTTCTTGGCGAAGGCACGCTCGTCGATGACGGCGCCGATGAAGTTGGACAGGTCGGTGACGTCACCCATGGTGATGTAGTCGACCTCGGCCGCGAACTCTTCCTTGAAGCCGGAGTTCCAGATCGACGCCGGGATGTACGCCCGGGAGGTCGCCGAGCACTTCTGGCCCTGGTACTCGAAGGCACCGCGGGTCAGGGCCGTCTTCAGGACCGCCCTGTCGGCGCTCGGGTGCGCGACGACGAAGTCCTTGCCGCCGGTCTCACCGACGATGCGCGGGTAGGAGCGGTACTTCTCGATGTTGTTGCCGACCGTCTTCCACAGGTACTGGAAGGTCTTGGTCGAGCCGGTGAAGTGGATGCCGGCGAGGTCACGGTGTTCCAGAGCCACCTTGGAGACCTCGATGCCGTCACCGGTGACGAGGTTGATGACGCCCTTGGGCAGACCGGCCTCCTCCAGCAGCTGGAGCAGCAGCACGGCGGCGTGGGTCTGCGTCGGGGACGGCTTCCAGACCACGACGTTGCCCATCAGGGCGGGCGCGGTGGGCAGGTTGCCCGCGATGGCCGTGAAGTTGAACGGCGTGATCGCGTAGACGAAGCCCTCCAGCGGGCGGTGGTCGAGGCGGTTCCAGACGCCCGGGGAGTTGGCCGGGGGCTGCTCGGCGAGCAGGTCACGGGCGTACTTGACGTTGAAGCGCCAGAAGTCGATCAGCTCGCAGGGCGTGTCGATCTCGGCCTGCTGGGCGGTCTTGGACTGGCCGAGCATGGTGGAGGCGGCCAGCGTCTCGCGCCACGGGCCGGACAGCAGCTCGGCGGCGCGCAGGATGATCGCGGCACGGTCGTCGAAGGACATCGCGCGCCAGGCCGGCGCGGCGGCGAGGGCCGCGTCGATGGCGTCCTGGGCGTCCTGCTGGGTGGCGTTGCCGTAGGTGCCGAGGCGGGCCTTGTGGTTGTGCGGCTGTACGACGTCGAGGCGCTCGCCGCCGCCCATCCGCCGCTCGCCGCCGATCGTGCAGGGCAGGTCGATCGGGTTCTCGGCCAGCTCCTTGAGCTTGACCTCCAGCCGGGCGCGCTCGGGCGAGCCGGGGGCGTAGCCGTGCACCGGCTCGTTGACGGGGGTGGGGACCTGGGTCACAGCGTCCATGGGTTCCGTAACTCCTTACTGAGCGGTGTGTTTCGAGCCGTTGTGTGGGGCTCAGCCCTTGCTGACCATCGAGCGCAGGAAGAACCGCAGGTTGGCGGGCTTCTCCGCGAGCCTTCGCATGAAGTAGCCGTACCAGTCGGTGCCGTAGGCGGTGTAGACGCGCATCCGGTGGCCCTCGGCGGCCAGCCGCAGGTGCTCGTCGGTCCTGATCCCGTACAGCATCTGGAACTCGTACTCGTCGAGCTTTCGGCCGACGCGGTGGGCGAGCTCCTGGGCGATGGCGATCAGGCGCGGGTCGTGGGAGCCGATCATCGGGTACCCGGCGCCCTCCATCAGAATCCCGAGGACCCGGACGTACGCCTTGTCGATCTCGTGTTTCTGCTGGTAAGCGACCTCGGCGGGCTCCTTGTAGGCGCCCTTGACGAGCCGTACGCGGCTGCCGTTCTCCGCGAGGCGGCGGGCGTCGGCCTCGGTGCGGAAGAGGTAGGCCTGGATGACGCACCCGGTCTGCGGGAAGTCCTTCCGCAGCTCCTCGTGGATGGCGAACATCGAGTCGAGGGTGGTGTGGTCCTCCGCGTCGAGGGTGACCGTCGTACCGATGGCGGCGGCGGCCTCGACGACCGGGCGGACGTTGGCGAGGGCGAGCTCGTGGCCGCCGTCCAGCGCCTGCCCGAACATGGACAGCTTGACGGACATCTCGGCCCTGGTGCCCAGCTCCAGCTCCGTCAGCCGGTCGATGAGCGCCAGATAGGCGTCCCGGGCGGCCTCGGCCTGCTCGGGGGTGGTGATGTCCTCGCCGACGACGTCCATCGTCAGCTCCAGGCCCTGGGAGGTCAGGTCCCGGATGATCGGCACGATCTCGTCGACCGTCTCACCGGGGATGAACCGGTCGACGACCTGCTTGGTCCCCGGGGCCGCCGAGATCAGGCGTCGTATCCGGTCGCTGCGCGACGCGGCAAGAATCACGGGACCCAGCACGGGGCACCTCCACAAACCAGCAGATAGAACCACCGTGAAACCTAAGGATCCCTCCGATCGTCGGCCATCGACAGCTGTCACGCATCCGTGCCGCAGATCTCAGACAGATGTATGAAGGGCTTGCGGAAATGCGGGAGAATGCCCGGGTGACGTCCGAATACAAAGGTGACTTCCAGGAGCTGGTCGACGAGATCTCGGAGCTGCTGGGGGTGCCGGCGACGCTGGAGAACCGGGACTTCGAGCTGATCGCCTTCGGCGCGTACGACAGCGAGGGCGAACTCGACGCGTCGGCCCTGGACCCCGTCCGCACCCGCTCGATCCTCACGCGCCGCTCCACGGCGGCCGTGCGGACCTGGTTCGAGGGCTTCGGGATCACACGGGCGACCGGCCCGGTGCGGATCCCGCCGACCCCGGAGGCCGGGGTGTACCGGGGGCGCATCTGTCTGCCGGTACGCCATCGGGGGGTCGTGCTCGGTTACGTCTGGCTCCTGGACGACGATCCGGGCCCGACCGAGCAGCAGCTCGCGGCCGCGATGGAGGTGACCGCGCGGATCGGCGCGCTGCTCGCGGACGAGGCGCAGCACGGGGCGGATCTGAGCCGGGAACTGCGGGCCGTGCTGGTCGCGGAGCCGGGCTGGCAGGGGGACATGGCGGTGGCGGCGCTGCGCACTGCCCTCGGCGCCCGCGGCGACGGCCCGCACACCGTGGTGTGCGTCGCCCCCTGGCCGTCGGCCGACCCCGACGACGCCCCGTCCGTGCGTACGGTGCCGCACGCGACAGCACTGTGCACGGTGCCGTGGGGGACGAGCGGGCAGAGTCTCGCCGTACTGGTGCGGCTGCGCTCGGCGGAGGTGCGGACGCCGGCCCAGGCGGCGGCGTCGAGGCTGCTCAAGGACGAGGCGCTGCGTTCGGCGGCCGGTATCGGCGCTCCCCGCACGGGCCTCGGCGAACTGCCCGCCGCCTGGCAGGAGTCCTCGGCCGCGGCCCGCGCCGCCCTGGCCGAGCCCCGGCTGGGCCCGATCGCGGAGTGGGCGCACATCGGCCCGTACCGCCTGCTGACGTCCCTGCCCCCGGACGCGGCCCGGGACCCCGCGGTCGCCCAGCTCCTCTCCCCCACCCACCATGAACTCGCCCGCACCGCCGAGACCTACCTCGACTGCGCGGGCCAGGCCGGCCGCACCGCCGCCGCACTGGGCATCCACCGCCAGACCCTGTACTACCGCCTCTCCCGCGTCGAGCAGCTGACGGGGCTTGATCTGGACGACGGGGAGGATCGGCTGTTGCTGCACATGGCGTTGAAGGGGGCGCGGTTGTAGCCGCGCCGAGCCGCCGCCCGAACCGCCGCGTCGAGCCGCCCGACCAGCGGGACCCGTGTATTGGAAATGATTGTCATCATGCTACGGTTCGCAGCAACCGCTGTCTTGACTGCCCCTTTACCCGGAGGGCCCCGTGCGCCTGCCCGCTCGCCGTCTGCTTCCCGCCACCGCCCTCACCGCGGTCTCCGCACTGCTCACCGGCTGCTTCGCCGGGGCGGAGTCCGCCGGGGACGCGGGTGCGGACGGCAAGCGCGTCCGTATCGCGATGATGCTGCCCCCGCGCTCCGGGCTGTCGCCGCTGTCGGACGACGCGTTCAAGCTGTCGCGCTGGTCGACGGCCGAGACCCTGGTGAAGCTCGACGAGGACGGCGACGCCCGGCCCGCGCTGGCCACCAAGTGGCAGCAGTCCGGCCGTACTTGGACCTTCGAGATACGCGACGGCGTCACCTTCCACGACGGCACGAAGCTGGACGCCGAGGCGGTCGTACGCTCCCTCACGAAGGCGGCCGCCGCCTCCCCCAAGCCCCGCATCCTGGACGGCGTCGAACTGACCACGAAGGCCGAGGACGCCGACACGGTCACGGTCACCACCGGCACCGAGGACCCCCTGGTCCCGCAGCGCCTCAGCTCCCCGCAGCTGTCGATCCTGGCGGCCAAGGCGTACCGGGCGAAGGCGGTGAACCCCGTCGGCGCCGGCACCGGCCCCTTCGAGCTCACGAAGGTGAGCGGCACCGCCTCCGCCACGCTCGACCGCTACGACAAGTACTGGGGCGGCAAGGCCAAGGCCCCGGGAATCGACGTCACGTTCGTGCCGGACGGAACCGCCCGCGCCGCCGCCCTGCGTACCGGCGAGGCCGACATCGTCGAGGCGATTCCGGTCTCCCAGGCCGCCGTCCTCGACCAGGACCTGATCACCGAGGTCCCGATGCCGCGCACCAACACGCTCTACCTGAACACCGAGAACGGCGCCTTCAAGGACGCCTCACTGCGCGCCGCCGCCAGGGGGGCGATCGACGCCGAGTCGATCGTCGAGAGCGTGTACGAGGGGCGGGCGGATGTCGCCGAAGGGCTGCTCGGGCCCGCGCTGCCGTGGGCGGCCGACCTGCGCACGCCCGTCAAGCACACGAAGGCCGGCGAGCCGGACGGCACGACGATCACCATCGGCACCTTCACCGACCGGGCCGAACTGCCCGAGGTCGCCGCCACGCTGCAGCAGCAGCTGCAGAGGGCCGGGTTCAAGGTGAAGCTCGACGTCCGCGAGTACGCGAACATCGAATCGGACGCCCTCGCGGGCAAGTTCGACGCGTTCATCCTCTCCCGCGCCACCGTCCTCGACTCCGGCGACCCGGCCGCCTACCTGTACAGCGACTTCGGCTCCGACGGCTCCTTCAACATCTCCCAGCTCGCCGACAGCAAGGTCGACAAGGCGCTGCGGAAGGCCTCCGACACCAAGGCGGGCGACGCCCGCCGCAAGGCGGTCATCGAGGCCGAGGCCGCCGTACTCGCCCAGGACGCGGCCGTACCCATGCTCCACGAGCGGGTGATCCAGGGCGACGCGGCCGGTGTCGTCGGCGCGGCCCACGACCCGCGCGAGCGCGAGCTCGTCACGGCGGCCACCTACGTCAAGTGAAAGCCCACCCGCGTCACGTGAGCTTCAGAGCAGGGAAGTTGGTCGGCGCCGCCGGGCTGACCCGCCTCGTCTGTCTCGTCGCCGTCCTCGCCACCGTCGGCCTGCTGCCCTGGCTCTCGCAGCGGGACCCGGCCCTCACCGTGCTGCGCGCCCGGTCGGCCGAGCAGGAGCCGACCGAGGAGGCGCTGTCCGCGATCCGCGAGGACCTCGGGCTGGACGCCGGTCCCCTCTCCCTGCTGGGGAAGTGGGCCTCGGACCTGCTGCGCGGCGACTTCGGCACCTCCTGGGTGTCCGGGACCGACGTCCTGCCGTCCGTCGTCGCCGGCCTCCAGGTGTCGCTGGCGCTGATGGGCGCGGCGCTCGGGGTGGCGGTCGTACTGGCCGCCGTCCTGGTGGCGCCCGTGCTGGTGCGGGGGCGCGGCTCGGCCGGTGCCTTCGCCGCCATGCTCGCCGCGATCCCCGAGTTCCTGCTGGCCACCGTCGTGCTCCTGGTGTGCGGGGTGTGGCTGGGCTGGCTGCCGACGGCGGGCTGGGCGGGCCCCGAGTATCTGGTGCTGCCCGCGCTGGCGCTCGGCGTCCCGGCGGGCGGCCTGCTCGGCCGGCTGGTCGCGGACGCGCTGCCCGCCGTCCTCGACGAGCGGTGGGTGGAGCTGTGGCGGGGCGCTGGAGTGCGCCGTACGACGATCTCGGCGGCCGCCCTCAAGCGCGTACTGCCGCCGCTGGTACCGCAGTTCGGGATGGTCGCCGTCGGCCTGACCGGCGGCGCGGTCGCGGTGGAGATGGTGTTCGCGGTGCCCGGCATCGGCCGTACGGCACTCGGCGCGGCCAAGTCGCAGGACCTGCCGCTGCTCCAGGGGGCGGTGCTGGCCCTGCTGCTGCTCGGCCTGGTCGCGGGCGCGGCGGCGGCGTTCACCCGGCGACGGCTGCTGGGTCCCGCGCTGCGTGACGCCGGGCTGACACTGCCCCCGGCACGTCCGGTCCGTACCCACCCTGCGATCCCGTTGACTCTGCTCACGCTCCTCGCCGTGACCATCGGCTGGGGCCTGCTGCGCGACCCGTACACCCTGCACACCGGGGCCCGCCTCGCCGCCCCCACCTGGACCCACCCGCTCGGCACCGACGCCCTCGGCCGCGACGTGCTGGCCCGGCTCGGCCACGGCGCCGCCTCGACCGTCGGCACGGCCGCCGCCATCTGTGTGCTGAGCCTGCTGGTCGCGCTCGCCCTGGGCTTCCTGCCCGGCATCGCGGCCGGCGCGGCCGACATCGCCAACGCCCTGCCCCCGGTGATCGTCGGCATCCTGGTCGCCGCGGCGGCCGGTCCCGGCACCGGCGGCGCCGCCCTCGCGGTCGCCCTGATCTCCTGGCCGGCCCTGGCCGCACACGCGGCGGCGCTGGTGCAGGAGGTGCGGGCGTCTGCGTTCCTGACCGCCCAACGGGCCATGGGCGCGACCCCGTTCTGGATCCTCACCCGGCACGTCCTGCCGTCCGTCGCCGCCCCGGTGGCCCGCCACGCCCTGCTCCGCCTGCCCGGCATCGCCCTCGCCCTGGCCTCCCTCGGCTTCCTGGGCCTGGGCGCCCAGCCGCCCGCCCCCGAGTGGGGCCTGCTGCTCGACGAGTCCCGCGCCTACGTCGAACGCGCCCCCTGGGCGGCCCTCGCCCCGGCGATCGCGCTCGCCCTGCTGGCGGGGCTGGCGGTGTCGGGGGCGGCGGCCGTACAGGGCCGGAGGGTACGGCGAAGCGCGCCGGCAGCGAAGAAGCCGTCGGTCAAGAGGCCGTCGGCGAAGAAGAGGAAGGAGTCCTCCGTTGCCGTCTGACGTGCTCCCCTCGTCCGATGCGCTGCTCTCGGTGCGCGATCTGCGGATCGCCTTCGACGGCATCGAGGTCGTGCGCGGCCTGTCCTTCGACGTCCGCCCGCGCGAGGCCCTCGCGATCGTCGGCGAGTCGGGCGCGGGCAAGTCCCTCACCGCCCGGGCGCTGCTGGGCATGCTGCCGCGGGGCGCGACCACGAGCGGCGCGATCGAGCCGGACCTGTCCGCCCACCGCGGCCGCCGGATCTCCCTCGTCCCGCAGGACGCCCTGTCCGCCCTCTCCCCCGTGCACCCGGTGGGCGACCAACTCGCCGCCGCCGTACGGTCGGTGGCCCGCGTCTCCGGCAAGGAGGCCCGGGCCCGGGCGGTCGCCGCGCTCGACCGGGTCGGCATCCCGGACGCCGCCCGCAAGGCACGGGCGTATCCGCACGAGTACTCCGGCGGCATGCGGCAGCGCGCCGTCATCGCCATGGCGACGATCAACGAACCCGACATCGTCGTCGCCGACGAGCCCACCACCGCCCTGGACGAGGAGCGCCGCGACCAGGTGCTGCGGGTCCTCGCCGAGCAGCGGGAGTCCGTGGGCGCCGCACTCGTCCTCGTCACCCACGACATGGACGTCGTACGGGACCACGCGGACCGCGTACTGGTCATGTACGCCGGACGCCTCACCGAACTCGGCCGGGCGGACGAGGTGCTGGCCCGCCCCCGGGCCCCGTACACGGCGGGCCTGCTGGCGTCCCTCCCCCAGCACGCACCCCCGGGCCGCCGCCTCCCCGCCCTGCGCGGCACCCCACCTGCCCCGGGCGCCCTCCCGACGGGCTGCGCCTTCACCCCGCGCTGCCCCCTCGCGGCGGACGCCTGCCGTAAGGAGGAACCGGAGCCGCAGGAGGTGGCGGGCCGCCTGGTGGCCTGCCACAGCTGGTCCGAACTCCCGCAGACGGCAACGGAGTTGTTCTATGAGTGACGCCCTGCTCGACGTTCGCGACCTCGTCGTCCGCTACGGCGACGTCATGGCCGTCGACCGCGTCTCCTTCGCCCTGGCCCCCGGCGAGACGCTCGCCCTCAACGGCCCCTCCGGCTGCGGCAAGTCCTCCACCGCCCTGGCGGTCCTCCAGCTGCGCCGCCCGGACGCCGGTGAAGTCCTCTTCGAGGGACGGGAGTTGACGACCCTCAACGAACGCGAACTACGCCCGCTGCGCCCGCGCATGCAGCCCGTCTTCCAGGATCCGTACGGATCACTGAGCCCCCGCCACCGCATCCGCGACGCGGTGGCGGAACCGCTGAAGGTGCAGGGGCGCTGGACCGCCGCCGACGGTCCGGCCCGGGTCGCCGAGCTCCTCGACCGGGTGGGCCTCGACCCGTCGTACGGCGACCGCCTCCCGGGCGAACTCTCCGGCGGTCAGTGCCAACGCGCCGGAATCGCCCGCGCGCTGGCCTCGGAGCCACGCCTGCTGGTCCTGGACGAACCGGTCTCGTCCCTCGACCCGTCGGTGCGCGCCGGCGTGCTGAACCTGCTCGCCGACCTCCAGAACGATCTCGGCCTCGGCTACCTGTTCATCTGCCACGACCGGGCGGTCGTACGGCATTTCGCGGACCGGACGATCGAGCTGCGCGACGGCCGCGTCATTTCCGGGTAGCGGCCTCGATCACCTGACGGAGCCCTTCGGTGAGCTGCTCCGCGGAGGGCGCGGACTTGGGGTCGAAGGTCCACTGGGCGATGAGCCCGGTCATCAGGGTCACATAGAACATGCCCAGGGTGTCCGCGGTCTCGTCCAGGACGTCCTCCTCCCGCCCGCCCATCAGCAACGGAATCAGGCCCCTCCCGGCCTCCCGCTGCGCCACCGCCAAGTGCTCGCGCACCTCGGGCAGTTGGTCGCCCATGACCACGATCTCCATACTGAGGTGCCACAGCGAACCGGGCTCGCGCATGGTGCCGATGATGTTCGACCACACCTCCCGGAACCGCTCGACCGAGCCGGGCTCGGCGCCGGCCCCGGCGGTCCCGTCGCCCTCGAAGGCGTCGCCCATCGCCTCGACCAGCGACACGTACGCCTGCGCCAGCAGCGCGCCCTTCGAGCCGTAGTGGTAGCCGATCGAGGCCAGGTTGGTCCCCGACTCCTTGACGATGTCGCGCGCCGTGGTGCGCGCGAAGCCCTTGGCCAGCAGGCAGCGCTTGGCGCCTTCGAGCAGATCCTCACGGTGTCCCATGGCGCCACCCTACTCCGGATCCATACACCCGTCCTATACGTTCGTTCTAGACAAGCGTTTAAGACGTGCGTACATTCACCGCCATGACAACGAACCCGACGAGCACCGCACCCCCGCTCCCGCCCGCCCGCGCCGGCCGCCGCGAATGGAGCGCACTCGGCGTCCTGATGCTGCCGCTGCTGCTGGTCTCCATGGACGTCTCGGTCCTCTACTTCGCGATCCCGGCGATCAGCGCGGACCTGGCGCCGAGCGGCACCCAGCAGCTGTGGATCTTCGACATCTACGGCTTCGTCCTGGCCGGCCTGCTGATGACGATGGGCTCGCTCGGCGACCGCATCGGCCACCGCCGCCTCCTGCTGATCGGCGCCGCCGCCTTCGGCACCGCCTCGCTCATGGCGGCGTACGCGAACAGCGCCGAGATCCTGATCGCGGCCCGCGCGGTCCTCGGCATCGGCGGCGCGACCCTGATGCCGGCGACGATGGCCATCCTGCGCACGATGTTCACCGATCCGGCGCAGCGCGCGAAGGCGATCGGCATGTGGTCCGGCGTGATGACGGCCGGGGTCGCGCTCGGTTCGGTGATGAGCGGGGTGCTGGTCGAGCACTTCTGGTGGGGCTCGGTCTTCCTGGTGAACCTGCCCGCGATGGCCCTGCTGCTGGTCCTCGGCCCGGTACTGCTCCCCGAGTCGAAGAGCCCCGAGCCCGGCCGCTTCGACCGGCTGAGCGTTCCGCTCTCGATGGCCGCGGTGCTTCCCGTGGTCTACGGCCTGAAGGAGATCCCGTCCGAGGGCTGGAACGTCCTCTACGTCGTCTCGATCACCGTCGGCCTGCTGTTCGCGGCCCTCTTCGTCCACCGCCAGCGCACGGCCGAGGCGCCGATGATCTCCCCGGCCCTGTTCCGCGGACGGGGCTTCGCCCCCTCCGTCGCCCTCAACCTCGTCTGCATGTTCGGCGTGATGGGCTCGTCCTACTTCACCACGCAGTACCTGCAGTCGGTGCTCGGCATGGGCGCGCTGGAGGCGGCCCTGTGGGCGCTGCTGCCGTCGGTGCCGATCGGCGCGGCGGGACCGGTCGCGACCCAGCTGGTGCAGAGGGGCGTCAACCGTGCCTACGTCGTCACCGGCGGCTTCGCGACCTCCGCGGCCGGTTTCGCGCTGCTGTCCCTCGCCGGTACGGACTCGTTGTGGCTGGTACTGACGGCGTGCGCGGTCATCGCCGTCGGAGGCGTCACGGTGATGTCCCAGATCATGGACCTGGCGATGGGCGCCGCCCCGGTGGAGCGGGCGGGCTCCGCGTCCTCCCTGCTGGAGACCGGCGCCGAGTTCGGCGGCGCCCTCGGCATGGCCGTCCTCGGCTCGATCGGTACGGCGGTCTACCGCCACGAGATCCCGGCCTCGGCACCGGACGCGGCGCACGAGACGCTCGGCGGAGCACTGGCGGTCGCCGATCAGGTCCCGGGCCTGGCCACCGTCGCGCGGGAGGCGTTCACCAGCGGGATGCAGGGTGCGGCGATCGCGGGGGCGGTCCTGCTCGCGGGGGCCGCGGTGCTGGCGGCGGTCACGCTGCGGCGGGTCGAGGTACGGGAGCAGCGCGCATGCGAAACGCCGGACGAGCCGAGTCACCTCAGCCCGTCCGGCGTTTGAGGACGAGGCCCGTTCAGGGCCGATGCGGGGCCCGGGGGCTGCCGCCCCCAGCCACGGCAACCTAGGCCAGGTTCACCGCACGAGCCGACGTGGCCCCGATCTCCTCGGCAACCTCGGTCAGCACCCCGGCGGGCACCGTGTCGTCGACGGTCAGGACGGCCAGCGCCTCACCACCGGCGACGGCACGCGAGACCTGCATGCCCGCGATGTTGATGCCCGCCTCGCCGAAGACCCGGCCGACCGTGCCGACGACACCCGGACGGTCCTCGTACTTCAGGACGACCATGTGGTCGGCGAGCGCGAGGTCCACGTCGTAGTCACCGACCGCGACGATCTTCTGGAGGTGCTTGGGGCCGGCCAGCGTGCCGGAGACCGACACCTCCTCGCCGTTGCCGAGCGTGCCGCGCACGGTGACGACGTTGCGGTGGTCGGCCGACTCCGAGCTGGTCGTCAGCCGCACCTCGACGCCGCGCTCCTGCGCGAACAGCGGGGCGTTGACGTACGACACCGTCTCGTCGACGACGTCCTCGAAGACACCCTTGAGGGCGCTGAGCTCCAGCACCTTCACATCGTGCTGGGTGATCTCGCCGTACACCTCGACGTCGAGGCGGACCGCGACCTCACCGGCGAGCGCCGTGAAGATACGGCCGAGGCGCTCGGCGAGCGGCAGGCCCGGCTTGACGTCCTCGGCGATGACGCCGCCCTGGACGTTCACCGCGTCGGGCACGAGCTCACCGGCGAGGGCGAGGCGCACCGAGCGGGCGACGGCGATACCGGCCTTCTCCTGCGCCTCGTCGGTGGAGGCACCGAGGTGCGGGGTGGCGACGACCTGGTCGAACTCGAAGAGCGGGGAGTCCGTGCAGGGCTCCTTCGCGTAGACGTCGAGGCCGGCACCGGCGACCCGGCCCTCCTTGAGGGCGGAGTACAGCGCCTCCTCGTCGACGATCCCGCCGCGCGCGGCGTTGACGATGCGCACGCTCGGCTTGACCTTGCGCAGCGCCTCGTCGCCGATGAGGCCGACGGTCTCGGGGGTCTTGGGCAGGTGGACGGTGATGAAGTCGGAGACCTCGAGCAGCTCGTCCAGCGACAGCACCTTCACGCCCATCTGGGCGGCGCGGGCGGGCTGGATGTAGGGGTCGTAGGCCACGACCTTCATGCCGAAGCCGGACATCCGCTGGGCGACCAGCGCACCGATGCGGCCCAGACCCACGACACCGAGGGTCTTCTCGGCGAGCTCGACGCCCGTGTACTTGCTGCGCTTCCACTCGCCGTTCTTCAGCGCGGCGTTGGCCTGCGGAATGTGGCGGGCGGTGGCGACGAGGAGACCGCAGGCCAGCTCGGCGGCGGTCACGATGTTCGAGGTGGGGGCGTTGACGACCATCACGCCGGCCTTGGTGGCGGCGGAGACGTCGACGTTGTCCAGGCCGACGCCGGCTCGCGCGACGACCTTCAGCTTGTTCGCGGCTGCGATCGCCTCGGCGTCGACCTTGGTGGCGGATCGGATCAGGATCGCGTCCACTTCGGCGATGGCCGGGAGCAGTTCGGCTCGGTCTGCTCCGTTGCAGTGGCGGATCTCGAAGTCGGGGCCAAGCGCGTCGACGGTGGCGGGCGACAGCTCTTCAGCGATGAGTACGACGGGTTTCGAGCTCACGTGAGTCCTCACATGTCCATTGCGGACGGCCGTCCCGACGGCCGCATGCGGTGGAGGGGGCTTGCCGCGTGGAAGACGCACGACGCTGTGGGCCTGACGCGTATGTAGTACGGCAGTGTAGTGCCGTGGCGGAGGTCGTCTTGCGCCTCTGCGGAAGGATCACCCGGACGAGAAACGCCATTTTGTAGGGGGTCTCCGTGCGATGTCCGGGGCAAAGCCCCGTGGCGGTACCCCCAGCCGAGGGTACCGCCACGGAAGAGAGGATCACGCCTCTTCGTCGACCCAGCTCATCAGCTTGCGCAGCTGCTTGCCGGTGGTCTCCAGCAGGTGCTCGGAGTCCGCGGTCTTGTATTCGTTGTACTTCTTCAGACCGCCGTGGTACTCGGCCATCCACTCACGGGCGAAGGTGCCGTCCTGGATCTCGGCGAGGACCTTCTTCATCTCGGCCTTGGTGGCGTCCGTGATGATCCGCGGGCCGGTGACGTAGTCGCCCCACTCGGCGGTCTCGGAGATCGACCAGCGCATCTTCTCCAGGCCGCCCTCGTACATGAGGTCCACGATCAGCTTCAGCTCGTGCAGGCACTCGAAGTACGCGATCTCCGGCTGGTAGCCGGCCTCGGTCAGCGTCTCGAAACCGGCCTTGACCAGCGCGGCCGTACCACCGCAGAGGACGGCCTGCTCACCGAACAGGTCGGTCTCGGTCTCCTCGGTGAAGGTCGTCTTGATGACGCCCGCGCGGGTGCCACCGATGCCCTTGGCGTACGACAGCGCGAGCGCGAAGGCGTTGCCGCTCGCGTCCTGCTCGACGGCCGCGATACACGGAACGCCGCGGCCCTCCTCGTACTGACGACGGACGAGGTGGCCCGGGCCCTTGGGGGCGACCATGCAGACGTCGACGTTGGCCGGCGGCTTGATGAAGTCGAAGCGGATGTTCAGGCCGTGGCCGAAGAACAGCGCGTCGCCGTCCTTGAGGTTGTCCTTGATGGACTCCTCGTACACCTGGGCCTGGATCGGGTCCGGCACCAGGATCATGATGACGTCGGCCTCGGCGGCGGCCTCGGACGGCGTCACCACGCGCAGGCCCTGCTCCTCGGCCTTGGCCTTGGACTTGGAGCCCTCGTGCAGACCGACACGCACGTCGACACCCGAGTCACGGAGCGACAGCGCGTGGGCGTGGCCCTGGCTGCCGTAACCGATGACCGCGACCTTGCGGCCCTGGATGATGGACAGGTCGGCGTCGGCGTCGTAGAACAGCTCGGCCACTTTGGGTTCTCTCCTTGTGTGCAGGTGTTGCGTCCCACCGTATGACGGCGGGGGGAAGGGAAGTTTCGGGGTCTCGCCATACGGGCGGAATCCGGACGGCCGGTGTCACCCGACCGTCCGAACCCGTCGCTATGCGGACCGGTCGAGCGCGCGCAGCGAGCGGTCCGTGATCGAGCGCGCGCCGCGTCCGATCGCGATCGTGCCGGACTGGACGAGCTCCTTGATGCCGAACGGCTCCAGCATCTTCAGCATGGCCTCCAGCTTGTCGCTGGAGCCGGTGGCCTCGATGGTGACGGCCTCCGGGGAGACGTCGACGGTCTTGGCGCGGAACAGCTGGACGATCTCAATGATCTGGGAGCGGGTCTCGTTGTCGGCGCGGACCTTCACCAGAACGAGTTCGCGCTGAACGGCGGAACCCGGCTCCAGCTCGACGATCTTCAGCACGTTGACGAGCTTGTTGAGCTGCTTCGTCACCTGCTCCAGCGGGAGGTCGGCGACGCTCACCACGATGGTGATGCGGGAGATGTCGGGGTGCTCGGTGACACCGACCGCTAGCGAGTCGATGTTGAAGCCGCGGCGGGAGAACAGGGCGGCGATCCGGGCGAGGATGCCCGGCGTGTTCTCCACCAGGACGGAGAGCGTGTGCTTGGACATGATCTTTTACGTCTCTCTCGCTCAGTCGTCTTCGTTGTCGCCGAAGTCGGGGCGGACGTCCCGGGCGGCCATGATCTCGTCGTTGGAGGTGCCGGCGGCGACCATCGGCCACACCATGGCGTCCTCGTGGACGATGAAGTCGATGACGACGGGGCGGTCGTTGATGGAGTTCGCCTCTTCGATGACCTTGTCGAGGTCCTCCGGCCGCTCGCAGCGGATCGCGTAGCAGCCCATGGCCTCCGACAGCTTCACGAAGTCGGGGACGCGGGTGCCGGCGCTCGGCTGCTTGCCGTCCGCCTCCGGGCCGCTGTGCAGCACGGTGTTGGAGTAGCGCTGGTTGTAGAAGAGGGTCTGCCACTGACGGACCATCCCGAGGGCGCCGTTGTTGATGATGGCGACCTTGATCGGGATGTTGTTCAGGGCGCAGGTGGTGAGCTCCTGGTTGGTCATCTGGAAGCAGCCGTCGCCGTCGATCGCCCAGACGGCCTTGTCCGGGGCTCCGGCCTTGGCGCCCATCGCGGCCGGGACCGCGTAGCCCATGGTTCCGGCGCCGCCGGAGTTCAGCCAGGTGGCGGGCCTGTCGTACTGGATGAAGTGCGCGGCCCACATCTGGTGCTGGCCGACGCCCGCCGCGAAGACCGTGCCCTCCGGGGCGAGTTGGCCGATGCGCTCGATGACCTGCTGCGGGGACAGCGAGCCGTCCTCGGGCTGGTCGTAGCCGAGCGGGTAGGTCTCGCGCCAGCGGGAGAGGTCCTTCCACCAGGCGCTGTAGTCGCCCTGGTGGCCCTCGGCGTGCTCCTTCTGGACCGCCTGGACCAGGTCGGCGATGACTTCGCGGGCGTCCCCGACGATCGGCACGTCGGCGGCGCGGTTCTTGCCGATCTCGGCCGGGTCGATGTCGGCGTGGACGATCTTGGCGTAAGGGGCGAAGCTGTCCAGCTTGCCGGTGACGCGGTCGTCGAAGCGGGCTCCGAGGGCGACGATCAGGTCGGCCTTCTGCAGCGCGGTGACGGCGGTGACCGCACCGTGCATGCCCGGCATTCCCACGTGCAGCGGGTGGCCGTCGGGGAATGCGCCGAGCGCCATCAGGGTGGTGGTGACGGGCGCTCCGGTGAGTTCGGCGAGGACCTTCAGCTCGGCGGTGGCGCCGGCCTTGATGACACCTCCGCCGACGTAGAGGACGGGCCGCTTGGCGGCCGTGATCAGCTTGGCGGCCTCGCGGATCTGCTTGGCGTGCGGCTTGGTGACGGGCCGGTAGCCGGGCAGGTCCATGGTGGGCGGCCAGGAGAAGGTGGTCTGCGCCTGGAGGGCGTCCTTGGCGATGTCGACCAGGACCGGGCCGGGGCGGCCGGTGGAGGCGATGTGGAACGCCTGCGCGATGATCCGCGGGATGTCCTCGGCCTTGGTGACCAGGAAGTTGTGCTTGGTGATCGGCATCGTGATGCCGACGATGTCCGCCTCCTGGAAGGCGTCCGTACCGATCGCCTTGGAGGCCACCTGCCCGGTGATCGCCACGAGCGGCACCGAGTCCATGTGGGCGTCCGCGATCGGCGTCACCAGGTTGGTCGCACCCGGGCCGGAGGTCGCCATGCACACGCCGACCCTGCCGGTGGCCTGCGCGTAACCGGTGGCGGCGTGACCGGCGCCCTGCTCGTGGCGGACCAGGACGTGGCGCACCCTGGTGGAGTCCATCAGCGGGTCGTACGCCGGGAGGATCGCACCGCCGGGAATGCCGAATACCGTGTCGGCGCCGACCTCCTCGAGCGAACGGATGAGGGACTGCGCACCCGTGACGCGCTCGGGGGCGGACTGGTGTCCTCCGGATCGGGGCCGCGGCTGCGGGTGATGGGCCCCGGTGGCCTGCTCGGTCATCGGCATTCTCTTCTCGATGCTGAGGGTTTTTGCGAGGTTTGAGCGGAGTTGCGGTGCTGCACGACTAGCGCCGGTGCAACAAAAAACCCCTCGTGCCAAAAGGCAAGCGAGGGGAGCGCGCCGGGTGTGGTCGCTGGGAGTTCCGGGTCTGTCCGGACGCCACCAGCTTCAGCCGACGCGCTTTCCAAGTACGAGAATTCGGGTGCGCATGGCACTGACCCTCTCCCCAGCGCACACCCACTGTCAAGTAGGTGGGACGGGAGTCTCATTATGTGAACGCAGGGCACTTCCGCCTCCCAGAACGGCGGGCACACCACTGGTGTACACCCCTGCACCCCTCCATGGCTCGTTCACCTCCGGGGCGCCACAGTCGGTGTCGAGGCCACGACCGTGCTCAGCCCTTCGGGCCTCCGCGCGCTCGCTCCATCGACACCGACGCGCCCCTGCGGCTCTCTCGCGCCACCCGCGAACGCGGGCTCCACCGGCCCGTGCGGCACCGGATAGCGGCCGGCACCGATCGCCCGGCGCAGCCGGTACTCGTCCAGCGGCCCGGAGAACGCCATGCCCTGCCCGTGCGTGCACCCCATCGCACGCAGGGCGACCACCTGTTCCGGCAGGTCCACGCCGTCGGCCACGGACTGGAGCCCGAGGTCGCCGGCGATCCGCAGCAGGCCGCTGGTGATCTTGTGCAGCCGCGCGGACTCCACGACTCCCTCGACCAGACCGCGGTCGATTCTGAGGACGTCGACGGGGAGCCGGCGCAGGGCCGTGATCGCCGCGTAACCGCTGCCGAAACCGTCCAGGGCGATCCGGACGCCGAGTCTGCGCAGGCCGCTCAGCCGGCGCTCCAGTTCGTCCAGTGAGACGCGTGGGTCGAGATCGGACAGCTCGATGGTCAGCGACCCGGGCGGCAGCCCGTGCCGGGTCAGCAGCGCCTCGATCGAGCCGAGCGGCATCGACCGGTCCAGCAGGCGGCGCGCGCCCATCCGTACGGCGACGGGTACGGCGAGCCCGGTCGCGGTGCGCTCGGCGGCCTGCTCGACGGCCTCCTCCAGCATCCAGCGGCTCAGCTCGGCGGTCTTGTCGCTGTCCTCTGCCACCCGCAGGAACTCGGCGGGCGTGAACAGCACCCCTTGCGAGGACCGCCAGCGCGCCTGGGTGGCGACCGATGCGATCCGGCCGTTCTCCAGACACACCACCGGCTGGTGCAGCAGCGCGAACTCTCCGTCGTGCAGCGCGGCCCGCAGACGCGTGGCCAGCTCCGCCTTGCGTACGACGTCCTGCTGCATCTGCGGCTTGTAGAGCTCGACGCGGCCCTTGCCTCCCGCCTTGGCGCGGTACATGGCCAGGTCGGCGTTGCGCAGCAGCTCCCCCGCACCGAGGCCCGGTTCGGCGAAGGCGACGCCGATGGAGGCGTTGACACGGACATCGTTGCCGTCGATGAGGTACGGCTGCGACAGCGTCATCCTGAGGCGGTCGGCGAGCTCCAGGATGTGCCGTTCGCGTGCGGTGCGGTCCCGGGTGGTGTCCCCGGCGATCAGCGCCGCGAACTCGTCGCCGCCCAGCCGGGACGCGGTGTCCCCGCCCCGGACGGCGTCCTGGAGTCTGCGGGCGGCCTGGACGAGCAGTTCGTCCCCGGCCTGGTGCCCGATCGTGTCGTTGACGCCCTTGAAGCCGTCGAGGTCGATGAAGAGAACGGCCGTGTTGCGCAGGGCGGGGCCCCGGTCGGAGGCGCGGCGGCCGGACAGGGCCTGCTGGACCCGCTGGGTGAACAGCGCGCGGTTGGGCAGGTCGGTGAGCGGGTCGTGCTCGGCGTTGTGCTGGAGCTGCGCCTGCAGGCGCACTCTTTCGGTCACGTCCCGGCTGTTGAAGATGAGGCCGCCGTGGTGCCGGTTGACGGTCGATTCGACGTTGAGCCAGCCGTCGTCGCCGGACCGGAAGCGGCATTCGATGCGCGTAGTGGGTTCCTCAAGTGGGCTGGCGGCGAGGAAGCGGCGCACCTCGTGCACCACGCAGCCCAGATCCTCCGGGTGGATGAGATTGGCCAGTTCCGAACCCACCAGCTCCTCGGCGGAGCGGCCGTAGACCCCGGCGGCGGCCGGGGAGACGTACCGGAGGATGCCGTTGGGCGCGGCGATCATGATGACGTCGCTGGAGCCCTGCACCAGGGAGCGGAAGTGGTTCTCCTTCTGCGCCAGTTCCTGGGTGAGGGTGATGTTGTCGAGCAGCATGATGCCCTGGCGCATCACGAGGGCGAGCACGACCGTGCCCCCCGTGATCAGCACCACGCGGTCGACGCTGCGGCCGTTGAGGACGTTGTAGAGGATCCCCAGTGTGCAGACGGCGGCGGCGAGGTACGGCGTGAGCGCGGCCAGGGAGCCGGCGATCGGCCGGGTGACCGGATACCGGAAGTGATCACTTCCCTGAGCGGATGCCGTGTGGTGATGGCTGCCGCCGCGCTGCCCGGGCACGTGCTCGTGCACCACGCGCGTGTGCCCGGCTCCGTCGTGCCGCTCGCTGTCGCCGTTCCTCGGCGTGGCCCACGGGGCGTACGCCAGGAGCAGCGAGCCGGCGAACCAGCCCGCGTCGAGCAGCTGGCCGGAGCGGTAGCTGTTGTGCAGCAGCGGCGAGGTGAACAGGGCGTCGCACATCACGGTCAGGGCGAGTGCGCCGATCGCTGTGTTCACCGCGGTGCGGTTCGCCGACGAGCGGCGGAAGTGCAGCGCGAGCACCATGCTGACCAGGGCGATGTCGAGCAACGGGTAGGCGAGCGAGAGCGCGGTGTGCGCGACGCTCTCGCCGCCACCGGAGTCGATCTTGGCTGCCTGGGCGAGGGCGAGGCTCCACGCCAGCGTCAGCAGCGAACCGCCGATCAGCCAGGCGTCCAGTCCGAGGCAGACCCAGCCGGCCTTGGTCACCGGACGCTTGGCGAGCACCAGGAGTCCCACGATGGCGGGCGGCGCGAAGCACAGGAAGAACCCGTCGGCGTAGGAGGGGCTGGGCACGGGCCGCTGGAGGACGACCTCGTACCACCCCCAGACCAGGTTTCCGAGGGCGGCCATCGCGGAGGAGAGGGCGAACAGCAGCCAGGCGGGTCGAAAGCGGATACGTCGGCTACGGGCGTATCGGAAGCAGGACACGGCGGCGGCGCCGGCCGCGGCTGCCAGCCCGAAGTCGCCCATGATCAGCGCGACTTGGTTCGAACCCCAGCCGAGCGCGGAACCGACGGCGTATCCCGCGCACACCAGGGCCAGAACGAGTTGCGGGACCAGGCCCGTGCCGCCCCCGAAGGACGAGGGACGGGGCAGTGTCGCCGCCGATGAGGGCTGTGCCCGCAGCCCCGCGTCGAGCGTGCTCGTGGAGGGCGGAGGCGAGCTCACCGAGGCCTCCCGGTCCGCGCCGCTCGCGGGTCCCGGTGCGCCGAGTGCGCATGCCGCCTGCGGCTGCTGTGCCTGCGATGGCTGTGAGTGTGCCGGCAACCGAGGGTGCCGGGCCGACCGCGTCTGCGCGCGGCCGTTCGCCAGGGTCGCCGCCGACGGCCCCGCCGCGTCGGATCGCTCGTCCATAGGCCGTGCATCGCCCGTCGCCCCCCTCACAAATCTGAAATATCCATCCCAGGCGCCGAACAGTGCGCGGCGCAGCCCCTGTCGGGACGATACACCAGTCTCGTCACTCAGGGACATAGCACCTCTACGCTCCGTGACGACCAGCGCATATGCGAGTACAGACCGCTTCCGGAAGGTTGCGGACGGTACTCGAAGCGGATTTCGGGCCTGTTGCGCGCGGCGCGCGCGACACCCGCGCGCTGCTCACCTCATGAGCGTCACGCGTCTGTCGCGCCCGTCGTAAGGATCACGTTGCGCAGGGGCTCCCGGTTCACGAAACGAGTCAACTGGTCCACCAGGAGCCGTTTGGCGCGTGGCAGGAACGCGGAAGTCGGCCCACCCACGTGCGGGCTGATCAGCACGCCCGGCGCACGCCACAGGGGGTGTTCCCGGGGCAGTGGTTCGGGGTCGGTCACGTCCAGGGCCGCGGTGATGCGCCCGGTCTCCAGCTCGGCCAGCAGCGCCTTGGTGTCCACCACGGGGCCGCGGGCGACGTTGACCAGCAGCGCGCCGTCCTTCATCCGGGCGAGGAAGTCGGCGTCGACCAGGTGCCGGGTGGCATCCGTCAGGGGCGTGGAGAGGATGACGACATCCGCTTCCGGGAGCAGGGCGGACAGTTCGGTGAGCGGATGCACGGGTCCGCGCGCCGTGGTGCGCTCAGAGCGCGCGACGCGCGCCACCCGCGCGAGTTCAAAGGGTGCGAGCCGGTCCTCGATGGCGGCGCCGATCGAGCCGTATCCCACGATGAGGACGTTCCTGTCGGCGAGCGCGGGCCGGAATCCGCCCAGCCACTCCCCCCTGTCCTGGGCGCGCACGAAGTCGGGGATGCCTCGCAACGAGGCGAGGATCAGCGTGAGCGTGAGCTCACCGGTGCTCGCCTCGTGCACCCCGCGCGCGTTGCACAGCCGCACGCCCGGACGCAGGTGCTTGAGCCCCGGCTCCACGTGGTCGATGCCGGCGGAAAGCGTCTGCACGACCTGTACGGAACTCATCTCCGGCAACGGACGCTGCCCGAGCGCGGGCGCCTTCATGTACGGGACGACGTAGAAGGCGCACTCGGCCGGGTCGGCCGGAAACTCCTCGGCGCCGTTCCAGTAGCGGTAGTCGGGGCCCGCGGGAAGGCCCTCGATCTCGTCCGGCGGGATGGGGAGCCACACGTCAGCAGTCATGCACTGGAGGCTAGGGCCTTCCCGGCGGGTCAGGCCGGTCAGGGGCGCCCGGTCGCGCTGCCCGGCCGGAGAAGGACGTGATCCCCCGGAAACCCCTTGGTCGGGCGAACAGGTGTGCAGAGGTTAGGTTGGGGTGCCGGAAGAGGGAGGGTTACGGCCAGGTGGAGCGCAGGACGATCGGCGCGGCGGCACTCGCGGTGGGAGCCGTCGGGCTCGGGTGCATGCCGATGAGCTGGGCCTACAGCTCGTCGCGGCAGCGGGGCGAGGAGTCGGTCAGGGCGGTGCACCGGGCGCTCGATCTGGGCTCGACGCTGCTGGACACGGCCGACATGTACGGCCCGTTCACCAACGAGCTGCTGGTGGGGCGGGTGTTGAAGGAGCGCCGCCAGGACGCGTTCGTGTCGACGAAGGTCGGCCTGCTGGTCGGCGAACAGCACATCGTGGCCAACGGCCGACCCGGCTACGTGAAGCGGGCCTGCGACGCCTCTCTGCGCCGGCTACAGACGGACGTGATCGACCTCTACCAACTGCACCGCGCGGACCCCGAAGTCCCCGTCGAGGAGACCTGGGGCGCGATGGCGGAGCTCGTCCAGGCGGGAAAGGTACGGGCGTTGGGGCTGTGCGCGGTGGGCGCGCGGGGTGGCCGCCGCTCGGGAACCCGGCTGCACGACTCGACGATCCGTCAGCTGCTGCGGGTGCAGCAGGTCTTCCCGGTGAGCGCCGTGCAGGCGGAGCTGTCGGTGTGGTCGCCGGAGGCGCTGGAGACGCTGCTGCCGTGGTGCGCGGCGCGCGGCGTCGCCTTCCTGGCGGCGATGCCCCTGGGCAACGGCTTCCTGACCGGCACCCTGACTCCCGGTCAGGGCTTCGAACCGGACGACGTCCGCGCCCGGCACCCGCGCTTCACCGCGGAGATGATGGCGGCCAACCAGCCGATAGTGGCCGGCCTGCGCCGCATCGCGACCCGCCACGGCGACGGGGTCACGCCCGCGCAGGTCGCGCTGGCGTGGGTACTGGCCCAGGGACGGCACGTGGTCCCGGTCCCCGGGACCAAGCAGGAGCGCTGGGTGACCGAGAACACCCGGGCCGGGGACCTGCGGCTGACGACGGAGGATCTGGCGGAGGTGGCGGAGCTGCCGAGGGCGTTGGGGTCCTGGGACTGACATCGCGGGGACCCCTGACGACGGAGGACCCGGCACGGGGTGGCAACGTCCGTCCCGGGTGGCCGGATCCCGACCCGCCGCACCGCCCCCGGGATCAGTGACGCGCCACGGGACGATGGTGATTCAAGATTCATGGATCGGGAACCTGTGAGGCGCGAGCGGTGTAAGAAAAGTAGAACCCGCCGCGTCGAAGGGACCGTGATCGTGCAACGTCGAGTTGTGACGGCCGTAATGGCCGCGGCCGCACTTCTGCTGACGGCCGGATGTTCCTCCGACGACGGGGGATCACCGGGCGACGGCGGAGCAGCGGCACCGAGCAGTACCACGGGGTCGTCGCCCACCGGGCGGGCTGTCGAGGAGACCCCGCCGGCGCAGGGCACCGTCAAGGTGGTGCGCACGGTCGCCGAGGGCCTGAACACCCCCTGGGGCCTGGCCCCGCTCCCCGACGGCGATCTGCTCGTCTCCTCCCGCGACGACGGCACGATCACGCGGATCGACGGGGAGAGCGGCAAGAAGACCGAGGTGGGCGAGGTGCCCGGGGTGTCACCGGCGGGCGAGGGCGGCCTCATGGGCCTGGCACTGTCGCCGGACTACGCCTCGGACCACATGGTCTACGCATACTTCACCTCGGCCTCGGACAACCGCATCGTCCGCATGCTGTACGACGAGCAGCGGCCGTCCGGCGAGCAGTTGGGCGCGCCCGACACGATCTTCAAGGGCATCCCCAAGGGCTTCATCCACAACGGAGGCCGGATCGCCTTCGGCCCGGACAAGATGCTGTACGCGGGCACGGGCGAGAGCGGTGACACGGGCCTGTCCCAGGACAAGGAGTCCCTGGGCGGCAAGATCCTCCGCCTGACGCCGGAGGGTGAACCGGCTCCCGGCAACCCCTTCACCGACTCCCCGGTGTACACATACGGCCACCGCAACGTCCAGGGTCTGGCCTGGGACTCCAAACAGCGCCTGTTCGCGGCGGAGTTCGGCCAGGACACCTGGGACGAGCTGAACGCGATCAAGCCGGGCGACAACTACGGCTGGCCGGAGGCGGAGGGCAAGTCCGACGACGCCAAGTACCACAACCCGCTGGCGCAGTGGGGCACGGACGACGCCTCGCCCAGCGGCATCGCCTACGCCGAGGGCTCGGTCTGGATGGCGGGTCTGAAGGGCCAGCGTCTGTGGCGCGTCCCCCTCAACGGGACCGAGGCGTCGGCGGACCCTCAGGCCTTCCTGGAGGGCGAGTACGGCCGGTTGCGGACGGTCGTGCCGGCCGGCGGCGACAAGCTGTGGGTGACGACGAGCAACACCGACGGTCGGGGCAGCCCGAAGGACGGGGACGACCGGATTCTGGAGGTGCAGGTGAGCTGAGCCGGGCGGGGTTCTCGGGCTCCCGGGTCATCGGGCTCCCGGGCCCTCACTCCTTCCCGTCGGCGTCCCCTTCACCCTCATCGTCCTCATCGTCTGCCTCCCTGACCGACGGATCAGGCATCCGTACGACGACCTTCCCGGACGCGAGATCTATCGGCCCGCGTACGGGGTCGTTGTCCCCGACGTCCTCGCGGGTCAGTTCCAGACGGTTCTGTTCGTCGCGGGTGTGCTTACGGCCGGGCGCGAAGAGTTCCTCGAAAGCGTTGAACACGCAACCTCCTCCGGACCGACGTCCCTTACAGCGTAAACCTCGGGCTCACGCCCCCGACCTGAAAGTTTCGGCCGCGAACAACCTCATCCGATGCGCCACCGCCGCTGCCTCGCCCCGCCCTGAGACGCCGAGCTTCCCCAGGATGTTCGAGACATGGACGCTGGCCGTCTTCGGGGAGATGAAGAGCTCCTCGGCTATCTGGCGGTTGGTGCGGCCTGCCGAGACCAGGCGGAGGACGTCGCGCTCGCGGGTGGTGAGGCCGAGGGAGTCGGCCGGGTCGGTCGGAGGCAGGGGCGGGGCTGTCGTGAGGGTCAGACGGGCTCGCTGGGCCAGGCGGGTCGCGGCGTCGACGAGCGGGCGGGCGCCCAGGTGGGTGGCGGCGGCCCGGGACAGGCGGAGCAGTTCCGTGGCGCGGGCGCGCTCGTCGTCGCCGCCGATCGCAAGCAGCGCCTCGGCCAGGCGGTGGCGGACCTGAGCGAGGTCGTAGGGCCGCTCCAGGGCTTCGAAGGCGGTAACCACGTCCGACCAGGTGTCGGGCTGCAGGGCACGGTTCTCGGCCCGGTCGATTTCGGCTCGGGTCCACTTCTCGTACGCCAGCCACAGCGGCGCGCCGGTGGTGAGCTTCCGAACGGCGTCGAAGAGCCGTTCCAGGAAGGCGGCACGACCCTGCTGCGCTGCGGGCAGTGCGTGGGCGCGGGCGTCGGACTCGGCGACGGCGGCGGCCAGCAGCAGCGGCCACGCGTAGCGCTGGGTGCCGGGCGGGAAACCGACGCTCATGGCCCGGTCGGCCTCCGCGCGGGCGTCGAGGATGCGGCCCTCGGCGGCGGCTATGCCCAGGGCGAGGCGGGTCATCGGCAGGTTGTTCTGCGGCATGGGGTCGTGGGTGCCGTAGGCGGCGCGGGCGGTGGCCAGGTGGCGGGCGGCTTCGGTGATCTCTCCGCGGGCGAGCGCGAGCTGGGCGAGCTTGTTGGAGCCGCCGCCGCGCGGTTTCGCCGACTGTCCCATCCGCTGGGCGTGTGCCGCGGCCTCGGCGGCCTCGTCCCATCGGCCCAGGGAGAGCAGTGACTGGGCGAGGTTCGTCCAGACCCAGGCTTCGGAGTCGCACAGGCCCCATTCCTGGGTGAGCCGCAGGCCCTCGCGCAGGATGCCGACGGCGTCCTCGGAGCGGCCGACGCCTTCGAGGGCGCACGGCAGGTTCACATGGCTGCGGCCCACGACCGAGGTCAGGCCGCGGGCCACTACCTCGCTCCTGACCTCGTACATCTGGGCCAGCCCGGCCTCCATGTGCCCGGCTTCGACCATGAGGCCGCCGAGCGTGAGGCGCGCGTTCAGTTCGATGTCCTCGGCGCCCACCATGCGCGCGTACTCGACGGCCCGCTCGGCGGCCGACATGGCGTCGGGGCCGGGGTCGCGGAGCATCGACCAGTTGGCCGCGGTGGCCAGCACCTCGGCGTGCACCTCGGACGGCGGCAGTCCGCGGACCAGTTCCTGCGCGGTCTCCAACTCCTTCCAGCCGTCGCCGCGGGCCTGCGCCTGGACCAGCCGGGAGCGCTGGACCCAGAACCAGGCGGCGCGCTGAGGGTCGCCGTCCTCCTCCAGCAGGTGCAGGGCCCGCTTGGTGATCTTCAGGGCGCGTTCGCGCTCCCCGCACAGCCGTCCGGCGACGGCGGCCTCGGCCATCAGATCGAGGTAGCGCAGGGGTGTGGTGGCGGGGTCGCAGCCGCAGGGAGGATAGACCTCGGTGTAGTCGACGGGGCGCAGAGTGGCCCGTATGTCCTCGGGGGCGGCGTCCCACAACTCCATCGCGCGTTCCAGCAGCCGTAGTCGCTCCGTGTGGGCGTGCCGGCGGCGGGCGCTGACGGAGGCGTCCAGGACGGCGGGGAGGGCCTTGGCGGGGTCGTGGGCGTGGTACCAGTAGCTGGCCAGCCGCGTGACCCGTTCGCCGGCCGGGACGAGCGTCGGGTCGGCCTCCAGGGCTTCGGCGTAGCGGCGGTTGAGGCGGGAGCGCTCGCCGGGCAGCAGGTCGTCGCCGACGGCCTCGCGGACCAGGGAGTGGCGGAAACGGTAGCCGTCGCCGCCGGGCGCGGCGGTGAGGATGTTGGCGTTGACGGCGGCCCGCAGCGCCTCGATGAGGTCGTCCTCGGCGAGTTGGGCGACGGCCGCGAGCAGTCGGTACTCGACGGTGGAGCCGCCCTCGGCGACGATCCGGGCGACCCGCTGGGTGGCCTCGGGCAGCCCCTCCACCCGTACGAGGAGCAGGTCGCGCAGGGTGTCGGTGAGACCGGTGCGGCAGCCCTCGTGGGCGGCGACGGCGAGTTCCTCGACGAAGAAGGCGTTGCCGTCGGAGCGTTCGAAGATCTCGTCGACCTGGTCCGGGTCGGGTTCGGTGGCGAGGATGCCGGCGATCTGACGGCCGACCTCGGCGCGGTTGAAGCGGCCGAGTTCGATCCGGCGGACCGTGCGCAGCCGGTCGAGTTCGGCGAGGAGGGGGCGCAGGGGGTGGCGGCGGTGGATGTCGTCGGAGCGGTAGGTGGCCAGGACGACGAGGCGGCCGGTGCGCAGGGTGCGGAAGAGGTAGGCAAGGAGGTGACGGGTGGAGGCGTCGGCCCAGTGCAGGTCCTCCAGGGCGACGACGACCGTGCGGCCGGCGGCGACGCGCTCCAGGAGGCGGGCGGTGAGTTCGAAGAGGCGGGCCATGCCCTCCTCGTCGGAACGGTCCGCCCCGCGGGCCGGCGTCGTCTCGCCCAACTCGGGCAGCAGCCGGGCCAGTTCCTCCTCCTGGCCCGCTGCGGCGGCGGCCAGCTCTTCGGGCAGCTCGCGGCGCAGGGCGCGCAACGCGGTGGAGAACGGGGCGAACGGCAGCCCGTCGGCGCCGATCTCGACGCAGCCGCCGAGCACGACGACGGCGCCCTCACGGGCGGCGGCGGTGGCGAACTCCTCGACGAGGCGGGTCTTGCCGACGCCGGCCTCACCGCCGATCACCAACGCCTGCGGGTCGCCTGCGGCGGCTCGGGCGAAGGTGTCGTGCAGCGTCTCCAGCTCGGTTGCTCGACCGACGAACACGGGGCTTACGGACCTGCTCTCCACGGGGGCGAGCATCGCACGCGGCACCGACACTCCGGCACCGGTTTTCGCTGCCTGGCTCCGCTTCGGCGTTGCCGTCGGCCTGGGGCTGCCGCCCCCAGGCCCCCGCTTCGGCCCCGAAAGGGCCTCGTCCTCAAACGCCGGACGGGCTGGTTGCTGCCGACCGGCCTCAACCAGCGCCGCCGTGCCCCCCGCTTTCACGCGGCACGCGGATGCCGATGCCGGCGCAGCCAGGACGTATGCACCTCCTTCTCCGCCGCCCCCGCGGCGGAGCGTGCCGCGCGGCGGCCGCGGAGCACCTCGCGGGCCAGGCGCTCGTGTTCGGCCTGGCGGATCAGTTCGGCGGAGCGGATGTCGTGGAGTTCGTAGCCGTGCATGGCAGGACCCTCGTTTTCCCTGGTGAGAGGTTGGTTTCGGCGTCGTTCGACCGATGCCTCAAGCTTCGTCCGCCAGGGGGTCCGCCACATCGGGAGAGTTCCGCATCTTCGGCGGTGCGGGGGGCCTTAGACGCGCGTGAGGGGCCTCAGAGCGCCGTCCGGTGTTACTTACGGCGGCCCTGAGGCCCCTCAGGTCCTGCGGTGATTCAGCTCACTGACGGCAGGCCGACCAGTACGTCGGTGTACTTGAGAACGGCCAGGAGCAGGCCGATGACGCCCAGGGAGACGCCGCCCCAGGCGACCGACTTGATCCACGCGGCCTGCGGCCGGCCGGGCGCCCCGAAGGCGGGCCGGGCGAGCACGACGACGCCGACGATCAGCGCGGCGAGGGCGAAGGCGCCGGCCCACAGGGCGGTGGCGTTCCAGGCGTCCCCGTAGCCCTGCTCCAGCAGCTTGGAGACGTTCTGGGACGACGACGTCGAGGACTCCAGCTGGGCGACGAGGGACTGCCGCGCGGCGGCGACCGTACCGAGCCAGCCGCCGGACAGGGAGACGAGGCCGAGTGCCGCGGAGACGACCGCGCCCGCGCCCTGGCCGACGCCGGAGGGCGCCGCTTCCGTCGCCTCGGCGGCCACCTCCTCCTCGATCTCGTCGGTCTCCGTCGCCTCGTCGGCGTCGGTGGAGTCAATGGTGTCGGTCGCCTTGACGACGTCCACCTTCTCCTCGTCGGTCTTCGTCTCGGTGCCGGATCCGGCGCCGGTCTCGTCCACTGTCTTCGTTCCCATGCCTCGCACCGTACGGACGCTGTCTGAGAAGTCTCTTAATGATCGAGAGCTCTCTTAATGATCGTTGTGAGCGGCACGCGCGCGTGCCTCACGCCACTCGGGGGCCAGGATCGACCACACCTCGAGGTCGTGCCGCACCCCACGATAGGGGTAGCTCTCCCGCCGTACGCCCTCGCGGGTCATCCCCAGCCGTCGTGCCACGTTCAGGCTCGGCGTGTTCCCGGCGGAGGCGATCCACTCGACGCGGTGCATGCCGCGCTGCTCGATCGCGAAGTCGATGAGCACGCGCATCGCGCGCGTGACGAGCCCGCGCCCGGTGCCGGCGGGTTCCAGCCAGCAGCCGACCTCGCAGTTGGCGTTCTCGGCGTCGAAGTTCAGGAAGAGCACGCCGCCCACGAGTTTGCCGTCCAGCCAGATGCCGTGCAGGGCCCCGGTGTCGGCGGCGCGCATGTCGGCGTACCGCTGGAGCACCTCGCGCGCGGAGTCCCCGTCCGTGGCCTTGGAGCCGAAGGGGACGTACTGGTTGATGAAGTCCCGTCCCCGCTCCAGGTGGGCCAGGAACTCCTCGGCGTGCCAGGGCTCCAGGGGGCGCAGTTCGGCTCCGTCGTCACCCAGCGATATCGCGTACATCCCGCTGTCGCTCCTCCTCCGCCAGCACGTCCGCCACCTCGGCGTCCGTCGCGGCGGCCAGCCTCTCATGGGCGGCACGGGACTCGGGCGGCTCGATGCTGATGCGGGGCATGCGCTGGTCGAGCCAGCGGGGCAGCCACCAGTTGGCGCCGCCGAGCATGTGCATCAGGGCGGGGACGAGGAGGGTGCGGAGCACGAAGGCGTCCAGGGCGACGGCGGCGGCCAGCGCGATGCCGAACATGGCGATCACCCGGTCGCCGCTGAGGACGAAGGCGAGGAAGACCGAGATCATGATGACCGCGGCGGAGTTGATCACCCGGCCGGTCTCCGCGAGGCCGATCCGGACGGCCCGCCGGTTGTCGCCGGTCTCCAGCCACTCCTCGTACATCCGGCTGACCAGGAACACCTGGTAGTCCATGGAGAGGCCGAACAGCACCGAGACCATGATGACCGGGAGGAAGGGCTCGATCGGGCCCGCGCGGCCCAGCCCCAGCAGCTCGCTCCCCCAGCCCCACTGGAAGATCGCGACGACGACGCCGAAGGCGGCGGCGACGGCTGCCACGTTCATCGCGGCGGCCTTCAGGGGGATGCCGACGGACCGGAAGGCCAGCAGGAGCAGCAGACAGCCCAGGCCGATGACGACGCCGACGAACAGCGGCAGCTTGCCGACGATCACGTCGGCGAAGTCGTCGTATCCGGCTGTCATGCCGCCGACCCGCACATCGAGCGAGGTGCCGGTCTCGGCGCGCGGCAGGACCTCGGAACGCAGCCGGTCGACGAGGTCGCTGGTCTGCTGGGACTGCGGGGAGGACGCCGGTACGACGGTGAGATACGCGGTGTCGCCGCCGGCGTTGTACGTCACCGGCGTGACCGACGCGACGCCCTCGGTGGTGCGCAGGGTGGCGTCGAGGTTGTCGAGGGCGAGCTTGTCGTCGCCGCCGTCGACCTCGGTGACCAGGGTGAGGGGGCCGTTCACGCCGGGGCCGAAGCCGTCTGCGAGGAGGTCGTAGGCCTGGCGGGTGGTGGCGGACTCCGGGTTGTTGCCCTGGTCGGAGGTGCCCAGGCGCAGGCCGAGGGTGGGCAGGGCCAGGACGGTGATGACGGCCAGGGCGATCGCGCCGAGCGTCTTGGGGTGGCGCTCGACGAACGCCGACCAGCGGGCGGCGAACCCGGTCGGCAGCTCGGGCTCGGGGCCGTGCTCCATCAGCCGGCGCCGCTCGCGACGGCTCAGCGCGCGCATGCCGATGAAGGACAACAGGGCGGGCAGCAGGGTCACGGAGGCGGCAACCGTCAGGACCACGGTCAGGGACGCGGCTATCGCGACGCCGTTGAGGAAGCTCAGCCGGAGGATGAGCATCCCGAGCAGGGCGATGCACACGGTGGCACCCGCGAACACGACCGCGCGTCCGGTGGTCGCCACGGCGTTGGCGATCGACTCGTCGACGGTCAGCCCGCGTTTCAGCCCGCGCCGATGCCGGGTGACGATGAACAGCGCGTAGTCGATGCCGACGCCGAGCCCGACGAGCATGCCGAGCATGGGCGCGAAGTCGGCCACGGTCATGGCGTGCCCGAGCAGCGCGATCCCGGCGTACGCGGTGCCGACGCCGACCAGCGCGGTCGCGATCGGCAGCAGGGAGGCGGCGAGCGACCCGAAGGCGAGGAAGAGGACGACCGCCGCCACGGCCACGCCGACGACCTCGGCGATGTGCCCGCTCGGCGACTCGGTGAGCCCGACGGCGCTGCCGCCCAACTCCACCTGGAGCCCGTCGGTCTCGGCGCCCTTGGCCGCGCTCACGACGGCCTGCGCCTCACCCTGGTCGAGGCTCTCGGCGCCGGCGTCGAAGGTGACGGTGGCGTACGCCGTGTGCCCGTCCTCGCTGATCTGGGCTGCGCCCTGCTTGTCGTACGGGCTGCCCACGGCCGCGACGCCGGGCAGTTCCGCGATCTCGCCCAGGGTGCGCGTCATGGTCTGTTCGACGTCGGCGGCGCGGACGGTGCCGGAGGCGGTGTGCCAGACGACGGTGCCGCTGTCGCCGCCGAGCCCCGGGAAGCCGTCCTCCAACAGCTCGGTGGCGCGTCCCGATTCGGTGCCGGGCACCTGGTAGTCGTTCGAGTAGGCGGAGCCGGTCACGACGGCGGCCGCGGTCACCCCGCCGAAGGCAAGCAGCCAGAGCAGTACGGCGACGAGGCGGCGCTGGACACACCAGCGTGCAAGGGCTGCCACGAACGTGCTCCCAGGGGCAATTTATGGATCTTTGACCGGGAAACGTCCGTCCATGAAAGTGAACAGCCCGCAAAGAACGCATGAGCGATGTGAAGCAAACTCTCGCAGGCGGCGGTGATCGTTTGCCCCGTTCGTGGGTTTATTCACACGAGTGGGAGGCAGATCACAGGACAGTAACGGCCACTCTGTCGTCGCAGGTGGCGTCTGTCACACAGTGGCCCGCACGCACCGGGAACTTCTCAGTCGAACTGGTCCCCCAGTGCCATCACCATCACCCCGGTGACGAGCAGCCACAGCGCCCGCCGGGTGCGGCCGCGCGAGCCGAGGAACGCGGCGAACGCGCAGACGGCGGCGCCGAGGGCGTAGGCGGCCGGGACGAGGGCCGGAGCGGAGCCGGTGGTGCGGAGCATCGAGGCGGCCAGCCCGGCCAGGGCGAGGAGCGCCCCGGTCCCGGCCGCCGTCCAGCGGGCCCGCCGCGCCACCTGCGCCGGGTCGTCGAAGTCCTCGTCGTGCTCGTCGTCCTCGTCGGCCACCGGGTTCTCGGCGTGGTCGTCCTCAGGCGTCTCGGACTGCTCCTCCCGCGTCTCGGATATCTCGGAATCACCACGTCCACTCATGGCGGGCGAGCGTAGCGCGTCGCGCCGGGAAACCGGATGCCGGTCCGCAGGGCGGGCTGCTAGCTTCGGACGGTCCGCCGTAACCGCGGCACACCGCCGCCGACCTGGGCAGGTGCATTGTTTGAGCGTCCGGCCGAGCTCCTCCGTATCCCTCTCCGCCTTCCTGGACTCAAGGAGCCCGTTCACCGATGCCAGACATCACCCCGAGGACCTCGAGTGAGGACCTCACCAAGCGGCTGACGCACGCCCGCTACCCGCGCAGCAACAGCTACGACGTCCGCTGGGTCATCGAGAACCAGATGGGCCCGAACGCACTGTGGCTGCTGGAGTGGCTGGCCCCCGCCCTCGGCCTGGACGCCCTGCGCCCCTGCGCGCGCGTCCTCGACCTGGGCTGCGGCCGGGCGATGACCTCCGTCTTCCTGGCCAGGGAGTACCACGCCCAGGTCACCGCCGCCGACCTGTGGATCAAGCCCGACGAGAACGCCCAGCGCATCGCCGAGGCCGGTTTCGCCGACCGCGTGCTGCCCGTGCACGCCGAGGCGCACGACCTGCCCTTCGCCAAGGGCTGCTTCGACGCCATCGTGAGCATCGACGCGTACCAGTACTTCGGCACGAACGATCTCTATCTGCCCACGCTCACCCGCCTGTTGAGGCCGGGCGGGCGGATCGGCATCGTCGTACCGGCGCTGCGGGAGGAACCGGACGGCATCGAGCCGCCGGAGCATCTCAAGCCGTGGTGGGAGCCCGACTTCTGGTGCTTCCACACCGCCGACTGGTGGCGACGGCACTGGACACGCAGCGGCGCCGTCGAGGTCGAAGCGGCCGACTGGCTGGACGACGGCTGGCGGGACTGGCTGCTGTGGTGCGACGTGATCGCCGAGGAGAGCCCCGAGGAGTTCCATCGCACGATGGCCCGCCGGGTCGGCGAGATGGTGCGGCTGGACGAAGGCCGCGCGCTGGGCTTCGTACGGCTCGTAGGACGCCGTATCTGAGAACGCGCCGAGGGGGATGCGTCACTGTCGACGCATCCCCCTCGGGGTTCACCACGGCGGGTCTCAGCCCTCGCTGACGCCCAGCTTCTCCAGGATCAGCTCCTTGACGCGGGCCGCGTCGGCCTGACCGCGGGTCGCCTTCATGACCGCGCCGACCAGAGCGCCGGCCGCGGCCACCTTGCCGCCGCGGATCTTGTCGGCGATGCCCGGGTTGCCGGCGATGGCCTCCTCGACGGCGGTGGTGAGGGCGCCCTCGTCGGAGACGACCTTCAGACCGCGCTTGTCGACGACCTCGTCCGGGGTGCCTTCGCCCGCGAGGACGCCCTCGATGACCTGGCGCGCCAGCTTGTCGTTCAGGTCACCCTTCGAGACCAGCTCGGTGACCCGGGCGACCTGCGCCGGGGTGATGGCCAGCTCGTCCAGCGACTTGCCCGACTCGTTGGCGCTACGGGCGAGTTCACCCATCCACCACTTCCGGGCGGAGGCCGCGTCGGCACCGGCGTCGATCGTGGCGACGATCGTCTCCAGGGCGCCGGCGTTGAGGATCGCCTGCATGTCGGTGGCCGAGATGCCCCACTCCGCGAGGAGCCGGGTACGGCGGGCCAGCGGCAGCTCGGGGAGCGCCGCCCGGATCTCCTCGACCCACTCGCGCGAGGGGGCCACCGGCACCAGGTCCGGCTCGGGGAAGTACCGGTAGTCCTCGGCCTCTTCCTTCACGCGGCCCGAGGTCGTCGACCCGGTGTCCTCGTGGAAGTGACGCGTCTCCTGGATGATCGTCCCGCCGCTGCTCAGCACGGCCGCGTGCCGCTGGATCTCGTAGCGGGCCGCCCGCTCCACGGAACGCAGCGAGTTCACGTTCTTCGTCTCGGAACGGGTGCCGAACTTGTCGGTGCCGTTCGGGCGCAGCGACAGGTTCACGTCGCAGCGCATCTGCCCCATCTCCATGCGGGCTTCCGACACACCGAGCGCCTTGATGAGCTCGCGCAGCTCACGGACGTACGCCTTCGCCACCTCGGGGGCACGCTCGCCCGCGCCCTCGATCGGCTTGGTGACGATCTCGATGAGCGGGATGCCGGCGCGGTTGTAGTCCAGCAGCGAGTGCGAGGCTCCGTGGATACGGCCCGTCGCGCCGCCCACGTGGGTCGACTTGCCGGTGTCCTCCTCCATGTGGGCGCGCTCGATCTCCACGCGGAAGGTCTCGCCGTCCTCCAGCTGTACGTCGAGGTAGCCGTTGAAGGCGATCGGCTCGTCGTACTGGGAGGTCTGGAAGTTCTTCGGCATGTCCGGATAGAAGTAGTTCTTCCGGGCGAAGCGGCACCACTCGGCGATCTCGCAGTTCAGCGCGAGACCGATCTTGATCGCGGACTCGACGCCGGTCGCGTTGACGACCGGGAGCGCGCCGGGCAGGCCGAGGCAGACGGGGCAGGTCTGCGTGTTGGCGTCCTGACCGAGTTCGGTCGAACAACCGCAGAACATCTTGGTCTTGGTGCCGAGTTCGACATGGACCTCAAGGCCCATGACGGGGTCGTACGACGCCAGCGCGTCCTCGTACGACACCAGGTCGGTCGTGGTGGTCACGGTGAAACTTCCCTCTCAGCCCAGCAGGACGTCGTCGTCGCCCAGCCGCTTCAGCTCGCGGTAGAGGATGGCGAGGCCGGTGACGATCGCGGTGGCGGACACGGCGGCGTCGATCAGACGGAGCGTGTCGCTCTCCACGCGGGCCTTCTTGGCCTGCTTGACGACGTTGACCGCACCGAACGCGGTGGTGGCCATGGACAGGTACAGGCCGGACTTGGACTTCTTGAAGCCCTTGGCCTTGGACATTGCCTTACTCACAGCGACGGAGCCTCCTCGATCAGCGGGTGACCCCACTTTTCCACGAAGGCCGCCTCGACGGCCGCCCCGACCTTGTACAGCCGGTCGTCCTTCATCGCCGGGGCGATGATCTGGAGGCCGACCGGCAGGTTGTCCTCCGGGGCCAGACCGCACGGCAGGGACATCGCCGCGTTGCCCGCCAGGTTCGTCGGGATGGTGCACAGGTCGGCGAGGTACATCGCCATCGGGTCGTCGGCACGCTCGCCGATCGGGAAGGCGGTGGTCGGCGTCGTCGGCGAGACGATGACGTCCACCTGCTCGAAAGCCTTCTCGAAGTCGCGGGTGATGAGCGTACGGACCTTCTGCGCGGAGCCGTAGTACGCGTCGTAGTAACCGCTCGACAGGGCGTACGTGCCGAGCATGATGCGGCGCTTGACCTCGGGGCCGAAGCCGGCCTCACGGGTGATCGACGTGACCGCCTCGGCGGAGTTCGTGCCGTCGTCGCCGGTCCGCAGGCCGTAGCGCAGGCCGTCGAAGCGGGCGAGGTTGGAGGAGCACTCGGAGGGCGCGATCAGGTAGTACGCCGACAGCGCCAGGTCGAAGGACGGGCAGTCCAGCTCGACGATCTGCGCGCCCAGCTCCTTCAGCAGCTCGACGGACTCGTCGAAGCGCTGGATGACACCGGCCTGGTAGCCCTCGCCGCGGAACTGCTTGACGACGCCGACGCGCATGCCCTGGACGCTGCCGTTGCGGGCGGCCTCGACGACCGGCGGGACCGGGGCGTCGATGGACGTGGAGTCGAGCGGGTCGTGCCCGGCGATGACCTCGTGGAGCAGGGCCGCGTCCAGGACCGTACGGGCGCAGGGGCCGCCCTGGTCGAGGGACGAGGAGAAGGCGACCATGCCGTAGCGGGACACGGCGCCGTACGTCGGCTTGACGCCCACCGTGCCGGTGACGGCGGCCGGCTGGCGGATGGAACCGCCGGTGTCGGTGCCGATGGCGAGGGGCGCCTGGAAGGAGGCGAGCGCGGCGGACGAGCCGCCGCCGGAGCCGCCGGGGATCTTGGTGAGGTCCCAGGGGTTGCCGGTCGGCCCGTAGGCGCTGTTCTCCGTCGACGACCCCATGGCGAACTCGTCCATGTTGGTCTTGCCGAGGATGACGACGTCAGCGGCCTTGAGGCGCTTGGTAAGGGTGGCGTCGTACGGCGGAATCCACCCTTCCAGGATCTTCGAACCGACCGTCGTCGGAATGCCCTCGGTGGTGAAGATGTCCTTGAGCGCGAGGGGGACGCCGGCGAGGGGGCCGAGCTTCTCGCCCCTCTCCCGCTTCTCGTCGACGGCACGCGCCTGGGCGAGGGCGCCCTCGCGGTCCACGTGCAGGAAGGCGTGCACCTTCTCGTCGACGGCCTCGATACGGGCCAGGTGGGCCTCGGCGACCTGAACCGCGGTGAGCTCGCCGGAGGCGATCTTCGCGGCGGTCTCGGCGGCCGTGAGCTTGATGATGTTGTCCGTCATTGCGGTTAGTCCTCCCCCAGGATCTGCGGCACCTTGAAACGCTGCTGCTCCTGGGCCGGGGCGCCGGAGAGCGCCTGCTCGGGGGTGAGCGACGGACGGACCTCGTCCGCGCGCATGACGTTCGTCAGCGGGAGCGGGTGCGAGGTCGGCGGTACGTCTTGGTCGGCGACCTCACTGACGCGTGCGACCGCGCCGATGATGTCGTCCAGCTGTCCCGCGAAGTGCTCGAGCTCTTCGGGCTTCAGCTCCAGACGCGCCAGCCGGGCGAGGTGGGCGACCTCCTCGCGCGTGATGCCAGGCATGCAGCGATCCTCTGGGGTGAGTGTGTGTGGTTTGGGGCCAATCCTATGGGGCCGCGGCGGGTGACCGTTACGCGGTTTCCTCGCCCCCGCCGCCCCTACCCGTCCCATCACTGGGGGCTGCGCCCCCAGACCCCCGCCATCGGCCCTTCGGGCCTCGTCCTCAAAACGCCGGACAGGCTGAAAGAAGCGGACCGGCGTCAGAAAATCCCGGCCCCTCCCCTGTTCGAAACGAGCTACTCGTCGGCCGCGGCCGCCGGCAGGGCCGCCCGCGGGCGCTGCCACCCACGCGACCCTCGCGCCCGCAGCCACGCCGTGGTCTCCTCCGGCGGCATCGCCGCAGCGACGAGCCAGCCCTGTACGGCGTCACAGCCCAGGTCCCGCAGGCGTTCCCAGGTCTCGTCGTCCTCGACGCCCTCGGCGACCACGAGCAGGCCCAGGGAGTGCGCCAGGTCGACCGTGCAGCGCACGATCTCCGCGTCCTCGTTGTCGACCGCGAGCCGGGCCACGAACGAACGGTCGATCTTCAGCTCGCTCACGGGCAGCCGTCTGAGGTGCACCAGGGACGAGTACCCGGTGCCGAAGTCGTCCAGGGACATCTTCACGCCGTGCCCGGTCAGCCCGGCGAGCGTGTCCGCGGCCCGCTGCGGGTCCTCCAGGAGGACGTGTTCCGTTATCTCCAGCTGGAGCGCTCCCGCCGGGACACCGTGCCGGGCGAGCCGGGCGGCCACCGAGCCCGCGAATCCGGGGGTGTGGACATCGCGCGGCGAGACGTTGACCGCGACGGGCACGTACAGGCCCTGCGCACGCCACCGCGCCACCTGCCCGAGCGCCGTCTCCAGCACGTACTCGGTCAGATGCGGCATCAGCCCCGACGACTCGGCGATCGCTATGAACTCGTCCGGCGGCACCTTCCCGCGCTCGGGATGCACCCAGCGGACCAGCGCCTCCAGGCCGGCGACCTGTCCGTCGAAGCGGACCTTCGGCTGGTAGTGCAGCTCGACCTCCTGCGCGTCGAGCGCTCGGCGCAGATCGCCCAGCAGGCCCAGCCGGTCCGGGGTGTTGGAGTCCCGCTTCGACTCGTAGACCTCCACGCCCGTGCGGTCCCGCTTCGCCTGGTACATCGCGACGTCCGCGCGCCGCAGCAATCCCTCGGCGTCGAGGGCGTGGTCGGGGAAGACGGCGACGCCCGCACTGGCCTCCAGGACCAGGGTGAGGCCGTCGAGGTCGAGCGGGGAGCTGAGGGCGGCGACCAGGCTGCGGGCCACCCGGGTCGCGGACGTCGTGGAGTCGGCGACCGGCAGTAAGACGGCGAACTCGTCGCCGCCGAGCCGCGCGGCCTCCGCTCCGCGGGGCAGGGCGAGGCGCAGCCGGTCAGCTATCTGCAACAGCAACCGGTCACCGGCGAGATGACCGAGCGTGTCATTGACCGATCGGAAACGGTCGAGGTCGATCAGCATGAGGGCGGAGCGGGCGCCGATGCGCTCGGCGTCGTCGAGCGCTGTCCAGATCCGTTCCAGCAGCCACTGCCGGTTGGGCAGTCCCGTCAGCGGATCGCGCAACTGCTCCTCGGCCCGGGCCCGAGCTATCCACAGAGTGGAGTCGAGGGCGATGAGAGGGATGGCGAACAGCGGCAGCAGGAGGGGCTTGGCGATGGCGACCACGCACACCAGCGGCGCGATGCCGAGCAGCGCGACGGCGACCAGGCCCTGTCGGACCAGGGCGGTGCGGGCGACGGTGGGCAGACCGCCGCGCGGGGCGTTCAGGTACCAGAGCAGGACCCGGGTGACCGCGAGATAGGCGGCGGCGACGAGTACCACGCCCGGGGCGGTGTAGAGCGTCCAGGTGTCGGGGTTCCACGGGTTCTCGACGGTCGGCACGCGGCCGAAGGCGGCCAGCACCAGGGCCCCGGCGGCGATGCCGAGGATGTCCACCGCGCCGTGCAGCACGCCCTGCCGCCATCGGCCCCGGCGGGCGACGCCGACCAGGACGACGACGGTGAGGCTGACCATGCCGGCAGGGACCCAGCCGTACAGCAGCAGAACAGCGAGGGTGAGGGCGGCGCCGGAGCCGGTGCCGCCCCACCAGCGGGCGCGGCCGAGCGCGACCAGGTGACCGACGATGATGCCGGTCAGCACGGCGAGGGACCAGCCGACGGTGCCGGCCGGGAAGAGGGCGTGGTCGCCGGAGAAGGCCCGGTAGAAGCCGGCGCCGAGGACGAACCCGGCCGCCGCTACCACCGCCGCGGGCAGCGCGGGCCAGGACAGGTGCCGTTCGTGGTCGGAGTCGGGCAGCCCGGCGGTGTGCTCGGAGTCGAGCCGCACCCCGGCGCGGCCGTCCGCCACGGTGTGCTGCCCGGCGCCGCCGCCCCCTACGCCTCTTTCCATCCGCGAACGCTCCGCGGTGCGCGCCGCCCACCCCCGCCACACGCCGGCCATGCGGCGCAGCCGTGAGTCAGGGGCGGCGCTCTCGGTCGGTTCCATTCCCGTCCCTCTCACAGCCGGCGGTGCCCACGCCACGCGGCCCGATGCCCGACGACAACCTTCAACGGCACCGCGTTGGAAAACCCTTCCCCCGCCCTTCAAGGCTCTTCGAGAGCAAGGGGATGCCCCGACCGCAGCTGGGCACGGCAGGCGCACACCTCAACAGTAGGCCGCAGAAGGCTTCCACGGGCAGCGGTCGTCGACGGTTGCCCGAATGCGCCCCAGCCACCCGTATGCATCTGGTATGCGCCGATCCGGTGGCCTTCAACCGCTAACCCTCGATGGGGAGGGCAACTTCGGCCGCCGCGTCGGGCCCCTGTTCCAGGAGCACGGTGAAGCCGTCCTCGTTCAGAACAGGCACTTTGAGCTGCATGGCCTTGTCGTACTTGGACCCAGGGCTGTCGCCCACCACGACGAAGGATGTCTTCTTCGAAACGGAACCGGTCACCTTCGCTCCGCGACTTTGCAGGGCCTCCTTGGCGCCGTCGCGGGTGAAACGCTCCAGCGTGCCGGTGACAACGACGGTAAGCCCTTCCAGGGGGCGGGGGCCTTCGTCCTCGCCGGAGCCCTCCTCCTCCATGCGGACACCGGCCGCCTTCCACTTGCGGAGGATCTCCTGGTGCCACTCCTCGGCGAACCACTCCTTGAGCGAGGCGGCGATGATCGGGCCGACGCCGTCGGTGTTCGCCAACTCCTCCTCACTGGCCTGTTCGATGCGGTCGATGGAGCGGAACTCGCGGGCCAGCGCCTCGGCGGCGACCGGTCCGACGTGACGGATCGACAGGCCGGTGATGATCCGGGCGAGCGGGCGCTCCTTGGCCGCGGCGATGTTGTCCAGCATCGCGACCGCGTTCTTCCTGGGTTCGCCCTGCTGGTTGGCGAAGACCGTGGCGATCTTCTCCTCGCCGGTCTTCGGGTCGCGCTTGGGCAGACCGCTGTCCTGGTCGAGGACGTACGCCTTGATGGGCAGCAGTTGCTCGACGGTCAGGTCGAAGAGGTCGCCCTCGTCGACGAGCGGCGGCTCGGACGGCTCCAGCGGCTTGGTGAGCGCGGCGGCGGCGACGTAGCCGAAGTGCTCGATGTCGAGTGCCTTGCGGCCCGCGAGGTAGAACAGGCGCTCACGCAACTGGGCCGGGCAGGTACGGGCGTTCGGGCAGCGCAGGTCGACGTCGCCCTCCTTCATGGGCCTGAGCGCCGTACCGCACTCCGGGCACTCGGAGGGCATCACGAACTCGCGCTCGCTGCCGTCGCGCAGGTCGACGACGGGTCCGAGGATCTCCGGGATGACGTCACCGGCCTTGCGCAGCACGACGGTGTCGCCGATGAGGACGCCCTTCAGCTTCACGACGTCCTGGTTGTGCAGGGTGGCGAACTCGACCTCCGAGCCCGCGACCGTGACCGGTTCGACCTGGGCGTACGGCGTGACCCGGCCCGTACGGCCCACGCCCACGCGGATGTTGATGAGCTTGGTGTTGACCTCTTCCGGCGCGTACTTGTACGCGATCGCCCAGCGCGGTGCGCGCGAGGTGGAGCCCAGCCGTCCCTGGAGGGGGATCTCGTCGAGCTTGACGACGACACCGTCGATCTCGTGCTCCACGGAGTGCCGGTTCTCGCCGAAGTAGGAGATGAACGACCGGACGCCGTCGAGGTCGTCGACCACCTTGTTGTGCCGGGCGGTGGGCAGGCCCCAGGTCTTGAGCAGGTCGTACGCCTCGGAGAGACGGGTCATGCCGTCGAAGCCGGCCAGCGCGCCGATGCCGTGGACGACCATGTGCAGGGGGCGGGTGGCGGTGACGCGCGGGTCCTTCTGGCGCAGGGAACCGGCGGCCGCGTTGCGCGGGTTGGCGAAGGGCTTGTCGCCGGCCTCGACCAGGCGGGCGTTGAGCTCCTCGAACTTCTCCATCGGGAAGTAGACCTCGCCCCGGATCTCCACGAGGTCCGGGATGCGGTCACCCTTGAGGCGGTCCGGAATGTCCGCGATCGTACGGACATTGGGGGTGATGTCCTCGCCGGTGCGGCCGTCGCCCCGGGTCGCCGCGCGGGTGAGGCGGCCGTGCTCGTAAGTGAGGTTGACGGCGAGGCCGTCGACCTTGAGTTCGCACAGGAAGTGATAGCCCGGGTTGCCGACGTCCCTGTGGACGCGCTCGGCCCAGGCCGCGAGTTCCAGGTCGTCGAAGGCGTTGTCGAGCGAGAGCATGCGCTCGCGGTGCTGGACGGCCGTGAACTCCGTCTCGTACGCGCCCGCGACCTTCTGGGTCGGCGAGTCCGGCGTGCGCAGCTCCGGGTGCTCCTCCTCCAGCGCCTCCAGCGAGCGCAGCAACTTGTCGAACTCCGCGTCGCTGATGACCGGAGCGTCGTTCACGTAGTACCGGAAGCGGTGCTCCTCGATCTGCTCAGCGAGCTTCGCGTGCTTCTCCCGTGCCTCGGCGGGCACCGTCGTCTCCGCTTGCTTGTCGCCGGCCACCGTATGGTCCTCCCGTTACTCTGGGTTGTCCGCGAGGGATCTCGCCGCCTGGACGCAGTGGGCGAGTGCCTTGCGCGCGTACTCCGGGGAGGCCCCCGCGAGTCCGCACGACGGCGTGACCGTGACTGCCTTCGCGAGAAGCCCCGGTGACAGCCCCAGCCTGCGCCACAGCGTCCTGACACCCATGACGCTACCGGCAGGGTCTGACAATCGGCCGTCCGTGCCCGGGATGACACCTGCGAAGAGCCGGGTCCCCGCTTCCACCACCTCGCCGATCGTGTCGTCGTCACGCTCGGTGAGGAGGGAGAAGTCGAAGGAGATCGCCGTCGCGCCCGCCCGACGCAGGAGGGCGAACGGGACGTCCGGTGCGCACGAGTGGACCACGACGGGGCCGTCGCCGTGAACCCCGACGACGTCTCGCAGGCCCGCCTCGACGATCTGGCGGTCGACGGCGCGATGGGTGCGGTAGCCGCTGGCGGACTTGACCTGTCCGCGGAGTACGGCGGTGAGGGAGGGCTCGTCGAGTTGGAGGACGAGCTGGGCGCCGGGGATGCGGCGGTGGACCTCCTCCAGGTGCAGGCGCAGGCCCTCGGCGAGCGAGGCGGTGAGGTCGCGGCAGGCGCCGGCGTCGGAGAGGGCTGCCTCGCCGTTCCTCAACTCCAGTGCCGCTGCCAGGGTCCAGGGGCCCACGGCCTGGATCTTCAACTGCCCGTCGTACCCCTGAGTGAACTCCTCCAGCGCGTCGAGGTCCTCGCCCAGCCAGGAGCGGGCACGACGGGTGTCGCGGCCCGGGCGGTCGCCGATGCGCCAACCGCTGGGCTCCACGCGTGCGTACAGCTCGACGAGCATTCCGGCGGTGCGGCCGATCATGTCCGCGCCGGGGCCGCGGGCGGGGAGCTCGGCGAGGTACGGGAAGTCCTCGAAGGAGCCGGTGACGGTTCTGGCGGCCTCGCGGGCGTCGCCGCCGGGCATGGAGCCGATGGCGGTGGCTGCGCCGAAGCGAATGTCTGCGTTCACATGTGCAGCCTATGTTTTCGCCCCCGCCGCCCCTACCCGTCCCATCCTCCTGGGGCTCCTCCGCGCCAGCCCCCGCTCCTCAAACGCCGGAGGGGCTGAGTCTTTCAGCCCGTCCGGCGTTTGAGGACGAGGCCCGCAGGGCCGATGGCGGGGGTCTGGGGACGCAGCGCTCAGGGATGGGACGGGTAGGGGCGGCGGGGGCGGAGAAAGGCGGTGGGCGTCGCGTGGTCAGCGGCCCGGGCGTACCGTCAGGTCGTTGATCTCCGCGTCTCTCGGGAGGTCCAGGGCCAGCAGGATCGTCGTCGCCACCGACTCGGGGTCGATCCACTTCGACGCGTCGTACTCCTTGCCCTCCTGCTGGTGGACCTTGGCCTGCATGGGGCTTGCCGTGCGGCCGGGGTAGACGGTGGTGACGCGGACACCGTTGGGGTGCTCCTCGTGGCGGAGGGAGTCCGCGAGGGCCTTCAGACCGTGCTTCGACGCGGCGTAGGCGGACCAGTCGGCGTGGGCGTTGAGTCCGGCACCCGAGTTGACGAAGAGCACGTGGCCGCGGGTGGCCCGGAGCTGGGGGAGGAAGTGGCGGGTCAGTTCGGCCGGGGAGATCAGGTTGACGTTGAGCTGGTGGCGCCAGGACTTCGGGGTCAGGTCGCCCACCGGGCCGAGGTCCACGACTCCCGCGATGTGCAGCAGGGAGTCAACGCGGTCGGGGAGCGACTGGTGGGAGAAGGCCCAGGACAGCTTGTCCGGGTCCGCCAGGTCGCCGACCAGCGTCTTCGCGCCGGGGAACTCCGCCGCCAGCTCCTTCGCTCGGGCCGCGTCGCGCGCGTGGAGGACGAGTTCGTCCCCGCGCGCGTGCAGGCGGCGGGCGACGGCCGCGCCGATGCCGGAGCCCGCTCCGGTGATCACATGTGTAGCCATGCCCGCCATGCTCGCATCAGTCGCGGTTCACTCCACTCCCTGGCTCTCCTCCAGGTACGCCAGCGCCCCCACCGGCTCCTCCGCGAAGAACACCAGGTCGGTCAGCGGCCGGGGCAGGAAGCCCTCGTCCTCCATGCGGCGGAACTGCTCCTTGAGGCCGTCGTAGAAGCCCGCGGTGTTGAGCAGGACCACGGGCTTGTCCGTGTGGCCGTGCTTCTTCAGCTCAAGGATCTCCGTCGCCTCGTCCAAGGTCCCCGTACCACCGACCATGATCACTACCGCGTCGGCCTTCTCCAGCAGCAGCCTCTTGCGCTCGGCCAGGTCCTTCGCGATCACCATCTCGTCCACGCCGGGGCGCGCCTTGGCGGCCAGGAACTGCACGGAGACCCCGACCAGCCGGCCGCCCGCCTCCTGCACGCCGTCGGCCACCACCTTCATCAGCCCCACGTCGGACCCGCCCCACACGAGCGTGTGCCCGCCCTTGCCCAGCAGTTTCGCGAACTCGCGCGCGGGGCGCGTGTAACGGTCGTCGAGGTCGGCGGCGGAGAGGAAGACGCAGATTCGCATGCAGCCACCGTACGCGGGAAGAACCCGGCGCCCGCGAGCGCTTTTCGGATATGGCTGACGGACACACGATCACGATCGAGCAGGGCACGCGGCGCGTGCGGGTGGTTCACGGCGACCAGGTCCTCGCGGAGAGCGACCGGCCGCTCGTCCTGCGCGAGACGGGCTGTCCCCCGCGGTACTACGTCCCCGCCGAGGACGTACGCCTGGACCTGCTGACGCCTTCCGACACCCACACCTACTGCCCCTTCAAGGGAACGGCCTCCTACTGGTCGCTGCCGGACGCGGCGGACCTCGTCTGGGCGTACCCGGACCCGAAGCCGGACGTGGCGGAGATCAAGGATCACCTCTGCTTCTACGAAGTCGAAGTGTCGTGATCGATTAGTCGCGTGCCGTACGGCAGTCTCCACACCCATGGACAAGAAGACCATTTCGCGCGACGGCACCTCCCTCGCGTACGAGAGCACCGGACAGGGTCCGACGGTGATCCTCGTCAGCGGCGCGATGTCCACGGGGGGCACCGTGGCGCCGCTGGCCGTGCCTCTGGCGGACCGCTTCAGGGTCGTCCCGTACGACCGCCGAGGGCGGGGTGAGAGCGGCGACACGCAGCCGTACGCGGTGGAGCGCGAGGTCGAGGACCTCGCCGCGCTGATCGAGGCGGTGGGCGGCGAGGCGGCGCTGTGCGGCATCTCGTCGGGCGGCGCGCTCGCCCTTGAGGCGGCGGCGAGCGGTCTGCCGGTGCGTCAGGTCGCGGTGTACGAGGTGCCGTTCGCCGACTTCCTGGAAGACGGCGCGACGCGGTACGCCGAGTACACCGCGCACCTGAGCGAGGCGCTCACGCACGGGCGCCGCGGGGACGCGGTCGAGCTGTTCCTACGACTCACCGGGATGGCCGAGCAGATGATCCAGGGCGCCCGCCAGTCCCCCATGTGGCGCGGCATGGAGACGATCGCGCCGAGCCTGGCCTACGACGACGCCGTGATGGGCGACGGTCTGGTACCCCGGGACCGGCTGGCGTCGATCACGGTCCCGGTGCTGTCGGTCGCGGGCGGCGCGAGCCCGGCATGGATGCGTGCGGCCGCGCGGGCGGTCGCGGAGGCCGTGCCCGAGGGGGTGTACCGGAGCCTTGAGGGTCAGACCCACATGGTGGAGCCGGAGGTGCTCGGGCCGGTGCTGGCGGAGTTCTTCAGGGGGTGAGCGGGATGACCGAGCCGACTCAGACGGCCGTAGCGGTCGCCCGCACCGTAGAGGCGATCGTCGCCGACCCCACCACGCGCGTGCCGTCGTACAGCACGATCGCCTGGCCCGGCGCCACGCCCCGGACCGGCTCGGTGAAGGTGACCTCCAGGGAGCCGTCGATCAGCTCGGCGGTCACCTCGGTCTCGCCGCCGTGGGCGCGGAGCTGGGCGGTGTAGGTGCCGGGCCCGGTCGGGGCGGCGCCGCACCAGCGGGGCTTGACGGCGGTGAGGGCGCCGACGTCCAGGGAGGCCGCCGGGCCGACCGTCACCGTGTTGTTCACCGGCGAGATGTCGAGGACGTAGCGCGGCTTGCCGTCGGGGGCCGGGGTGCCGATGCGCAGGCCCTTGCGCTGGCCGATGGTGAAGCCGTAGGCACCCTCGTGCGTGCCGAGCTTGGCGCCGGACTCGTCGACGATGTCGCCCTCCGCCTTGCCGAGGCGGTTCGCGAGGAAGCCCTGGGTGTCGCCGTCGGCGATGAAGCAGATGTCGTGCGAGTCGGGCTTCTTCGCGACCGCGAGACCCCTGCGCTCGGCCTCCGCTCGGATCTCGTCCTTCGTCGTCACCGTGTCGCCGAGCGGGAACATCGCGTGCGCCAGCTGCTTGCCGTCCAGGACGCCGAGGACGTACGACTGGTCCTTGGCCATGTCGGAGGCGCGGTGCAGCTCGCGTGTGCCGTCCTCACGCAGGACGACCTGGGCGTAGTGGCCGGTGCAGACGGCGTCGAAGCCGAGGGCCAGCGCCTTGTCCAGCAGGGCCGCGAACTTGATCTTCTCGTTGCAGCGCAGGCACGGGTTCGGGGTACGGCCGGCCTCGTACTCGGCGATGAAGTCGTCCACCACGTCCTCGCGGAAGCGGTCGGCGAGGTCCCACACGTAGAACGGGATGCCGATCACGTCCGCGGCGCGGCGGGCGTCGCGGGAGTCCTCGATGGTGCAGCAGCCCCGCGCGCCCGTGCGGAAGGATTGAGGGTTCGCGGAGAGCGCGAGGTGGACGCCGGTCACGTCGTGGCCCGCTTCGGCCGCGCGGGCGGCGGCGACGGCGGAATCGACCCCGCCGGACATGGCGGCGAGGACGCGGAGGGGGCGGGAGGGCTGCGCGGTGTCAGTCATAACCCTTCCAGGGTACGGGGCGCGGGAACCAGGGCCCGCGGGTATCCGTTGACGATCACATGGGACAGCGGAAGGCTCCGAAGGACGGCGACCGGAAGGTCGGGCGTCGCGCGTTGCTGATCGGTGGGACGGTGGCCGCGGCGGGATCGGCCGTGCTGGCCCGCGACGAACTCGCGCGCCTGTGGTGGCGGGTTCCCGGCGTGGAGAAGCCGCGCAAGGAGGGCGAGGTCGACTACGCCGGGGCGCGGTGGGTGGCGGCGTCGGACGAGAACTGGCGACGGGCGGACCGTCCCGACGACTACGGCGTGGACATGGTGATCATCCATGTCACCCAGGGCAGCTTCGACAGCGCGGTGAAGGTGTTCCAGGACCCGGAGCACGGCGCGGCCGCGCACTACATCGTCCGCAAGGACGGCCACGTCACACAGATGATCCGCGAGCTGGACGTGGCGTACCACGCGGGCAACCGCGACTACAACGAACGCAGCATCGGCATCGAGCACGAGGGCTTCGTGGACCGGCCGCAGGACCTCACGGACGAGATGTACGAGGCCTCGGCGCGGCTCACGGCCCGAATATGCGCGCGCTACGACATTCCCGTCGACCGCGAGCACATCATCGGGCACGTGGAGGTGCCGGGGACCGATCACACGGATCCCGGGGAGCACTGGGACTGGGACCGGTACATGAAGCTCGTGCGGGCGGCGCGTACGGCGCCCGCTTAGCGGCCCGGCCCCGGGGGCGAGCCCGGCGGCCCCGTACAGCCGCCTACGTGAGCCCGGCCGCCCGGGCCCTTTCCACCGCCGACCCGATCGCCTTGGCGACCGCCTCGACGTCGGCCTCCGTGGAGGTGTGGCCGAGGGAGAAGCGGAGGGTGCCGCGGGCCAGTTCCGGGTCGGTGCCGGTGGCCAGGAGGACGTGGCTGGGCTGGGCGACGCCCGCCGTGCAGGCGGAGCCGGTGGAGCACTCGATGCCCTGGGCGTCGAGGAGCAGCAGCAGGGAATCGCCCTCGCAGCCCGGGAAGGTGAAGTGCGCGTTGGCCGGGAGGCGGCCGCCGGGTGCCGGGTCGCCGCCGAGGATCGCGTCCGGAACCGCCGTACGGACCGCCTCGACCAGGGCGTCCCGCAGGGCGCCGATCTCCCGGTCGAACCACTCGCGCTGCTCGGCGGCGAGACGGCCGGCGACCGCGAAGGAGGCTACGGCGGGGACGTCGAGGGTGCCGGAGCGGACGTGGCGCTCCTGGCCGCCGCCGTGCAGGACGGGGACGGGGGCGTACTCACGGCCGAGAAGCAGGGCTCCGATGCCGTACGGACCGCCGATCTTGTGACCGGAGACCGTCATCGCGGCGAGCCCGGAGGCGGCGAAGTCGACCGGTACCTGACCGAATGCCTGGACCGCGTCGGCGTGCAGGGGGACGTCGAACTCCCTTGCCACGTCGGCCAGTTCACGGATCGGCATGACGGTGCCGATCTCGTTGTTGGCCCACATCACGGTGGCGAGGGCGACATCCTGGGGGTTGCGGGCGATGGCTTCACGCAGAGCGTCCGGGTGGACCCGCCCGTGCGCGTCGACCGGGAGGTACTCGACGGTGGCGCCCTCGTGCTCGCCGAGCCAGTGGACGGCGTCGAGGACGGCGTGATGCTCGACGGGGCTGGCCAGGACGCGAGTGCGGGTGCCTGCGGGGTCGGCGTCGCGGCGGGACCAGTACAGGCCCTTGACCGCGAGGTTGTCGGCCTCGGTGCCGCCGGAGGTGAAGACGACCTCGCTGGGGCGGGCGCCGAGCGCTTCCGCGAGGGTCTCGCGGGCCTCCTCGACGGTGCGCCTGGCGCGGCGGCCGGACGCGTGGAGGGAGGAAGCGTTGCCGGTGACGCTCAGCTGGGCGGTCAGCGCCTCTGCCGCCTCCGGGAGCATGGGGGTCGTCGCGGCGTGGTCGAGGTAAGCCATGGTGGCGACGATTCTACGTGGCCGCCGCGCTGGGCTTGGGGGGACGGTAGTGCCCCGCCTGCGTTGCCCTTGGCGTCGATCGCGTGACACCCGGCGCCGCGGGCCGTGCCCAGCCTCATCGCCCCCGCGGAACGTCTGCCCGCAGTGGTCAGAAGCTCCAGGACAGCGTGTTGTCCATCTGCACGAACGCCAGCAGAACCAGCAGGTCGGCGACGCCCAGGCCCATACCCAGGTACGCCCGGCCCCGGCGCTCGGTGCCGCGCCACAGGGACGCCGCGGCCAGGACGATGGCGGTCGGACCGAGGAAGAGGTTGAAGACCAGGAGGCCGAGGAGGCCGAGGATGAAGGACGCCACGGCCATCCCGTCGGCGTCGCGGGTACGAGTGCGGGTGCCGGGGCGGCCGGTGGCCGGGGCGGTGAGTTGCATGGGTGTCAGCTCCCGAGAAGTCGGTTCGGTGCGGTGGACGGAGTCAGTGGCGGCGGGCGCGGCGCTCGCGGGCGGCGAAGATGCCCAGCCAGGCGGCGATCACGGCGGCGGCGGCGACGGTGAAGGCGAGTGGTGCGTGGGCCACGGTGCCCAGCAGCACGCCCAGCAGCAGGAGCGCTGCGACGAGGAACAACATGGGATCGAATCCCCCTTCGAGATCTCTCGTTGATCTCACTCGTTACGTTTCGGTGAACAGTTGTAGTAACAGTTGTTCACTGACTCCCAAGTCTAGCGCGCCCCACGGCTTTTCAATTCCGGAGAACAGTTGTTAACTGCATGGTATGAGTCACACCCTCGGTATCCGGCAGGCGCAGAAGCAGAAGACCCGACAGGCGCTCCTGGACGCGGCGTTGGGTCTGCTGGAGGAGCAGAGCCTGAGCAGCCTGGGCCTGCGCGAGGTCACCCGCGCCGTCGGCGTCGCGCCGACCGCCTTCTACCGGCACTTCCGCTCCACCGCCGACCTCGGCGTCGCCCTCGTCGAGGAGGCGCTGGGCAGCCTGCATCCCATGATCCGGACGACCGTCTCCTCGGCCGGGGACAGCGACCAACGCATAGAGCGGGCCGTCGAGTTGATCGCCCACCACGTCGAGACACAGCCGGCCCACGTCCGCTTCATCGCCCGTGAGCGGCACGGCGGGGTGCAGTCGGTGCGGGAGGCCATCCAGGACCAGCTCGCCCGTTTCGCCGAGGAGGTCAAGGTCGCGCTCGCCGAGGACCCGGTCTCCGAGGGCTGGAGCGATGACGACCTGCTCATGCTCGCCAACCTCTACGTCGACCAGATGCTGATGACGGCTTCGCTGTTCCTGGACGTCCTGGAGGCGCCGGAGGAGGAGCGGCGGCGCGTCGCCCAGGTCGCGACCCGCCAGATGCGGTTGATCAGCATCGGCCGGGAACATTGGCTGGATTGAGCGCCGGCAACGCGAAGGGGCGGCACCCCCGTTCACCGGGGGTGCCGCCCCTGCCGTGAGGCGTCGTGCGCCTGTCGTACGGCGTTCCGCGTTCTACGTCAGTTCTTGGTCGCCGTCGCCGTCGCCGCGCCGCTCGGCGCACCGCTCGGGGCACCGCTGGGAGCCGCCCCGCCGCCCTGGCCACCGCCCGGACCGCCGCAGCCGCCACCGGGGCCGCCCTGGCCTCCCTCGCCGCCCGCAGCGCCCGGACCGCCACCACCCGGGACACCGGACGGCGCACCACTGGGCGCACCCGACGCACCCGCCGACGGCGCGCCGGAGGGCGCCCCGCTCGGCGCCCCGCTGGGAGCACCACTGGGAGCACCACTGGGAGCACCGGACGGCTGCTGGCACGACGACTGCTGACCGGAGTTGCCGCTGTTCGAGGTCGACGACGAGTCGCCGGACCCGCAGGCCGCCAGGGCCAGGGGCGAGAGCGCCAGCAGAGCCACGGCGGGGAGGAGACGCGCACGCTTCATGAGAAACAGCTCCATGGAAGATGAGGAAGTCCTGGGGCCGGAACTCAACCAACGCCGCTTTAGGCTTCCTTGAGGCTCTGCTGTCGACGGCCTGTGCGCCGGGCAAAGCGCATCTCAAGAAACCTCACTGACCTGCCGTTTTCCTGGGAGCCTCACCCTACTCGCTGGTACAAGGCCGTGACAGAGAGGGCCGCTCGCGCCAGTTCGTCCCGCACCTCGGGCGGGGAGACGACCACCACCCGGTCCGAGAACTGCAGGAGTTGACGGGCCTCGCCGACAACTCCCAGCGAGAGACGGACGGTGGCCCAGCTGTCCGCGGCCTCACGCCCCTCATCCTCGCCCTCGCCCGCGTCCCCCTCCCCCGGAAGCGAGACCAGCGAGGACGCCATGAGCCGCAGGAACAGGTCGAGCCGGTCCCGTCGCACCCGAACGGTCACGTCGATCCCGCCCGGCCGCTGCTCCACCTCGCGGCGCAACACCTCCCACGCGTCGGCGAGTTCGACACCCGGCCGACGCCGCACCGCGTCGTCCAGCACGGTCGCCGACCGCACCCGGTCGGCGCGGAACAGCTGCGGTCTCCCCCGCCGGTCGGCGACCAGGTACCAGACGCCGGCCTTCGAGACCAGGCCGTAGGGGTCGACGGTGTAGGTCCGCGCCTCCCGGTAGCCGCTGTGCCGGTAGCGCAGCCTGAGGCGGCGGTCGGCGAAGACCGCGTCCTGCAACACGTCCAGGTCCACGGCGGGTTGGGGCCCGCCCTTCCAGCGCGTGGCGTCGACGAGGACGCGGCGGGAGGTCATCTCGGCGGCCGGGCGGTGCGGCGCCGGCAGGGCCGCCATCACCTTGCGCAGCGCCGAGCCGAGGGCCGCGTCCAGCCCGAGCGCGGCGTGCGCGCCCTGTGCGGCCAGGATGAACAGCGCACGGGACTCGTCCGCGGTCAGGCCGGTGACGTCCGTACGGAATCCTGCGAGGAGTTCGATGCCGCCGTGTCGCCCGCGCTCGGCGTAGACCGGGACGCCTGTGGCGGACAGGGCTTCCACGTCCCGGTAGATGGTGCGGACCGACACCTCCAGGCGCTCGGCGAGTTCCCTCGCCGGGACCCGGCCCCGGGTTTGGAGGAGCAGCAGGATCGAGAGGAGGCGGTCGGACTTCACCCCACCACGATGTCAGCCCACCACGACGTCAGCCCACGACGACGTCAGCCCGTCACGAGCTCAACCGCACCCGCGCCAGCTGCCTCGACTGCGCCACCAAGCGGTCCGCACTGTCCCAGACCTCCGCGTCCTCCTCCAGGAAGCCCCCGGCCAGGTTGCGCGTCGTGATCGACACCCGCAGCGGGCCCGGTGCCGGGCGGCACCGTATGTGGACGGTCAGTTCGACCGTCGGGACCCAGCCGGAGATGCCGATCTCGAAGGCGGTCGGGGGCAGGGCGTCGACCGCCAGCAGCAGCGACAGCGGGTCCGCGTCACGGCCGTCAGCCAGGCCGAACCAGGCGCGCATCTCACCCTTGCCCGAGGGCTGCCCGAGCGCCCAGCCCAGGGTGGCCGGGTCGAGCTTGAGCATCAGGCGGTCGGTGATGGCCGAGCTGCCGTCGACGGGGGCGGGGCCGTCCTCGGTGCCGAAGCAGTGCTCCATGGGCGGGAACGCCGGCGGCTTGGCCGTCGTACGGACGTCGTCCGGGAGGGAGTCGAGGTCGCCGTACGAGGCGAGGACGCGGATCCGCTCGACCTCGCGGCCCTGCTCGTCGTACTGGAAGAGCGAGGCCTGGCCGGTCGACAGGGTCCGCCCGGTGCGCACCACGTCCGTGCGGACCACCGCGGGGCCCGGCTGGGACGCCGTCAGGTAGTGCGCGGAGATCGTGAACGGGTCGGCGTGCGGCAGGGCGTCCGCGAGGGCGCGGCCCAGCACGGCCAGCAGATAGCCGCCGTTGACGGCGCTGATGATGGTCCAGCCGGCGGACAGGTCGATGTCGTAGACGCCGGGTTCGCGTCGGCTGAGCGCGGTGTCGCGGTCGAACTCGCTGTCGCCGATCGTGGCCTGCGTGGCCGTCGGGGCGGAGGCTGCTTCTGGCATGGATGAACGGTACAACAGCAAACTACTAAGCGGTAGCTTTCTCAGTCGACCCTCGGCGAGATGTGAGCAACTTTTCGGTAAGTGTCCCCGCTCGTCCGAAACCCGGAGCCCGCTCTCCCCCTCTATGAGGACATGAGTCTCACCGGGGCCCCGTTCCTCTACACACTGATCGCGCTGTGCGTCGTCGCCGTCGCCCTGCCGCTGGTCCTCTGGTCGCGGGTGCACGGACCCAAGGTCGTGCGGGCCGCCGCCCGGGTGCTGATGCTGCTGTTCGCCCAGGGCACGGCGGTGGCCCTGGTCTTCACCATGGTCAACAACTCCAACCAGCTGTACGACAACTGGGGTGACCTGCTCGGCACCAGCGACCATGTCGACCAGGCCGCCGACCTCGGGGCGAACGGCACCGGCGGGATCGCCCTGGAGAAGCTGCCCAAGGTCCGGCAGACCTTCACGCCGGGCAAGGGGCCCGGTATGGGCGCGGCGGGCGGTGTGCTCGTCACGCAGCTCAAGGGCCGGGTGTCCGGCGTGCGCGCCGAGGTCAACGTCTGGCTGCCGCCGCAGTACCACGAGCCCGCCTACCGCGATCACAAGTTCCCGGTCGTCGAGGTGCTGCCGGGCTATCCGGGCTCGTCGAAGGCGTGGTACGGCTCGTTGGACGCACCCGAGCAGTTGGCGCCGCTGATGCGCAGCGGGCAGATCGAGCCGTTCATCATCGTCTCCCCGCGCACCTCGCTGCTGCCCGGTGTGGACACCGGCTGCGCGAACATCCCGGGCAGGGTGAACGCCGACAGCTGGCTCAGCGTCGACGTGCCGAGGATGGTCATGGACAACTTCCGGGCCCAGGCGGCGCCGGACGGCTGGGCGGTGGCCGGGTACTCGGCGGGCGCGCACTGCGCGGCCAAGCTGGCCGTCGCCCACCCCGACCGCTACCGGGCCGCGGTCAGCCTGTCCGGCTACAACGACCCGAGCGCCGAATCCAAGTCGCTGGCCGGCAGGTCACCGGTCCTGCGGGCCGCGAACAACCCGTATGTGCTCCTCAAGGAGTCCCGCGTCCCGCCGCGCGTGGCGCTCTATCTGTCCGGTCAGCCCAACGACGGGTACGAGGCGGCCATGGCCGTCCAGCGGGCCGCGAAGGCCCCCACGACCGTGAACGTGGTGTTCATCCCGAGCAGCGCGGGCGGTCACACCATGGCGCTGTGGAAGCCGCAGGTGGTCCCGGCGTTCCGCTGGCTGACCGAGGTGATGGGGGCGCACCAGGTCCGTACGGCGCCGGGCTCCGGCGGCACTACTCCTCTCGCACCGTCGACCGCCGGTTCCAGGCCCGCGGAGCTCGCCAGTGGTAGCGCATCGCGAGCAGCCGCAGCACGAAGGCCGTGACGGCGGCGAGCGCGCTGGTGAACGAGTTCAGGGCGCCGTAGTGGAGGCACAGGACGACCATCGTGGCGCCCACGATCGCCGGGACCGCGTACAGGTCGCGGTCCCAGCGCAGCAGTGACGGCACCTCGTTGGCGAGGACGTCCCGCAGCACACCGCCGCCCACGGCGGTCGCCATGCCCAGACAGGCTGACGCGGTGAGGCCCAGGCCGTAGTCGTACGCCTTCGTCGTCCCGGCGACGCAGAACAGGCCGAGGCCCGCGGCGTCGAAGACGTTCACGCCGGTCTGGATGCGCTCCACGTGCGGGTGGAGGAAGATCACCAGGAGCGCGGCGAGCAGCGGGGTGAGGAAGTACCCCAGATCCGTGAAGGCGGCCGGGGGTACGGCACCGATGATCACGTCCCGGAACAGCCCGCCGCCCAGGGCGGTGACCTCGGCGAGGACGGCGATGCCGAAGACGTCGAAGTTCTTGCGGACCGCCAGCAGGGCGCCGGAGATGGCGAAGACGAAGATGCCGATCAGGTCGAGCGTGTGCTGGACGGACGGGCTGAACAATTGCTGGAGCACCCGTACATTCTTACGCAGCAAAAGGCCCCCACCTTGCAAAGGAAGGCGGGGGCCTGAGCGCGGTTTACTTGCTTTCGTCCGTGGACGACTCTTCGGAAGGTTCCGTGGACGACTTCACGGCCGCCTCCTCGGGCGCCTCCGCGGTCTCCTCGGTGGTCTCCTCCGCGGTCTCTTCAGCGGCGGCCGGCTCCCGGGACACCTCGTCCGGCACCAGCTCCGCGGCCTCCTTGGCCACGGACAGCAGCACCGTGTCCTGCGGCTGCTGGTCCTCGAAGTCCTCCGGGTGGTGGCAGGCCACCCGCTGCCCCGGACGCAGCTCCGCAAGCGGTGGCTCCGTGGTCCGGCAGACCTCCGTCGCCTTCCAGCACCGCGTGTGGAAGCGGCAGCCGCTCGGCGGGGCGATCGGCGAGGGCACGTCACCGCGCAGCAGGATGCGCTCGCTCTTGGCCGTGCGCCGCTTCGGGTCCGGGATCGGCACCGCCGACAGCAGGGCCTTGGTGTACGGGTGCATCGGCGACGCGTACAGCGCGTCCCGTTCGGCCAGCTCCACGATCTTGCCGAGGTACATCACCGCGATGCGGTCCGAGACATGGCGTACGACGGACAGGTCGTGCGCGATGATCACGTACGTCAGCCCGAGCTCGTCCTGGAGGTCGTCCATCAGGTTCACGACCTGCGCCTGGATCGACACGTCGAGCGCGGAGACCGGCTCGTCGGCCACGACCATCCGGGGCTTCAGGGCCAGCGCACGGGCGATGCCGATGCGCTGGCGCTGGCCGCCGGAGAACTCGTGCGGGTAGCGGTTGAAGTGCTCGGGGCTCAGGCCCACCAGCTCAAGGAGGCGCTGGACCTCCTTCTTGACGCCGCCCTCGGGTTCGACGCCCTGCAGCCGGAACGGCGCCGAGACGATGCTGCCGATGGTGTGCCGGGGGTTCAGCGAGCCGTACGGGTCCTGGAAGATCATCTGCACGTCGCGACGGAGCGGGCGCATGCCGCTCGTGTTCAGGTGCGTGATGTCCGTGCCGTCGAACTCGATCCTGCCGCCGGACGGCTCCAGCAGCCGGGTGATGAGCCGGCCCATGGTCGACTTGCCGCAGCCGGACTCGCCCACGACGCCGAGGGTCTCCCCGCGGCGCACCTCGAAGTCGATGCCGTCCACGGCCTTGACCGCGCCGACCTGCCGCTGCAGCAGGCCCTTCTTGATGGGGAAGTGCTTGACCAGGCCCTCGACCTTGAGCAGCGGTTTCTCGTCGCCGGCCGACCCGGCTTTCACGGCCGCCGTCCCGGCCCCGGTCTCAGTCTCGCTCACAGCTTCGGCGCAATCTCTTCGGTCCAGATCCGGGTGCGGTCCTCCTGCGACAGGTGGCAGGCGGTGAAGTGCCTGCTGCCGACCTCGCGCAGCTCGGGGCGTTCGGTGCGGGTGACCCCGCCCTTGGGGACGTCCGCGTAGGGGCAGCGCGGGTTGAACGCACAGCCCGAGGGGACGTTGATGAGGCTCGGCGGCTGTCCCTTGACCGGGATGAGCCGGTCGGTCTGCTCGCGGTCGATGCGCGGCATCGAGCCGAGCAGGCCCCAGGTGTAGGGGTGCGCCGGCTCGTAGAAGATCTTGTCGACGGGTCCGCGCTCCACGCAGCGTCCGCCGTACATCACAAGGATGTCGTCGGCGATCTCGGCGACCACGCCGAGGTCGTGCGTGATGATGATGACCGCGGAGCCGAACTCCTTCTGGAGGTCCCGGACGAGGTCGAGGATCTGCGCCTGCACGGTCACGTCGAGCGCGGTGGTCGGCTCGTCCGCGATCAGCAGCTCGGGGTTGTTCACCAGGGCCATGGCGATCATGGCGCGCTGCCGCATACCGCCGGAGAACTCGTGCGGGTACATGTCCACGCGCTTGTCCGGCTCCGGGATGCCGACGCGGTCGAGGAGTTCGACGGCCCGGCGGCGGGCGGTCTTCTTGTCGACCTTGTTGTGGACCCGGTACGCCTCCACGATCTGGTTGCCGACCGTGTAGTACGGGTGCATGGCGGACAGCGGGTCCTGGAAGATCATCGCCATCTCGCGGCCGCGCAACCGGCGCACCTCGTCGGGGCTGGCCGAGACGAGTTCCTTGCCGTCGAGCCAGATCTCGCCGGACATCTGCACGTTCTTGCCGCGGTTGCCCAGGCGGTGCAGGCCCATGACGGCCAGTGAGGTCACGGACTTGCCGGAGCCGGACTCGCCCACGATACCGAGGGTGCTGCCCTTCTCCAGCTGGAAGGAGAGACCGTCCACGGACTTGACCAGGCCGTCGTCGGTCGGGAAGTGCACCTTGAGGTCGCGCACTTCGAGGAACGCCCGGGGCGGCTCGCCGGCGCGTACGGGCTCGCCCACAGCGGCCCCGGTCTTGGTCAGGTCGGTCACGACAGCCTCACCCGCGGGTCGATCGTGGCGTACAGCAGGTCCACCACAAGGTTCATGAAGACGACGAAGAACGCCGCGAGCAGGGTCACCCCGAGGATCGGGGGCAGGTCGTTGGCGGTGATCGCCTGTACCGCGTACTCACCGATGCCGTGCAGGGAGAACACCGTCTCGGTGATGACGGCACCGCCGAGCAGCAGGCCGATGTCCATGCCGAAGACCGTCACCAGCGGGGTCAGCGCGGCCCGCAGACCGTGCCGGACGACGACCTTTCGCTCGCGCAGGCCCTTGGCCCGAGCGGTTCGGATGAAGTCCTCGTTCATTGTCTCCAGCATGCCCGAGCGGGTCAGCCGGGCGTAGATGGCCGAGTAGAGCAGAGCCAGCGAACACCATGGCAGGAACAGGGTGTTGGCCCACTGAGAGGGGTTCTCGGTGAAGGGGACGTAGGTTCTGCCGAAGATCTCCAGCTTGTAGCTGAACAACAGCAGGGCCAACTGCCCGGTGAAGAACATGGGCAGGGAGACGCCGGCCAGGGCCACGCCCATGGCGGACCGGTCGAAGAACGAGCCCGGCCTGAGCGCCGAGATGACACCGGCCGCGATACCGCCGACCAGCCACATCACGGCGGCGCCGAGAGCCAGCGAGAGGGTGACCGGCAGCCGTTCGGTCAGCTGGGGCCAGACCTCGATGTGGTCCTTGAAGGAGTAGCCGAAGCAGGGGGCGTCACAGCGGACCGTGGTGGGGCCGAGGTCGTATGTGGCGCCGGAGACGATCCCCTTGATGAACTCCCAGTACTGGACGTAGATCGGCTGGTCGAGTCCGAGGTTCGCCTTGACCGCGGCGATGTCCTCGGGGGTGGGGTTCTTGCCGATGTACTGCTGTGCCAGCTGGTCGGCGGTCTGCCCTGCGAGTTTCGGCAGGATGAAGAAGATGCCGAAGGTGACCGCGGTGACGACGAGCAGCAGGACCAGTGCCGCGATCGTCCGGCGGATGATGTACGAGATCACGAGGACCGGCGCCGGCGCCCGCGGATGACGAAGTCCGCGGGCGCCAATGCCTTCACCTGCCTTCCGGGGCTACTTCTCGGCGGTACCGACGTTGAGGTAGTCGTACTGACCGCTCCAGGCGGACGACGACACCAGGTTGGTGGCGTGCGGCGTGCGGTACAGCAGGACCTTGAAGTAGGTCAGCGGCACGATGGCGGCCTGCTCCATCATCTTCTGGTCGACCTCGGTGTACGCCTTGGTACGGGCGGCCTCGTCGGTGTTGCCGATCGCGTCGTCCAGCAGCTTGTTGATCGCGGGGTCGTCCAGCTGGGACAGGTTGGTGTTACCGGACTGGCTGATGGCCTTGCCGTGCGCGATCTGCTGCAGGAAGCCGTAGCCGGTGGGCCAGTCGGCGCCCCACTGCATCATCATCAGGCCGATGTTGTTCTTCTCGTCGAACTTGGGCACGCCCGCGTAGTCGGAGAAGTACTTGCCGGACGGGTACTGCTTGATGTCCGCGTCGATGCCGACCTTCTTCAGCGCGCCGACGATCGCGGTGGCCGCGTCGACCTCGCCCTGCCGGTCGGTGCGGGCCGAGATGGAGGTCTTGAAGCCGCCCTCCTTGCCGCAGGCCTTCAGGTGCTCCTTGGCCTTGGCCACGTCGCCCTTGCTGCCCTTGGTGGCGTAGATGTCGGCCTTCTCGTAGCCCGAGACGTCGGTGGGCAGGGCCGTGGTGGCGATGTCACCGCGGATCGGTCCGCCCATCGCGGTCTGCACGGCGGTCTTGTCGATCGCGTACTCGACGGCCTTGCGGCACTCGACGTTGTTGAACGGCGCCAGCTTGGTGTTGATCGCCGCGTAGATGAGACGACCGCCCGGCGCGTTGTCCGTGTTGGCCATCTGGTCCTTCTTGCCCAGGATCTGCGCCTGGGTCTGCGCGTCGACACCGGTGCCCTGGATGTCGATCATGGTGGCCCCGGACATCACGTCCTTGTCGATCGTGGCCTTGTTGACCTTGAGGTTCACCACGATCTTGTCCGGGTACTGCTTGCGCAGCGGGTCCGTCTTGGCGTCCCACTCGGGGTTGCGGACCAGGACGATCTGCTTGCCCTCCTCGTACTTCTCGAACTTGTACGAGCCGGAGGAGACGACCTTCTTGGTGTAGTCCACACCCGTGTCCTTGGCCCGCGGCACGGGGGCCGTCTGCGGGGCACTGACGAGGTAGTCGAACTCGGCGAACGCCTTGTTCAGGTGGAAGACGATCGTGTGGTCGTCCGGGGTCTCGATGGACGAGATGCCCTTTTCGCTCTTGTCCTTGTAGGGGCCCTTGTACTTGTCCGGGTCGTCCAGCAGGTTCTGGAAGTAGTTGGGGCCGAGGGAGAGCACGTCACGCGCGAAGTTCGAACGCTCCACCGCGTACTTGACGTCCTTCGAGGTGACCGCGGTGCCGTCCTCGAACTTGACGCCCTGGCGGATCTTGTACGTCCAGGTCTTGCCGCCGTCGCTGGGCGTGCCCGCGCCCTCCGCGAGGTCCGGGACGAGCTCGTTGCCCGCCTCACCGGGGGCGGGCTTGAAGGTCATCAGGGGACGCGCGTAGAGGCGGCTGAAGTTGTAGCCGTAGGCGTAGTACATGTTGCCCGGGTCCAGGGACTCGGGAGCGTCGGCGCTCGCGTAGGTGACCGTGCCGCCCTTGTGGGTGGAGGCGTTCACCACTCCCTTGGTCGCGGCGTTCGCGCCGGCGCCCTTGGGCGTGTCGCTGCCTTCGTCGGCCTTGCTGCAGCCCGCGAGAAGCAGGCCGGCGCTACTGGCGACCGCAACTGCGGCCATTGCTGACCTTCGCATGATGGTCGGATTCCCCTTCGTAGTTGGACACTTGGGTGGGACGTCGGGTCGCAGCCGGGTGTCGCGACCGCGTACGTCAGCGGCTGCGGGGGTCGAGTGCGTCCCGGAGGCCGTCACCGAGGAGGTTGAAGGCCAGCACCGTGATGAAGATCGCCAGGCCGGGAACGATCATGTACTGCGGGTCGACCTCGAAGAAGTCGACGGCCTGGTTGAGCATCCCGCCCCAGGACGCCTGGGGCGGCTGGATACCCACACCGAGGAAACTCAGCGAGGCTTCGAAGAGGATGTTCGTCGGGATGAGCAGCGTCGAGTAGACGATGATCGGCGCGACGAGGTTGGGCAGCAGTTCCTTGAAGAGGATGTACGGCCCGCCGGCCCCCATCCCCCGGGAGGCGTCGACGAACTCCCGCTCGCGCAGGGCCAGGGTCTGACCGCGCACGATGCGTCCCATGTACGGCCAGTTGAAGAAGCCGATGACGAAGATCAGGACGGAGATGTGAAGGGGCAGTCCTTCGAGGCCGAAGGCACCGCCCTGGAGCGTCGCGGAGATGGCGATGGCGAACAGCAGGAGCGGGAACGCGAGGAAGGTGTCCATGAGCCGGCTGACGATGGTGTCGACCCGTCCGCCGTAGTAGCCGGCGACGAGGCCGAGGACCGTCCCGATCACGTTGGACAGGATCGTCGCACCGAAGGCCACGACCAGGGAGACCCAGGAGCCCTCCAGGATGCGCGCGAGGATGTCCCGGCCGAACTTCGGCTCGACACCCAGCGGATGGTCCCAGCTCATGCCGCCGAAGTCGCCCTTGGGCAGCGAGGTGTTGGGGTCGATCAGGTCCTGGTGGAAGGCGTTGGGGTCGAGCCCCAGCAGCGCCTGGAGGGGGCGGGACAGGGCCGCCACGAGGATGAGCAGCACGACAACGATGCCGCCCGCCACCGCGATCTTGTCGCGCTTGAAACGGGTCCAGGCGATCTGCCCGAGTGACCGGCCCTCGATCTTCTGGGCGTCGACCCCCTTCAGCACGGCCTCAGGCTGGGCGTCGGCCTGCGATCCGGTGGTCTCGATCGGTGCCGTCACGGTACGTCTGACCCCTCTCGGCCGACGGTTGCCGGCCCCCCTGGCTGCCGCTGTAGCGGTTGCTCCAACTCGCACACAGGACCCATCGGTCCGTGTCTTGTGCGGGGAGTCTTCAACGCTTTGGCGATCTGTTGCCAGAGTTGGCAAGGAAAGTATGCGCAACCGTGATGCTGTCTGCGGGGTTCCGTTATCCGGACAGTGGGTAACGGCGGCCGGACGCGTGCCAGTTGGGGCGTATGAGGGCGGACCGGGACCTTCCGATCACATCTACGCGCGGAGATTCACCTGGGAAACCGAAGTCGGCGGCCCTTTGTGCCTACGACAGCCGGGTCACCGACCGCTCGGTAGGCTAGCCCATGGATGATCAGTAACGGCCCTGTGGCGGTGGGTAGCCGTAGCCGGCCGCCGGCGCCTGCGCGGGGGCGGGGGCGTGCGCCTCGCGGTCGTAGAACGGGCGGGCGGTCGCCCGCATCCACATGGCGACCGGGTCGTCCTCGTCGGACATCGCCACGGTCGAGACCGGAAGCCCGTCCGGGACGGCGCCGATCGACTGGAGCATCATCGAGCGCACGGAGTCGACGGCGGGCGGGCTGGTGTCGTACACGTCGAGCCCGATCGCGAGATACGGCGCGCCGAGCGCCGGCTGCACCCAGGCACGGCGCAGGGAGCGGACGGCCGGGGTGCGGTGGGCGTTCTGCGCGAGCAGGGCGTAGAACTGCGGGATCTCGATGCCGGGTTCCGTCAGGCGGAGCGGGCCGGCGGGCTGGCGGTCCAGGCCGGTGGCGATGCGGCGCAGGTCGAGCCACGGGATGCCGACGCCGCCGCCCGGGGCGTGCGGGTTCAGCCAGAGGCCGAAGTGGTCCGGGTAGAGGGTGCGGGCGACGTCGATGCCGTCGACCACCTCGTACGAGCGGTTCCAGCCGCTGGCCGACAGTTCCTGGGCGGAGGTGACGCACGGGGCGTAGCCGTAGCCCTCGACCTCCATGTTTCCGTACTGGGCGTCCGGGGAGCCGGCCTGGCCGTGCCAGAGCAGCATCCAGACCTGGCCGGAGGACGGGGTCGCGAGGGCGCGCAGGAGGGCCTCGTAGGCGTCGTAGCGCCCGGGCGTCACCTGGCGCAGCATGTGCTCGACCTGTCCGGTCGAGGTGGTGCCGCTCGCGCTCACCTTTTACCGCCCCTTCGGGAAATTTGGCTTTGAGCCCAGCTTAGGCGCTCCGCTGGGAGAGCCGTTGAGACCTCGGGACTTGACGTCGTGTGCGGGAGCGGGTGATTCGTGGTTGACCGCGCCCCGCGGCGGAGCCGCATATGTCACAGCCCCACGCCCTGCCGGCGTCGCCCGCACCGGCGCCTAGAAGTCCCGCTGGTAAAACGGGCGGACCTTCGTGCGCATCCAGTCGATCACCGGGTCCTGGGCCACGTCGAGGAGGACCAGGTTGACCGGCCAGGGGACCGGGGCGCGGCCCAGGGCTCGGGACAGGGCGTCCATGGGGGCCGCGCGCAAGTCGCCCTCCCAGTGGGAGAGTTCCACGCCGATGAACATCACCGGGGCGGCCGTCTCGATCTCCGCCAGGCAGCGGCGGGCCGTCGTGACCACGCCGGTCGAGGCGAACTCGGCCGACGCCGCGGCGAGGAAGTCGACCGGCTCGTCCTGCCAGTCGGGCTCGTGGAGCTTGACCCGCCCCCCGGAGGTGAGGCCGTCCAGCGGCGTCCGGCCCACGCGGCAGAGCTCGGCCACCACGGCGGGCGGCAGGGGCACGCCGACCATGCCGTCGGGGTTCACGGCGATGCCCACGTACGGGGGCAGGCCGCGGGCGAACTCCACGGCGGGGGCGATGGTGTACGACAGGTGGGCGCCCACGACCTGGCGGAACTGCTCCTCGGAGCTGAAGACCGGGACGTACGCCTGGCCCTCGATCTCCACCGTCGGCAGGTCCAGCGGGCCGCTGTCCGGGCCGCCTCCGTTGGGCAGGGGCACCCAGACGAAGCTGCGGCCCAGCACCTCGATGATCCGGCCACCGGCCGAGGGCAGCCCGAGGGACGCCGAGAGCACCTCCTCCAGCTCGTTGCCGGGCCAGCCGCCGTGCGGATGGAGGTGTGTCTGTGCCGGGAAGTCCGCGGGAAGTTCCGCTGGGAAGTCCATCTGCTGTCAACCGCCTGCTGAGAACCGCTGCTGTGGCTCAAAAGGCTAGCGGGTGGCCACCCCGTGCGGGCCTACGGCGGCCCAGGTCCTGTCCGCCGGGAACTTTGCGGACCCGGCCCGGCCCGCGCGCCGCGGTGATCCAGACGACAGGGCCTAGCCCGCGAAACCGATTCGGCGCAGGGTGTCCGCCGCCTCCCGGTCGATCAGTACCGCCGAGCCGCAGCCATGGGGCAGGTTGCCCTTCTCCGCCGAGGTCAGCAGGTGGGCGGCTGCTCTGCGGTGGCGCAGGAAGGCGTACCGCGAGACGCCTCGGCCGCGTTCGCGCTGGCCTTCCAGGGCCGTGTCCGGGGGGACGTCGAGCAGCAGCAGATGCAGGCTGCCGCCGCGGCGGCGGGCCTCGCGGGCCAGCCAGCCGCGCACCCATGCCTGGGTGCCGCAGTCGTGCACGACGAGGCCCTCGCCGGAGCGCACCGCGCGGCGCAGTCCCGCGTAGTGCGCGAGGCGGACCAGGGGGCGGTAGACGGCGTAGGGGAGGAAGCGGGGCATGCGGGCGTCCCAGCGGTCCCGGGTGTCCTGGGAGTCGATGCGGGTGCCCTTCACCGTCCGCTTCATCAGCGTGGACTTGCCGCTGCCGGGCAGGCCGGTGATCACGACGAGGTCCTGAGGGCCGAAGAGCAGCGCGTGCGGACTGCGGCCGGAGCGCTCGCGCAGGTCACGGACCACGGGTGCAAGGCACGTGCCGCGGGCTTCGGCCGCCGGGGCCGCGGGCTGCTTGGGCAGCGCCATGCCCGAGGTCGTGGCGTACGCCGTAGTGCGGTTCACCGTCATCGTCCTCCTCCGGGGTCAGGATTCCCCATCCCCACTGAGCGTAAAGAGAAGGTAATGGATGATCTCTCGCATTTTCGTTCACCTCCTGCCACAAGCCGGTTACAGACGCGGCCTGCCGTTGACGAGCGTGGCATGCAATGATGTGCGCGCCAACTGCATATCGGCCGTTTGAATCCGCGCGGGAGAGTCCCCAGCAGTCCATCGCCGGGGCGCCGAAGGAGCAAGTCCCTCCCTTGAATCTCTCAGGCCCCGTTACCGCGCGGGCGAGGCACATCTGAAAAGCGGGCCGCTCCGTCTCTCTGCGAGATGCCGTGGCCCCACCCAAGGTGCAAGCCGTGACCTGGTCTTTCGCGGGTCATGGCGAACCTCTCAGGTTCCGATGACAGATGGGGAGGAACGACCTCGCCCGTGTCATGCCTTGGGAGACATCCGCCGATGAGCAGTACAGAAGAACTCCGTCACACCGCGCTCGATGCCACGCATCGCTCGCTCGGCGCGACGATGACCGACTTCGCCGGCTGGGACATGCCCCTCCGGTACGGCTCCGAGCGCGACGAGCACAACGCCGTGCGGACGAGGGCCGGGCTCTTCGACCTCTCCCACATGGGCGAGATCACCGTCACCGGTCCGCAGGCCGCCGCCTTCCTGAACCACGCCCTGGTCGGCAACATCGCCTCCGTCGGCGTCGGCCGCGCCCGCTACACCATGATCTGCCAGGCCGACGGCGGCATCCTCGACGACCTGATCGTCTACCGGCTCGCCGACACCGAGGCCGGGTCTTCTCACTACATGGTCGTCGCCAACGCCTCCAACGCCCAGGTCGTGCTGGACGCGCTGACCGAGCGGGTGGCCGGCTTCGACGCCGAGGTCCGCGACGACCGGGACGCGTACGCGCTGATCGCCGTCCAGGGCCCCGAGTCCCCGGGCATCCTGAAGTCGCTGACCGACGCCGACCTCGACGGGCTGAAGTACTACGCCGGTCTGCCCGGCACCGTCGCCGGCGTCCCCGCCCTCATCGCGCGCACCGGCTACACCGGCGAGGACGGCTTCGAGCTGTTCGTGAAGCCGGAGCACGCCGTCGAGCTGTGGCAGGCGCTGACCAAGGCCGGCGAGGGCGTCGGCCTGGTCCCCTGCGGGCTGTCCTGCCGGGACACGCTGCGGCTGGAAGCGGGCATGCCGCTGTACGGCAACGAGCTGTCGACCTCCCTCACCCCCTTCGACGCCGGGCTCGGCCGGGTGGTGAAGTTCGACAAGGAGGGCGACTTCGTCGGGCGCGAGGCGCTCGCCGCGGCAGCCGCCCGCGCCTCGGAGAACCCGCCGCGCGTCCTCGTCGGCCTGGTCGCCGAGGGCCGTCGCGTCCCGCGCGCCGGTTACCCGGTCGTCGCCGGTGGCGAGGTCATCGGCGAGGTCACCTCCGGCGCGCCCTCCCCCACGCTGGGCAAGCCGATCGCCATGGCGTACGTCGACGCGGCGCACTCGGCGCCGGGCACGGCCGGGGTCGGTGTGGACATCCGCGGCAGCCACGAGCCGTACGAGGTCGTGGCGCTGCCCTTCTACAAGCGGCAGAAGTAACGCCGTACGGAGAGACTGGCCCAGAAGTACGGCCCAGAAGTCCAACCCACACGTCCAGCCCACAAGCAGCGACTGGCAGCGGCCCGTGCGTGACCCTGCGCACATTTGCGCTGCTCACACACGTTCCCAGCAGTCCCCCATTCATCACCACTCCCGCGCGTACAGGAGAATTCACGACATGAGCAACCCCCAGCAGCTGCGCTACAGCAAGGAGCACGAGTGGCTGTCGACCGCCGAGGACGGCGTCTCGACGGTCGGCATCACCGAGTTCGCGGCCAACGCGCTCGGCGATGTCGTCTACGCCCAGCTCCCCGAGGTCGGCTCGACCGTGACCGCGGGTGACACCTGCGGTGAGCTGGAGTCGACCAAGTCGGTGTCCGACCTGTACTCCCCGGTCACCGGCGAGATCACCGAGATCAACGAGGACGTGGTGAACGACCCGGCGCTGGTGAACTCCGCCCCCTTCGAGGGCGGCTGGCTGTTCAAGGTACGCGTCACGGAGGAGCCGGCCGACCTGCTCTCCGCCGACGAGTACGCCGCCCACACCGCCGGCTGAGGAGTCGTAGCCCCCATGTCTGCCCCCATGTATGACAAGTCGCTTCTGAACACCCCCCTGCACGAGCTGGACCCGGCGATCGCCGCCGCGCTCGACGCCGAGCTGGAGCGCCAGCAGTCCACCCTGGAGATGATCGCCTCCGAGAACTTCGCGC
>NZ_LGUR01000242.1 GCF_001270495.1 Streptomyces viridochromogenes
CCCCGCCCCGCAACGCCCAAGCCCCCCGCCGCTTCCACACCCGGTCCGCGAGATACCACGCCGCCGTGTCCATCGCCCCGCGCTCCACCCACCGGTACAGCTCGTGCAGCCGTACCGCGGGCTCCCCCCAGTCGCCGAGCGGAAACGCCCGCCCCGTCAGATCGCCCGGCCGTGGTCCGGCCGCCCCCTCACCACCCCGCCTGTCCCGCGGCGACCTGTCGGGCTGCATCTCCGGCTGAACCACCCGGCACTCCCTACTGATCACGGTGCGTGACCTTGCGTACGACCGGGGTACGACCCCCGCGGCGCACGGAACGTCATGCAACACCTGAGGCTGACGCGCCGGACCCTTCCTACCGCCCAATGGGTGGCGAAGAGATGCCTTTCGCCTCTTTTCCGCCCAGAAGAGGGTCTTGATCAGGTCTTGATCAGATATAGGACGCCAGTTCCTCTCACTCGAAAGAGTGCCGGGGCGACGGCTGCCCGGACCACGTAGGCTCGTGCTGAACGGGAAACCGAGCGGAAACCCCGTACAGACCCCGTAATACGCAAGGAGCTGATCGTGATCCCCGGTGGTGGCCAGCCCAACATGCAGCAGCTGCTCCAGCAGGCCCAGAAGATGCAGCAGGACCTGGCGAGGGCGCAGGAGGAACTGGCTCAGACGGAGGTCGAGGGCCAGGCGGGCGGCGGCCTGGTGAAGGCCACCGTGACGGGTTCCGGCGAACTCAGGGCGCTCAAGATCGACCCGAAGGCGGTGGACCCGGAGGACACCGAGACCCTCGCCGACCTGGTCATCGCGGCCGTACAGGCGGCCAACGAGAACGCGCAGACGCTCCAGCAGCAGAAGCTGGGCCCGCTGGCCCAGGGCCTGGGCGGCGGCAGCGGCATCCCGGGCCTGCCCTTCTGACGTCACGGACGTTTCAGGTGTTCCCGGGCGTGCCTTTCTAAGACGGGCCGCCGCCAACTACCGTACGTACCGTAAGGAACCCCAGGAAGGACGGCAGTCCGTTGTACGAAGGCGTGGTCCAGGACCTCATCGACGAGCTGGGACGGCTGCCCGGCGTCGGTCCCAAGAGCGCGCAGCGGATCGCTTTCCACATCCTGCAAGCGGAACCGACGGACGTACGGCGCCTCGCCCAGGCCCTGATGGAGGTCAAGGCGAAGGTCCGCTTCTGCGCGACGTGCGGGAATGTCGCGCAGGAGGAGCTGTGCAACATCTGCCGGGACACGCGCCGTGACCCGGCGGTGATCTGCGTGGTCGAGGAGCCGAAGGACGTCGTGGCGATCGAGCGGACCCGCGAGTTCCGCGGCCGCTACCACGTCCTCGGCGGCGCGATCAGCCCGATCGAGGGTGTCGGACCGGACGACCTGCGGATACGAGAACTTCTCGCGCGGTTGGCCGACGGGACGGTCACGGAGCTGATCCTGGCCACCGACCCGAACCTGGAGGGCGAGGCCACGGCCACGTACCTCGCACGCATGATCAAGCCCATGGGCCTGAAGGTCACCCGCCTGGCCAGCGGCCTCCCGGTGGGTGGCGACCTGGAATACGCGGACGAGGTCACCCTCGGCCGCGCCTTCGAGGGGAGACGACTCCTAGATGTCTGACGCCACGCTGCACGCGACCGAGCCGGACCCGGACGACTTCGCGGTCCAGATCTCGGACCAGATCGAGAGCTTCCTGGTCGCCGTCACGGAGGTCGCGAAGGGCGACGAGCCGGGCTCGACCGTGCCCTTCCTGCTGCTGGAGGTCTCCCAACTCCTCCTGGCCGGCGGTCGCCTGGGCGCCCACGAGGACATCGTCCCCGACGAGCGCTACGAGCCCGACCTGGGCCCGGAGCCCGACGTCGACGAACTCCGCGAGAACCTCGCCCGCCTGCTGGATCCGGTGGACGTCTACTCGGAGGTCTTCGACCCCTACGAGCCCCGTAAGGCCCCGGTCCCGGCCCGGATCTCGGACGACCTGGCCGACGTCATCACCGACCTCCGCCACGGCATGGCCCACTACCGTGCCGGCCGCACCACCGAGGCCCTGTGGTGGTGGCAGTTCTCGTACTTCTCCAACTGGGGCACCACGGCCTCGGCGACCCTGCGCGCCCTGCACTCGGTGCTGGCCCACGTCCGCCTGAACCAGCCCCTGGAGGAGCTGGACGGGCTGGACACGGACCAGAGCATGATGGGCGACGAGACGCTCGAGTTCGAGGCCGGGAGGGTCATGGCGGAGGAGATCGGGGGGCCGCTCGGAATCCGGCCCGCCCAGCGCCAGTAGCTCGGACCGGTCAGCTCGGATCCGTCGGCCCGGATCTCCCGCCTCAGATCCGTACGGCCGTGCCGGTCACGCCGATACCCGTGTCCGGCCCGGCCGGTACCGTCACCGTGATCGTGCTCGGCCTGCCCATGTCCGCGCCCTGATGGATCGTCAGGGTGGCGGGCGGGGCGACGAGTTCGAGCTCCCGCAGATAGCCGCCGAACGCGGCCGCCGCCGCACCCGTGGCAGGGTCCTCGACCACACCGCCGGGCGGGAACGGGTTGCGGGCGTGGAACACCGTGGCGGACTCCCGCCAGACCAGGTCGACGGTGGTCCAGTCCTCGCGGGCCATCAGCTCGGCGAGCGCTGCCATGTCGTAGTCCAGCTCGGCCAGCCGCTCCCGGCTCGCGGCGGCGATCACCGGGTGCCAGGCCCCGCCGAAGGCCACGCGCGGCGGCAGCGCCGGGTCCAGGTCCTCGGCGGCCCAGCCCAGGATCGCCAGCAGCTCGGCCAGTTCGGCCTCGCCGATCGGCGCCGTCCGCGGCGCCACGCTGACCAGGGTCGCCACCACGGTGCCGTCCGCCGTGCGGTCGGTGGTCACGGTGACGGGGCCCGCCTGGGTACGCAGCGACAGGCGTCCGGTGCCGTGTCGTTCCGCGTGGGCGACGGCCGTCGCGATCGTCGCGTGGCCGCAGAACGGCACCTCGGCCAGCGGGCTGAAGTACCGCACGTCCAGCGTGCCGTCGGCGGACGGCACCACGAACGCCGACTCCGAGTAGCCGACGTCGGCCGCCGTCGCCAGCATCGCCTTGTCGTCGACCCCGGTGGCGTCGAGGACCACACCCGCGGGGTTGCCTCCCGAGGGATCGCTGCTGAAGGCCACGTATCGCAAGATCTCCATCCGGGGACCGTAGCCGTGCGAGGGGAAGCGGGCCAGGGATTACTCGGGCGCCCTGAGGGAAGGGTGACGCGCGTTACAGGAAAAGGCTTCTGAAGTGGCGTAATGCGCGGGCCCCCTGGGCGGTCTCACAGGCGCACATTCACCAACGGCCACACCCGGCCGGTGCCCCCGCCGCCCCCCGAATCGGAGCCCGACCATGTACGTCACCCTGGAGCAGCCGACCGGCGCCTGCCTGATCACCGCCGCGGACAAGGACATCGCGATACCCGCCACCCTCCGCTACACCTCGGCCGACCCGCTGGCCGTGCACCTCGACTTCCCGCCCCACGTCACGCTCGACGGCGAGGTCACGACCTGGACGTTCGCCCGCGTGCTGCTGAGCGACGGGCTGCACGCCCCTGCCGGGCTCGGCACCGTACGGGTCCGGCCGTGCGGGTCGTCCCACACGTACGTCGAGTTCCACTCACCGGCGGGCACGGCCGTGCTCCGCTTCGCCACCGCGGACCTGTACCGCTTCCTGGCCCGCACCTTCACCGTGATCGCGCCGGGTGAGGAGACGGTGGGGGCGGAGCTGGACCACGGGCTGGTGGCGTTGTTCGGGGGGCGGGTGTGAGCAACGCGGGCTGATCACGGGGAGCCGCCTTCCCATTCCAGGCCGGGGACGTGGGGGAGGGCGGCGTGGACGGCGTCGACCACTCGCTGGAGATCGACGCCGAGACGGGTCAGCCGTCGCACGAGTTCGTCGACCGGCAGGTCGGCGTAGCGGGCGATGAGGAGGAAGTCGGAGATGGGCTGACCCAGCCCCAGGGGGAGGCGGATCGTCTCGGAATCCTTGCTGTGGGATTCCACGCAGAGACGGCGATCGACCTCGTCCCACTCGTCGGCTCGGTACTCCGGGATCCGGAAGCCAAGGGCGGAAAGAGCTTCCGCCACCTCGTCGGGCTCGATCTCCAGCCTGGCCGGTGCGGAGATCAGATGGTGCGGCGGTACTGGTTCGTTCCAGTCGAGCCATCGCCGAGTGCTCCTGTTGTGTTCAGGTCCCAAGAGGACGAGAGCGGGATCGAGTTCATCCGGAGCTGTTGGCAGCGGTTCGTAGGAGGTGCCCAGTCCGTACTGAGCCAGACGGTCAATCACATCCCGCAGTGGCATACGGAGTTCAACGGAAACAGTGATCACACGGTGCGTCGGCACTCGTTCACCGGGCGTGTACGAACTCCTCATGCTGGAGCCGTCCCGCTCTCGGCGGACCAGCGTGACGTCGTCCGGCCCGAGGCTTTCGGGGAACGGCGCATCCGGCGGGACCAGGCCGTAGGCGCGGAGTCTGGACGCCACCGCTGCCGGTGGCAGCCCAGTCACACCGGACGCATGTGCCACATGGAGGAGGGGGACCTCCGCTCCAGCGCTCAGCCAGGGGCTGTCCTCGTCGGCATCGACCCTGAGAAACACCAGGTCAGAGCTGTCGGCACGGTCCGGCAGGGCGGGGGGTGGGGTGAGGCCCACTGCTGCGATCCGTCGGGAGATCTCCGCCAGCGGCACATCGTGCTGTACCGCCACGTCGGCGACAGCACCTGGCGGAACGGTCTCTTCCGTCATGCCGGTCAGATCTCTGATGTTCCAGCCCCACTGCGCGCCCTGCGACAGGAGGTCGTCCGCACGTGGTTCGTGCGCCGGGTCGAGATTCACCTCTAGCCCATGGCTGCGGAGTCTGCTCGTCACCTCTGGCACTGGCCATCCCAACTCCGCGGCCGCGGCGAGTACCTGGCCGATCGCGACGGGCTCGGCCGGAGTCAACCAGGGCCAGTCGCCGTTCAGGTTCCGGCTGAGCAGCCTGAGCGTCTCCTTGTCCTGGGTGTCCAACAGGCAGGCATCTTCGGGGACCTCGAAGCCGAATGTCTTCATACGACATGCCGCTTCGCTGACGCTGATGCCCAGCGCATGGTGGGCTTTGAGGAGATGTCCCGGAGGCACCGGTTCGTCGGTGGTGAGCCAGGTCAGCGGATCCTCGTCTCGGTTGAGTCCGTGCAGGTCATCGCTGAGTAGCGCCAGGTTGATCGAGTCGGCAACGGGCTCGGCACCGTATGGTGCAGGGGCGGGAAGCCTGAGTTGCCGCAGGCGTGCCACGACGTCCGTGTACGAGGTTCCGCAGACAGTGGCGACGAAGAGGCTGTGGCCCGGCGTGCCGAGCTGCTCACGCCCGTACTCGTCGTCGGGCCAGAGCCGGTAGTCCCAGTTCTGGAAGTACGCGGTGCGGATGAGGACGTCAGAGGGACGGGCGGCGAGTACGCCCTCGACCCGGTTCAGATCCGGCACTATCTCGGCCAGCGCCTCCAGTTCGGCGTTGGGACGCTGACCCAGCAGCCGCCAGAGCAGAGTGACGTCGTCGGGATCGCTGTAGACCTTGCCGGCCAGGGTCTCTCCCAGGGACGCCTCGGTTTCCGACAGCCCGGAGTGATCACGGTGGACGATATGGACATCCTGGGGAAAGAACCCGGCCCTGGCGACCGGCGACGGCTGACCATGCAGCTCCAGCTCGCACCCGTGCTCCCCCGCGGCATCGGTCACGATGTCCGCCAGCCCGGGGCTGCGTCCCGCGACCTCGGCCAGCCACTTGGCGGTCAGCCAGGGCTCCTCCTTCCCTCGCCGCACCACCCGGCTGGTGACCAACGCCGGCAGGGAAGCCCTGATGAGCCGCTCCACCTTGTCGGAGACATCCTCGTCGAGGATCTCGGCGCGGTCCGTCGAGAGGCGCCTGGGCAGGCTCCTGCCGCTGAGGTTCACCACGACGCCCCGCAGCTGTCGGCGGTTGTCGGGGTCCGTCAGGACGCCGCGTCGTTCCCGGGGTTCGACATGGATGCCGTCGACCAGGATTCCGCCGCCGCCCTCGCACCAGACGACCTGGCCGTCGAGCCGGCCCGAATCGTCCGACCAGGACAACAGCGCGCCGTGGGCGTCGAAGCCGTCGGGCCGCAGCCTCGGGGCCTCTCTGGGGCGCAGCACATTCGCCTGCCAGGTCTCCTTCTGCGATCCGTGCTCGGCGACGGTGTCGAACTCGGCGATGCCGAGCAGCCTTCGGAGTTCGCGGACGCAGGAGGGTGCGGTGTCACCGTCCCGCAGGTAGAGCCGGACGCTGGTGCCCGGTCCTCTGCGTGGCTCGTCGGAGGAGCGGACCTGGAAGTAGTGTCCGGGGCCGGTGATGATGACGGTGAGTTCCCTGCGCGTGTCCATGCGGCGGGTCGTGACGCGGATCTCGTCGGCGAGCATGAAGTAGCTCAGGACGCCGATGCCGAAGCGGCTGGTGGGGTGCATGCGGATACCGCGTCTGTCCCATTCCTGCTGCTCGTCCTTGAAGTCGGGAAGATCGGTGAACCGGACCCCGGCTTGTGAGAAGGCCTGCGACAGGATGGTCTCGTCCATGCCGATGCCGTTGTCCCGGCATTCCAGAAAGTGCCGGCCCTCCTCGACGCCCTGAGTGAACTCGATCCTGCCCTGGTAACCGGTGTGCGGGTCGTCGGCCTTCGTCCGGGCGTGACGGTACCGGCAGGCGTCCAGAGCGTTCTGGTACAGCTCACGGATGGCGAGGGACCGGTCGCGGTAGAGGTTTTCCCCCATGAGGAGTTCCTGCACCCGCGCCTCGTCGAGCCGGAACCGGATCACCCCGTTGACCGGCCCCGGGGTGCCGTTCCCGTCGGGTGAGCGCAGGTCACTGGCGCTCGCGTAGGCGGGCAGCGTGCCGAGGCCGGGTATGTCCGCGTGCCGCACATGCCGCAGCAGCAGCTCCAGCCGCCGTGTGTGCTCGGTGAGGGCGTCCACGATGGCGGGGTGGTCGCACGTGGCCTTCAGCCGCAGGGCATCACGCTGATCACTCCAGGACGCCTTCTCCTCCTCCAGCGTGCGCAGGACCCGGCCGGGAGAGAGGGCGTACGGAATGCCCACATGCTCCACGACGACCGAGGGGAGGTCGGTGACCTCGATCGCCATGCGGTGGGCGATCGCGAACAGCGACCCGGTAAGGCGTTCTCGCACCTTCGGGTACTCAAGGCCGCGGAGGTTGAGCTGGAATTCCTCGGCGCGCAGATGTCCTTCGCGCGTGACGTCGAACAGTTCCTGCGGCGGCACCTGCACGCACGTCACCAGGCGCGTCACAAGCTCCGGATCGAGCACGCGCCTGATGTCGCTGCCCTCCGGGCACACGGCGGCCAGGAGCCGGTCGAGATTTCCGGCCTGTTGGTTCGCCCACTGGTGGAACAGCCACCATCCGACCTCCCGCTCTCCGTCGGGATCGCCGTGCAGATGACCGCGCTTCGCCTGCCGGACGAGTCTGCCGTGTCCGCGCAGCAGCACTTCGTACTTCCGCCGGAGCGAGGCGGCCGGGGTGAGTTCGTCGAGTTCGTCCAGACGGGCCGGATCCACGTCGGTGGCCAGCTCGGCAGCGTTGCTCGTCCGGTATGCCTGGTAGAGGAAGGGCAGCAGGGCGAGCAGGGCGGCCTCGGCGGACGCGAGGCGGGGTTCCGAGTCCGGCCAGAGGACCCTGATCAGATGGTTGGTCCGGTGGGCGATCCGCGGCGCGAGGTTCTCGTCGTGCCACGGGTCGTCGCTGATGCCGCCGCGCGCCGTGTCGTAGAACCCGGCCAGGCGGGCGACCACTTCACCCGCCTGTTCCTTCAGGCCGGCGGGTCTGTCCGGGTGGGCGGGCTTCACCAGGTCCCACACCGGTGAACCCGACACCGTGGCCCGCCAGTTCTCCACGGTCCGGGAGACGGGGACCGAAGCGGACGGGGAGGCCGCGGCCGACGTGTTCGCTGTGCGGGTCAGGAGCTCAAGGTCGGGCCAGTGCCGGGTCATGACCTCCGTGGGCATCATCCGCCCGTTGCGCACGTCGCGGGCGCCGGACGCCGCCGTGACCATGCCCACGACCTCACCGGTGTCCTCCAGGGCGACCGCGGCACCGCTGAAGCCCCTGGCCAGTGGTTGCCCGCCCTGCTGCCACGCCTCCAGCTGGACCCACTCCTCGCTGATCAGCTGGCGTGCCGTGATGCGGCACTCGGCGAGCGTGCCCTCGTTGTAGCCGGCGGGGAAGCCGTACACCACGAGCTTGCGCGGCCGTGCGCCGTACGCGACGCCGACGGGGGCCAGCGCGGCCGGCCTGACGGGTACGTCCCGCTCCAGCTTCAGCACGACGAGGTCGCCCGGGTCGGTGGGGTGCCCGGCCCAGCCGCCGTGGTGGACGACGCGGGCCTGCACGGTGGGCCGGTCGCGGCACGCGACGAACGTGACGGCGAGCCCGGCCTCTTCGGCGTACTGGGCGACGTGAGCGCAGGTCAGCACGGTGTCCGGGGCGATCAAAAAGCCCGCTCCGGCCACCTTGCCGCCGTACTCGATCCGAGCGTGCCACTCGGCGCTGCCCGTGAAGTGTTCCTTCATGACCCGGCGGTGGGGGTCGGGGACCAGAGGCGCCCGCCCTGACGATCAGATGACGAACTGTCCATGACGCCCCCGATTCCCGCCGGCTGAATGACCATCTCCATTGTTGCGGACTGTACTTGGGCAAGTCCCGGCTCCGGCGGACCGTGCAGGCCGCCGCGGCACACAGCGGCACCATCGCGCCCGGCCGCACCTGCCGCCGGCCGTTCGCCAGGCCCACCGCACTGATCACGCCGCACGCACAGTTGGCGAGGGCGACGCCTTCCGCCGGCCCGAGCAGCAGCACCAGCGCGGGTACGGCGACCAGCGCGAAGCCCATGCCGGTGAGCCACTGGACGCAGGAGCCGAGCAGCACGATGCCGGCCAGCAGCGCCTCACCCGTCACGGTGTAGCCCACTCCACCTCCCTTTTGGGAGACCACTCCGTCGTCGCTCGCCCCCGGAAACGGAATCGTTGATCTCGCCAGGTCAACGGCCGCCGCAGCGGCCCCGCCCCGAAGGAAACGGTCATGAAGGCCCTGCTCTCCTCCCGCCCCGTCCTGTGGTTCCTGCTCCTCTTCAACGCCGTAGTCGCCGTGGCCGCCCCGTTCGTCGTGGACGGTGCCCAGTCCGTCGCGACCGGCGTCGGCATGGGCGTAGTCTCCCTCGGGGCCGGTTCCGCCCTGCTGCACCGCCGGAGTGCGAACGTGGTGTAGTCGGCGGCTCACCCCGCGTGAATTGGGCAGGCGCTGTCCCGGCCCTGTATCTGCCTTGTACGGGCCCTAACCGGTGCCACGCGAATCTGGAGTCACCTCCACCGCAGAGAACACAGAAAGCGGAGGGAGACCCACCAGACCGCACAGCACTGGGAGTTCGCGATGACCCGTCGATCCATAAGCAAGCGCGTAGCCGTCGTCACCGCAGCCGCCCTCGTCGCCGTCGGCACCTTTGCCGCAGGTGGTGCCGTCGCCGGACCGGAGGAGGCGGCGAAGCCCACCAAGAAGCAGGTGGCCACCCTGTTCGACGAGTGGAACGCGGCGCTGAAGACCCAGGACCCGGAGAAGGTCGCCGACCTCTACTGGGACGACGCGGTCCTGCTGCCCACCCTTTCCGACCAGGTCCGTGACGACCGCGAGAGCCGCATCGACTACTTCGAGCACTTCCTGGCGAACAAGCCGGTCGGCAAGAAGATCGAGACGCACATCAACGTCCTCGACTCGGACTCGGTGCTGGACGCGGGTCTCTACCAGTTCGCGCTCACCGACCACGACACGGGCAAGAAGAGCATCGCCAAGGCCCGCTACACCTACGAGTGGGAGAAGCGGGACGGCGAGTGGAAGATCGTCAACCACCACTCCTCGTTGATGCCCGAAGGCTGATCCGCACGGACAGCCCGCCCCCGGGAGCGTCGCCCAGGGCCACCGTGCCGCCGTCGTCGGTCACCAGCTGCTTGACGACGGCGAGGCCGAGGCCGGATCCGGCCTTCCCGGTCAGGCCCTGGCCGCGCCAGAAGCGGTCGAAGGCGCGGGACTTCTCCGCGTCCGACATGCCGGGGCCCTCGTCGTCCACCGACAGGATCACCTCGTCGCCCCTCGGCTCCACCCGCACGGTGATCGTGCCGCCGTCCGGTGACACCTCCAGGGCGTTCGAGAGCACGTTGTCCAGCACCTGGTCCAGATGACCGGGGCTGGTCAGCACAAGCAGCCGGCCGTCGGCACTCCCCCTGAGCGTGATGGTGACTCCACGCTCGTCGGCGGCCGGCCTCCACACCGCCAGCCTCTCCTGCACGATGTCCCAGAGGGGCAGGGGTTCCGTCGCGCTGACCTTCGCCTCCGCCCGGGCCAGGACCAGCATGCCGTTCACCAGGCGGCTCATCCGGACGACTTCCGCAGTCGCCTGCGCGACATCCTCCTTGACGAAGTCGTCGTCCACACCGTCCGCGATGTTGTCCAGCGACAGCCGCAACGCGGTGAGAGGAGTACGGAGTTGATGCGAGGCGTCGGCCACGAAGATGCGCTGCGCGGCGATCAGGGTGTCCAGGCGCTCGCCCGCTTGGTTGAGTGTGCGGGCGAGGGTCTGTGTCTCCTTCGGGCCCGTCACGGGAGAGCGGGCCGTCAGGTCGCCGTCGCTGAACTTGCTCGCCGTGTCGTTGAGCTGGCGCAGCGGGCGGGTGAGCCGACGGGCCACACCCGCGCCGACCACGGCGGCCGCGACGAGGACGGCCACCGCGAGGCCCGCGCGGAAGCCCCAGATCGTCCACAGCCGGTCGGTCAGATCGCTGGTCTTGTACACGATGCGTACGGCGCCGACGACCGGGCCCCTGTTGCGGCCGTCGAGGTCCCTTGTGCTCTCGCGGGCGGCCACCGTGATCTTCAGCTCCGGCCCCCAGATGAAGGACGAGCCCCAGTCGGTCGTGGCCTCGCCCGTCTCCAGAGCCTTGGTCAGGGCCGCGTCCTGCTGCGGGCTCGGCAGGCGTGTTGCGCAGCGCTCGGTCACCTCGACCTTGCCGGGTGTCTGGCCGGCGTAGGCATCGGCCATCTCGTCCAGCGCCGCGCAGGACGGGGTGTTCCCGTTGCCGAGCAGCAGGGCCATGGTGTCGGCCTCACGCCGGACGGAAGCCGCGGTGTCGTCCCGCAGCTGGTCCGTGAGAGAGAAGGCCACGGGCACGGTGAACACGGCGACGGCGCCGGCGACGAGCACGACATAACTACGGATGAGCTGGCGGATCATGACGTGCCACCACCGCCGTTGTCCTGGTCACCCTTGACGATCTCCAGCCGAAACCCGACCCCCCGCACCGCCTCGATCGTGATCACCCCGGCGAGCTTGCGCCGCAGCGCCGCCACATGCACGTCCAGCGTCTTCGTCGGCCCGAACCAGTTGGCGTCCCAGACCGCCTCCATGATCTGCTCGCGCGACATAAGCGCCCCGGGCTCCTCGGTGAGGAAGGCCAGCAGGTCGTACTCCTTGGGCGCGAGGGCCACCTCCTCGCCGTCCAGGCGGACGCGGGCCGCCTTGCGGTCGATGGTGAGGCGGTCGCCGTAACGGTCCGGGCCGGCCTCGGCGGCGGCCGTACGGGGCTGCATCCGGCGCATCACCGCTCGTATCCGCGCGATGACCTCGCGGACCCCGAACGGCTTGGACACGTAGTCGTCCGCGCCGAGCTCCAGCCCGACCACCCGGTCCGTCTCGTCGCTGCGCGCGCTGATCACGATGATCGGCACCTCGCTGCGCTCGCGCAGCACCTTGCAGACGTCGAGACCGTCGGTGTCGGGCAGGCCCAGATCGAGGAGTACGACGTCGTAGGGCTCGGCATGGCTCAGCGCCGCGGCACCCGTGGTGACCCAGGCCACCTCGAAGCCGTAGCGCAGGAGTCCTCGCCGGAGCGACTCGGCGACCGGTTCGTCGTCTTCCACCAGAAGTACGCGCACAGGGCGAACCATAGTGGTTGAACTTTAAAGACGACCGGACGCCGAGTCTGTGAACAGGCGATAAGCGGGTAAATCGGCTACTGGCCGACCGCTGTCCGGGTCGCTACCACATGATCGGCAGCCGCTCCGGGATCCGCTTCATGAACCCGGTCCGCCACACCAGTTGCTCGATCGGCACCGCGAGCCGCAGTCCGGGCATCCGCTCCAGCAGGGTCTCCAGGGCGATCTCGGCGTGCTTGCGGCCGAGGGCGGTGGCGGGGCAGTAGTGGCGGCCGCCGCCGAAGGAGAGGTGGGCCGTGGCGTTCTCGCGGGCGAGGTCGACCGTCTGCGGGTCGGGGAAGGCGGCCGGGTCGAAGTTCGCGCCCTCGACCAGGACCAGGACCAGCTCGCCCGCCTTCACCTCCACCTCCCCCAGCCGTACGTCCTCGGTCGCCAGCCTCGGCAGACCGTCGCCGATGGACAGGTTGATGCGCAGGAGCTCGTCCACGGCGGCCGGGACCAGGGTGCGGTCGGCGAGGAGACGGGCGTGCAGCTCGGGGTGCTGGACGAGCGACACCAGCGCCATGGTCAGGAAGCCCGCGGTGGAGATGACGCCCGCGCCGAACATCGTCACCCCGACCGTCGCGAGCATCTCGTCGGTGAGATGGCCGTAGTCGGGGTCCGCGCGCAGGGCGGCGAGCTCGGCCATCAGACCCGTCGTCGCCGGGTCGTCCAGCCGCTTGGTCATGTACGCGATGTCCCGGTCCCAGTTCAGCCGGGCGCCCGTGACCGGGCAGGCCGAGTTCATGAATGCGATGTCCAGGCTCCGCATCAGCCGCGGCGCGTCCTGCGGCGGGATGCCGAGGATCCGGCAGTGCATGCCCGCCGAGTACGGGTCGGCGAAACCGCCGCGCAGGTCCGCGGGGGCGCCCTCGCGGATCAGCCCCTCGACGAGCTCGGCGGCGTACGACCGCATCCACTCCGCCAGTCCGGGGCTCTTCGGGTTCAGCGCCTTCAGTACGGCCTTGCGCAGCCCGGCGCCGGTGATGTTCCCCATGTTGTTGACGACCTCGGGCGGGATCGTCAGCGCGTACTGGCGGGGGACACCCGGGGCCGAGGTGTCCTTCAGGCTGAACCGCGGGTCTTCGAGGACCTGCTTGCAGAGGTCGTACGACGACACGAGCCAGGCCTCGTCGCCGGCGATGGTGCGGACCCGGCGTACCGGGGTCGTGGAGCGCAACTCCTCCACCTCTGAGGGGAGTTGGTCGCCGCGCCAGGAGAACGGGAAGTCGATGAGGGTTTCAGTGGACATCGGTGGCTCCCTCTGCGGGCGTCACGATGGCGTGCCCCTGGTTGCGGGAGGCGCGCAGTCCCGCGCCCCGGGAGTAGAGCAGCTCGGCCATCGGCAGGAGCTGGTGGTAGCAGTTGAGGGAGGAGGGGACGCCCAGGATGGCGGGGGTGTCCAGGAAGAGGGGCGCCTCCGCGCAGACGTAGGCGAGGCAGACCTCGCGCTGTGCGTCGCTCGCGCGCCCCGCCTTCTCGGCCAGGAAGGAGTCGACGAGCTTCTCGCAGGTCGTGCGGAACTCGTCGTCGGTGGCGAGGCGGGCCTGGAGACGGTCGTGGATCTCGCGGTACGCCGGGTTGCCGCGGAAGTCGGACATGGCGTGGGCGTAGAGGCGGGTGCCGGCGGGGTCGACGGCCTGGACCGCGCCCGTGACCTTGGCGCGCACCCCGCGCAGGTTCTTCACCGCTTTGCGGCGCGCGTCGTCGGGTGGATAGCCGGACGCCGCGTACATCTCGGCCACGTACAGGTCCGTGTAGACGAAGTCCACCCGCTCGAAGCGGGCGAGGCCCCAGCGGGCCAGGTCGTGGACACGGCGGGCGGAGAAGTAGCTGTTGCCGGGGGAGACGCCGATGACGGCGTGGTCGCCCGCGGTGCGGATGACCTCGCAGTGGGGCGTGAAGGGCCGGATCTCGAAAAGGCCGGCCGGGGAATCCGTATCGGCTTGCGTGACGTGCTGGATCTCTGAAGCGGTCACAGTCGTCAAAGGAAGAGATTCCTTCGCGTCGCTAGTCCCGATGGAGCCTTGTGCCCCTGGTGTGGCGACGACGACGCGAAGTTAGCGCCCGACTACGGAGAGCGTCAATGGCCGATTTCGCGCGCCGGGGCCGCACGGCGCGCGCCCGGGGTGCGCATGCCCGCCCCACCCCGAGTGACCTGCACCACTAAACCGATTGCCCCACCCCCGACCGGGCAGACACGACTCCGAGCGCCCGAATCTCACCATCTGGGAACCCCAAGGTCGAATTCGGACGCTCGATAGACTGAGCCGACACACACGGACTGAGCGAGGAGCGCACGTGGGCCTTGTCGTGCAGAAGTACGGAGGCTCCTCCGTAGCCGATGCCGAGGGCATCAAGCGCGTCGCCAAGCGGATCGTGGAAGCCAAGAAGAACGGCCACCAGGTGGTCGCCGTGGTTTCCGCGATGGGCGACACGACGGACGAGCTGATCGATCTTGCCGAGCAGGTATCCCCGATGCCTGCCGGGCGCGAGCTCGACATGCTGCTGACCGCGGGAGAGCGGATCTCCATGGCCCTGCTGGCCATGGCGATCAAAAACCTGGGCCACTCGGCCCAGTCGTTCACCGGCAGCCAGGCAGGTGTCATCACCGACTCGGTCCACAACAAAGCCCGGATCATCGATGTCACGCCCGGCCGGATCCGCACCTCGGTGGACGAGGGCAACATCGCCATCGTCGCCGGGTTCCAGGGCGTCAGCCAGGACTCGAAGGACATCACCACGCTGGGACGTGGCGGGTCCGACACCACCGCCGTCGCGCTGGCCGCCGCCCTCGACGCCGAGGTCTGCGAGATCTACACCGACGTCGACGGCGTGTTCACCGCCGACCCGCGGGTGGTCAAGAAGGCGAAGAAGATCGACTGGATCGCCTTCGAGGACATGCTGGAGCTGGCCGCGTCCGGCTCGAAGGTGCTGCTCCACCGCTGTGTGGAGTACGCCCGTCGCTACAACATCCCGATCCACGTCCGGTCCAGCTTCAGCGGACTTCAGGGCACGTGGGTCAGCAGCGAGCCACTCGTTCGAAAGACGCAGCAGCAAGGGGACAAGCAGGTGGAGCAGGCCATCATCTCCGGTGTCGCGCACGACACCTCCGAGGCCAAGGTCACGGTCGTCGGCGTTCCGGACAAGCCGGGCGAGGCCGCGGCGATCTTCCGGGCGATCTCCGACGCCGAGATCAACATCGACATGATCGTGCAGAACGTGTCCGCCGCCTCCACCGGCCTGACGGACATCTCCTTCACGCTGCCGAAGTCCGAGGGCCGCAAGGCCATCGACGCCCTGGAGAAGAACAAGGCCGGCATCGGCTTCGACTCGCTGCGCTATGACGACCAGATCGGCAAGATCTCCCTGGTCGGCGCCGGCATGAAGACCAACCCGGGTGTCACGGCCGACTTCTTCAAGGCGCTGTCCGACGCCGGCGTGAACATCGAGCTGATCTCGACCTCCGAGATCCGTATCTCGGTCGTCACCCGCGCCGACGACGTCAACGAGGCCGTCCGCGCCGTGCACTCCGCCTTCGGACTCGACTCCGACAGCGACGAGGCCGTGGTCTACGGAGGCACCGGGCGATGACGTCCCGTCCGACGCTCGCGGTCGTGGGGGCGACCGGAGCCGTCGGCTCTGTCATGCTCCAGATCCTGTCCCAGCGCGCGGACATCTGGGGTGAGATCCGTCTGATCGCCTCGCCGCGCTCGGCCGGCCGCAAGCTGGCCGTGCGCGGGGAGGAGGTCGAGGTGGTGGCGCTCACCGAGGAGGCCTTCGCCGGGGTCGACGTCGTGATGTTCGACGTACCGGACGAGGTGGCCGCCCGATGGGCGCCCATCGCCGCCGCCAAGGGCGCGGTGGTGGTGGACAACTCGGGCGCCTTCCGGATGGATCCGGAGGTGCCCCTCGTCGTCCCCGAGGTCAATCCGCACACGGTCCGGATGCGGCCGCGTGGGATCGTCGCCAACCCCAACTGCACCACCCTGTCGATGATCGTGGCGCTGGGCGCGCTGCACGCCGAGTTCGGGCTGCGCTCCCTGGTGGTGTCCTCGTACCAGGCGGTGAGCGGGGCCGGGCGGGCCGGCGTGGAGACCCTGCGCCGCCAGCTGTCCATGGTCGCCGGCACGGCGCTGGGGACCAGCCCCGGTGACGTACGGCGGGCCGTCGGCGACGACACCGGTCCGTTCCCGGAGCCGGTCGCGCTGAACGTCGTGCCGTGGGCCGGGTCGCTGCGCGAGGACGGCTGGTCGTCCGAGGAGATGAAGGTGCGGGACGAGTCCCGCAAGATCCTCGGCCTGCCGCAGCTGCCGGTCGCGGTGACCTGCGTCCGGGTACCGGTGCTGACCGGGCACTCGCTGACCCTGCACGCCCGCTTCGAGGGCGAGGTCACGGTCGCCAAGGCGCGCGAGATCCTGGCCACCGCCCCGGGGGTCGTGCTCTACGACGACCCGGACGCCGGCGAGTTCCCGACGCCGTCCGACGTGGTGGGCACGGACCCCACCTGGGTCGGCCGGGTACGGCGCGCGCTCGACGACCCGACGGCGCTCGAACTCTTCGTCTGCGGAGACAACTTGCGCAAGGGCGCGGCCCTCAACACCGCACAGATCGCGGAGCTGGTGGCGGCGGAGTTCCGGTGAGCTGCCCGGTGGCGCCGGAAATCTCCTGGGCTCCGACGGATTCGTTTGTAGGATCTGTGTGAAAAGTGTGAGCCGATCGATGGTCCGGACCACTTGAACCGGACACTGTCGGCAGTTGAAGATTTTCCTCCCCGCTCTGCAACCGCTTGCAGGGCGGGGAGCGTCTTTGCGGTCGCCTTCAGGGGGCGCGGAGACGCGTTTTTTCTGGCGTGGGGACGCCGAATGGGCTGGGCGTGGGGACGTCCACCCATATGGGACATAAGGGAAGAGCGGGTAGGCATGTGGGCGTTTGACGCACGGTCGGCTGTGCTGCCTGGCGCGAGACGGTCTGTCGCGGGGGTGAGAAGGTCGGCTGTGGCTTTTGGAGGGGCGACTGCGGCGACTGTCGCAAAAGTGACGTCCGGCACGTACAACCCTCGCGGGGGGAAGCGTGTCCAACAGACGTGGCAGAGGTACTCGACTTCACTGCGGCGACCCGCGGCACGGCCCTACGGCCGCCCCGCCGGCGTGGCCGATCCCGCATGCCCGGTGCGCCCGGCGGCATGCCGGTGATCGCGCCCATGCCCGCAGCGCGGCCCGCCCGCATACCCAGTCAGCGCGACGGAGCCGAGGCCGAGAACGCCGCGGCAGCCGGTACGACCGTCGACCATCTCACCGAGACCTACCGGGCCCACTACCGCTCGCTGCTGGGTCTCGCGGCCCTCCTCCTCGACGACACCGCCTCCTGCGAGGACGTCGTCCAGGAGGCGTTCATCCGCGTCCACTCCGCGCGCAAGCGCGTCCGTGACCCGGAGAAGACGCTGGCGTACCTGCGTCAGACGGTCGTCAACCTCTCCCGCTCCGCCCTGCGCCGCCGGATACTCGGTCTGAAGCTTCTGTCGAAGCCGATGCCCGACATGGCGAGCGCGGAGGAGGGGGCGTACGACCAGCTGGAGCGGGACTCCCTGATCAAGGCGATGAAGGGCCTGCAACGCCGGCAGCGCGAGGTGCTGGTCCTGCGGTACTTCGCGGACATGACCGAGGCGCAGGTCGCCGAGACGCTCGGCATCTCGCTGGGCTCGGTGAAGGCGTACGGCTCGCGCGGCATCGCGGCGCTGCGGGTCGCCATGGAGGCACCGGCATGAGCGAGGACCATGACGAGCGGCGTGATCCGCACGTCACCCACGAGCCGGACAAGCAACAGCCGAAGCAATCGCACGCTGGGAACGGAACTGTGAACCACGGCCCCGACGAACAGGGCCCCGAGGGGTTCGACTCGGATGAGCTGGCACTGCGCCGCATGCTCCACGACGCGGTGGAGGAGATCGAGCCACGCGACGGCACACTGGACCATCTGCGGCGGGCGGTGCCGGCCCGACGGGCGCGCAAGCGGCAGGCGCTCGTCGGCGCGGCGGCCGCGGTGCTCTTCGTCGGCACCGCCGTCCCGGCCCTGGTGCACGTCTCCAACTCCACCGGCGCCAACGTCAACTCCTCGAACGCCGGCCATGGCGAACAGGCGCAGGGGGGCGCCGGTCAGGGCAAGGAGACGGAGGGCGGCGAGAGCACGTCCGGCGGCTCCTCGGGCAAGACCGAGGACAAGGGCAAGGGCAACGAGAAGGACGAGGACAAGGGCACCGGCACCGGTCCGGGGACCGGCTCCGGAGCCTCCGACGACCCCTTGGTCCCCAGCACGGCCGGCGTCCCCGTCTGCACCGCCGAGCAGCTCGGCACGGGGAGCGGCACCGCCGAGATCCCCGACGTGTCCGGCGCGGTGTACGGCACCTTCAGCTTCAGCAACATCTCCACCGTCGACTGCACGGTGGGCAGCCCGGGCACGGTGGGCTTCGTCACGGCCGGCGCGGCGGACGTCACGAAGATCGGAGCCCCGGTCCGGCATGTCGCCGGTGACCCGGCGGCCGGTCTGCCCGACCCGTCCCAGGAACTCGCCTCGCTCGTGCTCAAGCCGGGCGACTCGTACCAGGTGAAGTTCGCCTGGGTCCCCACGGAGACCTGCCCGTCGACGGGCGAGAACACCGGCGGCAGCACGGGCGGCGGCGACCCCTCACCCACCCCGACCCCGACCGAGAACCCCACCGGCACGACCGAGGGCACCTCCACGGGCGGCGACACCGGAACGACGACCCAGATGGTCGCCGCGGAGGGCACGGCCGACGGCAGCGTCACGATCACCAACACGGCGGAGGCGGGAACGACCGCCTCGGTGTCGGTGTCCAACGCGTGCGCGGGCAACATCTACTGGACGGGCTTGCTCGCAGGGGCGTAGCGGACGGTCGGCGCAGGGGCGGCGGGGCAGCACAGGGGCTCTCGCGGCGGGGGCAGAAGCTCTCGCGAGACTGCGCACCCGCCGACTGCGCACCTGCCACGCGTCGTGGCGTGCGCCTAGGCGTTCGTCGGCTGCTGCGGCTGGTCCTCGGTCGGCTTCTCAGGCCGGGCGGCCACGGAAGCGGTGGCCTCCTCGTCCGGCAGCAGCCCCAGTTCCGCGTCCCGGATGGACTCCACCTCGCGGCGGAGCAGCCGGAACCACATGAAGACCACGAAGCCCGCGAAGACGAACCACTCGCCGGTGTAGCCGAGGTTCTGGAACGCCTTCAGGTCGAGGCCGGTGTCGTTGGCGGCGGTCACCGGTACCGGCTTCATGCCGGAGTCGGCCTTGGCGAGGGTGATCCAGGCGTCGTAGACGTCGTAGGACACCAGGTTCACCAGCGATGCCGCGCTGATCGCCGCCGTCTGGCCGGACGGCAGACCACCTCGCGCCGGAACGCCGTTCTCACCCGGTACCTCGGACGCCTGGAGCGCGCCGGTGACCGTGACCTCGCCGGTGGGCGCGGCGGGCGCCTCGGCCCGGTCGGCGTCACCGGGCAGCCAGCCCCGCACGACCGGCAGCGCCCTGCCGTCGTCGGTGCGCAGCAACGTCAGGACGTAGAAGCCCTGCCTGCCGTCGAGCTCCCGGTCCGGCACGAGCAGCTGCTCGCCGTACCGGCCGCTCGCGGTGGCCAGCCGGCCCGACGTGGCCTTGTCCACCGGCAGTAGCTCGGCGAGCGGGCGGGGCGCCTCGTGCTCGGCCTTCTCGGCCAGCTCGCCGGCGGTGCGATGGTCCTGCACCCGCGCCTCGAACCGGCTCAGCTGCCACGACCCCATGAACACGCAGAAGGGGATGGCGAGCAGCACGAAGACGTTGATCCCCCACCAACGGGGCGTCAGCAGAAACCGGTACACGCCCTCAAAGGTACGGGGCTCCCGCGGAGGGCCCGGCCGCGGGGTCAGTACCGCTCGGTGAGGTGCTCGCGGCCGGCGGGGGGCTCGTAGGGCTCCGGCCAGAAGTCGACGATCACGGATATACGGCCGCTCTCGTCACCTGTGAAGAAGGAGACGGCGGGCATCTCCGCCGGCCCCACGGTGACGTGGAGCCAGGTCACGACCTGGCCGGGCTCGGCGACGACCCGCTCGATCCGCAGATGCCAGTCACCCGGATACTCCCGGTTGAACTGCACGTACCGCTCCCGGCCGCTGATCCGCTCCCGTGTCTGGGGCAGGGTGTACACGACGTCCTCGGCGAGCGTGTCGGCGAACGCGTCCCAGTCCCGGGCCTCGGCAGTGGCCCAGAACCTCTCGACTGTCTTGCGCAGATCCGTCATGCCGAGGAGTCTGCACCCCGGCACTGACAACGCGGCTGGCGACGGATGCGAAAGTTATCCACAGGCTGGGGGCCTCGCCAGCGGATTGTCGGCGGGGCCAGGCACTATGGGGCCATGACTGACAGCCACGGGTCCGATTCGCGGGATCACCACATGCAGCACAAGGGCATTGCGGACAAGGCCATGCCGGACTGGGAGAAGCGCTTCCGGGCGCCTCGGGTGTCGCTGCCCGACTGGGCTGAGGACGCACCGGACCGCTCCTTGTTCGTGTCGAACGCCACAGGGACGTACGAGCTGTACGCCTGGGACCGTTCCACGGGCGAGCAGCGCCAGGTGACCGACCGGCAGAACGGCACGACGGACGGTTTGCTCTCCCCGGACGGCGCGTGGATCTGGTGGTTCGACGACAAGGACGGCGACGAGTTCGGCGTGTGGCGCCGACAGCCGTTCGCCGGCGGTGAGGACGAGCTCGCCGCGCCGGGCCTGGACCCGTCGTACCCGGCGGGCCTCGCTCTCGGCCGGGACGGGCGTACGGCGATCGTGGGCCGCTCGACGGACGAGGACGGCACGACGATCCATGTGGCCCGTTTCGGCGAGCCCCCGGTGGAGATCTACCGCCACCGTGAGTCCGCGGGCGTCGGCGACCTCTCGCACGACGGCTCGCTGATCGCCGTGGAGCACACCGAGCACGGCGACGCGATGCACTCGGCGCTGCGCGTCCTGCGCCCCGACGGCACCGCGGTCGCCGAACTCGACGACACCAAGGGCGGTACCGAGGAACTGGGCCTGGAGGTCCTGGGCTTCGCCCCGGTCGACGGCGACACGCGCCTGCTCATCGGCCACCAGCGGCGCGGCCGCTGGGAGCCGCTGGTGTGGAACGTGGCGACGGGGGAGGAGACGGATCTCGCGCTGGAGCTGCCGGGTGACGTCAGCGCGGAGTGGTATCCGGACGGGGCCGGGCTGCTGATCGCGCACAGCTTCGAGGCGCGCAGCGAGCTGTTCCGGTACGACCTGGCCGGGCGTGAGCTGGTGCGCGTCCCGACTCCCGCGGGGTCCGTGTCGGGGGCGACGGCCCGCCCGGACGGCAGTGTGGAGTACCTGTGGTCGTCGGCGGCGGAGCCGTCGGCGGTGCGGTCGACGACGGGGCGGGTGGTGCTGGATCCGCCCGGCCTGAAGTCCCCCGGCTCGGTCGCGGTGGAGGACGTGTGGGTGGAGGGGCCGGGCGGCCGCATCCACGCGCTGGTGCAGCGGCCGGCCGGCACCGAGGGCCCGCTCCCGACGGTGTTCGACATCCACGGCGGCCCGACCTGGCACGACAGCGACGCGTTCGCGGCGGGCCCGGCGGCCTGGGTGGACCACGGGTACGCGGTGGTCCGGGTCAACTACCGCGGCTCGACGGGCTACGGGCGCGCGTGGACGGACGCGCTCAAGCACCGGGTCGGGCTGATCGAGCTGGAGGACATCGCGGCGGTCCGGGAGTGGGCCGTGACGTCCGGCCTGGCCGACCCCGACCGGCTCATCCTGACCGGCGGTTCCTGGGGCGGCTACCTCACCCTGCTCGGCCTCGGCACCCAGCCGGACGCGTGGACGCTCGGCATCGCGGCGGTCCCGGTCGCCGACTACGTCACCGCGTACCACGACGAGATGGAGGCGCTGAAGGCCATGGACCGCACGCTCCTGGGCGGCACGCCCGAGGAGGTCCCGGAGCGGTTCGAGGCATCGTCACCCCTGACGTACGTCGACCAGATGAAGGCACCGGTCTACATCTCGGCCGGTGTGAACGACCCGCGCTGTCCGATCCGGCAGGTCGACAACTATGTGAAGCGGCTGGAGGCTCGCGGGGCGGTGCACGAGGTGTACCGGTACGACGCGGGGCACGGGTCGCTGGTGGTGGACGAGCGGATCAAGCAGGTCCGTCTGGAACTGGACTTCGCGGAGCGGCACTTGGCGGGTCGGGCCCCGAAGTAGGAGGGCCGAGTCCCGAAGTAGGAGGGTCGGGCCCCGAAGCAGGCGGGTGGGGTCCCGAAGCAGGGGCGGTACGTTCCCGCGACGACCACGCGCACCTGTGCGTCGTCGCAGGAACGCCCGGCGCGGGGGAGGACCAGACGATGAGGCGTGCGGTGATCCCGGCCGTGGCGGCGGCCATGGTGCTGATGAGCGGCTGCGGCGAGGACGTGCCCGGCTGCGGCTGGGAGAACCGGCCGAAGAGCTTCCCGATCGAGGGCGAGAAGCGTCCCGTGCGGATCCGGCCCAGCGAGGAGCATCCCGGGCTGGGCGGACGCGAGGTGACGGCCGCGCTGCCTGCTCGCCCCGACCGGGACGCCGGCCCCACCGCGCAGGCGTTGTACGACCTGCAGGAGAAGACGCTCGACATGGTGGGCGAGCTGGGCGAGATCGAGCCCGGCCGGTGCGAGGGCGGCGAACTCGCCCTGGACGTGGGGGACACCACGCGCTGCACCGTCACCTACGAGGACGTCGAGGTGCCCTGGCAGGTGAAGATCACCAACGCCGTGCCCCAGGGCCTGGGCGAGCCCTACGGCATCGACTACCAGTACACCGCCCGCCCGTTGAGAACCGTGGTGCTCGCCCAGGAGGTCTACGACTGGTTCGCCTGGGAGGCCGGGAAGAACGGGCCGGACAGTCTGTCGGCGCCCCGGGAACCGCGGTGCGACAGGCTTCCGAAGATCTTCACGGCGGAGCCCGGCCGCGACACGGGCTACCACTGCCAGAGCCTCAGCTGGTCGTGCACCAACGGTGACTACGACTTCGAGTGGAGGGACGTGCCGATCCGGGTCGACGAGGAAGGGGAGGTGAGGGTCGGCGGGAGTTCGTAGGAGTAGGAAGCCGCCCCTGAAGGGACGACCGTCGCGCCGCACCCCCGGAGCCCGCTCACCCCGTCGTGCCACGCCCCGCCCGTTCCCGTGACCGCCTCCCGAGCAACTCCGCCAAACCCCGCCGCGTGGCGGCCAGGACGACCCGGTCCCCCTTCTGAAGGACGTAGGTGTCGGGCAGGTCCCACACCCACCCCGAGGCGCCGCCCGGGTACGGGTCCTCGTACGCCTCCTCCACGGCCGGTTCCTCCCGGCCACCGTCGCGGCGTTCGTCCCGTGCGGTCCGGTCCAGTGCCAGCACCCGCCAGGCGCCCGCCCGGAAGGTCTCGCCGACCGTCTTGTCCTCAAGCTGTGGATGACCGGCCACATCCACCGCCGCGAACAGAAGCACCCGCCGCTCGACGGGAATCGCCCCCAGGATCTGGCGCCCCATCATCGCCCCGGCGAACGCGGGCGCGGCCAGATGGGTCACGCTGCGGCTGCGGGTGGACGCGTGGGGGTGCGCGGCGCGCAGGGTGCGGTAGACGGCGGTGGCGAAGTCGTCGTCGTACAGGCGCAGGACCACGCGCAGGTCGGGGCGTACGGAGCGGGCGTACAGCGCGGCTTCGAGGTTGGTCGTGTCCGCGCTGGTCACGGCGAGGAGCGCGTGCGAGCGGTGGATCTTCGCGGCCTCCAGGACGCCCTCCTGCGTGACGTCCCCGAGCACCACCGGCACCCGCAGCCGCCGCGCCGTCGCCATCCCGCGCGCCTCCGGGTCGGACTCGACGCACACCACGGGGATGTTCAGTTCCCGCAGCCGGGTCAGCACCCGGGTGCCGATCTTGCCCAGGCCGAGCAGGACGACATGGCCGCCGAGCCCGCGCGGCGGTTTGCGCAGGGCGGAGGCGGTGCGGAAGGTGCCGAGGGCCTCCAGCACCGCGGCGAGCAGCACCGGAAGGAGCAGCAGTCCGGTCAGCCCGGACAGCAGCTGGAGGATCTGGCGGGCCATGGACTGGTGGAGGGCGGGTTCGTTGATGGCGAAGAGGTCGAGGAGGGTCATGTACGTCGCGTACAGCGGGTGTTCCCCGGTCACCACCGTCAGCGCCACGGCCAGCGCCGCGACACACCCCACCAGCCCGGCCAGCGACCACCTCAGCCGCCGCGAGAACAGGGAGCCGAACGACGGTACGACGCTCCGGCCCGACGGCAGGGACGGGCCCGCGTACGACACCTGTTCCAGGACGACCGTTCCGCGGCCCCTGGCCCCCTGCACGGCCGCCGCGTCCGGCAGCAGCAGCGGGCCCTGGTCCCCGCTGCCCTCCGAACCGTCCGTTCCGGCGGGGTCGTTGCTGGTCGTGGACAGCAGGGCCAGCGTGGCCAGCCCGGACGGTGGTGTCTGCCCCGGCCGCGGGGGCGGGCGCTCCACCGCGCGCAGCAACAGGCCGTCCGTCTGGACGACCTTGGTGGTGCCGGCGACGGCGGTGGCGGCCAGGGCGGGCGCGGCCGTGTCGGCGTCGGACAGGACGGTCGTGGAGGCGTCCAGGGCGGCGTCTCCCATGCCGGTCGCCAACGCGGCGGCCTGGTCGAGGAGTTCCTCGATGTGCTGGCCCAGCCGGCGGTTGTACAGACGCAGGACGAGCCGCAGGCGGGGGTTGAGTCGGCGGGCGGTGAGGGCGGCGCGGATGTTGGTCTCGTCGTCGTCATAGACGAGGGCGAGTGCGGCGGCCCGTTCCACGCCCGCGTCGGCGAACGCGGCCTCGGTGGCCTCGGCGGCCTCCACCACCCGGATGCTCCCGGCCGGTTCGTTGCCGCCGCCGGCCCCGCCGCCCGCGCGGCCCACGGCCGCGGTCACCGCCCCGAGCAGCGCCGCCGACGCGGCCCGGGCCCGGCCCACGACGGGGGGCCGTACCGAGCGCTCGGAGGGCGGCACGACGAGCGTGACCTGTTCTCCGTACACGCCGCGCAACTCGGCGGCCAGCCGGTGCGCGAGACCGTCGTCGCCGCACACCACCATGTGCGCGGCCGTGTCACTCCCCAAGCCCTGATTCGGAACGCTCCCCACGAGGGAAAAGACTGCCTCATGGTGACGGTGGTTCCAGAAGCGGCCCGCCGCTGACCGAACCTCCGCGACCGAACCTCCGCGACCGAACCTCCGCCGAACCTCCGCGACTGAACGTCCACGCTCCGCCGGCCGTACTGGAGGGGAGGGAAACCAGCGCCCTTCCGCACCACCGGAGGTACCTCGCCCGTGGCGATCACCAAAGCGGCCCCGCAGAAAACCGGCGAGACCGGCGAGACCGGCGAGACCGGCGAGACCGGCGAGACCGGCGAGACCGGCCGGGCCGGGCAAGAGGGCCGGCACCTCAACTCCCCCCTCCTCCTCACCATGCTCATGGTCGTGCTGGTGCTCCTCCAGAGCCCGATCCGCCGCGCGCTCTCCGCTCCGGTCATGCAGAGCTGGACCACGGTGTTCGTCGCGGTGATGGTCCAGGCGCTGCCCTTCCTGGTGCTGGGCGTGCTGCTCTCGGCGGCGATCGCCGTGTTCGTGCCGCCGTCCTTCTTCGCCCGCGCCCTGCCCGGCCGCCCCGCCCTCGCCGTTCCGGTCGCCGGCGCGGCCGGCGCGGTGCTGCCCGGCTGCGAGTGCGCGTCCGTGCCGGTGGCCGGGGCGCTGGTCCGGCGCGGCGTCGCCCCGGCCGCGGCGTTGACGTTCCTGCTGTCCGCCCCCGCGATCAACCCGATCGTGCTGACGGCGACGGCCGTCGCCTTCCCCGGCAACCCGGAGATGGTCCTCGCCCGTCTGGTCGCCAGCCTGCTGGTGGCCTGCGCGATGGGCTGGCTGTGGCTGCGCCTGGGCCGGACCGACTGGCTGAAGCCGCCCTCCCACCCGTCCCACGACGGCCAGAGCAAGGGCGAGGCATTCTGGGGCTCCGTCCGGCACGACGTGATGCACGCCGGCGGGTTCCTGGTGGTCGGCGCGATGGCGGCGGCGACCCTCAAGGCGATGGCGCCGGAGAGCTGGCTGCGCGCGGCGGCCGACAACCCGGTGCTGTCGGTCCTCGCCCTCGCGATCCTCGCGGTGGTGCTGTCCATCTGTTCGGAGGCGGACGCGTTCGTGGCGGCGTCGCTGTCCCAGTTCTCGCTCACGGCCCGGCTCACCTTCCTCGTCGTGGGCCCGATGATCGACCTGAAGCTGTTCGCGATGCAGACGGGCACCTTCGGCCGCGCCTTCGCCCTGCGCTTCGCACCGGCCACCTTCACGCTGGCCGTCGTCGTGTCGGTGCTGACCGGGTGGGTGATCCTGTGAACCGCCAGGCCCAGTCGGCGGTCCTGTTCCTGCTCGGCGCGTCCCTGCTGCACGCGGGCACCACCGACCTCTATCTGCGGTACGTCAAGCAGGGCCTGCGCCCGCTGGTGCTGGTGTCCGGCGCGGTGCTGATCGCGGCGGCGGTGGCGACGGTCTGGTACGAGCGCAAGCGGGCACGACGGCACAACCCGGACGGCGCCCAGGGCCATGTCCACCCCGAACCCCGCGTCTCCTGGCTCCTCGTCCTGCCCCTCCTCGCCCTCATCCTGGTCGCCCCGCCCGCCCTCGGCTCCTACAGCGCGACCCGCACCGGCACGGCCCTCCAGGAACCCCTCGCCTACCCGGCCCTCCCGGCCGCCGACCCCCTGCCCCTCAGCGTCGTCGACTACGCGGGCCGCGCCGTCTACGACCACGGCCGCACCCTGCGCCACCGCCAGGTCCAGCTCACCGGCTTCCTGGCCCTGGACCGCGACGGCACGCCCTACCTCGTCCGCATGGCCCTCAACTGCTGCGCCGCCGACGCCCAGCCGGTCAAGGTCGCCCTCACCGGCGAGGTCCCGCCGGTCCTCCAGCCGGACACCTGGCTGCGGATCACCGGCACCTACACCCCGCGCCGCGCCGAGGACCCGGTCAACGGCGGCCCGATCCCGTTCATCGAGGTCACGGAGGCGAAGCCGGTGCAGGCACCGAAGGATCCGTACGACGAGAGCTGGAACGGCTGACGCCGCTCTCTCTTGCCGCTCCCCGGGACGCCCTCTACGCTGAATCTGATGGGTCGTCAGATTCGGGAGGCGTGGCGTGGCCAGTTCCGAGAGCGGCACGAAAGACCTGCCCAAAGTCATCAGCGTGGACGATCACGTGATCGAGCCCGCGCACCTCTTCGAGACCTGGCTCCCGGCCAAGTACCGGGACCGGGGTCCCAAGCCCCTCACCGCGGGGATCGGTGAACTGGAGTACGTCGGCGGGAAGTACCGGTTCACCACGGACCCGGAGGGCCAGATCACCGACTGGTGGGAGTACGAGGGCGGCCTCTTCCCGTACAAGCGCATCATCGCGGCCGTCGGCTTCTCCCGGGACGAGATGACGCTCGACGGGATCACCCGGGAGCAGATGCGGCGCGGCTGCTGGGACCCGAAGGCCCGGCTGGCGGACATGGACGTCAACCATGTCGAGGCATCGCTCTGCTTCCCGACCTTCCCCCGCTTCTGCGGCCAGACCTTCGCCGAGGCCAAGGACAAGGAGGTCGGGCTGGCCTGTGTGCGCGCCTACAACGACTGGATGGTCGAGGAGTGGTGCGGCGACAGCGGCGGCCGCCTCATCCCGCTGTGTCTGATCCCGCTGTGGGACATCGACCTCGCGGTCGCGGAGATCCACCGGAACGCGGCGCGCGGGGTGCGCGCGGTGACGTTCAGCGAGATCCCGACGTATCTGGGGCTGCCGTCCATCCACTGCGGTTACTGGGCCCCGTTCTTCGCGGCCTGCGAGGAGACCGGCACGGTCGTCAACATGCACATCGGCAGCAGCTCCCAGATGCCGGCCGCGTCGCCCGACGCCCCGCCCGCCGTCCAGGCATCCCTCAGCTTCAACAACGCCATGGCGTCGATGATGGACTTCCTCTTCTCCGGGGTGCTCGTGAAGTTCCCACGGCTGAAACTCGCGTACAGCGAGGGCCAGATGGGCTGGATCCCGTACGCCCTGGAACGCGCGGACGACGTCTGGGAGGAGCACCGGGCCTGGGGCGGCGTGAAGGACCTGATCCCGGAGCCGCCGTCGACGTACTACTACCGCCAGATCTTCTGCTGCTTCTTCCGCGACAAGCACGGCATCGAGGCCATCGAGACGGTCGGCGTCGACAACGCCACCTTCGAGACGGACTATCCGCACGTCGACTCGACCTGGCCGCATACCAAGCGGGTGGCCGAGGAGCATGTCGGCGGGCTCTCGGACGAGGTGGCGTACAAGCTGCTGCGCGGAAACGCGATCAGGATGCTCGACCTCCCCTTCGATCAAGGGGATTGAGGAGAAGCGGGGGGGAGCGGGAGAAGCGGGGAGGAGCGAAGGAGCGAGGAGGGTTGAACGGGCTCACCGGGTGGGCAGTGCAGTGGTGAAAGTCCATGCCGGGAGTGCGTACGACGGGAGCGCGGATGAAGGTCTCCATCGACCCGAACCTCTGTTACGGCTCTGCGGAGTGCGTGCATCGCGCCCCGTCGGTCTTCGAGTTCGTGGACGACTACGGCGTGGTGCGCCCGGGCCGGGAGGAGAGCGGCGGCGACCCGCGGGTCCGGGAGGCGGCCGAGAAATGTCCCTCCCAGGCCATCGCCCTCACCGAGTAGCGGGCGGATACCGCCACCCGAACGAGCCCAGGGCCCGCGCCCTGGCCTCCACCACCGCCATCCGCGCCGCCCGCTCGGCCGGGTCGATGTGCGAGGACTGCCCCGTCGCCTGGCCCTCCCACTTCCGGTAGAGCAGCCCCACCTCGGCCGAGAACCAGCCCCGGCTCACGGAGTTGAGCGCCAGCAGCAGCCCCGTGTCCTCGGAGGCGGGCAACGCCATCCAGCCGCCGAGCGCGAGCAGCAGGTCCCGGCGTACGCACAGGGTCGCCGGGTGGACCTGGGCGCGGAAGTCGTTCGCCGCCCAGAAGTCGAGTACGGCGCCCCGTTCGACGGGCCCGTCGTCGGGGTCGCCGGGGAAACCGGCCGTCGACCCGTCCGGCAGAAGGTCCAGTACCCGGGAGGTCGTCCAGCCGATGGCGCGGTCGGCCTCCAGGGCGGCCAGGTCGCGGGCGAGCGCCCCCGGGGTGAGCTGGTCGTCGGCGTCCAGGATCTTCGCGTACTCGCCCTCGGTGTGCGCGAGCGCGATGGTGCGCGCGACGCCGGGGCCCCCGGGGCGGCCCTGACGGAAGGTCACGCGCGCGTCGTCGGGGACGTAGGGGCGGACCTCGTCGGTCCGCCCGTCCTCCTGGATCACCCAGTGCCACTCCCAGCCGGCCGGCAACTCCTGCGCGCACAGCGACTTGTGGGCCTCGGGCAGGAACATCGCCGACGGGCCGTGGACAGCGGTGACGACGATGAGGCGCCGGGGCACAGCGGCGCTCACCACCTTTCCAGGGAAGTGGTGAAGAGCAGCTCGGCGCGGTCGCCGGGCAGCGTGACCTCGGAGACGTCCACGACGCGACCGGTGATGTCGTACGACGTCTTGCGCAGCCGGATCACCGGCGCCCTCGGCGGCAGGCCCAACTCCCGGGTCTCGCGCGGCGTCGGCGGTCGCGCGGTGACCCGCTCCTCGACCCGGCCGACCTCGATGCCGACCGTGAAGAGCTGGTTCTGGGTGCCGCCCGGCCAGGGCTCGTTGGCGGCGTCCAGCAGCTCGGGGTTGGCGGCGATCATCTCGCGGACCAGGTAGGACGTCACCAGGCTGAACGGGGCGCGCTCGGCGGCGGACCGCGTCCGGTAGGTGCGTTCCAGGAGGGGGGTTCCCTCCGGTACGCCGAAGACGTACGCGAGTTCCGGGGGCGCGGCGACCTCGCGGTAGCGGGCGTGGAAGACGAGGTCCCGCACCTGGAGGCCGGTCTCGTGCTCGGTGGCCCCGGTCGCGGCCCGGGTGGTGAGCGGGCGGCGGGCCCGGTCCTTCTCCCACTGGTGCCGGTGGTTGTCGCGGAGCAGCGCACCGCGGGTGCGGTGCGGTTCGTCCGTGATCACTTCGTACGCCTTCGGCACTGGCGGTCACCGGCTTGTTGTCCGGGGTCAGACACGATCAGCGTACGACTCCTCGCGAGGGCGTGCCGGTCGGGGCGGGCGCCGCCCCGGGTGTCGCGGACATGCGAAGGCCCGATCGCTGGCGACGGGGGATGCACCAGCGATCGGGCTGCACCCACAGTAACAAGGCTGCCTGCCTCACGGGAGCCGCCTGATCCGCTGTGAGGAGGGGTTGTGATCGGGATCACGGAAACCGCTGTCCGTCGAACCCCCGTCATCTCACTGTGTCCCGGTCCCGTCACGGAGCGCACGGCGGCTCGTAGGACAGCCGGGGAAGGTACTCGTGCCACTTCTCCCGGGTCAGTACGCCCTGCGTCGTCGCGCAGACGCGGCGGATCGCCTGGTCGACGTCCAGGTTCCAGAGCCGGACGGTGTCGGTGCCGCTGGAGACGCCGAGCATGTGGCTCGTGGGGCTGAACGACAGGAAGTTGCCCGTCTTGGCGTTGGGGCTCATCGCCTGGCCTATGGGCGAGGCCTCCGACGGGCTGGCGACCTTCCACAGCCGGACCGTGTTGTCGTTGCCGCCGCTGGCCAGATAGCGGCCGCCCTTGCTGAACGTCAGGGAGACGACCGCCTCGGTGTGACCGGTGAGGGGAGCGCCGTGCGGGGTCGCCGCGCGTGTGTCGGTGACGTCCCAGAGCCGCACGGTGTCGTCGTCGCTGCCGCTGGCCAGCGTATGGCCGTCCGGGGTGTAGGCGAGCGCGTTGACCGGCCCGGTGTGACCGGTGAGGGGCGCGCCGAGCAGGGTGGGACGGCGAGGGTCGGTCACCTTCCACAGCCGGATGGTGGCGTCCGCGCTGCCACTGGCCAGGGTGCGGCCGTCCGGGCTGAAGGCGAGGGAGTTGATGTAGCCGGTGTGCCCGGTGATGGGCGGGCCGAGCGGCACGACATGGGCGGGGTCGCTGACGTCCCACAACCGGATGGTGCGTTCGTCGTATGCGGTGGCGAGCGTGCGCCCGTCCGGGCTGTACGCCAGCGCGTCGGGCCCCATGAACCGGGTGCGCAGCAGGATGGGGGAGTCGTAGGGGGCCGGATGGGCCGGGTCCCGCACGTTCCACAGGCGCACGCTCTGCTCGCCCGTCGTCACCGCGAGCGTGTGGCCGTCGGGCGAGAACACCTGTGAGCGCTGGCCGGTGTCCCCGGGCAGGAACGGCTTGCTCAGCGCCACCGGCCGGGCGGGATGGCGTACGTCCCACAGCCGGATCCGTCCGTCGCGCGCGGCCGTGGCGAGCACCTTGCCGTCCGGGCGGAACGCCCCGTTGCCGCCGACCATGTCCGACGTGGGGATCGACCACAGGCGCACCTTGCTGTCGCCGCTGCCGGTGGCGAGGGTACGGCCGTCGGGGCTGAACCCGAGCGCGTACATCTCCCCGCTGGCGCCCGCGAGGGGCTCGCCGACCTGCGAGGGATACGCCGGGTCGCGCACGTTCCACAGGCTCGCCGTGCTGTCCGCGCTGGCGGCGGCGAGCATGGTGCCGGCGGGGTTGAAGGCCACCGACCAGATGGGGCCGGTGTGCCCGGTGAGCGGTGCGCCCAGCTGGGTGCCGTGCCGTGGGTCGGAGACGTCCCAGAGCCGGATGGTGTCGTCGGAGCTGCCGCTGGCGAGGGTGCGGCCGTCCGGGCTGAAGGCGACGGAGTGCACCAGGGCGGTGTGGCCGGTCAGCTTGGCGAGCTCCTTCGGCCGGTTCCGGTCGGCCACGTCCCACAGCCGGATGGTGTCGTCGTCGCCCCCGGCCGCCAGTGTCCTGCCGTCGGGGCTGAAGGCCACCGACCGCACGGCGGCCTCGGCACCCTTCAGCGTGGCGAGCGCCTTGGGCCGCCCGGGGTCGGCCACGTTCCACAGCCGCACGGTCCGGTCCTCGCTGACGGACGCGAGGGTGCGGCCGTCCGGGCTGAAGGCGACCAGGTAGATCGTGCCGTCGTGCCCGGTCAGGGGCGCGGTGAGCGGACGCGGCCGGCTCGGGTCCCGTACGTCCCACAGCCGGACCGTGCCGTCGTCGGCGGCGCTGGCCAGGGTGCGGCCGTCGGGACTGAAGACCGCGCTGCTCACCCAGCTCGTGTGCCCGGTCAGGGGCTTGCCCAGGGGCTGGGGCCGCTCCGGGTCGGCCACGTTCCACAGCCGTACGGTCCGGTCGTAGCTCGCGGTGGCCAGGAGCTTTCCGTTCGGGCTGAACGTGGTGAGGTAGACGGCGCCGGTGTGGCCGCGCAGGGGTGTGGCCAGCGGGGCGTTCACGATGGAGATCAGCCGGCTGGTGGTGTCCTCGTCGTCGGGGCGCAGCCGGTGGGCCACCAGGCCGAGCTGGGCGGACAGCGACGGGTCCGTGTACTGGAACCGGTCCGCCTCGGCGAGCACCTGCGCGAAGACGGCGTCGTCGCGCTGCTGCCAGGCGACCACCGCCGCGCCGACGGCCAGCATCGCCAGCGCGACCAGCGCCGCGACCGCGCTCCGCATGATCCAGACCGTGCGCCGGCGCAGCCTGACCGAGGCCGCCAGGAACTCCACCGCGCTCCGGGTGAGGAAGGTGTCCCCGGCGGACCGCGCCCAGCCGTGCGCCTGCTCCAGCCGGGAACCCCGGTACAGCAGCGACGAGTCACGGTTCGAGCCCTCCCAGGCCCGGCCGTCCTCCTCCAGCCGCTGACGCAGCAGATTGCCCTGCCGGTCCTCGTCGATCCAGTCCCGCAGCCGCGGCCAGGCATGGAGCAGCGCCTCGTGCGTGATCTCCACGGTCTCCGCGTCCAGCGTGACCAGCCGGGCCCGGACCAGCGCTTCGAGCGACTCCTCCGTCTTGCCGGGATCCGTCGACTCCGCCGCCAGCTGGCGCCGCGTCCCGCGCCGCCGGGTCGCGGCGGTGTCCTCGCCGAGGCGGACCAGCCTGAGCAGCAGCAGCCGCGCGGCCGTCCGCGCCGCCGGGTCGAGGCCGGACCAGGCGCGCTCGGCGGTGGCGGCGACGGCCCCCTGGATCCCGCCGGCCGCGCGGTACCCGGCGAGCGTCAGCCGCCCCGCCTTGCGCCGCTGCCAGGTGGCGAGCAGCGCGTGCGACAGCAGCGGCAGCACCCCCGCGTCGTGTGTCCCGCGCGGCCCGTCGGCGCTCACCTCCCGCACGATCAGCTCCGCCAGTCCCGGCTCCAGCTCCAGCCCCACGGCCTTGGCCGGCCCGGTCACCGCCTCGCGCAACTCCGGCGTCGTGAGCGGCCCGAGCACCATGTGCCGGTGCTGGAGCGCGTCGGCCAGGTCGGGGTGGGCCAGGCACTGCTCGTAGAAGTCCGCGCGGATGCCGAGGAGGACGAGGACGGGCGGCAGGTCGCCGGGTTCGGCGGGGGTGCAGGCGGCGTGCAGGAGCCGGATGAAGGTACGGCGGTCGGCTTCGTCGGGGCAGAGGGTGAAGGTCTCCTCGAACTGGTCGACGATGAGCACGGCGGGGGCGGAAGGGGAGGCAGGGGCGGCGGAAGGGTCGCCGGGGTCGGCGGCGGAGGCTTCGCGCCGGGCCCAGGCGAGGACGGCGGCGCGGGTGGCGTCCGCGAAGTCCGTGGATCGGCGGGCGGCACCGGTGCCGGACCCGTACGGCCCGTCGAGGCCGGCCGAGCCCTCCGGGCCGCCCCCGCCCGGCTGCTCCGGGTCCTTCGACTCGTCCGACTCCTTCGACTCGTCCGAGGAGGAGACGACATCGGCGAGTTCCGGTATCCGACGGGTCAGCTCGCCGAGCGGATCGGCACCCGGCACGAGCTGCACCACCGTGCCGACCGGCCCGCCGCTCCCACCGCCCAGCGCGCCGTTCCGCAGCGCGGGCACGAGGCCGGCGTTCAGCAGGGAGGACTTCCCGGCCCCCGAGCCGCCCACGAGCATGACCAGTCCGCCGGTCTTCTCCACGGCACGGAGCTGGGCGACCAGGGCGTCTGTACTCCGCTCCCGCCCGAAGAACCACCGGGCGTCCTCCCGCCGGTACGAGGCCAGACCCCGGTACGGACACACCCCGCCGGCCACGGCGGGGGCGTCGACGGCCGGAGCCTGTTCTTCCTCTTCCCCGGACGTGGCCCGCTCCCACAGGCGCTGCCACTGGCCCAGGTCGTACAGGCCCGCCGAGACGGGCGTGGGCCGCGCGCGCCGCGCCTGCGGGATCAGGACGTGCAGTACGGCCGACAGCGCGGCGAACTGGGCGGGCACGTTCCTGGCCCGACGCCAGTCGCTGATCCGCTGAGCGGACACCCGTACGGGTCGCCCTCGTTCGTCGACCCGCTGAAGCCGGACGACCGCCTCGGCCACACTCTTGAGGGGAGGGTTGCCGGCCTCCTTGTAGAGCAGCGCGAGCCGTTCCGCGAAGGCTGTGCGTGCCGCCGAGTCGGAACTCAAGGCCTCCCCTTCCTTACTCCGCCGCACCTGGATATCCGGACCGGAAAACTCACTTTATACGGCTGACCTGCGGTTAATGAGGCGTCCGGACACCGGATGCTCCTCGTGCGCACCTCCGGCTGGCAGGATCACGACGCAAGTGCGCATCTCTCGCGCGTCCCCCAGGCAGGCCACCAGCTCCAGAGCCCGGAGACCTCACTCATGGCGCCGCATGTTCCCGGACACCTTCCGCAGGATGGCCGTCCCAAACAGCCACCCGCACCCGGCGCCGCCCCGATCCTGCTCGATCCGCACTGACCCGCCGACGCGGGACGGCACGGATCGACTCCTCCCCGCCGTTCGGCACCGGTCCCCACGAGGGGAGGGACCGGTGCCGGACGACGCGGTCAGCAAGACGAAAGGCACACCTGGGCCGTGTCCGCACGGCCTGGCCGTCGGGCAGCGCCGCCGCGCGATGCTCCCACGCCGTGCGGACGTCCTCCCCGAACGATCCCGAACCGGGGGATGACCGCGACGCGGCGTCCCTCCGCGCCGTCGAGCCAGATCTCCACCGAGCGCTCCGCGATCGCCGCGTCGAGCTGCGCGAGCTGGTCGCCGTACTCCCAGGCCGGTACCGAAGGGGTCGTGAACGGTCCGGCGGCCTGCGCCCCGGCGTCGGGCGTGTCCACGAGTTCGTGTGGAGAACGCTCATTCGGTCATTTCCGGCTGCGAAGCGAGAAAACAGGCCACATGCCGTTCGGGCCGTGTGCGGGAACACCGCTTGACGGCAGCATGGTCAGGCATTTGAGGGGCGCGCTGCGCCGCGGAGACCGTCGGGGGTGCTGGTGAATCGCGCGTGGCCGCCGTCCACCTTTCTCGGCCTGTTGCGGAATACGACACGTGCCGAACTCCTGGAACAGGGCACCCCGATCGCCTATCCGCCGCATCGGGCACTACTGCAACAGGGCGAGGAAAGCCGGCACGTCCTGTTGGTCACGAGCGGTGTCGTGAAGGTGGTCGCCAGCACGGAGAGCGGCTACGACATGCTGCTCGCCGTCCGTATAGCGGGTGAGCTGGTCGGCGAGATGGCGGCCTTCGAGGAGCGCCCCAGGTCCGGCACCGTCGTCGCGTGCAGTGACGTGACCGCCCGGATCATCCAGGTGAGGGCGCTGGAGACCTTCCTCACTCGCCACCCGGACGCCATGCGGGCCATACTCCACATGCTGTGCGCCCGGCTGCGCTGGGCCAACCGGCGCCGGATCGACTTCCAGGCGTACGACTCGCTGACCCGGCTGGCCCGGGTCCTGGCCGAGCTGAGCCAGGCCTACGCCCAGCCCGTGCCGGACGGCGACGGCAAGCGGTGCGACCTCGGTGTGACGCTCACGCAGAGAGAACTCGCGTCGCTGGCGGGCCTGGCGCTCAACACGGCCGAAAAGAACCTGGCCGCACTGGCAGCCATGGGGCTGGTGGAACGCAGTTACCGAAACATAACCATCTGTGACGTTCCGAAACTGCTGGAATTCGCCAAAGTCGTTGCCGACAACCCGTATTGATACGGAATCACTTCACCCGCTCTCTCCTAGCCTCTCGGGCACGCACTACATGGGCAATGTCCGCCCATGGCCTGCCCAGAGAGGAATGATCGGGTGGATGAGTGGCCCGGGTTCTACCCCTGCACCTGTATAGCCGTGGACGCACAGTCCTACGGCAGCAAGAACGACCGTAGGCAGTCCGAAACCCAGCACGACCTGCCGAGGCTCCTCGACCGGGCCGCCAGGGGCGCCGGCCTGGACCGCGCGCAGTGGCACATCCAGCGCAAGGGCGACGAGCAGCTCGCGGTGCGCCCCCTGGACGGCACCGAGCCACGTCTGGTCGACGACTACGTCCGCCATCTCGTCGCCGAGCTGCGCGAATACAACGCCCAGCGCGTTCCCGACGCCCGGATGCGGCTGCGGGCCGTCATCCACCAGGGACTGGTGGCGCTGGCCGACAACGGCTTCGCCGGCACGGCCGTGGTGGCCACGGCGCGCCTGCTGAACGCGCCCCCGCTCTACGACGCCCTGGCCGCGCACCCCCACGCAGACCTGGCGCTGTTGCTGTCCGACGACGTGTTCCGGTCCATGGTGGTGGGCGGCCACACGACCCTGACCACCGAGGACTTCACCCACGTCACCGTCCGGGTGAAGGAGTACGAGGCCACGGCCTGGCTGCGCGTGCCCGCGCTCGGCGCACCGGCCGCCGCCTCACATGAGCCCGGGACCGCGGAGCCGGGGAAGCCCGCGGTCCCGGCGTCGGGGGAGCCCGCGGCGGACCGGTCCGCACCGGCCGCCGCGGGCGGAGCCGACGGCGGGGCGCGGATCAGCAACGCCTACCAGGCCGACCAGGTCAACGTCACCAACATGGCCGGACCCGTGGATGCCCGGGGAGCCGTCTTCGGCTTCGGGAGCGCAGGTGGCTGACGCGTCGGACCCGGCCGACGGCGGACCGGTCATATCGCCCGTATCACCCGTGCCGCCCGTGTCGCCTCCCGGCGAAGACGTCACGCCGCCGCCCACGCCGGACGCCGCCGGCGCCGCGGCAGCGGCCGGGGAGGACGCCCTCGGCCCGGATCCCGGACCGGAGGGGAAGGCGGAGTCGGCGGAGGCGGCGGAGGCGGCTTCCGAACGGCGGAAGGAACAGGACGAACGTGAGGAGGACGACCGGGGCTACGACGATCTGCGCCGCGTCCACCAGCTCGTCAACAACAACTTCTACGGGGGCGTCGACGCCTCCGGAGCGGCGTTCGGCTTCGGCGCCGCCTCCTCTCCCGGGCTCGCCCCCGGCACCATCGAGCCTGAAGAGACGGACCGCGCCCTGCGGTTCTACGTCCCGCCGCAGCTCTGCTTCGACGAGGCGCTCGGCAAGCTGCACGACCACGCGCTCGTGGTGCTGACCGGCCAGGACAACTGCGGCCGGGGCGCCGGCTCCCTCGCCCTGCTCAGGAAGATCCTGGGCGAGGGAGCCAGGCTGCGCAGCCTGTCGCCCGCCAACGCCCTCGCCGAGCTGGCCGCTTCACGGGACCTCAAGCCGGGGCAGGGGTACGTCATCCTCGACTACGTCGGCGAGCTGCAGGCCGAGGCCGTGCAGGCGTACGAGATCGGGCGGCTGAGCGAGGAACTTCGCCGCAAGGGGTCGTACCTGGTCATCACGGCCGACGACACGGCCCGCCGCCGGCTGGCGCTGCGGGACCACTGCGTGCCGTGGCGGGCCCCGGACCCCGTGGAACTGTTCGATCACTGCCGGGAGAAGCTGCCGTACGGCGACCTCGAACCGGACACCGAGAAGGAGCTGCTGGAGCGGGTCGGCGAACAGCGGCGGCCGGCGGACGTCGTCGCCGCGGCCGTAGCGCTGTCCCAGAAGGGCCCTCAGACGGCGCTGGAGACCCTGCGCGACCGGCACCGGGAGCTGGTCCAGGCGTGGTTCCGCAAGCGGCCGGGCGCGGACGACCTGCTCGCGCTCGCGGCACTGGCCTTCCTGGAGGGCATCCCTGAGCGGACGTTCGAGAAGGAGTGCGCCGCTCTCGCCGCTCATGTGCGCAACTGGGAGCAGAGCGGCGAGACGCCGGTCGCCGAGCCGGACGGCCCGGCCGGGGCGCCGCTGAGCGGTGCCGTGACCGGACAGTCCCGGGCCCGGTGGCGCGAGCGGGCGGTGGGGCTCGTGACCACGGAGTTCCGGCTCGGTCCGAGCCGCGACGCCGGCCGCAGTGAGCGGTGCCTGGTCTTCACCTCGCCGCGCATCCGCGAACTCGTCATCGCGGAGCTGCACGACCTCTACGGCTACGAGCTCTGGTATCCGCTGCGCCGGTGGCTGGGCGAACTCGCCCTGCTGGGCGACCTGGACACCCGGGCGGAGGTGGCCCGGGGCGTGGCGCTCCTCGCCCGGTACGCGCTGGTCGAGGTCGACGAGAACCTGCTCCAGGTGTGGTCCGAGGGCATCACCAGCCAGCGGGTGACCGCCGCGCTGACGCTCCAGTTCATGTGCGACGTGGAGCACCTCGCCCCGCAGGCCCGGAACATCGTCCTCAGCTGGGTGGACAACCGCGGTGCCGGACGCGCGGTGACGGCGGCCATGGCGCTGACGGGGCGCCTCGGTTCGCTCTACCGCCTGGAGGCGCTCAACTGGCTGTGGTTCCTGGCGAACCGGGGCGAGCGGGTCGCGTTCTCGGCCCGCCGCTCCCTGGTCCTGCTGCTCCAGACCGCGGAACAGAACCCCGAACGTGCCCTGTTGATCCTCCGGTACGTACGGACCGTGATCGCGAAGGCGGGACCGGGCTCCCGGGAGCGGTCCATCGCCCTGCGGACCGCCGTCCAGCTCCTGGAAGCCAACCGGCTGGAGGCTCCCTGCGAGCCCTTCACCGCGGCACTGCTGCGCACGGTCCCGGACAGTGCCCGCCACCTCGGGGCGCTGTGGGCGAACGTCCTGCACAGCAGCAGCCGGAGCCGTGCGGTCAGCGCGCTGTGCCGGACGCTGGTGCAGCTGCGCGACGACCCGTCCGTCACCGGCGCCGTACAGGAACTCGGCGAAGCCATGCGCAACGCCATGAGCCCCAGGCAGTGGACCGCGTTGCGCCACCACCTGTCCATCGCGCTGAAGCACCCCGACTACGCCATCCCCGGCGCCGGCCGGCTGGCACAGGTGCTCCTCGGATCACTGCGCGGCCGGACGCCGACGGACGCGAGGCGCTCCACAGCGTCCCTCACCTCCCCCCGACCCCCCGGCTCCCACCGGTCCAGCCGGTCCACCCCTCCCTTCCCTTCCGCTCAAGGAGGCAGAAGCAAGTGAACTACCCGGTCATAGCCGAGCACATCCTGGCCACGGTCCAGGGCACCTGGTGGTCTCGGCGTCGCCGCCGAGAGGACGTACCGCAGCTGCCGCCCGGCGCGGTCTACGTCTTCAGGGTCGGCGGGAACTACCGCACCTTCCCCGAGGGCATGGTGTTCGACCCGTCCCACCCCGACGTGCTCGACGCCTCCTCGGTCAGCCTGGTCGACACCCGGGCACGCCTGGTCGACGTGGAGCGCCCGCTGCCCTCGGTGAGCGAGGCGGACAACTTCACCATGCGGGCGTCCTTCACCTGCCAGGTGACCGACCCGACCGTCATCGCCCGGCAGGGCATCATCGACGTCACCGTCCCCCTGCGCGCCTACCTGATGGGCGACAGCGACCTGCCCAGGGTGAGCGCCGGACACCGCGTGGAGGAGATCAACGCGGTGCGCACCGAGGCCGGTCACCGGATGACCGCCTACAGCGCGATCGTGCCGCCGCGCGTCGCGGGCATGAGCGTCGAGTTCGTGAACGCCGAGGTGCACGCGTCGGACGACCTGCGGGACTGGGAGCAGCGGCTGCGCGACGAGCGGCGCTCCTGGGAACTCCAGCGGGGACAGCGCGACTTCGAGACCCAGGACGCCATGCGGATCGCGGAACTGCTCTCCCAGGGATCCGACCACGTGGACGCCTTCGGCATCGCCCGCAAGGAGATCGACGTCACCGAGGCGGCGGCCCGCATCCACCGGATCACCGAGGAGGACTCGGCCCGCCGCCACAAGGCCGAGACGACGGCCCGGGCCCACGCGCAGTCGCTGGAGACCTCGGAGGCGCAGATGCGCCGCGAGATGCTGCTGACGCTGCTGCGGCAGATGGGCGGCAGCGAGTACGTCGACTACCACCAGGTCCTGGAACAGGTCCTGCGCGAGACGGGCGGCCAGGCCGCCCCCGGCATCGGAGCCGCCGCGGACACCGCCCGCATGGTGGAGTCGGGGCAGGCCCGCCCCGGTCGCCCGGCTGTGGTCCGGGACGGCTCACGCGACCCGCAGGGCGGTTTCGTCAAGGACGAGGACGATCTCGTTGACTGAGTTCCTGACGAACCACGCGACGGCCTCGGCCTCCGGCACGGCGGCCGACCAGGAAACCGGCGAGACGGCGCCCTCGCGAACACCGAACCTCCGGACCACGGCAGGAACCGCCGGCGACGGGTCCTCCGCCCGAACCCCCCGCCGCCGGCGGGTCGACTCCGACCCCGCGCGGCGGCTACGCACCCTGACCGGTGTCGACGAGGAGTTGCTGGCCAAGGTCAGGTACGAGCGGAGCAAGTACACGGCCCTCGGCGGGGTGGTGCTCGGTACCTCCGTCATCGCGGCGTTCTCCATGTGGAACTTCGCGACCGAGGCGCTCGGCAGGGTCTCCCTGATGGCCATGGTCCCGACGGTCATCTGGATGCTGTTCGTGCTCAACCTCGACCGCTGGCTGGTCACACCGCAGCCGAACGCGCGGCGACGGGTGGGGCCGCTCCTCACGCGTCTGCTGATCGCCCTGCTGCTGGGCACGGTGATCGCCGAGCCGCTGGTGCTGCGCATCTTCCAGACGGCCATCGAGGAACGCGTCGCCGACGAACGCACGGACGCCGTCGACCAGTTGCGCACGAACCTGGTCCGCTGCAACCCCGTACCGTCCACGACGCGGACCGTCACCCCGGAGGGCTGCGACAGGACGTACGTCCTCTCCTTCCGCGCGACGCCCGGCGAACGGGTCGAGGAACTGGCCGCCCTGCGCTCGGACGCCGCCGCCCTTCAGACGCGGGTGGACCGGGACAGCGCCAGGCTGGAGGACATCGACTCCGAGGTACGGGACGAGTGCCGCCGGCTGGTCCGCATCGCCGCCACCGGCCTGTACCAGCGGACGTCAGAGTGCCTGCGCCTGCGCGACAAGGCGCGGGACTACCGGACCACCCACCGCACCGGTGAGAACGAGAAGCGACTCGCCGGCATGAACACCCGCATCTCGGAGATCGAGGCCGAGCTGACCTCGTCCCGCAGCGAGTTCCTCGAAGCCCGGGCCGACGGCATCGAGCAGCGGCTGGACGCGGAACGCGCGAAGCAGAAGGAGATCGGCGTCCTGGAGCGGATCCGGGCGCTTGACGAACTCGCGAGCGGGAACCCGGTGCTGTTCGTGGGCATCTGGCTGGTCCGCCTGCTGTTCATCCTGCTGGACGTGCTCCCCGTGCTGGTGAAGTACCTGAGCGGCGAGACCGCGTACGACCGGATGCTCACCAGCGAGAGCAACAGCGCGGTCAAGATCCACAGCGAGGAGGTACGGATCGCGGAGCGCCGGGCCCTGGCGAAACTCGAGATCGCCCAGGACGCCATCGAACAGGAGGTCCGACGCCACCGCGCCGAGTCCGAGGCGGCGTTCCGGGAACACACGGCGGCAATGAACATCCGGGTCCGGCAGGCGGTGAACGCGCTGGAGGACGAGATCCGCCGCTCGTCAACGGTCTGACGCACCCGCAAGCACCAGGACACAGCACACAGCACACAGCAATACGGCAACACAGCAACACGGCAACACGGCACCACGGCCGCCCCGCTCGCCGGGGCGGCCACGGGCCACCGGCCACCGGCGACCGACGGAAAGGAGGGAGAGACATCACCATGACCACACCCGGAGGCGCCCCCGACACGAACCCCGACAACACGCCCGACCGGGGCGCCGAACTCGCCAGGGTCCTGCTGTCCGAGGCGCGCGAGGAACTCGTGCGCGCCGACGGCAAGGCCGGCCTCCTGCTGGCGTCCCTGGGAGCGACCTTGACCGCCCTGCTCGGCGCCATCGGCAGCGGCGTCATCACCCCGCGGCACTACCCGGTCGTCCCGCAACTACTCCTCTGGGTGGGCTGCGCCGCCTGCGTACCGGCACTCGCCCTGCTGGGCCTGGCCGTGACCCCACGGCTGGGCAACCCCCGCCCCTCCCGCACCCACTATTTCGGCGACGCGAGGCTGGCCCTTTCGCTCCCCCACCTGAGACGAACCGTCCGCCGCACCGACCCCGTCTCCCGTGACCTGAGCCAATTGGCGATCCTCTCCCAGATCACCTGGACCAAATACCGCTGCATCCGCCACGCACTGGCCTGGGGCACGGCCTTCTTCACGCTCACACTGCTGGGCATCGTGACGGGAGCGTCGACTTGAGGTCCGTGGGACCACTGCGCGCCGACCTGACCGCCGCCGACCCCTGCGTGCTCCGACCGAGCCCCCCAGAACCACGCAGGGGCCTGACCCGCGATGCGGATCAGGCCCCTGACCTGGTGTTTCGGCTGTCGGGGTGGCGGGATTTGAACCCACGACCTCTTCGTCCCGAACGAAGCGCGCTGCCAAGCTGCGCTACACCCCGATGTCGCTGCTTGTCGCGGCGACGACGTTTACTTTAGCCCACCGGTGGCTGGAGACGAAATCCGGTTTTCGCGCGTTGGTGGACGCGATGGCGGAGCGGGTTGGGGCGGGCGTGGTCGAGGGCCACGAGGAGGATGGCCAGGGCATAGGTGGCGAGGCCGATGAGGAGGGCGTTGGCCAGGATGCTCCGGTACCCGTGCTGGGCCACGTCGAGGAAGGGGTAGAGGTAGCGGGCCGGCGTGCCGGGGACGAGCAGTTCGCCTCGGGTGAGGGTGAACGCCAGGTAGGTGAGGGGGTAGAGCATCCAGGTCGCTGCCGGGCGGAGGCGCAGTTGGCCCGGGGCCGTCAGGAGCAGCCAGTCCAGCAGGGCGGCGATGGGTGTCGCCGTGTGCAGGACGTGGGTGGTGATCACGTGCCAGCCGGTCGGGCCGGTGGCCTCGCCCGTGAGGACGCCGGGCAGCATGAACGGGCTCGCCTCGTTCGCCAGGAGCACGTGATAGGTGAGGCCCGTGATGATGGCGTAGACCAGGGTTGCGCCCGTCAGTGCTGGGGGGAGCGGGCGGCGGGCGGTCCAGGCGCGGCGGGCCGAGAGGGTGAAGATCAGGGCCAGCAGGATGTTGCTCTGGATCGCGAAGTGGCTCAGGGTGCGCAAGGGGCTGCCGAGGGCCAGTTCAATGGCCACCGCCGCGGCCGCGACCAGGGCGACCAGCAGCCGGCACGTGGCGGCCATGGGGCGGCGGGCCGGGGCCACCACCGCCGTGGCGGGAACGTGGGAGGGCAGCAGCGCGGGGATGCCCGGTATCGCGGGGAGGTCCGGGATGTCCCTGGGTATCGGGGCGGTCATGCCCTCACGCTAAGCAGGGTGGGCAAAACGGGCGATACGGGTGGTCCGTGCGGGTTACGTGCCGACCGGCTGCCCGACTCGCCCTCTTGCCCGCCTTGCTTGCCCCGCCTGCCCCGCCTGCGCCGCTCCTCCCTTTCCCGCGACTACTCCCGCCCCACCAACGTCAGCAACGTCGCCTCCGGCGGGCACGCGAACCGGAACGGCGTGTATCGGTTCGTGCCGCAGCCTGCCGAAACGTGGAGGTAGGACGTACGGCCCTCCGCCGTGTGCGTGGACAGGCCCTTCACGCGGTCCGTGTCCAGGTCGCAGTTGGTGACCAGAGCGCCGTAGAAGGGGATGCAGAGCTGGCCGCCGTGGGTGTGGCCGGCCAGGACCAGGGGGTAGTCGTCGGCCGTGTACGCGTCCAGAACGCGCAGGTACGGCGCGTGGACCACGCCCATCGCGAAGTCGGCGGCGCCGGATGGGCCGCCCGCCACCTGCTCGTACCGGTCCCTCTTGATGTGCGGGTCGTCCAGGCCGGTGAGCTCGACCGAGACGCCCTCGACCTTCAGCGTCCCGCGCGTGTTCGTCAGGTTGAGCCAGCCCGCGGCGTCGAAGCCGTCGCGCAGGTCCTCCCAGGGGTTGTGGAGCGCGCCGACGGCGGGCGGGTTGCCGTTCAGGCCGTGGCGGCCCTGGGTCTTCTCCAGCAGGTAGCGGGCGGGGTTGCGCAGCTTGGGGCCGTAGTAGTCGTTCGAGCCGAAGACATACGCGCCCGGGAACTCCATCAGCGGGCCCAGCGCGTCGAGCACCTCCGGCACGCCCTCCGGGTCGGACAGGTTGTCGCCGGTGTTGATCACGAAGTCGGGGCGCAGACCCGCCAGCGAGCGCAGCCAGCGCTGCTTCTTGCGCTGGCCGCCGACCATATGGATGTCGGAGACCTGGAGCACGCGCAGCGGACGCATGCCCGCGGGCAGAACGGGGATCGTCACCCGTCGCAGGCGGAACGAACGGGCCTCGAAACCCGCCGAATAAAGCAGACCGGCGGCGC
>NZ_LGUR01000243.1 GCF_001270495.1 Streptomyces viridochromogenes
GCCAACGCCGTACCCAAACTCAACCAAGCCGCCATAGCCGCCGGCACCGCCGACATCGACGCCGTCTCCGGAGCGACCTACACCAGCGCCGGATACAAGGAATCACTCCAGTCGGCCGTGGACCAGGCCGGTGGCTGACGCGGTGGTGGAACCGACAGAAGCTCCCGCCGCGGTACGTCATGCGGAGGAGGTCATGGGGACGGTCTTCTCCTTCGACGTCCGCGGCGGGGACCCCGGTGCCGTGCAGTCGGCACTGGAAGAGGCGGTCGCCGGGCTGCACCGGGCCGACGAGGTGTTCAGCACCTACCGCGACGACAGCCAGATCTCCCGGCTGGTGCGCGGCGAGCTGACCGTCGAGGAGTGCGATCCGGAGGTCGCCGAGGTGCTCGAAATGGGCGCCGAGGCGGAGCGGACCAGCGAGGGCTGGTTCAGCACGTCGTACGAGGGCCGCCTCGACCCGACCGGCATCGTCAAGGGGTGGTCCGTCGAACGCGCGGCACGTGCCCTGGCGACGGTCCCCGGCGTGATCGGCGTGAGCCTCAACGGTGGCGGCGACGTCCAGCTCCTGGGCGTACCGGGCGCACAGCGCCCCTGGCGGGTGGGGGTAGCCGACCCCCTCCGACCGGGCGGCCTGGCTGCGGTGATCTCCGCCGCCGGCCTGCCCGAACTGGCGGTGGCCACATCCGGCACGGCGGAACGCGGCGCCCACATCGTCGACCCCCGCACGGGCCGATCGGCGGTGACGGACCTTGTGGCGGTGACGGTGGTGGCGCCGTCGGTGACCTGGGCGGACTGCTGGGCGACAGCGGCTTTCGCGATGGGTTCGAGACAGGGCTTGCGCTGGCTGGAATCGCTGGAGGGTGTGGAGGCCCTGCTGATCACGGCGGGGGATGAGGTGAGATGCACAGGAGGCCTGGCATCTCGACTGGGCTGAGCTGGATGTCCCCAGGGGCGCGGGGACCTGCGCGACCAGCCACGAACCACCGGAAGCCGACAACCGACAACCACACCCACGGCGACTAGTGCCCGTTCTGAGCCAACCGCAGCAAATGATCAGCCAGAGCCTGACCCCCCGTAGGGTTCCGGCTGATCAACAGCAACGTGTCGTCACCGGCGATGGTCCCCAGGATGTCCTGCAACTCGGCCTGGTCGATGGCCGAGGCCAGGAACTGCGCCGCCCCCGGAGGGGTGCGCAGGACCACGAGGTTCGCGGAAGCCTCCGCGGAGATGAGCAGCTCCTGCGACAACCGCCGCATGCGCTCCTCCTTCGCCGACTCCCCCAGCGGCGCCCGAGGCGTACGAAAACCGCCCTCGCTCGGCACCGCGTAGATCAGGTCACCGTCGTTGTTGCGGATCTTCACCGCGTTGAGCTCGTCCAGGTCCCGGGAGAGCGTCGCCTGCGTGACGCTCAGCCCGTCGTCGGACAGCAGCTTCGCCAGCTGACTCTGCGACCGCACGGGCTGCCGGTTGAGGATGTCCACGATCCGGCGGTGGCGCGCGGTGCGGGTCTGCGGCACGGCAGGCCCGGCGGCCCCGTTGTGCTCGTGGTCCTGCGCCTGACTCATCGTCGTCTCATTTCCCGGATCATCCGTCCCCGTTGGCCAGATCAAGGATGCCGGGAAGGGCCTGAAGAAGCGCCTCCGCTTCGTCGTCCCCGAGGTTCAGGGGCGGCATGAGCCGTACGACATCGGGGGCGGGCGCGTTCACCAGGAATCCGGCGTCCTGAGCCGCCTGCTGCACCTTGGCGGCGTGCGGCTCGGTGAGCACGATACCCAGGAGCAGTCCGGCACCCCGGACATAGTCGATCAGCGGGTGGCCCAGCCCCTCGATCCCGTCGCGCAACTTCTCGCTCTGCCGCTTGACGTTCTCCAGCAACCCGTCGTTCGCGATGGTGGCCAGTACGGCCAGCCCCGCGGCGCACGCGACCGGGTTGCCGCCGAAGGTCGTCCCGTGGTGGCCGGGCTGGAGGAGTTCCGCGGCCCGCCCGAAGGCGACGGTCGCGCCCAGCGGCAGTCCGCCGCCGAGTTGCTTGGCGAGGGTGACGACGTCGGGCAGGACGCCCTCGTGGGCCTGGTACTCGAACCAGTGCCCGGTCCGGCCGATGCCGGTCTGCACCTCGTCGAGGACGAGCAGCGCCCCGCTGGCGGCGGTGATCGCCCGCGCCGCCTTCAGATAGCCGGCCGGCGGCATCACGACCCCGAGCTCGCCCTGGATCGGCTCGATGATCACAAGGGCCGTCTCCTCGGTGACCGCGGCGGCCAGCGCCTGCGCGTCGCCGAACGGCACGTGCGTGACGTCACCGGGCAGCGGCAGGAACGGCTCCCGCTTGCCGGCCTGGCCGGTCATCGCGAGGGCGCCCATCGTGCGGCCGTGGAAGCCGCCCTCGGTGGCGACGACATGGGTCCGGCCGGTCAGCCGGCCGATCTTGAAGGCCGCCTCGTTGGCCTCCGCGCCGGAGTTGCAGAAGAAGACCCTGCCGTCCCGGCCGAAGAGCTGGAGGAGCCGCTCGGCGAGGGCGACGGTCGGCTCGGCCATGAAGAAGTTGGAGATGTGGCCGAGGGACGCGATCTGTGTGCTCACGGCCTCGACGATCGCGGGGTGGGCGTGGCCCAGCGCGTTCGTCGCGATGCCGCCGACGAAGTCGAGGTACCGCTTGCCGTCGGCGTCCCAGACCTTGAGGCCTTCACCGCGTACGAGAGGGAGCCGGGGGGTGCCGTAGTTGTTCATGAGCGAGCCCTGCCACCGCTGGGCGTACTCCTGGTTCCCGGTCATTCGGCATCCCCCTCAGGTGCGTCCGGCACGACCATCGTGCCGATCCCTTCGTCCGTGAAGATCTCCAGCAGGATCGAGTGCTGGACCCGGCCGTCGATGACCCGGGCGGTGGTGACGCCGTTGCGTACGGCGTGCAGGCAGCCCTCCATCTTCGGCACCATGCCGGAGCTCAACTCCGGCAGCAGCTTCTCCAGTTGGGCGGCGGTGAGGCGGCTGATCACCTCGTCGCTGTTGGGCCAGTCCTCGTAGAGGCCCTCGACGTCCGTGAGGACCATGAGGGTTTCGGCGCCCAGAGCAGCAGCGAGTGCCGCAGCCGCCGTATCAGCATTGACGTTGTAGACATGTCCGTCGTCCTGGCTGCGGGCGATCGACGAGACGACCGGGATACGGCCGTCGGCCAGCAGCGCCTCGATCGCGCCCGTGTCGATGGAGGTGATCTCGCCGACCCGGCCGATGTCGACCAGCTCGCCGTCGATCTCGGGCTGGTGCTTGGTGGCGGTGATGGTGTGCGCGTCCTCGCCGGTCAACCCCACGGCCAGCGGCCCGTGTTCGTTGAGCAGGCCGACCAGCTCGCGCTGGACCTGCCCGGCCAGCACCATCCGTACGACGTCCATGGCGTCCTCGGTGGTGACCCGCAGCCCCGCCTTGAACTCGCTGACGATGCCGTGCTTGTCCAGGGCGGCGCTGATCTGGGGGCCGCCGCCGTGCACGACGACCGGCTTGAGGCCGGCGTGGTGCAGGAAGACGACGTCCTGGGCGAAGGCGGCCTTCAGTTCCTCGTCGATCATGGCGTTGCCGCCGAACTTGATGACGACGGTCTTGCCGTTGTGCCGGACCAGCCAGGGCAGCGCCTCGATGAGGATCTGGGCCTTGGGGAGCGCGGTGTGCTTGCGCGCGGGTGAGTTGCTCATGAGGAGTAGGCGCTGTTCTCGTGGACGTAGTCGGCGGTGAGGTCGTTGGTCCAGATGGTGGCGGTCTCGGCACCGGCCGCGAGGTCGGCGACGATGTGGACCTCGCGGTAGCGCATGTCGACCTTCTCGCGGTCCTCGCCGACGCCGCCGTTCTTGCAGACCCAGACGCCGTTGATGGCGACGTTGAGCCGGTCGGGCTCGAAGGCGGCGGACGTCGTGCCGATCGCCGAGAGGACGCGGCCCCAGTTGGGGTCCTCACCGTGGATGGCGCACTTGAGGAGGTTGTTGCGGGCGATGGAGCGGCCCACCTCGACGGCGTCGTCCTCGGTCGCGGCGTTGACCACCTCGACCTTGATGTCCTTGCTGGCGCCCTCGGCGTCCCGGATGAGCTGCTGGCCGAGGTCGTCGCAGACGGTCCGTACCGCCTCGGCGAACTCCGCGTACTCCGGGGTGACCTCGGAGGCACCGGAGGCGAGCAGCAGCACGGTGTCGTTGGTGGACATGCAGCCGTCGGAGTCGACGCGGTCGAAGGTGACCTTGGTGGCGGCGCGCAGCGCCTTGTCCAGTACGTCGCTGTCGAGAGCGGCGTCGGTGGTGAGGACGACCAGCATGGTGGCGAGGCCGGGGGCGAGCATGCCGGCGCCCTTCGCCATCCCGCCGACCGTCCAGCCGTCCTTCGTCACGACGGACGTCTTGTGCACGGTGTCGGTGGTCTTGATGGCGATGGCGGCTTTCTCGCCGCCGTGCTCGGAGAGCTGCGCGGCGGCGGTTTCGACGCCCGGGAGCAGCTTGTCCATGGGGAGGAGGACGCCGATGAGGCCGGTGGAGCAGACGGCCACCTCGATGGCCCCGCGGCCGAGTACCTCGGCCACCTTCTCGGCGGTGGCGTGGGTGTCCTGGAAGCCCTTGGGGCCCGTACAGGCGTTGGCGCCCCCGGAGTTGAGGACGACGGCCGACACCTGGCCGCTCTTCAGCACCTGCTCGGACCACTGGACCGGCGCGGCCTTCACACGGTTGGAGGTGAAGACACCGGCGGCGGCGCGGCGGGGCCCGGTGTTGACCACGAGGGCCAGGTCCGGGTTGCCGTTCTCCTTGATTCCGGCGGCGATGCCCGCCGCCGTGAATCCCTTTGCTGCCGTCACGCTCACGGCGCAACTCCGATCGTCGTCAGTGCGGTGGTCTCGGCGAGACCCAGGGCGAGGTTCATGCTCTGGACGGCACCGCCCGCGGTGCCCTTGGTCAGGTTGTCGATGGCGCTGATCGCGATGATGCGGTTCGCGGCGGCGTCGTACGCGACCTGTACCTGAACGGCGTTCGAACCGTAGACGGACCCCGTGGCGGGCCACTGCCCCTCCGGGAGGAGGCGGACGAAGGGCTCGTCGGCGAAGGCCTTCTCGTAGGCGGCGCGGACGGAGTCCGCCGTGACGCCGGGACGGGCGTTCGCGCTGCAGGTGGCGAGGATGCCGCGGGGCATGGGCGCCAGGGTCGGTGTGAAGGAGACCGAGATCCGCTCGCCCGCGGCCGCGCTGAGGTTCTGGATCATCTCGGGCGTGTGCCGGTGGCCGCCGCCGACGCCGTACGGCGACATGGAGCCCATGACCTCGCTGCCCAGCAGATGGGGCTTGAGCGCCTTGCCCGCGCCGGAGGTGCCGGACGCGGCGACGATCACGGCCTCGGGCTCGGCGAGGCCGGCGGCGTAGGCCGGGAAGAGGGCGAGCGAGACGGCGGTCGGGTAGCAGCCGGGTACCGCGATGCGCTTGGACCCCTCCAGCGCGGCGCGGCCACCCGGCAGCTCGGGGAGGCCGTACGGCCAGGTGCCGGCGTGCGGGGAGCCGTAGAACGTCTCCCAGTCGGCCGCGTCCTTCAGCCGGAAGTCGGCCCCCATGTCGACGACGAGCACGTCCGGGCCGAGCTGCTCGGCGACGGCGGCGGACTGTCCGTGGGGCAGGGCGAGGAAGACGACGTCGTGCCCGGCGAGGACCTCGGGGGTCGTCTCCCGGAGCACGCGGTCGGCGAGGGGCAGCAGGTGCGGCTGGAGCGCACCGAGTCTCTGCCCCGCGTTCGAGTGGCCGGTCAGGGCCCCGATCTCGACCTCGGGGTGCGCCAGGAGCAGACGCAGCAGTTCCCCGCCCGCGTATCCGCTCGCTCCGGCCACTGCCGCACGTACCGCCATGGAATCCTCCTCCTAGATGGCATGACTATACGTTTCGCTGCACGTTTATGCAATCTAGGTCGGATGCCCGTGTCCGGGAGGCGCTGGCTGGTGACCATGATCCGGCCGCTGTCGCTCACGCGTCGCCGCACCCGCACGGCTCCGGTCGGCAACGCCAGCGCGGGAACGTGCCCGCCGGCGTTCCTGACTCCACGCAAGGAGGGCAGTTGGTCGCGAGCACGGGCACGGCGCGCAGCAGGTTCTTGATCACAGACTGGGTGTAGCGGGAGCGGACTGCCACTTTCACCAGGACCGACCGCGCCCTCACCCGTGTGAGCTGCACGTTTCACCGCAGGAACGATCAACTCAGTTGGTCCTCCAGGGGCGTGTATCGAAAGTGCTGGTCGTGACGCATGGCGCGTAGTGTGGTGATCATGACTGGCGAGACTGACCTGCGGAAACTGCTGAGCGGCATGCGTCCGCAGCTGAATGCGGACCGCTACGTATTCACCACGGTCAAGGACGGTGTGCCCACCGGCGTCACCCCGGTCGTCACGGTCGCCGAGGACGAGGGCCTGACCCTGGTCGTACGGCGGGAAGAGGCGGACGCGGCGGGGCTGGCCTACGACTACGTGGCTGGCTGGATCACGTTGCGCATCCACTCCGCGCTTGAGGCGGTTGGGCTGACCGCCATGGTCGCGCGGGAACTCGCCGACGCGGGCCTGAGCTGCAACGTTGTCGCCGGGTTCCACCACGACCACCTGTTCGTCCCGTACGAGCACGCTCACCGGGCGGTGGCCGTCCTGGAGGACCTGGCACGGAGCTCCGCCTGAGCCGACGGGACAGCGTGCCGAGCAGGGCGTCGGCCGCATCCGTGTCCTGTGCCCGTGCAAGGCGTTCCGGTGCCTGCGGGGCCCTCCACCCGCACGCGGCCGGTCGGCGGACAGCGGCGCGGGCCGCGGCTCCCCTCCTGGCCGAACGCTTGCCCGGGGACGACCCCCTGCCAGTCGATGAAGAACGTCGTTCAGGCCGATCACTTGGGACCTTGTCCGGTGGCGGGGCGGCTTAGAACCCCCTAACAAAATGGGATGGCGGATGTGCCCCTGCCAGGGCGAGGATCTCCCGGTACTCGCCAATGAAGGGGCAGCTGTGGACGACATTGTTCCGAGAGAGCTCATCTCTCTTGCTGATGACGAGGGGAACAGCGTCACCGTCAACGTTCTGGGGCGTGATCCCAGGTGGTCCGCCGGGCTGGAAGCCGAGATCGTGGTCAGGACGCCTTTCGTGTCCGGCCGTGTTGACTTGGCGCTGTACACCTCGCGACTGGAGAGCTGGGCGGATGCGCTGAACAGGCTCGATGCCGGCGAGGACGTTGCCTGGATGGAGATGAGCAGTGGGCCGTCGATCTTCATCCAACTCACCGGCGAACGTGACTGTCCGGAGGTGGTCGTGGAGGACGAGTCGGGGTCCATGGTCACCGTTCGGGTGCCGCTCGTGCCGCCGGACGACTGGATTGCTGACCATCAACAGCGTCTGCAGCAGGTGATGAAGCACTGGGTTCCGCTGCTGTCAGCGTAGGGAGACAATCCTCCGCCAGCAGATGAGCGCGCATCCAAGGGTGAGGAAGGCTTCGTGGATGTCGTCGCGTATCTCCCAGCGGATCCGCAGTCGGCGGAACCAGCGCAGGTGAGCGAACGTTGGGCTCCGATGTGGACGCCAGTAGCTCGTTGAGTGACGCCTCCACGAACGCAACCGACGCGAGGATGGAAGCCGCAGCGTAGGAGCGATGCTCGAGCAACTGCTCCTCGCCGAGGGTCTCCAGACGCTTCTCCAATTCCTCGCATTTGCGTGAGAAGAGCGTGGCGGCAGAGGCATGATCACGTGAGTACCCATGCCAAATCTCCGTCCGCACGCTTGCGTCAAACGCCTCTGCTTCCGCCATACCGCCAGTGTGTCCGGTGCCTGCGATTACTGCGGCAGGTTGAACGCCAGCAGACGTACCAAGCACCTGATGGGGCCACCGCGATGGCCGAGGAGGCTGGGAGTATCACCTCGGCTACGAGTGATGAAGCCGGTCGGCCGTGCACTGCGGTCCTACAACCTGGTGGCCGCTCGCCGAGCACGCGATAAGGCCCAACAGAGGCCGCAGCCGCAGCGTTTGTCTAACCTCCCCGTTTCGCTTCGGGTGGCTGAGCTGGAGTGATGGTTGTGAAGTGGGGTTTCTGATCGTTGGCTGCTGGGTGGGCATGGTCGAGGCCCGACGCGCGGGTCGGTTTCTCCTGGGTTCCTCGGGTCGTGGGCGTGCAGAGACGGTGCCGAGGTTCAGGTGGCTGGCCGTGGCAGCGCCGCTAGGCAGGCGAATGCGCTGGTCAGCTCATTGCGCCAGGGCCAGGTCGCGGCGATCCGCAGGTCCATGCGGCGTCCGCTGCGGGTGATGCGGGCAGCTGCGTGTAGCAGCCGGTAGCGGAGCTCTTCGGCTCGGCGGCGGCGAGTTCGCCCTCCAGCAGCAGGAGGCGAGTCCAGGCGACCAGGTCGAGGGCGGTCAGGGACAGCTGGGCGCCGGGATGCGGGCGCTCGCGGCGGACGATGATCCGAGTGTCCTCGGGCAGGCCCGGCAGGTCGACCAGGCCAGTGAGCTCGGCAACTTCGGCGCCTTGCCGCAGGGTGCCGTCCTGTTCGAGGGCAGGGTGCCAGACCTGGTCGGGCAGCTGGCGTATCGCTCGGCGGACCGGTTCGGTGATGGACCATCCCACGGAGAAGGATGTGTGGATCCCGCGCGAGCGTAGCCCGCGGATGTGGGCCAGGAACGCTTTGGCGGAGCCGGCGCTGTCCGCACGAATGAGGATGTTGGTGCCGTGGCGGTGGGCGTCGGGGAGCTGGGCGAGCGCGGCGTCCAGCACGGTGATGTGGTCCTCGGCGGTGTTGGCCGCGGCGTTGCCGGGCCGCAGCAGGCCGGCCAGGGCCTCGCCGGTGTTGTCGAGGAAGCACAGCAGGGGGTGGTAGCCGAAGCCGTGTTTGTAGGTCGGTGCCGCGTGCTCCTTCTCGGGCGTCTCGGATGCCCTTGGGGACTCGACCGCGATCGTTCACCTCATAGTCGTTCTCGCGAGCCCACGCACGAACCTCTTCCGCACTCGGACCGCCCGTGGCCGCCTTAGTTCTCGCGGGGGTCATCGGCCGGACCTCGCGCGTCATTCGCCGTACATGTCGCGTTCGCCGCTCGCGCAGCGGCCGCCGACGGAGGTGAGTCCCGTCAGCGGCCGCGTGTCAGCCCTTCAGGCGCCCGTCACTGCGTCTTCCACTGCAGCGAGGTCTGCAGCAGGTACTTCGCGTACATCGCCCTGGTGATGAACACCACCAGGTCCCAGCCCCACTGGCCCGTGTCGTCGCTCTTGCGGTAGATGTACTGCGTCAGCGCGTTCTCGGGCGTGTCGTCGCGCTCCTCGATCACGAGCTGGTTGAACCGCTTGCTGAACTCCTCCCACCGATTCTCCATCGACACGTAGTGGCCGGGGAGCTGTGCGTGGACGTGGTCCACGTTGGTCGTGGCCATCTGTGCAGCGATGGGCCGGAAGCGGGCGGCCTCGGAGACGGCCTGGGTCATCACCAGGAACGCGCGGGCCTGGTTACGGCTCTCCCTCGTCCCCTTCGCGGTGCCCGTGGCCTTCCGCAGCGTGTTCACGGCGCCGTTGAAGGTGCCCTGGTTGTAGTCGATGCCGGTGCGGTTGCTGCTGCTGCCGCCGGCTTCCTGCTCGATGTCGCCGTAGTTCTCCCCGAACGTCGCCCTGACCGGCCGCCTGTCACTGGCGCCGGAGGACGGCGGCATCTGCTGGTTGGGGTCCACGTAGTGGTACTGCTCGTGGTCGCGGTCACCGGACCACCAGCCGACGAGGTACAGGTTCGAGGCCTGGAGGCGCAGGCGCACGTACCGGTCGCTGTGCTGCTCCTCGACATCGACCGCGATGTACTGGTTGTTGCTGCTGGAGGTGTGGTTCACCCGGTAGCCGGTTCCCGGAACCGGGTCGCCGTCATCGTTGCTCACCGCCCGGCGGATGGCGTTGATGAACTTCGCGTAGCTCGCCTTGTCCCCGACCTTCCAGGTGGGGTTGCCGTCGGCCGCGCTCGCGCTCGACAGCGCGCCGAGCGGGCCGAGGAGGGTGGCGGAGACCGACAGCGCGACCGTGGTGACGATCGAACGGACGGTGATCTTCCGGGCGCGGCGCCGCCGCTGTCCGGGCGCCGGGGTGACGTGTGTGAGGGACATGCACTGTTCTCCAGGTGTACGGAGTGCCGGGATCCGGCCTTGCCCCACCGAGGCTCGCAACCGGAATGTTGATTGGCACGTCCCTTTTGTCAGGTCAATCAATCGACCTGGCAAGCGATCGATCGTCCGCCGTCGCCTTTCATTCACCTGAGCTCAATCTGGGCTTCACTGGGCGACCCGTATGGTCATCGCTCCTGATGTCGCTTTCGCCAGGTGTACGGAGGTACGAGCGCATGGGGCGTCCCGAAAGACCGGTGGACCCGTCGGCGGGTCCCGTCCAGCGGCTCGCCCATGAGCTGCGGGAGCTGCGCAAGGGCGCCGGCGGCCCGTCCTACCGGGCCATGGCCGAGACGGCCGGCTTCTCGGCCACGACGCTGTCCCAGGCCGCGGCCGGCGAACGGCTGCCGTCCCTCGCCGTCCTGCGGGGATACGTACGCGCCTGCGCGGGCGACCCGGACGAATGGGAGCCGACTGGAAGCAGGCGGAGGCGGAGGCTGCGGGCGAGATCAGCGAGGACGACGCGGACGCGCCGCCGCCGTACCGGGGCCTCGCCCGGTTCGAGCCGGCCGACCAAGGGCTGTTCACGCGTCCGCCCCGTCTCCTTCAGCCGTCCTACCTTCCGCCCCTTGTCGATGAACGGCCGGAGCGCCGCATCCAGCTTGTCGTAACTTTCTGGGGTGAGGTCGATTTCGTAGTTCACGCCATTCAGAGCAAACCTGTGTGTGCTGACCTCGTCCGATTCCGCACCGGTGAGGTCGTCCGAGTAAACGGTGACAATCTTCTGAACCATGGGCGGATGCTCCCCATCCGCTCCCGGCACCGTGCACAGAAGATCGTTCTGGCCTGGTCACCATCGCAGCCGGAGAAGAGAACACTCAACCGTCGGTGAGAATGTTTCGATTCCCCTGCGACGGACTACCCACCAGATCATCCTGCCCCTGAGACCTACGGCCATCACGTGCGGCCGCTGCCTCCGCGATACGAGCCGCAGCGTCCTCTTCGGCCCGAGCACGGATCCGCGCGACCTCCTGGGAGGCGTCGTCGATCGGGTAGCCCGCGTCCAGCAGCATCTGCACGGCCGTGTCCAGCGAGAGCACGCCCGCCCCGTACGCCGTGACGACCTCGTCCAGCACTGCGGCCCGGTCCGTCGGTGGTGCGGCGCCCACGCCAGCCGGGCCGAGAAGGACTCCCCGGCCGCCCCGCCCTCCGCGCGACCGGCCTGGTAGAGCCGCTGCACGAACTTCAGCAGTAGTCGGTACTTGTGCTCACGGGCCAGCCTCATCATGCCCACCAGTGCATCGAGCGGCGCCAGCGCCAACTTGAATGCGTACCCCGACGGCACCTCCGCGGCGTCCAGCGTGCCCAGCCCGGCCGCCGTGATCCGCGAGTTCGCCGCGATCCGGTCCAACAAGTGCTCGACCCGGGCCCGCAGCTCCGCCAGCTGCGGTGACGTGTCCAATGCGTCCATGCGGCCCGACTCGCCGAGCTGCCACACCGCGCCGGCCTCCACCTTCAGCTTCTCCGGCCTGCCCAACCGGTCCACCGGCAGCCGTGCCCCCGCCAACCCGATGATCGGCGTGCCCGTCGTCGCGCTTGCGGCCGAGCTGTCCGAGTCCGTCGCGGCCAGCTCATCCAGGCCCTGGAGCACCCGAGCGAGCACGGACCGCCCCCAGTGCTCCCCGGCGTCCGGGATGGTGTTCGTGAGGTGGATGACCGGAACGAAGTCGATCACCAGATCCAGCCGGTTCAGCTCGGTACCGTCCGGCCGTACCCGGAACGCCGCCTTGTCCATTGGCAGCCGGTCCAGCGTCTGCCCGCGCTTGAGGTCTTCCAGCAGCCACTCGGCGTCCGTCAGGTAGCAGGTCACGTTCGACCCGCGGCCCGGCTCCCACGGGTAGTGCCGCACCGCACTGCCGTCCTCCGCTATCGGGCCCAGCTCATATCCTCCGTCGCACCCGGCTCCGGCGACTCCTCATCCGCGTGCTCGGCACCGGCCACTGCAATCTGCTGGTCCGACCCGAGCAGGTAACCCAGCGCCGTATCAACCAGCTCACGCCGCTCCAACGCGGCCTCGTCGCCCCCAGCAGCAGCGAGCCGCCCGGCCTGGTTGTTGTCGTACGAGGCGAGCACCTTGTACGCCGCCAGCCTGCGCAGCTCATGCGGCCCTACCTTCTTGAGTGCGTCCCGAGAGTTCGCGACTCTGGGACTGCGCGGGTGGGGCAGGGATGGCTTTCATGCTGGCTGCCCTCGATGGCTCAGGCCGCTGGTCCCCTGCCCTGCCACTTCTTCCGGACTGCTGATTAGGCACTGCGAACGATCGCTTGGTAGGGCGAGGACAGGCGGAAGGAGTCGCGTCACACACCGCACGAGGAGGGGACCGTGACCACCACCGCAGGCTTCGACATCGCCAAGGACTTCCACTGGCTCGCGGTCGCCGACGACCGGGGACGGCCGCTGCTCAGCCGCCGGGCCGACAACGACCCGGCCGCCATCGACCAGGCCATCGGCGAACTGCACACCATCGAGGCCGACCACGGCCCCGTCACCATCGGGCTGGACATCCTCGGCGGCATAGCAGCCCTGCTGACCGCGATGCTGCTGGCCGAAGGCTTCCGCGTCGTGCACGTGCCCGGCTTGGCGGTCAACCGCGCCCGCCGCGCCACCCGCGGCGGAGAGAACAAGTCCGACCCGCGCGACGCCAAAGTCATCGCCGAACAGGTCATGCTCCGCGAGGACCTGCGCACCGTCGAGCTGCCCGAGGAAGCCACCGTGGAACTGCGGCTCCTGGTCGGCCACCGCACCACGCTGGTCAAGGAGGCCACCGCCCGCACCGCGCGGCTGCGCGACCTGCTCACCGGCATCCACCCCGGCCTGGAGAAAGCCGTCGACGCGACGAACAAGTCGGGCCTCATCCTCCTGGGCCACTACGTCACTCCGGCAGAGATCCGCCGCGCCGGCGTCACCCGCATCACGGACTACCTGCGCAAACGCGGCGTCAGGACGGCCATCGCCCAATCCCTGGCAGACGCGGCACACACCTCAGCGCAGGCCCAGCATGCCGTCGTGCCCGGTGAACGGCGCACCGCCCGCCTCATCCGCGAACTCGCCGACGAACTGCTGGCCGGCAAAACCCGACTGAGCACGCTGGAAACCGAGATCGGGCAGCTGGTGACCGACCACCCAGGTGACCGGGGTGGCGTCGATGCCCAGGACCAGACCTGGCAGTTCGCGTCCGCCTGCACGGGAGGCCGGTATTGCCTCCCGCCTCTCCTCGGCTTGCAGCCAGGCGACCTCGCGGGCGGTCGGTGGCACGGGCTGTGCGCAGAGCACCGAGTGCGGCCGGATCGATGCCCGCCAGCAGTCGCCACGCGGTGGCACTGGACGCGACCGGGCCGAACACCTCGGCCTGATCCCGCAGCAGGGCCAGGTCGGCGATCGCCTCCCCGCCGTCGGCCAGCATCACCGCCAAGTCCACTGCGATCCGGCCGGGGGCGGGCACCGGCGGCCCTTTCTACGATCATGGCCCGCACACGAAGTAGGCCCTGCTCATCGAACAGGAACTCCCTTTGCTGCAACGCACTACAGCGTTCGGTACACCCGAACGGTAACCGGCGGGTGCTCATAGGACTCTGGGCAGTGGTAGATCTGCAATTCTTCGCCGCCCAGATTGATCATGGTCGGGTCGCCCACCGGTGGGTAACCTTTCCGGTCATCGGCGTCGGCATCCTCCAGTGGGCGCCAACCGCCTTCGTTGTCCTCGTTCCATTCACTGAGGCCAACGGTGAACAGGGCCTCGGTCACCGTGCCGCATCCGCATCGTGGCGGGTCGGCGGCATCGGCAAAGTCCGATGAGACGACACCCCAGCCGCCGGTCTTCCAGCCCGGAGCCACCGCGAACTCGGTGTAGTGATGGCCGGTTTCCTCCTGCCACGCGTCCACGCGTGCTCTCACCGCAGCAGGCAGCTGGGTGGGCGCCGGGTACTCGGTCACCTGTTCCGGATGCAGGACACAGGGTGCGGGCCAGTAGTCGTCCAGTTCGATGACAGGCGGCTCCGGTGGGGGCGAAAGAAGTGCGGTGACCTGGTCGGCACGGCGCCAGCGCACGTGGATGGCCGGGATGTCGTCGTCGTGGTCCATGAACGGGCACCACAGGATCTGCAGCAGGTCCATGCCGTCCGGGACAGGCAGGCCGGGGACGTCCCGGACATAGAGCTGAGCCACGGGCAGCAGCGGCACCGGATCTGTATAGGGGCTGTCGGTCTCCTTCGGTGTCCTTCGTTCGAAGATCGACTGTTCCTCGGGCGTGGGCGGTTCATCGTCCGGCCGTGACCACCGGGCGACCGCAATGTGATGCCAGGCGCGCACCGCGTCCAGCTCCACCACCTCGTATACCTCGTGCGACCGTGTGCACGTCGGCCACGGCTCGTCCTGCGGCCACAGCAGCGGGCCACCCACCGAACTGTCCTCAACCGTGGGCAAGCCCGACCGCGGATGGAGCCGAGTGACGTTCCTGGACATCGTGGCCAACTCCGGGAACACCGCGGCCACATCCAAAGGCCGCGGCGGGGTCGTACGTGGCACGGGATCTCCATTCCTCTCACATGCACTGGGCAGGCCATCGAAGCACGCGGCACTGACGGGCCCCCTGGCCGCCGAGAGACGGATCCACCGCCAGACCCGTCACAGGACCCGTCGGACACGCCCTGGTTCGAGGAGCATTTCGACTCACCGATAGCCTGCATCACCATGTTGCGCGCTTGGATCCTGCCGATGCTGCTTGTGCTCAGCGGCTCAGCCGTCGCGACTGGGCAGATCTTCACGGGGAACCCCGGCACAGCCGCAGCACTCCTACTGGCGTTCCTGGCGCTCGCCGGCGTGAACTCACCCCTGATCTTCCCGAGGTCGATCGGTGCGCGGGACGCACAACGCCGCAGTGCGGTCGACGGCCGGCCGGTCGTCTTCTGGCGGCCGGGCTGCAAGTACTGCATACGACTGCGCATCCGGTTGGGCCGCAGTGCCCGCCAGTTGCATTGGGTCAACATCTGGCGCGACCCGGCAGGAGCCGCAGCGGTGAGGGCAGCCAACGACGGCAACGAGACCGTGCCGACCGTCGTCGTGGCGGGCCGACCACGCACCAATCCCGATCCCGAATGGGTGCGCGAACAGCTCTCCCCTTCCGCGTGATCAGAAATCGCGCCCTACCGGAGAGGCGCCCGCAGACCCAAGCGCACAGAGGTCAAAAGACAAGCTCAGAGCTCGCAGAACTCGGTCTCGACGGCCGCGTCCTCCAGTCGCTGCTCGCCCCAGTCGCCGTTGCGGTTCATGGTCATGACGCGTCGGCCGTCCGCCGAGGCGAGCGTCCGGGTCGCGGAGCCGGGGATCATGCCGCCGTGGCCCCATGCCCAGCAGTCCTCCTTGAGCTTGAAGTGGCGTATGCCGAGGCCGTAGCGGTCCTGTGGACCACCGTGTCCCTTGTCCCCGTCGACGTGAACCGCGTCGAGCAACTGCCGCTGCTGGGCGGGCGGCAGCAGCTCACCGGCCAGCAGCTTGGACAGGAAGGTGTTCACGTCGCCGACGGTCGAGATCATCTGCCCGGCGGAGAAGGCGACGGTGGGGCTGAACTCGGTGACGTCGCGCACTTTCACCTCCGGCCCGTCCTCGAACAGCGTGGAGTAGTGCCTCGCGTGTGGTGCGGGCAGTTGGGGCGAGGTGCCCGGCACACTCGTGCCGCGCAGGCCGAGCGGCCGGATGACAAGACGCTCGACCGCCTGCGCGTAGGTGCCGCCGGTGGCCTTCTCGACGACCATGCCGGCGAGGACGTAGTTGGTGTCGGAATAGTCCCACCTGCCGGGCCTGCCGGGCCTGCTGCCCTGCTCCGGCTGGAAGTTGGGCGGGTGGGCGAGCGCGATGTCCACCAGCTCTTGCGGGGACCATCTGATGTGGCGGTTCCGGTCGAACTCGTCCCCCGCGTACAGGGTGCGGAAGCCCTCGTCCATGTTGTAGTCGAAGATGCCGCTCGTGTGGTTGAGCAGGTGCCGCACGGTGATGTTCCCGGGCCGGTAGCCCTTGCCGCGCACCACCCCGGGCAGCCATTCCTCCACGCTGTCGTCCAGCGAAATCCTGCCCTCGGCTTCGAGCCCGAGCAGCACCGTGGCTGTGAAGGTCTTGGTCACGCTGGCGATACGGAACTTCTCGCTGGTGCTCCTCGGCCGCTCGGCGACCAGGTCACCGACACCGGCCCGGCCGTTCCACACCCCGCGCGCGTCTTGTATCCGGGCGATGACGCCGGGGGTGCCTTGCGCGACGATCTCGTCCAGTACGGCCTGGGTCTTCGCGTGCGCGGCCTGGGCGTTCGGGTGTAATCGGGGCGGAGCATGGTGGGGTGGCCCGGCCGGTGCGGCGGTGGCGGCGGTGAGCGTTCCCAGGGCGACGGCTGCGACGGCAAGGGCGATGGGGAGTCCACGAGAGGACTGTTGACGGCTCATGAGAACAGCTGACCAGGTGCCCCATCACCACACCATCGGGAACGTCCCGGAAAGGGGTCGGGGACACGACCTAGGGGTTACCGCCCGCACCTTTGGCGTACCCACGCTGTGCGGCGACCAAGTTCGAAGAGAGCACTTCTGTCGCCGCGCAACAGAGCATCGGCTTCGTTGGCCTTACGTTCCACGGACGGGATGACCGATCCATTCGTAGCCATTCGTAGGGTTGGGTCGCCCAGGGGTGCCGGGTGTGGCTCTTAGTTGGCTGCCGTCCGTGGCTGCAATGGCTTGGCCGCCCGGCGCCCCACGACGACCCGGCCGCCAGGCGAAGCCACCCCGCCCCAGCCCACCGGCTAGGTCCCGATCGGACTTGCGCCAATCGATGCCTGGACGTTCAGGTCCACCTACTGTGCTGGCATGACGTCGATCAAACAGGTCTCGTTAGGCGTGAACGACGACAAGAGGGCAGGCCAGTTCTGGCGGCAGGCACTGGGATACGTGCAGCGGCCTCCACGCTACGAGGGTGATGACTGGATCGTTCTCGAACCGCCGCCGGGTGAGCGCGGGGTCGCTATCGCCATGGACACGAGTGAAAGTCCTGCGGAGGAGTTCCCCCGTATCCACTTCGATCTCGACGCCGGTGACCGGGACCTCGAAGAGGAAGTAGACCGACTGGTGGACCTGGGGGCGCAGCGTGTCGACTGGCAGCACTACCCGGAAAGCCTGCCCCTCGGAGGGCGACCGTACGTTGTGCTGGCCGACCCAGAAGGCAACCGGTTCTGCGTCGAGGGCCACAGTCGCGGCTGACCGCCCTCCCCCTCGTCCGACCCTCCGCCAAGCGGGAGCCACACAGCTTGACTTCTCTATTGGGAAGCCATTTCGGTCGGATTACGTGGCATCTCGAAGTCCTTGGCTTCGATAACGATGATCACACGTCTGGCCGCGTTGATACCAAGCGCACCGATGTCGCCCAGATCGTGACCCTCGGCTGATTTGCCAACAAGGATTCTCCACTCGCTCCCGACCTGCGCGTCTCAGACCATGATTCGCCAACCAAAGTTCTCGGTCACGGTCGGCGGGTGGGGCAGGGAAACCAGCTTTGTCCGGGTCATGCCCATGAGCTACTGTCCCCGGGCATGTGTCAGGGGAGCACGGTGGGTGGGGGACATGGGCGCAGGAAACGGCACGCCTGAGAAGAGAATCAACCCGTGGGGGCAGGCCGTCGCCGCGGTGGCGCTGTTCGCGGCGATCGGTGGCGCTCTGTGGGTGTCCGAGGGGACCTCCGGGAACAGTGGCCCGCCGGCCGCCAGTTGCTCCGACGAGAAACCCGGGAAGGCGACCGGGCGGGTGACCGGAAAGCAGCTGTGCGAGGCGCTGCTCCGGCCCGACCTCGCGGAACTGCTGGGCACACCGGCGGAGACCGCCAAGACCGCCTTCGGCAATGACGGCTCCGTCGGACTCGAAGGCGGCAAGAGCACCCCCATGCCGACCGCGGAGGTCGAGTTCGACACTTACACCGTGACGCTCTCGGCCACCTACGACGACCTCCCCGTGACCTCGTCCTATGAGGTGCTGGGATGGGACGAGACGCAGCGCACGGTGCTGGACCGCCCGGCGGTTCTGTACTCGAACCGCACCATGAGGATCAACTTCCGCCTCGACGGCGGCGACGCCGAGACCGGTACCGGCGTCCCCCTCCGCTCCCTCATGGTGGCCCAGGACACCAAGGACAGCGGCGGTTCCTACGACGTGACCCTGTGGCGCGCGGACGGCATGGTGCCGGACGACGCCGTACTGCTCAGGGTGGCGGAGAAGGTGCTGCCGACGGTCCCGGGGTGGGCCGCCGGCAGCTGAGCGTCTCCGCCCTTGCCCCTGCTACCTCTGCTTGATCCGCAGGAACGTGACGGAGTTCGCCGCGAAGGTGTACGTGAACTTGTCACTCACGCCGCGGAAGGTGGAGCTCACCGGGGTCACCGGCGTGTCCGTCTCGGTGTTCACCGCGTCCTCGTCGGCGGCCAGCGTGGTCACGCGGGCCGTGGAGGCGACCTTGGCGCCGCCGAGGTCGATGGCCGTGCGGGCCTCGGCCGACTGGGCGTTGACGACCTTGACGATCAGGTCACCGGTCCCCGCGTCCTTGGTGACGACCTGGCGGAACGGCTCGGCCGGCTTGTCGTCGGTGAAGCCGCCCCACTCCTTGCCGTCGAGGTAGAGGGTGACCTGGCGGCCGCGCACCTTGATGTCGATGTCGTAGGCGCGGCCCGTCTCGATCGAACCGGCCTTCGTCAGCAGGGTGCCCTTGCCGCCGTCCACGGCCTGCTCGATCGCGGACTGGGTGTTGTTCCAGCCGCCCAGGTTCCACCAGTAGTAGTTGCCGGTGTCCTTGACGCCGAAGGCGACGAGGAAGCCCTCCTTGCCGGACTTCTTGGTGGCCTTCACATGCAGGTCGTAGTCCTTCCAGGCCGGGTCGCCCGCCGTGACCAGGGTGTTCTCGGCGGCGGCGTCGGTCTGGACGTACTGGCCGTCCTGGATGCTCCAGCTGCCCGCGCCGCTGTGCGTCCACTTCGAGGCGTCACCGGAGAAGTCGTCGCTGAGCAGCGTCGCGCCGTCCGCCGAGGTGACCTTCACGTCGTCGTAGGCGGCGCTGGTCGCCCATGTGGAGAGGCCGACGGCACCGGTGATGGGGCCGCTGACGTTCGGCGTGGTGGTGGCCTTCGAGGGGACGACACGGTCGCCGACGTTGGTCATGAACAGCTTCTGGACCTCGTAGTTGGCCGAGTTCCAGGAGGCCCGGTTGTTGAACCAGATCATGTCCGGCCGCCACTGGACGTAGTCCTCGTTGGCGAGCAGCGGGGCGTACGAGGCGAGCTTGACGACGTCCGCGTTGCGCTCCAGACCGGTCATGAAGGCGGCTTCGGAGAGGCCGTTCTTCCAGGCGTTGCCCTGGGAGGCGTACTCGCCGAGGAAGACCTTCGGGCCGCTGCGGTCGTAGGAGTCGTAGCGGTCGTTGTTCTGCAGGAACCAGTTCGGGGCGTTGTAGTAGTGCTCGTCGACCATGTCGACTTTGCCCTCGCGGTTGAGCTGCCAGGCGGTGTCGAACGTCGTACCGGAGTCGTCCGGTCCGGAGTTGGAGATGACGGTGATGTCCGGGTACTTGGCCTTGATGGCGGCCCGGAACTGCTCGAAGCGGGCGAAGAACTCCTTCGGGAGGTTCTCCTCGTTGCCGACCCCGATGTGGGTCAGGTGGAACGGCTTGGGGTGACCCATCTGTGCGCGGACCTTGCCCCACTTGGAGGTCGCCGGGCCGTTGGCGAACTCGATGAGGTCGAGGGTGTCCTGGATGTGCCGCTTGAGCAGCGCCTCGTCGTCGGTGGCCTTGTTCTGGCCGCAGCCGGTCACCAGGGCGGGGACGACGGGCAGCGGCATGGCGCCGATGTCCTCGGAGAAGCGGAAGTACTCGTAGTAGCCGAGGCCGTAACTCTGGTTGTACCCCCAGAAGTTGGCGTTGGTGGCGCGCTCCTCGACCGGGCCTATGGTGTCCTTCCACTGGTAGCTGCGCTTGCGCTGCCAGTTGGAGGCCTCGCTGTAGTCCTCCATGGAGCCGGTGTTGACCAGGCAGCCGCCGGGGAAGCGTACGAAGCCCGGCTTCAGGGCGGCGATCTTCTCGGCGAGGTCCTTGCGCAGGCCGTTCGGCTGGTTCTTGTAGGTGTCGCGCGGGAACAGCGACACCTCGTCGACCGCGGCGGCGCCGGTCGAGGCCACGGCGAGGCGGCCGCGGTTGCTGGTGCGGGTCGCGGTGAAGGTGACCTTGTACTTGGCCCAGCCGCCCTTCACGGCCACCTGCCGGGCGGTGGCCAGCGCGCCGGCGGCGTCCTTCAGGGAGACGGTGAGCGTGGTGCCGCTCTCGGCGCGGGCCCACACGGAGAAGTCGTACGCCTTGCCCTGCTCGACCCGGATGCCGGTGTTGTAACCGGCGTTCGTGACGGACGAACCGGCGCTCAGCGAGAGGTAGTTGCGGTTGCGCTCGTTGAGCCGGCCGGCGTCGTTCACGACCTGGGCCGTGCCGCCGACCGTCCAGGAGGTGAGCGGCGTGTAGGAGCCGTTGTCGGCCGTGGAGTACTCGAAGGACCGGTTCTGCACGAGCTCGGCGTACAGTCCGCCGTCCGCGGCCCGGTTGATGTCCTCGAAGAAGACGCCGTACATCGTGTCGTCGATCGCCGCGCCCTTGGCGGCCGGGTCGACGGTGATCGCGTAGTCGGCGACGTCCTCGGCATGGGCGGGCGACGGGATGAGACCGGCTGCCACCAGGACGGCGGTGGCGGCGAGGCCGAATCTCCAGCGGCTGGAATTGCGTGGCATGGATACTCCGCGGCTCGTTGTTCGAAATATCAAACGCTGATCAGCACTTCGAACGGCAAGATAGGGAGGGGGCATCCAGAGCGTCAACGGGTCGCGCGGTATCGAAAGTGTCGGAAGCGAGGAGCGGATGGGCGAGTTCTGGCCAGTGCCGGATGTGCTGACCTATCTGGCCGGGAGCTGGCGGGTCGAGCGGTCGGTGCGGGATCTCGCGAGCGGGGAAGAGGGGGAGTTCTCCGGTACGACGGTTTTCGGCCCGCTGGACGAGGGCGGCCTCCTGCACCACGAGTCCGGCACTTTCGTCTGGCGGGAAGTGCCGCGCCCCGCCGAACGGACACTGCGGTTCCTGCCGGGAAGCTCACCGGGAACGGCGGACGTCCGCTTCACCGACGGCCGCTTCTTCCACGACCTGGACCTGACGTCCGGTCAGCACATCGCCGGCCATCCCTGCTCGGCCGACCTCTACCGGGGCGAGTTCACCGTCCGGGACGAGGAGCGCTGGCGCACCGTATGGCGGGTGCGCGGCCCGGCCAAGGACCTCGTCCTCACCACGGACTACGCCCGCGAGGGCTGAGCCGACACCCCGTCGAAGCGGAGGTTCCAGCGGCCCGCCCAGCCGGTCACGGTGGTCGTCGACAGAGGGCGTACGTCGATGTTCCAGTACGTGGCGGGCGGCGCCTTCAGCACGTAGACCAGAGCGGCGCGGATCACGGACGGTTCGGCCACGGCGACGATCCGGCCGCCGTCGTCCACAGGGCGGGTGTCGAGCCAGCCGCCGACCCGGGCGATGAACGCGAGCAGCGACTCGCCGCCGTGCGGAGTGCCGCGCGGGTCGGCGAGCCAGGTGTCCACCGCATCCGGCTCCCGGGCCATCGCCTCACCCAGCGTGAGCCCACGCCAGCGGCCCATGTCACAGTCCCGCAGGGCGAGTTGCACCAGCGGCGCGTAGCCGAGGGCGTCACCGGTGGCGCGGCTGCGCGGGGTCGGTGAGCAGTAGCGCAGCTCGGCCGCCGCCAGCGGCAGCAGGTCACGCGCGACGCGCTGCACCTCGTCCCAGCCGGCCTGGTCCAGCGGCCGGTCGTCCTCGAAGCGCTCGGCGAGCAGCGGGGAGCTGCGCGCGGCGGCGACGAACGTGACCCGAAGCGACATGCGGCGATGGTGTGTCGCGAAAGTGCGCAGGTCAAGAGGCGTTGTGCAGGTGTCACCGAGGGTGGACGAAGCCTTACTGCGGGGTCAGGACCAGGCGGACAAGTCGCTGGAAAACGGCTGTTGGACATTCAAGTACAGCCGCGGGAAGCAACCAGCAACAGCCGGCGGGGACTAGAAGGCGACTAGAAGTAGAGCGCCATCCAACGGTCCGGACTCTCCAGCGGTGCGAACCCGATCTTCGCGTAGACCCCCTGCGCGTCCTGCGTGGAGAGCAGCATCCGCTTCAGCCCGTACGGCCTCAAGTGCTCGCGTACGGCCCCGACGAGCGCCGTCCCGATGCCCTTGCCGCGCACCGACGGATCGACGTACACGTCGCACAGCCACGCGAAGGTCACCCCGTCGGTGACGACCCGGGCATAGGCCGCCTGCTCCCCCGAAGCCGTGTCGTACACCCCGAAGTTCAACGAGCCCTCGATCGCCCGGTCCTGCTTCTCCCGCGCCCGTCCGAGCGCCCAGTACGCGTCGGTGGACAGCCACCGGTGCACGCGTTCGGCGTCGATGCGCCGGGCGTCGGTCGAGATCTCGTAGCCGTCGGCGAGGGGCAAGGGCGTGGCGTCTGTCATGTGGCGAGATTCGCAGGACGGCGCGCCGGGCGTCGAGCGGTTTTCCCGGCGGGCGACGGCCGGGTCCACCTGCGGCGCGGCGGCCCCGCTCGCAGCGGCTAGCGCACCTCGTCCCACGCCACCCGCAGGCGCCGTACCCCCTCCGTGATCTCCCCGACTGCGGCCACCGCGGCGAAGCTCAACCGCAGATGCCCCGCCGGAGGCTCCGCGCTGAAGTACGGGCGGCCGGGTGTGATCGCGACGCCCGCGCGCAGGGCGGCGGAGGTCAGACCGGACTCGTCGACGCCGTCGGGCAGGCGGAGCCAGAGGTGGTAGCCGCCGGACGGGATGTGCGGGAGGGCGAGTTCGGGCAGGTGCAGCCGCAGGCCCGCGGTCATGGCGTCGCGGCGGGCCCTGAGTTCGGCGGACAGGGCCCGCAGATGGCGGGGCCAGGAGGGCGAGCCGACGAGTTCCAGGGCCGCCTCCTGGAGCGGGCGGGACACGAAGAAGGTGTCCACGACCTGGATGGCGCGCAGCCGTTCCAGGACCGGGCCGCGCGCGGTGAGGGCACCGACCCGGAAGCTGGGCGAGGTCGCCTTGGTGAGCGAGGAGACATGGACGACGACGCCGTCGGGATCGTCGGCGGCGAGCGGTCGCGGCAGCGGGCCCGCGTCCTCGTGCACCAGTCGTCGTACGAAGTCGTCCTCCACGACGAAGGCACCGGCCTCGCGCGCGATGCGCAGCACCTCCGGGCGGCGCTCGGGGGCGAGGACCGCGCCGGTCGGGTTCTGGAACAGCGGCTGGCAGACGAAGACCCGGGCGCCGGTGGCGCGGAACGCGTCGGCGAGCAGGGCGGGCTTCACTCCGTCCGAGTCCGCCGGTACGGGCACCGGGCGCAGGCCGGCCGCGCGGGCGATGGCCAGCATGCCGGGGTAGGTCGGCGATTCGACCAGCACCGGAGCGCCGGGCGGGGCGAGTGCGCGCAGTGCGGTGGTCAGCGCGGACTGGCCGCCCGCCGCGATCAGCACCTCGGCGGCGGTGACGGTGCCGCCGATCTGGCGGGCGAACCACTCGCGCAGCTCGGGCAGTCCGTCCAGGGGCGGCCGGCCCCAGGCACCGGGTCGGCGGCCGGCCCGGGACAGCGCCGCGGCCATGGCCTTCTCGGGCTGGAGGGCGGGGTGGGGATAGCCGCCGCTGAACTCGATCACCCCGGGCGGCGGCGTGGCGAGACAGACGGTGACGCCGGAGGCGTCCACGGTGCGCGGTACGACGTCGGCGGCGCCGTCGGCGCTGAGGGCGACCTCCTGCCAGGAGGTGTCGCCCGCCGCCGCGAGCGGGAGACGCGGCCGGGCGCGGAAGGCGCCGGCGCCGGGCCGGGTCACCACCAGCCCCTCGGCGGTGAGCTGCGCGAGGGCGCGCGAGACGGTCACCGGGCTCACCCGGAACCGCTCGACCAGTGACCGGCTCGACGGAAGCTTTCCACCTGGAGAGTAGCGGTCAAGTTCCCTTCGAAGCTGTTCCGCCAGGTCAGCCACACTGCTACGCTCTTGCATGAGAACACAGAGTAGCGCTATCGCCCCGATCGGGGTAGCGGTCAGCGGTCGGCCCGGCAACTCGATCGGAACCCTCCAGGCCGCCCTCGGTGTCGCGGCCTTCTCCCTCACCTTCCCGGCCACCGCCTGGGGCCTGGAGGGCTTCGGCCCCTGGTCCCTGGTCGCCGTGCGCAGCGTGCTGGCCGCGCTCATCGCGGGCGGCTGTCTGCTCGCCCTGCGCGTACCGCTTCCCGCCCGCCGGCACTGGACGGGTCTCGCGGTGGTCGTCGCCGGTGTGGTCTTCGGCTTCCCGCTCCTCACCACGCTCGCCCTCCAGACGTCCACCACCGCCCACGCGGCGGTCGTCGTCGGGCTGCTCCCCCTCACCACCGCCCTGTTCTCGGCCCTGCGCGTCGGCACCCGCCCCTCCCGCACCTTCTGGACGGCGGCGCTCGCGGGCGCGGCCGCGGTGGTCGCCTTCACCGTGCAGCAGAGCGGCGGCGCCCTGACGACGGCCGACCTGTATCTCTTCGGGGCGCTGCTGATCTGTGCGGCCGGCTACACCGAGGGCGGCCGGCTGGCCCGGGTCATGCCGGGCTGGCAGGTGGTCGGCTGGGCGCTGGTGCTGTGCCTGCCGCTGAGCGTGCCGGCCGCCGTACTGGCGCTGTCGTACGAGCCGGTCCAGCTGACCTGGCACAGCGTCACCGGACTGCTGTGGGTGGCGGCGGGGTCGCAGTTCCTCGGTCTGGTCGTCTGGTACCGGGGCATGGCGGCCATCGGCATCCCGAAGGCCAGCCAGTTGCAGTTGGCCCAGCCCCTGCTCACACTGGTGTGGTCGGTGCTGCTGCTGGGCGAGCACCTGACAGTGGCCGCCCCGCTCACGGCCGCGGCGGTGCTGGTGTGCATCGCCGTGACCCAGCGGGCGCGTGGCTGAGCGGGGCCTTGACTACCCACTGCCTATCACCGCTCCACGCCGTAGACTCAAGGCCACGGACCGCTGCTCCCGCACCTGGTGAGGAGGACCGACAGATGCGTGCAACCGTGGGCGACCAGCTTGTCCAGCACGGCAGGGTGGTCGGGCAACACGACAAGGTCGGCGAGATCGTCGAAGTCATGGGCCAGGAGGGCAACCCTCCGTACCGCGTCCGCTTCGAGGACGGGCACGAGGGTCTGTGCTCCCCCGGCCCGGACACCGAGATCCGTCACAGGGACACGATCAAGTAGCTGGGCGAGCAGTTAGCGCGGGGGAATCGCCGGCTGCTCATAGTGGTCGGCGACGACCCGTGCCATGGCCCCGATCCGGTCGGTCGCCACGTCCTTCGCCGCGAAATAGACGTGACCGCAGACCTCCGCGTGCTCCTTGGCCAGAGTGAGATGCCGGGACAGCTCGGCCGGTTCCTGCCAGGCGGCGGGCTGCGCCGGGTCACCGGCCTTGTACAGCGCCTCACCGACGTACAGCTTCGTCCTGCTGCCCCGCGCGACCTCCGACCACCAGGGCACGAGCTTGGCGTAGTCGGCGGCGGCGAAGCCGATGTTCCAGTACAGCTGCGGGCAGATGTAGTCGATCCAGCCCTCGCGGACCCACTTCCGGGTGTCCGCGTACAGGTCGTCGTACGTCTGCACCCCGCCCCGGGTGTCGGAGCCGAGCGGGTCGGTGCCGGCGTTGCGCCACACGCCGAACGGGCTGATGCCGAACTCCGTGCGGGGCCGGATCTTCTTGATGCCGGCCGCCATCTCGCGGACCAGCTGGTCGATGTTGTCCCGCCGCCAGTCGGCCCGGACCGCGAAGCCGCCGCCGTAGCGGTCGTATGCCTCGTCGTCGTCGAAGTTCTGGCCGGCCACCGGATAGGGGTAGAAGTAGTCGTCGAAGTGGACCGCGTCGACCTCGTACTTCTCCACCGCGTCGAGCATCGCCCGCTGCACGAAGGCGCGGACCTCGGGCAGCCCCGGGTTGTAGTAGAGCTTGCCGCCGTACGACACCACCCAGTCCTCGTGCTCGCGGGCGGGGTGCGAGGGCGCCAGCTTGCCGAGGTCCGTGTGGTTGGCGATACGGTACGGGTTGAACCAGGCGTGCAGCTGAAGACCGCGGGCGTGGGCCTCCTCGACGGCCGTGCCCAGCGGGTCCCAGCCGGGGTCCTCGCCCTGAGTGCCGGTGAGGACCTGCGACCACGGCTCGTACGGCGAGGGCCACAGGGCGTCGGCCGTGGGCCGTACCTGGAGGACCACGGTGTTCAGGTGGGACTTCTCCGCCGCGTCGAGGTGGGCGATCAGCTCGGCACGCTGCTTCTGCGCGGTCAGCCCCTGCTTGGAGGGCCAGTCCCGGTTCGCCACGGTCGCCACCCACACGCCGCGCATCTCCCGGGTCGCCCGTCGCCGGTCCCGGTCCTTTCCGCCCGCCATGGCGGAACCGGCGGCCATGGCGCCGCCTGACGCCACGAGTGCCGACAGGGCGGTCACCGTGAACGCCCGTCGTGAGATGCGGGACTTCCGGTGCAGCATCTTCTTCGTACCTCCGTGTGCAGTGGTCAAAGGCCCACCCCGAGACAGACCCGCGCGTACCGGGCCATCCCCGCGTCAGCCTTTCATGAGGCACCCGAACGATCGATCAAGCTTCGCCGAAGGTAACGTGCAGGTTTGGAGCAGGGGCCGAACAACGGCGGACCTGCCGCAGTCGTGGATCAGCGAAGGGGACGATGTGACCGGCATCTCCGGAGATATTGCACGCGTCGGCGTGGTGGGCTGCGGCCAGATGGGAGCGGGCATCGCCGAGGTGTGCGCCCGCGCCGGACTGGACGTGAAGGTCGCCGAGACCACCGGCGAGGCCCTGGAGATCGGCCGCACCCGGCTGCTCAACTCCCTGGCCAAGGCCGCCGAGCGCGGCAAGATCAGCGAGGAGGAGCGGGACTCCACGCAGGCGCGGCTGTCCTTCACCACCGACCTCGGCGAGTTCGCCGACCGTGACCTGGTGATCGAGGCCGTCGTCGAGAACGAGCAGGTGAAGACCGAGATCTTCCAGGTCCTCGACCAGGTCGTGACCCGGCCGGACGCGATCCTGGCCTCCAACACCTCCTCGATCCCCCTGGTGAAGCTGGCGGTCGCCACCTCACGCCCCGACCAGGTCATCGGCATCCACTTCTTCAACCCGGCCCCGGTGCAGAAGCTCGTCGAGCTGATCCCGGCGCTCACCACCTCCGAGGGCACGATCGCCCGCGCCCAGACCTTCGCCGAGAAGCTGCTCGGCAAGCACGCGATCCGCGCCCAGGACCGCTCCGGCTTCGTCGTGAACGCCCTGCTGATCCCGTACCTCCTCTCCGCGATCCGGATGTTCGAGTCGGGCATCGCCAGCCGCGAGGACATCGACAACGGCATGGAGCTCGGCTGCGCCCACCCGATGGGCCCGCTGAAGCTGTCCGACCTGATCGGCCTGGACACGGTCGCGTCGGTGGCGCAGAGCATGTACGACGAGTTCAAGGAGCCGCTGTACGCCGCTCCCCCGCTGCTGCTGCGCATGGTCGACGCGGGCCGGCTGGGCCGCAAGACGAGTTCCGGCTTCTACACCTACGGCTGATTACAGACGGTCAGATTCCGGCCAACCACGCGGGCCCGGCACCGATAAGGTACCGGGCCCGCGTCATTCACACACCGTGTGCGCGCCGGGCTCGCATATGCCCATCGCACACTCTCCCCATGCGTCCACCAGGCGAGTTCACTTTCCCTGCGCATGCAAGGGATGTGAGACCACTACGGAAAGGAGCGGACTCGTGACCGTCGATCCCGAGCATCCGGTCGTAACTGGAGAACTCGCAGAGTTACGACGTCGTCTCGACGTCGCCTACGCCCGTGTGGAGGGCGGGCTGGCTCTGCTCACCCACCGCACCGAGGAGACCGCCAAGGAACTCGACGAGCTGAACACCCGGATCAACACACTGGAACACGCGCGCTGGCCGCTGCCCGCGGTCGCCGCCATCACCGCCGTGGGTGCTCTCGTCGTGGCGATCTGGCAGGCCGTCGGGCACTAGCCCGGAGAGACGCGGGACGTCACTTCAGCGCAGGACGTCCTGCCCGAGCCTGAGATGGTGCAGCAGCAGTAACGCGGCCGCCATGTTGGCGGCCGGGACCTCCCCACGGGCGACCATGTCGGGGACGAGCTTGAGAGGCACCCATTCCCGGCGGTCCGACTCGAAGTCGTCCACGGGATGCCCGACGTACTCGCCCTCGTCGGCCCAGTAGATGTGGTGCCGGGCGTCGGTGAGCCCGTTGGAGGGCTCCACGCTCATGAGGTGGTGCAGGGGTCCCGGCCGCCAGCCGGTCTCCTCCTCCAGCTCCCTGGCGGCCGCGCGGACGATGTCCTCGCCGTCCTCGACGACGCCCGCCGCGAGTTCCCACCCCCAGCTGTCGGTGATGAAACGGTGGCGCCACAGGAGGAGGACTTCATTGGCCTCGTTGACCACCGTGGCCACGGCGACCGGCCGCAGCCGTATGAGGAAGTGGTCCAGGTGCCGGCCGTCCGGCAGCTCCACATCTGCCAGGTTGACGGTGAACCAGCGGTTTTCATACACAGTTTGTTCGTTCTGTTTCGTCCACTGCACGGTTCTGCCACCTTCCGTCGAGTAAGTGGCAATATCGCAGCAGGGACTATGAAGGTGTCGGTGTTCGAGTACCGGCCTGTACCGACTTGTACCGGCCTAAAGCGGTACGCGCAGTGCTCCGTCGATGAGTTCGGCGGCCTCGCCCGTGCCCGCGCAACCGCTGCGCACCAGGTGTTCGCGCACGGCCCGGAGTCTGTCCCGCAGCCGCTGGGACTCCATTCCCCGCGCCTGCTCGGCCATCTGCACCGCGATGGCCACCGCCTTGTCCGCGTTGCCCTGGCGGAGTTCGATCGTGCTCAGCATGGCCAGCCGGTGCACCCGGCCCCGGTCGTGGGCCGGGTTGTCGACGGCGGCCGCGGCGTGCTCCCCCGCCGCCATCAGCTCCCCGAGGCTGAGCAGCGCCTCCGCCACCTGGACGTTGACCAACCCCGGCTGGACATAGCCGGTTTCGTCGGGTTCGTATCCGCGCCGGATGCGTTCGGCGGCCTGTTCGGCACGACGGATGCAGGACAGGGCGCTCGTGCCGTCGCCGAGGTGGGCGTACGCCTTCGCCTGCATCGCGTACAGGTCGGAGGCGAGGGCCGGGGTGATGTGCTTGCCGGCGGCCCGCAACGCGGCCTCCGCGAAGGCGACGGCCTGCCGCCATTCCCGCATGAACAGCGCCTGGTTGACCAGCAAGGCGATCACATACGCGCCGAGTCCCCGGTCCCCGCTGGCCTTCGCCAGCCGCAGGGCCTGGTGGAAGTAGCGCTGGGCGAGGCCGTGCGCGTCGGAGTCGTAGGCGCAGATGCCCGCGATGGCCACCAACCCGCCCGTCGCCCGGTGGAGTTGACGGCCCGTGGCATCGGTGTAGCTGCCGCGCAGCAACGGCGCGGCCTCGGAGTTGAGGAAGCCGACGATCCGGGTCCGGGTCGCTATGCCGCCCGCCTTCCGGTACATCTGCTCGTAGTGGGTGCGGGCGGCACGCAGCATCTCCAGGTCGGCGGGGGTGACCCGGTGCCGGCCGCCACGCGACACATCGACGTCCTCGGGCGGGTTCTCCCACTCCCACACGGGCATGACGGCGGGCGTGCCCGTGACCGCCGGGGCGCCCAGGATATGGGGCCGCTGCTGCTCGTCGGAGCGCCACAGGGCGGTGGCCCGCTCCACGAAGCCGGACAGCGAGGTGGTGTGCACGGCGGACTGCTCACCCGGCACACCGAGACCGATGTCGTCGAGCGTGACGGTACGGTGCAGACGGCCGGCGAGCACCTCGCAGATCAGGTCGGGCACCTGGCCGCGCGGCCGCTGCCCCTTCAACCACCGCGCCACGGCGGTGTGTTCGTATCTGAGCGCGAGCCCGCGCGCCCTCCCCGCCTGATTCACGTGCGCGGCCAGCCCCGCATGCGAGATCCCCGCCTCGTCCAGGATCGCGTCGAGCAGAGTATTGGGCTGCATGTGTGCCCCCCCGGGTGGCTCGGTGCCGACAGAGTAGTGCGAACCGCTTCACACGGGGTGTGAACGGAGTGCCCGAATCCGCAGCGTGCGCGCGCTGTTGCGGAGAGTTTCCGACCGGTTGACTGAAATGCCTCGCAAGAGGCCGGCCGGGCCGCCGGCTCCCCCTCGTACAGTGCGGCGGCCCGCATCCGCGCCGTCCGCCCAGCTGCCTGCCCGACACTCCGTGGCTGGGCGGATGGCTGCCGCCGACTCGGCCGCACGACTGATCGCCGCTGGACTAAAGGTGGTTGGTCGACTGCGGCTGCTCGGTGGCTGGTCGCGCCCCGGCGGCGGAGCCGCCCAGGCCACAGCCCCGCACCCCTGGGGAACCACAGTCGACCCTCGTTCGATCGTTCCGTAGGACCAGTAGCGCTATGTCGTCCGACTGCCTGCCCCTGGTGTGGCGGAGGACAGCCGTGAAAAGGGTGCGCAGGATCATCTGGGGAGTGATCGGTCGGTGCCGTACGGCGCCGACGAGGGCCGCCTGGAGCGAAAAGAACCGGCCTCTGTCGTCCCTCGCGTCCTCGACCCCGTCCGTGTACAGGACCAGGGAGTCGCCGGGCTCCAGGGTGCCGCAACGCAGCGCGGGCAGTTCGGTGGGGAGCGGGAAGAGCCCCAGGGGCGGGAGGGGGTCGGCGCGGGCCAGTGGCTCGACGGTCGTGCCGCTCAGCAGATACGGCCAGGGGTGACCGCAGTTGAGGGTGGTGATCTCGCCGTTCCGGCCGATCTCCAGCAGCAGGACGGTGACGAAGTCCTCGGAGACCGGGTCGTCGCACGCGCGTTCGCGCAGATGCCGCGCCAGGGCCCGGTCCAGTCGGCCCAGCACGCGCCCCAGGTCGGGTTCGTCGTGAACGGCCTCGCGAAAGCTGCCGAGGACCGCGGCGACCGTGCCGATGGCGGCGATGCCATGGCCGCGCACGTCGCCCATCACCGCCCGTACGCCGTGCTCGGTGGCGATGACCTCGTACAGGTCGCCGCCGACACAGGCACCGCGATCCGCGGAGAGCTGGGCGGCGGCGACGTTCAGCCCGCCGACGCGTGCGGGCAGCGGCCGCAGCAGCGCGTTCTGCGCGGCCCCGGCGACCTCGCGGACCTGCCGGAGCTCACGCAACAGAGCTTGCCGGACGTGCGCGATCAGCCCCGTGCCCACGGCGAGGAAGACGGCACTGGTGACGACCCGGGCGCCGAGGCTGTCCTCCCGGGCGAGCGGACAGGCCAGCTTGTACGTGATGGCCATCGCGCCCCAGGCGGTGGGCAGCCCCCACGCGAGCGCCTTGCGGGGAACCCGACCCTTGATGCGGAACATGCCGATGGCCCCCCAATAGGCCCTGACAACGCAGAACGGACCGGCCCCGAAAGGCCGGTCCGATTCTGTCGAGGGATGCCCCGGAAGTACCAGATCACCCGGAGAAGTCACCCTATTGAGTGAGGTGACCACAACGCCCGATGGGGGTGTGGGGGCCATGCCCCCACACCTTGGGCGAACTAGCCCCTCAGAACCGCCCCCGTACGCTCGCCCGCGAGGGCCACCGCAGCGTCCCGAGCCGCCGAAGCCTCATCGACCGTCAGCGTCCGGTCCCCCGCGCGGAAGCGCAACGCGTACGCGAGCGACTTCTTCCCGTCACCGAGCTGCTCGTCGTTGACGTACACGTCGAACAGCCGGATCGCCTCAAGGAGTTCACCCGCCCCCTCCCGAAGCGCGGCCTCGACCTCCGCGGCCGGCACCGGCTTGTCGACGACGAGGGCGACATCCTGCGTGGCCACCGGGAACGTGGAGATGCTCGGCGCCTGCGGCGCACCGTCGCCGACCTGCTCCAAGGCGTCCAGGTCCAGCTCCATGGCACCGGTGCGGGCGGGCAGCCCCAGCGCCTTGAGCACCCTCGGGTGCAGCTCACCGGCGTGACCGATGACCCGCTCCCCGCCGTCGGCGGTGATCGCCAGCTCGGCGCACCGACCGGGGTGCCACGGCCCGTACTGCCCGGTCCGCACGATCAGCTCGGCACCGGCTTCCCGGGCGACGACACGCGCCGCCTCGACCGCGTCGGCCCAGTCGGCCGGACGGCCCTTGCCCCACCAGCCGGCCTGCTCACGCGCACCGGCGAGAACGACGGCGACATGGCGCGGCTGCTCGGGCAGTACGGCGTTCAGCGCGGCGATCTCCTCTTCGGTCGGGCGGCGGTCGACCGGCAGATGCCCGGCGACGCGCCGCTCCTCACGCGGCTGGAAGACCAGACCAGTCTCGAACAGCGCCAGGTCGTGCGAGCCCCGCCCGTCATTGCGGCGCAGCGCGCCGAGCAAACCGGGCAGCAGCGACGTGCGGAGCGCGGGCTCCTCGTCGTTGAGCGGGTTGACCAGCTTGACGACGCGGCGGGCCGGGTCGTCGGCGGCCAGGCCGAGCTGGTCGAACACCTGCTCGCTGACGAAGGGGTAGTTCGGCGCCTCGACGTAGCCCTCGCCGGCCAGCGCGCGGCCGACCCGGCGGTGCAGCCGCTGGCGGTGGGTCAGGCCACGGCCGGACGGCGGCTTGGGCAGCGTGGAGGGCAGGTTCTCATAGCCCTCCAGGCGGATGACCTCTTCGGCCAGGTCGTTCGGCTCCAGCAGGTCGGGCCGCCAGGACGGCACGGTGACGATCAGCTCGTCCTGCCCGTACACGTCGCAGCCGATCTGCTGGAGCCGCCGGACGACGGTCTCGCGGCCGTACTCGACGCCCGCGACCTTGTCCGGGTGGTCGGCCCGGACGGTGAGGGTGTGCGGGGCGGACGGCGTGACGACCTCGGTGACACCGGCATCGGCGGTGCCGCCCGCGAGCAGCACCAGCAGGTCGACCGTGCGCTGGGCGGCCGCCGCGGCGGCGGCCGGGTCGACGCCGCGCTCGTAGCGGCGGGACGCCTCCGAGGACAGCTTGTGACGGCGAGCCGTACGCGCGATGGCGACCTGGTCGAAGTGGGCGGCCTCGATGACCACGTCGGTCGTCGCGTTCTCCACGTCGTCGTGGTCGGCGATCTCCGTGTGGGCGCCGCCCATGACGCCCGCGAGGCCGATCGGGCCGCGCTCGTCGGTGATGACCAGGTCCTCGGCGTGCAGCTTGCGCTCGATGTCGTCGAGGGTGACGAGCCGCTCGCCCTCCTCGGCCCGGCGCACACCGATGGTGCCGTGGACCAGATTGCGGTCGTAGGCGTGCAGCGGCTGGCCGAGCTCCATCATCACGTAGTTGGTGACGTCGACGGTGAGCGAGATCGGGCGCATGCCGACCTTCTGCAGCCGGCGCTGGAGCCAGATCGGGGAGCGCGCCTCGGGGCTGAGGCCGGTCACCGTACGGGCGGTGAAGCGGTCACAGCCGATCGGGTCGGAGACCTGCACCGGGTAGCCGAAGGCGTTGGGGCCGGGCACGTCGAGCAGGGCCGGGTCGCGCAGCGGGAGGCCGTAGCCGATGGCGGTCTCGCGGGCGACGCCGCGGATGGACAGACAGTCGCCGCGGTTGGCGGTGACGGCGATGTCCAGGACCTCGTCGACCAGCTCCAGGAGCTCGATGGCGTCCTTGCCGACCTCGGTCTCCGGCGGCAGCACGATGATGCCGTGGCTGCCGTCGTCGCCCATGCCCAGCTCGTTGCTGGAGCAGATCATGCCGTGCGAGACGCGGCCGTAGGTCTTGCGGGCGGCGATCTCGAAGCCGCCGGGCAGCACCGCGCCCGGGAGCACGACCACGACCTTGTCGCCGACCTGGAAGTTGCGGGCGCCGCAGATGAGCTCCTGGGGCTCGCCGGTGCCGTTGGCCTGGCCGACGTCGACGGTGCAGAAGCGGATCGGCTTCTTGAACTCCGTCAGCTCCTCGATGGTCAGCACCTGGCCGACGACGAGCGGGCCCTTGAGGCCGTCGCCGAGCTGCTCGACGGTCTCGACCTCGAGACCGGCCGAAATGAGCTTGGCCTGGACGTCGCGGCCGGTCTCGGTGGCCGGCAGGTCGACGTACTCCCGCAGCCAAGAAAGCGGGACCCGCATCAGATCTCCATCCCGAACGGCCGGGTGAACCGGACGTCACCCTCGACCATGTCTCGCATGTCCTCGACGTTGTGGCGGAACATCAGCATCCGCTCGATGCCGAACCCGAAGGCGAAGCCGCTGTACTTCTCCGGGTCGACGCCGCAGGCGGTGAGCACCCGCGGGTTGACCATGCCGCAGCCGCCGAGCTCGATCCAGCCTTCGGAGGAGCAGGTGCGGCAGGGGCGGTCGGGGTTGCCGACGGACTCGCCGCGGCAGACGTAGCACACCATGTCCATCTCGGCGGACGGCTCGGTGAACGGGAAGAAGTTCGGCCGCAGCCGGGTCTTCATGCCCTCGCCGAACAGGGCCTGGACCATATGGTCCATGGTGCCCTTGAGGTCGGCCATGGTCAGGCCCTCGTCCACGGCCAGCAGCTCGACCTGGTGGAAGACCGGGGTGTGCGTGGCGTCCAGCTCGTCGGTGCGGTAGACGCGGCCGGGACAGATCACGTAGACCGGCAGCTCACGGTCGAGCAGCGAGCGGACCTGCACGGGCGAGGTGTGGGTGCGCAGCACGACACCGGAGTCGCTGCCGCCGTCGGGGCCCTCGACGAAGAAGGTGTCGGCCTCGCCGCGGGCCGGGTGGTCCGGGCCGATGTTCAGGGCGTCGAAGTTGAACCACTCCGCCTCGACCTGCGGGCCCTCGGCGACCTCGTAGCCCATGGCCACGAAGACGTCCTCGATGCGCTCCGACAGGGTGGTGAGCGGGTGGCGGGCGCCGGCCGGTACGCGGTCGTACGGCAGCGTGACGTCCACCGCCTCCTCGACCAGTACCCGCTGGTCGCGCTCGGCCTCCAGCTCGGCCTGGCGGGCGGCGAGGCCCTTGTTCACGGCGCCGCGGGCCTGGCCGACCAGCTTGCCGGCGGCGGCCTTGGCGTGCGGGGGCAGGGCGCCGATCTCCCGGTTGGCGAGCGCCAGCGGGGACGTGCCGCCGGTGTGGGCGACCTTGGCCTCCTGGAGCGCTTCGAGGGAGTCCGCGCCGGCGAAGGCGGCGAGCGCCTCGTCCCGCATGCGCTCGATCTCTTCCGGTTTCAACGCCTCGACCTCGACAGGGTCGTACGACTTATTCGGTGCCGACATCTCTTCCCGTGCTTCCGATTGGCTGGCTGAAGTGCCCCGTCTCGACCTGGAGACGATCCGTCTCTGGTTTTGGACGCAAAGGTGCCAATGGCCGAGTCTAACGGGGTTGGGGTAAGCGAATGCGCCCGTGGGGCTCGGTCCGGGTCTCAGGTGAGATACGCCGGTGCCGCCACGGGCAACGTAAATCGGAACCGCGCGCCGCCGCCGGGGGCGCGGCCGACCTCGATGGCGCCGCCGTGTGCCTCGACGATGCCCTTGACGATGTAGAGCCCGAGGCCCGTGCCGCCGCGCTTGCTGCCCCGCCAGAAGCGGGTGAAGACGCGGTTCATGGACTCCTCCGGGATGCCGGGCCCCTCGTCGCTCACCGTGACCGACGTGCCGGCGTCCTCCCCCTCGCGCGGGGACGCCGTGGCCGTGATGTCAATGGTGACCGTTCCGTCGCCGTGCCGCACGGCATTTTCGATGAGGTTGCTGAGCACCTGGTCGATCTTGTCGGGGTCGGCCCACAGATCGGGCAGCGGCTGCTCGACACGCAGCTGGAACCGGTCGGCGGGCTGGCCGGCGGCGACGTACGCCTGGATGTGCCGCCCCACGGCCGCGCCGATGTCGACGGGCTGGCGGCGCACCTCCAGCCGCCCGCTGTCGATCCGCGAGATGTCGAGCAGCTCGGCGATGAGCCGGGTGACCCGGTCGGCGTCGGCGTCGACGGTCTCCAGCATCAGCCGCTTCTGGTCGTCGGTGAAACGTGCCCACTTGGCGAGGAGGGTGGCGGTGAAGCCCTTGACGGAGGTGAGCGGGGAGCGCAGCTCGTGCGCGACGGTGGCGATCAGCTCGGCGTGGCTGCGCTCGGTGCGGCGGCGGGCCTCGGTGTCGCGGAGCGAGACCACGACGCGGTGGATGGGGCCGGTGGGCTCGGTACGGACGTACCGCACGGAGACGAGCACCTCACGCCCGCCGGGGAGGAGGAGATTGCGCTCCGGCTGCCTGCGCCGAATGGCGAGGCCGCCGTACGGATCGGTCAGCTGCCACCAGCGCCGCCCCTCCAGGTCCTCTAACGGCAGCGCCTTCTCCAGCCGCTGTCCGAGGGCGTCGGCGGCACGGACGGCGGTGATGCGCTCGGCGGCGGCGTTGAAGCACACGACGTGCCCCTGCTCGTCGGCGACGACGAGGCCGTCGGGCAGGTCGTCGGGATCGATTCCGAGCTCGGCGAGATCACCGGGCCGGGACGCGGACGGCCGCCGCACCTCCCGTGCCCCCGGTGCGCTGCTCGTGCCGACACTCATCCCCGTACCCCACCTCTCACGACGGCTGAGGGGCCCCCGAGCTGGTCACCTTACTAGCTGTCGGTGACGGTGCGGCACCCTCCAAAGGCGCGCTGTGCACGGGCCGACGCATAGAGACATACGGCGGCGGCGGTGGCGAGGTTCAGGCTCTCGGCCTTCCCGTGGATCGGGACGCGCACGACGGCGTCGGCCAGCGCGCGGGTCTCCTCCGGAAGCCCCCAGGCCTCGTTGCCGAACACCCAGGCGGTCGGCCCGCCCATGCTTCCCTTGTCGAGCTCGTCGTCGAGATCGTCCGTCCCCGCCCCGTCCGCGGCGAGAATCCGCACCCCGGCGTCCTGGAGCCCGGCCACGGCCCGCTCGACGGGCACCCCGACGGCGACGGGCAGATGGAACAGTGACCCGACGGAGGCCCGCACGGCCTTGGGGTTGTAGAGATCGACGGAGGCGTCGGTCAGTACGACGGCCTCGGCCCCGGCGGCATCGGCGCACCGCAGCACGGTGCCGGCGTTCCCGGGGTCCCGCACATGCGCGAGTACGGCGACGAGCCGGGGCCGGGCGGCGAGGATCTCCTCGAACGGGGTGTCGATGAACCGGCAGACACCGACGAGCCCCTGCGGTGTGACGGTGGTGGAGATATCGGCGATCACCTGCTCCGCGGCAAGGTGCACTCGGGCGCCCGCGGCACGCGCCTCACCGATGATGTCGGCGTACCGCTCCGCGGCGTCCAGCGTGACGAACAGCTCCACCAGGGTGTCCGCGTGCCCGGCCGCTTCCCGCACCGCCTGCGGTCCCTCGGCCAGGAACAGCCGCTCCTTGCCCCGGAAGTTCCGCTTGCCGAGCCGCCGGGCGGCCAGGACGCGGGGGGAACGGGGGGAGATCAGCTCGGGGGCGCCGGAAGGCATGGGGCTCACTTTCAGAGGATCTTTCCGCCAACACAACGGACCCGCAGGTAAAACCCACGGGTCCGTTCAGTCACGTCGGTTCAAGCCGAGCGCGGCGGTCAGGCCGCCTTGGGGGCGTTGACGTCGCTCGGCAGAGCCTTCTGCGCCACCTCGACGAGCGCGGCGAACGCGTTCGCGTCGTTGACGGCCAGCTCGGCCAGGATCTTGCGGTCGACCTCGACGTTCGCGGCCTTCAGACCCTGGATGAAGCGGTTGTACGTGATGCCGTTGGCGCGGGCAGCGGCGTTGATGCGCTGGATCCACAGCTGGCGGAAGTCACCCTTGCGCTTCTTGCGGTCGTTGTAGTTGTAGACCAGCGAGTGGGTGACCTGCTCCTTGGCCTTGCGGTACAGGCGCGAACGCTGACCGCGGTAGCCGGAAGCCTGCTCGAGGATCGCCCGGCGCTTCTTGTGGGCGTTCACTGCCCGCTTGACGCGTGCCACTTTTTAACTCCTTGTAGCGGGGCCGCGGTTGGACTCACACGGCCCGGAATCGATTGGGTCCCGGTCCAGACGTACGGCGCTCAGTGGAAGCGCCGCGGACGTCACTTGCCGAGAAGCTTCTTGATCTTCGCGGCGTCGCCCGGGGCCATCTCGGCGTTGCCGGTCAGGCGGCGCGTCACGCGGGACGACTTGTGCTCGAGCAGGTGGCGCTTGCCGGCGCGCTCACGGAGCACCTTGCCGGAGCCGGTGATCTTGAAGCGCTTGCTGGCACCGCTGTGCGACTTGTTCTTCGGCATAGCGCCGTTCTCTCCTCGTCGGTGGCGTTCCGGTGCCCGGTCGTGAAACCGGGCACGGTGGAACGTCGCTCTTTGTATCGGTTACGTCCTGGGGACTCGCGTCCCCCGGGATCACGCCTCGGCGGAAGCCTCGGCAGGTGCCTCGGTCTCCTCGGCGATGTCGGAGTCCGCGGCGTTCTGCGACTTGCCGGGGTTGGCCTTCGCTTCTGCCTTGCGGGCTTCCTGCGCCTGGCGGGCCTCGGCCATCGCCTCGGTCTTCTTCTTGTGCGGACCGAGAACCATGATCATGTTCCGGCCGTCCTGCTTCGGGTTCGACTCGACGAAACCGAGGTCCTGGACGTCCTCCGCGAGACGCTGCAGCAGTCGGTAGCCCAGCTCGGGCCGGGACTGCTCGCGACCACGGAACATGATCGTGATCTTGACCTTGTCGCCCTGCTTGAGGAACCGGACGACGTGACCCTTCTTGGTGTCATAGTCGTGCGGGTCGATCTTCGGCCGGAGCTTCATCTCCTTGATGACCGTGTGCGCCTGGTTCTTGCGCGCCTCACGGGCCTTCATGGCCGACTCGTACTTGAACTTCCCGTAGTCCATGAGCTTGCACACGGGCGGACGGGCGTTCGCCGCGACCTCGACCAGGTCCAGGTCGTACTCCTGCGCAAGCTCCAGTGCCTTGGCCAGCGGGACAATGCCCACCTGCTCGCCACTGGGACCGACAAGTCGCACCTCGGGAACGCGAATCCGGTCGTTGATGCGGGGCTCGGCGCTGATGGATCCTCCTCGGTTAGCACCACACGACCGTCTGGCGGACAGCCGCGTATGTCTCTGTTCGACAGACCTAACCGCGCCGAAGCACAAAAAATGCCCCGGACGATCACAGGCGGGGCTCCAAAACACTGCCGGAGCACCGCCGCGATGACGCGGGGCGCGATTTCGGGCGACTCCATCGTCCGTACGGAACGATGGTGGCCGCCTGACCGGGTGACCCGCCGTCCCGGAGGACGATCAGGTGGGAAGTCGGAGCCTCCACTTGTGGGCTGGGCAGTAGCTGTCCAGCCGGTCGTTACACAAGGTTAGCAGCTACCCGGGGGTGGTGCTAATCCGCGTACACCGGGGCCTATCGTGTGGGACATGAGTGACACCCCTCCTGAGTCCCCCGACTTCGACGAGATGACCCGCGACATCGCCGAGGTCCCCGCCGTCGAGGTGATCGTGACGGTCGCCGTCAACCTGATGAGCGCCGCCGCGGTGAAGCTCGGTCTGACCGAGGAGGGCGACAAGCACAAGGACCTGGACGAGGCCCGCAAGCTGGTGCACGCCCTCGCCGGTCTGCTGGACGCGAGCACGACCGAGATCAGCTCGTTCCACGCGGCGCCGCTGCGCGACGGCCTGAAGTCGCTCCAGCTGGCCTTCCGCGAGGCGTCGATCGTCCCGGACGAGCCGGGTCAGGGACCGGGCGAGAAGTACACCGGCCCGGTCTACGGCTAGCCAGGTCACCCTCGTACGTACAGGGGCTCGCCCGGAGGCGTCGTCCCGGCCGGCAGCAGCGCCAGGTCGAGACCGCGTACCAGGCGGGCCCTCAGCGTTTCGTCCGCGGCCAGCCGCTCGGCGACCGCGTGGGCGGCCCGGGCGGGTGCGGCGGAACCGTCCAGGACGAGGGCGAGGGTGCCGTCGGCCTGTCCCGGCCCGAGATGGGCGCTGAGCACGGAGGACTCGGCGGCCACCGCGACCCGCACCGCCTCCCGCACGGCCGGGTCGGCCAGCGGGTCGGTCGTCGTCCGGCCCTCGGCCAGCGCGAGCAGCGCGCGGCCCGTCAGCTCGTACGGCACCGGCCCGGCCATGTCCAGCACGATCGTGTCCGCCTTCTCGTGCGCCGCGGCCTGGAGGGCCTGGTGCAGGGGTACGGCGACAGGGCGGGCCGCCGGGTCCCAGCGGGCGAGCGAGTCGGTGGACGTGAAGGCGGGCAGGGCCACGCGGTCGCCCGCCTTGAGGGTCGGTACGGCCATGTCGCTGGTCTTCTCGTGGCGCAGCCCGTTCTCGTCCTCCTCGACCTCGCCGAGCACGGCCACGACGGGGACGAGCAGCCGGGCCTCCTTCAGTGCCTCCAGGACCGGGGCCTCGGCGGTGCGGTCCTCGGCCCAGGCGGCGAGCGCGGCGCTCAGCCGGGGGGAGGCGGAGCCGTCGTCGTCGGAGAAGGGAGAGTCGGGAATGTTCTTGTTCGCCACGGTCACCGACCCTATCGGGGGGATGCTGCTGCGCTTGTGCGGGCCCGGAAACCCGGCTGTGACGCGTTTCACCGGAATCTCAGATTTCCCTGACACACATCTAACGTCCGTCTAACGGCCCGCACAGTCGCCGCCCCGACGATCGCGGCATGGAGTCCTCCAGAGCCCGCCGCAGCCGCCGCGCTCGTCCGCCCGGAAGCCGCTCGCTGCTGTACGGCGCCCTCGCCACCGTCGCCATGCTGGGCGCCACGGCTGCCGGGGCCGTCTATGTGCAGGCGCAGGCGCACTCGGGGACGGGCGCCGTATCGTCGGCGGCGTCCGTGACGCCGTCGGCGAGCGAGGAGGTTTCGATGGAGTCTGTGGCGCGGCCGACGGTGGACCGCGACGAGCTGCTGGCGACGGCCATGGGGGCGGTGGACGTCCCCGAAGGTGTCGAGGTGGCGGTGGCGGTGCTGGACATGGCGTCCGGCGAGAGCGCCTCGTACGGGGACGGCGCCTTCGACACGGCGAGCATCGTCAAGGTCGACATTCTGGCGGCGCTGCTGCTCCAGGCGCAGGACGCGGGGCGGCAGCTGACGGCGACGGAGAAGTCGTACGCCACCGCGATGATCGAGAACAGCGACAACGCCTCCGCGTCGGAGCTGTGGCGGGCGATCGGGCAGGCGGAGGGGCTGGACGCCGCGAACGGGCGCCTCGGGCTCACGGAGACCGAGGGCGGTGACGGGATGCTGTGGGGGCTGACGCAGACCACCGCCGCCGATCAACTCCGGCTGTTGCGGCAGGTGTTCGGGGAGGACTCGGAGCTGAGCGCGGCCTCGCGGGCGTATGTGCGCGGGCTGATGGGACAGATCGCGGTGGGCCAGCGGTGGGGGGTGTCGGCGGCGGCCGACGGCTCCGGGTGGGCGCTGAAGAACGGGTGGCTGCCGCGTACGGCGACGGGGCTGTGGGACATCAACAGCATCGGCCGGGTGACGGTCGACGGCCGCGACTGTCTGGTGGCCGCGCTGTCGGACGGCAACGCGACGCGGGCGCAGGGGATCGCGCTGGTCGAGGCGGCGGCGGTGGCGGCGGTGGCGGTGTTCGCCGGGGAGGACGCCTCCGCGGCCTCGACCTCGCCCGTGTCCGTTGCCTCGTCCGCGGCCGCCACAACGGTGTCGTAGCCGGTCCCGCTCCGGTCGCTAGAAGTCGTGGCGTGCGCGTCGGCCGCGCCACAGGACGACCGCCCATACCAGCAGGAGGGCGCCGGCGCCGCCCGCGAGCGGGGCGGTCCAACTCGACGCGTCGTCCCCCGAGTCGGCGGCCTCGGGGCCCGAGCCGAAGTACTCCTCGCCGTAGGCCGCCGGCTTGAGGTTCTCCCGCTCCATGCGGGAGGCCTCCTTGATGGCGGCGGCCGGGTCGATGAAGCCGTAGCCTCGGGAGTCGTCCCGGCCGTCGGCGGGGGCGTTGCGGGCCGTGTCCTCCAGGAGCTTCTTGATCTGGGCCGGGGTCAGGCCGGGGTGGGCGGCCTTGACCAGGGCGACCGCTCCGGAGACGAAGGCGGCCGCGGCGCTCGTGCCCCAGCCCTCGTAGTACTTGTGGTCGGGGTCCGCGATGACGACGTTGACGCCGGGGGCGCTGACCGTGGCGTACCAGCGGCGGGTGGAGAAGGAGGCGCGGGTGCCGAACTTGTCGACGGCGGTCGCGGCGATGACGCCCGGATAGGCGGCCGGGTACGAGATGTGGTCGCCCTTCTCGCCGCCGTTGCCGGCCGAGGCGACGACGACGGCGCCCTTCTTCAGGGCGTACTGGACGGCCTCGTCCTCACCGGCTTCGGGGTGGGCGGACTTGGAGTCGTCGCCGAGGGAGAGGTTGATGACGTCGGCGCCGTGGTCGGCGGCCCAGCGGATGCCCTCGGCGAGGGCGTTGCCCCGGGTGCTGCGGGCCTTGGAGCGGGCGGGGTCGCCGTCCTCGAGGATGACGCGGACGGGGAGGATCTTGGCCTCGGGGGCGATGCCCATGACGCCGTCGCCGTTCTCGGCGCCGTGTCCGTGCCCGGCGATGATGCCGGCCATCGCCGTGCCGTGCCGGGCCCAGGCGCGGTCGCCGCGGTCGGCTCCGAAGCCGACCATGTCCTTGCCTTCGAGGACGTTGCCGACGAGGTCCGGGTGGTCGTTCTCGACGCCGGTGTCGAGGACGGCGACGGTGACGCCCGCGCCCTTGGTGGTCTGCCATGCCTCTTCGGTGTGCATGGCGTCCAGGGCCCACTGCTCGGCGCGGATGGAGTCGGCGTGCGCGGCGGTGGACGGCAGGACGGCCAGGCAGGTGCCGAGCAGGACGGCGAGAGGGCCGGTCCGCCAGGTCCTGAAGGGGGTCATGAAGGTCTTCACAGCACTGGTCACGGCACGGGCCGTCGCGTTGTTCACTCCGGGGTCGCGACCGGGGTTCATGTCGGCGCTCATGTCCCTGTTCATGACGACTGCTCCGTGGACGGGCCGACGTTCTTGCGCAGGGCGCGTTCGACGCGGTCGGCGAGACCTTGTGCCTCGTGGCCGAGGCCGGCCTGGGCGACGGCCGTGGTGTCGCCGGACCGTATGGCCTCCTCGGCGGGCTCGGGCTCGTCGACCGTGCGGCCGTCGGCCCAGCCGGAGACCGCGTAGACGACGACCGGGGCGTCGGTCAGGACGGAGATGGTCCAGGAGGCGCGCTGTTCGTCGCCGAATCCGGCGGCCAGGGTGCCCTTCGCGGCGTAGGGGCGGGGCATCAGGTCCGTACGGCGGTCGAGTCCCTCTTTGGTGAAGCTGGTGTCGAGCGAGCGCATGGCGGCGGCGTCGGCGTCGGTGAAGAGCAGGCCGACGGTGGTCACGTAGCTCTGAGTGGCGTCGATGTAGGTGGCGCGCAGGAGTCGCTCGCAGCCGACGGGGGCGAGGGCCTTGCGCAGGAGCGGGTCGAAGGCGTTCGCGCAGCCGCTGTCCGGGGCGACGGCGATCCGCGTCCAGATCCGGTCGGCGCCGCCGGGCCCGGCGCCCTGCCCGGTCACGGTGGGCGGGAACAACTGGTCGACGGGGATGTTGTGCCACAGGCTGCCGGCCGCGGCGAAGGTGTCCTGCGCGTCGCCGTCGCCCGAGTCGCCGATCAGCCAACTCCCGGTCGCGGCCCCGCCGATGAGGCCCAGCCCGAGCACGACACAGGCGGCCGCCGCGGCGATCCGCGGGCGGATCCGCACGCCGAGGGGCCGAGGTCGCGCCTGCTCGTCGTACCCCTCGGGCCGCCCGAACGACACGACGGGCCGCCCGGCCCCCGGAGTACCGCCCGGCGCCATCGGGGCGCTCCAGGAGAGGGATGGGTCGGGCGTGAACGCGGCGGTGCCGTGGCCGTGGCCGTGCGGGAAGTGCTCGGCGGGGCGGGAGGGTCCGGCGGGCGCCGAGCCCGCGTACCCGGGGGCCGCCGGTCCGTCACCGGTCGAGGGCTCGCGTACGGGGCGCTGCGGGGGCAGTGGGACGGAAGCGGGGCGGCGAGGGGGTTCGGCGGGGGCGGAGCCGGGGCGGGTGGCCGGCTGCGGGGGCATGCCGGCGGCACCCTGGGCGGGTG
>NZ_LGUR01000244.1 GCF_001270495.1 Streptomyces viridochromogenes
TTCAGGGCCGATGGGGGTCCAGGGGGCGGAGCCCCCTGGTGGGGTTGAAGGGGCGGAGCCCCTGGGGATGGGACGGGTAGGGGCGGCGGGGGCGAGGGAAGCGGGGTGGGCCTACGCCGCTGCGGGGGGCATCGGGGCCAGTTGGCGGGCCAGCCATGTCGGGACGCCGCCCAGGAGGCGGAACAGGCGGCGAGCCTCCTCGCGGAGCCGGGCGGCCTCCGGCTCGGACTCCGCGTCGGCCAGGGACGCCAACGCGGGCGCGGTACCCACCAGGTAGCCCAGCTCCTCACGGATGCGCAGCGACTCGGCGAACCCGTGGCGGGCCTCCGCCAACTCGCCGTCGCGCAGGGCGAGTCCGGCAAGGTGACGCCAGGTGAAGGAGAGCAGGAGCGGGTCGGCGTGGGCCGTCGCGCCCGCGTGGGCTCGGCGGTATGCCGCGCGGGCCGCCTGGGGCGAGCGGGCCAGGTTCTCCGCCAGGAGACCGCGGCGGAAGTCCAGCAGTGCCCTCCCCGCCGCCCCCGGAGGGATCAGCGCCGCCGCCCGCCCCAACGCGGCCCGCGCCTCGTCGGCCCGGTCGCGCACTGAGTGCAGCGTCGCCGCGTAGGCAAGTTGCCCGCGTTCACAAGCTGCCGCGCCCCGCTCGTCGTCACTGTGGGCGAGCGCCTCGGCCGTACGCAACGCGTCCTCGGCCTCTTCCCAGCCCTGCTCGGTGTAGAGACATCGCTCCACCAGCAGCGCGGCCCGCTGGAGCGCGGCAGCCGCGGTGACCGGCTGTAGCAGGGCCGCCGCGTCCGCCCAGCACGCGCGTGAGCGCAGCCGCCATACCGCGGTCTGGAGTGGATCGTCGCCGGCGGTCGTTCCGTTACCAGACATGGCGGTATACGCCACCTCGCCCTCCCCGAGCACGCCATCGAGCTGTTGAGTGGTGGCGGCATCTCAGCACGGATCGCCGGGTTCGGCCAAGAGGGTGGGTGAAGGATTTCACAAAGTCGTGGGACAGCGGCGGCACTTGGTGTCATCCGGCGGGGGAGCCGGGAGAGGTCAACTCATGCGCAATGCCAAGAAGAAATCCAGCTTGTCCTCCAGCCGGGAGAGGTCCCGACTCGTCAACTGCTCGATCCTGCCCACTCGGTAGCGCAGTGTGTTGACGTGCAGGTGGAGACGGGTCGCGCAGCGGGTCCAGGAGCCGTCGCAGTCGAGGAAGGCTTCGAGGGTGGGGATCAGCTCGGCGCGGTGGCGGCGGTCGTAGTCGCGGAGGGGGTCGAGGAGACGCGCGGTGAAGGCCCGGCGTACGTCGTCCGGGACGAAGGGGAGGAGGAGGACGTGCGAGGCCAGTTCCTGGTGGCCCGCCGCGCAGACCCGGCCGGGGCGCGCCGCGGCCACCCGGCGGGCGTGCCGGGCCTCCTCCAGGGCGCCGCGCAGGCCCTCCGCCGAGTGCACCGCCGCGCTCACGCCGAGCGTGACCCGGCCGTCGCCGTCCAGGCCCGCCGACAGGGCGTCCCGGACGGAGTCCAGGAGCGCGTCCGCGAGGATGCCGGTTTCCGAGCCGTCGTGTTCCGACGAGACCGCCGGGAGGGGGACCAGGGCGATCGCCTCGTCGCCCGTGTGGGCCACGGCGATGCGGTCGGACGGTTCCGGGCCGGTGGCGAGCGGGTCGACGAGGATCTCCTCCAGGAGTGACTGGGCGATCGGGCCCTCCTCCTCGATGTCACCGCCCTCCCACTCGACTCGGGCGACGACCACCTGCCAGTGCGGGGCCGCCCCGAGGCCGGGCAGCAGGACCGGGGCCGCTACGCGGAGGCGGGCGGCGATCTCGGCGGGTGCCGCGCCCGTCTGGACCAGTTCCAGGACCTCCTGGGCGAGGCGGCGGCGGACCGTGCGTGCCGCGTCGCGCCGGTCGCGTTCCACCGCGATCAGCTGGGTGACGCCCTGGAGGAGGTCCAGGCGCTCCTCGGGCCAGTCGCTCGCGTCCGCCTCCACGGCCAGCAGCCATTCCGACAGCACCGTCTCGCGCACGTCCCGCGCGGCCTGTGCTGAGCGGCCCGTGCTGCGGATCGGGAAGAGGGAGTACTGCGTGCTGCCGAGGGGCAGGCGGTGGGGGCCGCGGCGGCCCGTGCGGGCCGCCGTCAGATGCTCCGCCGCCAGCTTCGCGCACACCTCGGGGGCCAGCGCCGGGCCGCCGACCTTGGAGCCCGCGATGAGCCGGCCCGTCGGCGACAGCACCCATGCCCGCAGGTCCAGGTCGGAGCCGAGGAGGTCGAGGACCACGTCGGGGCCGCCGCCCGCCGGGCCCGAGGTCATCATCCGGCGGTGCCGGTCGACGACGGCCGCCAGGTCCCCGGCGCGCTCGCCGCTGACCTGCCGTACGACATGCTCGGTGATCGTCGCGAACGCCACCGACTCGTGCACCGCGAAGAGGGGGAGGCGATGGCGGGCGCAGGCCAGCACCAGGTCGTCGGGGATGTCGCCGAGCTCGGCCTCACCGGCACCCAGCGCCGCCACGCCGGCCTGGGCCAGGAGGCGGACGAAAGGCTCGGAGTCCGCGGCGTCGCGGCGCCAGGCCAGCCCCGTGAGCACCAGCTCGCCGCCGGAGAGGTAGCGGCTGGGGTCCCGGAGGTCGGTGGTCATCACACCGCGCACGGTGCGGTCCAGCTCGTCCTCGCCGCCGAGCAGCTTGAGGCCCAGCGCGTCGGTGTCCAGCAGTGCGCGCAGCCGCATTCTCGTCGCCGCCGTTCTTTGTCTCGAAATCTACGATGAATCTTGATGAGCTTGATGGGGATGTGGGTGAGGCCCGGTCTGGCGGGCCGATGAGCGGCGCCGGGGGCGGTGCTCGTCGTCTTTCGGACGGTGTCCCAGGTCACAGGGCCGTGGCCGATGTTTCCAGAGGAAAGCCAGGAGGTTACTGGTGACCTCCGTTCATACGAATCTACAAGATGCCCGCCCTGGCCAGCCAACTCCTTCATGGTTTCCGTGACTGACCCCGGTGGAGGACGGCGCTGTGTACTGACGTCAATCCGCGTTAACAGCACATGAACGAGCCGGGCCCGCCGCACCTGATCTGGCTCAAACCGTACGACCCACGAGACGAAGAAGAGAGCCGGTCATGGACTTCCTTCGCCCCGCCAGCTGGGAGGAGGCGCTCGCCGCGAAGGCCGAGCACCCCACCGCTGTGCCGATTGCGGGTGGCACCGATGTGATGGTCGAGATCAACTTCGACCACCGCCGGCCCGAGTACCTCCTCGACCTGAACCGCATCGGCGACCTCACCGAGTGGGAGGTCGGCGAGGACAGCGTGCGGCTCGGGGCCTCCGTCCCGTACACCCGCATCATGGAGCACCTGCGCGCCGAGCTGCCGGGCCTCGCCCTCGCCTCGCACACGGTGGCCTCCCCGCAGATCCGCAACCGCGGCGGCGTAGGCGGCAACCTCGGCACCGCCTCCCCGGCCGGCGACGCGCACCCCGCCCTCCTCGCGGCAGGCGCCGAGGTCGAGGTCGAGTCGGCCGAGCGCGGCACCCGCCTCATCCCGATCGACGAGTTCTACACGGGCGTCAAGCGCAACGCGCTGGCCGCCGACGAGCTGATCCGGGCCGTGCACATCAAGAAGGCCGACGGGCCGCAGCAGTACTCCAAGGTGGGGACCAGGAACGCCATGGTCATCGCCGTGTGCGCCTTCGGGCTCGCGCTGCACCCCGAGACGCGGACCGTGCGTACCGGGATCGGCTCGGCCGCTCCTACGCCCGTCCGGGCCAAGGCCGCCGAGGAGTTCCTGAACGCCGCGCTCGAAGAGGGCGGCTTCTGGGACAACGGCAAGATCATCACGCCGTCGGTCGCCAAGCAGTTCGCGGAGCTGTGCTCCGGCGCCTGCAACCCGATCGACGACGTCCGGGGCACGGCGAGCTACCGCCGCCACGCGGTCGGCGTCATGGCGCGCCGCACGCTGACCTGGACCTGGGAGTCGTACCGCGGCACCGCCGCCCGCACGGAGGGAGTCGCCTGATGCGCGTCAACTTCACTGTCAATGGACGTCCGCAGGAAGCCGACGACGTGTGGGAGGGCGAGTCCCTGCTGTACGTGCTGCGGGAGCGGCTCGGTCTGCCGGGGTCGAAGAACGCCTGTGAGCAGGGCGAGTGCGGTTCCTGCACCGTCCGGCTGGACGGGGTTCCGGTGTGTTCGTGTCTGGTCGCCGCCGGGCAGGTCGAGGGCCGTGAGGTCGTCACCGTCGAGGGGCTCGCCGACTTCGCCAAGCAGCGCGCGGAGCACGGTGGTTGCGCGAGTGGTGCCTGCGGTACGTCGCTCCAGGACGCTCAGCAGTGGGCGGCCAAGGGGCAGGACTCGCAGACCGGTGAGGGCACCGAGCTCTCCCCGATCCAGCAGGCGTTCATCGACGCCGGCGCCGTCCAGTGCGGCTTCTGCACGCCGGGTCTGCTGGTCGCCGCCGACGAGATGCTGGAGAACAACCCCAACCCGACCGACGCGGACATCCGCGAGGCCCTGTCGGGCAACCTGTGCCGCTGCACCGGATACGAGAAGATCATGGACGCGGTCCGCCTCGCGGCCGCCCGGCAGGGAGAGGCGGTCTGAGCGACATGCCAACCAATGGCGCTCCCACGAAGATCACCCAGGGGTCCCAGACCAAGGGCGGCATCGGCGAGTCGACGCTCCGTCCGGACGGCACCCTCAAGGTCACCGGCGAGTTCGCGTACTCGTCCGACATGTGGCACGAGGACATGCTCTGGGGGCAGATCCTCCGGTCGACCGTCGCGCACGCCGAGATCGTGTCCATCGACACGAGCGAGGCGCTGGCCATGGCGGGTGTCTACGCCGTCATGACGTACGACGACCTGCCGACCGAGGTGAAGAACTACGGCCTGGAGATCCAGGACACCCCGGTCCTGGCGCACGGCAAGGTACGCCACCACGGTGAGCCGGTCGCCATCGTCGCCGCCGACCACCCGGAGACCGCGCGTCGTGCCGCGGCGAAGATCAAGGTCGACTACCGCGAGCTGCCCGTCATCACCGACGAGGCCTCCGCGACCGCCCCGGACGCGATCCTCGTCCACGAGGGCCGCGACGACCACCACATCGGTCATGTCCCGCACCCGAACATCGTGCACCGCCAGCCGATCCTCCGCGGTGACGCCGCGGCGGCCGCCGAGCGGGCCGACTTCGTGGTCAAGGGCGAGTACACCTTCGGCATGCAGGACCAGGCGTTCCTCGGTCCCGAGTCGGGACTCGCCGTGCCGGACGAGGACGGTGGCGTCCACCTCTACATCGCCACCCAGTGGCTGCACAGCGACCTGAAGCAGATCGCCCCGGTCCTCGGCCTGCCCGAGAGCAAGGTCCGCATGACGCTGTCCGGCGTCGGCGGCGCCTTCGGCGGCCGCGAGGACCTGTCGATGCAGATCCACGCGTGCCTGCTGGCGATGCGGACCGGCAAGCCGGTCAAGATCGTCTACAACCGCTTCGAGTCCTTCTTCGGGCACGTCCACCGCCACCCCGCCAAGCTCTACTACGAGCACGGCGCCACGAAGGACGGCAAGCTCACGCATGTGAAGTGCCGGATCGTGCTGGACGGCGGCGCCTACGCCTCGGCGTCTCCCGCCGTGGTCGGCAACGCCTCCTCGCTGGCGATCGGCCCGTACGTGGTCGACGACGTCGACATCGAGGCCATCGCCCTGTACACCAACAACCCGCCCTGCGGCGCCATGCGCGGCTTCGGCGCGGTCCAGGCGTGCTTCGCCTACGAGGCGCAGATGGACAAGCTCGCCGACGCGGTCGGCCTGGACCGGGTGGCGTTCCGCCAGCTCAATGCCATGGAGCAGGGGACCATCATGCCGACCGGGCAGCCGGTCGACTCCCCGGCCCCGGTCGCCGAACTCCTGCGCCGCGTCAAGGCGATGCCGATGCCGCCGGAGCGCCAGTGGGAGAGCAGCGAGGGCGCGGACGTACGGCAGCTGCCGGGCGGCCTGTCCAACACCACGCACGGTGAAGGCGTCGTACGCGGTGTCGGCTACGCGGTCGGCATCAAGAACGTCGGCTTCTCCGAGGGCTTCGACGACTACTCCACCGCCAAGGTGCGCATGGAGGTCATCGGCGGCGAGCCCGTCGCGACCGTGCACACGGCCATGGCGGAGGTCGGCCAGGGCGGTGTCACCGTCCACGCGCAGATCGCCCGCACCGAGCTGGGCGTCACGCAGGTCACCATCAACCCGGCAGACACGCAGGTGGGCAGCGCCGGCTCGACGTCCGCGTCGCGCCAGACGTACGTCACCGGCGGCGCCGTCAAGAACTCCTGCGAGCTGGTCCGCGAGAAGGTCCTGGAGATCGGGCGCCGCAAGTACGGCTCCTATCACCCGGCTTGGGCGACGGCCGAACTGCTCCTGGAGGGCGGCAAGGTCGTCACCGACGGCGGCGAGGTCCTCGCCGACCTGGCGGACGTCCTCGAAGGCGAGACCGTCGAGGTCGAGGCCGAGTGGCGGCACCGGCCGACCGAGGCCTTCGACCTGCGTACCGGCCAGGGCTTCGGCCACGTCCAGTACTCCTTCGCCGCGCACCGCGCCGTCGTCGAGGTCGACACCGAGCTCGGCCTGGTGAAGGTGATCGAGCTGGCCTGCGCCCAGGACGTCGGCAAGGCGCTCAACCCGCTGTCCGTCATCGGCCAGATCCAGGGCGGTACGACCCAGGGTCTCGGCGTGGCGGTCATGGAGGAGATCATCGTCGACCCCAAGACGGCCAAGGTCAGGAACCCGTCCTTCACGGACTACCTGATCCCCACCATCCTCGACACGCCGACCATCCCCGTCGACGTGCTCGAACTCGCCGACGACCACGCCCCGTACGGGCTGCGGGGCATCGGCGAGGCCCCCACCCTGTCGTCGACCCCGGCCGTCCTCGCGGCGATCCGGAACGCGACGGGGCTGGAGCTGAACCGGACGCCGGTACGGCCGGAACACCTCACCGGCACGGCGTAAGGAAACCCCAGTAGGAACTCTCCGGGCGGCGCCGGGAACGTCACACTTCGCCGCGCCGCCCGGAGTAACCGAGTACCGCACCGCTCGCGGCACTCGGAGAGCAAGCAACTACCCGCAGTAGAGATCCTGTTCGTTCGTCTCGGGCCGTCCCCCGGGTCGTGCGGCCGAAGCACCTTCCCAAATCCCGCAATCCCCAGAAGCAGTACGCGGGTGCCCCTTTGAACCTTGGGAGTAGGCCCCACATGACCCAGCAGTCACTGGAGCCGGCGACCACAGCCGAAGACGCGGGAGAAGGCACCCGCGTCCCGGCCGGCAGGTCCTGGCTCGACCGGTACTTTCACATAACCAAGAGAGAATCCACGATCGCGCGCGAGGTGCGCGGCGGCGTCACCACCTTCATGGCGATGGCGTACATCCTCCTGCTCAACCCGCTGATCCTGTCCGGCAAGGACGCGGCGGGGGACACTCTCGCCCAGAAGGCCCTGATCACCGCGACCGCGTTCGCGGCGGCCTTCACCACGCTGCTGATGGGCTTCTTCGGCAAGGTGCCACTCGCCCTCGCCGCCGGCCTGTCCGTCTCCGGCGTCCTCGCCTCGCAGGTCGCCCCGCAGATGACCTGGCCGCAGGCCATGGGCATGTGCGTGATGTACGGCGTGATCATCATGCTGCTGGTCGTCACCGGCCTGCGCGAGATGATCATGAACGCGATCCCGTTGGCGCTGAAGCACGCGATCACCATGGGCATCGGCCTGTTCGTGGCGCTGATCGGCTTCGCCAAGGCCGGTTTCGTGCACCAGGGCGAGTCCACCCTGGTCACCCTCGGCCCGGCCGGTGAACTGGCCGGATGGCCGGTGCTGCTCTTCGCCGTCACCCTGCTCGCGATCTTCATGCTCCAGGCGCGCGGCATCCCCGGCGCGATCCTGATCGGCATCGTCGGCGGCACCATCCTCGCCGTCGTCCTCAACGCCTTCGGCGCCATCGACCCCAAGCAGTGGGCGGGCGGCGCTCCCGAACTGCACGGCAGCGCCGTCTCCATGCCGGACTTCTCGATCTTCGGCAACGTCGAGTTCGGCGGCTGGGGCGAGGTCGGCGCGATGACCGTCGGCATGATCGTGTTCACACTCGTGCTCGCCGGGTTCTTCGACGCGATGGCGACGATCATCGGCGTCGGCACCGAGGCCAAGCTCGCCGACGACAAGGGCCGGATGCCGGGCCTGTCCAAGGCGCTGTTCATCGACGGTGCGGGCGGTGCGATCGGCGGTGTGTCCGGCGCCTCCGGCCAGACGGTGTTCGTCGAGTCGGCGACCGGTGTGGGCGAGGGTGCCCGCACGGGTCTCTCCTCGGTCGTCACCGGCCTGTTCTTCGCGGCCTGTCTGTTCTTCACCCCGCTGACGGCGATCGTGCCGGGCGAGGTGGCGGCAGCGGCCCTGGTGGTGATCGGCGCCATGATGATGATGAACGCGCGGCACGTGGACTGGGCCGACCGGGCCACCGCGATCCCGGTGTTCCTCACCGTCGTGCTCATGCCGTTCACGTACTCGATCACGGCCGGTGTCGCGGCAGGTGTCATCTCGTACGTCGCCATCAAGATCGCTCAGGGCAAGGCGCGGGAGATCGGGGCGTTCATGTGGGCCCTGACGGGCATCTTCATCGTCTATTTCGCCCTCAATCCCATTGAGAGCTGGATGGGCGTGCACTAGGGCGTGTTGCGCCCTGGCCGGTGCGCCGGTCAGGGTGAACCGCCTTCCCCACAACCGCTGTTAAGGAGACCGAGAGATGCTGGACATCGCCGAAGAGCTGCACCGGTGGGTCGAGCAGGGACGTGACTTCGCCGTGGCCACCGTGGTGGCGGTCGGCGGCAGCGCTCCCCGGCAACCCGGTGCCGCGCTCGCGGTGGACGCCGACGGCACGGCCATCGGCTCGGTCTCCGGCGGCTGTGTGGAGGGCGCGGTGTACGAGCTGTGCCAACAGGCGCTGCAGGACGGCGAGACGGTCCTGGAGCGCTTCGGTTACAGCGACGAGGACGCCTTCGCGGTCGGCCTGACCTGCGGGGGCGTCATCGACATCCTCGTCACTCCGGTACGGGCCGACGACCCGTACCGCCCGGTTCTCGCGGCCGCGCTGCGGGCGGCCGCGAGCGGGGAGGCGGCGGCGGTCGCACGGATCGTGTCGGGCCCGGACGAGCTGCGGGGCCGCGCGCTTCTCGTCGGCCCCGACGGCTCCTACGACGGCGGCTTCGGCGCCCACCCCGAACTGGACCGCACGGTCGTGGCGGAGGCGACGGCGTTCCTGGACGCGGGCCGTACCGGCACCCTGGAGATCGGCGAACAGGGCTCGCGCTGCGGTGCCCCGCTCACGGTGCTGGTCGAGTCCTCGGTCCCGGCGCCCCGGATGATCGTCTTCGGTGCCATCGACTTCGCGTCGGCGCTGGTGCGCATCGGCAAGTTCCTGAACTACCGCGTGACCGTGTGCGACGCCCGCCCGGTCTTCGCGACGAAGGCCCGCTTCCCGGAGGCCGACGAGATCGTCGTGGAGTGGCCGCACAAGTACCTGGAGCGGACGTCCGTCGACGCCCGGACCGTCCTGTGCGTCCTCACCCACGACGCCAAGTTCGACGTACCCCTGCTCCAGCTCGCGCTGCGCCTGCCGGTCGCGTACGTCGGCGCGATGGGCTCGCGCCGGACTCACCTGGACCGCAACGAGCGGCTCAGGGAGGTCGGGGTGACCGAGCTGGAACTGGCGCGGCTCAGGTCCCCCATCGGGCTGGACCTCGGCGCCCGTACGCCGGAGGAGACGGCCCTGTCGATCGCCTCGGAGATCGTCGCCGACCGGCGGGGCGGCAGCGGGGTCTCCCTCACCGGCGCGCACACTCCCATCCACCACGACACGACGTCGTCGGCGGTGGGGCGGATCGGGTCGGTGGCGTGAGCCGTCCCGACCGGCCTGAGCCGGCCTGAGCCGTCGTACGGCGAGGTGATCGCCCTGACGCGCTAGCGACGACGACGCACCGCCGGCTGATCGGGCCACGTGAACGCGTAGTCGGGCTCGCCTCCCCGGACGACCCGTACGAAGCGCAGCAGTTCCCGCACGATGCCCGCGTTGCCCATCGCCCACCCGGTCTCCGGTTCGAGGTCGCTCGGGTCGGCCCGGTGCTCGACGTTCGACCAGCGGGCGCCGTCGGCGTCGCGGGTTGCGTGGGCGGCGATGTCGGCGACGAGGACCTGGGCGAACTCGGGGGAGTCGCCCTGCTCGGCGATGCGGTCGCAGGCCAGCGCCAGGACGCCCGCGGTGCCGCAGCAGCGGCCGTTGTTGTCCCAGAAGCCGGGGTGCAGCCGGCGCGGCAGTCCGGAGTGCCGGACGGTGTGCCAGCAGCGTTCGGCGAGGGCCGGCCAGGGGGTGGGGTCGCCGAACATGTCCCTCAGCAGCCGGAAGACCTGGGCATCACCGGTCGGGCCGTGGCACCAGCCGTAGTTGAGGCGTGCGGTCCGCTCGGCGCCGTGGTGCGGGTCGGAGTGCGCAACGAGGAAGCCCTCCGGCCCGCCCTCGTCACGGGAGACGACGTCGGCGACACCGGCCAGCGCGAGCTCGACCAGGTCCTTGCGGCCGGTCGCGTGGCCGACCGCGGCCAGTCCGTACGCGATGCCGAGCGTGCCGTGCGACATGTGGTGCATGCTCGGGGCGGCGTCGGCCCGGTGCTGCCACCGGACCCCGGCAGGGGTCTGCTCGGCCGTGCGGGCGTAGGGCTCCACCGCCTGGACGGCCAGTTCCTCCGCTCCGGCCAGGAGTGCTCCGAGGCCGATGCCCGCGTTGCCGCCCATCAGCTCGACCAGATAGCCCCAGCGCGTCCCGTCGAAGCGCGACCGGACCAGCTCCAGGGCCCGGTCCGCGGCGTCGCCCGCGGCTGCGTCGCCCAGGTCGTCGTGGACGGCACGCAACACCACGGCCATTCCGGTGCGGCCGAAGTAGAGCGAGTCGTCCGCCACGTGCTCGACGGACGCCGCCAGCCCGCGGGCGGCGCGCAGGGCGGCGTCCGCGTAGGAGTCGTCGCCGAAGTGCCGCCATGCCTCCAGGAGGACCGGGACGATTCCGGCCGTGCCGTGGTAGAGCATGGGTTCGAGCTCGTCGGCGGAGGGCCTGACGGGCCAGCCGATGCCGCCGTCGTCCCCGGTGTCCCGCGCGCCGGACAGCAGCCACCGCAGTCCGTCCACGGCCAGCGCCTCAACTTCGTCCGGTGTCAGATGAGTTGCCGCAGTCTGCGTCATACCGTCCACTCTGACACGACCCCTTCCGGGACCGCACCGGCGCCGGGCATCGAACCCCTCGTCCGATGCCCGTCACGCCCCCCGCAGCAGCCGGTTCACAGCCCGCCCGAACACGTACCGACCCACCCGTTCGACAACCCCGTCCAAGCCCCCCGGCACGAACCGCACCGCCATCTCCTCCCGCCACACCACCCGCGCACGCCCGCCCGGCCCGGGCCGTACCTCGATCTCGGCCCAGCCCGTGACCACCCGGCCCCGCTTCTCCAGCCTGCACAGCCCCGGTGAGTCCTCCCCGGGAGGCTGCCACACCGTCACCTCCATCGGGTCGGCGAAGGAGAGCGGGCCGATTCCGGAGCGGGCGACGACGAGGGTGCCCTCGTGGGTCGGTTCGGGGGGTGTGACCGTGATGCGGGTCAGGGGGACGGCCCGGGCATGGCGGGGCCACTCCGTCAGGCGGCACCACGCCTCGTCGAGCGGGAGCGGAACCGTGCGTTCGAGCAGGAAGTTGGCCACGCGGCGATCTTAGGGAATCAGGGCTGGTCGGCCCCGAGGCGGCCGCCGGGACGACGACGGCCGCCTCGGGGCCTGCGGATCACTGGGCGTAGAACGTGGCGTCCGCCCGGTCCGTCGCCGTGCTCAGTGCCTGCACCTGCAACAGGTACTCGTAGTGCCGGATGTAACGGCCGGCGTAGTTGTACGACTCGTAGGAGACGCCTGCCGAGTCGGCCAGCCCGGCTCGCTTGTAGAAGGTCGCGTCGGACGCGAACTGCGTCGTGCCGTCGTTCTTCTCCACCCACACCTCGAAGTTCTTGTGCCGCAGGTAGTAGCCCGGGAAGTTGGCCGACTCCAGCGAGACCGTGCCGCTGCCGGCCAGGCCGGTGACCACGCGGAACTGCGAGTCCGCGAGCGGGGAGACGTTGGCCTCGATACGGGCGCGGTACTCCCAGTGCCGGATGAAACGGTCCGCGAAGTTGTACGACGAGAAGCGCTGCGGCGTGGCCCCGTCGGCCACCGGGATGCCGAAGTCGGGGGTGCCGTCGGCCTTCCAGTACACCTTCTGGAAGCGGGTGCGGCGGTTGGGGTCGTTGAGCGGGTCGCCGCTGATGTCCTTGTAGTCGCGGTCGTGGTAGACGAGGATGTCCGACTTGCCGTCCTCGGACGTGGTGAAGCTGTTGTGGCCGGGACCGTACTGGCCGGTGGCGGCGTTGCTCTTGAAGACCGGCTGGGGGTTCTTGGTCCAGGACGCCGGGTTCATCAGGTCCGCGGTGGCGTCGGCGGTCAGCAGGCCGAGGCAGTAGTTGGCGTCGGTGGCGCTGGCGGAGAAGGTCATGAAGACCTTGCTGCCGTGCTGGATGAAGGCGGGGCCCTCGTTGACGGTCGCGCCCACCTTCTCCCAGGCGTGGGTGGGCCGGGCGATCATCACGGGGCTGCCGGTGATGGTCCAGGGGTTGGACATCCGGGCCAGGTAGATGTTGGTGCCCGCGCCGACGGCGGGGTCGTTCTGCGCCCAGCTGAGGTAGCGGGTGCCGTTGTGCACGAACGTCGTGGCGTCGAGCGAGAAGGTGTCCAGCGGCAGTGAGATGCGGCCCTTCTCGGTCCAGGTGCCGGTGAGCGGGTTGGCGGAGCTGGACTCCAGGACGTACGGCCGGATCCGCCACTTGTCGGTGGACCAGCCGGCGGTGAAGTAGACGTACCACTTGCCGTCGATGAAGTGGATCTCCGGGGCCCAGATGTGGGCGCCCATCTCACCGCTTGCGTGCTTGGTCCAGATCGTGGTCTCCGGGGCGGTGGAGAGCCCCTGAAGAGTGGTGGCCCGGCGCATGACGATCTTGTCGTACGCCGGAACGGTCGCCGTGAAGTAGTAGAAACCGTCGGTGTGCTTGAAGATGTGTGGATCGGCGCGCTGGAGCGCGATCGGATTGGTGAAGGTCACGGCGGGGGAGGCGGGCACGGCCGCCTCGGCTGCGGGACCGGGCCCGGCGAGGCAGGCCGCGAGGGCCATCAGGACGGCCGTGAGCAGCCGTAGGGCGTTGCGTCTCAAGGTGCTTCTCCAGTGCGGGAAGGGTCGGGGGAGGATCAGGTCGTGGGTACGAGTCGCCACTGCTGGCAGTTGTTGTTCAGCCACGCCCACTGCCGTACGTCGGCGCCGTTCGCGGTCGAGCAGTCGGCCACGTCGGCGACCTTGCCGGTGGATTCGTTGACGATCCGGACGTAGTCGCCGCCCGCCGTGAAGACGAGCCGGTAGCGCTGGCACTTGTTGTTCAGCCAGGACCACTGCCGGATGTCGGCGCCGTCGGTGGCGGAGCACTCCGCGGTGTCCATCACCTTGCCGGTGGCGACGTTGACCAGCCGGTTGGTGTCGTCGCCGAGGTCCTCGACCTTCCACTTCTGGTTGGCGCCGCCGGTGCAGCTCCACTGGAAGATGTTGGTGCCGTCGGCGGTGTTCCCGCCGTTCACGTCGAGGCACTTGCCGCTGTTGCGGTTGACGAGCCTGTACGAGGTCGGCGTCGCGGCCGTCTCGCCGGACGGGCCGGGGAGCGTGGTGCCGAGGGCGACGGGGGTGCCGAAGTTCGGGGTGCCGTCGGCGTTCCAGGTGAACTTCTGGGCGCGGGTGGTCCGGCCGTTGCCGCAGCCGCCGTTCGACGCGGAGTTGGCGTGGTAGACGATCCAGTTCTCGGTGCCGTCGGGCGAGGTGAAGAAGCCGTTGTGGCCGGGGCCGTAGACGCTGTTCGCGTCACTGCGCTGGAAGACGGGGGTCTGCTTCTTCGTCCAGGACGCCGGGTTCAGCGGGTCGGAGCCGGTCAGCTCCAGCTGGCCGAGCTTGTAGTCGGGGGTCCCGCAGAAGCTCGCGGAGTACGTCAGGAAGGTGCGGCCGTTGTGGTACAGCGGCTCGGGGCCCTCGTTGACGGGGCTGCCGGAGCGCTCCCAGTCCAGGGTCGGACTGGAGATGATCGTGAAGGTGTTGCTGGCCAGGGTGTACGGGTTGCTCAACGGCGCGATGACCAGGCTCTGCGTACTGCCGTTGATGAACCCGCTGCCGACCAGGTACAGCTTGTTGTCGGCCTGGAGCACGCTCGCGTCGATCAGCCAGCCGCCCGGCGTGAGGTTGGACCCGGTGAGCGAGCCCTTGTAGGTGTACGGCCCCATCGGATCCGTGCCGGCGCTCTCCAGCACATGCGTGCGCTGGGAGTCGCAGCAGGCGACGCCCGCCTGGCCGGCCGAGTAGTACACGTACCAGTGGCCGTTGAACAGGTGCATCTCCGGCGCCCAGATGTTGGTGTTCCGGGTCGACGTGGTGTCCGAGTACACCTGCACGTTGGGCGCGGTGGCGAGGCCCGCGAGGGTCGGCGACTTACGGATGCCGAGGATGCCGGTGAACGTCGTGGTGATCAGGTAGTAGTTGCCGTCGTGGTACTGGAGCCAGGGGTCGGCGCCCTTGAACGACTTCAGCGGGTTCGTGTACGGACGGCCGTCCGCAGCGGACGCCGGCTGGGTGGTCGCCACCAGGGCCAGGAGCGCGGTGAGCACACAGAGGATGAGTGATCTGTGCCGTTTCCTGAGGGGCTTGTGCGACATCCGAGGCATAGGGGACCGTTCCTGTCCGTAAATCTGTCCGAAATATCGAACGGAGTTCGTTATTCCGATCGTGATGGGATCAGAAAGATAAAAGTGGCCCATGTTCCCGTCAACGGTTTCGTCATACGTGATTCACAAACCCGCGTGCGGACGCACATCCGGCGTGGGTGCGCGATCATGCGCTTGCCCGTTCAGGTGATGAACGCAGGGATGGCCCACCGGCCCTTCGCCCACCCCGTATCCAGGGCACATGGACAATCACCACGCGCCCGCCGGCTCAACTCCCTTCTCCCGGCGCCGGTTCACGACCGCGTCGGCCACGACGGCCGCCCTGGCGTTAACCCCCACCGCGGCTGCCGCCGCACCCTCCGCACCCTCCGTCCCCCAGCAGGCCCCCAGCCGGCCGCGCTCCACCGCCGACTGGGACACCTGCCTCGCGGTCGCCCGAGCCCTGCTGGTGGTCGACGAGCACGACCGGCCGCTCGTACCGACGTACCGGAAGATCCTCGACTCCGGGCTGCCGCGCGCGAAGACGAAGACCGCGAAGAGAGTCCTCGTCGTCGGCGCCGGACCGGCCGGCCTGGTCGCCGCCTGGCTGCTGAAGCGGGCCGGGCACCATGTCACGCTCGTCGAGGCCAACGGCAACCGCGTCGGCGGCCGTATCAAGACGTTCCGCACCGGCGGCCACGAGCAGGCGGCGCAGGCGTTCGCCGACCCGGCCCAGTACGCGGAGGCCGGCGCCATGCGCATCCCCGGCAGCCATCCGCTGGTGATGCAGCTGATCGACCAACTCGGCGTCAAACGCCGCCGGTTCCACCTCGTCGACGTCGACGGCGAGGGCAAGGCCGTCAACAACGCCTGGCTGCACGTCAACGGCGTCCGCGTGCGCCGCTCCGAGTACGCCGAGGCACCCCGCAAGATCAACCGCTCCTTCGGCGTCCCCCGCACCTACTGGGACACCCCCTCCTCGACCATCCTGCGCCGCGCCCTGGACCCCGTACGCGACGAGTTCAGCACCGTCGGCGCGGACGGCAAGCGCGTCGACAAGCCGATGCCCGAGCGGGTCAAGGGCTGGGCGCGCGTCGTGCAGAAGTACGGCGACTGGTCGATGTACCGCTTCCTGACCGAGGAGGCCGGCTTCGACGAGCGGACCATCGACCTGGTCGGCACCCTGGAGAACCTCACCTCACGGCTGCCGCTCTCCTTCATCCACAGCTTCATCAGCCAGTCCCTGATCAGCCCCGACACCGCGTTCTGGGAGCTGGTCGGCGGCACGGCGACCCTCCCGGACGCGCTGCTGAAGCAGGTCGCCGACGTTCTGCGCCTGGACCGGCGCGCGACGCACATCGAGTACTGGGCCCCCGGCCGTCCCGGCGCCGACGACACCTCCCACGTCGGCGCCAAGGGCCCGCACGTCTGGATCGACACCGTCTCCGAGGGGCGCGACGGCAAGGTCGTGCGTGAGCAGTTCACCGGCGACCTCGCGATCGTCACCGTGCCGTTCTCGGGGCTCAGGCAGGTGCAGGTCAGCCCGCTGATGTCGTACAAGAAGCGGCGAGCGGTGGCCGAGCTGCACTACGACAGCGCCACCAAGGTGCTGCTCGAATTCGGCCTGCGCTGGTGGGAGTTCACCGAGGCCGACTGGAAACGGGAGCTGGACGCCGTACGCCCCGGGCTCTACGACGACTACCGCAAGGGCAAGGCACCCGCCGACGGCAGCCTCCTCGGCGTCCACCCCTCCGTCCCGGACGGCCACATCAGCGACGCGCAACGCGCCCACTACGCCGCCAACCGCTGGGCCACCCGCGACCAGCCCGAGGCGGCGCACATCATCGGCGGCGGGTCCGTCTCGGACAACTCCAACCGCTTCATGATCAACCCCTCCCACCCGATCGACGGCAGCAAGGGCGGTGTCGTCCTCGCCTCCTACAGCTGGGCCGACGACGCCTCCCGCTGGGACTCCCTCGACGAGGACGCCCGATACCCGCACGCGCTACGGGGCCTGCAACAGGTCTACGGCCAGCGCGTCGAGGTCTTCTACACCGGCGCCGGACGGACCCAGAGCTGGCTGCGCGACCCGTACGCCTACGGGGAGGCGTCCGTGCTGCTGCCCGGTCAGCACACGGAACTGCTGGAAGCCATCCGCGCCCCTGAGGGGCCGCTGTACTTCGCCGGGGACCACACCTCGGTGAAGCCGTCGTGGATCGAGGGCGCCCTCGAATCAGGGGTGCGGGCGGCGCTGGAGGCGCACGGGGACTGAGGCGCCGCAGGACTCAGCCGCCCAGGGGCTGTTCCGTCCAGATCACCTTGCCGGTCGTCGTGTACCGCGTGCCCCAGCGCTCGGCGAACTGGGACACCAGGAACAGGCCCCGGCCGCCCTCGTCCGTCGTGGCCGCGCTGCGCAGGTGCGGGGCGGTGCTGCTGCCGTCGGAGACCTCGCAGATCAGGGCGCGGTCGCGGATGAGGCGGACCCGGATGGGGCCGGTGGCGTGGCGGAGGGCGTTGGTGACCAGCTCGCTGAGGATCAGCTCGGTCGTGAACGCCTCCTCCTCCAGTCCCCAGGCGTCCAGCGTCCGGGCGGCGGCGGCGCGCACCCGGGCCACGGCGGCGGGGTCGTCCGGGAAGTCCCAGGTCGCCGAGCGGTCGGCGGCCAGCATCCGGGTCCGGGCGACGACGAGGGCGACGTCGTCGCGCGGCCGCTCCGGCAGCATGGCCGCCAGGACCGCCTTGCAGGTCTCCTCCGGCGTCCGGCCGTGCGTCGGCGGCGCCGCGGCCAGCGCCCTGCGCAGCAGTTCCAGTCCCTCGTCGATGTCCCGCCCCTGGTCCTCGACCAGCCCGTCCGTGTACAGGACCAGCCCGCTGCCCTCGGACAGCCGCAGCTCGGTCGCCTGGAAGGGCAGGCTGCCGCCCAGCCCCAGCGGCGGGCCGCCGGTGACGGAGGGGAACTCGACGTCGCCGTCGGGGTGGACGACGGCCGGTTCGAGGTGGCCGGCGCGGGCGAGGGTGCACAGCCCGGAGGACGGGTCGTACACGGCGTACAGGCAGGTCGCCCCGGTGACCGGCGCGATCTCGCCGTCGCCGCCCTCGTCCTGGTCGATACGGGCCACCAGCTCGTCCAGATGGCCGAGGAGTTCGTCGGGCGGGAGGTCGAGCGTGGAGAAGTTGTGGACCGCCGTACGGAGCCGTCCCATCGTCGCCGCCGCGTGCAGCCCGTGTCCTACGACGTCCCCCACGACCAGCGCCACCCGCGCGCCCGGCAGCGGGATGACGTCGAACCAGTCCCCGCCGACGCCGCCCTGCGCCGCCTGCGCGGGCAGATAGCGGTAGGCGACGTCGAGGCCGCTCTGGTCGGGCAGCGCCCGGGGCAGCAGGCTGCGCTGGAGCGTGACCGACAGGGTGTGTTCGCGGGTGTAGCGGCGGGCGTTGTCGATGCTGACGGCGGCACGCGCGACCAGCTCCTCGGCGAGGGAGATGTCCTCCTGCTCGAAGGGCTCGGGTCGGTCGGCCCGCCAGAACGTGGCCATGCCCATGATCACGCCACGGGCGCGCAGCGGGACCGTGAGCATCGCGTGGATTCCGAACGCCACGAGCCTGCGGGCGTTCTCCGGGTCCTGGACCTGCCAGCCGGAGAAGGCGGGCATGTCGGGCTCCAGCACGGACTCGCCGGTGCCGAAGCCGAAGGCCTGCGGGCTGTCCGGGGCGAAGTGGATCAGCTTGCCGATCGGATAGAGCGGGCTGCCCTCCCGTACGCCCCGGAAGGCGACCCGGCGCATGTCGGTACGGCCCTCCTTCGGCTCCTCGCCGCGCAGCACCGGATCCGCCAGATCGACGGAGACGAAGTCGGCGAACCGCGGCACCGCGAAGTCGGCCAGTTCCTGCGAGGTGCGTGTGACATCGAGGGTGGTGCCGATCTCCAGCCCCGCGTCGTACAGCAGCTTCAGCCGCTCCTGCGCCACGTCCGCCCGGCCGGACATGGTCCGCAGCTCGGTGGTGTCCCGCAGCGTCGCCACGCTGCCGGGCGGCCCGCCGTCCCGCGCGGTCGACCGCTGGCTCACCGCCAGCAGCCGGCCCCGCGCCAGGTGCACCTCGTCGGTGGCGTCCCGCCCGGAGGCGAACAGCCCGGCGAGGTCGCTGCCGATGCCCAGGGCGAGGCAGGGCCGCCCCTCCGCGTCCGCGGCCAGCCCGAGCAGCCGGCGCGCCTCGTCGTTCGCCAGCGCCAGCCGTCCCTCGCCGTCCAGGATCAGCACACCCTCCCGTACGGCGTGCAGGACGGCGTCGTGGTGCTCGTACATCCGGGTCATCTCGGCGGGCTCCAGCCCATGCGTCTGGCGCAGCAGCCGCCGGCTGACCAGCGCGGTCCCGCCGGTGGCGAGGGCGAGCACGCCCGCCGCCGAGCCGAGCAGCATCGGCAGCTGGTCGTCCACGATCCCGCCGACGCTGGCCAGCGTCACACCGGCGGCCACCAGCCCGACGACCCGGCCGTCGCCGTCCTCCACGGGGACGACGGCCCGCACGGACGGCCCGAGCGTTCCGGTGTACGTCTCGCGCACGACCCCGCCTGCCACGGCCGGTGCGATGGTGCCGACGAAGTGCTTGCCGATCTGGTCGGGGTCGGGGTGCGTGTAGCGGATCCCGGCCGTGCTCATCACGACGATGAAGTCCACGTCGGTCGCCTCGCGCGCCGCCTCGGCACGCGGCTGGAGCACCACGCTCGGGTCGGGTTCCGCGAGGGCGTCCACGACACCCGGCGCGTGCGCGAAGGACTCGGCCACGGCGAGGGACCGGTTGCGGGCCTCCCGCTCGGTGTCGGTGCGCACCTGGAGCACCAGGGCGACCACCGCGGCGACGACGAGGAGCACGACGATCGCCGCCTGCAGCACGAAGACCTGCCGGGCGACGGTACGCGCGCTCACCAGCGACCGCAGGCGGCCGAGGACTGCGGCCATGCCTCTTTTCTAACACCGTTCGGCGGGCTGGGCATGGTTGTTGTCCGGACGGGGCGTCCTCAGGCGCGGGCCGGCACCGGGTGGTCGGCCGTGGGGCGGCCCAGCGCGTGGAAGAAGCCGGTCGCCAGGACGAGGCCCTCGCGGGCGATCGGCGCGAGGAGATGTTCGTCGGGCGCGTGCTGGAGGCAGCCGGGGTAGGAGTGCGGCAGCCAGAGGGTGGGCAGGCCGAGGACGTCCGTGAAGACGGCGTTGGGCAGTGAGCCGCCGATGTTCGGCAGCACGGCGGCCGGCCGGCCCGCGACCCGCTCCAGCGTCGTACGGGCCCAGTCGGCCCACGGGTCGTCCAGGGGCGTACGGCTCGCGGCGAAGCTGCCCAGCAGACGGACGTCGACCATCGGATACCCGTGCTCGGCGAGGTGCGCGGCGACCGCCTCCGCGGCTCCGCCGGCGTCCGTGCCGACGACGTACCGCAGCTGCAGCACCGCCCGGGCCCGGCCGGGGATCGCGTTGACGGGGTGGTCGACGTCGCCCGCGCCCAGGCTGAGGACTTCCAAGGTGTTCCAGGCGTAGAGCCGCTCGGCGGCGGACAGGCCGGGCTCGCCCCAGCCCGCGTCCGGCACCGGGTCCCCGGGACTGCCCGCGACCCCGATCCCGGCGAGCGCCTCACGGACGGCGTCCGGGACGGCGGGCGGCAGCAACGCCGGTACGCGGATCCGGCCGTGGCCGTCGACCAGGGTGGCGATCGCGCCGGCGAGCGTGGTGGCGGGGTTGCGCAGGACGCCGCCCCAGTTGCCGGAGTGGTACGAGTCCGGCCGCAGATCGGCGTCGAGGAGGAGCTGGACGCCGCCGCGCGTCCCGAGGAACAGCGTCGGCGTCTCCGCGTCCACGCGCGGTCCGTCCGAGGCCACCAGGACGTCGGCCCGCAGCTCGGTGCGGTGCGTTGCCGCGAACTCGGCGAGGCCGGGCGAACCGATCTCCTCGCCCGACTCGAACAGGAACTTCAGGTTGAAGCCCAGCGCGCCCTGCTCGGCGAGCAGCAGCCGCAGCGCGGCGAGATTGACCAGGTGCTGCCCCTTGTTGTCGGCGGCGCCGCGCCCGTACCAGCGCTCGCCCTCCGCGGTGAGCGTCCAGGGATCACGCCCCGCGCTCCACCGGCCCGCCTGGCCCTCCACGACATCGGCGTGGCCGTAGCACAGCACGGTCGGCAGGTCCGGTGACTCGATCCGGGTGCCCAGCAGGAAGGGACCGGCGGAACCCGCGCTCTCGTACCGGGTGACCCGGCAGCCGAGCCCCGCCAGCGCGGGCGCGAGCACCTCGGCCAGGTATGCGTCCAGCGCAAGGCGGCCCTCCGGACGGGCACTCTCCGTCGCGTACGCGACCATCGAGGCGAGCTCGGCGAAGAAGCCCCCCGAGTCGACGAACTCCTCGGCCTTACGGATCAGTTGCTCGGGAACCACGGACCGGCCTTCCAGGGGTGACGGCTTCGCTTCAGCAGCGTAGGCCGGATCCCGGCGTGCGACCATTGCCGTTTGTGACGGGCCGCGTTCCCTTTTCGGCAACGCGATCTCAGGCTGGAGAGACGATGCAGCTGCTGCCGGTGAACCTCGCGTACTTCCTGGAGGTCGCCCGCGCCGGGTCGGTGACCGACGCCGCCCAGGTGCTGGGAGTCGCACCGTCGGCGGTCAGCCGGCAGATCGCCAAGCTGGAGTCGGGACTCGGGACGGCGCTGTTCGACCGTCGGCCGCGCGGCATGGCCCTGACCGACGCCGGCGCACGGCTGCTGGTCCACGCCCGCCGGGCCGAGGCCGAGTCGGCCACGCTGGTCGAGGAGCTGAGGGCGGGGCGCGGCGCCGAGGAGCGCGGTGTCGCGGTCGCCTGCACGGAGGGGTTCGCGCACCGTCTGGTGCCCCGCGTGATCGCCGGGTTCCGGCGCGAGCACCCCGAGGTGTCGTTCCGCCTCGATGTCGTCCCCCGCCAGGAGGCGACGCGTCGGGTGGTCGAGGGGATCGCCGACGTGGCCGTCACCTACGCGATGGGCCCGCAGCACGACGTCCGCGTGGAGTGCGCCGTCGTGGTGCCGGTGTCCGCCGTGGTCCCGCTCGGTCACGAGCTGGCCGCCCGTGACCGGGTCGGGCTCGCGGAACTCTGCGCCCACCCGCTGGCGCTGGCCTCACCGGGCACCAGCCAACGCGAGCTGTTCGACATCGGCGTGCGGCTGGAAGGACTCACCGTCCGCCCCGCCCTGGTCTGCGACTCCCTCGCCCCGCAGTACGAGTTCGTACGCGCCGGAGGCGGCCTCGCCCTGGTCGGGGATCCGGTCGGAGACCCGGACGACCAGGGGCGGGACACCGGGACCGGGGGCGTGAGGCATGTCCGCGTCGACCACCCGGTCTTCCGGCAGCGCGAGGCTCAGGTGCAGACCGCCGTGGGTCGTCGGCTGCCGTGGCCGGCCGCCCGGTTCACGGAGTCCCTCGTGGCGATGGTGCGGTCGGGGCGGCCGACGGACCTACGGTGAGCACGACCCGATGCGCCCGGTGTCGGACGCCGCCCGGGGGACCGTCGCCACGGCCGAGTCCGGCATCCGGAGCAGCAACAGCGCCGCGTCGTCGTGCAGCCGGCCGCCCACATGGGCCAGCAGTTCGTCGTGGAGCGCGCTCACGGTGTGCACCGGCTCGTCGGACGTGTGCCGCGCCAGCCCGTCGGCGAGCGGATAGAACTCACGGTCGTGGTCGCGGGCCTCGGTGACGCCGTCGGTGTAGAGCAGCAGCTGGTCCCCGTCGGAGAAGGGCAGCACCTGCAGTGCGGGGCTCTCGCCCGACAGGGTGCGCAGACCGAGGGGCGGCGCCGGGCGGTCCGGTTCGACGGGTACGACGACACGGTCGCGGACCAGCAGCGGCGGCGCGTGCCCGCAGTTGACGACCTCCAGCTGCCCGGCCCCGGGGTACCCGGCGACCACGGCGGTCACGAAGTCGTCGCTGCCCAGGTTGCGCGCCAGGCTCCGCTCGATCCGCGCGACGACGGCCAACAGGTCGGGCTCGTCGTAGGCGGCCTCACGGAAGACACCCAGCACCAGAGCCGCGGTCCCCACCGCGGGCAGCCCCTTGCCCCGCACGTCGCCGACGATCAGCCTGACCCCGTAGGGCGTGGACACGAGCGCGTAGAGGTCGCCGCCGATCCGGGCCTCCGCCGCGGCGGCGCTGTAGCGGACGGCCACCTGGAACGGCCCCACCGTCGCCGGTACGGGCTGGAGCAGCGCGTGCTGGGCGGCCTCGGCGACGGAACGGACCGCCGCGAGCACCCGCTCGCGCCGCCCGCGCAGCGCGCTGGCCAGGCTCCCCGCCAGGGTGACGGCCATCAGTGCGGCCAGCACCACCGCCAGCTCGCGCTCCCCGACGTTGTCGTGGATGCCGAGGATCGCGCCCAGGACGGCGGTGAGCAGTCCCACCCAGAGGACGCCGCGCGGCCCGTTCGTGGTAGCGGCGAGCGCCGGGCCCACGGCGAGCAGCGGCAGCCAGGTCATTCCCGGCCCACAGACGAGATCGACGAGCACGATGGCGGCGACGATCAGGATGGGCAGTACGGGCGTGGTGGCGACCAGTCGCCTCGACCAGTGGTCACGACCGTGGTGCGGGGCCTTGCTCATGTCTTGTCGGCTGTCCTCACCTGTGAGCGGGGGGCATACGCCCAGGAAATGTCCGATTTATCTAAGAAAACCGGTTCGACCCCGGACAGGACAAGGACACGGATTTCAGATAGTGAGCGACAGGCCCCTGGTCACGCGGCTCGCGGTCGGGAGCAGGCGCGCCCTGACCTCCTCCAGGCGGGCGCGCGTCTCCTCGACACGGGCCCGGCGGCCGGCCCGCAGCGAGACACCGAGCGAGCCGAGTGTGCTGCCGCTGTAGACGGGCACCGCGACACAGACCGTGCCGAGGGAGTACTCCTCCATGTCCGTGACCGCCGGGGCCAGCGGCGAGGAGTCGAGCTGCCGGATCAGCTCCGGGGTATCGGTGATCGTCCTGGGCGTGAGGTCGGGAAGCGCGTGCCGGGACAGGTAGTCCTTGCGTGACTCCTCGTCCAGCTCGCGCAGGACGGACTTGCCCAGCGCCGTGGCGTGCCCGGCGTCCTCGAACCCCACCCACAGATCCACCCGGGGCGCGCGCGGGCCGTCGACGATCTCGACGACCCGGATCTCCCCCTCCTCGTAGAAGGTGAGGTAGGCGGCGGACGACAACTCGTCCCGCAGCGCGGCCAGCGTGGGGCGGATCCGGCTGAGCAGCGACTGGGCCTGCCCCGACGTCTGCAGCGTCTCCAGGCGGTCGCCCAGGATGAACCCGCCGTCGTCGAGCTTGCGTACGTATCCGTCGTGGACCAGCGTCCGCAGCAGGTGGTACGTCGTGGCCAGGGGCAGGCCGGTCTCCCGCGCCAGCTGCTTGGCCGGCGCGCCGTTCTGGTGTGCGCTCATCGCCTCCAGCAGACGGAAGGCGCGCTGTACCGACCCGATGAGCGTAGGGCTGTGCTCAGCACCCATAGGAACAGCGTGCGCCGGGTGCACGGCGCGGGCAAGACGGGACCGGCGGCCCCGGCCTACAGCACCCGGGCGACGAGCAGCGCCACGTCGTCGTGGTCGTCGGGATGGCGCAGGCCGTACAGGAGGAGGTCGCAGGTCTCCTCCAGCGGTCTGCGGGGTTCGTCGAGGAAGCCGAGGAGGACGTCCAGGCGGTCGTCGATGGAGTGGTGCCGGGTCTCGACGAGGCCGTCGGTGTAGAGCACCAGCAGATCGCCGGGCCCCAGGCCGACCGTCGTGGTCCGGAAGGGGATGCCGCCGACGCCGAGCGGGGCACCGGCGGGCAGGTCGAGCAGTTCCGGCCGGTGGCCGGGGCGGGCCAGGGCGGGCGGCATGTGTCCGGCGTTGGCGATGTGGCACCGCTGGGTGCGGGGGTCGTACACCGCGTACAGACAGGTGACGATGTAGTGCTCCAGATCGCAGGTGATCTTGTCCAGGTGCTGGAGCACGGTGCCGGGATCGAGGTTGAGGTCCGCGTAGGCGCAGGTCGCGGTGCGCAGCCGGCCCATCGTGGCGGCGGCGTCGATGCCGTTGCCCATGACGTCGCCGACGACCAGCGCGGTCTCGTCGTCGTCCAGCGGGATGACGTCGTACCAGTCGCCGCCGACCTCGCTGGTGGCCTGGGCGGGCTGGTAGCGGGAGGCGAGTTCCAGACCGGTGTGGTGCGGCGGGTGGTCGGGCAGCAGGCTGCGCTGGAGGGTGAGCGCGGTGTTGCGCACGCTCTGGAACCAGCGGGCGTTGTCGATGGCCACGGCGGCCCGGCTGGCCAGCTCACCGGCCAGGACGACGTCGTCCTCGTCGAACGGCACCGGATTGCGGGTCCGCTTGAGGTCGAGGGCGCCGAGCACCTCGCCGTGCGCGATCAACGGCACGGCGAGATAGGAGTGGACGCCCGCACGCGCCAGCAAGGAGGTGGCCTCGTCGTCCCGGGCGATGCGCGGCAGATCCCGCTCGCCGACATGGCGCACCAGAACCGGCCGGGCGGTGTGCACGCACAGGGTGACCAGCCGGTCCCCGTCGTACGCGGCGAGGTCACCGGGCGGGTCGGCGGCGCGCAGGGCCACGCTCGGGTAGGCCGCCTTGAGGGCGAGGGCACGGAACAGCTCCGGGCCGTTGTCCGGCTTGCGCATACGGCGGCAGGCCAGCGCGGAGTCCAGGACGTCCACGGCGACCACGTCGGCCAGCTCCGGCGTGGCGACGTCGGCCAGTTCGCGGGCGGTCCGCTCCACCTCCAGGGTGGTGCCGACCCGGGTGGAGGCGTCGGCGATCAGGGCCAGGCGACGCCGGGCCCGGTCGGCCTCGGCGGCCGCGCGGTGCCGCTCGGTGACGTCGACGAACGAGATGGCCGCGCCCAGGACCCGCCCCCCGGGGTCCTCCAGCCGGTAGAAGGACAGCGACCAGGCGTGCTCGTTGTCGGGGTCGGCCGGCGGGCGGCCCACGTGGTACTGGTCGAGCAGCGGGGTGCCGGTGGTGAGCACCTGGCGCAGGGCGGACTCGATGGTGTCGATGTCGGGCAGCGGCAGGGTCTCCCGCAGCCGGCGGCCGACGTGGTCCTCGGCCGGGGTGGCGTCGATCCGCTCCAGCGCCGGGTTGACCAGCAGATAGCGCAGATCCGGGTCCAGCAGGGCGAAGCCGATCGGGGACTGGTTGATCAGCCGCTCGCACAGCGCCAGATCGGTCTCGACGCGCTGGAGCAGGGAGTGGTCGGCGGCGATGCCCAGGGCGTAGACGTCACCGAGATCGTCCAGCAGCCGCATGTTGCGGAACTCCGTCAGCCGGGTGCTGCCGTCCTTGTGCCGCACGGGGAAGGTGCCGGCCCAGCTCCGGCCGGTCTCCAGCACCTCCGTGAACAGCTGCACCACGGCCGGCAGCTGGTCGGGGCTGATGAACAGCCGCGCCGCGTGCGTGCCGAGCGCCTCCTCGGCGGTGTAGCCGAAGAGCTCCTCGGCCTGCGGGGTCCAGAACACCACGCGCCCGCCGGCGTCGACGACCACCGCCGCCACGCTCAGCACATCGAGCAGGCCGGTCGGACGGGGCGGCTCCGGGTCGTACCCGCCTCCGTCGGACTCGAAGGATCCAGCTGTCATCCCGGCTCCTCCTCCACCGGCCGGCAGGGCCGGCACCTCCATGCTCCCTCCGCCCGCACCGGCTTGCCCAGTGACGGTGACGGACGGGACCGACGGCCTTCGGCCCGTGCAGATCGGGCGCACAAGCAGGAACATGGTCGTGTAGAGGACGGGACCCATGGACGCTGCGTGAGGACCCATGGCTGCTGCGGGAGAACGACCGGGGGCGCCCACGTCCACCGGACCGAGCGAGTTCTTCGACGCGTCCAGCGACGCGGCGGCGGTGGTGTCCGGACGCGGTGTCGTCCTCGGCTGGACGCGGGCCGCGGAGGAACTCCTCGGCCGTCCGGCGTCGGAGACCGTCGGCACCTCCGCCGCGGGCCTGCTGGCGATGCCGGACGATCCGGTCCGGGTGGCCGGGGTCGCCGAGCGCTGCCGGGCCGGCGTGGGGTGGAGCGGCCTCATTCCGGTACGGCACCGTGACGGCCGCCGGATCGATGTCGACCTGCGGGTCTCCGCGTCCTTCCGGATCGGCGCGGACGAGTGCTTTCTGATCTCGGCGCGGGAACGGCGGCAGCAGTGGACGGTGGGCCAGTCCGTCCTCGACGGCTTCCTGACCCGCTCCCCGGTCGGCATGGCCGTGATGGACACCGGGCTGCGCTACGTCTGGCTCAACGACACCCTGGAACGCCTCGGCGGCGTCCCCCGCGAGCAGCGCCTCGGCCGTCGGCTCAGCGAACTGCTGCCGGGGCTTCAGGCGGAGACGATCGAGGGCCTGATGCGCAAGGTCCTGGAGACCGGCCTCCCGGTCACCGACTACGAGTACCTGGGCTGGAGTTGGGCCGACCCGCACCGCCGGCACGCCTACTCCACGTCCTTCTTCCCCCTCGTCGACGCCGACAACTCGATCACCGGGGTCTGCTACATGGTCCTGGACGTCACCGAGCGGTGGACCGCCCGCCAGCTGCTGGCGCTGGTCAGCGAGGCCGGGACACGGATCGGGACGACGCTGGACGTGCTGTGGACGGCGCAGGAGCTCGCCGACTTCACCGTCCCCCGCTTCGCGGACTTCGTCGTCGTGGACCTGCTGGAGCCGGTGCTCAGCACCGAGGGGCACGGGACATGGCTGACCGACGCGGGCCCGGCACCCGCCAAGCCGGTGATGCGCCGGGCCGGTATGAGTTCGGTGCGCGAGGGCTGCCCGGAGGCGGTGGCGCGGGTCGGGGAGCGGGTGGACTTCGTACCTCCGCCGCACGGCGCGCGTCTCCTCATCGACGGCGGGCCGATCCTCATCCCGGTCCTCGACCCGTCCGACGAGCTGTGGACCACCGAACAGCCCGCGCGGGCGGCCAGCATGCGCGAGTTCGGACTGCACTCCCTGATCTCCGCGCCGATGCGGGCCCGGAACACCGTCCTGGGCCTGACCACGTTCATCCGGTCGCTCAACCCCGTCCCGTTCCAGCCCGACGACGTCCTGGTCGCCCAGGAACTGGTGGCCCGGGCGGCGCTGTGCGTCGACAACGCCCGCCGCTACACCCGGGAACACACGGCGGCGGTCACCCTTCAGCGCAGCCTGCTGCCCCAGGCCCTCACCGGCGGTACGGCACTGGAGGTGGCCTCCTCCTATCTCCCCGCGGACCCGACCGGCGGGGTCGGCGGGGACTGGTTCGACGTGATCCCGCTGTCCGGCGCCCGGGTGGGCCTCGTGGTCGGCGACGTCGTCGGCCACGGCATCACCGCGGCGGCGACCATGGGCCGGCTGCGCACCGCCGTACAGACCCTCGCCGACATGGAGATGCCGCCCGACGAACTGCTGGCCCACCTCGACGACCTGGTGCTCCGCCTGAGCGCGGAGCAGACGGGCGAGGAGCCGACCGAGGCGGCCCACCAGGGCACGACCGGCTTCCTGGGCGCGACCTGCCTCTACGCCGTCTACGACCCGGTCACCAGGCGTTGCACGATGGCCCGCGCCGGACACCCGCCCCCGGTCGTCGTCGCGCCCGACGGCCAGGTCTCCTTCCCCGAACTCCCCGCCGGGCCGCCGCTGGGGCTGGGCGGGATGGCGTTCGAGGCCGGTGAGATCGAACTCGCCGAGAACAGCCTGCTCGGCCTCTACACCGACGGCCTGGTCGCGGCGACCGACCGCGACATGGAACGGGGCATGTCCCGGCTCGGTGACCTGCTGTCCCGGCGGGACCTCGACCTCGACCTGCTGTGCTCGTCCGTGGTCCGGCAGCTCGTGCCCGCACCCCAGCCCGACGACATCGCCCTCCTCCTGACGCGCACCCATGCCCTGGGCGCCGAGCACGTCGTCTCCTGGGAGGTGCCCGTCGACCCGGCCGCCGTCGCCGACCTCCGGGCCCGGGCGACCCGCCAAGTGGAGTCCTGGGGCCTCGGCGAACTCGCCATGACGACCGAGCTGATCGTGAGCGAGCTGGTCACCAACGCGATCCGCTACGCCGAACCCCCCATCCGCCTACGCCTGATCCGCGACTCCCGCCTGACCTGCGAGGTCGCCGACGCCAGCAGCACCGCCCCCCGGCTCCGCCACGCCCGCAGCATGGACGAGGGCGGCCGCGGCCTGTTCCTGGTGGCCCGGCTCGCCCATCGCTGGGGAGCCCGCTACACGACCGTCGGCAAGATCATCTGGGCCGAGCAGGAAATGCCGTGAAGACCCAGCCCCTCGGGGACGCCCAACCCCTGCCCGTCCGCACCGCGGTCGGTCGTCTCACGAACGCAGCGCGTCCGAGACGGACTTGACGCCGCCGTGCGCGGTCAGTCCGCCGTCCACGGCGATCTCGGCGCCGGTGATGAAGGACGCTTCGTCGGAGAGCAGGAACACCACGAGCGGGGTGATCTCGTCCACGGTGCCGGTGCGGCCGAGCGGGGTCTCGCGGATGTTCGCCTCACGGAAGGCGGGGGCCGCGGAGGCGGTCATCTCGGTCTCGATGTAGCCGGGGTGGACGGTGTTGACGCGGATGCCGCGCGGGCCGAGCTCCAGGGCGGCGGCCTTCGACAGGCCCCGCAGCGCCCACTTGCTGGCCGTGTAGGCGACCGGGTAGTGGCCGGTGAGCGCGGCCGTCGAGCCGACGTTGACGACGGACGAGCCCGCAGGCATCAGCGGGGCGAGATGCTGGATGCCGAGCAGCGGTCCGGTGACGTTGACGGCGTGGACACGGTCGAAGTCGTCCGCGCGCACGTCGCCGAGGCGGGCACGCCAGGTGATCCCCGCGTTGTTGACCAGGCCGTGGACATGGCCGTACGACTCACTGAGCTCTGCGGCGAGTCCGGCCCACTCCGCGTCGCTGGTGACGTCGAGGCGGCGGCACCCGGGTGCGTCCGTCACGTCGGTGGCGATCACCCGGGCGCCCTCGCGGGCCAGCGCCCGGGCCTCGGCGGCGCCCTGGCCGCGGGCCGCGCCGGTGACGACCACGACCCTGCCGAGCAGCCGCTCGGGGTGCAGGCCGCTCACGGCCGCTCCCGGCCGCGGCGGCGGCCCGCCGGTACCGGCACCGGATCCACCCCCGGGGCCACGGTGTTGGACACGGAACCGATGCCCTCCACGGTGAGCGTCACCGTGTCACCGGGCTTCAGCGGCGCCGGGTCCGGCCGGCCGCGCACGCCCCACAGCTCGGCGAGACAGCCGCCGTTGCCGCAGGTCCCGGAGCCCAGCACGTCTCCGGGGCGCACCCAGGTGCCGCGCGAGGCGTAGGCGACCATCTCCTCGAAGGTCCAGCTCATGTTGGACAGCAGGTCCTCGCCGACCACCTCGCCGTTCACCGAGGCGGTGAGCGCCAGCCGCAGGAAACCGTCGGCGTCCCGGTACGGCTCCAGCTCGTCGGCGGTGACGAGGTACGGGCCGAGCGTGGTGGCGGTGTCCTTGCCCTTGCAGGGGCCCAGGCCCACCTTCATCTCCGCCGACTGCAGGTCACGGGCGGACCAGTCGTTGAAGATCGTGTAGCCGACGATGTGGTCGCGGGCCTGCTCCGGGGTGAGATCGCGGCCCTCGCGGCCGACCACGGCGGCGACCTCCAGCTCGAAGTCGAGCACGGCCGACCCCGGCGGCACGGGGATGTCGTCGTGCGGGCCGTACACCGCGTAGGGATTGGCGAAGTAGAAGGTCGGAGCCGCGTACCACCGCTCCGGCACCCCGGCGGCTCCGTCCACGGACCGCCGTACGCCTTCGACGTGCTCCTCGAAGGTGACGAAGTCCCGCACGGTGGGCGGCTGGAGCGGCGGCAGCAGGCGTACGTCCGACAGCGGGACGGTGTCCCCCACGGGGCGGGTGCCGGCGGCGTTCAGGGGTGAGGTGCCGTCCGGCAGAGCCCGTACGACGGTGCCCTCCACGACTCCGCACCGACGGCGTCCCTCGTACAGGTAAGTGGCGATGCGCAATGGTCGGCGCCCCTTACACCGGCGGGGCGACGAAGACGCCGCGGTCGGGGTCGTTGAAGGACTCCTTGGTGACCAGTTCGTTCATGGGGTTGGCGGTGCCCCACTGGTCGGTGACCTCGGGCTTGGAGAAGTCGTAGACGTGGGGGTGCCAGGTGTCCTCGTCGAGGAGTTCCAGCTCGGTGGTGTATTCGACGGTGTTGCCGTGCGGGTCGAGGAAGTAGGTGAAGGTGTTGTCGCCCGCCATGTGCCGGCCCGGGCCCCAGATCTTCTTGAAGCCGGCGCGCATCACCCGGCCGGAGCCGCGCATGTACTCGTCGATCCCGCGCATCTCGAAGGAGATGTGGTGCAGTGAGGTGTGCGGGCCCTTGGCGATGGCCATGGAGTGGTGCTGGTTGCTGATCCGCATGAAGTGCATGACGTCGCCGATGTGCGGATGGCCGAGCGTGTCGGAGAGGCGGAAGCCGAGGTGGGTCTCGTACCACTCGCGGGTCTTGTCCAGGTCCGGCGAGTTGAGGACGACGTGCGACAGCTTGACCGGGATCGACTCCTTCTCCTCGATCTTGCGGTGCCGGCGCACCTCGACGTCCGCCGAGACCTCGATGGTGCGGCCGTCGACGTCGAAGAAGCGGAAGCCGTAGCCGCCGCCGGGGGTGTCGACCTTGCCCGGCTGGGAGATCAACTGCACGCCCTGGGAGAGGAGCTGCTCAGCGAGGGCGTCCACGTCCGCCGCGCTGCCGGCGCCGTAGGAGACCAGGTCGAGGCGCTTCTCGTCGGCCTTGCGCAGCCGGACGACGTACTGCTCGGGGCTGCCCTCGGCGGCCAGGAAGGAGATGCCGGAGTCCTCGGCGACCTTGGTCAGGCCCCAGACGCCGGCGTAGAAGTCGAGCTGCTTGTCGTAGTCGGGTACGGCCAGGTCGACGTGGCGCAGGTGGGTGAGCAGGCGGTTGCTCATGGGGGTTCCTCCTCAGGCGAGGTTCAGCAGGGCGGCGGCGTTGCCGCCCCGCACCGCGTGGAAGTCGTGGTCGGGAAGGCCCGCTGAGCGCAGGGCGGCCAGCGGGTCGTCGGTGCCCATGTCGAAGGGGAAGTCGGAGCCGAGCAGGACACGGTCGGCGCCGACGACGTGGATCAACTCCCGCAGGACGTGCGGGTCATGGACGAGGGAGTCGAAGTACAGGTGCTTCAGGTAGCTGCTCGGCTCCCGGGAGCAGGCACGGGCGTCGGGGCGGGCCCGCCAGGCGTGGTCGGAGCGGCCGATGTGGGTGGGGAGGTAGCCGCCGCCGTGCGCGGCGAGCAGCTTCAGGCCCGGATGGCGGTCCAGGGCGCCGGAGAAGATCAGGTGGGAGAGGGCGACGGCGTTCTCGGTGGGCTGGCCGACGGTGTTGGACAGGTACCACCGGTCCAGGCGCTCGTCGAGCGTGCAGCCGAACGGATGCAGGAAGACCAGGGCGCCGGTCTCCTCCGCGCGGGCCCAGAAGGGCGCGAGCCGCGGATCGGACAGCTCGACCTCCGGTGTCCCGCCCGGCCCGGGAGCGTGCGAGGAGATCTCGACGCCCCTCAGCCCCTGGTCCAGCGCGTGGTCGAGCAGGGCCACGGCGAGCTCGGGGTGCTGAAGCGGGACCAGCCCGAGACCGTGCAGCCGGTCGGGGGCCTTGGCGCAGTGCGCGGCGGTGCCCTCGTTGGCCAACCGGCAGATGCTGTCGGCCAGTCGGGCGTCGGCCCAGTAGTGGTAGTGGTTCGGTGACGGGCTCACCAGCTGCATGTCCACGCCGGCCTCGTCCATCGCCGCCAGCCGCACGGCGACGTCCGTCAGCTTCGGCACCCGCGCGCCCACCATGGGCCCGTTGACCGCGAGGGCCGCCTGCCCGTTGCGGCGGGCGTCGAGGTCCCGCGCCTCCGCGAGGCCGGGGTGACCGGCGACGGCCGCCTCGATCTCCGGGAGCAGGAGGTGGGCGTGGACGTCGATGGTGGGCGCCGTCACGGCAGCTCCTTCAGGAGGTTCATCGTGCGGCCGATCAGCCCGGGGACGTCGGCGTCGCGCACACCGTCCAGCTGCCACTGGCCGATCTGCACGGACGCCTCGACGACGGCCCGCACCCGGGGGACGCGGCGGTCGTAGTACGCCTGGAACAGCTCGTCGCCCCAGGGGCGTCCGCCGGTGAGCAGCTCGGCGAGAACGAGGGCGTCCTCCAACGACATGGCCGCGCCCTGCGCGATGGTCGGCGGGCAGCAGTGGGCCGCGTCACCGAGGAGCACGACCCGGCCGCGGTGCCAGGAGCCCTCGACCAGCATCCGGGTGAACCAGGTGTAGTTGACCTGCTCCGGGTCGGTGATGTGCCGGGCGATCTCCGGCCAGGCTCCGCCGTACCGCTGTGCCAGGCGGCGCATCTCGTCGGCGCGGTCGGCGGGGCGGACGGCCGCGCGGTCGCGGCACCCTTCGACGACGTACGCGTAGATGCTCTTCTCGCCGGTCGGGGTGTAGCCCGCGATATAGGCCGGTCCGCCGTAGGCCAGGTCGGTGCGTACGACACGCTCCGGCCGCGGAGCGGCGACGCGCCAGATGGCCATGCCGGTCGGCTCGGGCCTCTCGGTGATGCCGATCGCGGCGCGGGTGGCCGAGTTGAGCCCGTCGGCGCCGATCACCAGGTCGTAGCGGCCCGCACTGCCGTCGCTGAAGCGCACCGAGACACCGTCGGCGTCCTGCTCCAGCGTCTCGGCGGTGACGCCGAGACGGACCGTGGCGCCGGAGGCGCGCACCGCGTCGATGAGGATCTGCTGCAACCGGGGCCGCTGCATGCCGAGGGTGGCCGGCAGGTCCTCCCCGCCGGTCCGGATGTCCTCGGCGACGAACAGGACGGTGCCGTCCGGGGCGGTCACACCCAGCGAGCCGAAGGCGTACCCGGAGCCCTCCACCTGTTCCCACACGCCCAGTTCGCGCAGCACCCGCAGGGCATTGCCCTGGAGGGTGATGCCGGAGCCGGTGGTGGCGTTCCAGTCGGGCCGCGCCTCGATCAGGTCGACGGCCAGGCCGGCACGGCGCAGCAGGACGGTGACGGCGTTGCCGGAGGCGCCCCCGCCTATGACGAGGACGGTGGGGTAGGGGCTGTCAGCCATGTCGGGGAAACCTCCCGAGGTCGGGCCGCGCGGCGGCGGGCGGCGGGGTGCGGTGCGCTACTTGACGGCGAGGGGATTGACGGGGGAGCCGACCGCCCCCGTGATCGGCAGCGGCGCGGCGGTCAGCCAGAACTCGTGGACACCGTCCGCCGCGCAGTCCTCGGCGAGCGCCTCCAGATCCCACATCTCGCCGATCAGCAGCCCCATGTTGGGGATGACGACCTGGTGCAGCGGCTGGAAGGCGTTCTCGAACTCGTTGGGCCGCACCTCGAACCCCCAGGTGTCGGTGGCGATCGCGGCGATCTCCGTCCGGTGCAGCCAGCCGGCCGTGGTGAACGACAGCCCCGGCGCGGGCCCGCCCGCGTACTCGCCCCACCCGCCGCGGCGCACCCGGGCCAGCTGCCCGGTCCGTACGACGACGATGTCGCCGCGGCCGACGGCCACGCCGTGGGCCTCGGCGGTCGCGGTCAGATGCTCCTCGGTGATCGCGAACCCGTCGGGCAACTCGCCGTCCCCGCCCACGACCCGGCCCACATCCAGCAGGACACCACGTCCGGCGACGTACGGCGCCATGTGCTCGACGCCGGTGACGAGGTCACCGTCGGAGGTGACGACCTTCTCGGCCGGCCGCCCGTTCCAGGCGTTGCCGTGGTCGAAGATGTGCCCGAGCCCGTCCCACTGCGTGGAGCACTGCAACGGCATCGCGATCACGTCGTCGGCGCCGCCGATCCCGTGCGGGAAGCCCTGGTTGCCCAGCGCCGCGTCGGTGCCCGTGTCGAGCATCGTGTGCACGGGGTTGGTGCGCCGCCGCCAGCCCTTCTGCGGCCCGTCCATGTCGAACCGCTGCGACAGCGAGAAGCTGACACCCCGCCGCACCAGGGCGGCCCCCTCCCGGCGCTTGCCCTCGTCGAGGAAGTTCAGGGTGCCGAGCACGTCGTCCTCGCCCCAGCGCCCCCAGTTGGAGTACGCCTTGGCGGCCCCGGCGACGGAGCCCTCGGGGTCGTGCCGGTCGAGGATCATGCCGTGCCCTCCGCCACACAGCGGGTGCGCTGCACGCCGAGACCGGTGATCGACCCCTCCATGACGTCGCCGTCGCGCAGCAGCCGTCCCCAGTGGATGCCGTTGCCGGCCGGGCTGCCGGTCAACACGAGGTCGCCCGGCAGAAGCCGGGCCGTCTGCGAGATGTACGACACCAGCCGCGCGATGCCGAAGAGCATGTCCTTGGTGGACTCGTCCTGCATGGTGTCGCCGTTGAGCTTGAGGGTGACCCGCAGATCACCGGGATCGGCGATCGACTCGGCCGGCACGAGCCACGGGCCGAGCGGGGTGAACCCCGGCGCGTTCTTGCAGCGCAGCCAGTCGGTGCCGATGGCCTTCATGTCCCGGCGGAAGACGGTGGCGCGGTCGGTGAGGTCGTTGGCGATCGTGTACCCGGCGACACACTCCAGCGCCTCCTCGACGGGGACCCGGTAGGCCGGCTTGGCGATGACGGCCGCCAACTCCAGTTCCCAGTCCGGCTGTTCGGCCCAGGAGGGGAGGACGACGTCGTCGTACGGCCCGGCGATGGTGGTGGGCAGGCCGATGAAGACGTACGGCAGGTCCTCGGCGGCCCGCCGGTCCATGACCGCGGCGATCTCGGCTCGCGCCTCCTCGACCGTGCGCGGGTCGTCGGGAGAGCGGTGGGCGACCTCCAGGTCGATCACGTGCTGCCGGTAGTTGGCCCCGGACTGGAAGATCTGCCGGGGCTCGACGGGGGCGTGCACGCGCAGTCTCTCCAGCGGCTGCCAGTCATGGGTGTCGTCGCCGGCCAGGGCCCGCAACAGGGGGAGTGTGCCCTCCCACCGTTCCAGTACGGCCCGCACACCGGACGGGGCCCAGTCCAGGGCCCTGTTCAGGTCGAGCACCCGGCCCTCGGCCAGCAGACCGGGAAACGGATCCCGATCCCCGTCCAGGGCGGAGAACGTGCCGAGCGCGAACGGGCCGGCCGGTTGCACGAGCGTTGCCATCAGATTTCCTCCTGCTGGGGTGCGGTCCACTCTGACCCCCATCCTCGAATCACGGAAATCAATCTTCTGTATATGCTGAATCCACGCCATGGATAGTCGACGTCATGGACAACCGACGCCATGGGTAGTCCATGTACGGGGGTGGCCCATGCCGTGGCCCCCCTCACTCGCCAGGTGGTGCCCCGTGAACCTGTCCCGACTCGACCTCAACCTGGTCGTCGCCCTGCGCGCCCTGCTGGAGGAACGCAACGTCACCAGGGCCGGCGAGCGCATCGGACTGAGCCAGCCGGCGATGAGCGCGGCGCTGTCCCGGCTGCGCCGCCACTTCGACGACGAACTGCTCGCCCGGACCGGCAACGCCTACGAACTGACGCCGCTCGGCGTCGCGTTGCGGGACCGCAGCGCCACCGCCTGCGACCTCCTGGAGCGCGTCTTCGCCAGCCAGGCCGACTTCGACCCGGCCGCCGAGACCCGCGAGTTCACCCTGCTCGCCTCGGACTACGGCGCGGCCGTGTTCGGCGCCGCGCTCGCCCGCGCCGTGCACCACGAGGCACCCGGCATCCGGCTCACCTTCCAGCACCCGGCGCCCACGGTCGTGGAGAACACCGCCGCCCTGCTGAGCACCGTCGACGGGCTGCTGATGCCGCACGGCGTCATCGACGGCTTCCCCGCCGTCGACCTCTACCAGGACCGCTGGCTGTGCATGATCGCCGAGGACCACCCCGAGGTGGGCGCCGAACTCACCCTCGACCATCTGGCCCGCCTGCCCTGGGCCGTCTACCAGCGCCCCTACGACGCCCCGGCCGCCCGCCAGTTGAGCATGCTCGGCATCAGCCCGCACGTGGAGGTCTCCGTCCAGACCTTCCAGTTGCTGCCGTTCATGATCGAGGGGACCCGTCGGGTCGCGATGATCCAGGAGCGCCTCGCCCGGCGGGCGGTGCGCTCGGCGGCGGTGCGTGTTCTGCCGTGTCCCTTCGAGGCCGTACCGGTGCAGGCGGCGCTGTGGTGGCACCCGCTGCACGCACAGGACGCGGCGCACATCTGGCTGCGGCAGAAGGCGGCGGAGGTGGGGGCGACGCTGATGGAGGAGGGTGGTGGCCCTCGGTGAGCCGTATCTCGGCACCGCCCCGCGCCCCACGGGGCGTTGCCCGTCAGGCCAGTCGCTCCGGCCACGGTCGCGGCACTCGCGAGCGCGGTGGCCAGGCCGATGACACCCGAGTTCACCACGCCCAGGTCGTCCAGCAGATACGCCATCTCGACCGGGACCGTGTAGAACACCATCGCCCCGAAGAAGGTGAGCGCGCAGACGCCGGCCAACTGCCGCCAAGGGAAGGGCCGACGTACTCCCGGGCTCGCCACCGCGGACGGCGTCCCGGCGGCGGACGCGTGGGTCGGGTGCTGGTGGGGCTCGTGGGGCTCGTTGGCCGTGCCGGCCGGACGGTCCGCCCGACCGGGCAGAGCGGAGGCCATCAACGGAGCGAGGACCAGGCTCACGGCATAGACCCAGAAAGGCGCCTTCCAGCCGGCCGCCCCCACCGCACCGCCGAGTACGAAGAAGACGGTGGCCGACGCGGAGGCGCACATGGTTTGCAGGGCGAGGTACTTCACCCGCCGGTGACCGGAGTAGTAGTCGCCGATCAGCGTGGTGCAGCAGGTCATGATGGCGGCCTCGGTGACACCTACGAGCGCGCGGCCGGCGATGATGGCGCCCAGCGAGTCCAGCCAGAGCGGCGCCGTGCCGAACACGGCGTACAGCACGGTCGCCACGATCAGCAGCCGCTCGCGGCCCAGCCGGTCCACGATCACCCCGGCGAACGGGGCCAGCAGCGCCAGCGACAGCGCCGGAACGGTCAGCGCCAGCGGAACGAGCACCTTGGCGCCCGGCGTCGAGGCGAAGTGGTCCTGCATCTTCGGCAGCACCGGGGCGATCAGTACGGCGCCCAGGATGGGCAGACAGCTGCCCGCCATCAGCAGGGTGACGCGCAACAGATGGGCCGGGCCCGACACGGCGACGGACGACGGAGCGGCGTCGTCGGCCGCGACGGTCGGCGGGGTCGGGGACACGGAACCGGGCATGGCGACTCCAGGGGAAGGGTCGGGGAACAGGCACGACTATGAGTCGGCCGGCCCCCGGCCACCATCCTCCGAGCGATCCGAATCCCGTATCCAGCTCATCCATGCCGTGGATGCACCACCGCACCGGAGGCCCTCAGTGGGAAGTGGCCACGACCACGAGACCGAAGCCGACGAGCGCGACGCCCGTGGTCCGTCCGAGCGCACGGTGGACCCGTGGTGTCCGAAGAAGAGGCCCGGCCTTGGACAGGAGCAGCACGTAAGCGCCGAGCCAGACGAGCGTGAGGGCGGCGTGGAGGAGGACGAGGAGCGTCATGGCCCAGGCGGTGGGCAGAGGGGGCGGGGCCAGGGTGGGGAGCAGTCCGGTGTAGAAGACGGCGATCTTGGGATTGAGGACGTTGCTGATCAGGCCGGTCCGCCAGGGGTTGCCGACGGAAGGTCGACGGGTTGCCGTGTCCGTGTTCGTGTCCCTGGCTGTGGCCGTGTCTGTGGCTGCGGCATGACGGTTCTGCCACAGCGCCTGTGCTCCCAGGAACACCAGATAGCCGGCGCCCAGGAGCCTGACGGCCAGATAGGCCGCGGGCGAGGCGGCCAGTACGGCCGCGAGTCCGGCCGCCGTCAACGCGCCCCAGACCAGCAGCCCGGTCGCGATCCCGCCCACGGTCCGCAGGGCGTCCGCCGGCCCGGCCATGAGGGCGCGGCGGGTCACCACCGCCATGTCCGGCCCCGGCATGACGGTCAACAGGCCGAGGACACCGAGGGCTGCCGCGAGGTGGGTCAGCATGTGGGGGAGTGCGGGTTGGCGGCCGTGCCCTCGGTGTTCAACAGCACGACGACCGACGCCGCGTCGAGCCCCAACGCCGTACGGCGTTCTGCGGACCCCACATCGCTGAGCACCGCACGCGAACCGGCGAGCGCCGCCGCCCCGCAGGGGCCCGAGGAGACGCCGAGGGCGGCGAGGCGAGCGGCCGCACGGGCGCTGTCGGCGTCGGTGACGGCGACCGCCGCGTCCAGCCCGCCGTGCAGGTGGGGCCAGGCGACGCTGGACGGGGTGCCGCAGTTCAGCCCGGCCATGATGGTGTCGCCGGTGGGGACGCTGACGAGCTTGCCCAGGGTGAGGCTTTCGAGGACGCAGGCGGCGGCCTCCGGCTCCACCGACAACAGCGCCGGCGGCCGACCGGACGGGCGGCTGCGGTAGTGGGTGACGACGGCCTGGGCCAGGGATCCCACGCCGACCGGTACGGCGACGAGGCCGGGCCCCTCGACGACTCCGGCCGCCGCCAGTTGCTCGTCGATCTCGGTGCAGAGAGTGGAGTAGCCCTCGACGATCCACCCCGGGATCCGCTCATACCCAGGCCACCCGGTGTCCTGGATCAGAACGGCGTCCGGCGCCGCAGCCGCCCGAGCCGCCTGGCGTACGGCTTCGTCGTACGGTCCCGGGACCTCGGTGACCTCGGCCTGTTCGGCGACGATGGCCGCCACGGCCCGCGGATGCACACCTTGCGGGACGAAGACATGGGCGCGCTGCCCGAGCAGGTGGGCCATGCGGGCCACCGCCCGGCCGTGGTTGCCGTCGGTGGCGGTAACCAGGGTGACCGGTGCGGGTGCGGGTGCGGGTGTGGGCGCGGGCTCCTCGCCGGTTCCTGACCGTTCGGCAAGGGCGCGGTGGACGGCCCAGGATGCTCCGAGCGCCTTGAACGCGGGCAGCCCCAGACGGCACGACTCGTCCTTGACGAAGGCGCGCCCGACCCCCAACTCCGTTGCGAGTGACGGTAGTTCGGTCAGCGGGGTGGGTGAGTAGTCGGGCAGTGCGGAGTGAAAGTCCCGTACGTCGGCGGGTGCGGGTTCACATCGCCAGGTACGGGCAGCGGGACGTACGACGAAGGGGAGGGGACGCGGGGAAGTCAGGGGCGGCAGGGGAGGCGGCTGGGAGGAGTCGTTGTCGGACACATGATCAGGGTCCGACGGTCTCCTGCGATCGGTCCAGCGAATGTTTTCGATCTATAGTCATCGGAATTCCTGATGATTCGGGCGAGGGGAACGGTCCGGCGGTGTTCGACCTTCACCGACTGCGCCTGCTGCGCGAACTCAAGCACCGCGGCACGCTCGCCGCGGTCGCCGCCGCCCTGTCCTACGCCCCGTCGTCCGTCTCCCAGCAGCTCTCCCAGCTGGAAGCCGAGGTCGGGGCCCGGCTGCTGGAACCGGTAGGGCGACGGGTGCGACTGACCGAGCAGGCGGAGATCCTCGTCGCCCATACCGAGGCGATTCTGGAACGCCTGGAGCGGGCGGAGGCGGACATCGCCGCGTCCCTGACCGATCTGACCGGCACGTTGCGTATCGCGTCTTTCCAGACGGCGGCCCTGGCACTGGTGCCTACGGCGCTCGGGCTGCTGCGCGACCGGCATCCGCATCTGCGCGTCCACGTCACACAGCTGGAACCGGAGACGGCCCTGCCCGCCCTGCAAGCCCGTGACTTCGACCTGGTTCTAGCCGAGGAGTACCCCGGCAACCCCAACCCACGGCCCGCCGGACTCGAACAGGAGGACCTGCTCGACGACCCCCTGCACCTCGCACTGCCGCCACGCGCCACCCGCCCCGACGCGGACGCCCCGATGGCGGCCCTGCGCTCACTGGCGGACCACCCCTGGGCGATGGAACCCGAGGGCACGGCCGCCCGGCACTGGGCCATGACCCTGTGCCGCGACGCCGGCTTCGAACCCGACGTGCGGTTCGAGACCACGGATCTCCTGCTCCACCTCCGCCTGGTCGAGCACGGTCACGCCGCCGCGTTCCTCCCCGACCTCGTGTGGAACGGACGCCCCCCGACCGTCCCCCTACGACAACTCCCCCGGGGCCGGCGCGCCCGCCGCGTCTTCACCGTCGTACGCAGTGGCCGCGACCGACACCCCGCCATCCTGGCGTGCCGGGAGGCACTCCACCGAGCGATTGCGCTCCGCTAGGGGCGCCGTACCTCCAACGCTTGGCTTGCCTTTCCTCGCCCCGGACAGTCGTGTGCCGGGCCCGGATACCCGGGCCCGGCTTTCATCGACGTGCGACGTCCCCTAAGGAGCCGGGATCAGCTCCGCCTCGTCGTCGTCACTACCCGTGCTGCCCCTTCCCGTGGGACGAGTGCTTGGGGTGGTGCGGCTTTTCGGGGTACGCCGGCTTGACGGGGTGGGCGGGCTTGACCGGGTACATCGGCTTGACGGGGTAGGCGGGCTTGACCGGGTACATCGGCTTGACCGGGTGGATGGGCTTTGCGGGGTACGCGGGCTTGACGGGCTTGATCGGGTAGGCCGGCTTTTCGGGGTAGGCGGGCTTGACCGGCTTGATGGGGTAGGCGGGCTTTTCCGGGTATGCGGGCTTGACGGGCTTGGCCGGGTAGGCGGGCTTTTCCGGGTATGCGGGCTTGACGGGCTTGGCCGGGTAGGCGGGCTTTTCCGGGTACGCGGGCTTGACCGGCTTGGTGGGGTATTCGGGCTTGACGGGCTTGACCGGGTACGCGGGCTTTTCCGGGTAGGCGGGCTTGACCGGCTTGACCGGGTAGGCGGGCTTCTCCGGATACGCGGGCTTGACCGGCTTGACCGGGTGCTCAGGCTTGACGGGGTAGTCGGGCTTGACGGGGTAGTCAGGCTTGACGGGCTTGACCGGGTACTCGGGCCTGACGGGCTTGACCGGGTACTCGGGCTTGACCGGGTGCTCGGGCTTGACCGGGTGCACCGGATACGCCGGCTTGGTCCCGTGCGCCGGGTAGGCGGGCTTGGCCGGGTACGGCGGGTGTGGGGTGGTGTCGTCCTGGGCGTGGGCGGTGCCCGTGCTCGCCAGGGCGGCTGCGGCGAGCGCGGCAGCCATGGCGGCTGGCGCCAGAACTGATCGCCATCTAGGCGATGTAGTCATTGTTTCCACTCTCCTCGACTTGGTTCAGGGCCTCGTGACGGGGGGTCAGCACCAAGAGCCGGACAGTGGAATGAATAGGAAATAGACTGATATGAATAACACTGCGGCGGTTATAAGCCACCGGATGGTGTAGCGCAGGAGGCCAGTTGGCCCGAGGTAGGGCGGGGGGCGAGACGGCGAGAGGACGAGGCGGCGGAGCCGCAGGCGCCGACGGTGACCCCCGGGCTCCGTGTCCCGGGCCCGCACCCCGCGTCAGGCCGCCGGCCGCACGAGGCCCGACTCGTACGCGAAGGTCACCGCCTGGACACGGGCGCGCGCGCCGATCTTGCCGAGGATGTTGCTGACGTGCGTCTTGACGGTGGTCGGCGCGATGGACAGCCGCTCGGCGATCTCGGCGTTGGACCAGCCGGAGGCGACCGCGGTGAGGACGTCGCGCTCGCGTCCGGTGAGGGCGTCGAGGTCGGACGTGCGGGGGAGGGGGTGGCCGGTGCGCTGCTGGCGGACGGCGTCGATGAGTGCGCGGGTCAGGTCCGGGGTGATGACGGCGTCCCCGGCGGCGACGACGCGGACGGCCGAGGCGAGTTCCTCGGGGGCGGCGTCTTCGAGCAGGAATCCGTCCGCGCCGGCGCGCAGGGCGGCGTAGGCGTATCCCTCGTGGCCGGCGGGAGTGAGTACCAGGACGCGGGGCGTGTGCGGGGTCGCGTCCGCCAGTTCGAGGAGCCGGGGCCCGCGGTGCGGGCGTGCGAGGCGTCGGATGGTGTCGATGTCGTTCGCCCGGGAGGGGTGACTGTCCATCAGGACGACGTCGGGACGGAGCGTGGCGCTCATCCCGACCGCCTCGGCCCCGCTCGCCGCTTCCCCGACCACGCTCAGATCGGGCTCGGGGTCCAGGAGCATGCGCAGGGCGAGGCGCTGGAGTGACTGGTCGTTGACCACGAGTACGGAGACCATGGCTGTCTTCTCCCTGGCGGAGGGCCGGGCGGGCCGTCTATCAAGCGGAACGAAACGGTTTCGTTCACGACGCTACCGTAGCGCTTGTAAAGCCGGGGTAGGTAAACGGCCCGATGGCGTTCGAAGCTGTCGTTCGATGTTGTCGAGGAAGCTCAGCGGTCCGCCCGTTTGAAGGCGCGGTTTCACCGCCGGGCGACGTCGCCGGGCGGCTGAAACCGAGTTGAAGCCGTACTGAACCGCCGTGGCCGCACGCTCTGCGGCATGACGACGACGGACCACGAACTCGCGATCGCGGCCATGGGGCTGCGCAAGTCCTACGGGGACAAGACCGTCCTGGACGGCATCGACATCCGGGTGCCCGCGGGAACGATCTTCTCGTTGCTCGGGCCGAACGGCGCGGGCAAGACCACGGCGGTGAACATCCTGTCCACCCTCATCTCGGCCGACGGGGGACAGGCGCGGATCGCCGGGCACGACATCGTCGGCGAGGCCCAGGCGGTGCGTGCCGCGATCGGTGTCACCGGGCAGTTCTCGGCGGTGGACGGGCTGATCACCGGCGAGGAGAACATGCTTCTGATGGCGGACCTGCACCACCTCTCCCGCAGTGAAGGCAAGCGCACCGCGGCCGAGTTGCTGGAGCGTTTCGACCTGGTGGAGGCGGCGAAGAAGCCCGCCTCGACCTACTCCGGCGGTATGAAGCGCCGCCTGGACATCGCCATGACGCTGGTCGGCAGCCCGCGGATCATCTTCCTCGA
>NZ_LGUR01000245.1 GCF_001270495.1 Streptomyces viridochromogenes
CCTCCCGCCTCAGCCCTGCTCACGTCACCCGTTCACAACCCAACCCCTCACCCTCGCCCCACGACCCCGACACCCCCCGCGACCTCGTCGGCATCGGCATCGGGCCCTTCAACCTCTCCCTCGCCGCCCTGGCCCAGCCCCTCGCCGGACTCGACGCCGTCTTCTATGAGCAGCGGCCCGCCTTCTCCTGGCATCCCGGGCTCCTTATCGAGGGCGCCCGCATCCAGGTCCCCTTCCTCGCCGACCTGGTGACGCTCGCCGACCCCGCCAGCCCGTGGTCGTTCCTCAGCTACCTCAAGACCCGCGACCGGCTCTTCCCCTTCTACTTCGCCGAGCGCTTCCACATCCAGCGCGCCGAGTACGACGCCTACTGCCGCTGGGTCTGCGAGAACCTCCCCGGGCTGTCCTTCGGCCACCAGGTCGACGCGGTCCGCTTCAACCCCGAACGCGATGTCTTCGAGGTCGACTACACCCAGCTCGACCCCGGCGGGGACGCACAGGCCGTCGGCCGTACGTACGCGAAGAACATCGTCCTCGGCATCGGCACCGAACCGGACGTCCCCGACCCGCTCAGGCCCCTCGTCGACGCGCCCGCCGTCCCCGTCATCCACGCCGCCGACTACCTCGACCACCGCGAGACGCTCCTCGCCGCCGAGCACATCACCGTCATCGGCTCCGGACAGTCCGGCGCCGAGATCTTCCTCGACCTGCTCCGCCGCCGCCCCGCCGGACGCGAGCGGATGCACTGGCTCGGCCGTACCGAGGCCTTCGCACCCATGGAGTACTCCAAGCTCGGCCTGGAGCACTTCACCCCCGACTACACCCGCTACTTCCAGGCCCTGGCCGAACCGGTCCGCGACAAGCTCGTCGCCTCGCAGTGGCAGCTCCACAAAGGCATCGACGCCGACACCCTGGCCGCCATCCACGACGAGCTCTACCGCCGCACCCTGGACGGCGGCTGGCCCGACACCGTCCTCACCCCCGGCGTCCAGGTCCGCACAGCCGGCCGGATCGCCACGACCAAGGTCGAACTGCACCTGGAGCACATCCACCAGAACACCCGCTCACGCCTGACCACCGACGCGGTCGTCCTCGCCACCGGCTACCGCGAACGCCCCCTGGGCCGCATCCTCGCCGGCCTCGACCCCTACCTGCGCCGCGACAACCAGGAGCGCCCACGCATCGACGACCAGTACCGCCTGGTCATGGACCCGTCCGTCACGGGCTCCGGCTGCAACGTCTACGTCCAGAACGCCGAACGCCACACCCACGGCGTCGGCACCCCCGACCTCGGCCTCGCGGCATTGCGCAGCGCCAGCATCCTCAACTCCGTCACCGGCAAGGAGACCTACCCCCTGCCCACCCGTACGGCGTTCACCACCTTCGGCCTCGAACAGCAGGAGCCCCGGATCCCGAGGGCGCGTCAGCCGATCGCGCTGACACCGCTCCTGGACGGGATCTGAGGCTCCTGACCGGGACGACGCCGGTCCTAGAACACCGGCGTGCCGTTCCGCGTGAGCTTCCAGTCCACCGACGCGAAGTCCTTCGGGTCCAGTACGCCCTTCGCGGTCACCCACTCCGCGATCCGGGTGCGGATCTCCGTCGACTCGGACCACAACTCCTGAGCCGACGCGACATGCGGGAACGCGCCGCCGCCGTTGGCCCGGTAGTTGTTCACCGCGAACACGAACCGCTGCGCGTCGTCCAGCGCGGCACCGTTGTAGGCCAGGTTCTTGATCCGCGACCCCGCCGCCTGCGCGATGTCGATCTCGTACGACAGCCCCGACACATAGTCGTAGTTGTAGTCGGGGCGGTTGCCCGCGTTCGTCAGCTTGTCCACGTCGACGGCCGCGTCGGCGGCGGTCTGCACGAAGTACTGCGCCGAGTACTCCAGGTACGCCTTGATCTGCGCGCCCGTCATCAGCTTGGCGACCAGCGTGTTGTCGTAGACGTACAGGCTCGACAGATCCCGGATGGTCACGTCGCCGGCCGGGATCTCCGAGGTACGGGAGAAGGGGGAGGCCTGCGAGATGACGGGCAGCGCCGCGTGCTCCGTGCCCGCCAGCGCCGCCTTGACGACATCCTCCTGGACCTTGGTGATCAGGTCGATGATCGGGGCGTCCTTGTAACGCGCCTCGACCGTCGTCAGCTTCTCCGTGGCCGTGCCGACCACCTGGTTGACGTACTCCACCACGATGTCGTGGTCGTCCTTCAGCAGCTTGGTGATCTTCGGGTCGTCGGCGACCGTCTTCGAGTCACGCACCGTCGCCTTCACCGACTCGACCGTCCAGCGGCCCTTGTCGAAGACCAGCTCGAAGTCGAACAGGGTCAGCCGCTGCGCGTAGCACAGCGGCTCCGACAGCACGACCTTCTTGCCCGTCTTCTCGTTCGTGACCAGCAGCTCCGCGATCTCCGTGTGCGCGTGCCCGACGAGGATCGCGTCGATACCCGGCACCTGCTGGGCCACCAGCGCCGCCGAGTTCTCGATGTACGGCAACTGGTCACCGTACGACGACGTTCCCGACGAACCGGAGTGCGCGGACACCACCACCACGTCCGCACCCATCGAGCGCAGCTTCGGCACCCACTTCGCGGCCTGCTCCTCCAGACCCGGGAACACCATCTTGCCCTCGACGTACGCCTTGTCCCAGATCGCGATGCCCGGATTGGTCAGACCGAGGACCGCGACCTTCACTGGCGGGGCGCCCGGCACACAGAACTTCTTGATGAAGTACGGCGGGAAAGCGGGCTTCAGCGTCTTCGCGTCCAGCGCGTTCGCGCCCAGCAGCGGAAAGTGGCACTGGTCCTCGAACTTGCGCAGCGTCTCGATGCCGTAGTTGAACTCGTGGTTGCCGAGGGCCACCGCGTCGTACCCGATCGCGTTCATCGCCGCCGCCATCGGGTGGACCGGACCACCCTTCGCGGTGATCGGATCTACCTTCGCGTAGTAGTACGTCAGCGGGGTGCCCTGGATGGTGTCGCCCGCGTCGATGAGCAGCGTGTTACGGCGGCCCTTCTCCGCACGGACCTGGTTCACCAGCGTCGAGACCCGCGCCAGGCCCTTGGCGTTGCCCTGCGCGTCCGCGTACTCCGCGTCCTTGAAGTAGTCCCAGTTGAAAATGTTGCCGTGCAGGTCGGTCGTGCCCATCACCGTCAGCGCGTACCGCTTCTTCGGCCGGGACCCCTTCGCCGTCTCCGCGGCCTGCGCCGCCGGGGCGGCCACCGCACCGGCCACCGCCACCCCCGCTCCGGTCACGGCGGACTTGGTCAGAAACTTCCGACGGTTCAACGGCATGAGGGCTTCTCCCGGGCGAAAATGGTCAACAACGCGCGTAGATTCTGACCTGGTCATGGCGAGCAGCAACAGACCCCACAGGTTTCGATCTGATGACTCACCGGGTCCGTAACCCAGCAAGCAATGACAGAGTGGGACGTATGACCACCCCTTCAGAGGAACCTCAGCCCGCCGCCCCCTATGGCACCCCCGACGCCCCCCGCATCGCCGTCCGCGGCGAGGCTCACCTCGAAGTCGACCCCGAGATCGCCCGCATCGGCGTCACCGTGGCCTCCCGCGGCAAGGACCGCCGCGCCGCACTGGACGACCTGACCCGCCGCAACACCGGCGTCCTCGACCTGATCAAGACCTACGGCGACGCGGTCGAGCGACTGGAGACCGGCACCTTCTCCATCAGCCCCGAGCTGAAGGAAAAGGGCCGCGGCGAGCGCATCCACGCCTACCACGGCCGCGTCCACATCACGGCCGACCTCACCGACTTCACCGCCCTCGGTGAACTCACCACGCGCCTGGCCGACTTGGACCTCACCCGGGTGGACGGCCCCTGGTGGGCCCTGCGCCCCGACTCACCGGCCCACCGGGAGGCCCGACAGCAGGCCGTACGGGAAGCCGTACAGCGAGCCCGGGAGTACGCAGAAGCCCTCGGGACCTCGCTGGCCGCCCTGGTGGAACTCGCGGACATCGGCGCGGAGAACACCCCGCCCCCCTACCCGCAGGCCCGCGGCGGCCGCATGCGCTCCATGGCCTACGCCACCGAAGAGGAATCCACCGCCGCCCCCCTCGACCTCGAACCCCAGCGTCAGCACGTCCACGCCGAGGTCAACGCACGCTTCACCATGGCGCCACCGCGCCTGTGAAATGGCCCTCTTTTGTGAAAGAGCCTCCGTGAAACAGCCCTTCCGGGGTTCTTCGAACGCTCATCGGAGCACCCGGCCGCGCAATTCAACACTTGTCAACACCCCTTCACGCAAAGGTTGTTGAGTCGTCATGCGCGGCCAATTCACTACCCACCGGTAAGTCATAGAGTCGAAACATGCGCCGAGCGAAAATCGTCTGCACCCTGGGCCCCGCCACCGACTCCTACGACCAGATAAAGGCACTGGTCGACGCCGGAATGGACGTCGCCCGATTCAACCTCAGCCACGGCAGCCACGCCGATCACGAGGAGCGCTACGAACGGGTACGGAAGGCCTCCGACGAGACCGGCCGCAGCGTCGGCGTCCTCGCCGACCTTCAGGGCCCGAAGATCCGCCTCGGCCGCTTCACCGAAGGACCCGTACTCCTTGAACGCGGAGACACCTTCACCATCACCGTCGAGGAGGACGCGGAGGGCGACCGCCAACAGTGCGGCACCACCTACTCCGGCCTGGCCGACGACGTCACCCCCGGCGAACGCATCCTCGTCGACGACGGCAAAGTCTGCCTGGAGGTCACCTCGGTCGACGGCCCCCGCGTCCACACCAGCGTCGTCGAGGGCGGCATGGTCTCCGACAACAAGGGCCTGAACCTCCCGGGCGTCGCGGTATCGGTGCCCGCGCTGTCGGAGAAGGACGAGGCCGACCTGCGCTGGGCCCTGCGCACCGGCTTCGACGTCATCGCGCTGTCCTTCGTCCGCTCCGGCCGGGACATCGCGGACGTGCACAGGATCATGGACGAAGAGGGCCGTAGGCTTCCCGTCATCGCCAAGGTGGAGAAGCCGCAGGCCGTCGACGCGATCGACGACATCGTCGCCGCCTTCGACGGCATCATGGTCGCGCGAGGAGACCTCGGCGTCGAAATGCCCCTGGAACAGGTCCCGATCGTCCAGAAGCGCGCGATCAAGCTGGCCAAGCGCAACGCCAAGCCGGTCATCGTCGCCACCCAGATGCTCGACTCGATGATCGACAACTCCCGCCCCACGAGGGCCGAGGCGAGCGATGTCGCGAACGCGGTGATCGACGGCACGGACGCGGTGATGCTGTCCGGCGAGACGAGCGTCGGCAAGTACCCGATCGAGACGGTCCGCACGATGGCGAAGATCGTCGAGGCGGCCGAGGAGGACATCCTGGCCAAGGGTCTCCCGCCTCTGACGGAGCGGAACAAGCCCCGCACCCAGGCCGGCGCGGTGGCCCGCGCGGCAGCCGAGATCGGCGACTTCCTCGGCGCCCGCTTCCTGGTCGCCTTCACCCAGTCCGGCGACACCGCTCGGCGGTTGTCCCGCTACCGCTCACCGATCCCCCTGCTTGCCTTCACTCCGGAACCGGCGACGCGCTCGCAGCTGAATCTGACGTGGGGTGTGGAGACGTTCCTGGGGCCGCATGTGGAGTCGACGGACGCGATGGTCGACCAGGTGGATGAGCTCTTGTTGAAGTACGGCCGCTGCAAGAAGGGCGACACGGTCGTCATCACTGCCGGATCGCCCCCCGGGGTGTCGGGGTCGACGAACATGGTGCGGGTGCATCACATCGGGGAGGACGACAGTCCGAAGTAGCAGGCGCAGGGCCCCTCTTCAGTTCTTGAGGAGGGGCCCTTTGCTGTGTGGGGTCAGTGCTTGGGGCCTACGTGGGCGTCCATGAGGGCTACGGAGGCTTTGCGGGCGATGGAGATGTTGAACGGGTCGCTGCCGCGCGCGAGGGTGGTCCACTGGACCCCGAACTTGTCGAGGGCGTTAGTGAAGAGCTTCCTGATGTCGTCCGACTTGTTGGTGAAGAAGTAGCGCGGGTACTCGTAGCGCTTGCGCTCACCGGCTACGAGGCGCGTCGTCCAGTTGGTGATGCGGCAGCCGTCGGAGTGGATGAGGCCGCGGATGAACCCCCAAGGGTGGGCGTCGACGATTTCCTGCTGCCACGGTTCGAGGGCGATGGTGCGCTCGTGCTTCTTGCCGGGACCGTGCTGGGGGAGCAGGCAGACCCAGTGTTTGGTGTAGGACTTTACGTCGACGCAGCCTGCCCGCTGGAGACGACTGATACTGGGCTCTGGTAGGACCTTGCGCATGGCGTCCTCGGCAGCATCGACGAGCCCGGGCCAGGAAGCCGTGCACGTGATCATGAGATAGTGCTGCCTCGGCTTGGAGATGATGTAGCCGTCGCCCAGGTAGAGACCCAGTAGATAGGCGTACGCCGCAAGGTCATCGGGGATCTCTGGTGTGTCTTGGCATCGGTTACAGGGCGAAGTTCGAGATAGAGGCTCAAGTCGACTAAGCCAACACGTGATTGCGTGCCGGGATGCCCATCTCTTTACTGACGGAGTTGAGGCTGCGCCCCTGTGCCACTAGAGCCAGTGCTTGCTTGCGTGTGCTGATGTCGTACATACGAACACCCTGTGAGAGTGATCGCGACGACACGCAGCAAAAAGCGGATGTTCACGAGAACGTGGACATCCGCTTTCTTGCAGTGACCTTGGAAACCAAGGAAAAGTGCCCCGAGTCGGATTCGAACCGACGCTGTATGGGTTTTGAATCCATTGCCTCTTCCGCTGGGCTACCGGGGCCCCTTCAATGTGAAGGTTGGTGGTTACCCGCCGTGCCCCACCTTACCGCAGCTAGGTAGGCTCTTGTCAGCAGCACCCCTGCCCCTGAACGAGGAGCCCCCGTGACCGCCCCCGAGTCGCCCCAGCCCGTAGACGCGCCCGACGACGACAAGTCGCACGTGCCTCCGCTGACGACCCGTGTCGTCATCGCCGAGGACGAGGCACTGATCCGGCTCGATCTCAAAGAGATGCTCGAAGAAGAGGGGTACAGCGTCGTCGGTGAGGCCGGAGACGGTGAGGAGGCCGTCGAACTGGCCCGCGAGCACCGGCCCGACCTCGTCATCCTCGATGTGAAGATGCCGAAGCTGGACGGCATCTCCGCGGCCGAGAAGATCGCCGAGGAGAGCATCGCCCCGGTGCTGATGCTGACCGCGTTCTCGCAGCGTGACCTGGTCGAGCGGGCCCGGGATGCCGGTGCCATGGCGTACCTGGTGAAGCCGTTCAGCAAGAGCGACGTCGTGCCGGCGATCGAGATGGCCGTGTCCCGCTTCACGGAGCTGAAGGAGCTGGAGAAGGAGGTCGCCGACCTCACTCTGCGCCTGGAGACGCGGAAGCTGGTGGACCGGGCGAAGTCCATCCTGCAGACCGAGTACGGGTTGACGGAGCCCGCCGCGTTCCGCTGGATCCAGAAGACCTCCATGGACCGCCGGATGTCGATGCAGCAGGTCGCCGAGGCCGTCATCCAGGATGCCGACGAGAAGAAGGCCGCGAAGGGCTGACCCGCCTCAGCAGCGCATACGCGCATACGAACGAGGCCCGCGCCCCCTCATCAGGGGACGCGGGCCTCGCCGTATGCGTGTGACCGCATGGGCGGTCGATCAGTCCTCGCCCAGGTATGCCTTCCGCACGGACTCGTCGTGCAGGAGGTCCTGGCCGGATCCGGAGAGGACGATCTTGCCGACCTCCATGACATGGCCGTGGTCGGCGAGGGAGAGCGCGGCCTGGGCGTTCTGCTCGATGAGCAGGATGGTGGTGCCCTGGGACTTGAGCTCCTGGATGGTCGCCATGATCTTCTGCATCATGATCGGGGAGAGGCCCATGCTGGGCTCGTCGAGCATGAGCAGTTTCGGGCGGGACATCAGCGCCCGCCCCATGGCGAGCATTTGCTGCTCGCCGCCGGAGAGGGTGCCCGCGGCCTGCTTCCTGCGCTCCCCGAGGATGGGGAAGAGGTCGTAGGCGCGCTGGATGTCCTTCTCGATGGCTTCCTTGTCGTTGCGCAGGAACGCGCCGAGTCGGAGGTTGTCCTCGATCGTCATGCGGGGGAAGATGTGCCGCCCCTCGGGGGAGTGGGCGAGTCCCAGTGAGACGACCTTGTGGGCGGGGATCTTCTTCAGCGACTTTCCGTCGAACCTGATGTCGCCGGACACGGGCTGGAGGAGGCCGGACAGGGTGCGCAGGGTGGTGGTCTTGCCGGCGCCGTTGGTGCCGATGAGGGTGACGACCTCGCCCGCGTTCACCTTGAACGAGATGCCCTTGACGGCCTCGATCTTGCCGTAAGCGACCCTGAGGTCCTCGACCTCGAGCAGTGCGGTCACTTGTCGTCCCCTTCCGTGGTGCTCTGCGCCTCGGCCTCCGCAGCCTCGACTTCGGCGGCCTCCGCCTCGCCCGGCGCCCCCTCGAAGGGCGTGCCGAGGTAGGCGGCGATGACGCGTTCGTCGGACTGGACGACGTCGGCGGGGCCCTCGACGATCTTCTCGCCCTGGACGAGCACGGCGACCCGGTCGCAGAGGTTCATGATGAACCGGATGTCGTGCTCGATGACGAGGACGGCGATGCCCTTGTCCCGGATGGCGAAGATGAGTTCCTCGGCCGCCCGGGTCTCCTGCGGGTTCATGCCGGCGGTGGGCTCGTCGAGGAGGAGCAGACCGGGCTCGCTCGCCAGGGCCCGGGCGATCTCCAGCTTGCGCTGTTCGCCGTAGGGCAGGTTGCGGGCGAGGTGGTCGGCCTTGGCGGCGAGGCCGGTGAACTCCAGGAGTTCCATGGCCCGGGCGCGGGAGGCATCCTCGGCCTTCTTGAAGCCGGGCAGGCGCAGGAGGGCCGACCAGAGGCCCTCCTTGGTCCGGGTGTGCCGTCCGACCAGGACGTTTTCCAGAACGGTCATGTTGGCGAAGAGTCGGATGTTCTGGAAGGTGCGGGCGATGCCGGCCTGGGTGACCAGGTGCGGCTTGGGCGGCAGAACGGTGCCCTTGTAGGCGACCTTGCCCTCGGTCGGCACGTACAGGCCGGTGAGGCAGTTGAAGAAGGTCGTCTTGCCGGCGCCGTTGGGGCCGATGAGGCCGACGATCTCGCCGGTGTTCACGGTGAGGTTCACGTCGCGTACGGCGGTCAGGCCGCCGAAGCGCATCGTGACGCCGCTGGCGTCGAGCACGGTCGTGCTGGTGGGTGCGGTCGTGGTGGTGGTCATGGCCGTCACGCCCCTGCCTTGGCGACGCCGGTCGCGCCGTCGGGCAGCGACTTGTCCTCCGGTACGTCGAGCTGTCCGGTCTCGTGGAATTCGAGCTGCTTCCTGCGGTCGGCGACCAGGCCCTCGGGGCGGAAGCGCATCAGCAGCATCAGCGCGACGCCGAAGAGGAGCAGCTGGTACTCCGCCATGAACTGGAGCTTGGCCGGGATGAGGTAGAGCAGCGCGGCGCCGATCAGCGGGCCGCTGATGGTGCCCATGCCGCCGAGGATGACGGCGGCGAGCAGGAAGGCCGAGTTCGGCGGCACGGGGCCGGCGAACTCGTACTGCTCGGGGGTGACGCTGTAGGACACGTGCGCCTGGACGGTGCCGGCCAGGCCGGCGAGGGAGGCGCCGAGGGCGAAGGCGAGGAGCTTGAGGCGGAAGCCGTTGATGCCCATGGCGGTGGCGGCGGTCTCGTCCTCGCGGATGGCGACCCAGGCACGGCCGATGCGGGACTCCGCCGAGCGGCGGAAGACCATGACGACGATCGCCGTGAACAGCAGCATCAGCAGGTAGTAGTTGCCGGAGCGGGTGAGCTCGTGGCCGAGGACGTTGTGCGGCAGGCCCAGGTTGAACCCGAAGATCTCCAGGTCGGGGATGTTCGGGATGCCGTTGGCGCCGTTGGTGACGTCCGGTCCGCTGTTGCCGTTGAGGTTGTTCATGGTGATGCGGAAGATCTCACCGAAGCCGAGCGTCACGATGGCGAGGTAGTCGCCGCGCAGTCGCAGGGTCGGAGCGCCGATCACCACGCCGAAGATCAGTGAGGCGGCGGCGCCGGTGAGGACGGCTGCCCAGAAGGGGAAGTGGACGCCGATGCTCGACTGGGGGGAGCCGGAGACCAGGGCGGCGGCGTAGGCGCCGACGCCGAGGAAGGCGACGTATCCGAGGTCGAGGAGGCCGGCGAGGCCGACGACGACGTTGAGGCCCAGGGCGACCGTGGCGAAGATCAGGATGTTGGCGCCGATGAGCGCGAACTGGTCATTGGTCTGGGTGAAGGGGAAGCAGATCGCCGCGACGAACGCCGCCGCCATGGCGACGTTGCGGTGCTTGGCGGTGAGGGCCGACAGGCGCTTGAGGAGTCCCGCGCGGGTGACGGCGGTGAAGCCGAACGCCGCGATGATCAGGAAGCCGATGAACAGCTCGGAGTACTCGGTGCCGATGCCGAACGCGAACACGTACAGGCCGACGCCGAAGCCCGCGGCGATGATCAGGATTTCCGCCCAGGAGGGCAGTTCCTTGGCGCGGCCGGGTTCGGGGGCGGTGAGGGAGTGGCGGATCCGGCCCCAGAGGTTGGGGTTCGGGTCCTCGGCGCCATAGGGCTGGTCGACCGGGAGGCCGAGGGCGCCGATCAGGGCGACGAGGGCGCCGATGCCGGAGACCCAGGCGCCGGGCTCCAGGTTGACGAGGCCGCCGAGTTCCTGGCTGATCGCGCCCATGGCGTAGCCCGTGGTGCCGAACACGCCGAGGGCGGCGAGCAGGACGGGGCTGTTCTTGCCGCCGGGAGTGAGCCAGCCGAGGCCGCGGATGCCGTAGCCGGAGAGGGTGAACAGCAGGGTCAGTGCGGAGCCGACGAGAGTGAGGACCTGAAGGCCGCCCGGGTAGCCGGTGACGGTCAGGTTGCCCGGGAACTCCCTGGTCCAGGTCCAGGCGAGGAAGGTGCCTATGAGGGCGAGGGCGGAGCCGGCGACGGTCAGCGCGCGTGCCGCGGCGTGCGGCAGCGGGACGATCGGCGTGGCCTGTGCGGTGGACACCTTCGTGGTGTCGGTGGTCTTGTCCATGGGGATCTCGGTGGTCATGGGTATCACGCCCGATCCGCGACGCGTTCGCCGAGCAGGCCCTGTGGCCTGAACAGGAGGACGAGGATGAGGAGGGCGAACGCCCATACGTCCTTCCAGGCGCCGCCGCCGAAGAGGTCCATCCCGGGGATGTCGCCGATGTAGCCGGTGGCGAGGGACTCGGCCACGCCGAGGACGATGCCGCCGAGCATGGCGCCGTAGATGTTGCCGATGCCGCCGAGTACAGCGGCGGTGAAGGCCTTGAGGCCCATCAGGAAGCCCATTTGGAAGCCGACCTGGCCGTTCTTCAGGCCGTAGGCGACCGCGGCGATGGCGGCGAACGCGGCACCGATGGCGAAGGCCATGACGATGATGCGGTCGGTGTTGATGCCCATCAGCTTGGCCGTGTCGGGGTCCTGGGCGGTGGCCTGCATGCCGCGGCCGGAGCGCGTCTTGGTGACGAAGAGGCCGAGGGCGAGCATGCACAGCGGGGCGGCGATCAGGACGAAGAGGTCGCCGCGCTGGACGTTGGCGCCCAGGATGTCGATGGGGCCGCCTTCGAACTGCGGGAAGGTTTGGTCCTTCTTCGCGTCCGGGTACCACATCCACACGGCCTGCTGGAGGACGATGGACAGGCCGATGGCGGTGATGAGGGGTGCCAGGCGTGGCGCCGTGCGCAGGGGCCGGTAGGCGAAGCGTTCCGCCGCGGTGGCGACGGCGACCGAGACGATGACGCCGGCGAGGATCATGAGGGGGATCGCGGCGCCGAGGGCGAAGCCTTCGGGGAGTACCAACCAGACGGTGAGGGCCCCGAAGCCCCCGACCATGAATATCTCGCCGTGGGCGAAGTTGATGAGCTGGACGATGCCGTAGACCATCGTGTAGCCGATCGCGATGAGTCCGTACATCGCGCCGAGGATGAGTCCATTGGCCAGCTGTTGCGGCAGTTCGTTCACCGCAGGGCCTCCGTGGAGTGGTTCGGATATGGCGCCGCGCGGGAGCGCTGATGGGTGCTCCCGCGCGGCCTGGATCAATGTGTGATGGGGGAGTGTTCTCTACTCGTCCTCTGCTAGCCCAGCTTGGGTTCGCCGCTGAACTCGGGCGCCCACGCGTTGTCCTTGACCTTGTACGCGGTCATCGTGTGGTTGGTGGTGTCACCGAACTCGTCGAAGGAGATGGTGCCGGTGACGCCGTCGAACTTGACCTTGGCCATGGCGTCCAGGACCGCCTTGCGGCCGTCGGACGGGACTTCGCCGTTGTTGCCCTCGACCGCCAGCTTGACGGCCTCGATGATGGCCCAGGTGGCGTCGTAGGTGAGGCCGCCGTAGGCCTCGTAGTCGTCCTCGTAGCCGGCCGCCTCGTAGTCCTTGATGAAGGTCTTGGCGGAGTCGAGCTGCTCGACCGGCTTGCCCACGGAGGTGGCGAGGTCGCCGTTGGCCTTCTTGTTCAGCTTCGGGAACTCGGCGGAGTAGATGCCGTCGCCGCCCATGAGCGGGATGTTCTGGCCGCTGTCCTTGAGCTGCTGGCTCAGCGGGGCGGCCGCCGGGTACTCGCCGCCGTAGTAGAGGGCTTCGGCGCCGGTCTTCTTGATCTTGGCGACGACGGCGTTGAAGTCGCGGTCGTCGGGGTTGATGTGGTCGCTGCCGACGATCTGGCCGCCGAACTTGGTGAAGTTCGTCTTGAAGGACGCGGCGAGGCCCGCGCCGTAGGTCTTCTGGTCGTCGATCAGGTAGACCTTCTTGATCTTGGCCTGGTTGTAGAGGTAGTCGGCCGCGAAGGCACCCTGGATCTCGTCCGTGGTGGCCGTACGGAAGAAGGTCTTGAACTGGCGGACCGAGTCGCCGGTCTTCCAGCCGTCGCCCTGGGTCAGCTCCGTACCGGTGTTGGCCGGGGAGACCTGGGTCAGGCCGGCGTCGTTGAACGGCTTCTGCATCTGCTGCGAGACGCTGGAGTTCAGCGGGCCGACGACGCCGAGGACGTCCTTGTTGCTGATGAACTTCTGGGCGTTCTGCTGGCCGACGGAGGGCTGCGCCTGGTCGTCGAGGGCCTCGATCTTGAACTCGACGCCCTTGACGTACTCCTTCTTGTTGGCCGTCTTGGCGGCCAGGTCGGCGGAGTTCTTGATGCCGAGGCCGAGCGCGGACAGGTCGCCGGTCAGCGGAGCGTCGACGCCGATCACCACAGTGGTCTTGTCGCCGTTGCTGCTGTTGCCGCCCTCGTCACGCGACCCACAAGCCGTGAGTGTCAGCGATCCCGCCGCGAGCGCGGCGGTTATGGCGATGATCGAACGTTGACGCACGAATCAGGTCCTTTCCCTGGCACGGCGGGCCCCCCATGGAGCGCGCCGAGTCGAGCGCTGGGCCGAAGTGACTTCGAATCCGGTGGCTCGGTGACTGGCGGTGACTCTAAGCGGGTGAAGGGAACATGGAGGAGGCTCTGACCAAGGCTGTGACGCTCTTGTTATGACACGGGGTAACACAGAGCGGTACTCGGTGGGGGGAAGAGAGGATTTCCGGCCGATTCGCCCTGTCCACATAGTGAGAACTCGCAGGGTTCGCGCGTAGCTCTTTCACGAGTGTTCACTGGTTTTGGTGATTACCTCGGGCGTTGTCGAAGGTTACCCGGGGGCGTCTGTGGACTTGCGGGAAGGGTGCTCGCGGCGGGAGATCTCTGGGCCTGTATTGCAGTTGTATTACGCAGAGTTACAGCCGGGAAAGGGTTTTCGGCGTTCCGCCGCCCTTTTCGTGTATGGGGCACGAAAGTAGAATCCGGGATTTCGTCACTCGGGCCATGGCCCTCCGGCCGGCTCGCCGTTTCGGTATGGATCTCGTACTGCCCATTGGGCAGGCCCGTCGACCGGTGGTCGGGTGGGAGTCGCCGCCGGGGAGGGGGCGGAGGGGGGCGACTCGGCGCCGGTCCGGGGTCCGGTCGCGTCCCTCCGGGCGCCCGCGTCCCCATGCCCGGCGGTCGGCAGGGCGAGTCCGAGCGCTCCGCCCATCCCGGGGGCTCCTCCCGACGTCATGCCTCGACGGTATGCCGCCGGGCGCCCGGGTTCAACGGTGGGAAGGTGTACGAGCGTTGTTCATAAGGGGCGTGCGCTGTGAGGGAGTTGGCGTGGTTGTCGGGGCAAGGAGAAGCGGCGTCGGCGTCAGCCCGCTGCCGTCCGGAGGTGCTCCCCGTCGCCCGGGTTCACGTCCCGCAGCAGACACGTCAGCCGCGCGCTGCACACCCGCCGCCCCGCCTCGTCACTGATCACGATCTCGTACGTCGCCGTCGAGCGGCCCTGGTGCAGGGGCGTGGCCACGCCGGTGACGAGGCCGGCGCGCACGCCGCGGTGGTGGGTGCAGTTGAGGTCGACGCCGACCGCGATCTTGGAGCTGCCGGCGTGCAGCATCGAACCCACCGATCCGAGCGTCTCGGCGAGCACCGCGGAGGCGCCGCCGTGCAGCAGCCCGTACGGCTGGGTGTTCCCCTCCACCGGCATGGTCCCCACGACCCGCTCCGCGGACGCCTCCACGATCTCGACGCCCATGCGCGTCCCGAGGTGCCCGGCGGAGAACAGGGCCGGCAGGTCGACGCCGAGCGCGGCGTACTCGTCGATGACCTCTTGCGGGAACTTCACGTGCTGCTGCTCGCCCATGGGGCCCGGCTCCGTTCGTCGTGATCAGTCGGTGTCGTGATCAGCGGTGGTGTGATCAACGGTGTGACATCGACTGAGCAAACGCTCAGTCGGTCGCCGATTGTTCCAGACGTACGACGACGGACTTGCTGGCCGGGGTGTTGCTGGTGTCCGCGGTGGCGTCCAGCGGGACGAGGACGTTGGTCTCCGGGTAGTAGGCGGCCGCGCAGCCCAGCGCCGTCGGGTAGTGCACGACGCGGAAGCCGGGCGCCCGCCGCTCGACGCCGTCCTTCCACTCGCTCACCAGGTCGACGTACGACCCGTCGGCGACACCGAGGCGCCGCGCGTCCTCGGGGTTGATCATGACGACCCGGCGGCCGTTCCTGATCCCCCGGTAGCGGTCGTCGAGGCCGTAGATCGTGGTGTTGTACTGGTCGTGCGAGCGCAGGGTCTGGAGCAGCAGTCGGCCCTCGGGAAGCTCCGGGTACTCGACGGGGGCCGCCGTGAAGTTGGCCTTGCCCGTCGCCGTCGGGAAACGGCGCTCGTCGCGCGGGGCGTGCGGGAGCGTGAAGCCGCCGGGGCGGGCCACGCGCGCGTTGAAGTCCTCGAAGCCGGGGATCACCCGGGCGATACGGTCCCGGATCGTCGCGTAGTCCTTCTCGAACTCCTCCCAGGGCGTGCGGCTGCTCTCGCCCAGCACGCGGCGTGCCAGGCGGCAGACGATGGCCGGCTCCGACAGCAGGTGCGCGCTCGCGGGCTCCAGGCGGCCCCGGGAGGCGTGCACCATGCCCATGGAGTCCTCGACGGTCACGAACTGCTCGCCGCTGCCCTGGAGATCGCGCTCGGTGCGGCCGAGGGTCGGCAGGATCAGCGCGCGGGCCCCCGTGACCGCGTGGCTGCGGTTGAGCTTGGTCGACACGTGCACGGTGAGCCGGGCCCGCCGCATGGCCGCCTCGGTGACGTCCGTGTCGGGCGTGGCGGCGACGAAGTTGCCGCCCATCGCGAAGAAGACCTTCGCCTTGCCGTCGCGCAGCGCGTGGATGGCCCGTACGACGTCGTAGCCGTGCTCGCGCGGCGGGGTGAAGCCGAACTCCTTCTCCAAGGCGTCCAGGAAGGCCGGGGCGGGCCGCTCGAAGATGCCCATCGTGCGGTCGCCCTGCACGTTGGAGTGACCGCGCACCGGGCACACGCCCGCGCCCGGGCGGCCGATGTTGCCACGCAGCAGAAGGAAGTTGACGACTTCGCGGATGGTCGGCACGGAGTGCTTGTGCTGGGTGAGGCCCATGGCCCAGCAGACGATGGTGCGCTGCGAGGCCAGGACCATTTCCATGGCCTTCTCGATATCCGCGCGCGTGAGGCCGGTCGCGGTCAGCGTCTCGTCCCAGTCGGCGGCGCGGGCGGCCGCGGCGAACTCCTCGTAGCCGTGGGTGTGTTCGCCGATGAACTCCTCGTCGACGGCGCCCTGGGTCTCGAGGATCAGCTTGTTGAGGAGGCGGAAGAGGGCCTGGTCGCCGCCGATGCGGATCTGGAGGAACAGGTCGGTGAGCGCGGCGCCCTTGAGCATGCCTTGCGGGGTCTGCGGGTTCTTGAACCGCTCCAGGCCGGCCTCGGGCAGTGGATTGACGCTGATGATCTTCGCGCCGTTGGCCTTGGCCTTCTCCAGCGCGGAGAGCATGCGGGGGTGGTTCGTCCCCGGGTTCTGGCCGGCGACGATGATCAGGTCGGCCTTGTAGAGGTCCTCCAGCAGGACGCTGCCCTTGCCGATGCCGATGGTCTCGGAGAGCGCCGACCCCGAGGACTCGTGGCACATGTTCGAGCAGTCCGGCAGGTTGTTGGTGCCGAGCTCGCGCGCGAAGAGCTGGTAGAGGAACGCGGCCTCGTTGCTGGTGCGGCCGGAGGTGTAGAAGACGGACTCGTCGGGGGAGTCGCAGGCGGCGATCTCCTCGCCGATGATGTCGAAGGCGCGCTCCCAGCTCACCGGCTCGTAGTGCGTGCCGCCTTCGGGGAGGAACACGGGGTGGGTGAGCCGCCCCTGCTGCCCCAGCCAGTAACCGCTCCGCGTCGCGAGGTCGGCGACGGAGTGCGCGGCGAAGAACTCCGGGGTGACCCGGCGCAGGGTGGCCTCCTCGGCCACCGCCTTCGCGCCGTTCTCACAGAACTCCGCCTTGTGCCGGTGGTCCGGCTCCGGCCAGGCGCAGCCCGGGCAGTCGAAGCCGTTCTTCTGGTTGACGCTGAGCAGCGTCAGCATGGTCCGCTTCACGCCCATCTGCTGCTGGGCGATGCGCAAGGTGTGCCCGATGGCCGGCAACCCCGCCGCCGCGTGCTGCGGCTCCGCGACCTGGGGCGCGTCCTGGACCGGATCACCCTTGGGCGGCTTGGTGGCCATCGCGCACTCTCCCTTTGTGTACACGTGTGAGGTACATCTCCGATCCTCGCACGCGGCACCGACAACGGGGGCGGGGGCCCGGGGAGGGTATGCGGAGGGGGACCGACTGTCAGTGGGGCGTGGCAGGATCGGGGGCGTGGCAGAGACAGCAGCGAAGCAGACCGACAACAACCCCGGCGGCGGCCGGCCGCGCCTGATGCTCATGGACGGGCACTCGCTGGCCTACCGTGCGTTCTTCGCGCTGCCCGCGGAGAACTTCACGACCGCGACGGGCCAGCCGACGAACGCGATCTACGGCTTCGCGTCCATGCTGGCCAACACGCTGCGCGACGAGGCGCCCACGCACTTCGCGGTGGCCTTCGACGTGTCCCGCAAGACCTGGCGCTCCGCGGAGTTCACCGAGTACAAGGCGAACCGCTCCAAGACCCCGGACGAGTTCAAGGGCCAGGTCGAGCTGATCGGCGAGCTGCTCGACGCCATGCACGTCTCGCGGTTCGCGATCGACGGCTTCGAGGCCGACGACGTGATCGCCACGCTCGCCACCCAGGCCGAGGCCGACGGCTTCGAGGTGCTGATCGTCACCGGCGACCGGGACTCCTTCCAGTTGGTCAGCGAGCACACGACGGTGCTGTACCCGACGAAGGGCGTCTCCGAGCTGACCCGCTTCACCCCGGAGAAGGTCTTCGAGAAGTACGGACTGACGCCCGCCCAGTACCCCGACTTCGCGGCCCTGCGCGGCGACCCGTCCGACAACCTGCCGGGCATCCCGGGCGTCGGCGAGAAGACGGCCGCGAAGTGGATCAACCAGTTCGGTTCGTTCGCCGAGCTGGTCGAGCGCGTCGAGGAGGTCAAGGGCAAGGCCGGGCAGAACCTCCGCGACCACCTGGAGTCCGTCAAGCTCAACCGCCGCCTGACCGAGCTGGAGCGCCAGGTCGAGCTGCCCAAGACCGTCGCCGACGTCGCGCGCGTGCCGTACGACCGCAAGGCCGTCGCGATGATCCTGGACACCCTGGAGATCCGTAACCCCTCGCTGCGCGAGCGACTCTTCGGCGTCGACCCCGGTGCCGAGGAGGCCGAGACCACCCCGATCTCGACCGAGGGCGTGGAGCTGGACGGCTCGGTGCTCGGCACCGGTGAGCTGGCCCCCTGGCTGGCCGAGCACGCGGGCGAGCTCCTCGGCGTGGCCACCGTCGACACCTGGGCGCTGGGCACCGGCTCGGTCGCCGAGATCGCGCTCGCCGCGGCCGACGGCACGGCCGGCTGGTTCGACCCGTCGCAGCTGGACGAGGCCGACGAGAAGGCGTTCGCGGCCTGGCTGGCCGACGCCGGCAGGCCGAAGGTCTTCCACAACGCCAAGGGCGCGATGCGGGTCTTCGCCGAGCACGGCTGGAGCATCGCCGGCGTCCGCATGGACACCGCGCTCGCCGCCTACCTGGTCAAGCCGGGCCGCCGTTCCTTCGACCTGGACGCGCTGTCCCTGGAGTACCTCCACCGCGAGCTGGCCCCCGCCGCCGCGGCCGACGGCCAGCTTGCCTTCGGCGCGGACGACGGCGCCGAGGCCGAGGCGCTGATGATCCAGGCCCGCGCGGTCCTCGACCTGGGCGAGGCGTTCGAGAGCCGCCTGGAAGAGGTCGGAGCCGCGGACCTGCTCCGTGACATGGAGCTGCCGACCTCCGCCCTGCTGGCCCGGATGGAGCGGCACGGCATCGCGGCCGACCGGGCGCACCTGGAGGCCATGGAGCAGATGTTCGCGGGCGCCGTGCAGCAGGCGGTGAAGGAGGCGCACGCGGCGGCCGGGCACGAGTTCAACCTGGGCTCGCCCAAGCAGCTCCAGGAGGTCCTCTTCGGCGAGCTCGCCCTGCCCAAGACGAAGAAGACGAAGACCGGCTACACCACGGACGCCGACGCCCTGGCCTGGCTCGCCACCCAGACCGACAACGAACTGCCGGTCATCATGCTCCGCCACCGCGAGCAGGCGAAGCTCCGCGTCACCGTCGAGGGTCTGATCAAGACGATCGCGGCGGACGGCCGTATCCACACGACCTTCAACCAGACGGTCGCGGCGACCGGCCGCCTCTCCTCGACCGACCCGAACCTGCAGAACATCCCGGTCCGCACGGACGAGGGTAGGGCGATCCGCCGGGGCTTCGTGGTCGGGGAGGGCTTCGAGTCCCTGATGACCGCGGACTACAGCCAGATCGAACTGCGCGTGATGGCCCATCTGTCCGAGGACGAGGGCCTGATCGAGGCCTTCACCTCGGGTGAGGACCTGCACACCACGGCCGCCTCACAGGTGTTCGCCGTGGAACCCGCCGCGGTGGACGCGGAGATGCGCCGCAAGATCAAGGCGATGTCGTACGGCCTGGCCTACGGTCTGTCGGCCTTCGGGCTCTCCCAGCAGCTGAACATCGACGCCGGCGAGGCCCGCGCCCTGATGGACGCCTACTTCGAGCGCTTCGGCGGCGTACGGGACTATCTGCGCCGCGCGGTCGACGAGGCCCGGGCGACGGGCTACACGGCGACACTCTTCGGCCGCCGCCGCTACCTCCCCGACCTCAACAGCGACAACCGGCAGCGCCGGGAGGCCGCCGAGCGCATGGCCCTCAACGCCCCCATCCAGGGCACGGCGGCGGACATCGTCAAGATCGCCATGCTCAACGTGGACCGCGCCCTGCGCGAGGAGAACCTCACCTCCCGCATGCTCCTCCAGGTCCACGACGAAATCGTCCTGGAGATCGCCCCGGGCGAGCGAGCGGCCGCGGAGGAACTGGTCCGCCGGGAGATGTCCAACGCCGTCCACCTCACGGTCCCCCTCGGCGTCTCGGTGGGCGCGGGCCCGGACTGGGAATCGGCGGCGCACTAGCCCGGGTGCTCCTGGGGGGGCGCTACAGCGCGCCCCCAGGGGCGGGGGAGCCCCCGGAGGGACCGTCACTCGCGTGGCCCCCGCAAAAGCGCCCCCACTGACCGGCGCCCGTAAGGATGCGGTCATGGGTATACGCACGCTCCACCGCCGGACAGCCCCGGCATCGGCGAACGTGAACACCGAAGGCGCCCACTCCAAGGCACCGCCCTCGGTCCCGCCCTTAGCCCCCGGCGCAAGCAGCGCCCGCATCCCCGCCGACCTGATGGGACCCCTGCGGCGCAGGGCGACGACCCTCCGCGGTTACCTGGCCCTCGCCCGCACCGCGCTCCCACGGCCCCACCCCGGAGCGGCCGTCATCGAGCCGCCGGACGGCTCGGCTCCCTCCCGGCCCCATCCGAACCCGCACTGTCAGGCCCCGGAACCGGACGCCACACCCTGACCCCCACGGCGTACAGCAGCAGCCCCAGGCAGAGCCCCGCGCCCGCCCCGAAGCACAGCGTCGGAATCAGCTCCCAGTACTTCGCGGTGGACCCCCAGTAAGCCCACCAGCGCGACGCCCGCTGCACCGCCGCCACCGCGGCCAACCCGCCGATCACCGCGCCGGCCAGCCACCGGTCCCGTACCGAGAGCACCGGAACACCGACCGGGGCAGCGGCAGGAGACCGCCGTAGTGCCACGGTCACGAACGCGGCGATGACGACCGCGGCGACCGCCGAACCGCCGTACTGGAGGTACCAGTACAGCGGCGACCCCGCGATCTCCTCGCCCAGGACGGGGAACAGCCGCATTCCCCAGCGGTCGAGATGGGTGAACGCGTCCCACACGACATGCGTCAGTGCGCCGAGCGCGGCCGACAGGTACCAGCGCGCCGCCAGTGACGGCCCTACACGCGCGCGTGGCGACCCGCAGCGCAGCAGCGTGGCAAGCCGCCCCTGCCGCCGGGCCGGCAGGAGTGCCACCAGGGGCTCGCGCAGCAGGAGCCACAGGCCCACCAGCGCCCAGGCGACCACCACGTCGACGGTGAACACGCCCGCGAACGAGTGCGTGACGTCGCCGAACGCCATCGCCTCCGGCAGGACACTCGCCACGTAGTAGGTCATGTCGGGAGAGAAGGAGCCCGCCACCAACATGGCCGGTATGAGCCCTTTTCGGCCGGTTCCGTCGGTGCGTACGGCGGGCAGTACGGCCGCCGCATGGCTGAGCGTGAACGGCAACGGGGCTCCTTGAGCGGGATGTTGAAGGGGCGGATGGCCCGGTTCGTCGGGGAAGTCAGTATGCGGGACGGTGCCGGCCGGCCCGAGTCGCGGGCCGCGGGACCGGGGCGCGGGACCGGGGCGCGGGACGGGGTGCGGACCCGTGTGGCCAACTGGTAAAAATCGGGCGCCAACGGGTGCCCCCGCAAAGGAAGTTGTCGTAGGGTCGCCTGGGTCGCCGTGCCGGGGGATGCGGTCGAACAAGTGAACAGCGACCGAAATCGTGCCGCGAGGGCAACTGTCGCGGCTGGTCGATCGTCACAACAGGGGCGGGCTCGGCATGGCGAGCCCCGCAGACAGCGTCGGGCGCCCGGGCGTCCGCAGGAGGGGTCCACTACATGGCGGCGCAATTCGGCAGGCTGCGCAAGGGGGCGCTGAACACCACCGTGGCCGCGGTCGCGGTCGCGGCGCTGGCCGCGTCCCAGGCTCCGGGCGTGACGACCGACGACGCCGGCAGACGGATCGCCACCGGAACCCAGCCCTCACCGGACGCGGCCGCCGAGGACAGCGCCACCGGCAACTCGCCGTACTACACGGACCTGCCGCCGCTCAACAGCCCCAACCCCTCGCCGTCCGCCGACACCCCCGTCACCCCGGGCACCGGCGAGGCGGGCATCCCCGCGACCGTCCTCGACGCCTACAAGAAGGCCGCGACCGCGCTCCAGGAGGCCAAGCCCGGCTGCAACCTGCCGTGGGAACTCCTCGCCGCCATCGGCAAGGTCGAGTCGGGCCAGGCCCGCGGCGGCCGCGTCGACGCGAACGGCACCACGCTCACCCCGATCCTCGGCCCGCAGCTCAACGGCAACGGCTTCGCGAACATCAGCGACACCGACAACGGCGCCTACGACGGGGACAGCTCGTACGACCGTGCCGTAGGCCCCATGCAGTTCATCCCCTCCACCTGGGAATGGGCCGGCCGCGACGGCAACGGCGACGGCAAGAAGGATCCCAACAACGTCTACGACGCCGCCCTCGCCGCCGGCCACTACCTGTGCCGCTTCGGCTGGGACCTGTCCACCCAGGGCGACCTCGACCGCGCGATCCTCAGCTACAACAACTCGCGGGACTACCTCAACCTGGTCATGAGGTGGCTGGAGTACTACCGCAAGGGCACCCACGAGATCCCGGACGGCACCGGCTCCCTCCCGTCCGGCCGCAGCGACGACTCGGCGGGCGCGAGCCCGACACCGACGGCTCCCGCCACCCCCGGCACGCCCAGCACACCCACCACACCGACAGCGCCGGGCGGCACCGAGCCCGACGGCAACGGCGGTGGCTCCACCCCCCCCAAGCCGACCCCGCCGGGCCCCACCCCGCCCGGCACGACGCCGCCCACGGCCACCGACACGGTGCACCACCTGGAGGACGCGGACACCGCGAAGCTCACCGCGATGGCGGGCGACACCTTCACCGAGAAGATCAGTACCCGCGCCGAGACCAAGGCGGGCAAGGCCGTCGCCAAGGTCCGGGTCCGCTTCACCATCACCGGCACCACCGACGCCACCTTCAGCACCGGCGAGAAGTACGCCGCCGCCCTCACCGACAGCGCGGGCGAGGCCGTGGCGCCCGCGCTGAAGGCGGGCGAGGACACGGGCGAGTTCGTGGTCCGCGCCACCGTCGTCGGCCGTGCGATCGCCGGCCTCGACTACACGGCCACCGTCACCGAACGCGCCGCCGACACCCTGACCCGCACCAGCGACACCGCGCTGACCTGCACCCCGGGCGGCGAGTTCGCCGACCAGGTCGAGGTGAAGGCGACGTACAAGGGCGCCGTGGCGGACAAGGTCGCGGCCACCGCCACGCTCATCAAGTCGGCGGACGACCCGGCCGAGAACGACAAGGGCCCCTACTTCAAGGACGCCGACGGCAAGACCGTGCGCACGCTGACCGGTCTGACGACGGACGAGAAGGGTCTGCTCAAGCTGCCGAAGCTGTACGCCGACGACGCCGCCGGCACGTATCTGCTCCGTATCAACACCGCGGGCGGCGCGACGCTGACCGTCGAACTGAAGGTGGCGGCGGCCGAGACGTCGCCCAGCCCGACCCCGTCGGAGTCGGCATCCGGGTCGGCGTCGGCGAGCCCGACCGCGTAGCCCTCGCGAGATCCGAACGAGGGGCGCCCTTCCGCCACGGCGGACGGGGCGCCCCTCGTCCCTGTGCGCAACGTGTTCTCATCTCGCCCGCCCGTTGCTACGGTGCCAAACCTGACGATGTATCAGATGTCATGGCTCCGGGATCCCGGGAGGCCCGTATGCGCGCCCTGATCGCCGCCGCGACCGGTCTCGCCGTCGCGCTCGTCCTGGTGTTCACCATCACCGCCCTCGGCAGCCCGGCCGGTGAGACATCCCCCAAGCCGCTGCTGACGACGGTGCCCGCACACCCGTAACCGCCCGTCCACGAACCGTTCGGGAGGGAGGCCGAGATGCGCCGCAAGGCCGGCCTGGTCCTGCTCGCCCTCGCCGTGTTCTTCGCGGCACTGTCCCCGCTGCTGCGCTGGTACGCCTTCCCACGCCTGGCCAAGATCCCGGCGAACCAGTACCAGGACATGGTCCTGGAGGCGAAGGACGCGACCCTCCTCGACTACGGCACGATGAAGGCCCGCAAGGTCCCCGAGGTCACCATCGTGCAGACGCTGAAGGGCAACGTCGAGGAGTCGGAGAAGATCGAGAAGACGGCCGGGCGGGACGTCGTCGTCTGGGACGGCCTGTCGTACGTCGTCGGCCCCGACGGCAAGATGGTCTCCAAGATCCCCGAGCGCTACATCTTCGACGCCCACACCCAGGAACCCGTCCACGCCACCGGCGAGATGGTCGACGGCGACCCGGTGAAACGGCAGGGCATCGAGTTCAAGTGGCCTTTCCTGACGGAGAAACGGGACTACGAGTACTTCGACGCCCAGGCACGCGTCACCGCCCCCATCCACTACAAGGGGACGCAGAACTTCCGCGGGGTCGACGTCTACTACTTCGAGCAGACCATCCCGTGGACCAAGGTCAGGTTCCCCAAGACCATGCCGGTCGAGGGCATCACCCCGGAGTCGGTGGCCAAGACCGGCACGACCCGCTGGTACACCACCGTCCGCAAGTTCTGGGTCGAACCCCTCACCGGCGCCCCTGTCTACGGCGAGGAGATCCACAAGGAGGAACTGCGCGGCGGCACCCTGCTCGGCGGCCGCGAGAAGGTGACGGCGTTCGCCGGCCACGTGAAGATGCGCGAGGACTACATCGACTCCACGGTGGCCCTGGTCAAGTCCAACCGCACCCTGGTCCTGCTGATGACGTCGTACCTCCCGTGGGGCTTCCTGGCCCTGGCCCTGGTGCTCCTCTCCCTCTCCCTCTACCTGGAGGCACGGGGCCGCCGCCCCGGCGACCCGAGGCCGACGAAGGACGCCGAGCCGGAGCCGGTCAACGCCTGAGCCGGGCGTTGGTGTGCCGGGTCGGCTCGGCGGTGGCGGGATCCTCGGGCCACGGATGCTTCGGATAGCGACCGCGCAGCTCCGCCCGTACGCCGTTGTAGCCGTCCTTCCAGAAGGAGGCCAGGTCGGCGGTGACGGCGGCCGGGCGCCCGGCGGGGGAGAGCAGATGGACGAGCAGCGGCACCCCGGCGACGGACGGCGACTCGTGGAGGCCGAACATCTCCTGCAACTTCACGGCGAGGACGGGTTGTTCGGGGTTGTCGTAGTCGATCCGGATTCTGGACCCACTCGGTACGGCGATCCGCTCCGGTGCCAGCTCGTCGAGCCGCCCGGCCTCCCCGGAGGCCCACGGCAGCAGCCTGGTGAGCGCCTCCCCGGCGTCGATCCGCGCCAGATCGGCCCGCCGCCGGGCGCGCCCCAGCTCGGGCTCCAACCACTCGTCCACGCGCGCGTGGAGCGCATCGTCGGAGACGTCGGGCCAGGGATCACCGAGGTGCAGACGGAGAAAGGCGAGCCGCCGACGCAGTACGCCGGCTTCCGGCGACCAGCGCAACAGGCCGAGCCCGTCCTGCCGGAGACCTTCGAGCAGCGCGTTCCGTACGAGGTCGGGGGCGGCGTCGCGCAACGGGCGCGCCGCGAGTTCGATCGCCCCCAGCCGCTCCACCCGCCGGGCGACGACGTCCCCGTCGGCCCAGTGGACCTCCTGGCCCTCGGAGTACAGGGAGGCCGCTGCCGACCGGGCCATGTCCTCGTCCACCGCGGCGGCGAGCTGCACGCGCGCGTGCCCCTTGCCGACAGGGCGGTCCGCGACGGCCACGGCGAGCCACGGAGCACCGCGCAGAGGGCTGCCCTCGGCGAGCTCGGCGCGGGTGCCGGAGGCCATGAGGTAGGAGCCGCCGTCGGCCCTGGCGACCCGCTCGGGGAAGGCGAGGGCGGCGACGAGGCCCACCGTGCGGTCGTCCGCGTCGCCCGCCGGCGCGCTCTCGCCGCCCGAACGCAGCCGCCGCACCTCCGCACGCCACCGCCCCGCATAGGCGTCACCACCCCGCCGAGCCGCCCGCAGCGCGGCGGCCAGGTCGTCGCCGTACTCTCTCGGCGCCTCCTCGCTCAGCAGCGCGACCACCTCGGCGCCCGCACCGGACGTGTCCAGCAGCGCCCGCCCCAACCGGGGGTGCAACCCCAGCCGGGCCAACGCGGTGCCCCGCGCCGTTGCCCGCCCGCCGGAGTCCACCGCGCCGACGGCCGTCAGTACGCTCCTCGCCGCCGCCATCGCCCCGCCCGGCGGCCGGTCCAGCAACGCCAGCCCGGCCGCGTCCGGATCGCCCCAGCAGGACACCTGCAACGCGAACGCCGTCAGGTCGGCCACCTTGATCTCCGGCGACGGGAACCGCGGCAGACGCGCGTCCTCGGCCTCCGCCCAGCACCGGTACACCGCCCCGGGCGCCTCCCGCCCGGCACGCCCCGCCCGCTGCCGCCCGGCGGCCTGCGAGGCCCGTACCGTCGTCAACGCGCTCAGCCCGCGCGCGTGGTCGACGCGAGGCTCCCGCGCCAGCCCGGAGTCGACCACCACCCGCACCCCGGGAACCGTCAGCGACGACTCCGCCACCGACGTCGCCAGCACCACCCGGCGCCGCTCACCACCGGTCAGGACGGCGTCCTGCACGGCCGCCGACGCCCGCCCGTGCACCTGGAGCACCTCGACGTCCCCGAGCTCCCTCAGCTGCCCGGCCACGCGCGCGATCTCGCCCACGCCCGGCAGGAAACACAGCACGTCCCCGGCCCGCTCGGCCAGCGCCCTGCGTACCACCGACGCCACATGCGTCAGCAGCGCCGGGTCGACACGCATGCCGTGCGGCGGCCGTACGGGACGCGTCGGCGGCGACCAGACCACCTCCACCGGATGCGAGGCGCCCTCGGCCTCGACCACGGGCGCGTCGCCCAGCAGCCGCGCCCACCCCTGCGCGTCCGTCGTCGCCGACGCGGCCACCAGCCGCAGCTCCGGCCGCAGCGCCTGCCGTACGTCCCACAGGAACGCCGCCACCGTGTCCGCGTCCAGATGCCGCTCGTGGCACTCGTCGAGGACCACCACGTCCACGCCCGCCAGCTCCTCGTCGCGCTGCAACCGCTGGAGGAGCACACCTGTCGTGACGACCTCCACACGCGCGTGGCGCCCGACGACGCGTTCCCCGCGCACGGTGTACCCGACGCTCCCGCCGACCTTCTCGCCCAGCAGCCACGCCATCCGCCGCGCGGCGGCCCGAGCGGCGATCCGCCGTGGCTCGGCCACGACGACCCGCCGCGCCGGTCCCGCGCCGAGCAGCCCCGCCAGGACCAGCGGCACCAGGGTCGTCTTGCCGGTGCCGGGCGGCGCGACGAGCACCGCGGTGCCCTGCGCCTCCAGGGCGTCATCCAGACCGGGCAGGGCGCTGCGCACCGGCAGCGCGTCCAGGGCGTCGTAACGGATCACGCGCTCAGTCCCGTACGCACACGAAGATCGCCGTCCCCGGGATCAGGTTCCCGCGCAGCGGCGACCAGCCTCCCCACTCCGAGGAGTTCCAGGCCGGCCACTCCGGCTCGACCAGGTCCACCAGCCGGAACCCCGCCGCCACGACGTCCCGCACCCGGTCGCCGACCGTCCGGTGATGTTCGACGTAGACCGCGCGGCCCTCCTCGTCCTGCTCGACGTACGGAGTGCGGTCGAAGTACGAGGCCGAGACGGACAGGCCCGCCGGGCCGGGCTCGTCCGGGAACGCCCAGCGGATGGGGTGGGTGACGGAGAAGACGAAGCGCCCGCCCGGCCGCAGCACCCGCCGCACCTCCCGCAGTACCTGCACCGGGTCGGCGACGAACGGCAGCGCCCCGTACGCCGAGCACGCCAGGTCGAAGGAGGCGTCGGCGAAAGGGAGGGCGCCCGCGTCGGCGCACACCAGGGGGAACGCGCCCCCGATGCGCAGGGCGTGCTGGAGCTGGCGGTGGGAGATGTCCAGGGCGACCGGGCGGGCGCCCTGCGCGGTCAGCCAGCGCGAGCACTGGGCCGCGCCGGCGCCGATCTCCAGGACGTCCTTCCCCTTGAGGTCCTCCGGCGGGCCGAGCAGCTCGGCCTCCACCTCGTCCAGGCCCTCGGGGCCCCATACGAAGCGGTCGTCACCGAGGAACGTGCCGTGCTCGATCTGGTACTCGTCCGCGTTGCGGTCCCACCAGCCCCGGTTGGCGCGGGAACTCTCCGCGACACCGGCGTCGCGCCGGGTGGCCTCCGGATCGAAGGCGGCGTCGGGCGATGCGTCGGGCGACGCGCCGGACGTGATCTCGGACGATACGGGCTCTTGGATGATGGGCTCCCTCGTCGTACTCTTCCGTCACCTGAATGGCGCGGCCCCTCCCGGCGGTGTCACGCGAGGGGTGCTCCAAGGCCTGCGTGGCCTCTCGAGACAGGTTTTGTGCCGGGTATGCGGCGATCCGCCCCGGGTGTGCGGCTTCGCGCATTGACCCTGTCCGGCTGCCCCCGTATGCTACAAGTTGCGCTGCGGGCCTGCGCACCTCAGACGTAGCAGGCTGCGCTCGCATCTGTTGTATGTCCCCTCGGTTTTCGAGGCGCCATCACCAGTTTTTCTCGGTGGGGTGCTTCCTTGGCTGTCCGGCTTCTTCAGAGCGATACGGGCTCCCGGCGTAGCAGTACCTACGACTTCAATGTCCGTACCGGAGCCCTTTCCCACATGACGAGCAGCACCGAGACCACCGCCACCACCCCGCAGGTAGCGGTCAACGACATCGGTAACGAGGAAGCCTTCCTCGCCGCGATCGACGAGACGATCAAGTACTTCAACGACGGCGACATCGTCGACGGCGTCATCGTGAAGGTCGACCGGGACGAGGTCCTGCTCGACATCGGTTACAAGACCGAAGGCGTTATCCCGAGCCGCGAGCTCTCCATCAAGCACGACGTCGACCCCAACGAGGTCGTCGCCGTCGGTGACGAGATCGAGGCCCTTGTTCTCCAGAAGGAGGACAAGGAAGGCCGCCTGATCCTCTCGAAGAAGCGCGCCCAGTACGAGCGTGCCTGGGGCACCATCGAGAAGATCAAGGAAGAGGACGGGATCGTCACCGGTACCGTCATCGAGGTCGTCAAGGGTGGTCTCATCCTCGACATCGGCCTCCGTGGCTTCCTCCCGGCCTCCCTGGTCGAGATGCGCCGCGTTCGCGACCTCCAGCCCTACGTGGGCAAGGAGCTCGAGGCCAAGATCATCGAGCTGGACAAGAACCGCAACAACGTGGTCCTGTCCCGCCGTGCCTGGCTGGAGCAGACCCAGTCCGAGGTCCGCCAGACGTTCCTCACCACCCTCCAGAAGGGTCAGGTCCGTTCCGGCGTCGTCTCCTCGATCGTCAACTTCGGTGCCTTCGTGGACCTGGGTGGCGTCGACGGTCTGGTCCACGTCTCCGAGCTCTCCTGGAAGCACATCGACCACCCCTCCGAGGTTGTCGAGGTCGGCCAGGAAGTCACCGTCGAGGTTCTCGACGTCGACATGGACCGCGAGCGTGTCTCCCTGTCGCTGAAGGCGACGCAGGAAGACCCGTGGCAGCAGTTCGCCCGGACCCACCAGATCGGCCAGGTCGTCCCGGGTAAGGTCACCAAGCTGGTTCCGTTCGGTGCGTTCGTCCGCGTGGACGAGGGCATCGAGGGTCTGGTCCACATCTCCGAGCTGGCCGAGCGCCACGTGGAGATCCCGGAGCAGGTCGTCCAGGTCAACGACGAGATCTTCGTCAAGGTCATCGACATCGACCTCGAGCGCCGCCGCATCAGCCTCTCGCTGAAGCAGGCCAACGAGGCCTTCGGTGCCGACCCGGCCACGGTCGAGTTCGACCCGACCCTGTACGGCATGGCCGCGTCCTACGACGACCAGGGCAACTACATCTACCCCGAGGGCTTCGACCCCGAGACCAACGACTGGCTCGAGGGCTACGAGACCCAGCGCGAGGCGTGGGAGCACCAGTACGCCGAGGCGCAGACCCGCTTCGAGCAGCACCAGCAGCAGGTCATCAAGAGCCGCGAGGCCGACGCTGCCGCTGCCGCCGAGGGTGGCGACACCGCGGGTGCGGCTCCGGCCGCGGGTGGCGGTTCGTACTCCTCCGAGGGTGCGGACACCTCCGGTGCGCTGGCTTCGGACGAGGCGCTTGCCGCGCTGCGTGAGAAGCTGGCCGGGGGCCAGAGCTGATCGCTGCCGCTGAGGCTTAGCCGGTAACTGAGGGGCCGTACCTTTCGAGGTACGGCCCCTCAGCGTTGCCCTGGGGCGGGGCGGGGCGCGTTTCGGCTGCGGGCCGGTGGGGGCTTGTCGCGCCCACGCGGCCGAGCCGCATATCGACACAGCCCCGCGCCCCTCAGGGACATGGTCCCACCCGGCATGATCACTGATCCCTCCTCTGGGAATGCCCCCGCCCGTAAGGGTGTTGTGATGTACGGACACGAGGAGGAGCGGTCACAGTGCTTGATCCGCAGGGTTTGTACGCATGGGAGCCGAAGGGGCTGGCCGTCGTCGACATGGCGCTCGCCCAGGAGTCGGCCGGCCTTGTCATGCTCTACCACTTCGACGGATACATCGACGCGGGCGAGACCGGCGACCAGATCGTCGACCGGATTCTCGACTCGCTGCCCCACCAGGTCGTCGCCCGCTTCGACCACGACCGGCTCGTGGACTACCGTGCCCGTCGCCCGCTGCTGACGTTCAAGCGCGACCGCTGGAGCGAGTACGAGGATCCCGCCATCGAGGTGCGGCTTGTGCAGGACGCGACCGGGGCGCCCTTCCTGCTGCTGTCCGGGCCCGAGCCGGACGTGGAGTGGGAGCGCTTCGCCGCGGCCGTCAAGGAGATCGTGGAGCGTCTCGGGGTGCGCCTGTCGGTGAACTTCCACGGCATTCCCATGGGCGTCCCGCACACCCGCCCGGTCGGCCTCACGCCGCACGGCAACCGCACCGACCTCGTCCCGGGCCACAGCAGCCCCTTCGACGAGGCGCAGGTGCCCGGCAGCGCCGAGTCCCTGGTCGAGTACCGGCTGATGGAGGCCGGCCACGACGTCCTGGGCGTCGCCGCGCATGTCCCGCACTACATCGCCCGGTCCCCGTACCCGGACGCGGCCCTGACCGTCCTGGAGGCCGTCACCGCGGCCACCGGACTCGTCCTGCCCGCCGTCGCGCACTCCCTGCGCACGGAGGCCCACCGCACGCAGAACGAGATCGACCGTCAGATCCGTGAGGGCGACGACGAGCTCACCAACCTCGTCGAGGGCCTTGAGCACCAGTACGACGCCGTGGCCGGGGCCGAGAGTCGCGGCAACATGCTCGCCGAGCCGGCGGACATCCCGTCGGCGGACGAGATCGGGCGCGAGTTCGAGCGGTTCCTGGCGGAGCGGGAAGGCGACAACTGAGGGCGGACCTGGCCTGCCGGGTGTTGATGTCAGTGGCAGGGCCTAAGCTGCGGCTCATGTTGAAGGTGGGGCTGACCGGCGGCATCGGGGCCGGCAAGAGCGAGGTGTCGCGGCTGCTCGTGGAGCACGGAGCCGTGCTGATCGACGCGGACCGCATCGCGCGCGAGGTCGTCGCGCCCGGTACGCCCGGTCTGGCGGCCGTCGTCGAGGCGTTCGGCGAGGAAGTGCTCGCCGAGGACGGCAGCCTCGACCGGCCCAAGCTGGGCTCGATCGTCTTCGCGGACGCGGACCGGCTCGCCGTACTGAACTCGATCGTGCACCCCCTCGTCGGCGCCCGCTCCCGTGAGCTCGAAGAGGCCGCCGCCGGGGACGCCGTCGTCGTGCATGACGTCCCGCTCCTCACCGAGAACGGTCTCGCGCCGCTGTACGACGTCGTGGTCGTCGTCGACGCCGCCCCCGAGACCCAGCTCGACCGGCTCGTCCGGCTGCGCGGCATGACCGAGGAGGACGCACGCGCGCGTATGGCCGCGCAGGCGACGCGTGAGACGCGCCGGGAGATCGCGGACATCGTCATCGACAACGACGTACCGCTGGATGAGCTGCGGCGTCGCGTGACGGAGGTGTGGGACGAGCTTGTGCGTCGGTCCCAGGGGGCGCGGTCCCAGGGGACACAGGGGAGCCGGTAGCCGCCGGTGGTCCCGCGTGGCTCAGGAATAGCCGCCGCCCGTTTGCGCGTTGAAGTCTTCCAGTGAGGGAAGGACTTTGCCGTGCCCGAGACCAGCGGTTCGACCGGACGTACTCCGGAGACGCATGTCATCGACTTCCGCGCCGCCGAGCAACTGCTCGCCGCGCGGGACCCGCGGGGCGCGGTGAAGCTGCTCGACGGGGTCATCGCCGTGCATCCGGAGAACACCGCCGCCCGGCTGCTGCGCGCGCGTGCCTTCTTCGCCGCCGCGCAACTGCGGCCCGCGGAGCTGGAGTTCACCATCGTCCTGGAGCGTGAGCCGGACAACGCGTTCGCGCACTTCGCGCTCGCCCGGACCTACGAGCGGCAGGGCCGGGGCGACCAGGCCAAGCGCCACTTCCGGCTGGCGGCCGCGCTCGATCCGAACCCGCAGTACCTGAAGGCGGCTCGGTTCGACGGGTGAGCGGCGGCTCGGGTGGCGGTTCTTCGGGGGCGACGGTCGAAACAGGCCCGACGGTCGCAACAGGCCCTAGGGGTGGCGGTTCTCGGGTGGTGGCCGGTACGGGCGGTTCTCGGGCGGGCGGTACGGCGGTATGCCGGGGCCCGGCTGGTAGTGCGGGCCCTGACGGATGTGCCTGAGGACCATGGCCATGTCGATCGTGATCACCAGCCACAGCACCCCGCAGGCCACCGCCCAACCGGGGCGGCCCGCGATCGCGAACGCGGCGGTGCCGAAGATCGCCCAGACCACGCCCCAGACGCACAGCCAGAAGCGGGCCCGCAGTGCACTGCGCGCTGTCGTCGGCTCACTGCCCGTACGCATCGGGATCACCACTCCTCCTTGAAACGTACTCCTCGCACTCCTCACAGGGGGCCTCGTGCTGCCGGACACCGATGAACTGGCCGAAGTGCTGCTCGACCTCGGAGTACCCCACGAGGACGTCAACGACGTCGTCCGCATGGCCCGGCGGGTGACGGACGACCCGGAGCTGCGCCAGGTCCTTCAGCGGTCCGTCGGCGAACTCGTCCGGGGCATGGGGGACGTCGGCGGGCCGGTCGACCTGCCTGACCTGGACTGGCCCTCGGGCGCCCTGCAGCGCTGCTTCCCCGTGTACGTGTTCGTCGCGGCGCTGCCGGCCACGCGCGCGTACCACCGTGAGCACGGCATCCCGGCCGACGTCACCCGGCGTACCCTCGCCGACCTCGGGCGGAACATGGCCCTGCACCGCAGGCGGTACGGCCGGGCGGGCGTGCAGGCTCCCCGGTGGCTCGTCCATCACTTCCGCGGCGAGCTGTACCAGCTGGGGCGGCTCCAGTTCGAGCGGGCGCGGCTCGGGCAACGGACCGGCACGCGGCTCGCGGCGGCCGGACTCGACGTCGGGCCGGACTCGCGCTGCCTCAACCTGCACATCCCCGACTTCTGCGGGCCGCTGTCCCCGGCCGCGGTCGACCGCTCCCTGGCGCTCGCCCGGGAGTTCTTCGCCCTGCACTTTCCGCAGGAGCGGTACCGGGCGGTGACCTGCCACTCCTGGCTGCTGGACCCGCAGCTCAGGAAATACCTTCCCGGGGACTCCAACATCGTCCGGTTCCAGGAGCGCTTCGGCGTCGCCCGCGAGGACCGGGAACCGGCCGACACCGAGCCGGTCCAGTTCGTCTTCGGCGACCCGGAGTTGCCGGTCGAGAGCCTGCCGCGCCGCACTGCCGTGGAGCGGGCCGTCGGGGACCATCTGCGGGCGGGCGGTCACTGGTACATCGGGCACGGGTGGCTGCCGTTCGACGCGGTAGACCCGATCGCCCCGACCAACCCGGTCGACGGGAGCGCGTGAAACTCCGTTCGTACGCCGATGAGTTCTGGGGCGACCCCCGGTCTACCTCTGTGACAGCACGACGGACCGCTTCACACGGGAGACCCCATGTCCGAGACCACCGCCTCCGCCACCGCCTCCGCGCCTGCCTCCGCCATCGCCGAGTCGGCGACGCCTCGCGGCCGCCGGGCCCGGATCGCCCTGCGCGGCCTGCAGATAGTGCTCGCCCTCTTCTACGCGGTCGCGAGTGCGCTGCCCAAGCTGATCGCGCACCCCTCGGCCTTGGAGGGCTTCGAGGAGATGGGCTGGGGCAGCGCGGGCATGTACGCCATCGGTGTCCTCGAACTGGCCGGTGCCATCGCCCTGCTGATCCCGGTGCTCCAGTCGGTGGCCGCGATCGCGCTGAGTGCGCTGATGATGGGCGCCTTCGTGGTCCAGCTGACCTACTTCGGCGGCGAGTACGCCGTCACACCGCTCATCCTGATCCTGCCCCTCGCCCTCATCGCGTGGGCGCGGCGAGGCTCGAACGCGGAGCTGCTGCGGTTGGTGCGACGACGGGACTGACCGCGGTGACATACGACGCGCCGTACAGCAACGTGGCGTCCGGCGGGCCGAGTGCCCGGACCGGACGCCACTGGCGTATGTCACGGCCGTCTGTCACGGCCGTTCGTCACAAGCCGGGTCTCACCGGCCGCGTGGTTGTTGTCCAGCCCCGCCGTCCATGAGCCCGCGCAGCCGTTCCATCTCGCGCCGGTCCCGCTTCGTCGGGCGGCCCGTGCCGCGGTCGCGGAGGCCGGCCGGGGCGACGGCCTCGCGCGGCGGGGGAGGGGGCGAGTTGTCGACGTAGCACTCGACCGCCGCCGGCGCGCCGACCCGCTTGCTGATGAGCCGCTTGACGATGACGATCCGCTCCCGGTTCTCCTGGCGCAGTCGTACCTCGTCGCCGACGCGCACCGAGTGGGAGGGCTTCACGTTGTGGCCGTTCACGCGCACATGCCCGCCCTTGCAGGCGGTGGCGCCCATGGAGCGGGTCTTGACCAGGCGTACGGACCAGATCCAGCTGTCGATCCGCACGCTTTCGCCGCTCTGCCCCGCGGCCGCGCCGCCGCCCGTCCCCTTGTCATTCCCGGAAGCCATGCCTCGACCTTAGCCCGCGTACGGAGCCGCGACGGCTGTACCGGTGCGACTGTGACTACGGTGGAACTGTGGATGCCCTCACTGACCTCGACCGGCGGATCGCGGGCTGCCGGGCCTGCCCGCGGCTGGTCGACTGGCGTGAGGAGGTGGCCCGCACCAAGCGCGCCGCCTTCGCCGACCAGACGTACTGGGGCCGCCCGGTGCCCGGATTCGGTCCGCCGGACGCCCGGCTGCTGATCGTCGGGCTGGCCCCGGCGGCCCATGGCGGCAACCGGACGGGCCGGATGTTCACCGGGGACCGCTCCGGTGACGTGCTGTACCAGGCCCTGTACGAGGTGGGTCTCGCCTCGCAGCCCACCTCGGTCGCCGTCGACGACGGCCTGGAGCTGTACGGCGTACGCGTCACGGCCCCCGTGCACTGCGCTCCGCCCGCCAACAAACCCACCCCCGGTGAGCGGGAGACCTGCCGGTCCTGGCTCGTGCGGGAGCTGGGGCTGCTGCGGCCGACGTTGCGGGCGATCGTCGTACTCGGCGCCTTCGGCTGGCAGGCGACGCTGCCCGCGCTGGTGGAGGCGGGGTGGAGCGTGCCCCGGCCGCGGCCCGCGTTCGCGCACGGGGCGCGGGTCGCGCTGGAGGGCGTCGGCGTTCTCGGCGGGCTCGACCTCTTCGGGTGCTTCCACGTCAGCCAGCGCAACACCTTCACCGGCAGGCTCACCCCCGCGATGCTGCGGGAGGTGCTCGGCACGGCGGCGCGGGCGGCCTCGCTCCGATGAGGCGACTCAACGAGGCGGGTCAGCGGGTCGGCGGGCCCCAAGGGGCCTCGGCGACGGCGATGGCAACGGACAAGGTACGCGGGACGCTAACCGGCTTCCTCCCCGAACAGCTGCCGCATCGTCGACCGGTAGTTGGTCTGCACGTGGGCCAGCGCGTGCGCCCGCGCCCGAGCCGGGTCGCCGGAGGCGATCGACTCGTACAACTCCCGGTGCTCCACGAGGAGTTGGGGCCACTCCTCGTTCCGCCGGGTCATCCAGCGCAGGCGCCCGGCGACCGGTTCCAGGGCCTCGATCAACAGGTTGTTGCCGGCCATGGCGATGATGCGGTCGTGCAGTCGGCTGTTGACGTCCGTGATGATCTCCGCGTCTCCCGCCTCGGTCGCGGCGGCCGCCTGGTCGAGGAGCCGCTCGACCTCGGCCAGGTTCTCCGGTGTCGCCCGTGACGCGGCGAGTCCGGCCGCGTACACCTCCAGCGCCTCGCGCAGTTCGAAGAGTTCCTTCACGTCGGCCGGGGTCAGCCGGCGCACGACGGTGCGGCGTGCCGACTCGAAGTGGACGAAGCCCTCGACGACCAGCGCCCGGATCGCTTCGCGGACCGGGACCCGCGAGACTCCGAGGCGCTCGGCCAGCTCCCGCTCGACCAGCCGGTCACCCGGCCGCAGGCGCCCCGCGATGATGTCCTGCCGGAGGGTCGCCAGGACGCGTTCCCGTACCGCGCCGATGGGTTCGATCTTCGTCGTGGAGCTCATGGGGCCATCTTCGCCGACTCCGGGTGTGTTTTACGGAGCGTTAACAAGAGCGACATCGGTCGGAATGGTTGACGGGAGGACCATGTCCGCAGTTTGGTATACCAAACACCCTCCACAAGCAGTCCTCCGTCCCCCGGCTCCTGGAGGCCCCGTGTCCCTCGCCGACCGTGCCGAAGTCACCGGCACACCAGCGTTCGTCCCCGATCCCAGGCTCACCAACGAAGACCTCGCGCCTGCCGGCAAGCGCAACTGGAAGGTCTTCGACCTCTTCGCCCTGTGGATGTCCGACGTCCACAACCTCGGCAACTACACGTTCGCGGCCGGTCTGCTGGTCCTCGGCATGAACGTGTGGCAGGTCTTCACATCCCTGCTCGTCGGCTTCGTGCTCATTTACATCGGCATGAACTGGATGGGGAAGATCGGCCAGCGCCACGGGGTCCCGTTCCCCGTCGTGAGCCGCATCAGCTTCGGCGTCTGGGGTGCCAACATCCCGGCGCTGATCAGGGCCGTGATCGCCATCATGTGGTATGGCATCCAGACCTACCTCGCGTCCGTCGCCGTCAACGTGATGCTGCTGGCCGCCTGGCCGGGTCTGGAGTCCTGGACGCACAGCTCCTTCCTGGGTCTGCACGCGCTCGGCTGGGTCTCCTTCCTCTCCCTCTGGCTCATCCAGGCGCTGATCATCAGCCAGGGCATGGAGTCGGTGCGGAAGTTCCAGGACTTCTGCGGTCCGGCGATCTGGGTGGTGATGATCGCGCTGGCGGTCTGGATCCTCGCCAAGGCCGGCTGGACGATCTCGCTCACGAGCACCCCGCACCCGGTCTCCGTCGGCGAGCAGTGGCGGCAGTGGTTCGGCGCGATCGGCCTGATCCTCGCCACGTACGGCACGCTGATGCTCAACTTCTGTGACTTCTCGCGCTTCGCACCCGACTACCGGACGGTCCGCAAGGGCAACTTCTGGGGCCTGCCCATCAACTCGACGGCGTTCGTGGTCGTCTCGGTGATCGTCACGGCCGGTTCGCTGGAGGTGTTCGGCGAGGCCATCACGGATCCGGCGGAGCTGGTGGCGAAGGTCGGCAACACCTGGATCCTGGTCCTGGCCGCCCTGACGTTCGCCATCGCCACGATGGGCGTCAACATCGTCGCCAACTTCGTCTCACCGGCGTACGACCTGGCCAACGTCTGGCCGCAGAAGATCACCTTCAAGGTCGGCGGCATGATCAGCACCGTGGCGGCGCTCGTCGTGACCCCCTGGAACCTCTTCTCGAACCCGACGGTCGTGAACTACTTCCTGGGCGGCCTGGGTGCCTTCCTGGGCCCGCTGTTCGGCGTGATCATGGTCGACTACTACCTCGTCAAGCACGGCCGGGTGGACATCGACGAGCTGTTCAACGCCGAGCCGGGCTCGCGCTACTACTACCGCAAGGGCGTCAACCCCAAGGCGCTGTGGGCGTTCCTGCCGGCGGCGGGTGTCGCGGCGGTGCTGGCGCTGGTGAAGACGTTCAGCGATGTGGCGCCGTACTCGTGGTTCATCGGGACGGCGATGGGGGCGGGGCTGTACCTGGTGCTGTGCCGCGGTGAGCGCGCCGAGTCCGCCGTCGAGTCGGCCACCGGGGCCGGGACGCGGGAGGTCTGAAGGACGTGCGGATCGTCGTCACCAACTGCAACACCACGCAGGAGATGACCGAGGAGATCGTACGAGGTGCCCGGGCCGCCGCAGGCCCGGGCACCACCGTGCTCGGACTGACCCCCGCCTGGGGGCCGGAGTCGGCGGAGGGCTGGCTCGACAGCTACCTCTCGGCGGCGGCCGTGATGGACGCGCTGCGGACGTACGAGGGCCCCGAGTACGACGCGGTCGTCATGGCCGGCTTCGGGGAGCACGGGCGGGAGGGCGTCCGGGAGCTGGTGGACGTACCCGTCGTCGACATCACGGAGGCAGCCGCGCATCTGGCCTGCCTGCTCGGGCGGCGGTACGGCGTGGTGACCACGCTGGAGCGGTCGTGCGGGCAGATCGAGGACAGCCTCGAAACGGCCGGCGTGCGTCGCAACTGCGTCGCCGTGGTCGGTACCGGGCTCGGCGTGCTGGAGCTGGAGGACGGCGAGCGCACCGAGTCCGCCTTCCTGGCGGCCGCCGAACGGGCGCGGGACGCGGGCGCCGAGGTCCTGGTGCTGGGCTGTGCGGGGATGACCGGGTTGCAGCGGACCGTGGGGGAGAAACTGGGGGTTCCGGTGGTCGACGGGGTGGGGGCGGCCGTCAAACTCGCCGAGTCGCTGGTGGGGTTGGGGCTGACGACGAGCCGGGCGGGCACCTATGCCAAACCGCTGCCGAAGCGGCGGGTGTGGGGCCGGCGATCAGGAGTGGTCCGGGGTGACGAGTGAGCGGTCCGGGGCGGCGAACGTGTGATCCGGGGTGACGAGGGCGTGGTCCGGGGTGACGAGGGTGTGGTCCGGGGTGACGACGGAGGGGTGCCAGACGTACCGCACGTCCGGCTCCTGCTCCTCGTTGCCGCTGCCGTCCGTGAACTCGACGGCGACGAAGCCGTGGCGCTCGTAGAAGCGGTGGGCGGGCTTGTTGACCTGGAAGGTCCACAAGCTCAGCCCGCCCGGTCTGCGTTGCTTGGCGAGGTCGACCAAGCGGTCACCGATGCCGCGGCCCCGCCAGTCGGGGTCGAGGTAGAGCTGGGAGAGCTGGTCGCGGTCGAGGACCATGAGGCCCACGACGCGGTCGGCGGCCTCGGCGACCCAGGTCTCCCTGAGCAGGACCACCACCTCCCGGAAGTAGGTCCGCACGTCGTCGTCGGAGCGCGGCCGGACGACCGTCGGCAGGGCGGCGGCGAAGGACCGCAGCCAGACGTCGGCGGCGGCCCCGGCGTCGGACGCGGTGGCGCGGCGGAGCGCGACGAGGGTCACGGCCGTGACTCTCGCGCCGGCTCGTCGGGAACGACGGCGGTGGCGGTGATCTCCACCAACTGCCCCGTGTAGCCGAGGCAGGCCACGCCCAGCAGCGTCGACGAGTGCGGGCCGACGCTCAGCCCCGACGCCTCGACGACCTCCCAGACGGCGGACAGCACCGCGGTGTCGCCACTCACGACGTACACATCGGTTGACAAGACATGCGCCAAGTCACTGCCGGCCACCCGCAGTTGTTCCTTGAGGTTGGCGATCACCTGCTCGGCCTGCCGTACGGGGTCTCCTTCGCCGACGAGGTTCCCGTCGCCGTCCAGGGGCACGGAACCGGCGAGGAAGGCGAGTCTCGTGCCGGCCTCGACGACGGAGGCGTGGGAGTAGGTGGGTGGAGGGAAGAGGGCGGGGGAGGTGACGCGCCGGATCATGGGGGCTCCTGGGGCTGTCCGAGGGGTCTTGAGTCGTGCGGCGACGACTTGTCGAGTCGTACGGCGACAACTCGCCGATCATCCGGGCCCTGACCCATGTACGCATCCGAATTTCCGAGGCGGCAGCGGACTGGCCGGGCCCGGCGTCCTGGGAGCTGCCCCCCGGATGTCATCCCGGCGGTGGCCCGAACCTCCGTTCACGCAGTCGGCGTTCGCACTCCCGGGCAAGGGCCGGGTACGCCTGGGAGATGGCCGCGTATATGCGGTGGCGCAGCAGTTCCTCGGCTGCCGCGCGGCCGGTACGGCCGGACAACTCGGCGAGGATCCCGTCGTACCGCGTCATTCGATGGCGTAGATAGTCGACCTTCCAGCGGTCGAGCGCGCGGGGCTCGGCACTGTCGACCGTGGCGGGATCCGCGACATGGCCCTTACGCCACAACGCCCGCTCCTCGTCCAGGCGGTTGCGGTGCTCGACGGCCAGTGCCGCGAGCCTGTCCGGGGCCGGCCGCGGCACCTCGATGGGCTCCGCCGCGATGCGCGCCAGCACCTCCCGCCGCCTGCGCAGAGCGGCAGCACGCGCGGCGGCGGACCGCCGCGCGGCAGCCGCCGAAGCGGCGCGGAACTCCTCGCTCCGCTCGACGGCCCGTACCCGCTCGATGCTGTAGAGGCGGGTCCGCGGGGCGGAGCGCAGGTGCGGGTTGGTGCGCAACAGGTCGGGTTCGCCGAGTAGTTGGCGCATCATGCCGGGCGTCCAGCCGCGGGACCGTAGTCCGGCTGCGGAGAGGTGTGTGCGGGTGGGCTGGGACGGTGCCTGGCTTCGCTCCTCTGGTTCTGGAGTCTTCTCGTGCGTCGCCATCAGTGCTTCCCCCGTCGTCGTTACGCTGAGTGACGACTTCATTGATAGCTTGCGCCACTGACAATGCGGCATACGCTGCGCCCATGCCTGCCCTCCCGGACTCCGGCCTCTCCGACCCCGCCCGCCCCGACCCCGTCTTCCTCGGTGCCACCGCGGACCGCCTGGCCTCCCTCCCCACTGTCCAGGCCGTCGCCCTCGGCGGCTCCCGGGCGCAGGGCACCCACAAGCCGGACAGCGACTGGGACCTGGCCGTCTACTACCGCGGCCCCTTCGAGCCGGACGACCTCCGCGCCCTCGGCTGGGAGGGCGAGGTGTCGGAGGTCGGTGGTTGGGGTGGCGGTGTCTTCAACGGGGGAGCGTGGCTGACGATCGAGGGGCGGCGGGTGGACGTCCACTATCGCGATCTCGACGTGGTGGAACGGGAGTTGGCCGAAGCGGAGGAGGGGCGGTTCCGGGTGGAGCCGTTGCTGTTCCATCTCGCGGGGATTCCCAGCTACCTGGTGGTGGCGGAGTTGGCGATCAACCAGGTGCTGCGGGGCGAGCTGCCGAGACCGGCCGTCTATCCCGAGGGGCTGCGGCGCACGGCGAGTGAGCGCTGGTACGGCACCGCCCGGGCGACCCTCGCCTACACGCGGGCCAGCCACGCTCCGGCGGGCCGTCTCACCGAGGTCGCGGGTGCCCTCGCCGTGGCGGCCGCGCAGACCGGGCACGCCGTGCTGGCGGCGCGCGGGGAATGGGTGACGAACGAGAAGCGGCTGCTGGAGCGGGCCGGGCTGCGGAGCATCGACGGCGTCATCGGGTCTCTCGGCACCCGCCGCGATGGGCTGGGCCCGGCGGTCACCGAAGCGGAGAGGCTCTTCGAGCAGGTGATCGAGGGGGCGGTGTCGCCTCCCGGGTGATGTCGCCTCGCGTGTGGCGTCCGCTGGCGTCCGGTGGCGTCCGGTGACCTTCAGGGCGGCCCACGGGCAGGCCCTGCCGGTGGGCCGCCCTGCCCACCAGACGTCCTGGCCGTCCTGGTCGCCGTGCACTGTCGTCCTGGAGGGATGTGGCCGGTCGAGCACGTCCGCAGGACAATTGTGGATGTATGGGTTTTTGTCGTTCGGGTGATGCGTCGCCCGTGAGGCGCCGGCCGCACGGTGGCCGGGGATGCGCGGATGGGGACAGGTGATGAGCGCGGGACTGGTCGGGGAGCGGATCGCCGGCTACGAGGTGGAGTGCGAGCTCGGTCGCGGGGGAATGGCCGTGGTCTACCGGGCAAGGGACCTGCGGCTGGAACGTACGGTGGCGCTGAAGCTGCTGACCCCTGACATGGTCCGCAACGACACCTTCCGCCGTCGTTTCGCGCACGAGCAGCGGGCGGCCGCGGCGCTCGACCACCCGCACATCGTGCCGATCTTCGAGGCCGGTGAGGCGAACGGTGTCCTGTACATCGCCATGCGGTACGTCCCGGGGCTGGATCTGCGGGCCCTGCTGGACCGGGACGGTCCCCTGCCCGTCAAGACCGCGCTGCGTATCGCCGCGCAGGTGGCCTCCGCCCTGGACGCGGCCCATGAGCACGATCTGGTGCACCGAGACGTCAAACCCGGCAATGTCCTGGTGGCCCGGGGTACGGACAGCGACCACCCCGAGCATGTCTATCTCACGGATTTCGGGCTGACGAAGAAATCGCTGTCGCTGACCGGGCTCACGTCCGTGGGGGAGTTCGTCGGCACCCTCGACTATGTGGCACCGGAGCAGATCGCGGGGCGCCCGGTGGATGGCAGGTGCGATCTGTACAGCCTCGCCTGCGTCGTCTACGAGGCCCTCGCGGGCGGGCCGCCCTTCCAGCGGGACGACAGCATGGAACTGCTCTGGGCGCACCAGTACGACCAGCCGCCCGCCCTGAGCGAGAGGCGGCCGGATGTGCCGCCTGCGATGGACGAGGTCGTGGCGCGAGCCCTGGCCAAGGTTCCCGAGGATCGTTACGACTCCTGTCTGGAGTTCGTGGCGGCGTTGCGCACCACGGCACAGGGGCCCGCACCGGAGCCGGCGGCCCATCCGCCGGCCCAGGCGGACCGGGCTGTTGGGGCGCTTCCCCATCCGCCCCTGTGGGCCCGGCCGGTCTTCGAACGCCGACCCGGTCACTGACGGGGGCGTACGGCGCCGTGGCCTGAACAAGGCGTGGCGCAAAGCTGCCTGACGGTGTGTCGGTTCCCTTCACGTTCGGCATACCAGTCCGCCGGCCGACCTCTGGTGCGGGGCGTTTCATCACCGATCGCGACTCGTCGGCCATCCCTCCTGTTGCCGCGCTCGCTCCCTTGTTCCGGGCAGGGTCGCCGCGCTTCTACCCGATGGTTTCGGATCCGTCAAGTCCCGAGCCCTCGGAACGTGACCCCGCTGGTCGGGGAGGGCCTACTGGAAGTGCGCCCCACCGGACAAACCGGAACGAAACGGGGCGGAAGGGCACCAACAAGTGCCGACCACTTCAGGAGGAATCATGAGCACTGTCACCCGCACTCGCGAGAACGTCCGTCCGAAGCGCCGGCTGGGTCTGGCCACGGCAGCGGTGTCGGCCGCGGTCGTCGCCGGAGGTGTCATCCTTCCGGCCACCGCCGCGACGGCGGCCCCGGCGTCCTCCAAGTCGGCGGCGACCATGGCGCCCCAGGGCAAGGGCAAGGACAAGGACAAGCACGAGAAGAACTACTGCTGGAGCGACGAGCACAAGAAGCATCTCAAGGACTACAAGGAGCACAAGGGCGACAAGGGCCACAAGAGCTTCCAGGGCCACACGGACGACAAGGACCACAAGGGCAAGGACAAGCACAAGGACAAGGACAAGGACCACAAGGGCAAGGGCAAGTGGGAGAAGGAGTACTACTGCTGGGCGGGCGGCCAGAAGTTCTACTGGGAGCAGAAGTACGAGTGCTACTTCGTAGTAATCAAGCACGTCAAGCGGTACTTCTGGGACAGCCATAAGGACTACTACTACTTCGAGAAGCACTACAACGACTGGAAGGTCGAGCACCACGACGACTTCTGGAAGGACAAGGACCACTGGAAGGACGAGGACGAGGTCAAGGACGAGCACGAGGAGGAAGGCAAGCACGAGGAGGAAGGCGAGCACGAGGAGGAAGGCGAGCACGAGGAGGGCACCGAGGCTGAGGGCACCGAGACCGAGGAGGGCACCGAGGCTGAAGGGACCGAGACGGAGGAGGGCACCGAGGCTGAGGGCACCGAGACCGAGGAAGGTACCGAGGCTGAAGGGACCGAGACGGAGGAGGGCCTGAAGGGACCGAGACGGAGGAGGGCACCGAGGCTGAGGGCACCGAGACCGAGGAGGGCACCGAGGCTGAAGGGACCGAGACGGAGGAGGGCACCGAGGCTGAAGGGACCGAGGCTGAAGGTACCGAGGCTGAGGGCACCGAGACCGAGGAGGGCACCGAGCCGGTGCAGCCCGACCCTGAGGCGCAGCTCGCGCCGGAGGCTCCGGTCGAGGAGCCGGCCCCGGCCGTGTAAGTCGCGGACGGCGGGCCGCAACACCCACCACGACGGGGTGAAGGCACAACAGCCTTCACCCCGTCACCCTTTCCCTCCGACCTCCCCCCTCCGAAAGGAACCAGCGCTCATGTCCACACTGACCTGGCAGCGTTCCCTCGCTCAGACGGCGCACCCCCGCACGATCACTCCCCGCACGACCACCCCGCGCACGACCGCCCCCAGCGCCACCTCTGCCCCCGCACCCTCCACCCGCCCCAACGCGGCGCCCGCAACCCGCCGACCGTACGGCCTGCACCTGGACGCACCCCGTCATCACCCCCGCGACCCCCCGGACGCGGGCCTTCCTCCTGGTGCGACGGCGGGCCTCTCAGCTCAGGGTGAGGAACTGCTCGGCCCAGACGGTCTTGCCGGTCGCCTCGTGCCGGGTGCCCCAGCGCTGGGCGAGCTGGCCGACCAGCAGCAGGCCCCGTCCGCCCTCGTCGAAGATCCGGGCGCGGCGCAGGTGCGGGGCGGTGCTGCTGGAGTCGAAGACCTCGCAGATGAGGGTGCGGCCTTCGTGGATCAGGCGCAGCCGGACGGGCCGGCGGCCGTAGCGCAGGGCGTTGGTGACCAGTTCGCTGACGACGAGTTCGGTGATGAACGCGGCCTCCTCCAGGTGCCAGACGGCCAGCTGCTCGGTGGCCAGTTGGCGGGCTCGGGCGACGACCGTGGGATCGAAGTCCAGGTCCCAGGTGGCGACCCGGTCGGCACCGAGGCAGCGGGTGCGGGCGGTGAGCAGGGCGATGTCGTCGTCCGGCGGGTGCGTCAGCATGGCGGCGAGGAGCCGGTCGCAGACCGTGTCCGGCGTCCGCGCGGGGCGGGCGAGGGTGGCGAACATCTTGTCCAGGGCCTCGTCGATGTCGTGGTCGCGGGCTTCGAGAAGACCGTCGGTGTACAGCGCGATCAGGCTGCCCTCCTCCAGCTCGGTCTCGACGGTCTCGAACGGCAGACCGCCGAGACCCAGGGGCGGGCCGGGCGGCACGTCGAGGAAGCGCACCGCGCCGTCGGGGGCGACCACGGCGGCCGGGGGGTGGCCGGCCCGGGCCATCGCCAGGCGGCGGGAGACGGGGTCGTAGACCGCGTACAGACAGGTGGTGCCGATCCCGGCGGCACCCTCCGCGGCCCCCTGCGGCCCGGCCTCCTCGGCGGACAGGTGCACCACGAGATCGTCGAGGTGGGTCAGCAGTTCGTCGGGCGGCAGATCGACGTCGGCCAGGGTGCGTACCGCGGTGCGTACCCTGCCCATGGTGGCCGACGCGCGCACGCCGTGACCGACCACATCGCCCACCACCAGAGCCACCCGGGCGCCCGACAGGGGGATCACGTCGAACCAGTCGCCGCCCACCCCGGCCCGGCCGCCGGCCGGCAGGTACCGGGTGGCGACGTCCAGGGCGTGCTGATCGGGCAGCGTCTGCGGTAGCAGGCTGCGCTGGAGGGTCATGGTGGTGGTGCGGTCCCGGCCACGCTGCCGGGCTCGGCGCATGGCCTCGGCCGCCGTGCCCGCCAGCTGCTCGGCCAGCCACACATCGTCCGCCGTGAAGGGCTCCCGGCGGCGGTGGCGGCCCAGCAGTACCGCACCGAACAGGCCGCTGCGGGTGCGCAACGGCACCACCATCACCGAACGCAGCCCCGCCCGGCCGATCCAGGCGGCCTGCGGGTCCTCCTCGATCCACCGGGCGACGGCCGGCTCGACCACCGAGTACGCGGTTGCCTGCCCCTCGACCAGGCACCGGGTCACCGGCGAACCGGCCGGATGGCGCACCGACTGCCCCGGCGCGACGAGAACGCCGCCGTCGTCGAGGACCGAGCGCACCGCGATACGGTTCAGGGTCACCCGCCCCGCCGACCCGGCCGGCAGGACGGGCTCCGTCTCGCCGCCGCGTCGAAACGTGTCCAGTACCTCGACGGCCACGAAGTCCGCCACGTCGGGCACGGCCACCTCGGTCAGCTCCTGTACCGTGCGCTCGGCGTCGTCGGTGGTGCCGATCCGCGGCTGGGCCTGAAGCAGCATCCGTTGCCGGGCCGGATCCCCGTCCGGCGTGTGGTACGCCACCAGGCACACCGCACGCACCTGGCCCTCCGCATCCTTCAGCGGGGCCAGCGACGCCGGCCAGCCGCCCTCCGCGCCCACACCCCCCGGGCCCAGCAAATCCGCGACATGCTGCACCTCACCCCCTTCCAGTACCCGTCGCATCGCCGCCTCGGCCCGTTCGCTCAACGGATGCGGTGCGAGCTCCGTCAGACGCCACCCGCGCATGTCCTGCGCGCTCAGCGACAGCGCACGTTCCAGACCGGCGTTCGCCCCCACCAGTCGCAGTTCCCCGTCGAAGACCCCGACGCTGCACGGCAGTTGGCGCAACACCCACTCCCCGAACGCCCCGTCCGTCGGCAGATCCGCCCCCGGTGACGACGACGGCCCCCCGGCCGCTCCCGCCACCACCAGCCACTCGGCTGCCGCACCGCCGGAAGGCCGCCGATGCGCCAGCAGCCGCCGCGGAAGGTGCCGGCCGTCCCGATGCCGCAGTACCGCCGAGCCGCTCCACTCCCGGCCTCCGGCGGCGACGCGTCGTACCCGCTCCCCGACGTCGTCGGCGAGCAGTCGCGCCGCCGGGCGCCCCACCACCTCCGCCGGCCCGTAGCCCAGGAGGCGCCCGGCCGCCTCGCTCCACCCCGTCACGATGCCGCGCTCATCCACCGTCGCCGTGCACGGCTCCCGCGGCGCGACACCCGCCCGTGCCCCCTCGCCGGAGGGGGAGGAAGGTCGCGCCATCACCGCTCCTCTCGCCGTTCACATCCGGCACCGCCCCCCTGACCAGCATGATCCCGGCGCACACCAACCACAACCGGAGACCGCATCCGAGCCAATTTCGACGTCAACACCACCGCGGAACTCACCCGCCTCGCCATGGCCCTCGGTCCGTAGGACGGCCCGGCGTAGTTGCGTTCATAAAGAACGTGGCCTTTCCAGGCATCGTCACATCCTCGAAATACGACCGTCCCATCCCCTCCAGGACTTGGACCTACGGTGGGCAGTACAGCCCGCCGCCCGGCCACCGTCGCCCGAAGGCACACCCCCGCCCTCGCCCCGACAGGAGCCCCGTGTCCCGCCCCGCACGCCCGGCCTTCGCACTCCCGCCCTGGCTCGCCCACGCCCTCCGCACCCAGCGCGGACCCGTCCCCTGGAGCGCGGTCGTCCGAGGAGCCCTGGCCGCCGGCCCCCTCCTCCTCGCCGCGGTCCTCGCCGACCGCACCTCCCTCGGTGTGGTGGCCGCCATCGCCGCCATGCTCGCCGGCATCAACGACCGCCCCGGCAGCCGCCGTGTCTCCGTCAACCGGATCGGGGTGCCCGCGCTGGCAGGGGCGGCCGGATTGCTGGTCGGAACGTATGCCGGGGAGCACTTCGGCGCCGTCCCGCTCACCCTCCTCCTCACCGGCCTCGGGCTCTTCGCGGGCGGCATCAGCGCCGTCGGGTCCGTCGCCTCCGGTGCCGGTACGCAAATCCTCGTCGCCTCCGCCATCGGGGCCGGGATGCCGTTGCCGGAGAGCGGGTGGCAGCGGGCGCTCGTCTATCTCGCCGGTGCCGCCTGGCTGCTCGGGCTACGGCTGGCCCTCCCCACCCCCGGCTCCCTCGTCGGAGACTTCCGGTTCGACGGAGAGCGCGACGCCGTCGCTGCCGTGTACGACGCCGTCGCGGACCTCCTCGACGCTGTCGGCACCCCCCACGCCGCCGCCCGCCGCAGCGCGCTCACCGCCGCCCTCGACCATGCGCAGGACGCCCTCACCGGGCCCCGGCTGCGGCGGTACGCCTCCTCGTCCGCCGAGCGACGACTGCACGCGCAGTACGCCGCCGCCCTGCCCCTCGCCGAGGCCGCCACCGCGCTGGCCTGGGCGGGGGAGGGCGTGGCCGAGCGGGCCTCCGAAGGGCCGCGCAGGCTCGCCGCGGCAGTGCGCGGCAACACCCACACCGGCCCCCTCCCCGCGCCCTCCCGCTCCGCACCCGCCCTGCGCGCGCTCGACGACGCCCTGCTGCATGCCGCCGAGGCGTTCGACCGGGGGAAGGGCAACAGCGACCTGCACACCCGGCGCCGTACGGCCAGGGACCGGGTCCGGGCCGTCTTCGGGGCCGGCGGACGGGAGTACGGGCTGCGCGTCGCCCTCAGCTTCGGAGCCAGCGCCGCCATCGCCCAGGCCCTGCACCACGCCCAGTGGTACGGGCAGCACGAACACTGGTACTGGCTCCCCGCCACCGCCGTCTTCCTCGTCAAGCCCGACCTCGGACCACTGGTGTCCCGGGTGCTGTGCCGGGCCGCCGGCACCGTGCTGGGAGCCCTGCTCTTCGCCGGGTTCGCGGCCGTACTGCCCCGCCCCGAGGGCCTGATCGCGCTGGTCGCCCTCAGCGGCGCCCTCATCCCCGTCGCCACCCGGCACTTCGCCGCCCAGACGGCCGTGGTGACCGTGCTCGTGCTCGCCCTGGTGATGGTGGGCGGCGAGCCGCAGGCCTCCGCGAGCCGGATCGGGGAGACGCTGCTGGCCTGCGCGATCGTGCTGGTCGTGGGGCATCTTCCGATGCCCGGGCAGCGGGGCGGAGGCGTCCGGGCCCGGCTCGGCGCGGCCAACCGGGCCGCGCACGCCTACCTCGCCCATGTACTGCGCGAGGCCGGCGGCGGCGTCGGCGACCCCACCCAAGCCCCGCGCGAATCCCCCGTCCATGACGTGCCGAACGGCCATGACCCGGCCCGTTCCGACGCCCGCGCGCTGCGCTGGACCCTGCGTCGCGAGGCCTACCGCGCGCTCGCCGAGGCCCGTACCGCCATCGCTCTCGCCGCCGCGGAACTCCCCGCGCTCGCCCGGCACACGGAGGGCGCGGACGACGTCGTCGGCACGCTCGAACGGCTCGTCGACACGACGACCGCGTGCGCCGTACACCTCGACGACTCGGGCCGCCTCACGGCCTGGCACACGGCCCGGCTCACCGAGCTGCTGGAAGAGCTCGCGGAGGAGCGCGACCGAGTCGGACTACGCGGCCCCGAGGCCCCCGAGGTGCCGCTGGCCGGCTGAGGAGCATGCCGATGCGCGATTCACCCCACGCGGTCCGACGACCGCGTCGTACGTTGGCGTGATGACGCCTTCTCCCGCGGAAGCTCCCGCCGACCTCGTCATCACCGGATGCACCGTTCTCCTGCACGACGACCAGGAGCGGATCGGGTTCCAGGAGAACGCCGCGATCGTCGTCCGAGGCGGAGTCGTCGAGAGCGTCACGACCGCCGACGCCGTACGCGACCGAGCCGCCGTCGAACGCCTCGACGCACCGGGCCAGGTCGCCCTCCCGGGGCTCGTCAACTGCCACACCCACGCCCCCATGGTCGCCCTGCGCGGGGTCGCGGAGGACCTGCCCACCGAGGAGTGGTTCAACGACGTCGTCTGGCCCGTCGAGTCCAACCTCACCGAGAAGGACGTGGAGTTGGGGGCGCGGCTCGCCTGCGCCGAGATGATCCGCGGCGGCGTCACCTGCTTCGCGGACCACTACTTCTCGATGGACGCCGTCGCCACGGTCGTCGAGGAGTGCGGGATCCGGGCCCACCTGGGGGAGGCCTACTTCTCCTCCCAGGGCCCCCAAGGACGGGAGCGGTCGCTGGAGTTCGCGCTACGGCACCGCGGCGGCGCCGACGGCCGTATCACCACCACCCTCGCCCCGCACGCCCCGTACACGGTCGACGACGCGGACCTGGCCGCCACCGCCGAACTCGCCGCCGAGCACGGCCTGCCCGTCCACCTCCACGCCGCCGAGAACCGCGACCAGGCCGAGACCAGCCTCGCCCGCCACGGCGTCACCCCCGTCGAGGTCCTCCGGCGCACCGGGATCCTCGACGTCGACGTCCTCATCGCGCACGGCACGGGCATCCTCGACCGCGACCTGCCGGTCCTGCGGAACGCCTCCGGCCGTACGGCCGTCGCCACCGCGCCCCGCGGCTACCTCAAGTTCGCCTGGCCCACCACCACACCCGTCCGCGCCCTGCACGACCTCGGCATCCCCGTCGGCCTCGCCACGGACGGCGCCGCCTCCAACAACTCCCTCGACGTCTGGGAGTCGATGGCCCTCACCGCCCTCCTCCAGAAGTCGACCACCGGCGACCCCCGCTGGCTGACATCCCGTCAGGCCCTGCACCACGCCACGCTCCAGAGCGCCCGCGCGATCGGACTCGGCGACACCCTCGGCACCCTCGCCCCCGGCCGCCGTGCCGACATCATCCTGGTCGACCTCACCGGCCCCCACACCCAGCCCGTACACGACCTCGCCGCCACCCTGGTCCACAGCGCCCGCTCCTCCGACGTCCGCACGACGATCGTGGACGGGCGGATCCTGATGCGCGACCGGCAGCTGCTGGCGATCGATGTGCCCACTGTCGTAAGGGAGTTGGGGGAGCGGATGCCGGCGCTCCTGGACCGGAGCCACGGCGGGCGGATCCAGGAATACGACACATAGTCCGAGATCCATGGGTCCGAGTACGGCGTGTCCCTCACCGGTGGCTGCTCCGAAAAAATCCGTGCCACGGCGATGAGTTCCGCCCCGCCCGCTGGTCACCACCCGGAACGGACCGTTGCACAGGAGGGGCGCCCATGTCGCTTCCGGAGATCGTCTCGCGCGAGCAGTGGCGCGCGGCACGTGAGGAACTGCTGGTCAAGGAGAAGGCGGCCACGCGCGCGCGTGACGCGCTCAACGCCGAGCGGCGCAGACTGCCCATGGTCGAGGTCGCGGAGGAGTACGTCTTCGAGGGCGGCGACGGCAAGGCCACCCTGCTCGACCTCTTCGAGGGGCGGCAGCAACTCGTCGTCTACCACTTCATGTTCGCCCCCGAATGGGACGCGGGGTGCCGCAGCTGCTCGGGGTTCCTGGACCAGATCGGGCATCCGGCGCACCTCAGGGCGCGCGGGACGACCCTCGTCGCCGTCTCCAGGGCGCCGTACACGAAGATCCTGCCGTTCAAGGCGCGCATGGGCTGGACGGTGCCCTGGTACTCGTCGTACGGCAGCGACTTCAACCACGACTTCGAGGTGACCCTGGAGCACGAGGGCGAGCCGGTGGAACGACCCGGTATCAGCTGCTTCCTGCGCGACCGGGACCGCGTCTTCCACACCTACTCGACGTATGAGCGCGGTCTGGACGGGCTGGGCTCGACCACCGGCTTCCTGGACCTCACCGCGCTGGGCCGGCAGGAGGAGTGGGAGGAGCCCAAGGGGCGCGCGTCGGCTCTCGGGGCGCCCGCGGGCAGTGAGCGCATCCGGTATCACGACGAGTACGAGGACTGACACGGGGCGTAGCGGTTGATCATCGAGGGTGAGCGGGCGCTCACACATCGCGGTGAACGAGTGTCAACTACGTCTCAGTCCCGTCACCGGGCGAGGCGTTTCACCTCCGGCAGGCGTTAACTCCTACAAGTACGACGCTGATCGGAGGTGCAGGATGGTGAACGGGCGAACAGTGCTCGAACGCTTTCCCGCGGGCGGGCCGCGGGGTTCGTGGCCGGCGGAGGAGTTCGCACACGCGCGGCGGATGGAAGGCCTGGCCGCCGAGGTCGTCATGGACCTCGCGACGGACGCCTTCCTGGTGATCGTCCGCGGTGACGTCGCGGTCGACGCCGCCGCGTGAGCGGGAGGGCGAGCCGACGGTGAGGGTCAGCCCGCCTTCGGTGTGACCACCCGCCCGGTGAACTGCTCCGCCTGGAGCGAGTACAGCTCCGCGTAGACGCCGCCCGAGGCCAGCAGTTCGTCGGGCGTGCCGGACTCCACGAGTCTGCCCTGGTCGAGGACGTGCACCAGATCGGCGTGGCGTACGGACGCCAGCCGGTGGGTGATGAGGACGACCGTCTGGCCGGTGGAGGCGAGCGCGCGGATCTTCTCGAAGACCTCCAGCTCGGCCCGTGCGTCCAGGGCCGCCGTCGGCTCGTCCACGATGAGAATGCGCCCGCGCCGGTACGCGGCCCGCGCGATGCCCAGCCGCTGCCACTGACCGCCGGACAGCTCGTGCCCGCCGCTGAACTGCCGGGCCAGCAGGGTGTCCAGACCGCGCGGCAGGTCGGCCACCACCTCCTCGGCCCCGGCCTCGGTGACCGAGGAGGCCAGCCGTTCCTCGGTGAGGGGCGCGGAGGAGCGGCCGACGGCGACGTTGACCCGGGCGGTGAACGGCCAGCGCTTGAAGTCCTGGGCCACCATGGCGATCCGCTCGGCGAGCTGGTGCCGGTCGGCGGTCGCCGCGTCGACGTCGTCCCACAGGACGCGCCCCCGGTCCGGCGTGTAGAGCCCCGCCAGCAGCTTCACCAGGGTGGTCTTCCCGGAGCCGTTCTCACCGACCAGCGCGACGATCCGGCCGAGGGGGAGGGCGAGCGTGATGTCGTCGAGGGCGGGGCGGGCGGATTCACCGGGGTAGCTGAAGCTCACGTTCTCGAAGCGGATCTCCTGCGGATCCTCGGGCAGTGCGGCGCCGCCCACCGGGATCGCCCGTTCGGCCGCCTCGACGTACAGCCGCTGGAGATCGCCCACGAACAGGGCCTCCTCATGAAGCGCGTTGACCTCCAGGACGAGGCTGTCGAGGCTCGACGAGCCGGTGCGGATCGCGATGACGGCCGTTCCCGCCACGGAGAGCGCCATGGCCCCGGCCAGCAGCAGCCCGCCCAGGGTGGCGTACGTCGCCACGGTCGCGAGCCCCGTCCACGCCGCCGCGATGAGCCCGGTACGTGCCGCCAGCCGGGCCAGCCGCGCCTGCTCCGCCTCCGCCGTCTCCGACATCGCCCGGTAGTGCCGCAGAAGGAAGGGCCCGACACCGTGGACGCGGATCTCGGGCGCGGCGGCGGGCTCGGTCAGCAGCCCGCTGATCAGATGCCCGGCGCGGGAGTGCTGCACCCAGGTGTGGAAGGACTCGTAGCGGCGCCGGGCGTTGGTGAGGGCGCTCCAGGCGCTGGGCAGTGTCATGGTGGCGAGGAGGGGCAGCAGGGCCGGGTGCAGCACGGTGAGCACGCTCGCCGCGGCGATCAGCGAGATGGCCGCGTTCACGACCCGTGTGCTGTACGCGATCATGCGGCGGGCGGATCCGGCGCCGTACTGCGCGGTGTCCAGCAGCTTGTGGAAGGCATGGTCCTCGATCGCGGCCAGCTCCACCGCCGCGGCACGCTCCAGATACAGCTCTGTCGCCACCCGTTCCACCTTCGGCTCCAGCCGCCCGGTGGCATACGTGGACGCGGCCCGCAGCAGCGTGGACACCACCATCACGGCGGCCATCGCGAGGAGGGCGGGCACGGCACCCCGTAACCGCTCCTCCAGGGCGCCGCCCCCGATCAGCCGCCCCAGCACGCTGTTCACGGCGAGCAGCCCGACCGCCTGCCCCAGCCCTCGCCCCACCTCGGCCACCAGCACGGTCCGCGCGGCCCGCCGGTCGGCCTGCCAGGCGAGCCGGAAGCTCGACGCCAACAGCGATGGCAGCCGCGTCACCATGGCCCGGAAGTTCAGCTCCAGAAAGGCGTCCCGATGCTGATTCCACCCCGTGTCGTACCGCAGCGGCCCTCCGAACAGCAGCCGCTCCGACTCGGAAACCCCGCCCTCACCAGCACCGTGCTTCTTCCCCACCACACACCCTCCCCCGAC
>NZ_LGUR01000246.1 GCF_001270495.1 Streptomyces viridochromogenes
ACAACGGGCCTGGGCGGGGTTCCCTCCTCGGTCGGACAGCTCCGCCGTACCAGGGTTCCGGGCGCGGTGTCCTGGCTCGCGCAGCGACCGCGCAGCGGCTCGGCCTGGACTCCGTGACCGGGTTCCTGGTACGCCCCCTGGGGTGTCCGGCCGAGGAGGGAACCCCGCCTTCCCCACCCGCACCACAACGACGCCGCACCCAACCAACAAGCCCCCACCCCCTCCGAGAGAGGACCCGCCGGAGGCAAGAAGCCTTTCCGGCCGGCGCCAGCGTCACCACAAGGTGACCTGCTCGGCCGACTTCCCGCCCGACCAGGCCCTTGTCGGGGCCAAGGGCCACTCGGCTGAGGTGGATGGAGGGCGCGGCGCTTTCACCGCGGGGCAAGAGCCACCTTCCTCCTCCCACCGGTCAGCGGCGTCGCGCTCGGCGCGGGCCTGCTGTTCGGTGAGCAGGAGCGGCTTCCGGTACAGCTTCCGCGCACTGGAATCGAGGGGCGGGAGTACGCGGGCGGCGGCCTTCTGGTCGTCTCGGCGCTTGTGGCGTCGCCGGACTCGGGCGAACCGTGCCTCGTAAGCGGCTTGGTCGCTGTCGTGGAGCCCGGCCGGGTGGAGGCGAGCCAGTTCAAGGGCGGCTTGGCCCATCGGAGTTGGCGTCAGTACGCGAGTGCCGTCCTCCTGGCGGACGGTGACAAGGAAGCGCGCGGCGAACAGGGCCTCGGTCCGCTCGCGGCTGATCCGCCGGCCACCGTTCCACACGCCGTACCGTGCTGCCTGCCGGGCTCGCCCGTCTCGCCAGTACAAGCGTCCGGACTCGGCGGCCTCCAGCACCCGGACGTGTCCGGCCGTCCAGCCGAGTTCGGCAACGTGACCTTCCGCGAGATACCGGTTCCTCGCCGCCTGGTCCCGGTTCTCCTGGTCCATGCCGGTGGCCGCGCGCTCCTCGGCCTCCCGCTCGGCTTCTTCACGACGGCGTTCGGTCTCCCGCTCGGCGTACTCGGCCGCCGTCAACTTCCGCTCCAGCTCCGCCCGCAGGTCAGTGCCCGTCGTCTCGGCTCCGGCGGCCGACTGCGCCCGAACAGCGTGGTCAACGGCCTCACGGGCGCAGTACAGCAGGGCACTGCTCTGCATGGTGGGGTCGTCGGCGTACTCCTCGGCGCGGTCGGCCCACTTCTCGGCCTCGACGGCTTCCTTGTGGGCCGCGTGCATGACCGCCTCCAGACGGGCGGCGGCACCGGCTCGGCTGTGGCACACGGCGGTCATGGCGTCGTCGGCTGCCGTGACGGCGAGGATGGCGGCCTGCCTGGCGACCTAGAGACAGGTCTTCGGAGACGGGTCTCCTGCCGGGACGGCCTGATGTTGGACGGCGCACGCGTTCTCGGGCATGGGATGTTCCTCGGGGTCTCTCGGTGGTGCAGTCGGCGGCGGAGGGTTCCTCCGTCAGGGAGGTGCCGCCCGCGGTCGCGCGGAGCGCGATGGACAGTGCCGTCGTGCCCGCAGAGCACGCCCGTTGGCCCGGCGTCCGGACGGGGCGGGAGGGCCGCCCGCGGCCCGGACGTTCCGGCCGGCTGCGAGCCGGGCCAGGCTGAGCCGTCCCGGAGGGACGCCCTTCGTACGGGGGCCAGTGACCGGGGCCGGCCGCCGACGCGGGCGGGCCCGGACGGTGGTGGGCGGAGCGTGGGGTGGGCGGCTCGATGCCGCCCACCCCACGGCCCGGCGGCCGGGGTCCGGCCGGGCGGTGGCTCCCGCCCGGCCGGGACCTGCTACGCGGCGACCGGTTCGCGTGCGGCGACGCGGCACCGGGTGAGTACGGTCTGCGCGGTCTCGCCGTAGATGCTGTGGTCCTTGACCGTGCCGGTCAGCTCGACCTCGTCGCCCTGGTCGGGGACGTCGGCGGCGGAGCTGAACCAGACGAACACGTTGCCGCTCGGGTCCTGGAACTTCACCAGTCGGCGGCGCTGGGTGTGGTAGCCGTACGTCCGGCCTTCCAGCTCGATCACGGTGGTGACGGTGGCGGTGGTGGTAATGCGCTCGCCCACGGTGCCCTGCGGTCGGGAGTTCTGGGCGGCCCGCTCGGTGGCCTCCTTCTCCTGGTCGCGGTACCAACCCGCGATGGCGGACACGAGCGTCGGCAGGTGGCGCGGGTCGACGGTCTCGTCCTTCGCCAACTGGCCCACCTTGTGGTGGTAGTCGGAGAGGCTGCCGTATCCCTGGACGGCCCACGCCCGGACGGCGGCGGCGGTGGTCGGCGCGTCGGGGTCGGCGTCGAGCGCGGCCCGCCACTCCATCGGGGCCTTGCGGTCGAAGAAGTACGCTTCGACGCCGTCGGCGGTCGGCATGGTGTTCTTCCACTGCTCGGACCGGCTGTAGAACCGGCCTTCGGCCTTGACGATGGCGGCGGTCACCCGCAGGACCTCGGCCACCGGGACGCGGAGATCGGCCGGGATGCCACCCTCGTCGCCGTCCCAATCGGAGTCCTTCAGCGTGCCGAACCTCCACAGGGCCTCAAGGCCCTTGATCGGCAGACCGGTGTACGGCTCGACGCATGTCGTGCCCAACTGCCGCATCTCGCCGTTCTCGTGGCGGGCGAGGTAGGTGGCGGTGCGGTGGCGGGCGACGGCGCACCCGTGGCAGAAGTTCTCGATGGCGCGGTACTGGCGCGCGGCCTCGGCGTCCTGCTCGGGCAGACCGGGGAACAGGCTGGTGATCGTCTCGCCCTCCTCGTCGTGGTCCAGGCGGGCGATGACGGTCCAGCCGTGGTGACGGGGGATGTCACCGGAGATCGTCACGGTGACGATGGGGCGCTTGCCGATCAGGCGGCCGTCCACGTCGTGGTAGTCCGCCAGGAAGGGCGCGGAGATGTCGAGCGCGTACGCGCTGAGGCGGTGGACGGCGGCACGGGCATTGGTGGCCTCGACAAGCTGACGGACGCGGGACTCGGCCGTGGCGGGGATGGAAAATCGCATGGCTGCGCTGGTCATCGTGGGTGCTCCTGCTGGTGAGAGAGGAATCGAGCGCCGGGCCGGGCGGGTTGCCCTCCGCGTACGGCCGGGGTCGGGCCGGCTGGCGGCCCGTGGGCCGGAGGGGGGTTGCCCTCCCCCTCCGACACCATTAATTAAACCATGTTTTGCCGTGTGGGGCAAACATCGCGGCCGGGGATGTCGAGTGCGGCGCGGTCGCGCAGGAACGCGGCGAACAGGGCGGCGGTGTAGCTGTCGGCGGTGCCGTACGTGCGGCGGCAGTCCAGCGCGCCGATGCGCTCGCCCCGGTGGCGGACGGGGAACGGCTGGCCGGGGGCCGGGATGGCGAGCGCGTACAGTCCGCGCGGGGTGTCCACGCGCAGGACGACGGCGGCGGCCTGGTGGTCGTAGGCGGCGGACCATCGGGCGGGCCCGATGCCGAACTCCGCAAGCCCGCCCGCGATGGCGCGGGCCTGCATGATGTCGGCGGTGGTGCTGGGGTCGGGCTCGGCGGGGGCGGGGACGCATCCGCAACCGTGGTCGTCGGCGTGGGTCTCGAACAGAGCTGTACGGGTCACCGTGGGGCTCCTGGGGTGGCCGGGGGCGGAAGGGTTCCCGCCCCCGGCGTCGGGCGGTTGAGGTGGTTACGCGGCGGCTTCGTCGTGGCTCGCCGGTTCGTCGGCCTCCTCGGCCTCCGGCTCGCTCACCTCCTCGGTGCCGGGCTCCTGCTCGGTCTCCGGCTCGCTGCCGGACGTGATCGCGGCGCGGGGCTTCTTCTTCGACGGGTCGTAGGGCTCCCCGTCCACGACCGACTGCTCGATGGGCGTCAGCGGGTACCCCAGGGACGCGAGCACCTGGAACCAACGGCCCGTGGGCTTCCGCGTCCACGGGGCGTGCTGGCTGTCCGTCCGCCACGCCGACCGGTTCGCGCACTTCTCCCGGACGGCGGCGATGGCCGCGAACTGGAGCTGCGGGGCCCGGCGCGGGTCCTTGGCGACATGCCCGGCGAAGCTGCCCCGGTCCTTCGCCTGCTCGGGGTTCAGGCCCAGGAAACCGGCCAGGATCTCGGTGGTGCCCTCCTTGTTCAGGTCGTCGGAGATTCCCCAACTGCCGTTCAGCAGAGCGTTATTGACGTGCCCGATCAGGGTGTTGGTGGTGTTCTTCGGCAGGTTGCGCCGCTTGATCAGGTCCGTGATCCACTTCCGACGCAGGGCCTCGGCCGCGTCCCAGTCGATGTTCCCCTTCTTGACGGCGGCGCGGGCAGCGCGCTCGGCTTCCTTCTCGGCGGCGGTCTTCGTGCCGCCGCTGGCGCTGCCCCCCTCGGGCACCGAGTGCCCGTACAGGCCGGGGGCGGAGCAGTAGGGCTCATACCGGTCCCCCCGCCGCTCGTCGAACACCCACACAAGCCCCTTGCAGTCGGCGTGCTCCTCGGTGCTGATGCCGCGCAGTCGCCACACGGGCATGGCCCGCTCGGACAGCTCCTCGGCGTCCCGGATCTTCTGCCCGGCAGCCTCCAGCTCCGCGCGGTGGGCCTCGGCCTTGGTCCGCTTGTCGCGCTTGGTCCGCTCGATGGCAATAGCCCAGTCGACGTCTCCGGCGTCGGCGTCATCCTCGGCGGCGACCTCCGTGATCGCGGCGAGCGCTTCGGCGTCGTCGGCAAACTCCGAGAGCGCGGCCAGGTGCTCGAAAGTCCACTCATAACTGCTAGCGCCCGCGACGGCGGCGCTCAACTTCTCATCCGACCGGACCTTGACCAGCGTCTTCACGTCCTTCTGCCGCACGCCTGCGGCCTTGGCGATGCGGCCGACCTGCGCGCCCGCCTCGGCGGCGCTGAACATGGCCTGGTTCATCTCGGACGGGGTGAGGCTCTTACGGTGCTGGGCGGTCGTGATCATGTCGAGGAACTGCCCGGCCGCGTCGCGGTCCTCGTCATCCCACTCGTAAGGCAGGTGAGTAAGGCCCGCGTCCGTCGCTGCGTGGTAGCGGCGGTTTCCGTCGTTGACCTGGAGGACTCCGCCGTCCAGTCGCTGGATCTTGACGGGGATGCGGCAGCCTTCGGCGCGGAGCGATTCCACGAACGGCGCGTTGATGTCGAGGTCTTCACGGGCGTTCTTCGGGTGCGGGGTGAGCGCGTCGATCCGGATGACGGGGCGGGGCGTGACCGGCACGGTCTTCAGCCCTGCGGCGACGGCGGCGGCCAGCCGCTGGAACCCGTCGATGATCTGCGGCACGTCGCCGTGGGTCCGCACGACGTACAGCGGCTCCACGACGCCGTTGCCCTTCACGTCGGCCAGCAGATCGGCCGGAGCCTCGATGTCGCGGACATTGCCGGGGTGCGCGGCGAGTTCGGTGACCGTGAGGGTCGGCCACGGGGCAGGGGCAGTCTGGACGCCGGCCTGGGTCTTGACGTTGGTCATCGATCCTTCTCTTTCTGGTGAGAGTTCGTTGGGTCGTTCGGCCCGGTGAAGGTGTCGGCCGGGGGGTTACCCTCCCCCTTCCGGCACCATTAATTAAACCATATTTTTGGGTGTGGGGCAACCAGGGCTGCCGTGATCGCCGTCACTCGGGTTCAGGGCTGCGGCGGCGCGGATCATCGCGGCGGCCTCGGCGGTGGTCCGCTCGGGCTCGTCCCCCCAGCACCACAGCAGGGTGCGCCGGTAGGCGTCCTCCGTGAGCATCAGCTTTCGCCACCGGACGCCGGACACGGGGCGGCCGTTGACGTGGTTGCTGAGCACCACAAGGGAGTCGAATAGGGCGCGCTGGAAGATGTCCCACGGTTCGCCGCGTACGGACCAGCGGGGCCGGGCGGCGCGCACGCCGCGCTCCCATGCGTGCAGCACGGTGCACGGCGCGGTGTCGCCCATCCGGCCGGGCTGCCAGAGGTGGTCACCCTGGTAGAGGCCGACGCGTTCGATGTGGTCGGCGGCGGCGGTGAGGATGCGGGCGGGGGTGGCCGGTGGCTTTCGAGACGGCACGGTATATCTCCTCGGGTAGGTCGCAGGCTCGGTAGCCGGGGGCGGCGGGCGGCCGCCCCCGGCCTCAATAGGGCTACGCGGCTATGGACCTGGCCGTGGTGCGGCCGATCCTCTTCCCGCCGATGTCGGCGCGGCTTCCCGCGATCCATCCGGCTCCGTACCCGTTGCCGGTCATGGTCGTTGTGCCGCCCTTCCGCGAACGCGGGTACGCCTGCCGGTAGTTGCGCTCAACGACGGCCTTGCGGTCCGCGAGCACAAGGGCCGCACTGCGGCCGGTGGCGGTGGTGTCGCCCCTGGCCCCTTCGCGTGCGCCGCGCTCGGCCTCCTCGATGCGATCGCCCACCCGATTGATGAAGCCGAGGAGCCAGGAGCGCCGCCACGCCCGCGCACCCTGGCCCGGCGGGACCGACCGAGCGGCCAGTCCGCTGTTCATCTGGAGGAGGAGAGAGGTGTACAGCAGCTCGACGCGCTGAAGATCGCTCGCGTACCCGAAGATGTGCACTCGGCGGGACGGGCCGCCGCCATCCCGGCCAACGTGGATGAGTTCGCAGCCGAGAGCGAGCGCGATGCGGTTGATGAGGCGGACCCGCTCCATCGCCCACGGGTTGTCCAGAACGATCTGACGGTCCGTCGGGGCGTCGCTGGCCGGGTTGGCGTCGTTGAGCATCGCCTGTTCGACGCCGTACTTCGCCATCATCTCGAACGCCCGCTTCCGGGCCAACTCCGCCTCCGACTCCGGCGTGCGGGGGTCCTCCGCCTTAGCGAGCAGGGCGCGGATGGTTTCGAGCTTCGCGGGGGCCTTCATGGTACTCACGTGCATTCTCCTGGCGAGAGAGGTTGTCGGCGGCCGGTCGGCCTACCGGTGCCGGTCGGGGGTTGCCCTCCCCTTCCGACACCACTAATTAAACCATGTTCTAGGGGTTGGGTC
>NZ_LGUR01000247.1 GCF_001270495.1 Streptomyces viridochromogenes
ACAACGGGCCTGGGCGGGGTTCCCTCCTCGGTCGGACAGCTCCGCCGTACCAGGGTTCCGGGCGCGGTGTCCTGGCTCGCGCAGCGACCGCGCAGCGGCCCGGCCTGGACGCCGTGCCCGGGTTCCTGGTACGCCCCCTGGGGTGTCCGGCCGAGGAGGGAACCCCGCCTTCACCCGCACCACAACGCTCCCGCACCCAACCAACAAGCCCCCACCCCTCCGAGAGAGGACCCGCCGGAGGCACGAGAGTTGTAAGGCCAGCCCGGAGATAAAGACACGGTGGCTTTGATCGGTGCGGGCACGGCCACGGTCAGCCGGTGCAGCAGATCACCGGGGGCTCCGACCCTAGCCGTAGACCAGCGACCACGGCCGCGGGGAATCGTTCGGGGAATTACTTGTTTTGCGATCGGAAGCGGTTGAGTATGGCGGTTGCACAGAGGCCCGGCATTCCGACGGCGGCGGTCGACAGGAAATGCCCCTAGGTGGGATGTGAATTAGGCATGATGTCGGCGCCATCGGCTGCGAGTGTCAACGCTGCGGAGCCTCTCGTTTCGCCGGTCAATTCACACAACGAATGGGACCCGCTGGAGGAGATCATCGTCGGGCGTCTCGATGCCGCGACGATCCCGTGCAAGCATCCGGTCGTGGCGTGCAACTTGCCACCGTGGGCGGCGCGGTTGCAGGGGCTGGCCGCCGGCTTCAGGTATCCGCGCGTGCTGATCGAGCGGGCGCAGCATGAGCTCGATGGGTTCATTGCTCTTCTGCAGTCTCTCGGCATCACGGTCAGGCGCCCGGAGGCGGTCAACCACAGGCGACGCTTCGGCACCCCCGGCTGGTCGTCGCGCGGTTTTTGCAACACCTGTCCGCGGGACAGCCTGCTCGTGATCGGCGACGAGATCATCGAGACCCCGATGGCATGGCCGTGCCGGTATTTCGAGACTCACTCCTATCGCCCGATCCTCAAGGACTACTTCCGGCGCGGCGCGCGCTGGACAGCGGCTCCCAAGCCGCAACTCACCGACGAACTGTTCGAGGCGGACTTCCGCATCCCCGAGCCCGACGAGCCTGTGCGTCACATCCTCACCGAGTTCGAGCCGGTCTTCGACGCGGCGGATTTCGTGCGCGCGGGACGCGACCTCTTCGTGACGCGGAGCAATGTCACCAACCGAATGGGCATCGACTGGTTGCGCCGCCATCTCGGACCCGGCTATCGCATCCACGAGATCGAGAGCCGCTGCCGCACGCCCATGCACATCGACACGACGTTCGTGCCGCTCGCGCCCGGCAAGGTCCTGGTCAATCCCGAATACGTCAACGTCGACCGGCTGCCCGACATCCTCGACTCGTGGGACGTCCTGGTCGCTCCCGAGCCCGACCCGATCGACGATCGCCTGCTCAGGATCACCTCGATGTGCGGCAAATGGCTCAGCATGAATGTGCTCATGATCGACGAGAAACGGGTGATCGCTGAGCGGCACCACACCGGCATGCTGCGCGCGCTTGAGAAATGGGGGTTCGAGCCGATCCCGTGCAACCTGTTGCACTACGCGCCGTTCGGCGGCTCATTCCACTGCGCGACCCTCGACATCCGCCGGCGCGGCACGCTCGAATCGTACTTCCGCTGATCGGCCCACCGATCGTACGCACCAAAGAGCGGGCGAGGTCAACGGTTCAGCAGCGGGAGGCATCGTGCAGGTCCGGGCGTCGCTCCCAGAAGACAGCCGGGCGTCTGAAGTGAGCACGAGCCAGAAGGTCTGCTCGACGACGTAGCAGAGCCTGCCCAGCCTCTTGACGATGGGGGCGCTTGCGGGAGATCACCAACATGATGCGGCGCCTGCGCATTTCGCGGCCGCGAAAGCACCTTCCGTAGGCAGCGCGCAGCTGGCAGGGCCGGAATCTGGCGTGCCACCGTCCCGCCGACACGCCACGACCTCCCAGACCCCCGGCGGGCGGTCGCCCCCCTGACTCAGAACGCCCGTGGGGACATCACCGTCTCCGCTCCGGCGATCACGGCGGTACAGCGGGGCGCGCCGGGCCCGGGCGTGATGCGTACGGTCACCGGCAGTGGAGGATCGGCGGGGAGTTCGCCGGTGAGGATCAGGGGCCGGCTCCCATGGACCTCTGCACGACCGGTTTCCTTGCCGTCGACCAGCAGCTCGACCGCTCCACGGTGGCCGCCATGGATGTTCACAGTCACCGAGTGCCCCCTGGCGTCAAGGTGGAAATGGTGAGTCGGCGCCATCACAAGTCTCCCTGGGGCATCTGCAGCCTCTACCCGAAGCATGCCCCCGCTCGCTCGCCGCCGCCCGTGCTGAGGGGTGCGGCTGGTGGAGCCCAGCCTGCTCCGCAGGCGTCTTCTGCCCCTGATGTCGCCCAGTGCAGTGAAATGCCGCAGACTCGCGTATAGGGCCCGTATAGGTGTGGGCTGCGGAGTGGGTGACCGGTTGTGCTTGAGGTCCCGTTGTGGCTGTGGGGAGCGTTCGCCGCGACTGTGGTGGTGTCGCTGGCCGTGGACCTCCTCGCCCACCGCACCGCGCATGTCATCGGGTTCAAGGAAGCCGCCGCCTGGAGTGCCCTGTGGGTGGGCCTCGCCTTGATCTTCGCCGCCGTGGTCTTCCTCGTTCTCGGCGCGACAGCTGGCACCGAGTACACCACGGCATGGCTGCTGGAGAAGAGTCTGTCGGTGGACAACCTCTTTGTCTTCGCCGTGATCTTCGCCTACTTCAAGGTGCCCCGTGCCTATCAGCACAGGGTCCTGTTCTTCGGCGTGATGGGCGCTCTGGTCTTCCGCGGGATCTTCCTCTCCCTCGGTGTCGCCGTCGTCAGCCGTTTCACCGCGGTGCTGTTCGCCTTCGCCGCCGTTCTCTTCTACAGCACCTACAAGCTCCTCAAGGACGAGGAGGAGAGCTTCGACCCCGGCAAGAGCTTCGCCCTGCGGATGCTCCGCAAGATCATTCCGGTTCGGGACGAGTACGCGGGCATGAAGTTCTTCGTCAAAGAGGCCGGCAAGCGCGTGGCCACCCCACTCCTCGCGGTGGTCGCCGCGATCGAGGCAGCAGACCTGATCTTCGCCGTCGACAGTGTCCCCGCCGTCCTCGCCGTCAGCGACGACGCCTTCATCGTCTACACCAGCAACGCGTTCGCCATCCTCGGCCTGCGCGCCCTGTACTTCATGCTCGCGGGCCTGCTGGACCGCTTCCACTACCTGAACAAGGGCCTCGCGATCATCCTGGCCTTCATCGGCGTCAAGCTCATCCTCCAGGCATCCCACAAGCTGATCAGCCCCAGCATCCCGGAAATCCCCTCACCGATCAGCCTCGCGGTCATCGTCGTCGTACTTGCCGCATCCGTCGTACTCAGCCTGCGGCGACCCGCCCCGCTCCACCTGCCCCCCGCCGCTCAGGAGGAGAAGCCGCCCGCCCCATCAGGCACAGCCACCACGAACCCCGGGCCCACCGGCGCACATGCTGAGCAGGACCAGCAGCCTGATGATCCACCCCGACCGGCGCACTGACCAGCGCCGCACCATGGGCGGCAGTCGGCCCGACCCCTTCTCCGACCACAGAGCCTATTGTTAAAGAATGAGCAAAGCCGAGCATGAAACCGGCCCCCAGGGGACGCCTGTGTGCCCGGTCTGCAAGCAGCCCCTGGAGATGACCATCAAGAGACGGCACAAGACGCTCGGAATCTTCGTGCCCGTCTGGGGCCCGCGCCCCTGCCACAACCCCGAGTGCCCCGAATACCTGGAAAAGCCGGAACTCAACAGCCCCCAGGACCTCTGAAGACACGCACACAACCGTTGCGCAACAGGGCGACCCAGACGTGATCCTGGCTGCCACCGGGGCGGGCGGCGTCATGGCCATGACGTTACTAGCCGCCCTAAATGTAGAAAACGCACTTAGATCCCATTCATGGTGAATGTGGGTGTGATTGGTGTATACCCGGATACTCGTGCGGAATGGTACGGACGTTGAAACGGCATGGAAGGCACCGCGGGCATGTCGCGGCGGACCGGGAGGCTGAGACCGCGCGGGCACCACAGGCCGGGCCGGACGAGCAGGTGGAGCAGCGGGCGCCGGACACTCCGACGGATCTGCCCAAGCGCTCCTGGGGGGCGGTGCTGAAAGGCACGTTGAAGGAGTTCAAGAAGGACGAGCTGACCGACCGGGCCGCGGCATTGACCTACTACAGCATCCTGGCGCTTTTCCCGGCACTGCTGGCGCTGATCTCGCTGCTCGGGGTCGTCGGGCAGTCGGCGACGCAGCAGGTGCTGGACAACATCCAGAGGCTCGCCCCGGGAGCAGCTCAGGACGTTCTGCGCAACGCGGTGCAGCAGATGCAGGGCCAGGCCGGGCTCGGCTCGGTCATGGCGATCGTGGGTCTGGTGCTGGCGGTGTGGTCGGCTTCGGGCTATGTCGCCGCGTTCATCAGGAGTGCGAACGCGGTCTACGACGTCCCCGAGGGCCGTCCGGTGTGGAAGGTGCTGCCGGTCCGCGTCGGTGTGACCGTGGTCCTGATGGTCCTGGCCGTGGTCAGTGCGGTGATCGTCGTGTTCACCGGAGGTCTGGCCAAACAGGTGGGCACCGCACTGGGCGTCGGCGATACGGCGCTGACGGTGTGGTCGATCGCGAAGTGGCCGGTGCTGGTCCTCCTGGTCACGTTCATGATCGCGATTCTGTACTGGGCGACGCCGAACGCGAGGGTGCGCGGCTTTCGCTGGATCACGCCGGGCAGTTTCCTGGCGCTGGTGATCTGGATGATCGCCTCGGCGGGGTTCGCGCTGTACGTGGCGAACTTCGCCTCGTACAACAAGACCTACGGCACGTTCGCCGGCGTGATCATTTTCCTGGTGTGGCTGTGGATCACGAATCTGGCGATCCTGCTCGGCTTGGAGTTCGACGCGGAGCTGGCCCGCCAGCGTGCCGTCGCAGGCGGTCACCCGGCCGGCGAGGAGCCGTACGTCGAGCCGCGCGACACCCGCAAGTGGGACGAAGAGGACCAGCGCCGTCTTGAATCCTGAGGTCTCGGATCACCGCTGTCGTTGCGAAGGCTCAGCGGCGCGCGGAGCCGACGCGATCCCGGTTGCGGTGTGAGAGGGCTTCGGACGGGAAGTCGGCTGGTCATGGGAACGATGGCGGATCTACGCGACGGGGATCGCCAACTGGCCAGGAGAGTGATCGCGCGAGGGCCGTCGTGGGTGCGGCGGGTCGCGCCCGCGGTGGAGGAAGCGGCCGAGCACACCAAGGTCTGGTGGGCTGCGGCCTTGGGGATGGCCGCCTACGGCGGATGGCGCGGGCGGACAGCCGCCGCCGCTGGGGTTGCGGCCATGACAACGGCTGAGTTGTTCTCCAACGGGGTCGCCAAGCAGCTGTACCAGCGTCGCCGCCCGCCGCCGGAATGGGTCCCGCCGGAAGATCTTCAAGACCGCCCGGACAGCTCCTCCTTCCCCTCCGGGCACACAGCCGCCGCCGTCGCCTTCACGGGCGCCGTCGCACCTGTGTGGCCAGCTGCCGGTGTCATTTGCGGGCTGTCGGCGGTGATGGTGGCGGCGCAGCGGCTGCACAGCGGCGCGCACTACCCCTTGGACGTGGCCGCCGGCGGCGCGATCGGGCTGGCAGCGGCCACCTTGATACGGGCCGCACCCCATCTACTGCGGCGACGTCTGCTCTGACAGGCGGTGATGCGTCGTTGCGGGGTACTCGGGGACCCGGTCAAAGCGGGGAAGGAGACATCGCTGCTTGGTCGTCATCGACAGGCGGGGCACTGGCGAGAGCCATGAACGCCACCGCGCATCCCGGCAACGCCGACGAAGGACAGGTGAGCACTCATGACAGCAGACGGCTCCCCCCGCACAAGCGGCGGAGCGCAGGAACCGGTAGGTGAGCTCGTCCAGCGCGCGTCGCAGCAGCTGACGCAGCTGGTCCGCGACGAAATGCGCCTGGCGCAGGCGGAGATGACCGAGAAGGGCAAGAGGTTCGGCAAGGGCGGCGGCCTGTTCGGCGGCGCGGGCCTGATGGGCGTCCTCACCCTGCAGGCACTCGTGGCGACCGTGATCGCCGCGCTGTCCCTGGCGATGGACGTGTGGGTGGCGGCGCTGATCGTCACCGGCGTCCTGGCCGCCGTCACCGCCCTGATGGCCGCTCTCGGCAAGCAGCAGATCAGCCAGGCATCCCCGCCGACGCCCGAGCAGACCATGGACAGCGTCAAGGCCGATGTGGCAGAGATCAAGGAGAAGGCACAGCGATGACCCAGGACAAGCCGCACACCGGCGACGAGGCCACACCCTCTCCGGAGGAACTGCGCGAGCAGGTCGAGGCGACCCGCGAGGAACTCGGCGAGACCGTCGAGGCGCTCGCGGCCAAGACCGATGTGAAGACCCGCGCCCACGAGAAGACGACCGCCGTCAAACAGCAGGTTGCCGAGAAGACCACCCAGGTCAGCGCCCAGGTGCGGGACAAGGCAACGCACGCCGCCCATGTGGTGCAGGACAAAACACCGGAGCCGGTGCGCACCAAGACCGCCGCGGCCACCGGACAGATCCGCGACAAGGCCGTGCACGTCGGAGAACTGGCCCGCGAGAAGGCTCCGGAGCCGGTACGCGAGAAGGCCGACCAGGGCATGCGCATGGCACGGGCCAACCGCACACCGCTGCTCGCCGCTGCAGGCGCGCTCATCGCGCTGCTGCTCGTACGTCGTGCCAGGAGGCGGCGATGAAAGGCTCGAAGATCGCCTACAAGCCGGTCGGTCTGGCCCTCGGAGCGGTCAGCGGCGTGGTGGCTGGCGGGGTCTTCAAGCAGGTCTGGAAGAAGCTCGGGCACGAAGAGGACGCCCCCGACGCCACCGACGAGGAGCGCACCTGGCGCGAGGTCCTGTCGGCAGCGGTCCTCCAGGGCGCGATCTTCGCCGGTGTCAAAGCCGCCGTCGACCGCGGCGGCGCCGCCGCAACCCGCCGCCTGACCGGCACCTGGCCCGGCTGACCGCTCCGGTCGGTGTCCGTCACCTGGACGGACGTCGGCGGGTCGTCGTGAGCGGTGACTGTGTCACCTTCCGTGGATGGCGTTTCGACTGAGCTCGGTCGGGTGGCTCATGCTGAGTGCGGTCGCCCGAGCCGCCCCGTGGCTGATCACGCGGCGTGCAGGGCCTCCGCCGGTCGACGACGAAGCCATCCTCGTCGATCTGGCCCGTGTCCCCGCGCAAGTCGACCAGATCGTCTTCACGGTCAACTCCTTCACCGGCCAGACCTTCGCCGAAGTGCAGAACGCCTTCTGCCGCCTGGTCGACGAGGCCACGGCAGCCGAACTGGCCGCTGCACCCTCACCGGAGGCGGCAAGCACACCGCTCAGATCATGGCCATGGTCCACCGCACCAGCGGGGCATGGCAGATGAAGGGCATCGGCGAACCCGCCACCGGCCGCACCTTCAAGGACCTGCTGCCGTCCATCGCAGCGCACCTGTAGACCAGGGCACGCCGCACGTTCAACAGCCACGATCCGTTCCGCGGAGAACCGAGATCACCGACCCGGCACAGCGATACCGGGACGTCCCCGCCTCTCCCCATGCGCTCGGCCGTACCCGGCCCGCATGGCGGCTACCGGGAGCCTGGCGTACAGCGAGGGCGACAAGGTCCGCGTCGTCTCCCCAGAGTCCGAACTGTCTCAGTCCGTCTCTTCGATCGGCGAATACAACCGTGGCGAAGGAACGGTAGCTGCCTCGAAACAGGTGATCCCCTGGACGCTGAACTATCGCCTCCTCATCGGTTCGAGATGTCCGCGGACCTGTGCCTACGGTGCGCGCGATGAGCAGAGATTTCGAACAAAATTGGGGGCTCGGGTGAGTACGACTCCGGCAGCATCGGTGAGCGCGGCAGAGCTTCGGCGGCGGGTTCGCGCTGTCGAAGCCCTCCAAGCGAAGACCCGGGAGATGGCCGCGGCGAACGTGCTGACCACGCGCGAGGCCGCGGTGAAGGCGGCACGGGCGAAGGACGAGGCCGATGTTGCGGCGCGGGAGGCCGCCGCGGTCGTCCTGCGGTTGTTCGACAACGACGCGGAGCTGGTCGCGGACCTGCTGGGTGTTCCGGCGGAGGAATTGGAACGTGAGGCGAAGCCTGTTACCGCCGCTCGTGCCAAGGAGGTCATCGAGGCGCTGCGCGCCCGCGCCGAACGCCCGTCGCGCTCCCGCCGGGCCCCTAGGTCTGGGGCAGAGGCGTCGCCCCCGTCGCCTCCGGCCTCCGACGTTCCGGTCCGGGTCTCCGCCCCGGACGACGGCCGGGCTGATGCCGCCTGAGAACGACTTCGGGCCCGGACTCTTCCCGCTCTCAGCGGTGAACGGGTGCGGGCCCGCTCCCGTTGACGAACAACTTGCTCTTATCGGCGAACCAACTCCCGTACGCATACCGGCGGTTGAATGGACCAACTGGCTGGCAGACGAGTCCGTTCGAGCGCGCTACTGGGCCAAGGTCTACCGCACCGAATCCGCTGACGACTGCTGGTTCTTCTTCGGCGGGATCTCCAGCACAGGCCATGCCAGTTTCAGGGCGGCCTCGCGGCCGGGCAGGACGCGACGCGGCACAGTACCGGGCCACCTGTACGGGTATCAGCTCGCCCACGGCGTCATCCCTCGCCTCGGGTGGGGGACCGACAGCCCGACCGTCTGCCACACCTGCGACAACCACTCCTGCCAGCAGCCCACGCACCTCCGACTGGGCACAGCGGCGGAGAACCGGGCCGAATGGCTGGCCCGCCGCAGAGATCCGGGCAGCCCCCTCGCCGACCTTCGCGGCCCCGCCGGACGCTCCCGTGCGATCGGCGGCGCCATCCGGGCCGGCCTTATCCTCGGCGAGTCCGTTACTGAGATCGCCCGCCGCATCCGCATTGCAGCGGAAGTTGGCAGACCACTGAGCCTTTGGTGATCGACGGTGGGTTGACGGGCCCGTAGGCGCCTCCGCGCATGGCGTCCAATGCCGCGCTCACCCCGCCGGGCGCAGCGAAGCCGACGTATGGCAGGACCGCATGCCAGCGGCGATCGATTCACTCATTGCCGCGATGAGTGAAGTCGTTGATCATGCGTCGGTTTCCGTGGTAATGCTGAAGACAAGCCGGTACTCACGCGGACTGGTGTGGCTTGCTGACGGCTCTGAACGCGGCGATCCTCGAACTGGCGGGGTGGGTCCACCCTGGATGTGGGCCCACCTCGTCCCCGGTTGAATTGGTCGGTCAAAACTTCCGGCCCCTGGACGATGCCGGTGACCTCTTCGCGGGAGTTGTTGCCTTCGCCTTTGCCGCCGCAGTCTCTGGGGAGAAGCCAGCGGCCTTGAGGATGTCCATCGCATCGAAGATGGACTGCAACTGCTTGGTCAGCAGTGTCACTGTGAGGAGTTCCTGAGCCTCGGGCGGCAGTTCCTTCAGCGAGCACTTGTAGATGCGCACGGCCTGCCGATACAAGGACTGCATGCGCTCGGCCGCGTAGGCGGTGCACTTGTCGGCGTCAAGGGTGACCGTGTAGTGGCTGCGGTACCGGACGAAGCTCTTCTTCTCGGCTTCGCACTTGACGTCTCGGATCCAGCTCTTGCCGCGCTCGAACTGGCTCCTGGTGTTCCGGCCGATGGCCCGCTCAGGGGGGAGGCCGTCCTCGCCGGCCTTGGCCACCCGGCCCCAGATGTCCTCACCGCTGTCGTGCGCCGCCTGGCGGCGCGTGGTCGTCATGATTACTCGCCTTCTTCGCCCTCCATCAGGCGCGCGAGCGCCTTGTCCGGGTCGGTCTTTCCGGTCTTGATGGCGGTCTCGCACCAGTCGAGCAGCATGCGCGCCTTGTGCACGTTGTCGAGGACCGCCTGCTTGGTCTCCTCGGTGTAGTCCTGAGTGTGGACCTCGGGGATGATCCGCTGGAGCGAGACGGAGAACGAGGCGAACGCCCCGATCAGCCGCAGGATCTCCATCGGGGCCTCGGTGTATTGGACGCCGAGAGGAGTGGCTTCCTCCTCGAACTCCTCTTCCACCTCCACGGCGTCGCCGGCTGAGGCCAGCTCGGCTTCGGTTTCCGCGGCCTCTTCGACCTGGCGCCAGTGCTCGTACTGAGCCTCGCGCATCAGGTTTCGGGCACGTTGGTCGGATGCGAGACGGGCCCGGACGTCCGGACGTCCGAGCATCTCGGTGACTGCCTTGGCCGCGTCTTCATCTGTGTGAAGCAGGCGCCGGGTGTGGGCAAGACGCTCTTCCTGGTTGGTCGGCGTCCCGACGGCGCGGTGCGCGACCTTCTGGGCCTCGTTCACCGTCCAGCGGTGCTCCTTGGTGAACGGGTCATAGGGGTCCTTACGGATCAAGATGTACCGGCTCCGGACGTAGGCCAAGGTTGCGTGTACCCCGAAGCTGACATCCCCCCGGCGTTTCGCCTTCGGCCACTGCCGTGCGACGTCGTAGTAGCCGCGCAGGGTCTCCGGATTGGCACCAATCTGATGCGCCAGGACCTTGATCACCTGGTTCACCTCGCCGTGTCCGCGGCTGTGCCCTTCAAGAGCGTCGATGACGAGATCGCCGAGAGCCCACTGGATTCCGGACTTCTGCTTCATCAGCTTCTGCCCGCGGCGGACAATCTTCGTCCACTCGGCCTTGGTATAGCCGGTAGGAACAGTCAGGGTCGTCACGAGGAGCCTCCTCGCTTGTCGAGCATCAGGCCGTGCATACCCATACACGGTGCTACTGCATCTCCACGACCAACTTACGCCGTTTCATGGGATAATGTCTGGTGCTGTAGATCGATGCAGCGCTCGCCCGCACGGCAAGTTCTGCGGCGGGCTCGCAGGGAGTGCGAGATGTCCCACCGGAGCTACCCCTCCGACTACTCCAACGAAGAACGTGCCTCGCTGGTCGCTCGGGGTCGCCTATTGGTAGCGCTGCGCAATCACGCCCAGCGTCAACTCGGCTGGCGCGTACTGGACCTGATCACCTTCCACGGACGCGACAGCCTCCAGCGCTTCGCTGAGGATCTCGGCGTGACGCCCAGTACCCTGATCAAGTACGCGGACTCAGCCGCACAGTCATCACTCCGCCGAGGCGATCTCTCCGGACCGGGAGAGATCGGGCAGCCATGACGAAGCGCAAACTCGTCCCCTCGGTCTGGCACGACCAGTACTTATCGGGGGACTGCGCCTATCTGCTCGGACTCCGCCGAACTGCATCTGACCTGTATAGATGAGTCATGGTTGGTTCTGGTCGTTCCTCGTCCTCGCTCGGTGTCTGGTGTCCTGAGCGTGTCCAGAGCCCCGGCAGCAGGCCCTGGTCGTCCGCCAGAGAGGCGAAGGACCAGGGCCCCGTCTCTGCCGTGATCTAACACTGCGGCTTCCATACCGGGCACTCATGGGTGATCAGTCCCAGACGATTGAGCAGTGCCTGAAGGATGGAGCCGATGCCGAGAAGGTCCCTACCACCATGGGTGGGCGGCGGCGGGCAATTCTCCGGAGTGCAGGGCGGCTCAGGCGGGCAGATGTCCGGCGGGCAGGGCGGGCAGGTCTCCGGGGTCGGGCAGGGCTCGCCGGCGGCGGCAGCGGGCGCGCTGGCCAGGAGGGCACCGGACGCCAGAAGCAGGGCAGCCGCCGAACGAGCGGCGCGGGAGGACAAGGTCATGTGTCACCTCGTTGATCGCGTGCGTCTGTATCGCAACGCTTGCATGGAGTGACGAATAGCGCGCTTGGGGTGAGTCCAACCGAGCCATGAGGCCCCCAGAGGGAAGGCGTAGCGTTGGATATGTCAGGGGCACCTGCGCGGGGCCTGCCGCCTTCGAGCACGCTTCCTCGAAGGCTCTGTTTCACGGCGCCCTTGTTGATTCCGCGGACCTGCACTTCAGTGGTGCCACCAGGACGGCGTTCCGTCCGATACTCAGCAGCCTTCGCAGTAATGCGGTCAGACTCGAATTCCCATGTCCATCGTCCAGTCACGGGGCGTGCCCCCATGGCCAGCGTTTCCGTAGGTCATGGGGGCTCCCGACAAGTGGAGCCTAGGGGAGTCGAACCCCGCGCCTCACTTGACAGAAGACATATAGAGGCCCCGTACGCCCGGCGAGCAGTGTCGCGTCGCACGTGGCCGCCCCGAGAAGCTCGTCGGGTCGTCGCCGCACCCCGTCATCCAGGCAGCTGGAGGTAGGCCGGTGCCAGAAGGTGAAACGCACAGACAGTCACAGAGAGTTATCACCATCAGGCCAAGCCGACAGCACAAAACTCCCCGGCCGCACCCTCACCACAGGGGGTTTCCAGGGAGTTCGAGTACGAATCCAGGGAGTTTTCAGGGAGTTTCAGCGCGGGACGGGCCGGGACGCGGAGGGCTTTCGATTCCGCACAACAGTGCAGGTCATCGCACTAACTCGCGAAGATCTCCGCAAGTCGGCGACTCTTCGGCTGCCAGAAGACCGTCAACCGCATGCGTCCAGTATCCCGCCCCTGAGAGTGGGCCTGCGCCGGGACCGCTTGCCGAGACCGCTTTCCGCCCTACGGTCTGTCGCATGCCCGAAACCGGAGCTTCCCCACTCCCCCCGACGCCCCCGGCACACTCCCCGCTCTTCCGCGCCGAGCAGTTCGTCTGGCTCACCGCGCGCGTGCTCGAACAGCGCCTCTTCGCGTACCACTTCCTGGACGGCGCCGCCGACGCGGTGGAGACCGCGCTGGACGCTTACCGCAACGAGGACGGCGGGTACGGCCACGCTCTGGAACCGGACCTGCGCGGTCCGGTCAGCCGGCCGGGGCACGCCTGTCGCGCACTCCACGTCCTGGACGCCGTCGAACGCTGCGGCGGACAGCGCGTGGACCGCGTGTGCCGCTACCTCACCTCGGTCTCCACCCCGGACGGCGCCCTTCCAGCGATCGACCCCGGCCGGCGCGGCTATCCGGCGGCCCCCTCCATCCCGATCGTGGAAGGCGCTACCAGCTCGCTCCTGGCCACCGGGCCGGTGGTCGGTCTGCTGCACCGCAACGAGGTGTGGCACGCGTGGCTGTTCCGGGCCACGGACTTCTGCTGGCAGGCGGTCGAGTCCCTGGAGAAGTCCCATCCGTACGAGATCGAGGCCGCCGTGGCCTTCCTGGACTCCGCTCCGGACCGCCCGCGCGCGGAGGCAGCAGCCGACCGTCTCGGCCGCCTGGTACGCGAACAGGGCCTTGCGGCGCTGGACCCGGACAACCTCGACGCGTATCCGGTCTCCCCCGGCTACGGCCCCGACGAGCACCACTTCCCGCACGACTACGCGAGGACGCCGCGCTCCCTCGCACGCACGTGGTTCACGGACGAAGAGATGAGCCGCTCCCTCGACCACCTCGTCGGCGAGCAGCAGGAGGACGGCGGCTGGCCGATCCGGGGGCGTCAGTGGGCGCCGGGCACCGCCCTGGAGGCGCGCCCCATGGCGACGATCGAGGCCTTGCGCACGCTCCGCGCGTACGGCCGCCGGATCGGCTGACGAGCCTCACCCACCCAGGGCGCGCACCCCTGCCGTCACCACCACGGCGGCCGCGACGACAACCAGGAACGGGGCCCGCAGGACGAGCGCCACAGCAGCCGCGGCAACCCCTGCCACCCTCGCGTCCAGCACCAGCTCGTGCCCGTTCCCGAACGTCTGCTGAGCCGTGAGGGCGGCGAGGAGGGCAACGGGCAGCAGGGCGGCAAGACGCCGTACGAGAGGCCTCTCCAGGACGCCCGCGGGCACGAGCAGCCCGATGAGTTTGACGCCGTAGCAGCCGAGAGCGGTGACGCCGATCGCGATCCAGGTACTCACCGCTCCCCCTCTCGTACGGCTCCCTCGCGACGCCCCCGCGCCCACAGCACGACCGGCGCCGCGAGGGCGGCCACCAGAACGGGCACACCAGCAGGCAGCACGGGCAACAACCCGAGCCCCAGCACCACGGCAAGGCCGGCGACAGCACGCTCGGTAGCGGACTTCAGCATCGGCGCGAGCAACGCCAGGAAGACAGCGGGCCCGGCCGCATCGAGCCCCCAGGCATTGGTGTCGCCCATGGCCTCCGCCCCGAGGGCGCCGAGCAATGTGGTGAGGTTCCACAACACGTACAGACTGAGCCCGGTCACCGCGAACCCGATCCGCGCGCCGCGCCGCGTGGGCTGCGCCAGCGCGACGGCCGCGGTCTCGTCGATCACCCATTGCGCGGCGAACGGCCGCACCGCGCGCGTGAGGCGCAGCAACTGTGACAGCCGCAGCCCGTAGAAGGCGTTGCGCACCCCCAGGAAGAAAGCACCAGCGGCCGCGGTCAACGGACTGCCGCCCGCCGCGAGCGCCCCCACAAGCGCGAACTGCGACGCTCCCGTGAACACCAGCAAGCTGAGCGCACAGGTCTGCAGAAGCGTGAGCCCGCTGCCCGCCGACGTCACCCCGAAGGCGAACCCGGACAGTCCGACGGCGACGCCGACGCCGAGAGCGTCCCGTACGACAAGGGCATCGGGCTTGCCTCTGTCCACATGGAGGTCTTCGAGAGCTTTCTGTTCTGCCACGCCTGCGACGCTAGGCCGACCCCTGGCGCGCGTCTTGTACGTTCTTGCGCTCGCGCTGGTAGGCCCCCGGAGGAACGCCCACGATCCGCGTGAAGTGCCGATTCAGATGCGGCTGATCGGTGAACCCCACGGCAACGGCTGCCTCCGCCGGCGAAACCCCCGCGTCCAACAGCCGTCGCGCCTCCCGCACCCGCGCATCGGTCAACCAGGTGTGTGGCGGCATTCCATACAGATCCCGAAACGCCCGCAGCAAGGCGAACGGACTGCTGTCGAGACCAAGAGCCAGCGTCTCCAGACTCGGCGGCTCGGCCATCCGCCCTTCCAGCACCTCACGCGCGCGTGCGGCAACCTGAGCCCCCGCCGTCCGCACCTCCCGCTGCGGCAGCGTCCCACCGTTCAACCGCAGCAGCCGGGTCACAGCAACCCGAAGCAGCGTGTCGGCGGCCAACGCGTTGCCCTCATCAGCGGCACGGAGCACTTGATGCACCAGGCCCACGGTGTACGGGTCGTCCACCACCGGCCTGACAAACCCCGGTGTCCCTCGGATCACGGTGGTCTCGGCCGCGATCTCGGCCACCACCGCCGACGACGGGTACACGGCCCCGTACCGCCACCCTTCAGGAACTCCCGCCCGCCCGGTATGCGGCGTATCCGGATTGACCAACGCGAGAGCACCGGCCCCCGCGTACTGATCGGCCCCCCGATGGTGAAAGACCTCCACACCATCCGCGATGGCAGCGATCACAAAGCTCTCATGCGTATGCCGCACAAAGGTCTTGCGTATGTACCGCGCCCGCAGCAGATCAACACCGGGCAACTCGGCATACCGCCAATGCCGCGCCCGCTCGCCTGAACCTGCCATACCCCCATTTTCACTACGCCGGTGACAGCTGCTGGGCGGCGCACCCCCGCCGAAGCCGCACAGGCCGCCGCAGGCAGCCACGCTCACCCCACCCAACCCCTTGAGCCGAAGAAAATCCCCAGCTCAGCGGCATTGTCAGTGCCCGGGTGCAGGATGGACGCATGGTCAGCAACCCGCACCGAGCCCTGGACGGCTTCTCCCCCGCGACCCGCGGCTGGTTCACGGGCGCGTTCTCCGCGCCCACCGCAGCCCAGGCAGGCGCGTGGCAGGCCATCCACGAGGGCTCGGACGTGCTGGTCGTAGCCCCCACCGGCTCCGGCAAGACCCTGGCCGCCTTCCTCGCAGCCCTCGACCAACTCGCCGCCACACCCCCGCCGGCCGACCCCAAGAAGCGCTGCCGAGTCCTCTACGTCTCCCCTCTCAAGGCCCTGGCCGTCGACGTGGAGCGCAACCTCCGCAGCCCTTTGACCGGCATTCGCCAGGAATCCGTACGCCTGGGCCTGCCCGAACCCGAGGTGAAGGTCGGCATCCGCTCGGGCGACACCCCGGCGGCAGAGCGCCGAGCCCTCTCGACCCGCCCTCCGGACATCCTGATCACCACCCCGGAGTCCCTGTTCCTGATGCTGACGTCGGCCACGCGCGACGCCCTGACCGGCATCGAGACGGTGATCCTGGACGAGGTCCACGCGGTGGCGGGCACCAAGCGCGGCGCCCACCTCTCACTCACCCTGGAACGCCTGGACGAGCTCCTGCCGAAGCCGGCCCGCCGCATCGGCCTCTCCGCGACCGTCCGCCCGGTCGACGAGATCGCCCGCTACCTCTCCCCCCGCCGCAAGGTGGAGATCGTCCAGCCGAAGTCGGGCAAGGAGTTCGACCTCTCGGTCGTGGTCCCCGTCGAAGACCTCGGCGAGCTGGGCGGCTCCCCGGTCGCCGAGAGCACCGAAGGCGCGGAACGTCCCTCGATCTGGCCCCACGTCGAAGAGCGCATCACGGACCTGGTCCAGGCCCACCGCTCCACCATCGTCTTCGCCAATTCCCGCCGCCTCGCGGAGCGCCTCTGCAACCGTCTCAACGAGATCGCCTACGAGCGTGCCACCGGCGAGCCCCTGGACGAGCACCACGCCCCGGCCGAGCTCATGGGCGGCTCCGGCGCGGCCCAGGGCGCACCCCCGGTCATCGCCCGCGCCCACCACGGCTCGGTCTCCAAGGAACAGCGCGCCCTGGTCGAGGAGGACCTCAAGGCGGGCCGCCTCCCCGCAGTCGTGGCCACGTCCAGTCTCGAACTGGGCATCGACATGGGCGCCGTCGACCTGGTCGTCCAGGTCGAATCACCCCCGTCCGTCGCCTCCGGCCTCCAGCGCGTCGGCCGCGCCGGCCATCAGGTGGGCGCGGTCTCCACCGGCGTCGTCTTCCCGAAGTACCGCGGCGACCTGGTCCAGGCAGCCGTGGTCACCGAGCGGATGCGCACCGGCTCCATCGAGTCCCTCAAGGTCCCGGCCAACCCGCTGGACGTCCTCGCCCAGCAGGTCGTCGCCATGACGGCGATGGACACCTGGCAGTTCGACGACCTCCTCGCCACCGTCCGCCGAGCCGCCCCCTTCGCCTCGCTCCCCGAATCCGCCTTCACCGCGGTCCTCGACATGCTCGCCGGACGCTACCCGTCCGACGCCTTCGCCGAGCTTCGCCCGCGCGTGGTCTGGGACCGGGTCGCGGGCACGATCACCGGCCGCCCCGGTGCACAGCGCCTGGCCGTCACCTCCGGGGGCACGATCCCCGACCGCGGCCTCTTCGGTGTCTTCCTCGCCGGGGCGGACCCCAAGAAGGGCGGCGGCAGGGTCGGCGAGCTCGACGAGGAGATGGTCTACGAGTCCCGCGTCGGCGACGTCTTCACGCTGGGCACCAGTTCCTGGCGCATCGAGGACATCACACGCGACCGTGTCCTGGTCTCCCCCGCCCCGGGCGTACCGGGCCGCCTCCCCTTCTGGAAGGGCGACCAGCTGGGCCGCCCGCTCGAACTGGGCCGCGCGGTGGGCGCGTTCCTGCGCGAGGTCGGCTCGCTGCCCAAGGACGACGCCCGCCTCCGACTCCTCACGGCCGGCCTGGACGCCTGGGCCGCCGACAACGTGCTGTCGTACCTCGACGAGCAGCGCGAGGCCTGCGGCCATGTCCCGGACGACCGCACGATCGTCGTCGAACGTTTCCGCGACGAACTCGGCGACTGGCGCGTCGTCGTGCACTCCCCCTTCGGCGCCCAGGTCCACGCCCCCTGGGCCCTCGCCCTCGGCGCGAAGCTCTCCGAGCGGTACGGCATGGACGCGCAGGTCATGCACGCCGACGACGGCATCGTGCTGCGCCTGCCCGACGCCGACCTCATGGGCCTGGACCTCCTGGACCAGGAACCGATGAAAGCCGGCACGGAGTACGACGCCGACAAGGCCCCCGTGGGCGCGGCGGACGTCGTCTTCGACAAGGGCGACGTCGACCAGGTCGTCACGGACCAGGTCGGCGGCTCCGCCCTCTTCGCGTCCCGTTTCCGCGAGTGCGCCGCCCGCGCGCTACTGCTGCCGCGCCGCAGCCCCGGCAAGCGCACCCCGCTGTGGCAGCAGCGCCAGCGTGCCGCCCAACTGCTCCAGGTGGCCAGCGAGTTCGGCTCGTTCCCGATCGTGCTGGAGGCGGTCCGCGAGTGCCTCCAGGACGTCTTCGACGTCCCCGGACTCGTCGAGCTGATGGGCGACCTCGAGTCCCGCAAGGTACGCCTCGTCGAGGTGACCACCCCCGAGCCGTCCCCCTTCGCCCGCTCCCTCCTCTTCGGGTACGTCGCCCAGTTCCTGTACGAGGGAGACTCCCCGCTCGCCGAGCGCCGCGCCGCCGCCCTGTCGCTGGACTCGCGGCTGCTGGCCGAGTTGCTCGGCCAGGCGGAGCTGCGTGAGCTGCTCGACGCCGAGGTGCTGACCGAGCTGGAGCGAGAACTCCAGTGGCTGACCGAGGACCGCCGCGTCAAGGACGCCGAAAGCGTCGCGGACGTCCTGCGCCTCCTCGGCCCGCTCACCGACGCCGAACTGGCCGAACGGGGCGCAGAACCGCACTGGGCCCAGGAGCTGGCCGGCGCCCGCCGCGCCATCAAGGTCCGCATCGCCGGCACCGACCACTGGGCGGCGATCGAGGACGCGGGCCGCCTCCGCGACGCCCTCGGCACAGCCCTGCCGGTCGGCGTCCCCGAGGCCTTCACCGAGCCGGTCAAGGACCCGCTCGGCGACCTCCTCGCCCGCTACGCCCGCACCCACGGCCCGTTCACCTCGGCCACAGCGGCGGCCCGCTTCGGCCTGGGCGCGGCGATCACTGACGGTGCCCTCCAGCGGCTGGCGGCGAGCGGCCGCGTCGTCCAGGGCGAGTTCCATCCGGCGGGCATCGGCCAGGAGTGGTGCGACGCCACAGTCCTGCGCCGCCTCCGCCGCCGCTCCCTCGCCGCCCTGCGTCATGAACTGGAGCCGGTGCCGCCCGCCGCGCTCGCGCAGTTCCTGCCGCAGTGGCAGCACATCGGCAAGGGTCATGGACTGCGCGGTATCGACGGACTGGTCCGCGCCATCGAACAGTTGCAGGGCGCGTCCGTGCCCGCGTCCGCCCTGGAAAAGCTCGTCCTGCCGTCCCGCGTGGCGAACTACACCCCCGCGATGCTCGACGAACTCACCGCCGCCGGCGAGGTCGTCTGGGCCGGAGCGGGCTCGCTCCCCGGCAAGGACGGCTGGGTCTCCCTCTACATGGCGGACGCGGCCCCCCTGCTCCTGCCACAGCCCCACCCCCTGGAGCTGACGGCACTGCACCAGTCCGTCCTGGACGCCCTCTCCGGCGGCTACGGCCTGTTCTTCCGCCAGATCGCCGACCAGGTCCGCGCCACCACCCACCCGGACGCCACCGACCCCCAACTCGCCGACGCCCTCTGGGACCTGGCCTGGTCGGGCCGCCTGACCAACGACACGCTCGCCCCCATGCGCTCCCTGCTGGGCTCCGGCCGCACCGCGGGCTCCACCGCCCACCGCGCCAAGCGCACGGTCCCGCGCGGACGCTACGGCTCCCTCACGGCCGCCGCCCGCCCGGCCTCCCGCACCGGCCCGCCGACCGTCGCCGGCCGCTGGTCCCTGCTCCCCGCCCACGAGTCGGACCCCACCGTGCGGGCTCACGCCCTGGCCCGCACCCTCCTCGACCGACACGGCGTGGTGACCCGGGGAGCGGTCGCCGCGGAGGGTGTAGAGGGCGGCTTCTCGGCGACGTACCGCATCCTGTCCGCCTTCGAGGAGAGCGGCCAGGCGCGGCGCGGTTACGTGGTCGAGGGTCTCGGCGCCGCGCAGTTCGCCATGGACGGCGCGGTGGACCGCCTGCGCGCGGTGGCCAACGCCCGCGAACGGGGCGACAGCATGCCCGGCCCAGGCGCCCGCGACACCGACGGCTTCGGCGCACCTGACGCCTACGGCACCCTCGACGGCTTCGGCAGCACCGTCGACTTCGGCTCCTCCGAAGGCTTCAGCACCCCCGCCGCCGGTGAGAACGGCAATCCCGCATACGACAACCCCGACGGCACCCCCGGCTACGACATCCCCGATCTCGACCACGACTTCCTGGACACCCATCTCGGACCGGGCGACTACGGCTCGCCCCGCGACCTCTCCCCTCGGGGCGGCCCCCGCACCCCACAAGGCCCCGCGTGGCACAAGGGCGTCACCCCATACGGCTCCGGCGGCCACGGCCGCACCCGCCCCGCCGCCGACACCCGAGCCGTCGTCCTCGCCGCCGCCGACCCTGCGAACGCGTACGGCGCCGCCCTGGCCTGGCCCGAGCCCCCCACCGGCGCCGGACACAAGCCGGGCCGCAAGGCGGGCTCCCTCGTGGTGCTCGTCGACGGCGAGCTGACCCTCTACATGGAGCGCGGCGGCAAGACCCTGCTGGCCTGGCCCTCCGCCCCGGACACCGAGCCCACCGACGACCCCCGCCTGCACACGGCAGCGGAGGCCCTCGCCGCGGCCGCCCGCGCGGGATCCCTCGGCACAGTCACGGTGGAGCGCGTGAACGGCGCCTCGGCGCTGACGTCTCCCATAGGCACCCTCCTGGAGGGAGCCGGCTTCATCGCGACGCCACGTGGCCTGCGCCTACGCGCCTGACCCGAGCCGCAGCTACACCCGCGCCCACTGCGTGCCACCCTTGACACATGCCCGAAGGAGACACGGTCTGGCAAACCGCGAAACGGCTGCACACCGCCCTCGCGGGCAGGGTGCTGACCCTCAGCGACTTCCGGGTGCCGAAGTACGCCACCGTCGACCTCACCGGCCGTACCGTCCTGGATGTCACCCCGCGGGGCAAGCACCTCCTCACACGCGTCGAAGGCGGCCTGACGGTCCACACGCACCTGGGGATGGAAGGCTCCTGGAAGGTGTACGCCGACGAGCAGCGCTGGACGGGCGGCCCCGCCCACCAGATCCGCCTGATCCTCGCCGCCGCCGACGCCCGTCCCGCCCGCACGGCCGTCGGCTACCGCCTCCCCGTCCTCGACCTGCTGCGCACCACTGAGGAAGACCGCGCCGTCGGCCACCTCGGCCCCGACCTGCTGGGCCCGGACTGGTCCCCCGACCGCGCCCTCGCCAACCTCCTGGCGGACCCCGCCCGCCCCCTCGGGGAGGCCCTGCTGGACCAGCGCAACCTCGCCGGCATCGGCAATGTCTACAAGAGCGAGCTCTGTTTCCTGCTCCGGGTCACCCCCTGGCTCCCCGTCGGCGCGCTCCCCGCCGAGCACACCGCCCAACTGCCCGTACTCGCCAAGAAGCTCCTGGAAGCCAACCGCGACCGTCCGATCCGCAGTACGACGGGCCGCCGCGGCCAGGACCTCTTCGTGTACGGCCGCGCAAACCGCCCCTGCCTGCGCTGCACCGCCCCGATCCGCGCGGCGGACCAGGGCGACGGCTCCCGCGAGCGCCCCACCTACTGGTGCCCGAACTGCCAGGCGGGCCCGGCCCCGAGCGCCGCCGCCGCGCGCACGGCACCCCGCAGCGCCTGGGCCTCCCGACCCGGCACTCCACGCCGCACAACTAATTGACGCCCCGTCAGAAACCCTCGTACCGTCCCCTCATGGCCGCAAAGGCGTACGACCTCACCGGACGCACCGCATTCGTCACCGGCGCCGCCAGCGGCATCGGCCGCGCCTCGGCCCACCTGCTCGCCGAGGCCGGCGCCGCCGTGCACTGCGCCGACCGGGACGCACAGGGCCTGCACGACACGGCGACCCTGATCAAGGCGAGCGGCGGCACCGCCCGCACCCACCACCTCGACGTCACCGACCGCGAACAGCTCCGCCAGGCCGTCGCCTCCTGCGAGCGACTCGACGTGATGGCCGCCGTCGCCGGGATCATGCACAGCAGTCCGGTCCTGGAGACCCGCGACGAGGACCTCGACCGAGTACTCAACGTCAACTTCAAGGGAGTGCTGTACGCCTGTCAGGAGGCAGCCCGCGCGATGCTCACCCAGGGCATCAGGGGCAGCATCATCACCATGGCTTCGGGCGCCGTGGACACCGGCGGCCCCGGTCTGCTCTGCTACGGCGCGGCCAAGGCGGCCGTCGTGCAGCTGACGAAGACGCTGGCGACGGAGATGGGCCCGCACGGCATACGCGTCAACGCGGTCGCGCCGGGCTGGATACGCACCCCCATGACCGACCGCCACGACACCGCGGCACAGACACAGACCGAGGCGTTCATGGCCCGGATGTCACCGCTGGGCCGGGTCGGCGAACCGGAGGACATCGCCCACGCGGTGCTTCACCTGGCGTCCGACGCCTCGTCCTTCACCACGGGCCAGATCCTGCGTCCGAACGGCGGTGTGGCGATGCCGTGGTGACTCGCCCCGACTGCCAGGCCTGAGCCCAGCGTCGCGAGTCGACGGCTCCCGCGGCCCGCGCCTTCGGCACACAGTGCACCGGCAACAGGCTCAACCCCCACCCTCCCGCGGCGACGGCCGCCTCCAGCGCCCCAGCGCCGGGCGCCAGCACGAGCCGTAGCACGGCCCACCACCACAGCGCCCCCAGCGCGAGGGCCACCCCCCAGCGCGCTATCGGCCGTGCCATCCGCTCACCTCCAGCCCGAGGCTAGGCCGCCCGTTCACCCGCCGGGAGGGCACACCAGCGGCACACGGATGCAGCGCGCGCCAACGTCGTCACAGCGCGTCAGACGCCGTCACCCCCTCCACCATGACCGTCGGGCCACGCACCGGCAAACGGACGAAGCAGGCCATGGGGACGGAAGCCGTGGAGACGGACCCGAAAGGCCCCGAACAGCACGAAACCCCGACCGCACTCCCCCAGGTCTCCCTGGAGAAGCCCCAGCCGGGGCCTCACACAACTCCTGGCGCATGGTCAGCCCACACGCACCGTGGTCACCGTCAGGCGGCGACCACGTCCACCGCCTCGGAAGGCGCCTTGATGGTCACCCGTTCCGGTGGCACACCGGTCACCGACACGGAACCCAGCATCGGACGGACCGACGCCGGTACGGGCTCGCTGGGGGTGGCAGCAGCGGACTGGGCCAGCTCCGCGAGGGCGAGCTCGTCGCTCACTTCCCGCATGAGCTCGGACATCCGTACGTCCAGCGCGTCGCAGATCGCGGCGAGCAGCTCGGAGGAAGCCTCCTTCTGCCCCCGCTCCACCTCGGAGAGATAGCCGAGTGAGACTCGGGCGGACGAGGAGACTTCGCGCAGAGTACGGCCCTGGCGCTGGCGCTGCCGACGCAGCACGTCACCCAGTAGGCGACGGAGCAGAATCATCGGTGGCTCCCTCCTCGGACCGCGTAGCCGCATCCTTCACGCCCCACCGTACCGCCTTGCGCCGCGGCCGTGCGGGGAGCGATGTCGTGTTCACTCAGGGCTGCAAACATCAAAACCCCCCGTTCCGTTCCGTATCCTGTGCCCGCTCATTCCCACTGTGTTCGCTCGCAAGCTCCGTCAGAAGCAGTGCGAGTACGCTCCGTACACTCTCCATACGAATTTCCGCGCGGTCGCCGTTCAACCGCAGGGCCTCTACTTTTCCGCCACCGGCAGAACCGGAACCGGGACCGGCGGGTCCGTCCACGGCCACGAAGACGGTCCCCACGGGCTGTCCATCCTGCTCCTCGGGCCCCGCGACGCCGGTCGTGGCGATGCCCCAGTCGGCTCCCAGCGCCTTCCGTACGCCGGCCGCCATCTGGCCCGCTACCTGCGGATTCACCGCTCCGTGCTGGGCCAGCAAGGTGGCGTCCACGCCGAGCAGCTCATGCTTCAGCTCGGTGGCGTAGGCGGTCACCGAACCCCGGAAGGCCTTGGAGGCCCCGGGGGCGGCTGTGATTTCCGCCGCAACCAGTCCACCGGTCAGTGACTCGGCGACAGCGACCGTCTCGCCCTTCACTGCGAGTAGTCGTACCACCTCGGCGGCCGGGGAACTCACGCTTCCGTCTCCTCCAACGCGGCCTCACGCTCGGCGATTCCCTGCCTGCGCAGCACAATGGCCTGTCTCACATAGTCGAGCCCGGTCGCCACGGTCAGGACGACCGCCGCGGCCATCACCCACCACCGCAGAGTGGCCAGCCACCCCGTCAGCGCCAGGATGTACATCCCGACGGCCACGCCCTGCGTGAGGGTCTTGAGCTTGCCGCCCCGGCTCGCCGGAATCACGCCGTACCGGATGACGATGAAACGCAGCAGCGTGACGCCGAGTTCCCGGCCGAGGATGACACCCGTCACCCACCACGGCAGATCACCGAGGGCCGACAGACAGATCAGCGCCGCCCCCATGATCGCCTTGTCGGCGATGGGGTCGGCGATCTTCCCGAAGTCGGTGACGAGGTCGTACGTCCGTGCCAGGTGGCCGTCGAACAGGTCGGTGATCATGGCGATGGCGAAGGCCGCCCAGGCCAGGGAGCGCCAGGCCGGGTCGTAACCGCCGTCGGCCAGCATCAGCGCGACGAACGCGGGCACCAGGACCAGGCGGAGCATGGTCAGGAGGTTGGCGATGTTCCAGACGCTGGCCTGGTTGACGGCCGCGGCCGCGATCTTCCCGCCGCGCGCGGACTTGGCACCGCCCGCGACACCCGGTTCGGCGCCGCCCGCCTTCGATCCGGCGGCCTTGGACGAACCCACGGCGCTCGCCTTGCCCGCCGCACCCGCCGGGGAGGAGCCACCCGCGGCGGACGCCGGAACTCCGGTCATCTGCCCGCCTCCTCACTACACGCGAGCATGCCCTGAAGCGGCTCGGCCACCAGGTCGACACCTTCCGTGCCGACCACCTTTGCCTCGACCATACGACCGATGCTCAGCCCTTCGCCGCTTGTGAGCAGCACCTGGCCGTCCGTCTCCGGCGCCTGGTGCGCCCCACGGCCGTACGCGCCCTCCGTCGAGTCCTCGGCGTCCACCGCCTCGACGAGCACGTGCACGGTCTCCCCGAGGCGCTCCTCGGCCCGCTGCGAGACGAGTTCCTCGGCCAGCCGGGAGACACGGGCCAGCCGTTCGGCGACGACGTCCTCGTCGAGCTTGTTGTCGTACGTCGCGGCCTCCGTACCGTCCTCGTCTGAGTACCCGAAGACGCCGATGGCATCCAGGCGCGCGCCGTTCAGGAACCGCTCCAGCTCGGCCAGGTCGGCCTCGGTCTCGCCGGGGAAGCCCACGATGAAGTTGGACCGCACACCGGCCTCGGGGGCCTTGCTGCGGATCGTGTCGAGCAGTTCCAGGAAGCGGTCGGTGTCGCCGAAGCGGCGCATGGCGCGCAGCACGTCGGGCGCGGAGTGCTGGAAGGACAGGTCGAAGTAGGGGGCGATCTTCGGCGTGGAGGTCAGCACGTCGATGAGGCCGGGCCGCATCTCGGCCGGCTGCAGATAGCTGACGCGGACCCGCTCGAGGCCGTCGACCTCGGCGAGCTCGGGCAGCAGGGACTCCAGCAGGCGGATGTCGCCCAGGTCCTTGCCGTACGACGTGTTGTTCTCGGAGACCAGCATGATCTCCTTGACGCCCTGCTCGGCGAGCCACCGCGTCTCGTTCAGCACGTCGCTCGGGCGGCGCGAGATGAAGGAGCCGCGGAAGGACGGGATGGCGCAGAAGGAGCAGCGCCGGTCGCAGCCGGAGGCGAGCTTCACCGAGGCGACCGGGGCGCCGTCCAGGCGGCGACGCAGGGGCGCGCGGGGGCCGGAAGCCGGAGCGAGCCCTTCCGGAAGATCCACGGGCGCGTGCCCGGGCAGCGCGACACCGGCCGCCGACTCCTGGCGCTCGGCCGGGCTGATCGGCAGCAGCTTGCGCCGGTCGCGCGGGGTGTGGGCGGCGTGGATGCCGCCGTTCAGGATGGTCTGGAGTCGGTCCGAGATGTTCGCGTAGTCGTCGAAGCCGAGCACGCCGTCGGCCTCGGGGAGGGCCTCGGCGAGTTCCTTGCCGTACCGCTCGGCCATGCAGCCCACCGCCACGACGGCCTGGGTTCTTCCATGCCCCTTGAGGTCGTTGGCCTCCAGGAGGGCGTCGACGGAGTCCTTCTTGGCGGCGTCGACGAAGCCACATGTGTTGACGACGGCGACGTCCGCGTCCCCGGCGTCCTCCACGAGATCCCAGCCGTCCGCCTCCAAACGGCCTGCGAGCTCCTCCGAGTCCACCTCGTTACGGGCGCAGCCGAGAGTGACAAGTGCGACGGTACGGCGTTCAGGCATGGGCTCAAGACTACTTCGTCTCACTGACAGCCCACGTCGACGGGGTCAGGGCCGACCCCGCCCGTGCTCGACCCTTCAGCCGGGCTTATCCGGCCTGCGGGTCGCCCTTCGTGTACGTGAGGCGCTCCACCGCGCCCGGCTGCCAGTCGTCCTCGATCTTCTTGCCGTTGACGTACAGGTCGATCGCACCCGCGTCACCGAGGACGAGGTTGATCTTCTCGCTGTCCTGGAAGGTCTTGGAGTCGCCCTGCTTGAGCAGGTCGTCGAAGAGCAGCCGACCGTTGTGGTCCTTGACCCCGACCCAGCTCCTGCCGTCGACGGCGGTCACCTGGACGGTCACCTTGTCCTGCGGGACGGCGGCGATGGCGCTGTCCGACGGCTTCGGGTCCTTGGGCTTGTCGGTCTTCGGGGTGGGCGTGGTCTTGTCAGCTGTCGGCGTCGAGCCACCTTCGGCGACCGACGACTTCCCACCCTCGTCCTCGCCCTTGAACGCGGTGAACCCGACGAACCCGACCACGGCGACGATCGCGGCGACCATGGCCGCGGTCCAGTTGGGCCCGCGCCGCTCGGGGCGGATGCGCTCCGCCTCGAACAGGGGGGCCGCCGGGGTCGGCGCCGGTCGTCCGCCGTGCGAGTCGTCGTACTGGGCGAGCAGCGGGGCGGGATCGAGGTGGACGGCTTTGGCCAGGGTCCGAATGTGGCCACGGGCGTACACGTCGCCGCCGCAGGCGGCGAAGTTGTCGTCCTCGATGGCATGCACGATGGCGATGCGGACCCGGGTGGCGTTACTGACGTCGTCGACGGTCAGCCCTGCGTCGATGCGCGCCTGCTGGAGGGCACGGCCGATCGAGGGGCGGGCTTCCTCGGACACGTCTTCGAACGGACGCTCGTCTTCAGGGGAGTTGCCGATGGACACGGGGGCGCCTTTCGAGCGTTTAAGCCACCTGTGCTGGAGGTTCAGTCTAGGGGGGGTACGAAAGGGTGGGGCAACCGGGCGGTAGGACTTTGTACGCCATCGGAATGGCCGGACACGCCGATGACGGACTACGAGATTCTCGCGCTTCCCTCAACTTGACGTACGCCGAAGGGGAACGGTTGCTCAATGATCCCTTACGGGTGAGTCACGATCGGACATCGACTCATCACCCACCCGTCCGCGAGGCGACCACTGCGTCCGTTTCCACCCCGGACTCCCTTTAAGCCTCCCCGCGGATCACGGCGAGCACGCCGTCCAGCTCGTCAGGTTTCACAAGAACGTCACGAGCCTTGGAGCCCTCGCTCGGTCCGACGATGCCCCGCGACTCCATGAGGTCCATCAGCCGCCCTGCCTTCGCGAACCCGACCCGCAGCTTGCGCTGGAGCATGGACGTCGACCCGAACTGCGTGGAGACGACCAGCTCGGCCGCCTGGCACAGCAGATCGAGATCGTCGCCGATCTCCTCGTCGATCTCCTTCTTCTGCTTGGTGCCCACGGTGACGTCGTCCCGGAAGACGGGCGCCATCTGGTCCTTGCAGTGCTGGACGACCGCCGCGACCTCGTCCTCGGTCACGAACGCGCCCTGCATGCGCGTGGGCTTGTTGGCACCCATCGGCAAGAACAGACCGTCGCCCTTGCCGATCAGCTTCTCGGCGCCGGGCTGGTCGAGGATGACGCGCGAGTCCGCGAGCGACGACGTGGCGAAGGCGAGCCGTGAGGGCACGTTCGCCTTGATGAGCCCGGTGACGACGTCGACCGACGGCCGCTGCGTGGCGAGCACCAGGTGGATACCGGCCGCGCGCGCGAGCTGCGTGATGCGCACGATCGCGTCCTCGACGTCACGCGGGGCGACCATCATCAGGTCGGCGAGCTCGTCGACGATCACCAGCAGGTACGGGTACGGCTGGAGCTCGCGCTCACTGCCCTCCGGCGCCTTCACCTTGCCGTTGCGCACGGCTTCGTTGAAGTCGTCGATGTGCCGGTATCCGTACGCCGCCAGGTCGTCGTACCGAAGATCCATCTCCCGTACGACCCACTGGAGCGCCTCCGCGGCCCGCTTCGGGTTGGTGATGATCGGCGTGATCAGGTGCGGGATGCCCTCGTAGGCGGTGAGCTCGACGCGCTTGGGGTCGACCAGCACCATGCGGACGTCCTCCGGGGTCGCCCGCATCATGACCGAAGTGATCAAGCAGTTAATGCACGACGACTTACCGGAACCGGTCGCACCGGCAACCAGCACATGCGGCATCTTCGCGATGTTGGCCATCACGTAGCCGCCCTCGACGTCCTTGCCGAGCGCGACCAGCATCGGGTGGTCGTCCTCGGCGGCCGCCGCGAGGCGCAACACGTCACCGAGGTTGACCATCTCGCGGTCGGTGTTGGGGATCTCGATGCCGACCGCGGACTTGCCGGGGATCGGGCTGATGATCCGGACGTCCGGGCTGGCGACCGCGTAGGCGATGTTCTTCGTCAGCGCGGTGATCCGCTCGACCTTAACGGCGGGCCCGAGCTCGACCTCGTAGCGCGTGACCGTCGGCCCGCGTGTGAAGCCGGTGACGCGGGCGTCGACCTTGAACTCGGTGAAGACGGTGGTGAGCGACTCCACGATGGCGTCGTTGGCGGCACTGCGCGACTTGCCGGGACCGCCGCGCTCCAGGAGGTCGAGCGACGGGAGCGCGTAGGTGATGTCACCGGACAGCTGAAGCTGTTCGGCGCGCGGAGGCAGGTCGCGGATCTGGTCGGGCGCGGCCTTGGTGAGGTCCGGGACCTCGGACTTGGTCAGGTCCGCCGGCTCGGACTTGGGGAGCTTCTCCTGCTTGGGCCGCGCGGCCGGGACCGGCGTCGGCACCGGGGTGGTCTCCGCGCGGTCGCCCACGCTCACGCCCTGGGTGAGGTCGGCGACGATCGGCGAGGGCGGCATTCCGTGCAGGACGGCTCCGTCGAGCGCGGCTGCGGCGGCCGCCGCGACGTCCACAGCGTCCATGGGACGGTTCATCTCGGGCTGCGGCACCGCGGAGCGCCTCGGGCGGCCGCGACGCCGCGAGAGGGCCTCCTGCTCGGCGCTGTCGGGGTCGTACGCCTCCGGGGCCGGACGCCGCTTACGTCCGCGTGCCGAGGGCAGCGCCTCGCGCCACTGATCGTCGTAGCGCTGGTCGTCCTCGGTGAAGTCGTCCTCGTCCTCATCCGGGTCGGGCAGGATGCCGAGCTTGATGCCCAGCAGCCGCAGCCGCTGCGGAATGGCGTTGACCGGGGTGGCCGTGACGACCAGCAGACCGAAGATCGTCAGCAGCACGAGCAGCGGTACGGCGAGGACCTCGCCCATGGTGTACGTCAGCGGAGTCGCCGCGCCCCAGCCGATGAGGCCGCCCGCGTCCCTTATGGCCTGCATGCCGTCGCTGCGGGCGGGCGAGCCGACGGCGACGTGGACCTGGCCGAGCACGCCGATGACGAGCGCGGACAGGCCGATGACGATTCGGCCGTTGGCCTCGGGCTTCTCGGGGTGCCGTATGAACCGTACGCCGATGACGGCGAGCAGTATCGGCACGAGCAGGTCGAGCCGGCCGAAGGCGCCGGTGACGATGATCTCCACGAGGTCGCCGACGGGACCGCGCAGATTGGACCAGGTCCCGGCGGCGACGATCAGTGCGAGCCCGAGGAGCAGGAGCGCGATGCCGTCCTTGCGATGGGCCGGGTCGAGATTCTTCGCGCCCTGCCCTATGCCGCGGAACACGGCACCGACCGCGTGCGCCAGCCCGAGCCAGACGGCACGCACGAGCCGGTAGATGCCCCCGGTGGGGTTGGGCGCCGGCTTGGGCGCGGGCGCGGCTTTCTTCGCCGCGGCCTTCTTGGCCGGCGCCTTCTTCGCGGGGGCTTTCTTGGCAGCGGCCTTCTTCGCCGGGGCCTTCGCGGAAGCGGCCGCCTTCTTCGCGGGCGGCTTCTTGGCTGCGGAGGGACGTGAGGCCATGGGTGTGAGGTTACCGGTGGAGAAGACAGTGGACACGTGTGCCCACTGCTTCACCCGTTCGTGTCGCCCTTACGGAGGCGGTGAACTGACGCCGGTTCACGGACCGGTCACACGCTGGACGGCTCCGCGACGGTCGCGCGTCAACGTGCGCGACCGCGTCGTCAGTTCTGCGAGGGAACCGACGACGTGCTTCCGGTGCCCGGCTCCAGCGCGTCCAGCGCCCGCCGCAGTCCCGTGAGTTTGCGTTCGAGATGAGCCGCGGTGGCCACCGCGGCGGCATCCGCCGACTCGTCGTCGAGCTGCTTGGACAGCGCCTCGGCCTGCTCCTCGACCGCGGCGAGCCGCGCCGACAGCTCGGCCAGCAGTCCCGTCGGCTCCTTCGAGTCGGCACCCGCGGCCTTGCCGCCGCCCTCCAACTGGAGTCGCAGCAGCGCCGCCTGCTCACGCAGCTGGCAGTTCTTCATGTACAGCTCGACGAAAACCGAGACCTTCGCCCGCAGCACCCACGGGTCGAACGGCTTGGAGATGTAGTCCACCGCGCCCGCCGCGTAACCACGGAAGGTGTGATGCGGGCCGTGGTTGATCGCGGTGAGGAAGATGATCGGGATGTCCCGGGTCCGTTCCCGCCGCTTGATGTGCGCCGCGGTTTCGAAACCGTCCATTCCCGGCATCTGGACGTCCAGCAGAATGACCGCGAAGTCGTCCGTCAGCAGTGCTTTGAGCGCTTCCTCCCCGGACGATGCCCGCACCAGGGTCTGATCGAGCGCAGAGAGGATCGCCTCCAGCGCCAGCAGATTCTCCGGCCGGTCATCGACCAGGAGGATCTTGGCCTTCTGCACCATGGCCCGCCCTCCTCGCCCCGGCAGTGCACCGGGCTCCGCCCCAGGGGACGACTCCCTTACGCCGCCCGCCCTCGTGCCGGTCATGGTAGCCGCACCCCGCCTGTCGCCACACCCTGTCACCGCGATGTCACTGTGCACGTAGCAGAAACGCAGCAGGAGACCAGAAGGTTCCCCGAATCCCGCACTTCTACACGGCTTCGAGCACACTGAGTCAGCAACTCCGCGTGAACACTGTCAGCTCCGGTCACTACTCCCTCATCCACTGATCCATCACCGCCAGCAGATGATCGGGATCGACCGGCTTCGTCACGTAGTCCGAAGCACCCGACTCGATCGCCTTCTCCCGGTCGCCCTTCATCGCCTTCGCGGTCAGCGCGATGATCGGGAGCCCGGCGAACTGCGGCATCCTGCGGATCGCCGAGGTCGTCGCGTACCCGTCCATCTCGGGCATCATGATGTCCATCAGGACGACCGCCACGTCGTCGTGCTGCTCCAGGACCTCGATGCCCTCACGGCCGTTCTCCGCGTACAGCACGGACAGGCCGTGCTGTTCCAGAACGCTGGTCAACGCGAAGACGTTGCGGATGTCGTCGTCGACGATCAGCACCTTCTCGCCGCCGAACCGGATGCCCCGCCGTGACTGCGGCGCCGTGCTCTGCTCCGTCGCCGACCACTGCTCCTGCTGCACCGGTCGCTGCTCGAGCTCGCTCGCGGCCCTGCGGCGGCGCCTGAAGAGCGCCGCGGCGCCGTTCTGCGTCTCCCGGTACGACCGCACCTCGGCCGGCGTCTCGACCTCCACGTCGGCCAGCTCCGCCAGCTCGGCCGCCGAGGCCACCAGGGCGCCCGCGTCGAGGGGTGGCAGCTGCTGCTGGTAGCCGTGCGGAGGCAGTTCGCTCGGGTGCAGCGGCAAATACAGCGTGAACGTCGAACCTCGTCCCGGTTCGCTCTGCGCGTGGATCTCCCCGCCGAGCAGTTGGGCGATCTCCCGCGAGATCGACAGCCCGAGCCCTGTACCGCCGTACTTGCGGCTGGTCGTGCCGTCCGCCTGCTTGAACGCCTCGAAGATCACCCGCATCTTGCTGGCCGCGATCCCGATGCCCGTGTCGGTCACGGAGAACGCGATCAGCGGCGCATCCGCCTCCGTCAGCGAACCGGCTTCCAGCAGCTGCTCCCGGATCTTCTGCGGCACGTCCACCCCGGCGGGCCGGATGACCAGCTCCACCGACCCGGAGTCGGTGAACTTCACCGCGTTGGACAGCAGGTTGCGCAGCACCTGCAACAGCCGCTGCTCGTCGGTGTGCAGGGTGGCCGGCAGCTCCGGCGAGACCCGTACGGACAGGTCCAGGCCCTTCTCCGCGGTCAGTGGCCGGAAGGTGGCCTCCACGTAGTCGACGAGCTGGACGAGCGCGATACGCGTCGGGGAGACGTCCATCTTGCCCGCCTCGACCTTCGACAGGTCGAGGATGTCGTTGATCAGCTGGAGCAGGTCGGAGCCGGCGCCGTGGATGGTCTCGGCGAACTCGACCTGCTTCGGCGAGAGGTTGCCCTCGGCGTTGTCGGCGAGCAGCTTGGCCAGGATCAGCAGCGAGTTGAGCGGCGTACGCAGCTCGTGCGACATGTTGGCGAGGAACTCGCTCTTGTAGCGCATCGACACGGCCAGCTGCTCGGCGCGCTCCTCCAGGACCTGCCGCGCCTCCTCGATCTCGGTGTTCTTCACCTCGATGTCGCGGTTCTGCTGGGCCAGCAGCTCGGCCTTCTCCTCCAGTTCGGCGTTGGACGCCTGGAGGGCCTTCTGCCGGTTCTCCAACTCCGCCGACCGCTCCCTGAGTTGCTCGGTCAGCTCCTGCGACTGCTTCAGCAGCACCTCGGTCTTGGTGTTGACCGAGATGGTGTTGACGCTGGTCGCGATCATCTCGGCGATCTGGTTGAGGAAATCCTTCTGGATCTGCGTGAACGGCGTGAAGGAGGCCAGCTCGATCACGCCGAGCACCTTGCCCTCGAACAGCACCGGCAGGACGATCACCTGCGCGGGCGGGGCCTCCCCGAGCCCGGAGGAGATCTTCAGATAGCCGCTGGGCGCGTTCTCCACGAGGATCGTGCGCTTTTCCTCGGCAGCCGTCCCGATGAGCGCCTCACCGGGCCGGAAGGACGTCGGCATGGAACCCATCGAGTAGCCGTACGACCCGAGCATCCGCAGCTCGTACTGGTCCTCCGCCTCGGCGCTCATGTCCTTGCCGTCGAGGAGCGGCATCGCGACGAAGAACGCGCCGTGCTGCGCGGTCACCACCGGCGTCAGCTCGCTCATGATCAGCGAGGCCACGTCCTCCAGGTCGCGGCGGCCCTGCATCAGCGCGGAGATCCGGGCGAGGTTGCCCTTGAGCCAGTCCTGCTCCTTGTTGGCGATCGTGGTGTCGCGCAGGTTGGCGATCATCTTGTTGATGTAGTCCTGGAGCTCCTGGATCTCTCCGGACGCGTCGACGTCGATCTTCAGGTTCAGGTCGCCTCGGGTCACCGCGGTCGCCACGCGCGCGATGGCCCGCACCTGCCGAGTGAGGTTTCCTGCCATTTCGTTCACGGACTCGGTGAGGTCGCGCCAGGTGCCGTCGACGTCACGCACGCGTGCCTGGCCGCCGAGCTGCCCTTCCGTACCCACCTCGCGGGCGACCCGGGTTACTTCCTCGGCGAAGGACGACAGCTGGTCGACCATCGTGTTGATCGTCGTCTTGAGTTCGAGGATCTCGCCGCGAGCGTCGATGTCGATCTTCTTGGTCAGGTCACCCTTGGCGATGGCGGTCGTGACCATGGCGATGTTGCGCACCTGACCGGTCAGGTTGGACGCCATCTGGTTCACGGACTCGGTGAGGTCCTTCCACGTACCGGCCACACCCGGCACATGCGCCTGACCACCGAGGATTCCGTCCGTACCCACCTCACGGGCCACCTTGGTGACCTGGTCGGCGAACGAACTCAGCGTCTTCACCATGGTGTTGAAGGTGTCGGCGAGCTGCGCGACCTCACCGCGCGCCTCGATCGTCACCGTCCGGGTCAGATCGCCGTTGGCGACCGCGTTCGCGACCTGGGAGATGTTCCGCACCTGCATGGTCAGGTTCTTGGCCATCAGGTTGACGTTGCCGCTGAGGTCCTTCCAGATGCCCGTGATACCGGGCACGTGCGCCTGGCCGCCCAGGATGCCCTCGGTGCCCACCTCGCGGGCCACCCGGGTCACCTGCTCGGCGAAACTGGACAGCTGGTCAACCATCGTGTTGACCGTCGTGACGAGCTCGAGAATCTCGCCCTTCGCGTCAACAGTGATCTTCTTGGACAGGTCGCCCTTGGCGACCGCGGTCGTGACCTCGGCGATGTTGCGCACCTGGATGGTCAGGTTGTTCGCCATGAAGTTCACGGACTGGGTGAGGTCCTTCCAGGTGCCGGAGACACCCTGCACCTCGGCCTGACCGCCGAGCTGGCCCTCCGTACCCACCTCACGGGCGACCCTGGTGACCTCCTCCGCGAACGACGACAGCTGGTCCACCATCGTGTTCAGCGTGTTCTTGAGTTCCAGGATCTCGCCGCGCGCGTCCACGGTGATCTTCTGCGACAGGTCACCTCGGGCCACCGCGGTGGCGACCTGCGCGATGTTGCGCACCTGGGCCGTAAGGTTTCCTGCCATTCCGTTCACGGAGTCGGTCAGGTCCCGCCACACGCCGGCGACCCCGGGCACCTGCGCCTGACCGCCGAGGCGGCCCTCGGTGCCCACCTCACGGGCGACCCGGGTGACCTGGTCGGCGAAGCCGGAGAGCTGGTCGACCATCGTGTTGATGGTGTTCTTCAGCTCCAGGATCTCGCCGCGCGCGTCGACGTCGATCTTCTGCGACAGGTCACCCCGCGCCACGGCGGTGGTCACCTGCGCGATGTTGCGCACCTGGGCGGTGAGGTTTCCTGCCATTCCGTTGACGGAGTCGGTGAGCTCCTTCCACGTACCGGCCACACCCGGTACGACCGCCTGACCGCCCAGCCGGCCCTCGGTGCCCACGTCCCGGGCCATCCGCGTGACCTGGTCGGCGAAGGACGACAGCTGGTCCACCATCGTGTTCACGGTGTTCTTCAGCTGGAGCATCTCGCCGGAGACATCCACCGTGACCTTCTGCGACAGATCACCGTTGGCCACGGCCGTCGTCACCTGGGCGATGTTCCTCACCTGTCCGGTGAGGTTGCGGAACGCCGTGTTGACCGAGTCCGTAAGGTCCTTCCACGTCCCCGCCGCACCCGGCACCTGGGCCTGCCCGCCCAGCTCACCCTCGACACCCACCTCACGCGCGACACGCGTGACCTCGGAGCCGAACGACGACAGCTGGTCCACCATCGTGTTCACGGTGTTCTTCAGCTCCAGCATCTCGCCGGAGACATCCACGGTGACCTTCTGCGACAGATCACCATTGGCCACGGCCGTCGTCACGGCGGCGATGTCCCTCACCTGTCCGGTGAGATTCCGGAACGCCGTGTTGACCGAGTCCGTAAGGTCCTTCCAGGTGCCCGCCGCACCCGGCACGTTCGCCTGACCGCCCAGCCGCCCCTCGGCGCCGACCTCGTTGGCCACGCGCGTGACCTCGTCCGCGAAGATCCGCAGCGTCTCGGTCATCTGGTTGATCGTGTCCGCGAGCTGGGCGACCTCGCCGCGAGCCGACACGGTGACCTTCTGCGACAGGTCACCGTTGGCGACCGCCGTCGTCACCTGTGCGATTCCTCGCACCTGCGCGGTCAGGTTGCCGGCCATGAGGTTCACCGAATCGGTGAGGTCCTTCCACGTGCCGGCCACCCCCGGCACCTGCGCCTGCCCGCCCAGCTCGCCCTCGGTGCCCACCTCACGCGCGACTCGCGTCACCTCGGACGAGAACGACGACAGCTGGTCCACCATCGTGTTGACGGTGTTCTTCAGCTCCAGCATCTCGCCGGCCACGTGAACCGTGACCTTCCGGGACAGATCACCCTTGGCGACAGCCGTGGTCACCAGCGCGATGTCCCGCACCTGGGCCGTCAGCCGGTACGCCATCGTGTTGACCGAGTCCGTGAGGTCCTTCCACGAACCCGACATGCCACGCACGCGTGCCTGCCCGCCGAGCTTGCCCTCTGTGCCCACCTCGCTGGCCACCCGCGTGACCTCGTCGGTGAACGTCGACAGCTGATCGACAAGGTTGTTTACAGTCCGCCCGACCTTGAGGAACTCGCCCCGCAGCGGATGCCCCGTCCCGTCCGGCGCCTGCGTACGCAGCTCCATACGTGGCGACAGATCACCCTCGGCCACTGCGGACAGCACCCGCCCGACCTCGGAGACGGGCCGCACGAGGTCGTCGACCAGGGCGTTGGAGTTGTCGACCGCGGCCGCCCAGGAGCCCTCACAGGCACCCGTCTCCAGCCGTTCCGTGAGCTTGCCCTCGCGCCCGACCATCCGCCGCACCCGCGCCAACTCACCCGTGAGATGGAGATTGCGGTCGGCCACCTCGTTGAAAACGGCGGCGATCTCCGACATCACGCCGTCCCCGGACACCGTGAGCCGCTTCCGGAAGTTCCCGTCCCGCATCGACACCAGGGCCGCCAGCAGCCGGTTCAGGGCAGCCGTGTCCACCGAGGTGGTCCCGCCTCGCGTCTTGCGTTCGTTCCTCAGGGACTGTCCGCCTTTCGCGCGCGTCTTAGTGCCCCGCGTCGCTGCGCCAGACTCCACTGTGTCCCTCCCGCAGGGGTCGACCGTTACTGCTGTACTCGGGTTCTACTGTTCGGCGTACCCGTTACCGCTGGGCATTCCTGCCGGATATACCAGGCCACACCACGGGCTGCTGCCCGCGATGCGCGAATGACACTCAGCCTGACCGGACCTTCACAAGAAGCTTGCCCAGTGTTTCACCCCGGCTGAACCCGGCCATAACAGTTCGGCAGCTTCGCACATCGTCCGCACACCCTCCGGACGGAAACACTGCAGACCGGCATCCGCATGGACGGCGAAGGTAAGTAACCTTGCATGCGGCTGTCCAGCCGCGCCGGTCCCGTCCGGCCTGGGCGGTGACAGGAGGAGCACGAGCGGGCATCGGAGGGGCAGCCGGACATGACCACCGGACTGATCCCGGGGGCACAACCCCCGGACCGGCCGACGGGCACGCAGATGCCGCAGCAGCGGCGCGAGCCGGTCGGCCTCGGAGCCCTGCACGTCGACAACCGGCCGAGGAGTTCTGTGATCACCGCGCGCGCGGCAGCCAGCTTCGATCCCGTCGGGCGATCGGTCGCGAGCGCCCGCTCCTTTGTCCGCGACACCCTCCAGGGGTGGGGTTTCGCCGACATCGTCGATGACGCCGTAGTACTCACCAGCGAGCTGGTGACCAACGCCGTCGTACATGCGGGCACTTCCGCGGACGTTCTGTGCCTGCGCAGTGATGAAGGTGTACGAATCGAGGTGGCCGACCGGTATCCGGAGCGCGAGATCCCGCTCCAGGGCTCGCCCGTCAACATGGGCAGCCCCGACCGCGAGGGCGGCCGCGGCCTCCAGCTGTGCGCGGCCCTGGCCGGACGCTGGGGCGTCGAGTACACGCCCACTCACAAACAGGTCTGGTTCCAGCTGGACCTCCCCGAACGCCCCGTGGGCACGCGCGCCGCAGGCCCGTCCCTGCCCTCGGACCTCCTCCCGCTCGCCGACGGCCGCGTCCGCGTGGCAGTGGTCCAGATCGACCGTACGGGTGCCATCTCGTCCTGGAACGAGGACGCCGAGGATCTCTTCGGCTATGTGGCCGAGCAGGTCACCGGGAAGCCCCTCACCGACCTCGCGGCCTGGCCGCACACACCCGGCACCAGCACCGGCATCGCCGAGGCCCTCCAGCTCTCACGCTGGGAAGGCAGCTACGGCATAAGGGGCGCCAACGGCCGCGTCACACCGGTGTACGCCTCCCACCTCCGCGTCCGTGACACGGGTGGCGAGCCCTCCACGGTCTGCCTCCTGGTCCGGGACCACGAACGCGCCGTCCTGCAGACCCCGTTGCGCATCCCGGCCTCCGACGCCTCCACCGAGGCGCAGAGCAGCGACCCCTTCGAGGTGTTCATCGGCTCCCCGGCCCCGGACGACCTCGACGGCCTCCTCCAGCGCACGGTAGAACGCGCCCGCGACATGCTCGACGGCGACTCCGCGTTCCTGCTCCTGGCGACCGACGACGAGACGGAGTTGGAGGTCCGTGCCTCCACCGGCCTGCCCTCCGCCCGCCAGCGCTTCGCGCGCGTGCCGGTCGAGGCGGGCCCCGGCCGCTACGGCTCGGCCCGCATGCCGGCGGTCCACGAGGACCTCACGATGGTCCCCGGCGCCGTCCCCCTGCTGAGGGGCACCGGCATGCGCTCGGTCGTCACGGTCCCCCTGAAGGTCGAGGGCCGCCTCACCGGCTCCCTCGGCGTCGCCGCCGAGGCCCCCAACAGGTACTCCAACGAGGAGGCGTTGCGCCTCCAGTTCGCCGCCGACCGCATCGCGCTCGCGGTGGAGTCGGCCCGCCTGGGCGAACTGGAGCGTCTGCGCCGAGGCTCGTTGAGCTTCCTCGTGGAGGCATCAGACCTGCTCGCCGGCACCCTGGACCGCGACCAGACCCTGGCCCTCATGGCCCAGATGACGGTCCCGACCCTGGCCACCTGGTGCGCGGTCTACACGATCGCCGACCAGGCCTCCGAGCCGTACCTGTCGTACGTCCTGCACGAGGACGAGGAACTCATCGACGGCATTAAGTCCCTGCTGTCGAAGATCGCCCCTCCCGACCCGGTCCCCACCCCGGGCGCCCGCGTCTGGTCGGCTCCCGCCGAGTCCGCCCACCAGGCCGCCCTGCGCACCTCCATGCGCAGCCTGGGCCTGGGCGAGCCGATCGGCCGCATCAGCGCGGGCATCGGCCCCACCCTGGCCACGGCGTCCGCTGTGGGCGGCGAGACGGTCGTTCTGCCGCTGGTGGCCCGCAACCGCGTCATCGGCATGCTGACCCTCGGCAAGCCGACGGACGAACACTTCCGCCAGGAAATCCTGGAGTTGGCGGAGGACCTCTCCCGAAGGGCCGCCCTGGCCCTCGACAACGCCCGCCTCTACTCCGAGCGCACTGCCATCAGCCAGTCCCTCCAGCGCAGCCTCCTGCCGCCCGAGCTGCCCGAGATCGACGGCGTCGAGGTCGAGGTCATCTACCGCGCCGCCGGCGAGGGCAACGAGGTGGGCGGCGACTTCTACGACCTCTTCCCGATCAGCGACGGCGCCTACGGCTTCGCCATCGGCGACGTCTGCGGCACGGGCCCGAACGCAGCAGCGGTCACCGGCCTCGCCCGGCACGCCCTACGGCTCCTCGCCCGCGAGGGCCTCAGCGGCCCGGCGGTCCTGGAGCGCCTGAACTCCGCGATCCTCGACGAGGGCGCCCGCAGCCGCTTCCTGACGCTCCTCTACGGCGAGTTGAGGCCGCAGGAGGACGGCAGCGCCGAGCTGAAGGTGGTCTGCGCCGGCCACCCGCTCCCGCTCCGCCTGCGCCAGGACGGCACGGTCGAGCCGGCCGCCGAACCCCAGCCGCTCCTCGGCGTCATGGACGACCTGGAGCTCTACGAGCAGACGGTCACCCTCGACCCGGGCGACGTTCTCCTGTGCGTAACCGACGGCGTCACCGAACGCCGCGAAGGCAGCCGCATGTTGGGCGACGACGGCCTCACCGACGTCCTCACCACCTGCACCGGCCTGACGGCGGGCGCGGTGGCGGCACGCATCATGCGCGCGGTCGAACGCTTCGCCTCGGACGCCCCGTCCGACGACATGGCGATCCTGGCGATGCGCGTCCCGGGCATCCACAAGGACTGAGGAAGACGGAGACAAGGGCATGAGAAGGCCCCGCCCGAATGGGCGGGGCCTTCTGTCTGGAGCCCCCAAACGGAATCGAACCGTTGACCTTCTCCTTACCATGGAGACGCTCTACCGACTGAGCTATAGGGGCCTGTCACCTTTTGCGAAGTTTCCCTCGCGGCAACGGAATAGATCATACCCCGAACACACCCGTGCTCCCAAACTCGCTCAGAAGGCGGGCTGGAGCAGTCCTCCGAGGGCATTGCAGGCCGACACAATCCGCTGCATGTCCCGCTTGGTCAGAGCGGCGTCGACAGGCAGGGCCAACGTTTCATCAGCGGCCCGCTCGGTCTCCGGCAGGGACACACACCGCCGGTACTCGGGCAGCCTGTGCACAGGCGTCTTCACCGGCACCCGACACTCAACTCCCCTGGCCCGCACGGCCCGAGCGAACGCATCGCGATCCGGCCGCCCATTCCCCGGCACCCGCACGACATATTGCTGGTAGGTGTGCCCGTCCCCACCATCGGGCGTCCGCACACCCTTCAACTTCGCATCCAGGTACGAAGCCCGCTGCCGACGCTGAGCGATCTCGTCGTACGGAACCTCGGATTCACCCTGCTCCAACACCAACAGCCCGTGTCGCTGACCGATCTCGTGCAACCGCGCGATATCGGCCGACCGACCGAATCGATGTACGGCGACGACGCCCGCCGTACGTGGGGTCACGACCGCCTCCACAGCGGTGGCATCCAGGCAGTACGTCAGCGGATCTATGTCGGCGAACACCGGCAGCGCGCCGGCCAGTACCACGGCTTCGGCGACTTCGACGTTCCCGAAGGCCGGTACGACAACCTCGTCACCGAGTCCGACGCCGGCGGCCCTGAGCATTGCAGCAGTACCCATACGGGGGATGTTGGTTGCGCAACGTGAACTTCAGGTGACGCACAACAAAAAAGGGTTGGTCCCGGAACCGAAGTTCCGGGACCAACCCTATAAAAGGAGTTCGGCGGCGTCCTACTCTCCCACAGGGTCCCCCCTGCAGTACCATCGGCGCTGTAAGGCTTAGCTTCCGGGTTCGGAATGTAACCGGGC
>NZ_LGUR01000248.1:0-26188 GCF_001270495.1 Streptomyces viridochromogenes
GCCGCCTTCGCCCCCCCCCGGAGCCTTCTATCGGCCTTGGTAGGGCAGCGTGACCCCCGGCAGGTTGTACTCGTCCCGGCGGCCGCACATCCCGAACCCGCCGAGCCTGGTGGGCCCGGCCTCGTGCGCGGTCGCGTCGGCGAGATACGCCGGTTCGCCCGCCTCCAGCGCGTCGAGCTGGGCGCCCGTGCGCTCGACGGTGGCCAGCGCGCCCGCCCGCCACAGCTCCCGCCAGTTCGGCACCTTGGCACGCACGAGCCGGGCGGCGGCGCGCTGGAACTCGGCGTACGGGCCGCTGTCCCCTGCGACGAGCGCCTCGCGCAGCACGCGGTAGCCCTCGACGGCGAGGTCCCTGCGGCGGCGCGCGGCAGCCGCCGTGTCCGGGCCGGTGCCGGGTGGCAGGGCCGCCACCGCCGCGTACCGCTCCGGATCCGCGAGCACCTCGGGCGGGAAGGTGAACACGGCGTCCCCGGCCTCCGGCAGCCCGCTGTTCTGCATCAGCACGGTGATGCGCAGATCGCCGCCCTGGACCATACGGTGCACGGTCCCGGGCGTGAACCAGGCGATCGAGCCCGGCTCCAGGGGGATGTCCCGGTAGCCGTCGGGGCTCAGCGTCTGCACGGCACCCCGGCCGCCTGTGACGACGTACGCCTCGGTGCAGACCAGGTGGAGATGCGGGCTGCCGCCGCAGACGCCGTCGGCGGCCTCCCAGTCGTAGGCGCTGAGGTGGGACAGGCCGACGGCGCCGGGCAGCGGGTGCGGAAGGTTCGGCTTCACCACGTCATTCGGCTTCACCACGGCATTCCCTCCAGGTGGGCGGCCACCTGCTCCCGGTCCCAGGCACCGTCGGCGAAGACGACGCGGTACCGGTAGGCGAAGGAGTCGCCCGGCGGCAGCTCGAACTCCTCGAAGAAGGCCCAGGAGAACGCCACCGTCGGGATCGGCTCGGAGCGCACGAACCAGTGGGACTCGTGGATCGCGTCCTGCTCGTCGAGGTTCTCGGGCGCGTGCGCGAAGACGAGCGTGGAGTGCCCGTCGACGTCGTCGTGTTCGGACGTGTACGCGAGCCAGGGGCCCTGCGTGCCCATCAGCTTGCCCGCGTCCGCGCCCGCTCCCCCGTCGAGGTCGGGTCCGAAGGCGGTGCCTCCGGTGAAGTCCCGCGGTCCGCGCCACTGGAGTCCGGTGTAGCCGGCCATCTCACGGCCCGCGGTGGTGGGCGAGCCGAAGGCCAGCGGCTCGGCACGGAGGTTGGTCAACCGGATCGACCAGTCCAGGGCCCACGCCCCGGCCCCCTCGTCCACCGAGTGGACGGTCAGCCCGCGCTCCTCGCGTGCCCACTCCTCGCCGCCGTTCTCCACCCAGGTGAGGTGCTCGGTGAAGGCGAGCCGGTCGTCCTCGACCGTGAACGCGCCGAAGCCGTCGTGCCGCATCGAGCCGACCCGCTCGGGCAGCGGCAGGTAACCCTGGCCGTGGACATAGCAGTTGCCGCCCCAGAAGTTCTGCCCGGACAGATGGCTCGCCGTCATCTGAAGGCCCTTGTGCCAGCGGTGGTCGCTCGGCCGGTAGCCGGTCACGGTGTGCCCGGCGAGGGTGCGTACGGGGTGGGCGTACGGCTTGCGGGACTCGAAGGCCTCCGGGTCGGGACGGTAGACGTACCGCAGGATCTCGGTGCCGTTCGCGGCCGTGACGGCGATGTGGTCGCCGTGCGCGTGGGTGACGCGGATGCTCATGCGCGCTCCTTGGGGGCCCAGTGGGGGTGGTCGCCGTGCATGGCCGGGTAGAAGGGGTCGCCGGGCCGGATCTCGCCCGCGTGCACCGGGCTGCCGGTGAACGCGGCCTTGTAGAGGGCGGCGGCGAAGTCGAGGGTGGCCCGGGCGTCGGGGCCGCTGCCGGGCGGTCGGACACCGTTGTCGTAGGCGTCGAGGAGGGCGCCGAGCTGGGCCGTGTGCGAGCTGGGCAGGTCCGCGGCCGGGGTACGCCAGGCGGTGGCGCGCTCGGAGGGGACGTGCGGGGCCGGGGTGTAGACCCAGTCGTCGTTGCGGTGGCCGTACAGGTGGGTGAGCTCGACCGTCGCGTCGGCGCAGTCGACGCGGACGCGGCTCACCTCGTGGGGGGAGAGCACGCTGTTGACGACGGTGGCGAGGGCGCCGTTCTCGAAGCGTACGAGGGCCGTCGAGACGTCCTCGCTCTCGGTGTCGTGGACCAGGCGCGCGGCCATGGCCCTGATCTCCGCCCACGGCCCGAGGAGATGCAGCAGCAGGTCGAACTGGTGGATGCCGTGCCCCATCGTCGGCCCGCCGCCCTCGGTGGCCCAGCGTCCGCGCCACGGCACCGCGTAGTAGGCGGCGTCGCGGTGCCAGGTCGTCTGGCAGTGCGCGACCAGCGGGGCGCCCAGCTCACCGCTCGCGATCAGCTCCCGGGCGTGCACGGCGCCGGAGCCGTAGCGGTGCTGGAAGACGACCGACGCGTACGCGCCCGACGCCTCCTCGGCCGCCGCGATGTCGTCGTACTCGGCGAGGGACAGGCAGAGCGGCTTCTCGCACAGCACCCAGGCGCCCGCCTTGAGCGCGGCGACCGTCTGCTCCCGGTGCAGGGACGGCGGCGTACCGATCAGGACCAGGTCGGGGCGTACGGCGTCCAGCATCTCACCCGTCGAGGTGTACCCGGCGACGTCCTCGCCCGCGAGCTCCCGGAAGGCGTCCAGCCGGGCCTGGTCCACGTCGACGGCGGCGACCAGCTCCGCCCGGTCCGCGTGGTGTCTCAGGGCGGGGAGGTGGCTGCCGCTGACGATGGTGCCGGTGCCGATCACGGCGACGCGGCGGCGGGCGGGACTTGGGGACATGCAGTTCTCCTCGGACGGCCGGCGGACAGCCCGCTTCAGAAAGCGCTTGCACTTCGAGGCGACCCTAGGCAGGGACCTAATGTCAGGACAACCCCTCTGCAGCGACATGGGCAAAGCCTGACCACGGCACCCACTCGCCCTCCGCACGCTCCCCTTGCCGACGGCGGCTCAAACGGATGGCGATCACCCAAGGCTCAGGAGCTGTGGCGTGGCTCGACTCGGGCCCGTGCCGCTGGTGTCGGGCGCGTCATCCGATCGGCTGGGCGGTCTCGGCACGCGGCTGCGGGCGGGTGCGGGCCTGGCTGACCAGGCCGAGCCGGGCGAGGAACTGCTCCAGGGTGAAGGCGGCCATGCCCAGGCACACGGCGTTGCCGGGCACCTCGGACACCTCGACGGTGAGGCCGGGCAGGGAGCCCGGCAGCACGTGATGCGGCAGTTCGTCCAGCACGGCGGGGACGAGCCACGGGGCCAGCTCCGTGGGCAACCAGCCGGTGAGGGTCACCTTCGGGACGTTGAGCAGGTTGACGAGATCGCCGAGGGCCGCGGCGAGATAGCGGCCCGTGCGCCGGACGAGCTCCCGCGGCACCGGGTCCCCCGCGGCCAGGCCGTCGGCGACGGTCTCGACGAAGTCCCGCTGCCCGGGCTGTCCCAGCGCCGGATGGGACGGGTCGATCTCGGCCAGCGTCGCCTCCAGGCCGGGAGCGCCGACGTATGCCTCCACGCACCCGTGTCGGCCGCAGCGGCACGGGCGGCCGTCCAGCATCAGGAGGGTGTGTCCCCATTCCCCGGCGTTGTTGGTGATGCCGCGGACCAGCGTGCCCTCGATGGCGATGCCCGCTCCGGCCCCGGTGCCGATGTTGACCACGGCCATGCTGTCGACGACGCGCCCGACCCCGAACCACATCTCGGACAGGATCGCCGCCTTGAGCGGATTGTCGACGTACACCGGCAACCGCAGCCGCTCGGCCAGCAGTTCCTCGATATGGACGTCGTGCCAGTCCCAGTTCGGCGCGAAGACGGAGATCCCGGCGTCGTGGTGTACGTGGCCCGGCATGCTGACCCCGACGCCCACGATCCGGCCGCGCTCGGTCCCGTCCGCGTCCAGGGCCGCCTCGATCGCGCCGACGATGCCGTCGACGACGTACGCCTGGTCGTTCTTCTCCTCGTCGAGGGCCGTCTCGTGCCGGCCCAGGACGCCGAGAGCGAGGTCGTACACCGTGGCGTCGACGTAGGTCTCGGCGACGTCGACACCGACGATGCGGCCCCGGTCCGGGTTGATCGCGAGCCGTTCGTAGGGCCGTCCCACGGCGTTGCGCTCCACGGCCGCGATGTCCAGCACGCCCTCCGCCAGGAACCCGCCGACCAGCGTCGTCACGGTGGCCTGGCTGAGGCCCGTGTGCCGCGCGAGTTCCTGGCGGGAGGACGGCCCGAGCTCGAACAGCGCGTGCAGCACCTCGAAGCGGTTCTCGCTGCGAACGTCTCGGGCCGTGTGCCGGGCCACCGGTATGCCCCCTCAGTCGGTCGGTCCCCCCAGCCACAGCGTACGGATCTCCGGCGTCTCACGCCCCTCAATACCCTGGGCGAGCAGGGTCAGGCCCGGCCAGTTCGGCGGCACCCAGAGCGCGTCGGGGTCACCGCCCGAGAAGTCGGGCCGTTCACCGGACCAGACGCGCCCCACGCACTCTCCGCCGGCCCATCCGGTCACCCGGACCTGCGTGGCATCCAGCCGGACCAGATATCCGTCCGGCGACGCCGGCAGGTCGACGTCGAGCCATGTCTCCTCCCCCGGTTTCAGCACCAGCGGCAGCCGTACCTCCTCCGTGCGGCCGGAGCCGACGGCGGCGGCGAACGCGGTCAGCAGCTCGTCGTCCTGCACCGCACAGGACCAGTCCCGTACGGCGTCCAGCGCCAGCAGTTCGGCGCGCAGGCCGGGACCGCTCGGGTGGTGCGGCAGCGTGACCGAGACCTGGTGCGTGCCGGCGGACAGCAGCACCCAGGGGTTCTCGGTGTGGACGGTCTCCGGCTCCCCGTCGTCCACGCTCACCCGCAGCGGTTCGACGACCCCGCGCAGATGCAGCGCCGACGGGGTGGCCGAGTGCACCGTACGGCTGTAGGTGACCGGCACCGCGACGCGGGTGCTGCTCCAGCCCCCGAGCACCCGGGTGGGCGCGGGAGTCCCGGCCCAGTGGCCGTGCACCGTCCACAGGGCCGACACGTCCGTGGTCTCCCGGACCTTCCAGAGGGTGCCGAGGCCCCGCAGCGCGCCGAGGCGGAGCGCGGGCAGGCGGGCGTCGTCGAAGTTCGCGTGGCCCCAGATCTCCACGACGGCCTCGATCGCGGCGGCACCCGTCACGTCGCGGACGTCGATGCGGCGGGCCGCGCCGAATCCGGCGACCGTCGGGAGCGCCCGGCCCGCTACGGACAGGTCGACGATGTCGGCGGCGTCGGTGAGCAGCAGCTCGTCGACGCCGGTCAGGTCCGTCGTGGTCCGGTAGGTGCCGCGGCCCCGGTACACGCCGAGCGACTCCAGCGTGGGCGGCAGTCCGTGCAGCCCCGCGGGCCGCTCGGGGGCCGCCTCGGCCCGCCGTCGCACCTCGCGTACGGCGGTCGGTTCCCGGGCGTCGGGTTTCTCGGATCCAGCCGCCGGCCGGACCGTGCCGTCGGCGTCGACCGACCGCAGCCGTGCGGCCTCGGCCGACGGCAGCACCACGAGTGTGGTCCCGGCCAGGGTCTCCCGTCCGGACACCGGGATCTCGGTGCGCGTCCCGTCCAGTACGACGGTGACGGGCACGTCGGAGGAGAACACGAGCACCCCGTCCGCCCGCGCCACGAGGTCTGCCGAGGCGAGGTTCAGGGTGGCGCCGGTGAGCGGCACGTCCACCGCCATCAGCGGGCACGAACCCGGAGCGACCGCGACCGGCACGCCCCGGACGACCGCCGTGCCGGGCTCACCGCCCAGATGCGGTACGGCCACCAACCGGCCGCCCCCGTCCAGCTCCAGCGCCGACGGCTGCGAGCTCGTCGGGAAGTCGCAGCCGAGTCCGTCGAACGACACCGTCGTCGCCAGGGCCAGTCGGGAACCCCATGTCTCCACGACCCGGGCCAGCACCTGCGCCTCGGCGTACTCCGGGCGCTCCAGGCCGGTCGAGGTGACGTAGCCGCCGAAGTCGTAGCCATGGCTCATGAAGTTGCCGGGGCGCCCCCAGTTGCCGCTCGACGGGGTGTACCCGAAGTTCCAGCCGGACGACTGGAGATAGGGCGCGATCAGCTTGGCGCCGCTCGCCAGCAGCCGCCGCAGCGTCCGGTGGCGCCGGTTCGTCTCGGTGACCAGCAGCGGCACCCCGCGCTCCGCGACCAGAGCGGCATAGCGGCGCACCTCGGCCTCGATGTCCGGGGAGTCGTCGTCCGGGTAGAAGTTGCAGGCCGGTACGACCCCTTCGACGTCCCCGGTGGCGCCGGGGAGGTCGCCCTGGCCGGAGCAGGCGATCAGGGGGACGGTGATGCCGTGGCGAACTGCCGTGTCCCGCAGGGAGGTCATGTATCCGGTGCGGTCCGCGCAGTCGAAGAAGTCCAGCTCGTTCTCCAACTGCACCATGATCACCGAACCGCCCGCCGGGTACTGGCGCTCGGCGAGCAGCGGCAGCACCTGGTCGAACCACGCGGTGACCTGCTCCAGAAAGCGGGGCTCGTTCTGGCGAACCCCCAACTCCGGGTCCAGGCCCAGCCATGCGGGCAGCGCGCCGCCGTCCCACTCGGAGCAGATGTACGGGCCCGGTCGGGCGATGACGTACAGGCCCTCCTCCCGAGCGAGGTCCAGGAAGGCGGCGACGTCCCGGCGGCCCTCGAACGAGAAGCGGCCGGGGGCCGACTCGTGGAAGTTCCAGGGGAGATAGACGTCGACGCAGGTGTAGCCCGAGGCCCGTACCTGGGCGAGGCGCTCGCGCCACTGCTCCCTCGGGAGACGGAAGTAGAACAGGGACGCGCACAGCAGGGTGCGAGGACGGCCGTCGATCCACACGCCCTGGCCGTCTACGTGGATGGTGGTCACTTCACTCCCGCGCTTCCGCCGCTGATGTCCATTTCATACAGGTACTTCTGGCCCAGGTAGTAGACGATGATCATGGGCAGTGCGAGCAGGATCGAGCCGACCATCACGAGGTTCCACGCCGGTGACTGGCCGGCCGCCGAGGTGCTGGTGATGTACTGGATGCCCAGCGCCAGCGGCATCTTGGACTCGTCGTTCAGATAGATCAGAGGGCCCATGAAGTCGCCCCATGTGTGGGTCAGGGTGAAGATGCCGATCGCTATCAGCACCGGCCACAGCATGGGCAGCATGATCCGCCGGTAGATACCGAAGAAGCCCAGGCCGTCCACCATGGCCGCCTCGTCGAGTGTGCTGGGCAGCCGGGACACGAACTGCCGTACCAGGAAGACGTTGAAGGCGTTGGAGAAGAAGTTCGGCACGATGAGCGGCAGATAGCTGTTCACCCAGCCCAGGTCCCGGAAGAGGATGAACTGCGGGATCATCGTGATCTGCGTCGGGATCATCATGGTGGCGATGACGATCAGGAACAGCGTGTTCTTGCCGGGGGCCCGCAGCCGCGCGAAGGCGTAGCCGACCAGTCCGCTGGAGAGCATCTGCCCGGCGACCGAACAGAGCGAGATGATCACGGAGTTGATCAGGAAGCGGCCCATCGGCAGCTCGGAGCCGAAGACCCGGGTGAAGTTCTCCCAGTGGAACTCGGTCGGGAGGAGGGTGAAGGAGTTGGTGTTCACCGTCGCGTCGCTGGAGAGCGCGATGGAGCCGACGAACACCAGCGGCATGGTGAGGATCGCCGCCACGACGATCAGCGTCGCGTAAGTGAACGGGGTGGCCCGGAACGCCCGTAGCGAGCCGGGTCCTCGTCCCCGAAGGGCCTTGCGCGGCGGGACGCTCTCCCGCGTCCGCCGCGGCGCCGGGGTGGTAAGGAGGCCGGCCATCACTTCACCTCGGTTTCGTAGAACACCCAGCGCCGGGCGGTGCGGAATGCGATCAGCGTGAAGACGAGGACCACGAGGAACAGCAGCCAGGAGATCGCCGACGCGTACCCCATGTGGTAGTTGCCGAATGCCTCGTCGAAGAGGTACGGCACCATCGTCTCGGCGCCGGCGTAGGCCGCGGGCAGCTTGCCCTTCGGCACCAGGATGTACACCTGGGCGAAGACCTGGAAGGCGCCGATCATCCCCATGATCAGGTTGAAGAAGATGATCGGCGTCAGGTGCGGCAGCGTGATGCTCCAGAACTGCCGCACCCCGCCCGCGCCGTCGACCTCGGCCGCCTCGTACAGCTCCTTCGGGATGCCCTTCATCGCGGCGAGCAGCAGCACCGTCGCGGCGCCCGCACTCCAGGCCGACATCACGATCAGCGCGGGGGTCGCCCAGTCCCCGTCGAGCAGCCAGGACGGGCCAGAGATGCCGAGCAGACCGAGGGCGTCATTGAACGGACCGTTCGGGGCGAGCACCTGCCGGAAGATCATCGCCGTGGCGACCAGCGGCACCAGGGTCGGCAGATAGATCAGCGTGCGCAGCAGTTTCCGGGCGCGTACCTGCTTGTTGAGCAGATTCGCCAGCCACAGGCCGAGCACCAGGCCGAGCGGGACCGAGACCGCCGCGTAGTAGAAGGTGTGCCACAACGCCCTCCAGAACCTGGGGTCGTCGGTGATCAGCGTGACGTAGTTCTGGAACCCGACCCAGACGGGATCGGTGAACGAGTCCCAGTCGGTCATCGAGTAGTAGAGCGACGCGATCATCGGCCCGAACAGGAAGACGAGGAACCCGATCATCCACGGTGAGACGAACAGATAGAACCAGAGCGCCTCACGGCGCCGCCGCTTCGACGACGTCCCGGTCTTCGGGACCGCCGTCGAGGCAGGCTTCGAGAGGGTCGCCATCGCCGGTCATCCCGCGGACTTGATGATGGACTCGAGGTCCTTCTGCAGGGCGGTCAGCGCCTTCTTGGCGCTCTCCTTGCCGAGCCAGAAGTCGGCGAGGCCGGCGTCGATGGCCGCCGTCATCTCGTTCCACTCGGGGATGAACGGCGCGCGGAAGATGAAGTCGCTGGACTCCGCGAACGCGCCCATGTTGACGTCGGTCTTCATCCACGCGGGCTTGAGGAACGCCTCACTCTGCTGCACCGCGAGGCTGGCCGGTACGTCCTCGCCGTCGTCGATGATCTGCCGCTGCGCCGCGTCCGAGGTGAGGAAGTCGATCGCCTTGAAGGCGTTGTCGCGCTGCTTGCAGGTGCGGGAGATGGCCAGGCCGCTGCCGAACGCCGAAACGGCCTGCTTCTTGCCGCGCCAGATCGGCGCGATGTCCCACGCGAACGTCGCGTCCGTCAGACCGGCGGTGACCCAGAAGCCGTTGGCGTGCGTGGCGCACTTCTGCATCGGGAAGGCCTGGTCGCCGCCGACCTCGGAGCCCATGTCTGCGTAGTCCGCCTTGCTCGGCGCCACCTTGTGCTTGTAGACGAGATCGCCGGCCCACTGGAGCGCCTCGACGACCTCGTCGCTGTCGACGGCGGGGCGGCCGTCGGCGTCGATGATGGTGCCGCCGTTCTGGTACGCGAGGCTCCACCACTGCGGGAACCACTCGGCGCCGGTGTAACCCCACTGCTTGCCGGGGACGGTGAGCTCCTTGAAGGCGTCGAGCGCGTCGTCCCAGGTCCACTCGGCGGTGGGCGCCTTGATGCCCTTCTTCTCGTACAGGTCCTTGTTGTAGTACACGGTGATCGCGCCGGAGCGGTCCGGGATCGCGTACAGCTTGCCCTCGTAGGTGTAGATGGAGCCGACCGGGCCGAACCGCTTCCCGGTGTCGAGGCCGGCCTTCTCGGCGAGGTCGTCGAGGGGCAGGAGCTGGTTCTTGCTGGAGTAGGTGTTGACGCTCTCGGCGACCTGCATGATGTCCGGGCCGCTGCCGCCCGCGATCATCGTCTGCACCTTCTGGGGGTACGAGTCGCTGGGTATCAGCTGGAGTTTGACCTTCAGCTCCGGGTACTTCTTCACCAGCAGGTCGATGCGCTTCTGGTACGTCTTGCGGTCGGCGTCGCCGCCCCAGACGGTCATGACGAGCGGGCCGCTCGAGCTTGCGCTGCCGGAACCGCACGCGGTGAGCGTCACGACCCCGGCCGCGACTCCGAGGCCGAGGAACCCCCGGCGCGACATCTGGACCTTGTCTACTGGCATGGCACTACTCCTCGGTGAAAAGGGCGAACACGCAGGGGACAGCCCTCGGGAGCCCGGGCCCGGCTTCGAGTGACGGTTAAACTAACCCTCGTTAAATCGCGCTACAAGCCTTTGTTTCCCACGAGTTTCAACCTGCACCAGTCGCACACGAGCCGGAGCGGCCCGGCTCGGCGCCGCCGGGAACACCGCGCGGAAGCGGTCAGCCCTTGTCCAGGAACCGCCGCAGCCGGGTCAGCGTCCAGGTGTTGATCACGTCGTCCTTGGTGAGCCAGCCGCGCTGTGCCGTGCCGACGCCGTAGCGCAGGTTGGCCAGGTGGATGACGGCGTGGGCGTCGCTGTCGATGGCGAACCTCACCCCGTGCCGCCTGGCTCGCAGGATGTCCTCGTCGCGCAGGTCGAGCCGGTCGGGATGGGAGTTGATCTCCAGGGCGGTGCCGGTGCGGGCGCAGGCGGCGAAGACCGCGTCGAGGTCGACGTCGATGCCGGGGCGCTTGCCGAGGAGGCGGGTGGTGGGGTGGCCGATGATGTGGACATGCGGGTTCTCGCAGGCCCGCACGATCCGCCGGGTCAGCGCCTCGCGCTCCTGGTTGAAGTGCGAGTGCACCGAGGCCACGCACAGGTCGAAGCCGGCGAGGAACTCGGGTGGCCAGTCCACGTCCCCCTCGGGGCCGATGTTCAGTTCCGTGCCGTGCAGCACGCGCATGCCGGTCCGCTTGCCGCGCCTGCCGTACGTCCCGTCGAGCTCGCGGACGCGCTCGCGCTGGGCCAGGATCCGTTCGTCGGTCATCCGCTGCATGGCCATGTCCGGCGCGTGGTCGGTGACGGCGTAGTAGGCGTGGCCGCGCTCGGCGGCCGCGGCGAGCATCTCCTCCAACGGGGCGAGGCCGTCGGTGAGGTCGGTGTGGGTGTGCAGATCGCCGCGGATGTCCTTCTCCCGCACCAGGTCGGGCAGCTCACCGCGCAGCCCGGCCTCGATCTCGCCCCGGTCCTCGCGCAGGGTGGGCGGGATCCAGGGCAGGCCGAGCCGGGCGTAGACCTCCTCCTCGGTCTTGGAGACGATCTTCTTGCCGGTCTCGGTGTCGAAGAGGCCGTACTCGGAGAGCTTGAGCTTCTTGTGGACGGCCATCTCCCGGGTGCGGATGTTGTGCGCCTTGGAGCCGGTGAAGTACTGCATCGCCGCACCCCAGGAATCCGGCGGGACGACGCGCAGATCGACCTGGAGGCCCTTGCTCGTGCGGATCGACGTCTTCTTCTCGCCGTGCGCGATGACCTCCGAGACGTACGGCAGCTCGGTGAAGGCCCGCATGACCGGCTCCGGCTTCTTCGCCGCGACGAGGATGTCGATGTCGCCGATCGTCTCGCGGGCCCGGCGCAGCGAGCCGGCGTAGGAGCAGCGCGCGCAGCCGGTGACCTGCGACATCTCGGCGACGATGTCCTCGGCGAGGCTCATGGCGACATCGATCAGGACCCGGTCGCCGGAAGACTGGAGCAGGCCGATGCCGTGCAGGATGTTCTCCTCCGTCTTCGGCCCGAAGCCCTTCAGGTCGCGCAGCCGCTCCTCGTGGATGGCGTCCGCGAGTTCCTGGGTCGTGGAGATGCCCAGCTCCTGGTAGATGACCAGGGCTTTCTTCGGGCCGAGTGTGGGGATGGCCGTCAGCTGACGCACTCCGGCCGGGATCTTCGCGCGCAGTTCCTCGACGGCGGACACCTTGCCGGTGGTGAAGTACTCGATGATTTTCCGGGCGGTCGACTTACCGACGTTGGGGATCTCCTGGAGCCCCTTGACGTCGAGCGTGGACACGTCGGCGTGATAGCCGCCGACCGCCCGGGCGGCCTTCTCGTACGTACGCGTCCTGAACGCGTCTCCTCCGGTGATCGAGATCAGGTCCGCGTACTCCTGGAGGAGCGCGGCGACCTCGTCGTTGGACCGAGCCACGCTTCCAGGGTAGGCGGGGGAGGTATGTACCGCGACGGGCCGTCGCTCGCGGGGCCAGGGGGTGTTAACACCCCCTAAGGCCCCAGGGGCGTCGGCAGAGTGGTCGTCGGATCGGGGGCCGGGACCTGGGTGGCCGACAGCGGCGGGTGGGCCGCGGTCGCTCGTTCCTTCGTGAGGGCGGCCGCGATCCGGCGGGCCAGGAGGGGGTCGGCCGGCAGGGTGTGTGCGGCGAACCAGCGCGCGGCCGTGGGGTCGGGGGACGGTTCGACGAACTCGGCGCCCGCGTAGTCGTCGAGCGGCGGGTCGTAGACGTATCCGGCGACCACGCCGTGGTCGACGAGGCGTTCGAGGAGAGCGTCGCGGTCGTGCACCAGGAGCGGTACCCGGAAGAGGGAGGGCGGGCCGTCGCCTGCACGACCGCGCAGTGCCGGGGTGGCCCAGGCGGTGCCCGACAGCAGCGAGACGCCGGCCCTGCGGCGGGCGAGATCGCCGTCGAGCAGAGCCATCCGCAGCTCCAACTGCCCCCGGACCAGGGCGCCGTGGCGGGAGCGGAAGCCGTGCAGGTCGACCCGCACCCAGGGTTCGTACGCGGCCAGGCTCGGCGCGTGGCGGGCGCTGCCGGCGAGGCGGGGGGCGTGCAGGGCCATGCGGAAGTCGTCGCGTTCCAGGAGCCGTAGGCGCTGCATCGTGCGCCACACGGGACGGACGAGGTGGAGTGTGCGCACGGCGGACCGGGCGAGCGGGCGCAGCGTGGTCGACAGGTCGTCGCGCAGGCGCCGCGGGGTCAGCAGGTCGTCGCGCAGGAGCTCCAGCTCCCGTCGGGTGCGCGCGTCCTCGACGACGAGGAAGCCGCCGGCCATCGCCGCCACGTGCTTGGACAGGCTGAACGCCGCCGCGGTCCCGAAGGTCCCGATGGGCTGCCCGTCCACATGCGTACCGATGGCGTGCGCCGCGTCCTCGATCAGGGGGATCCCCAACTCGTCGCAGCGGCGGCGCAGTTCGACGACCCGGTCCGGCATGCCGTACAGGTTCGTGGTCAGGACGGCGTCCACGTCGCGCCAGGTGGACTCCGGTACGGCGGCCGGGTCGATGTTGCCGTCCCACTGGGACACGGGGGCTTGGACGGGGCGCAGTCCGGCGGCGAGGACGACGAAGAGGATCACGTCGTCGTTCACCGGGGACATCAGTACCCGTGCGCCCGGCCGGCACCAGCGCCGCAGCGCCAGGTACAGGGCGAGTCGGGCCGAGGGCGTGTAGACGCATTCGCGTCCGATGCGCCGTGTCATCATCGCGGCGAGCCGCGATCCGTACGGCATGGTCACCTCTTCCGTGGAAGGGTCCGACGAAGGGACGCCCGAGGCGGGCGGTGCGCACTCGCGCGCGGCGACCGGGGCCGCCGTGCGGGGTGCGAGGCGCGGGAGTGCGGGGAGACCGCGAGGAGCCGTGAAGAACGACTCCGTCGCGTGCGAGGGGCAGAGAAGGCAGGAAGGGCGGGCGGGACTCGGCCCGCTCAGCGGGCGCGGACTCCCGCTCCTCCCGGGCGGGCCGGGCCCGAGGTGCGCAGGGATCCGACTGTCTTCAGCAGCCGGTCGGCAGGGTCACGCAGTCCGGGGTGGGCCAGGACGGTGTTTCTCAGGCCGCGCACCGGTCTGCGCCACAGCCGGTGTGCCGCCGCCACCGGGTGCGGGCGTATCGCGAACCCTTCGGCCACCCGCAGCTCGCGGGTCTTGAGCCAGTCCTTGTACTCCTTCTCGCCGCGCCCCCAGTCCATGAGCGTCACGCCGTCCCGGCCGGCGGCGTCGACCAGCCGTAAATGCATCATCAGTCCGGGCGAGTAGTAGCCGAACTCGGGGTCGTACGCGGTGAACCAGGCCGCGAACACCGTGCGCGACCTCGGCCCGAAGTGCGCGGCGACCGGCCGGTCACCGGCGTACACCACGGACAGGATGCCGGTGAAGTGCTCCTCGCGGACCTGGAAGAGGTGGTCCACCAGGTCGACGATCCACGGCTTGGAGAACCGGTCCATCCGGCCGGTTCGGCGGTACTGGGCGGACTTCCAGCGCATGAGCGTGCGCAGCATGCGCGGGTCGCGCTCGTCATACACGAACCGCACCTCGCCCGCGTCACGGCCGAGGCGGCGCTCCTTCTTCAGCGTCGTCCTGGCCTGCCCGGGGTGGGTGGCGCGCAGCCACTCGGCGTAGCTGCCCTCGCCGGGCCTCAGATCGAGCACGGGAGAGGCGAACGTCCCCGTGACGTACGGACCGAAGGGCTTCTGCCCCTCGACGAGGTGATCGAACTCGAAGACGGACAGTCCGCAGGCCCGCAGCAGTTCCCGGGGGTCCCAGGTGACGCCGGGCCGGTGCACCAGGGCCTGGCAGTCGGAGAGGCCCAGGCCGATCGCCCGGCCGACACCGAACGGGCCCCGCTCGTACGGCAGGAAGCCGACGGCCTCCCCGTTCTCGTGCAGGACCGCCACCTGCGTCCCGCGGCGGTGCCTGCCGACTCCGATCGCGAACTCCGGCGCCAGGAAAGGGTTGGCGTAGTCGGGCGACTCGTCCATCGCCCGGTGCCACGCCCGGCGCAGCGACTCGGTCAGCTCCTCGGGTCTGTGAATGGTGATGGCGTGCGTGGATCGCATGGCGACCGCTCCCCCCAAAGTCCCCCAAGAGACGCTTTTTTGGGCGCCTCACCACTGTTTCCCCCATGTCGAACTTTGTGGCGAGCTCAAACGTCGCGAAACAGCACGCACACTGTCAAGGCGGATGATGAATCCTTTAGCTGTGCTTGGTAACGCGGGGCCTCAGGGCGGTCAGCGGATGGCGACGACCACGTGGCTGTCACCGTACTGCCAGACGGCACCGACATGCCTGAACCCGGCCTGCCGCAGGAGCCGTTCGTGCACGGGCACCGACAGGCGCACCGCGCTGTCGACCGCGGCGGCCGGCTGTCGGCGCCGGCGTTCCGCGAGGAGGTCGGCCAGCTCCGGGTCCCGCGCGACGGCCGCCCACCAGGAGGCCCAGTCCTCGTGTGCCAGGACCTGCCCGCGTTCGGCGTGCCGGCGCCCGACGCACCCGGCGAGTCCGGCGAGCACGGTGTCGTCGTGCGGGAAGTGGTCACCGTTGACGAGAACGCCCCCGGGGCGCAGCAGGCCCGCGAGCTGCCGGTAGGTGCGGTGCAGGGCGTCCGGGTCCAGGTAGTGCAGTGCCGTCGTCGACACGGCCGCGTCCAGCGGGCGGTCGAGGCCCAGGGCGTGGGTCCAGCCCTCCGCGCCGATCATCACGTCGACGTAGCGGGCCGCGTCCGCGTGGTGGGTGCGGGCCAGCTCCAGCAGCAGTGGGTCCATGTCCACGGCCACGATGTCGGCGTACGGCATCCGGCGGGCGAGCCGGGCCGCCAGCGAGCCGGGACCGCAGCCGAGGTCGACGACCAGCGGTCTGCCCGGGACGCCCGCCACGGCCTGTTCCACCACATCGGCGATCACCGTGAAACGCTCCTCGCGGTCGACGGCGTACCGCTGCTGCTGGCGCTCCCAGCGCTCCACCCATCGCTCCGCCGTCCCCAGGCTCAGCCCCATCCCGTCGTGCACCTCGCCGTTCCGCACCTGTCCGCACCGTCTGCGCCAGACCCTACAGGTGGAAACGGTTCCCATTACCCCTAATGGCGGTACGTCACCCGAGCGTGGCGAGGACGGCCAGCAGCCGGTCGACCTCCTCGGCGGTGTTGTGGACGTGCAGGCTCACCCGCACCGAGCCGGTCCGCTCCCCGGCGCTGCCCTGGCAGTGCTGGTCGGAGCGGACCATGAAGCCGTGGCTGAAGAGGATGAAGCCGAGGTCTCCGGAGTCGATGGCGTGGTGGCGGAGGGTGACGATGCCCTGGCGCCGCTGCACGGAGGAGTCGGCGGCCAGGCTGCTCTGGCAGCCGAGGATCTCGTAGGCGTCGAGATGGCGCAGGCCCTCGGTGAGCCGGGCCGCCAGGGCGACCGTCCACCGCTCGATCCGGTCGGTGCCGGCGTCTTCCAGCCAGTCCAGGGCGACGGCGAGGGAGGCGATGCCGACGGTGTTGGGGGTGCCCGACCAGCCGCCCGGCGTGAATCCCGGCCCGCGGGCCTGGCGGGCCCAGACGGCTCCCGTGCCGGGCAGGGCCATGGCCTTGTGCCCGGAGAAGACCAGGAAGTCGACGTCCAGATCGGCCACGGACACGGGAAGATGACCGACGCTCTGGGCGGCGTCGAGACAGATGACCGCGTCCGGGCCGACCGCGCGGCGGATGCGGTGGATGTTCATGTCGCCGCCGTACACGTGGTGGACGTGACTAGTGGCGACGAAACGGGTTCGTGGGCCCGCCAGTTCCGCGAGCGCGGTGTGGTCGTAGTCGCCGGACGCCCGCTGGTACGGCATCGGCCGCACCCTGATGTGGACTCCCTGCCCTGCCAGGTGCCGTTGGGTCTCCAGCCAGGGCGCGATATTGGCCTCGTGGTCGGCGACGGGGACGACGATCTCGTCCCCGTCGGCGAGGAGCCCGGACAGCCAGTCGCGGGCGACGGTGCGCAGGCCCTCGGTGGTGCCGCTCGTGAAGTGCACGGTCGAGCGCTCGGGAGCGGGGTCGCTCAGGAACCGCTTCACCCGGTCGCGGGCCTGCTCGACCAGGTCCGTGGTCCGGTTGGCCCAGGGGTAGGTGCCCCGTCCGGCGTTGGCGTTGGTCGTGGTCAGGTAGGTGTGGACGGCGTCGAGCACGGCCTGCGGCTTCTGCGCGGTGGCCGCGCTGTCAAGATAGGCCAGTTCCGGGTGGGCGGTGATGATCGGGAACTGGGCACGCAGAGCGCGCTGCCACTCCCCCAACTCCTCGATGACGGCGGCCTCTTGGATGTCGATCCTGGGAAGGGTCATGGGCGTCAGTCCCGTACCAGGGGGGCGCCCGCGTCGCGCCAGGCGATGATGCCGCCGGTCAGACTGCGGACGTCCGGGTGTCCCATCCGGGTCAGCAGGGCGGCGTGGCGGGCGGACTTCTCACCGACCGGGCAGGCCAGCAGGACGGGGCGGCTGCGGCTGAACGGCAGTCCGCCGTGGAGGAGTTCCTCGAAGAGCTCGTCGACGATGTTGACCGAGCCGTCGATGTGCAGCGCGGCGTAGGCGTGGGGGCTGCGCAGGTCGACGACGAGCGGTGCTCCGGTGGCGATCCACGCCCTGGCGTCGGCGACACCGATGGCCGGTGCCGTGCGGATCTCGGCGGGCGACAGGTCGGCCGGGGAGTTCCTGCGGCGCGGGCGGCCGAAGAGGTCGGGGCGCCGCTGACGGACGTAGCTCAGATAGCTCTCGACGCGGTCGCAGACGATGAAGACCGCCGACTGCCGTTCCGTCAACTCGGCGTCGACAGCGCGTAGTTGCCGTACAGCTCCGAAGTAGGCGGCGCCTCCGGTGGGTCCGGCCAGGATGCCGCAGCGGCGGTTGAGGGTCAGCATGCCCTCGATCGCCTCGTCGGCGCCGACCGCCTCGATGGTGTCGTAGGTGCCGGGGTCGAACAGGCCCACCTCGTGCGCCTCGTCGATGGTGCGGATGCCGGGGATGAAGTCGGACTTGGCCGCGACCAGGCCGGCGACCCGTACCGCGGGGTCGTGTTCGCGCAGGGCGCGGGCGACGCCGGTGGAGGAGCCGGCGGTGCCCACACAGGCGATGAACCAGTCGGGTGCCCGGCCGTCCAGGTCCTTGACGATCTCCGGGCCGGTGCCGGTGAAGTGGGCTTCGGTGTTGCGCGGGTTGAAGTACTGGTCGGTGTGGAGGTAGGCGCTGCCGGGCTCGGAGAGGGTGCGGTGGAACAGGGTCAGCGGGTCGTCGGTGGCGGTCGGGTCCAGGCACTCGCTCTGGCCGGGCAGTTCCTCGATCTGCGCGCCGAGCAACAGGAGCAGATCCTTGATCTCCGGGATGCGCATCCGGTTGGTGACGCTCTTGAAGGTCATGCCGTGCATGCCCGCGAGGACGGCCAGCGCCTTGGCGGTGTTGCCGCTCGACAGCTCTACGACCTGCCCGCCCTCCTCGGCCGCGGCGGCCAGGTGCGGGCGCGCCATGTTCCAGGCGGCCCGGTCCTTGACCGACCCGAAGGGGTTGAGCAGCTCCAGCTTGGCGTACAGGTCGATGTTTCTCAGGCCGTGCACGGCCGGGTCGATGCGCACCAGCGGTGTGTTGCCGATGGCCTCGGTGATGCTGTCGTACCTCACTGCGCTCCCCCCACGGGTGTGGTCGGCCAGTACTGGTCGTCCAGGCACCAGCGCCAGGTGTCGCCCTCCTGCCAGGCGGCGACCTTGCGCGCGGCGGGCTGGTGCTGGGCACGGGTGGCGTGGAAGTCCATGCAGTATCCGGCCGTGTTGGCGAAGGCCAACAGGTCGCCCGGTGCGGGGCGGCGGGGCAGGAAGACCGTGCGGCGCGTGATCAGGTCGGACTCCAGGCACAGGCTGCCGAAGAGATGCACGCCGACCGGCTCGGCGGCGGTTCTCGCCTCGTCTCCGTCCCGTGGGACGCCGGACCCGTCCCCGTCCCGTGGGACCACGACGGGGTCCATGAGCACCCCGTGGTCCTCCAGGGCCACGTCGTCGGCCTTCGCCGCCAGCCGTACGAGGAGAGGGCCGCCGGTCCCGTGGTCGCGCACCTCCAGCACCTTGGTCACCGTGAGTCCGCACTGGTCGAGCAGGGCTCGGCCGGGTTCGGTGTGCAGGTCGTAGAGGTGATCGAGGAGCAGGGCGGCCAGGGGGCTGCCGCCGAGGGACGCGGCCGGGTGCGCGAGCAGTTCGTCGAGGTAGCGGGCGCCCGCGACCGGTCGGTGCGCGGGGTACAGGCCGAGCGTGCCGCGCAGGGTGCCTGCTTCGTTGCGCAGCCCGTAGCCGTGGCCGCCGTACGTCAGCGGTGGGCGGGTGCCCAGCACGGCTTGGGTGAGTCCGGTGGTGTACCGCTCCCATTGGCCGCCGTCGGCAAGGTAGTTGACGCCGAAGCCGCCGCCGATGTCCACGGCCCGGGGCCTGAGGCCGCGGCTACGGCACTCCTCCAGCACCCGCAGACAGCCCTCCAGTGCCGTGGCCTTCTCGGCGAGGCTCGTCGTGTCCAGGTGGTACGCCACGCCGACCAGGTCGAGCACGTCACCGTACCGCTCGACCGACTCCAGGAGAGGGTCCGACTCCCTTACGTCGGTGCCGAATCGACTGCGTCGGCTGAGCACCCGTACGCCGGACGCCTCGAACCCCGACAACCGCAGCAGAACGCGGGTCCTGGGCAGCGCGTGTTTGCGTACCAGTGTGGCGAGTTGCTCCAGTTCGCCTCGCGTGTCGAGGCTGACGGTGACCGAGGTGCGGGCCGCCAGCCACAGGAATTCCGGGTTCTTCGGGCCTGTCGCCGTGATCCGGTCCGGGGTGAATCCGGCGCCGAGGGCGTGTTGCAGCTCCCCCAGTGAGGCGACGTCCACGCCGGCGTCCGTGGCGGCGAGTCGGCGCAGCAGGGCGCTGGACCTGTTGGCCTTGTGCGCGTAGAACACCTGGCCGGAGAGGTGGTGGATGCCGTACACCGAGCGGAACTGCTGGAGGTTGTCGGCGAGTTGGTCGGGGACGACCACGTGCAGCGGAGACCCGAGGGCGTCGGTGAGCGTGTGCAACAGGTCAGGAGAGCCCAGCAACGAGCGCAGCCGCGATTCCAGCCGCGGTGCGAGATACAAGGGCTGCCCGCCCATGCCCGGCCCTCCCCAGCGCTTCGGGCCCGACCCTCCGGGCGCTGACGACCACTCCCCGCGGTTTGCCGTATAACTCCTTTCCCGCCCCCAGGCGATTTACGCCCCCGTACCTGCCCTCCTGAGCAGGCACGTCGACAGGTGGGCCGGAACACACCGTTGACCCTCTCCTCGTACGCCCCCTCAGACGCCGGTTCGCGCCCTTCTGCTCAACTGTCTTCTCTCGTAACGTCATTGCCGCCTGAAGTGGGCATGACGATGGAAGGGGCTTTGGCTCTATGGGCAGAGGTCTGCTGTCTCTGGTTCTCGCCGCAGTCACGGGCGCCGCGTTACTCGCGGCACCCGCGGCCGCCGCACCGACCGCGACGCCCGGATCGGCCGCACCGCCCGGCCCGTCCGATGTCTACCGGCCGGTCCGTGGACCGGCCGCCCCCGCGGAGTACCGCTACCTCCAGAAGACTCTGCCGGGCGAGTCGCTTCCGCGCCACGCCCATGACCTGGCCGCGGCGCAGGCTCGCGAACTGCCGACCGTCGGTGGGCGCTGGAAGAGCTTCGGGCCCACCAACATCGGCGGCAGGATCGTCTCCCTCGCGCTCGACCCGAAGCGCGCCGACACTCTGTACGCCGCGGCCGCGAGCGGCGGGCTCTGGCGCAGCACCGACGCCGGGGCGACGTTCCACTCGGTCTGGCCGGACAGCTGGACGCAGGCCATGGGCGCGGTAGCCACCAGCCACGACGGCACGCTGTACGTCGGCACAGGGGAGCCCAATCCGGGTGGCGGGAGCATCACTTACGAGGGGACGGGCCTGTACCGGAGCCGGGACGGCGGCCGCACCTGGAAGCCGATCGGTCTGCGTGACTCCGGCGCGATCAGCGCCATCACCGTCGACCCCGCAAACCCTCGCCGCATCTACGTCGCAGCGGCCGGCTCGCTCTACAACGGCGGCGGCGACCGCGGCGTGTACCGCTCGGAGGACGGCGGCACCACCTGGGAGCGGATCCTCGCCGGCGCCAACGAGTTCACCGGCGCCACCGAGATCGTCGTCGACGGCGACCGGCTCTACGCGGTGCTGTGGGACCACCGCAGGACACCCGGACTGCGGACGTACGGCGGTGTCGGCTCGGGTGTCTTCCGCAGCACGGACGACGGCGCGACCTGGCAGCGGCTCGGCGGCGGGCTGCCCGCGGCCGGCCCGGACGTGGGACGCATCGGCCTCGCGGTCGCGGGCGAGCGGCTCTACGCGATCGTCAACAAGACCAGCGGCCCCTTCGAGGGCTTCTACGGCTCGGCCGACGGCGGCGCCACCTGGACCCGCACCCCGGCCGATGACACCCTCACGGGCTCCCAGTCGAGCTTCGGCTGGTGGTTCGGCAAGGTGTGGATCGACCCCCGGGACAACGAGCACGTCCATGTGGCGGGCGTGCCTTTGATGACCACGAAGGACGGCGGCGGCACCTGGACGGCCGACGACACCAGCATGCATGTCGACCAGCACGCCATGGTGTGGGACCCGCGTCACCCGGGCCGCGTCTACCTCGGCAATGACGGCGGCGTCTACCGCTCCGACTCGGGCGGTGACGGCGGCTGGGTCAAGTCCCGGCACCAGCCGTACACCCAGCTCTACAGCGCGGCGATCAGCCCGCAGGACGTCAGCAGGGTCTCGGGCGGCGCCCAGGACAACGGCTCGCTGCGGTCCTGGGGCGGGGAGAAGTTCAACGAATACCTCGGCGGTGACGGCGAGGAGAACCTCATCAACCCGACCGACGTGAACAACGTCTTCGCCTGCTACCAGTACGGCAACTGCTTCAGCTCCGTCGACGGCGGTGACACGCTCACTTACTTCGCGGACGGGACGACGTACAAGCGCCGGAACTGGTTCACACCGGTGGTCTTCGACCCGCGGGACCCGAAGATCCTCTATTACGGCTCGGAGGTGCTGAACCGCTCCACGGACGGCGGCGCGACCTGGCAGCCCATCAGCCACGACCTGAGCGGCGGGCCGGGCCCCGACCCGATCTACACCAACTACGGCACGATCACCTCGATCGCCCCGGCCGACGACGGGCGCACCGTGTACGTCGGCACGGACGACGGCCGCGTCTGGGTCACCCGGGACCTCGGTGCGACCTGGACGAAACTGGTCGAGGGGCTGCCCTGGGTGACCCGGGTGGTCGTGGACCCGAAGAACCCCGACCGCGTCTGGACCACACACTCCGGCTACCGCTCGGGCTCCCCGCTGCCCCACGTGTACGGCAGCACCGACGGCGGACGGCACTGGCGGAACCTGTCGGGCAACCTCCCGGCCGCGCCCGTCAACGACCTGGTCGTCGCCCGCGGCGGCATCCTCTACCTCGGTACCGACCAGGGCGTCTTCACCAGCGTCACGGGAGGCGGTCACTGGCTGCGTCTCGGCCGCGGCATGCCCCAAGTGCCGGTCGACGACATCGAGTACGACGCCGGGCACCACCGCCTGGTGGCCGCGACATTCGGCAGGGGCTTCTATGAGCTGACCACTGCCTGATCACCGACCGGACCCGGAGCACCCGGATGCGGCGGTGAGCACCTCGACCGCCGCATCCGCCTCGCACTCCTCCGACCTGCCCGCTCTCACCCGCCCTGCCCGGCGATGTTGACCATCCAGGTGATGCCGAAGCGGTCCGTACACATGCCGAAGACATCGCCCCACATCTGCTTCTCCAGCGGCACGGTCACCGAGGCGCCGGTGGACAGCTTCTCCCAGTAGCCCCGCAGTTCGGCGTCGTCGTCGCCGCTCAGGCTCACGGCGATGTTGTTGCCGGGCCGGTGGTCGTCCGACGGGGTGTCGGCACCCATCAGGGTCAGGCCGCCGGAGGACTCGAGCATGCCGTGCATGATCTTGTCCTCCATGGGCGTGCCCTTCTGGCCGAACTCGCCGTAGGTGTTGAGCACCAGGGTGCCGCCGAAGACTTCCTTGTAGAACTCCATCGCCTGCCGGGCGTCACCGGCGAAGGTGATGTAGGGGTTGAGACGCGAGGCCATGAATCCTCCAGGAATAGGGCCACAGGCCGACTTCAAGGAAGGTAGCGCGGGCCACTGACAACGGCCCGCGCTCACGCCCACACGGGCGACCCGGCCCCATGGCCCAGGCGGCCCAGGCGCCGACTACAGGGTGCGCTCCAGACGGTCCGCCACCAGCTTCACGAACCGCGCGGGGTCCTTCGGCTGCCCACCCTCGGCGAGCACCGCCAGCGTGTGGAGCAGTTCCGCGGACTCGGCCAGCTCCGTGCGGTCCTCGCGCTCCTCGTACGCCTGGTTGAGGCCCTTCACCAGCGGGTGGCCGGGGTTGAGCTCCAGGATCCGCTTGGTGCGCGGCACCTCCTGCCCCATCGCCCGGTACATGTTCTCCAGGGCCGGGGTCAGATCGTGCGCGTCGGAGACGACACACGCGGGCGAGACGGTGAGCCGCGCCGAGAGGCGCACCTCCTTGATGTCCTCGTCCAGCCGCTCCCGCATCCAGCCGAGCAGACCGGCGTACTCCTCGGCCTGCTTCTCCCGCTCCTCGTCGGCCTTGTCGTCCCCCTTGGCGTCCAGGTCGATCGCGCCCTTGGCGATGGACCGCAGCTTCTTGCCCTCGTACTCGCCGACGGCGTCGACCCACACCTCGTCGACGGCGTCGGTGAGCAGCAGGACCTCGATGCCCTTGGCCCGGAACGCCTCCATGTGCGGGGAGTTCTCGATGCTCTGCCGGGACTCGCCGGTGATGTAGTAGATGTCGTCCTGGCCGTCCTTCATCCGCTCCAGGTACTGCGGGAGCGTGGTCGGCTCGTCGTCGGCGTGCGTGGTCGCGAACGACGAGACGGCGAGGATGGCGTCACGGTTCTCGGTGTCGGTGAGCAGGCCCTCCTTCAGGACCGTGCCGAACTCCCGCCAGAACGTGGCGTAGCGGTCGGCGTCCTTGGCCATGAGGTCCTTGACCGTGGACAGCACCTTCTTGGTGAGCCGGCGCTGCATCATCCGGATGTGCCGGTCCTGCTGGAGGATCTCGCGGGAGACGTTGAGCGACAGGTCCTGCGCGTCGACGACGCCCTTGACGAAGCGGAGGTACGGCGGCAGCAGGGCCTCACAGTCGTCCATGATGAAGACGCGCTTCACATAGAGCTGGACGCCGCGCTTGAAGTCCCGGGTGAACAGGTCGTGCGGGGCGTGCGCGGGGACGAAGAGCAGGGCCTGGTACTCGAAGGTGCCCTCGGCCTGGAGCCGGATCGTCTCCAGCGGCTCGCGCCAGTCGTGGCTGATGTGCTTGTACAGCTCGTGGTACTCGTCGTCGGACACCTCGTCGCGCGAACGCGCCCACAGGGCCTTCATCGAGTTCAGCGTCTCGGGCTCGGGTGCGGTGTCCCCGTCGGCCGCTTCCGGGACCATCCGGATCGGCCAGGTGATGAAGTCCGAGTACCGCTTGACGATCTCCCTGATCGTCCACGGGGAGGTGTAGTCGTGGAGCTGGTTCTCGGGGTCGGCGGGCTTCAGGTGGAGCGTGACGGACGTGCCCTGCGGCGCGTCGGCCACCGTCTCCAGCGTGTACGTGGCCTCACCGCGGGACGTCCAGCGGGTGCCCTGGCTCTCGCCGGCGCGCCGGGTCACCAGCGTCATCTCGTCCGCCGCCATGAAGCCGGAGTAGAAGCCGACGCCGAACTGGCCGATGAGCCCTTCGGCACCGGCCTCGTCCTGGGCTTCCTTCAGCTCCTTCAGGAAGGTGGCGGTACCCGAGTTGGCGATGGTGCCGATGAGCTGCCCGACCTCGTCGTACGACATCCCGATGCCGTTGTCCCGCACCGTGAGGGTACGGGCCTCCTTGTCGACGTCGATCTCGATGTGCAGGTCTGACACGTCGGCGTCGAGGGAGTCGTCCCGCAGCTTCTCCAGACGCAGCTTGTCGAGCGCGTCGGAAGCGTTGGAGACGAGTTCCCGCAGGAACACCTCCTTGTTCGAGTAGACCGAGTGGATCATCAGCTGGAGCAGCTGACGGGCCTCTACCTGGAACTCAAACGTCTCGGTCGGCATGGTTCGCGACTACCTCACATAAGTCACCGGAACTGGTCGCAGTCACTGTAAGACACGAGGTCAGCGCGGGGTGCCGCGATGCGGAAGACAGCGGTTCAGACGAGGTGGGCGAAGACCACCAGGTTCGCGGTGTAGTCCTTGACCTGCCGGTCGTAGTCCCCCGCACAGGTGATCAGCCGGACCTGGGCCCGGGGGGTGTCGCGGTACACGCGCGCGCTGGGGAAGTCGTCCTTGTCGAAGGTCTCCGTGCTGTCGACCACGAAGGACGCCTTGCGTCCGTCGGCACGCACCACCTGGAAACGGTCCCCTTTCGCCAGCTCACGCAGGTTCGCGAAGACCGCGGCGGACGTCGTCGTGTCGACGTGTCCGGCGATGATCGACGTACCCGTCTCGCCGGGGGACGCCCCCTTGGCATACCAGCCGACGAGGTTGGTGTTGTGGGCCGGCGGGGGTTCGAGCTGGCCCGTCGGGCCGATGGCGAGGTCGGTGAAGGGCGCGTCCACCGAGATCTCGGGGATGAGCAGCCTGACCGGCCGGGACCGCGGCAGATGCTTGCCCACGGGACGTGCGGTGGAGGACGACTTGGTCGCACGGGGAACGTGCGACTGGTCGGCCGACGCCGCGTACGGTGACCCGCGGCCATCAGGTGCCTCGTCCTGGCCGCCGGGCAGGGTCACCGTCAGGAACACGGCGGCTACCGCGCTCCAGAGCAGCCCTCCCGCCACCCGCCTTATCCGCCGTGAGCGCACGGAGACGGCGTCGGCACGGTTCGGGTCGTTGTCGGGGGACGAGGGACAGCCGGCGGCCATCGGGCACCACCTCACTCGGGCACAGCAGCGAACACGGCGATGGGGAGAACGGGGAGGACGAACGGGGCCGCCGCAACGCGCGGCGCACGTGCGGCGGCCACGGCCGCTATGAGGGAGGGCATGGGTCAGGCCGCGGCTCCGCCGGCCTTCTTGCGACGCAGCGCGTACCAGCCGGCGCCGGCGACACCCAGCATGGCCAGTCCACCGCCGGTGACACCCGACGTGGCGAGACCGCCGCCGCCCGTGTGCATCCCGCCGCGCGGCCCGTCGTGGTCACCACCGCCCCAGGAGTCGTTGTCGTGGTCGCCCTTCCACGAGTCGTCCCCGTGGTCGTCGTCCTTCCACGAGCCCTCGTCCTTGTTGCGGTAGCTGTCCGGGTCGTGCTTCGGGTCCTTGTCGCCGCCCCAGTCGTCACCGTTGTTCACGAGAGCCAGCGCGCCGCCGCCCGTGTGCATACCGCCACGCGGCTTCTCGTGCTTGCCCTCCTTGTCGTACTTGCTGTCCTCGTCGTGCTTGCTCTCCTCGTCGTACTTGCTGTCCTTGTCGTACTTGCTGTCCTTGCCGTGCTCCTCGTCCTTGGAGCCGCTCCAGTCGTCCTCGTCGTTCAGGAGAGTGAGCGCTCCGCCGCCCGTGTGC
>NZ_LGUR01000248.1:26195-66837 GCF_001270495.1 Streptomyces viridochromogenes
ACTTGCTGTCCTTGCCGTGCTCCTCGTCCTTGGAGCCGCTCCAGTCGTCCTCGTCGTTCAGGAGAGTGAGCGCTCCGCCGCCCGTGTGCACACCGCCACTGGGCCCGTCGTGCTTGCTCTCCTTGCCGTGCTCCTTGCTGTAGGACTGGTCGTGGTCCTTGCTGTGGGAGGAGTCCTCGTCCTTGCTGTGGGACGAGTCCTCCTTGTCCTTGCTGTGGGACGAGTCCTCGTGGTCCCAGTCACCCGTCGTCATGGCGTAGGCTGCGGGCGCGATCGCCAGCGCGGCCGTGGCCGTCGCGGTGGCGAGCAGCATGCGGACAGAGCGCATAGTGAGTCCTTCCGTCACGGCCTGGGCGGCTGACGCTTCATCACCACTGGGGCCAGGCCTGACGTGATCCACCGTCAGCCATTCCTTCCGGTCGCACCATTCGGAGCGTTCACACGGGTTACGGCCCCACCCTGACGGCCCTACGGCCGGGCCCCCGGCCTGCGAGAAGCCGTGTCCCGCCGGAGAGGTTTGCCTCGTCCATAAGTGGTGAGACGCGTGGGATGCCGAAGCACAGCGTCACAGCCGTGGCCACCTCTCCCGCTGCCGCCACGCCGCCGCCACCTGCGCTTTCGAAGCAGCGCGACGCCTTCTTCGACAATGTCAAGTACGCGGCGATCGTGCTGGTGGCGATGGGCCATGCGTGGGAGCCACTGCGGGACGGCAGCCGGACCGTCGACGCGCTGTACATGCTCGTGTACGCCTTCCACATGCCGGCGTTCATCGTGGTCTCCGGCTATTTCTCCCGCGGCTTCGACGGCCGCCCGGAACGGCTCGAACGGCTGGTGACCGGCCTCGTCGTGCCGTACGTCGTCTTCGAGACGGCGTACACCCTGTTCACCAGGTGGACCGACCAGGAGCCGGACCGCCCGGTCAGCCTGCTGGACCCGCTGTATCTGACGTGGTTCCTGGCGGCGCTGTTCCTGTGGCGGCTGACCACACCGCTGTGGCAGCGGGTGCGCGCGCCGCTCCCCCTGGCCCTCGCCGTGGCGATGCTGGCCACCCTGTCGCCGTCCATCGGCAACGACCTCGACCTGCAGCGCGCCCTTCAGTTCCTGCCGTACTTCGTGCTGGGGCTGTCCCTGAAGCCGGAGCACTTCCGGATGGTCCGGCGCCGCGCGGTGCGGATCGCGGCCGTGCCCGTCTTCGCGGGCGCGTTCGTGGTGGCGTACTGGGCGGTGCCCCGGATGACCGGCAGCTGGTTCTACCACCGGGACAGCGCCGAGGAGCTGGGCGCGCCCGCGTGGTACGGGGCCGTGATGACACCGGTCCTGTTCGCCTGCTCGCTGGTCCTGGTGGCCTGCTTCCTCTCCTGGGTGCCCGGACGGCGGCTGTGGTGCACCGTGCTGGGGACCGGCACGCTGTACGGCTATCTGCTGCACGGATTCGTCGCCCAGGGGTCCAAGCACTTCGGCTGGTACGACCCCGCCTGGATCCACCGGCCGCTCGGCGCGATCGTCGTCACCGCCGTCGCGGCCGTGGTCGTGACGCTGCTGTGCACACCGCCCGTCCGGCGGGTGCTGCGCTGCGTGGTGGAGCCGGACATGCGGTGGCTCTTCCGGCGGGAGGCGACCGAACCGGCGCGCGACCGGGCCGCCGTCCGGGGGTGACGGCCCCGTCAGGTCTCGTGAGCCAGCCCGGCGATGTGCGCGGTGACCGTGTCGAGGATGCCGGTCCAGGCCGCGTCGTCGCCGAGCACGAGGTAGTTGAGGGTGAGGCCGTCGGTCATGGCGGCCAGGTAGCGGGCCAGTACGGGGACGGGGACGCGCAGCCGGAAGCCCATGGTCTGCCGCAGCTGCTCGATGAGCTCGGCGTACGTCTCGGCGTACAGCTCGTACTGGCGGCGTGCCAGATGCTCGAAGCCGGGCTGGCGCAGCGCGTACTGCGTCAGCTCGTAGGTGAGCATGTGCTCGTCCGGGTGGGCGCGGACGTGGTCCCAGTACGCCTGGAAGCCGGCCCGGACGGTCCCCTCAAGGGTGGCTCTGGGCCGTATGGCTTCCTTCACCACCGTCACGGAGTGGTCGGTGAGGGTGGTGATGACGGACTCGATCAGCTCCTGCTTGGAGTCGAAGCAGTAGTGGAAGACGCTCAGCGAAACGCCCGCCTCGGCGGCGATGGACCGGGTCGTCGTCCTGGGGACGCCGTCCCGGCTCATCGCCCTGATCGCCGCTTCGGTGAGCTGTCGCCGCCGCTCGGCGGACGGCAACCGTGCCATGGAGCCCCTCTCGTGGGTGTCAGCTGCTGTGGACGCCGACCTCGTGGAGGGAGTAGCCCCAGTCGGTGCCGCGCTCCAGCCCGTGGACGCGTACGTATCTGGCCGGTGTGCCGGTGAACCGGGCCGTGTCCAGGCCGCCGTCACCGGCTGTCGTGGACCAGGCGGTCCGCCAGTTCACTCCGTCGGTGGAGAGCTCGATGCGGTACGCCTTCCCGTACGCGCGCTCCCAGTCGAGGGTGACCCGCTTGACGAGCTGCGTGGACCCGAGGTCGACCTGGTACCACTGGTCGTCGCTCCAGTCGCTGGCCCAGCGGGTGCCGCTGTCGCCGTCGACGGCGCGGTTCGGCTGGTAGCTGGTGAACAGGCTCCACTCCGAGGAGCTGGCGGACGTGGTCGTGCCGCTCGCGAGGTTCACCCCGGCGGCGTGGTTCTCGGAGGCCGCCCAGGTGTCGAGGTAGGACTCTGCGCCCCGGAAGAGGTCGTCGACCACGTCCTGGCCGCCGACGCGGCGGATGTCCTCGATCCAGTCCGGGACGAGCCCGTAGTGGGCGGCGCCGTCGGTGTTCAGGTCCCAGGTGCGCTCGCCGGTGGTCTGCCGGTCGATGACGGAGCCGCCGTCGACGCTCTTGAAGGGGTACGTCACCTTGTTGGGTGCGTCCGCTCCGCGCGGTCCGGGCCAGCCGCCGACGCCGTTCATGTCGGTGCCGTAGCCGTAGCCCACGCCGTACTTGTCGCGCAGGGCCTCGGTGCGCTTCGCCTCCGCGATGAAGCCCTCGGAGCCGTGCATGTACTGGGCGATGAAGCCGCCGAGGCCGTAGACCCGTTCGGTCCAGTCGAGGTCCATCCAGCTGTGCGAGGAGAGCACACCGGGGTAGGACGCGGACTCGAAGATGTCGAGCACCCGGCCGGTGGCCTTGACGCTCATGTGGTCGATCTCCAGCATCATCTTGCGTTTCATCATGCCGCGGACGGCGTACTCGCCGAGGTCGGTGAGCCCTCGGACGTTGCACTGGGCGTCAGCGCTGTACGAGGGGACCTCCTCGCCCACCGGGAGCTTCGCCTCGGCCGCGGCCGCCGTCGCGTTGCCGATGGGGTTGTCGTGCTGCGGGCCCGTGCACTTCTCGGTCTTCCAGTAGGTGCCGGTCGACAGGAACTGCCCAACGTTGATGGCCGTTCCGAGCGAGCCGGAGTCGAAGCGCACCCCGCACAGGGCGTTGTCGAACTTGTGGCACAAGAACATGCTGCGCACTCCGAGCGCGTGCAGTTCGTCGAGGCCCTTGTCGATGTCGGCCTTGCTGCACTGCGCGATGTCCAGGATCTGCTTGCAGCCGAAGGGCTCCGAGGTCTCGACGCCGAGGATGACCGCCAGCTTGCCCTGTTCGATGACCTGGCGGGCCTGGGCGCTGTCGGTGACGATCCGGAACCAGCCCTTTCCGGTGCCGCCGTACATCTTGTCGACGAAGGCCTGCATGTCGTACGTCAGCTTGGCCTGGAGCCGGATGGACGTCATCTCGTCGCAGCTGCGGTCCTTGAAGAAGTACACGGAGCAGATCACGCCGTTGGTGACGAGGTCGTTGACGAGCACGCGCTGGCCGCCGCGCCAGGCCCGCTCCACCCAGGCGTAGTAGTTCTGCTGGTGGGTCAGCGAGTCGTGGGCGGGCCAGTCCTTGAAGGTGGGCCAGCCGTTCGGGTCGTGCTTGCCGTCGCCGCCGTTGGTGATGAAGTCGAAGATCGCGAGGGAACCGTCGGGGTAGTGCTCGGGGCAGTCCTTGAGGGCGTCGGCGACGCCCTGCTCGGAGAACGGCTTTCCGCAGATCAGACGGCCGCCGAAGGCCTCGTTGGAGAAGATGTGGTCGTGCGCGTCGACGAAGCCGCGCACCTCGCCCTTGGCGTTGGTGCCGGTGAAGGGCTCCCCCGTGACATTGACCTGCGAGTCCGGGGCCGGCCGCGCGGTCGGGTTCCACCAGTCGGTTCCGGCCGCCGAACTCGGCGTGGGGCCGAGCGTGACGGACAGCACGAGCAGGAGGAGCGACACCACGGTGACGTGTTTGCGTCTACGGTACGGGCGTCCGGCACTGGTCACAGCCCACGTCCCTCGGTCGGCGGGATGGCGGGGTCGGATTGTCATGACCTCGCAATACGTGCGACGAGGATGGCCACTACCGCTTTACGAGTCAAGAGTCCGGGACAGATGACCTACTGCGGACTGCCGGGACCCACTGGCCGGAACTGGTTGAACTTCTGACGGGCCGTCGGTTCACCCCGCGTGGGTGACCCGGATCTTGGACTGGCCGTGCGGGAGCTCCTCCCAGTCCGCCATGAAGCGGGCCCGCAGGCCATGCCTCTCGGCCAGCGCCAGGAGCGTCTCCGTGCGGTAGTAGAAGTCCTCGCGCAGGACGTGGTGTTCCTGCCCCTCGGTGCGGTCGAAGGTGAAGTCGAACCAGCCGCCGGGGGTGAGCACCCGGCCGACGTTAGCCAGGCACTCCTCGATGACCGGCAGCGGCGAGTGCGAGAAGACGCTGTGCGCGTGCACCACGTCGAAGTGGGCGTCGGGCAGGAACCGCAGCCGCAGGTCGCGTACCGGGGTCAGCGTGGGGAGCCGCTGCTGCAGCCCCATGTCCACGAGGGTGTCCTGCGCGGCGAACAGGATGTCGGGCGAGATGTCGATGCCGTAGTAGTGGCCGGGGTCGAGGTGCCGGATGAACCGCCAGCCGCCGCGCAGGTTGCCGCAGCCGATCTCCAGCATCCGGTGCTCGGGACGCAGGCCGTGGCCGAGCAGGTAGTCGAACTGCATCGCCCCGAGCGCCAGCCACCGCTCACGGTTGTGACTGCCGACCGCGGCGTCCGGGTCGGCCCGGGTGTCGGAGCGCATCACGGCACGGTAGTAGGAGACGTGGTCCGGGTGACGGCGGCGCAGCCACATGTCCCGTGCGGTGCGGGCCAGATGACGGGGCACACGGTCGGGATGGCGCAGGGCGTAGGCGACGCGATGGCCGAGGGCTGCGCGGTTGGCGGTGAGGTTCTTGGCCGGCATGGGTGGGGCCTCCCTGGGGACGCGGTACCACCGAGGATGCTCAACGGGGCGGCGCGGCGCCACAGGTGCGGGCGGGCGATACCGGACGGCCGTGCGGACGAGTTGTCGGCCGGATGAGTGAGGAATTCGTGGTTCGCCGTGGAAGATCCTCGCCGGACCCACCCCAGGACCGCGGGCAGGACCGTGACGGGGGATGCTGGACGCCGGATGCCGATCGTGTGTGCTGTCGCCGTTCTCGCCGTCGCGAACCTGCTGAACAACTGGCTCGCGCGGGGTCCTGCCCTGTACGTGGTCGTCTGCGTGACCGCGACGGCGGTCCTGCTGCTGATCGCCCGCTGGGACGGGCTCACCCTGACCGACCTGGGGCTCGACGCGGCGGCGGTGCGCAGGGGACTGCGCTGGGCGCCCGTGCTGGTCGGGGTCGTCCTGCTGGTGCTGGTGCTGCTCCTCGCCGTTCCGGCCGGGCGCGAGGCGTTCCGGGACGCCAGGGCGGCGGATCTGTCCGTGGGGCGGCTGTTGTGGGTGACGCTGGTGCGGGTGCCCCTCGGGACCGTGCTGCTGGAGGAGACGGCCTTCCGCGGCGTGCTGTGGGCCATGATCCGGCGGCGGCGCGGCACGGCGTGGGCCACCGCCGTGTCGTCGCTGCTGTTCGGGCTGTGGCATCTGATGCCCTCTCGGGGCATCAACCGCTCCAACGCCGCCGTCGCCTCGGTCTTCGGGGACGGCCCGGCCGGTGTGGCCCCGACGGTGGCCGTGGCGATCGCCGCCACGGCCGTCGCCGGGGTCGTCCTGTGCGAGCTGCGCCGCCGCTCCGGGAGCCTACTGACGCCCATGGCCCTGCACTGGGCGGTGAACAGCCTCGGTTACGCGTTCGCCTGGGCGGCCGCCCGCTGGTGGCTCGCCCGCTGAGTTCCGGGCTCCGGCATCAGAAGTTGATCATGTGACCGGCGAGGCCGTGCACCGCTTCCTTGACCGCCTCGCCGAGGGTGGGGTGCGCGTGGACGTTGCGGGCGACCTCGTGCACGGTCAGGTCCCACTGCTGGGCCAGGGTCAGCTCGGGCAGCAGCTCGGTGACGTCGGGTCCGATGAGGTGGCCGCCGAGGAGTTCGCCGTACTTGGCGTCGCTGATCAGCTTCACGAAGCCGGTCGCGTCGCCGAGGCCGTGCGACTTGCCGTTCGCGGTGAAGGGGAACTTGGCCACCTTGACGTCGTGGCCGAGTTCCCGGGCCTGCGCCTCGGTGTAGCCGAAGCTGGCGATCTGCGGCTGGCAGTAGGTGGCGCGCGGGATCATCACATAGTCCAGCTCCATCGTCTCGGCGTCCGCGATGGTCTCGGCGGCGATGATGCCCATGGCCTCCGCGGCGTGCGCGAGCATCAGCTTCGCGGTGACGTCGCCGATGGCGAAGATGTGCGGGACCGAGGTACGGCAGCGGCCGTCGACGTCGATCGCGCCGCGTTCGGTGACGGTCACGCCGGTCTTGTCCAGGCCGTAGCCGTCGATGTTCGGCTGGAAGCCGATCGCCTGGAGCACCTTGTCGGCCTCCAGGACCTGCTGGGCGCCGTCCTTGCCGGTGACCGTGACGCGCACCTGCTCGCCGGACTCGTCGACCGCGTCGACCCGGGTGGAGGTCAGCACGTCGATGCCCAACCTGCGGTACTGCTTGGCGAGTTCGGCGGAGACCTCGGCGTCCTCCAGCGGGGCCATCCGGTCCAGGAACTCGACGATGGTGACCTTCACGCCGTAGTTGTGCAGGACGTAGGCGAACTCGACGCCGATCGCGCCGGCCCCCGCGATGACGATCGAGCGCGGCAGCTCCTCGGCCAGGATCTGCTCCTCGAACGTCACCACGCGCGCGCTGCGCCGGGTGCCGGGCAGCAGCTTGGGCGAGGCGCCGGTGGCGATGATGCACTGCTCGAAGCCGATGGTGCGGGTCTCGCCGTCGTAGCCCGCCACCTGGAGGGTGTGCGGGTCGAGGAAGGTGCCGCGGCCGTCGATCTCGGTGATCTTGTTCTTCTTCATCAGGTAGTGGACGCCCTTGACCCGGCCGTCCGCGACCTTGCGGCTACGGCGGAACGCCTCCCCGAAGTCGAAGGTGACCTGCCCGTCCACCTTGATGCCGAACGTCTTCGCCTCGCGGGTGAAGATGTGCGCCAGTTCGGCGTTGCGCAGCAGCGCCTTGCTGGGAATGCAGCCCACGTTCAGACAGACGCCGCCCCAGTACTTCTCCTCCACGACCGCCACCCGCTTGCCCAGCTGGGCGGCGCGGATCGCCGCGACATAGCCGCCGGGGCCCGCTCCGAGTACGACGACGTCGAAGCGCTCGTCCTGCTCGACCATGGGGAGTTTCCTTCCTGAGGGCATCGTCCTGCTCTGCTGGTGCCGACCGCCGTCAGGCGTCCGGCTGCTTCCAGCATGACCGCATCCACGAGGTTGTGTGGGGTTGCGGGAGGGTGACGGTGATCTCAGGTGGCAGGCGTGTTGCAGGCCGTCATCAGCCGAGGCACACCACGTTGAGCACGCAGAGCTGCGCCGGGGAGGTCTCCTCCGGGGCCGGGCTCGTCGGCGCCGGGGTCGCCCCGGAGTCGGCGTTGTCGGTCGGTGTCGGGTCCGGCGTCTGCTGCTCGGCCGTCTCGCCGCCGGTGTTGTCGCCGGAGTTGGTCCCGCCGGGGTTCGAGGAGACGGTCTGCGTCTGCGGGACCGTGGTCGCGCCGGGACTCGGCGTGGAGGCGACGTCCGGTCGGGTGAACTGCCGGGTGGCGCGCGGCGTGGTGACGGGCTCCCGCGCGGCGTCGGTCGGGGACACATGTGTGGAGGGTGTGTCGGTGCGCGGGGCCTTGCGGGTGTCCGGCGGAGTGGACACCGGGCGGGTGAATTCCGTGGCCTGCTGCTCCGTGGCCGCCGTCTTCGGGTTCTCCGGCGCGGTGGCCGCCTGTGCCTTGTCGGTGGTCCCCCGGTTCATCGCCGAGACGGTCAGGCCGCCTCCGACCAGGGCGACAGCGGTCGCGACCACGGCCCGGCGCTGGTTCTTCTTCCAGCGGGCCCGCTGGCGACGCCGCGCGGCCCGGCCCTCCGGGGCGACGGGCACGCCTTCCCCGTCGGCGGGCGGGGCGACGGGCGCCGTCTCGTCCAGGTCGGCGGACGGCACCGTCTCGTCCCGGAAATAGCCGTCGTACCAGGTGTCGGCGGCGGAGGGTTCCCATGCGGCCGTTCCGGTCGCCACCGCGCTCGGCGCGGCCGGCACCGTCGGCCCCCCGATCGCGGAGGGATCGATGTCCGGGGCGTAGGCGCCGCACCCAGGGCACACGAGGGCCCCGTTGAGATGCCGTCGGCACGAGGAGCAGTAGTCCATCTGCGTTCATCCTGGGGGTCGCACGGGGAATCGAACGGCTCGCAACGCTAACGAGGCTTTGGACGGGCTGTGTGCAGCCGGAGTGATGCTCCTGCGCAGATGTCCCAGGAAGTGTGTGTGGACCATGACCACTCAGACTTCACAGCACCCCTCGCGGCGCATACGGCGGCTCACCTCCAGCCACTCGCTCGCTGTGCCCGTGTCGGTCTCGAAAGCGTCGACCAGATCCATCTGCTCGAAGAGCACCCCGCCCCGCAGGACCGCCGTCGTACGGATGAGGGTGGCGAAGTCGGTGAACGGGTCGCCGTCCACGACCGTGAGATCGGCGAGCTTGCCCTCCTCCACCGTGCCCAGGTCGGCGTGGGCGCCGAAGGCCCGCGCGGGCAGCAGGGTCGCGGTGCGCAACGCCTCGGCCGGTGACAGGCCGGCGCGGTGCAGGGCGCGCAGGGCGAGGTGCAGATGCAGGCCGACCGGGACGAGTGGCTGGTCCGTGCCGAGCGCGACCAGTCCGCCGCCCGCGAGGATACGCCGGTAGACGCTCATCTCCCTTGCCAGCGTGCCGAGTTGGGCGTCGGTCGGTGGCTGCCCGGCCCCCTCGCGGACGAGCGCGGTGTCCCACGGCGGCATGAGGGCGGTGACCCGCGGGTCGTCCGCGAGCGCGGGGTCGGCGCCCAGCAGGGCCAGTGCGGTGAACGGCGTGGCGACGAGGTGGAAGTCGGTGGCGGTGTAGATCTCCACCACATCCTGGTACGTCCGCCCCGCCGCGGAGGTCGCGTGCCCGAACTCCAGCCGCTGAGTCGCCTGGAGGTGGGTCGTCAGGTCCTGCCCCACCTGCACACCGGGACTGCACAGGTGGCTGCCGCTGCGCACCCCGAGCCGCTCGTGCCCGAAGTCCGCGGCCTCCTTCATCACCCACCCCGGAGCCCGGACGTACGTCTTGACGAAGTCCCAGTCCAGCGCGGCCCCGCGCGCCAGCGAGCGGCGCAGGCCCTCGCGGGTGCGGTGGGCGCGGCCCATGCTGTAGGCGACCCTTGCCCCGTCGAGCAGTTCGCCGGTGGTCAGCAGCCGGGGTCCGGCGAGGGCACCGGCGGCCACCGCCTCCCGGATGCGGGCCTGTTCGTAGGCGAAGCCGCCCAGGGAGACGGCCGTCGTGATGCCGTACGCGAGTTGCAGTGCGGTCTGGCGGCCGCCGTACGTGGTCTGCCACGGGTGGGTGTGCGCGTCCCACAGGCCCGGGATCACTGTGCTCTCGCTCGCGTCGACCCGGTGTGCGGCCGGGCGGCCGGTGCGGTGCGCGGAGACCTCGGCGACCCGTCCGTCGCGGATCACGACGTCGATGTCCTCGCGGACGTCCTCGCCGGTTCCGTCCCAGAAGCGGCCGGCGCGCACGACCGTGTCCGCCGGGCGGGTCCTGCGGTAGTCCAGCGGGACGCGGACGGTACGGGTCCTGCCGCTGCGGATGTCGACGAGGCGCAGGGTGCCCGCGGAGAGGTAGAGCAGGGTGCGGGCGTCGGCGGACCAGGACGGGTGGTCGGCCGGTTCGGTGGTGAGCCGGCGTGGCGCACCGTGCGGGGTGCCGTCGGCCCGGACCGGGAGCAGCCACAGCGCGGACTCGGCGATCACCGCCATCCAGCGGCCGTCCGGCGACCAGACGGGGCCGGAGTCGTAGCGGTCGGAGAGCGAGGTGTGCGGGGCGAGGGCGTGCAGGGCGGTGGCCCGGGTGGTCGTGTCGACGACGCGGATGAGGTTGTAGCCCTCGCGGAAGCGCTGGTTGAGGCGGTTGCGGTCGCAGAGCGCCACATAGCGGCCGTCGGGCGACCAGCTGGGCCGGCCGGGCAGCCCGCCCGCGCCGAGCGGGGCGGCCAGGACGCGTTCGGCGCCGTCGAGCAGGTCGCGCACCACGAGGTTGCCGGACACGTCCAGGCAGGCCAGCCGCGTCCCGTCCGGCGAGAGCGCGGGGAATACCCGGCCGCCCGCCGCGAGCACGGTCTCCGCGCCGGAGCCGAGGTCGCGGCGCCGTACGGCGAACAGTCCGTCCCGGTCGTCGGCGTACACGAGTGCCGTGCCGTCGGGTGTCCACGTCGGCGCCGACACATAGCGCGTGGCGGGCACTTGAAGCACTTTGCGGGGCGCTCGGCCGCCCGTCGTCCCGGCGGTCCACAGCGCGTTGAGCGCGGCGAAGGCGACGCTGCGGCCGTCCGGCGACAGGGCGGGCAGGTGCAGCGCGCGGACGGGCCGGGCGCCCGCGCCCTCGAAGTCGTACGCCTTGCCGCGGTAGCGGGGCCGGTTCACCGGCAGCGTGGCCGTGAAGGGAATCTCCTCGCCGTCCCCCGGCGCGTCGGGGTCGACCAGGCGGAAGTGTCCGTCGACCGTGAGGAGCAGCCGCTCGGTGTCGGTCCAGCGGGGCGGGGCGGGGAGGACGTCGCCCGCCACGGCGACCGGCTCGCCGTCCACGACGAGGGTGCAGGAGGCGGCGGGTGCGGCTGTGGTCCGCAGGTGGGCCAGGCGCCCGGCGGGCGAGACGGCCGGGGTCATGAGCTGGGCGCCGGAGTCGTCGGTGTACTCCACGGTGACGGGGCCCGACCCGTCGGCGGCCACGGACGCGATGGTGGTCGCCCGGAGCGTGCCCGTCGCGGTGACACCGGCCCGTACGAACAGCACCCGCTCGCCGTCGGGCGACCAGGCCGGGTCGAAGTCCTCCCAGCGGGCGTCCTGTCCGGGGCCCTGCTGACCGGGGCGCCCGGTGAGCCGGGTCGGCGCGCCGGTGCGCACGTCCACGACCCAGATGCGGTACGGGGCGCCGGTGACGGTGTCTCCACCGCGCTCGGAGGCGAACGCGATCCGGGTGCCGTCCGGCGACCAGGCGGGACCTCGGTCGTCCCAGGGTCCGTCGGTGAGCTGCCGCAGCCCGGTGCCGTCGGGCCGCAGCGTCCAGAGGTGGAAGCCTCCGCCGCGGTAGGCGCAGACGACGAGGCGGCTGCCGTCGGGCGAGAACTGGGGGCGGGTGGGTTCGAGTCCGGGCGCGCTGACCGGGACCGCGGTGCCGCCCTTCCTCGGGAGGGACCAGAGGACGTTCTGAACCTCGGCGACCAGCCGGTCACCGGACGGGGCGAGGGTCGCGGAACCACCTGTGGCGGCGGTGAAGGAGAGGGTGGTCGCAGCGGAGGCGGCGGCCGCGGCCGGCGTATCGCCCATCACCGACGCCGTGGCCGTGGCTGCTGCTGTCGCGGTGGCGGTGACCTGGAGGAATCTACGGCGGGAGAGCGGGCCGGAACGGCGGGCGTCTGCGGTGACTGACGTGGCTGACGTGTCTGCGAGGTCCAAGAGAGCTCCCAGGACGCGGAGTTGACGAGCCGGACAGGAGAGACCACTGATGGCAACGTACGTCGCGGAACCCGGTTACGGGCCCCGCCCCCGAGCGAAAATTTCGCGGAATCCGGCGACTCTTTCCTGAGGGCGGGCGCCTGGCGCATAGTGAGGGCGCTGCTCTGCGACCCATGAAGGGACGAGATGACGCGGAAGAAGGCCCTGGTGGTCCGAGGCGGATGGGAGGGGCATCAGCCGGTCCGGGCCACGGAGCTGTTCCTGCCCTTCCTCCGAGGCAACGGATACGCCGTCCGGATCGAGGAGACCACCGACGTCTACGCCGACGCCGACGAGATGGCCGACACGGATCTCGTCGTGCAGTGCGTGACGATGTCGCAGATCAGCGCCGAGCAGTTGGCGGGGCTGAGTGCGGCGGTCGTGGCCGGCACCGGCTTCACCGGCTGGCACGGCGGGATCGCCGACTCGTTCCGCGCCTCCTCCGACTACCTCCATCTGGTGGGCGGGCAGTTCGCGACCCATCCGGGCAAGGAGCCGTGTGAGCGCCGGGGCGGCGAGGAGGACAACTACCTGCCCCACGTCGTCAACATCACGGACCTGGGCCGCGAGCACCCGGTCACGGCCGGCATCGAGGACTTCGAACTGGACACAGAGCAGTACTGGGTGCTCCACGACGACCTGATCGACGTACTGGCCACCACCACGCACCCCGCCCGGCCGTGGCAGCCGTGGCACCGCCCCGTCACCTCGCCGGCGATCTGGACCCGGCAGTGGGGCGACGGCCGGGTCGTGGTGACGACGCCGGGGCACAGCCTGGACGTCCTGGAGAACCCGAGCGTCCGCACCGTCATCGAGAGGGGCATGCTGTGGGCGACGCGCACCGCATCGGCGTCGTAGGGCTCGGGGTCATCTCCCGCGCCTACCTGGACACGCTCGTCGGCCATCCCGCCGTGCGGGTCACCGCGGTCGCCGACCTCGACGCCTCCCGGTCGGCCGCGGTGGCCGCCGAAGTGCCCGGCGTCGAGGCGCTGACCGTCGCGGAGTTGCTGAGCAGCCCGGACGTGGACACGGTACTGAACCTCACCGTCCCCGCCGCCCATGCCGAGATCGCCCTCGGCGCCATCGGCCACGGCAAGCACGTCTACGGCGAGAAACCGCTGACCGCCGACCTCGCCGACGCGCACGCCGTGATCGAGGCCGCCGCGAAGGCGGGGGTCGGTGTGGGGTGTGCGCCGGACACGGTCCTGGGCACCGGCGTCCAGACGGCCCGGGCGGCCGTGGCAGCGGGGAGCATCGGACGCCCCCAGTTCGCCACCGCCGTGATGGTCACGCCGGGGCACGAACGCTGGCATCCCCACCCCGACTTCTACTACACGGCCGGGGGTGGCCCGCTGCTGGACATGGGGCCGTACTACCTCGCCTCCCTGGTCCATCTGCTCGGTCCGGTGCGGGCGGTGGTCGGGGCCTCCGGCCGGCTGCGCGCCGAGCGCGTCATCGGGTCCGGGCCGCGCGCGGGCGAGCGGATACCGGTCGAGGTGGACAGTCATGTCTCCGGAGTGCTGGAGCACGTGAGCGGGACCCTGACGACCATCACGACGAGCTTCGACGGTGTGGCGACGACCGCCGCGCCGATCGAGGTGCACGGCGAGACGGGCACCCTCACGGTTCCGGATCCGAACCGCTTCGACGGTGAGGTGCGGCTCTTCGAACTCGGCGCCACCCAGTGGCGTGCGCTCCCGCCCTCGGCGGGCTACGTCGACGGAGCCCGGGGCGTCGGACTGCTCGACTTCGTCGCCGCCGACGAGCGGCGGGCGCCCCGCGCGAACGGCGAACTCGCCCTGCATGTACTGGAGACGATGAGCGCGCTCCTCCGCTCGTCGGCCGAGGGGCGCCGTATCGAGCTGTCGACGTCGGCGAAGGTGCCTGTTCCCGTTCCTCTGACGGCTGCGGAGGTCTGGAGGGGGCGCGGAGCCTCCTGACCCGCGCCGCGGTACGCGCGGTGAGCGCGGTCAGTCCACGGGCCACGTGTGCGCGGCCGCGTTCAGATGCATGTAGTCCATGTACGTCGTGGTCATGCGCCGGAGCGCCTCGCCCCGGTCGGAGACGCCGGCCTTCTCCAGATGGTGCACCGTCTCCGCCTGCCACAGGGCCCCGTTGCGGGCGGTGAGGCAGCGCTGCTCGACGATGCCCAGCAGGGGTTCGCGCCACGCCGCGTCCAGGCCGGCCAGCTCCAGGCCCCGATGGGCGAGAGGCAGCAGACGCCGCAACACCAGTTCCGGGACCGGCACTTCGCCCATGCCGGGCCAGTACAGCCGGGCGTCGATGCCGTCACGGGCCGCGGTGTGGAGGTTCTCCTCGGCGACCGAGAACGACATGCGCGTCCAGATGGGGCGGTCCTCGTCGACCAGGGCGCGGGTGAGGCCGTAGTAGAAGGCTCCGTTGGCGATGATGTCGGCCACGGTGGGGCCGGCGGGCAGGACCCGGTTCTCGATGCGCAGATGCGGGCCGCTGTCGGTGACGGCGTAGACGGGACGGTTCCAGCGGTAGATCGTGCCGTTGTGCAGCGTCAGTTCGCCCAGTTGCGGAGCCCCGCCGTCGTCGAGCGCCTGCTGCGGGTCCTCGTCGTCGCACAGGGGCAGCAGCGCCGGGAAGTAGCGCACGTTCTCCTCGAACAGGTCGAAGACGCTGGTGATCCAGCGTTCGCCGAACCACACCCGAGGGCGTACGCCCTGGGCCTTGATCTCCTGCGGGCGGGTGTCGGTGGCCTGCTCGAAGAGGGGGATGCGGGTCTCGCGCCACAGCTCCTTGCCGAAGAGGAAGGGCGAGTTCGCCGCGAGGGCGATCTGCACGCCCGCGACGGCCTGGGCCGCGTTCCAGTAGTCGGCGAAGTCCTTCGGTGCGACCTGCAGGTGGAACTGGGTGCTGGTGCAGGCGGCCTCGGGGGTGATGGTGTCGGCGTACGTCGACAGTCGCTCGACGCCGTCCACCGTGATCCGCAGGTCCTCGCCGCGGGCCGCGAAGATCTGCTCGTTGAGCAGCCGGTAGCGCGGATCGCCGGACAGGGCCCGCTCGCCGACGTGCGCCTCCCCCAGGGTCGGCAGGATGCCGATCATGATCAGGTGGGCGCCCACGGCCGCGGCGCGGTCCTCGGCGTGGTTGAGCGCGTCACGGATCGCCTGTTCCCAGGCGCCGGGGCCACCGGTCGTGAGCTCCCGGGGCGGGATGTTGATCTCCAGGTTGAAGCGGCCCAGCTCGCTCGACCAGGCGGGATCGGCGATCGCCTGGAGCACCTCGGTGTTGCGCATCGCCGGCAGCCCGTCGGCGTCCACCAGGTTGAGCTCGATCTCCAGTCCGACCCGGGGGCGCTCGCTCTCGAAGGTCGACTCGCGCAGCATCTGCGCCAGCACGTCGAGGCAGCTGTGCATCTTCTCCCGGTACCGCCGGCGATCCTCGCGTGTGAACACCAGGGCCGGCACATCACGTCCCATCTGTGCCCTCCCGAGTTCCCTCGGCGGATACGTACTCGTCCCAGAGTCGCACTTCGGAAGCCACCCGGACAGTCGGCCCGCGTACGCGGTCCCGCAGCGCGGTACGACCAGGCGATGCCAGGCTCCCTGAGGCCCCTGCGCCGCCGCCCGTGCCTCCCCTCCGGTCGCCCTCCCGTCTCCCCTTGCCATCTCCCCTTGTCGTCTCCCCCGCACCCACCTAGCCTGAATTTGTGCCGCTGATAAACAAAACCCGAACGCACAACGCCGTGCCGGGCCCCCCGAACGACCTCACCCTCCTCCGTATCGCCCTGACCACCTTCTTCGCCCTCGACGGCTTCATCTTCGCCGGCTGGGTCGTCCGTATCCCCGCCATCAAGGAGCAGACCGGCGCCTCCGCCAGCGCCCTGGGCCTCGCCCTCCTCGGTGTCTCCGCCGGAGCCGTCGTCACGATGGTGCTCACCGGCCGCCTCTGCCGCCGCTACGGCAGCCACCTCGTCACCGTCATCTGCGGCATCCTGCTCTCCCTCAGCGTCGCCCTGCCCCCGCTCACCCACTCCGCACCGGCCCTCGGCGCCGTCCTGTTGCTCTTCGGCGCGGCCTACGGAGGCATCAACGTCGCGTTCAACAGCGCGGCAGTCGACCTGGGCAGAGCCCTGCGGCGGCCCATCATGCCCAGCTTCCACGCCGCCTTCAGCCTCGGCGGCATGATCGGCGCCGGCGCCGGCGGGCTCGTCGCCGGGGTGCTGTCCCCCGCGTGGCATCTGCTCGGCCTCACCGTGATCGGGCTGGTCGTCACCGCCCTGGCGGGCCGCGTCCTGCTGCGCGTGCGGTCCCCGGAGCCTCCCGAGAGCTCACCGGCGGACGAGGCCGTACCCCGCCGACTGGACGCCCGGACCCGTCGGCTCGTCATCACCTTCGGCCTGATCGCCCTGTGCACGGCCTACGGCGAGGGAGCGCTGGCCGACTGGAGCGCCCTTCACCTGGAACAGGACCTCCACGCCACACCGGGCGCGGCGGCGGTCGGCTACTCCTGCTTCGCGCTCGCCATGACCATCGGACGGCTCACCGGCGCCTGGCTGCTGGCGCGCCTGGGACAGACCCGCACCCTCGTCTCGGGCGGCGCGACCGCCGCGGCCGGGATGCTGCTCGGCGCGCTCGCCCCCTCCCTCTGGGCAGCACTCCTCGGCTTCGTGGTCACCGGGCTCGGCCTCGCCAACCTCTTCCCCGTCGCCGTGGAACGCGCCGGCACGCTGGCCGGTCCCGACGGAGTCGCGATCACCTCCACCCTCGGCTACGGCGGCATGCTCCTGGGCCCGCCCGCCATCGGCTTCATGGCGGACTGGTTCTCGCTTCCCCTCGCACTCACCAGCGTCGCCGCCCTCTCCGCCACGGCAGCGGTCATCGGACTCCTCACCCGACGCGCGGCGGCCCGCCTGCCGGCGGCCGGGAGTTGAGCCTCGGCGACGGCCAACAGACGTTCAACAGCCGTTCAGGCGAAGATGAGTTGGGGCAGGCGGTGCGCATGAGTCGTGCTGCGGGGAATAACGTGGGCGCCCACGACCGGTGTTCGCCGGACCCGTGGTTCTGACCACACACGCGGGAGCGTCCATGACTGATGAGCCAGCGAACTCCGGGCAGGAGGCACTGCCCAAGATCGACACCTCGGTGCCGCAGTCGGCCCGGATCTGGAACTACTGGCTGGGCGGGAAGGACAACTACGAAGTCGACCGTGTGGCCGGTGACGCGTTCCGCAAGATCTTCCCCGGTATCGAGACCGGAGCCCGTGCCGCCCGGTACTTCCTCGCCCGCGCCGTCCGTCATCTGGCCGCCGAGAAGGGCATCCGGCAGTTCCTGGACATAGGCACCGGGCTGCCCAGTGTGGACAACACCCATGAGATCGCCCAGCGGGTCGCCCCGGACAGCCGCATCGTCTATGTCGACAACGACCCGTTGGTGCTGGCCCACGCCCGTGCACTGCTCACCAGTACCCCGGAAGGTGTCACCAACTACGTCGACGCCGACCTGCGTGACCCGGGCACCATCGTGCGGGAAGCCGGGAAGACGCTGAACTTCGACCAGCCGATCGCCCTCATGCTGATGGGCATCCTGGGCCACATCGAGGACTACGACGAGGCGCGCTCTATCGTGCGGCGGCTGGTGGACGCCCTGCCCTCCGGCAGCTACCTCGTGCACTACGACAGCACCGACACCAGTGAGGCCTACCTCCAGGCCATCCAGGAGTACAACGACGGCGGTTCGATCCCGTACATCCTCCGCAGCCCCGAGCAGATCGCCGGCTTCTTCGAGGGTCTGGAACTCCTCGAACCCGGCGTGGCGTCGTGCTCGCGCTGGCGTCCCGACGCCGGTGCCTGGGGTCTGCCGGCGGAGGTGCACCAGTACGGCGGTGTAGCCCTCAAGCGCTGAATCCCGCAGCGAGCGGCCGCCGGTCCCCCGGCTGTCGCCGGAGCACGCCGCGGATCAGGTCTCCTGGAGGATGCGATGGAGAATCGTCGGAGTCTCGTCCGGCGATTCGGCCTCGACCACCAGACGGTTCATGACATCCCAGTAGCGCTCGATCTCGCTCGGCTTGTCGGGGTAGAGGGCGGTCGCCAGTTGCTCGAGATAGACCACGTCGGGCAAGAGACCTCCGGGCAGGCGCAGGATGGTCACGGGGCCGGATTCCGCGGCGTGGCCGCCGGCGAGGAACGGCATGATCTGGACGGTGACATGCGGGAGCCGGCAGATCTCGATCAGGTGCCTGAGCTGATCGCGCATCACGTCGAGACCGCCCACCGGGCGGCGTAGCGCCGCCTCGTCGATCACGGCCCAGAGCTGCGCCGCCGGTCGGCGGTGCAGAATCCGCCCGCGTGTCATCCTCAGCGCGCATCGCCGGTCGACCTCCTCCGCACCGGCGTCCGGGTGGGCGAGCCGGATGGATGCGCGTGCGTAGTCAGGGGTCTGGAGCAGGTGGGGAACACGCTGGACCTCGAAGCAGCGGATGAGGCTCGCTGCCTGTTCGACCCCGAGACAGACCTGCGTCCAAGCGGGGACCACATCTGCGTAGTACTGCCACCAGGCAGGGGCGTTGGCCTGTTCGGCCAGGGTCAGCAAGGTGGCACGCTCTGCCTCGTCGGTGACGCCGTAGTGGGTGAGCAGGTCGGCCACGTCGCGCGGTTTGACCCCGTGGCGGCCACCCTCCAGTCGGCTGATCTTGGACCGGGAGGCACGGATGACGTGCCCCGCCGCCACCCGGGAGACACACCGTTCCTCCCGCAGCCTGCGCAGCCGCTCCCCCAGCACCAGCCGCGCCACCATGGGCCCGGCCGACCCGCCGTCCAGAACGCTGCTGTCAGCCGGGGTGTATGCGGCCTCGTCGGAGCGCATGGGCATTCTCCCTGCGGTGTACGCGACTCGGCGCGCGTACGAGCGGTGCGGCCGCCATCCTAGGGGCAGTTGGGTGCAGGGTCTTCGGGCCCCGGGAATGATCTTCGCCTGTGTCGCGGGGGTGACGGACCGGTCCTCGCCATCCGTTGCCCACCCCGCCCGTCGTCCACTCCGCCCGTTGTCCATCCCGCCCGTTGTCCACCCCGCCCTCGGTCCGCATCATGACCGAATGGCACGACTCCACGACATCGTCATCGACTGTGCCCACCCGGCCGTCACGGCCCGCTTCTGGGCCGCCGCACTCGACGGTTACTCCGTCGCCCCGTACGACGACGCCGAACTCGCGCGTCTGCGAGCGCAGGGGATCGCCGGCCCGGAGGACGATCCGACCGTGCTCGTCGAACCCTCCGGCGGCGGCCCCCGTCTGTGGTGCCAGCTCGTGCCGGAGCCGAAGCGGGTGAAGAACCGCCTGCACCTGGACCTGGTCTCCGGCGCCGCGGAGGCCGAGATCGGACGGCTCGCCGGTCTCGGCGCGACCGTTCTGGCCCGCCATGAGGACCACTGGGTGCTGGCCGACCCCGAGGGCAACGAGTTCTGCCTCTTTCCCACCGCGTCCTGAGCCGGCGCTGCCCCTCGACCGCACTCCATCCGGCACACTCACCCCCATGGAGACAGCCGACTTCGTTCCAACCCTGGACCGCGAGGGTCAGTTGATGGCCGCGGCCGCCGAAGAGGCCGGGCCGGACGCCAAGGTGCCGACCTGTCCGGACTGGCAGATGCGGGATCTGTTGCGGCACACGGGGATGGTGCACCGCTGGGCGGCGGCGTTCGTCGCCGAGGGGCACACCGCCTACCACCCCGACGGCGGCCTGCCCGACCTCGACGGCACCGCGTTGCTCGCCTGGTTCAGGGAGGGGCACCGCCACCTCGTCGACACGCTCGCCGACGCCCCCGCCGACGTGCGGTGCTGGCACTTTCTGCCCGCCCCGTCGCCCCTCGCGTTCTGGGCCCGCCGGCAGGCACACGAGACGACCGTGCACCGCTTCGACGCGGAGACTGCCCGCGGTGGCACACCGAGCGGGATTGACCCCGGCTTCGCGGCGGACGGCGTCGACGAGGTGCTGTGCGCCTTTCACGCCCGGCCGAAGAGCCGGGTCCGCAGTGCCGAGCCCCGGGTGCTGCGGGTGCGGGCGACGGACACGGACGACGCCGTGTGGACCGTACGGCTGTCGCAGGAGCCGCCCGCGGCCGAGCGGGGTGACACCGACACCGCTCAGGCCGACTGCGAGATCTCCGGACCGGTCGCGCGGCTGTATCTGGCGCTGTGGAACCGGCTTCCCTTCCCACAGGTGACCGGCGACGCCTCCCTCGCCACGCTGTGGCGGGAGAACTCCGCCGTCACCTGGAGCTGAAGCCGAGCCACGCTACGCGGGTCTGAACCCGGGCCGTACGCAGGTCAGTTCGCCAGCATCCTCGTCAGTACCGCACGCTGTACCGGCAGCACCGCGCCGTGCAGCGTGCGCCCTTTCGCTGTCAGGCACACCTTCACGCCCCGCCGGTCCTCCTGGCACATGCCGCGCTCGACGAGCCCGTCCTTCTCCAGCCGGGCGATCAGCCGTGACAGGGCGCTCTGGCTCAGGTGCACGCGCTCGGAGATCTCCTGCACTCGGTACGACGCACACGAGCCGTCCGCCAGCACGTCCAGGACCTCGAAGTCGCTTGCGCACAGGCCATGTCGACCGAGGGCGCGGTCGAGTTCGCACTGCGTGCGCGCATGCAGCGCCAGGATGTCGTGCCACTGGTCCACGAGCGCCTGCTCGGGCTTCTCCGCCGCCATGGGCGCACCGTAGCAGAGATGCGCAATTATTGCATCGGAATTAAATGTACTTGCAGTTGATGCATACGCATGTACTGTCTTCGCCATGACCTCTCCGCTCACCACCCCCGCGTCCGACGGACGCTGGACCCCCCGGCTGTGGGGCACCTTGCTGGTGCTGTGCGCCGCGATGTTCCTGGACGCGCTGGACGTGTCGATGGTCGGCGTCGCCCTGCCCTCCATCGGCGCCGACCTGGGCCTGTCCACCTCGACCCTCCAGTGGATCGTCAGTAGCTACATCCTTGGCTACGGCGGCCTGCTGCTCCTCGGCGGACGGACCGCCGACCTGCTGGGCCGACGCCAGGTCTTCCTGGTGGCCCTCGGCGTCTTCGCGCTCGCCTCACTGCTCGGCGGGCTCGTCGACTCGGGCCTGCTGCTGATCGCCAGCCGTTTCGTCAAGGGCCTGGCCGCGGCCTTCACCGCGCCCGCCGGGCTGTCCATCATCACCACGACGTTCGCCGAGGGCCCGGTACGCAACCGGGCGCTGGCGATCTACACCACCTGCGCCGCCACCGGCTACTCGATGGGGCTCGTCTTCTCCGGCCTGCTCACCGAGGCCAGCTGGCGCCTCACCATGCTGCTCCCGGCGCCCGTCGCGCTGATCGCCCTGGTCGCCGGCCTGAAGCTGCTCCCGCGCAGCGAGCGCGAACGGGCCACCGGCGGTTACGACGTCCCCGGCGCCATCCTCGGCACCGCCTCGATGCTGCTGCTGGTGTTCACCGTCGTCGAGGCGCCCGAGGTGGGCTGGGGCTCGGCCCGCACGGTCCTGTCCTTCGTCGCCGTCGTCGTCCTGCTGACGGCCTTCGTCCGCGTCGAGCGGCGCAGCCCGAGCCCGCTGATCCGGCTGGGCGTGCTGCGCTCGGGGGCCCAAGTGCGCGCCCAGCTGGGGGCGTTGACGTTCGTCGGCAGCTACATCGGCTTCCAGTTCCTGGTCACGCTGTACATGCAGCAGCTGCTCGGCTGGTCCGCGCTGCACACGGCCCTGGCCTTCCTGCCGGCAGGCGCGCTTGTGGCACTGTCGGCGACGAAGGTCGGTGCGATCATCGACCGGTTCGGCACCCCACGGCTGATCGCGATCGGCTTCGCCCTCATGGTCGCGGGCTATGTCCTGTTCCTGCGCATCGACCTCGACCCGGTCTACGCGGCGGTCATCCTGCCCACGATGCTGCTCGTCGGCTCGGCCTTCGCGCTGACCTTCCCCTCGCTCAACGTCCAGGCCACGAACGGCGTCGACGAACACGAGCAGGGCATGGTCTCGGGCCTGCTCAACACCTCGGTCCAGGTGGGCGGGGCGCTCTTCCTGGCCGTCGTGACGGCGGTCCTGACCGCGAACACGCCCGAGGAACCCGCGTCCCCGCAGGCGGTCCTCGACAGCTACCTGCCCGCTCTGGCCGTGGTCACGGCGATCGCGGTCGTGGGTCTGCTGATCGCCCTCACCGGACTGCGCACCCGCCCCGAGCGGCAGACCGTCGTGGTCGCCAAGTCCCTGCCCCAGGAGGCGGAGCGCGTCAGCGTACGCGACTAGGCCCTGTCGGGGGAGCCTCCGAGACCCTGTGCCCGGCGGAGCCGCTTGCTCCGCCGGGCGCACTGCTGTTTGACTCGGAGTATGGAGAGTTACGGGGGACGGCGCCGTCAGGCCGAGCGGGACGCGATCACCGTCGAGATCGGGTACGCGCTGTTCAGTGCCGCGTTCGCGGCGGCGGTGCTGTTCGGGGCGATCGTCGGGCCGGCGTTCGTCTTCGACGTGTCGGACGGCACGCGCGGCACACTCGTCGGCGTGGGCACCACGGTCGCGGTCGTGCTGTTCTTCGCCCGGGTCGTCAGCGTCCTGACGCGGTTCCGACAGGCGTCTCAGCCCAACCAGCCCGGCCGCACCAACCCCGACTCGTAGGCCAGTACCACGAGTTGGGCCCGGTCGCGGGCGCCGAGCTTCACCATGGTGCGGCTGACGTGGGTCTTCGCGGTGAGCGGGCTGACCACCAGACGGCGGGCGATCTCCTGGTTGGACAGTCCGATGCCGACCAGCGCCATCACCTCCCGCTCGCGCTCGGTGAGTTCGGCGAGGGCGTCGGCGGCCGCGGGCTCCTTGGAGCGGGCGGCGAACTCGGCGATCAGCCGCCGGGTCACGCCCGGTGACAGCAGCGCGTCGCCCTCGACCACCGCCCGCACGGCACGCAGGAGTTCGTCCGGCTCGGTGTCCTTGACCAGGAACCCGGAGGCGCCCGAGCGGATGGCCTCGAAGACGTACTCGTCGAGTTCGAAGGTGGTGAGCATGACCACCTTGACGCCCGTCAGCTCGCCGTCCTCGGTGATCCGCCGGGTCGCGGCGAGCCCGTCGAGGAGTGGCATGCGGATGTCCATCAGGACGACGTCGGGCCGCAGTTCGCGCACCCTGCGCAGCGCCTCCTCGCCGTCGGACGCCTCCGCGGCCACCTCGATGTCGGGCTGGGCGTCGAGCAGCGCCCGGAAACCGGCCCGCACCAGTGACTGGTCGTCGGCGAGCAGTACGCGGATCACCGGTCCTCCTTGACGTCGTTGTTCGGTTCGCCGGCGGGAGTCTTCAACGGCAGTACGGCGAGCACCCGGAACCCCCCGTCGGCACGCGGGCCCGCCTCGATCGTGCCACCGAGCGCGGCCGCCCGCTCCCGCATTCCGGCGAGTCCGTTGCCGCTGCCGCCCGCGTCGGCGCCGGTCGCGGGACCGTCGTCGTCGATACGCAGTCGGAGCGTCGTCCGTTCGTCGTGATCGAGCTGCACGCGCGCGTGCCGCGAACCCGAGTGGCGCACGACGTTGGTGAGGGCCTCCTGGATGATCCGGAAGGCGGCGAGGTCCGTGCCGGGCGCCAGGCTGGGCGGTTCGCCCTCGACCTCGACGGTGAGGCCCGCGCTCGCCGCCTGCTCCACCAGTTCGGGCAGCCGGTCGAGGCCGGGCGCCGGGGTGCGCGGGGCGTCGCCGGGGGCGCGCAGGGTGTCGAGGACCTGGCGGACCTCGCCGAGCGCCTCCTTGCTCTTGGCCTTGATGGTGGTGAGCGCCGTGCGCGCCTGCTCGGGATCGGTGTCGAGCAACGCCAGGCCGACGCCCGCCTGCACATTGATCACGCTGATGCTGTGTGCGAGGACGTCGTGCAGCTCGCGGGCGATCCGCAGCCGTTCCTCGTCGGCACGCCGCCGCGCCGCCTGCGCCCGCTCGGCCCGCTCCTTCGCCCACTGCTCGCGCCGGGTCCTGGCCAGCTCCGACACCGCCACGATCGCCGCCACCCAGGCGGCGATCACGCCCTCCTGCCCCCAGGGCGCGGCCGAGTCACCGGACGGCGGCAGCCACTGGTACAGCCAGTGGGCCACCAGGGCGTGCCCGATCCAGAGCACCCCGACCGCGGCCCAGGCGGCCTTGCGGTGCCCCGTGAGGATGGCGTTGAAGCAGGCCAGGGCGACCGCCACGAAGACCGGCCCGTACGGATATCCGGCGCCCAGATAGACCATGGCGGCCGTCGCCGTCCCGAACGCGACGGCCACCGGGTACCGCTTGCGGAACAGCAGCAGTGCCGACGCCACGAACAACAGCGCGCGTGCGAAGGGGTCGAGGGGCGCCCGGTCGTCCAGCTGCCCCTCGGCCGCGAAGTTCGAGCCGGCCATCACGAAGACCGTGATCAGCAGGGTGGAGCGCCAGGGCCAGCGAGGGGCGTGCTCGTCGTCGGCCCACCGGTTCCACCCCGGTGGACCGTGCCGCCACCACATCTGCGGCCCGCCGCCCCGGCGTGCCTGCTGCTCGTCCATGTCCGCCACGCTAGACGCGATGACCGCCGGGCGGCGTCACCCGCGCGTGGTGATCACACGTACTCCCCGCGAAGTACGTCCGCCGCCTCGCGCTCCCGGATCCGCGGCCCGGCGAACCGCATCGTCACCGGCAGCAGCACGAGGCGGATGAGGGTTTCGGCGGGGCGCCGCGGGTCCCGGACGCGTCAGTCCCGGGCCTGGTCGAGGCCGGCACCGGCTATCCGCTCACCGGCGTCGAGGCCGACGATCTGCGCGATCGACGCCGACTGGTGGACGCGGCGGAGTCGCGGCGCGGGACCCGCACGGCGCGCCCTGCGCACCCGGAGCCTGCGCCAGGACCCGGAACTGCTGCCGTCATCCGTGCCGGTCCGCTGACGGCTCGCGCCGGTCTAACCCTGTCCGTCCACCAGGCCGACCTCGCGCGCGAGTCGGCCCACCGCATGCCGGAAGAACGCCGCCCGGTCCTCCACGACCCGGTTGAACTGACCGAACAGCTCGAACCCGACGAGCCCGAAGAGCTCGGCCCAGGAGGCGACGAGGGCCGCGACACTGGCCGGCGGGAGGTCCGGGGCCAGGTCGGCGGTCATGCGCTCGGCCTCGGGGCGTAGTGCGGCGGGCAAGGGTGCCGGTTCGATGAGGCCGGAGGTCCCGTGGGCCTCGCGCAGGATGCCGATGAAGACGAGGCCGACGCGGGAGGCGGACGGGACCGTGGTGTCGGGCGCGGTGTACCCGGGCACGGGCGAGCCGTAGATCAGCGCGTACTCGTGCGGATGCCGCAGCGCCCAGTCCCGTACGGCCTCCGCCACCGCCGTCCAGCGCTGTACGGGTCCGGCGTCGGCGGCCTTGGCGTGCGCGGCCTCGGCGCTCTCCCCGAGGGAGTCGTAGGCGTCGATGATGAGGGCGGTCAGCAGGTCGTCGCGGCTGGGGAAGTAGCGGTAGAGCGCGGAGGACACCATGCCGAGTTCGCGGGCCACGGCGCGCAGCGAGAGCTTGGCGGCGCCCTCGGCCGCGAGTTGTCTGCGGGCCTCGTCCTTGATGGCCGCGGTGACTTCCATCCTGGCGCGGGCGCGTACGCCCTTTGCGGTGCTGCTCATGAGGGCCAGTCTTCCACGAGGAACGGAGCGGTGCACACATTCGAGAGCACTGCTCTTGCTTTGGGTCGGCAATCTCGTGCACACTGCTCCCAAGCGAGAGCACCGCTCTCTCAATCTTCCGAACCGGAACTCCGGAGGTCGCCATGACGTCGCCGTACTACCTCAAGGGCAGCCCGCTGAACGTCCGCCTCAACAGCGTCATCGGCTGGCTGGCCCGGCGCGGGCTCAGCATCGCGGGCACCGCGGAGATGTCGGTGCGCGGGCGCAAGAGCGGCAAGATGCAGCGCATCCCGGTCAATCCGCACACGTACGACGGCACGCGGTACCTCGTCTCGGCCCGCGGCCACTCCCAGTGGGTGCGCAACATGCGCGCCGCCGGTGGCGGGGAGCTGCGGGTCGGGCGCAAGGTGCGTGAGTTCGCCGCGGTGGAGCTTCCCGACGAGGAGAAGCTCCCGATTCTGCGGACCTATCTGGAGAAGTGGGGCTGGGAGGTCAACCAGTACTTCCAGGGGGTCACCGCCAAGTCCTCCGACGAGGAGATCATCGCGGCGGCACCGGACCACCCGGTCTTCCGGATCACCGTCGAGAAGTGACCCGGTCCGACGTCAGGAGGTGCCCCTGGCCACGTCAGGAAGTGCCCTCGTCATCGGCCGGCGTCGGCGTCGGCGCCTGGCGGCGGTCCATCGCGGTGAGGGCGCGGTGGGCCATGGGGTGGGTGCGGACGATCTCGGCCAGCGACGTCGAGCCGCGGGTGATGTCCATGAACGCCTTCCAGGCGGGCCGGAAGCCGGTCAGTGTGGCGTGGAAGAGACCGGGACGGCGTTCGAACACGGTCAGCAGACGCTTGCCCACGCTCATCTCGACGCCGAGTCCCGCCTTGACCGCGAAGGCGTAGTTCAGTGCCTGGCGCCGGGTGTCCACCGCGTCGTGCGCCTCGGCGATCCGCACCGCCCACTCCCCCGCCAGCCGCCCCGACCGCAGCGCGAACGAGATCCCCTCGCGCGTCCACGGCTCAAGCAGCCCCGCCGCGTCCCCGCACACCAGCACCCTTCCGCGTGACAGCGGCGAGTCGTCGGCGCGGCAGCGCGTCAAGTGGCCGGAGGAGATGCTCGGTTCGAACCCGGCGAGACCGAGCCGGCCGATGAACTCCTCCAAGTACCGCTTGGTGGCAGCCCCTTCACCGCGCGCCGAGATCACCCCGACCGTGAGTGTGTCGCCCTTGGGGAACACCCAGCCGTAACTGCCGGGAATCGGCCCCCAGTCGATGAGGACCCGCCCCTTCCAGTCCTCGGCGACCGTCTCCGGCACCGGGATCTCCGCCTCCAGGCCGAGGTCCACCTGGTCGAGCTTGACCCCGACATGCGCTCCTATCCGGCTGGCGCTGCCGTCCGCGCCGACAACGGCCCGCGCGAGCAGCGTCTCGCCGCCCTGGAGGACGACGGCGACGCTGCGCCGGTCCGGCACCGCCGAGCCGTGCTGCTCGACGCGCTGCACGGTGACGCCGGTGCGCAGCTCGGCGCCGGCCTTCTGCGCGTGCTCGACGAGTTGCTGGTCGAACTCGGGACGGTTGATCAGCCCGAACAGCATCTGCTTGGAGCGCCGGGTCCGGGTGAAGCGGCCGTTGTTCGAGAAGGTGACCGCGTGCACGCGGTCACGGAAGGGCAGTTCGAAGCCGGGCGGGAGCGAGTCGCGCGAAGGGCCGATGATGCCGCCGCCACACGTCTTGTAGCGCGGTAGCTCCGCTTTCTCCAGCACCAGCACGCGCCGTCCGGCGACGGCCGCCGCATACGCGGCCGAAGCGCCCGCGGGCCCCGCGCCCACCACGACGACGTCCCACACCTGCCGCACGTCGTCCGCCGAAGAGTTCTCGCTGCTCACGATGGTCTACTGCTCCCGCTCAAGCCGCCGCCTGCTGCTGTCTCCCGCATCCTACGGCGGGCATCGTCGCAGGCCACTGTGGGAGGATCACAGCACTCACAGGTACAACGTCGCACCCACAAGGAGCGTGCCCATGTCGTCGAATCCGGTCGCCGAGACCGTCGCCTCGCTGATGCCCAGGGCCAAGGCGGAGCTCACCGAACTGGTGGCATTCAAATCGGTGGCGGACTTCGACCAGTTCCCGAAGAGCGAGAGCGAGGGTGCCGCCCGCTGGGTCGCCGACGCGCTCGGCGCCGAGGGCTTCGAGGACGTGGCACTGCTCGACACCCCCGACGGCACGCAGTCGGTGTACGGCTACCTGCCCGGGCCCGAGGGCGCGAAGACGGTCCTGCTCTACGCCCACTACGACGTGCAGCCCCCGCTGGACGAGGCCGCCTGGCACACCCCGCCCTTCGAGCTGACCGAGCGCGACGGCCGCTGGTACGGGCGCGGTGCCGCCGACTGCAAGGGCGGCCTGATCATGCACCTGCTGGCGCTGCGCGCCCTCAAGGCGAACGGCGGCGTGCCGGTGCACGTGAAGGTGATCGCCGAGGGCTCGGAGGAGATGGGCACGGGCGGTCTGGAGCGGTACGCCGAGCAGCACCCGGAGCTGCTGGAGGCCGACACCGTCGTGATCGGCGACGCGGGCAACTTCCGCGTCGGGCTGCCGACGGTCACCTCGACCCTGCGCGGCATGACCCTCGTCCGCGTACAGATCGACACGCTCGAAGGCAACCTGCACTCCGGCCAGTTCGGCGGGGCCGCGCCCGACGCGCTCGGCGCGCTGATCCGCGTACTGGACTCGCTGCGCGCGGAAGACGGCTCGACGACCGTGGACGGGCTGACCGGCGAGTCGTCGTGGGAGGGCCTGCAGTACGAGGAGGAGCAGTTCCGCCAGGACGCCAAGGTCCTCGACGGCGTCGAGCTGATCGGCTCCGGCACGGTCGCCGACCGCATCTGGGCGCGTCCCGCCGTCACTGTCCTCGGCATCGACTGCCCGCCGGTCGTCGGCGCCACCCCGTCCGTGCAGGCGAGCGCCAGGGCGCTGATCAGCCTGCGGGTGCCGCCGGGCGTGGACGCGGCCCAGGCGACCAAGCTGCTCCAGGCCCATCTGGAGACGCACACCCCGTGGGGTGCCCGGGTGCGCACCGAGCAGATAGGCCAGGGCCAGGCGTTCCGCGCCTACACGGGCAGCCCGGCGTACCAGGCCATGGCGGACGCGATGGCGGTGGCGTACCCGGGCCAGGAGATGCAGTACGCCGGCCAGGGTGGCTCGATCCCGCTGTGCAACACCCTCGCCACCCTCTACCCGCACGCGGAGATCCTCCTCATCGGCCTGAGCGAGCCGGAGGCCCAGATCCACGCCGCGAACGAGAGCGTGTCGCCGGAGGAACTGGAGCGTCTGTCGGTCGCCGAGGCGCTGTTCCTGCGCAATTACGCGGCGAGTTGAGATCCTCACAGCTGATGATGGGGCGATGATCCGAGCCGAACGCCTCACCGCCCACACCGACATCGCCACGTCCCTTGCGCTTCTCAGCGATCACGAACTCACGGCCCTCGTGGAGTCGGGCGAACCGCTGGGCACCGGAATCGGCGGCCGCGCGACGCTGATCGAGGTGGACGGAAGACGGGTGTTCGTGAAACGGGTCCCGCTCACCGACGTGGAGACGCGACCGGAGAACGTCCGCTCCACGGCGAACCTCCTCGGGCTGCCGACGTTCTTCCACTACGGCATCGGCAGTCCGGGGTTCGGCGCCTGGCGGGAGCTCGCCGTGCACACGATGACCACGAACTGGGTCCTGGCCGACCGGTTCGCGGGGTTTCCGCTGACGTACCACTGGCGGGTCCTGGCCGACGTACCACAGCCGTCGCATGGGTTGCTGTCAGATGTGGACCGGGCCGTCGCCTACTGGGGCGGCGACCCGCGGGTGCGCGAGCGCATCCAGGGACTGCGGACGGCATCCGCGAGCCTGGCGCTGTTCCTGGAGTACGTGCCGTACACGTTGAACGAGTGGCTGGACGCCCGGCTGCGCACGGATGAAGCAGACGCCGCGTGCACGTTCGTGGAAAGGGAACTCGCGGCCGCCACCGGGTTCCTCCGCGAGAGCGGGCTGGTGCACTTCGACGCGCACTTCCTGAACTTCCTCACGGACGGCGAACGACTCTATCTCGCCGACTACGGCCTCGCCCTCTCCTCCCGTTTCCCTCTCTCCCCACAGGAACGCGGCTTCTTCGAGCAGCACCGGCACTACGACCGCGACTACACGGGGTTCCACTTCGTGAACTGGCTCGCGACCGCCCTGTACGGCTATGGCGCGGACGATCGCGAGGCCTTCGTACGTGACTGCGCGGGCGGGGCGAGGCCGCGGGACATCCCGCGGGCGGCCGCCGACATCATCGAGCGGGGTGCGCCGGCGGCCGTCGTGATGGGTGACTTCATGAAGCGGTTGCAGCACGAGAGCAAGTCGACCCCCTACCCCCACGACGAGCTGCGGCTCGCTCAGGAAGGCGCCGGAATGCCCGCCTCCAGATAGAGCGCGGCCCCGCGTTCCCGCGCCCGGAGCGCCCAGCGCAGCCGCTCGTAGCGCACCGGTGGAAGAAGGCCGGCCGCCTCCTCCTCGGTGACGAAGCGCCAGTCGCGCAGCTCGGGTCCGGGCAGCAGGAGGCGTTCGGCCTCGGTGGAGTCGAGGCGGCCGCCGTCGAAGAGGAGACGCAGACCTCCGTACCCGGGGGGCACGGGCCGCTCCCAGTCGACGACGAGGAGCCGCGGTACGTCGTCCAGCCGTATCCCCGTCTCCTCGGCGACCTCGCGGATGCCCGCCTGCGCGGGGGCCTCGCCCGGTTCGACGACGCCGCCGGGAAACTCCCAGCCCGCCTTGTAGGTGGGGTCGACGAGCAGCACCCGGTCCTGCTCGTCGAAGAGCAGGACGCCCGAGGCGACGGTCTCGGCGGTGGGCTCGGGCGTCTGCACGATGTCGCAGACGGGGACCGTGCCGCTGCCGACGGCCTCGGCGATGCGGACGGCGGTCTCGTACGGGGTCAGGCCACCGTTGTCGACGGGATACGCGTCGGCGGTGAGCCAGGAGGCGAGTGCGGCGCGGTACGGCTCTATGTGGTCGTACGACCACTGGCGGACCCGTATCTCGCCGTCTGGTAGCTCGGGCGGGAGCTCCCGCCCGGCTATTCGCTCGCGCAGGATCGTTTCCGCCGGGACGAGGAGCACATGCCGAACGGTGACGCGGCGGGCGGCGAGGCCGCCGAAGATCTCGTCCCGGTACTCCTGGCGCAGCAACGTCATCGGGACCACGAGCGTCCCGCCGAGCTCGGCGTGCAGCGCGGCCGCCGTGTCGATCACGAGACGCCGCCAGATCGGCAGGTCCTGGAAGTCACCGACCTCGGTGAGGTGTTTGGGCGGGAGCAGGTGGGTGAGTGCTCCGCCGATGACCTCGGGGTCGAAGAGCGTGCTGTTCGGGATCAGCTCGATCAGTTCGCGTGCGGTGGTGGTCTTCCCCGCACCGAACGCGCCGTTGATCCAGACGATCACGTTTCCCCCTCTTCTGTTGGCCCCCTGTGGCTTGCCCGCTCCACCCTGCCACGGAAACCAGTTCCCGTAGAGAGCGCATGACAGCGGCGCCGTACCCCTCGGATGCGGGGGTACGGCGCCGCGTGGTCGAGTCGGTGGGCTCGTCAGCCCTTCTTTGCCTTCTTCCCGTGCGGGGCGTCGTTCACAGCCCGCTCCGTTTCGCGGTTGATGGCCCGGCCGACGGTGTCCAGGGCCTTGTCGACGCTGACGCCGCCGAGCTTGGTCTCGGCACCGGCGGGCAGCCCGGCGTCGGGAGCACCGCTGGCGGGGGAGCCGGTCACCGGGAGCTCGATGGCGTGGGACGGAGTGACCGCCGCGACGACGAATCCGGTGGCCAGGGAGGCGATGGCAAGCATGCTGCGCTTCTTCATGACCGGTTCAACGGCGAAACGGAGGTGGGAGTCACGCCCCGCCTCCGGGTGATCACGACAGCGACGGCGCGCCCGCCCCGGGCCGCGCCCCGTCGAGCCGGCGCTGCCGCACACGCCGTACGAGATCGTCGGCCGCCTCCGGCCATCGGGCGTACTCGAAGGCGAACCCTTCGTCGAGCAGCCGACCGGGAACGACACGTCGGCTCTTCAGCAGGAGCTCGGTGTCCGAGCGCAGCGCGAACGCGCCGAGCTCCGCCATCCACTTCGTCGCGGGCAGGCCGACGGGGACGCCCCACGCGGAGCGCAGTGCCCGCATGAACGCGCGTTGCGGCAGCGGTTCGGGAGCGGCGAGGTTCACCGGGCCGGTGAGGTCGTGCCGGTCGACCAGGAACTCGACCGCGCGGACGAGGTCACGGTCATGGATCCAGGAGACGTACTGCGCGCCGCCCGCGACGGGCCCGCCGAGCCCCAGCCGTGCCAGCCGCAGCAGGATGTCGAACACCCCGCCGCGATCGGGGCTCATGACCATGGCGGAACGCAGGGCGACCTTCCGGGTGTGCGGTGTGTCGGCCTCCTCCTGGGCCCGCTCCCAGGCCTTGGCGATCTCGACGCTGTAGGCCCAGTAGTCCGGAACGTCGGGCTCGCTGCCGCCGACGACGCCCGTCGCCTCGTCGTGGGGCGCGTCGAAGCGGTGGGCGTAGATCGTGGCCGTGCTCATCTGGAGCCAGACCCGCGGCGGCCGGGCGGCGCGCGCGATCGCCTCGCCCACGACCTGGGTGGAGTGCACCCGCGAATCCATCATGGCCCGCAGATTGGGCGGGGTGTAGCGGCAGCTGACGCTGCGCCCGGCCAGATTGATCACGATGTCGCTGCCGTCGATCACCGTGGTCCAGGGGCCCCGCGTCTCCCCGTCCCAGCGGACCTCGCCCTCGCGCGTGGGCCGTCTGGTCAGGACGACGACCTCGTGGCCCGCGCTGCTCAGCGCACGGTTCAGGACCGCGCCCACCTGCCCGGTTCCCCCGGGAATCACTATCTTCATCGGCTCCCCCTCGCGTGTGGGGACGAGCCTAGCGCAGCTTCTTGAACATGTTCAAAAGAACCCGGCCGCCGCTCGGCCGACCGCACCCCCGACCCCCGATCGACTTCCTTCCGACAGACTCCGAGACTTCACAGGTGCGGAGAGACGTAACGATGCGTCACCTTCACACCCCGACGCCCCGCCGAAGGGTGGCCGGAGCACTCGCAGCGGGGCTGCTGACCCGCTGACCTGTCGAGCGGAACGGGCCATCCGGCGCCGGCCTCCCGCCCCCCTCCTCCGGTCGGCGCCTGAACGTTCCTGCCTCAGCCGGGTCCCTCAGACCCCCGCCGCCGTCGCCCCCGCCTTCCCCGCGAGCGCGGCCGCCGCGGCCCCGACCAGCCCGGCGTCCGTACCCATCTGGGCCGGCGTGATCGTCAGGCGCTGGGCGAAGGACAGGGTGGCGTAGTCGTGGAGGGCCTTGCGCAGCGGCGTGAAGAGGACGTCTCCCGCCTTGCCCACTCCCCCGCCGATCACGGCGATGTCGATCTCGACGAGGGTCGCGGTGGCCGCGACCCCGGCGGCGAGGGCCTGCGCGGCCCGCTCGAAGGAGGCCACGGCGACCGGGTCGCCGTCCCGCGCGGCGGCGGCCACCGCGGCGGCGGACGTGTCGCCGTCCGGCCCGGGACGCCACCCGTTCTCCAGCGCCCGCCGGGCGATGTTGGGGCCGCTCGCGATGCGCTCCACGCAGCCGCGCGAACCGCAGGGGCACAGGTCGCCGTCCAGGTCGACGCTGATGTGGCCGATGTGGCCGGCGTTGCCGGTCGGGCCCGGGTGCAGCCGGCCGTTCAGGACGAGCCCGCCGCCGACGCCCGTGGAGACGACCATGCAGAGCGCGTTGTCATGGCCCCGTGCGGCCCCCTGCCAGTGCTCGGCCGCCGTGATGGCCACACCGTCGCCGATCAGCTCGACGGGCAGGCCACCGGCCGCTTCCTGGACCCGCCGGACCAGGGGATAGTCGCGCCAGCCGGGCACGTTCACCGGACTCACGGTGCCCGCGGAGGCGTCCACGGGTCCCGCGCTGCCGATACCGAGAGCCGTGGCGCGGTCCCACAGGGGCGATGCGGTGAGTTCGCCGACGACCTCCTCGACGGCCCGCATCACCGTTTCGCCGTCCTCTCGCGCGGGCGTCGCGCGCTGAGCCCGGGCCACGATCGTGCCGTGGCCGTCCACCAGCGCTCCGGCGATCTTGGTGCCGCCGATGTCGAGCGCAGCCACGAGGTCGGTGTGCATCAGTGTCAGTTCTCCCCGTCAACCATTCGGATCTCCCCGTCAACCACGGGAATTGGGTGACCGGTCTCGCGGTGGGGGCGCAGGCCGGAGATTGCGGTGGACAGTGTCCCCTGGATCTGACAACGTTGTCCAGGCCCTATGCTCGACGCCACATCCTCATACAAGCCCATGGACCGACGCATCCCCGTGGACGACAGGACAGGACACCGCATCGTGCCCGAGACCATCCGGCGATCCGACCGCGCGCCCGAGAACCGCTACGGCAACCGTCCGACCATGAAGGACGTCGCGGCGCGGGCCGGAGTCGGTCTGAAGACCGTCTCGCGCGTGGTGAACGGCGAGCCCGGGGTCACTCCGGAGACGGAGCGCCGTGTCCAGGAGGCCATCGACGCCCTGGGCTTCCGCCGCAACGACAGCGCGCGGGTGCTGCGCAAGGGCCGTACGGCGAGCATCGGCCTGGTCCTGGAGGATCTCGCGGACCCCTTCTACGGCCCGCTCAGCCGCGCGGTCGAGGAGGTCGCCCGGGCCCACGGGGCCCTGCTGATCAACGGCTCCAGCGCCGAGGACCCGGACCGCGAGCAGGAGCTGGCGCTGGCGCTGTGCGCACGGCGGGTGGACGGGCTGGTGATCATTCCGGCCGGTGACGACCACCGGTACATGGAGCCGGAACTCAAGGCGGGCGTCGCCACGGTGTTCGTCGACCGGCCGGCCGGGCAGATCGACGCCGACTGCGTCCTGTCCGACAACCACGGCGGCGCCCGCGACGGCGTCGCCCACCTCATCGCCCACGGCCACCGCAGGATCGGCTTCATCGGCGACATGCCCCGCATCCACACGGCCGCCGAGCGGCTGCGCGGCTACCGGGCCGCAATGGAGGACGCGGGCATACCGGTGGAGGACTCCTGGATGTCCCTCGGCGTCACCGATCCGGAGCGGGTGCGCCGGGCGGCCGAGGAGATGCTCACCGGCCCCTCCCCCGTCACCGCGATCTTCGCGGGCAACAACCGGGTGACGGTCACCGTGATCCGGGTCCTCGCCGAACAGACCCGTCGCGTCGCCTTCGTCGGCTTCGACGACATCGAACTCGCCGACCTGCTCCAGCCGGGCGTCACCGTCGTCGCCCAGGACGCCGCGGCCCTCGGCCGTACCGCCGCCGAGCGGCTGTTCCGCCAGCTCGACGGCACCCTGGTCACCCCCGAACGCATCGAGCTGCCCACGCGCCTGATCACGCGCGGCTCGGGCGAACTGCCGCCGGCGGACTGAGCGGCCCATGGACGACCGCACGAACGGGACGCCGCGGCCCGCACACGGCCGCACCTTGGAGGCGCTCGGCCTGGCCGACGCACCGCGCGATCAGCCGCTCCTCTATCCGGGCGCCTGGCCGTCGGACTCCGGTCTCCTCGACGGGGACCGGCTGCTGCCCCTGGAGCGTCTGGTGCACGACGACCGCACGCCCGTCCTCGCGGTCGGCTCCAACGCCTGTCCCGCCCAACTGCGGCGCAAGATGGACGCGTTCGGGATCACTTCCCCCATCCCCATGGTGAAGGTCCGGATCACCGGCATCGGGGTGGGCGTCTCCGCACACGTGAGCCGCCTGGGATACGTGTCCGCGTCCCCCTTCGACGCACCCGGGCACGTCCGGGAGCTGTTCATCACCTGGCTCGACGCCGAGCAACTCCAGGTGATCGACGCGAGCGAGGGCGTGCCCGTGCGGCACGGCAACTACGACCGTGTCTGGCTGCCGGCGCCCGACCTGCGGATCGAGCTGGCGGACGGCAGCACCCTCCCGGGCACCTTCGTGTACGTCAACCGCCATGGCGTCCTGCACGACGGCACCGGCGCGCCGCGCACCCACCCCGGTCAGCGGGCGCTGATCACCGAACTCCTGCTGGGCTCTGCCCGGTTGCGGAAGCTGTTCGGTGTCACGCCCGAGGAGTTCTGCGCGCGAGCGCGAGCCGACGCGCGCCTGTGCGAGCGGGGCACCCGGCTGTTCGCGGAGGAACGGATGGTGACGGCCTCCGGGCTGGAGAAGTACGTCGGGGTTCAGCGGACCTGAGTTCAGCGGACCCGAGTTCAGCGGAGCCGGCTTCAGCAGAGCTGGGGTCAGCAGACCGGGAGGCCGGGCACCGGCTCGTCGTTGTTGCCGCCCTCGATGTACACGTCGCTGATGTAGACGTTTGTGTTGCCGCTGTCGTCGTCGGTCTTGGCCCACCAGACGTTGGTCCACTGGCCGGACGTCTCGCGGCGGCCGAGGTTCTGCTGGCAGTAGAAGTAGTTGGTGCCGGAGTTGAGGACGCCTACCTCGGCGCCGGAGGCCGTGTACGACTTGGCCTGCGTCCAGACCTGGCAGTTGTACTTACCGCCGCCGATCGAGTGGCAGGCGTCGGGCTGTGGGGTGCTGCCGCCCCCGCCCGTGGTACCTCCGCCGCCCGTCGTTCCTCCGCCGCCGGTGGTACCGCCGTCGCCGGAGCCGCCGCCCGCGGTGCCCCCGTCGCTGCCGCCCCCGCCCGAGGTCTTGGTCGGGGACGAGGTGGTGGGCCGATCGGCGGGCTCGGCCCCCGCCGTGCCGCCGGGGGACTTGGTCGCGTCGGGGGACTTCTTGTCGTCGCCCTTGTCGGTCAGGCCCACGTCACCCGAGGGGCGGGCGTCGGGGCTGCTGGTCGCCGGGGCGGAGGCGCCCGTGGAGGTGGTGGCCGAGGTGTCCTGTGCCTCGGTCCTGGCGTCGCCCTCGTTGTTGACCAGGGCGACCGTGACGCCGGCCGCCGCGAGGACGACGGTGACGGCCACGGCGGCGAGGAGTGCGCGGCCCTTGCGCCTGACCGGGGAGCCGGAGGAGGTGCCCATGGGGCCGGTGGCATCCGGGTCCCGCGGATGCGGCTGCGGATGCGGGTGCGGGCCGCCGTACGGCGTCACGGGCGGGTGCCCCGGGGTGCCGTATCCCGGTACCGGTACCGGTCCGCCATGTCCCGCCGAGCCGGGGTGGCCGACGGGACCGAAGCCCTGTGGCGACGGTGTGCCCTGTCCTGGGGTCGCGGGCCCCTGCGCCGCGGCCCCGAAGCGCGGCGCCCCGGGCAGGCCGGAGGCGGGTACGCCCTGCTGCGGGGTGTCGCCGCCCTGAGCACCCTGCGTGCTCTGTTGCCGACCGCCGTACCCGGCGTCCGGCGAGCCGCGCAGTGCCGCCGTGGGCGCGTCCGTGGCGCCCGAGTCCGCCACCGCCTGGAGGAGTTCCCGCGCCTCGTCGGCCTCGGGACGGGACTCGGGACGCTTGTCCATCAGTCGCTGGAGGACGGGGCCGAGGGACCCGGCGTTACGGGGCTCCGGCAGGGGCTCGCTGACGATCGCGGTGAGCGTGGAGAAGGTCGACGTACGGCGGAAGGGGGCGGAGCCCTCCACCGCCGCGTACAGCGTGGCGCCCAGGGCCCAGACGTCGGAGGACGGGCCCGGATCGGCGCCCTGGGCACGCTCGGGGGCCATGTAGTCCAGGGAGCCGACGAGATGGCCGGTGCGGGTCAGATGGGTGGCCGAGCCGTCGGCCGGGTCGTCCATCGTGGCGATGCCGAAGTCGGTCAGGACGACGCGACCGGAGCGTTCGAGCAGGATGTTGCCGGGCTTGACGTCACGGTGCAGGACACCGGCCCGGTGGGCGGCGGCCAGCGCGTCCATGACCTTGGCACCGAGGTCGGCCGCCTCGCGCGGATCGAGCGTGCCGCGGTCGCGCAGCACCGCTTCCAGGGAGGGGCCGTCGACCAGTTCCATGACGATCAGCGGGCGGCCGTCGACCTCGGCGACGTCGTGCACGGCCACCACGCCCGGATGCTTGACCCGGGCCGCCGCGCGGGCCTCGCGCTGCATCCGCAGCCGCAAATCGGCGAGTTCGGGACCGTCGGCGTCCGAGTAGGTTCGCAGTTCCTTGACGGCGACCTCGCGGCCCAGCACCTCGTCGACGGCCCGCCAGACCACGCCCATGCCGCCGCGTCCGAGCTGCGCCAGCACGCGATAACGCCCGGCCAGCAGCCGACCGGTCTCGTCCGCCTGTCCGTTGTCCCCCGATGACACCGCTGCCCCGTTCCTGTGACACCACTGACACGTCGATGCGTGGCGTACAGACTACGGGGCGGCGGTGACAACGCCAGCCGGTGGTTGCGAAAGTGACAGGTCCGCTACTTCGCGGAAGCCGTCAAATCGCCCCTGCGGGGTGCCGCGAAGCCCTCCAGGTCGGCCCGGGTCAGGCCGGTGAGGCGAGCGACCTCGCCGATGTCGAGGGCTCCGCAGTCCAGGCCGCGCAGCAGGTAGCCGCTGAGGGCCTTGGCGGTGGCGGGCTCGTCCATGACGTCGCCGCCGGCCCGGTTGGCGTACCGGGCGAGACGGGCCGCGGCCTGCTCGAAACCTTCACGGTAGAAGGCGAAGACGGCCGCGTACCGGGTGGGGATGTGGCCGGGGTGCATGTCCCAGCCCTGGTAGTAGGCGCGGGCCAGAGCGCGGCGGGTGAGGCCGTAGTGCAGTCGCCAGGCGTCGTGGACCTTGGCGGTCGGGCCGACCGGCAGGACGTTCGTCGAGCCGTCCGACACGCGTACGCCGGTGCCCGCCGCCGCGACCTGCATGATCGCCTTGGCATGGTCGGCGGCCGGGTGGTCGCTGGCCTGGTAGGCGGCGGAGACGCCGAGGCAGGCGCTGTAGTCGAAGGTGCCGTAGTGCAGGCCGGTGGCGCGGCCCTCGGCGGCCTGGATCATCCGGGCGACGGAGGCGGTGCCGTCGGTGGCGAGGATGGACTGGCTGGTCTCGATCTGGATCTCGAAGCCGATCCGGCCGGGCTCAAGTCCGCGCGCCTTCTCGAACTCCTCCAGGAGCCGCACCATCGCGGTGACCTGCTCGGGGTACGTCACCTTGGGCAGCGTGAGCACCAGCCCGTCGGGCAGGCCGCCGGCCTCCATCAGACCGGTGAGGAAGATGTCGAGGGTGCGGATGCCGCGGTCGCGTACCGGCGCCTCCATGCACTTCATGCGGATGCCCATGTACGGGGCCGCCGTGCCGTTCCGGTACGCCTCGGCGATCAGCCGTGCCGCGCGGGCGGCCGACTGGTCCTCCTCGGCGTCGGGGCGGGGGCCGTATCCGTCCTCGAAGTCGACGCGCAGGTCCTCCACGGGCTCGCGCTCCAGCTTGGCGCGCACGCGCGCGTAGACGGGCTCGGCGAGTTCGTCGGACAGGCCGAGGACGGCGGCGAAGGAGGCGGCGTCCGGGGCGTGTTCGTCGAGGGAGGCGAGGGCCTGGTCGCCCCAGGAGCGGATGGTGTCGGCGGCGAAGACGTCGCCGGGGACGTAGACGGTGTGGACGGGCTGGCGGCTGCCGGGATCCCCGGGGTAGCGGCGCTCCAGCTCCGCGTCGACCGGCGCGAGGGAGGCGCTGATCTCCTCGCTGACGGCTCCCGCGAGGCTCGTCGCCACCTTCTCCTGCTGGCCCTGACCCATCCCACACCCTCCAATTTTCCGCTATACGGAATCAACAATCCGTAGAACGAAGCTATCTGGGACCTTCCGACTGGTCAACACCATGTCCACGGGGAGTCACTCCACCATCTCGCCATGTTCACGCTCATCTCAGGACGCGGTATCACACTTCCATACGCACGCCCCGCACGACTCGTCCGGCCGTTCCCACCGAAGGAGTCCGAAGTGCCGATCCACAGCCGAGTCACGCGCCGTCTGGGCCTGAAGGCCGCGTTAGCAGCGGCGGTCACCGCACCCCTCTCCAGTACAGCACTGCCCGCCTCGTCCGCCTCGGCAGGCGAACGCCCCGCTCGCGGCCACCTCCAGGTCATGTCCTTCAACCTGCGCTTCGCGAGCACCACCGAGCCCCACAGCTGGGCCGTACGCAGACCGGTCATGCGCGAACTGCTGAACCGCGAGGCACCGCATGTCATCGGCACCCAGGAGGGCGTCTTCGCGCAACTGCTGGACATCGACTCCGACCTCGGCCCGCACTACGACTGGCTGGGCACCGGCAGGCTGCACGGCAGCCGCGACGAGTCGATGGCGATCTTCTACGACACCCGCCGTCTGCGCCCGGCCGAGTACGACCACTTCTGGCTCTCCGACACCCCGTACGTGATCGGCTCCAACACATGGGGCGCGGCCTTCGCCCGTATGGTCACGTGGATCCGCTTCCGCGATCTGACCGACGGCGGACGGGAGTTCTACCTCCTCGACACCCACTTCGACCATGTGAGCCAGTACGCGCGCGAGCGCAGCGCCGCGCTCATCGCCGAGCGGATCGCCGGGTTCGACCGCTCCCTGCCGGTCGTCGTGACCGGGGACTTCAATGTCGCCGCCCACAAGAACACGGTGTACGACAAGCTGCTCGGCGCCGGTCTCGTCGACACCTGGGACACCGCACGCGAGCGCAGCGCGCTGTACGCGACCTTCCACGGCTACAAGCCGCTGACGCCGGACGGCGACCGCATCGACTGGGTCCTCAGCTCGCCCGGCGTCACGGCGTACCGGGCGGCGATCAACACCTTCTCCGACGACGGCCAGTTCCCGAGCGACCATCTGCCCGTGCAGGCGTTCCTGGGCCTAGGATGACACGAGGCCCCCGTGACCGCCGGACGGTCACGGGGGCCTCGATGTGCCCGGTCGGGATCAGCCCTTGCGGGTCTTGATCTCCTCGGTGAGGGTCGGGACGACGTCGAAGAGGTCGCCGACGACGCCGTAGTCGACCAGGTCGAAGATCGGGGCCTCGGCGTCCTTGTTGATCGCCACGATCGTCTTCGAGGTCTGCATGCCCGCGCGGTGCTGGATCGCGCCGGAGATGCCGGAGGCGATGTACAGCTGCGGCGAGACGCTCTTGCCGGTCTGGCCGACCTGGTTGGTGTGCGGGTACCAG
>NZ_LGUR01000249.1 GCF_001270495.1 Streptomyces viridochromogenes
GGTCATGCTCTGCTCCTTGCGGGCGGGGGGTGGGTGGGGAGCCGGGGAGGGGTTCGTTCCGAGCCTGGGGCAGGCGGCCGGGGTGCGCAGTGCGGTGACGGTCTTGCGGGCGACGGCGGCGAGGAAGGACGAGTCCGATCCGATGCCGACGAAGGTGAAGCCCTCGTCAAGGTAGGTCTGAGCTGCCTCCGCGGTGCTGGTGAGAATGCCGGCGGCGGTGCCGGTGTCGCGGGTGGCGGCGGCGATGCGGGCGAGCGCCTTGCGATAGACCGGGGCATCTGTCTGGCCGGGGACGCCGAGGGCGTGGGTGAGGTCGCCGGGGCCGACGAACAGGACGTCGACGCCGGGAGTGGCGGCGATGGCCTCGACCTCGTCCACGGCGCTGGCGCTCTCGATCTGGACGATGCCGGTGATGGTGTCGTTGGCGTCGGTCATGGGGCCGGTGCGCAGCCCGAAGTCGCGGGAGCGGTTGTAGGTGGCCACACCGCGGTCGCCGTCGGGCGGGTAGCGCAGGTGACGGATGGCTTCCGCCGCCTCGGCGGCGGTGTCGAGACGGGGGAACATCACCCCCGCGGCCCCGAGATCGAGGACGCGTCCGATGCGGATGCGGGCAGCGGACTCCACCCGGACTACGACCGGGACGTCATGGGCCGCCGCGGCATGCAGCTGGCCCAGGAGGGCTTCCTCGCCCCCGGCGCCGTGTTCGAGGTCGACCAGAAGCCAGTCGAAGCCGCCCAGCGCGCAGGCTTCGGCGGCCAGCGGTGAGCCGAGATTGAGGAAGGTGCCCAGCATGGGGTTTCCTGCGCGCAGTCTGTCCTTGAGGGGGGTGATCATGGGGGTGGCCGCCTTCGGGGTCGGTGGAAGCAAAGCGAGGGAGGTGCGGGTAGTCCGGAGCTACTGGCCTTCGAGGAAGGTGGCCACCACGTTCAGCAGCTCCTGCGGGGCCTGCTGCATCGCGTAGTGCCCCACACCCGCGAGTTCGACGAGCCGCGCGCGGGAGTAGGTCTGCATGACCGTCGAGCGCATGAGAGCGGTGGTGACGGCCGGGTCGCGTTCACCGGTGACGACCAGGCAGTCGATGTCGCTGCCCGCCACCTCGGCACCGAAGTCCGCGCGGCTCCAGTCGTCGAGGTAACGCTCCATCGCACTCCTGGAGGTGGTCTCCGTGCTCATCCGCCAGATGTGGTCAGCCAGTTCCGGGCCGCACCCGCTGTTTGCGGTGATCAACTGGCGGCGCTGCTCGGCGGAGTGCACGGCCTGGCGGCGCTGTGCGCGCACCTCGTCAGTGAGCTGCCCGCCGCTGGCGGGCACGGAGGACAGCAGCACGACGGCGGACAGGCGCTCGGCGGCGGTGACGGTCAGATGCTGGGCCACCAGGCCGCCCATGGAATGCCCGAGCAGGACGAACCGGTCCCAGCCCAACTGGTAGGCGGCGGCCAGGACGTCGGCGGCACTGCTCGCCAGCCCCTCGGCAGGCAGATGCGCCGCAGCGCCGTACCCGCGGTGCTCGACGAAGGCGACGCTGTAGCGGTCGGGGTCCAGCAGTTCCGCCACCGGGTCGAAGAGCGCCGCCCCGGCGATCCAGCCGTGGGAGACGATGAGGCGCACCGGTCCTCGGCCGGTCACGCGGAAGACGGGTGCGGACTCAGGCACGGCGGTACTTCTCCATCACGTCGGGGTCGGGCTCGAAACCGAGACCAGGGCCGGTGGGCACGCACAAAGTGCCGCCGTCCCGCAGTCCCTCGACGTCGCACAGCCACGCCTCGGGATCGGTGTAGAGGATCTCGATGTCGTCCATCGCGGGGTGCGCGGCTGCGAGGTGCAGGGTGGCGAAGTAGCCGGGGCCGAAGTACGGGCAGTGCGGCACGACCGGGCGACCCTGCGCGGAGGCCATGGACAGGATCCGCAGGTACTCGGAGATCCCGCCGACCTTCGTGACGCTGGGCTGCCAGATGTCCACCGCGTCGCCCGCCTGCGCGAACTGCGTGGCGGTGCACCAGTTCTCGCCTGCGGCGAGCGGAATCCCGGGCGAGCGCAATGCTGCCAGCGCAGCGAAGTCCTCGGGCGGGAAGACGGGCTCCTCGACCCAGGCGACCTCCAGGTCGGCCAGCTCCTGCCGGTGCGCGGTGAAGAAGTCGCCGCCCCACTGGCAGTTGACATCGACGCTGAGCGGCACATCGGGGCCGATGACGTCCCGGCATGCCGAGATGGTGGCCATGTCGGTCTCGTGGAGCTTGATCGCGGTGTAGCCACGGGCGAGGGCCTGCTCGCAGGCGGCCACCGCGAGCGCGGTGTCGCCATACCGCATCAGACTCGCGTATGACCGCAGCCCCGAGGTCCGCACGGGGCCGTCCCCGGCGAGGAGCCGGTGCAGGGGGACGCCCGCACGCCTCGCGGCCAGGTCCCACAGCGCGATGTCGACGCCGGAGATCGCGAAGACCGTCGCGCCGTACCGGCCGAACAAGTGCAGGTCGAGCTGGAGCCGGCGGTTCCAGGCCGGGATGTCGGTGATGGTGGCGCCGATCAGCCTCGGCAGGATGAGCCGTTCGATGATCGCTTTGCTGGCATCGACGACGAAATAACCGAACGCCTCGCCCCAGCCCACGTTGCCCAGCTCGTCCTCCAGGCGAACCAGCGCGAACTCCAGGCTCCGCCAGGGGGTCGGCATGATTCCGACCCCGCTGGCGTCGAACGGGAACGGGATCTCGACGACCGAGACCTCGGCCTTGGCGATCTGCATCGGCCGCTCCTCCAATTAATTTCAGGCTGAAAATTGAAGGTCAGGCTAGTGCGCCCCGTGGGCCCCGTCAACGGGTCCGGGAGGTGGATCTGCAATCGAGCGCGCGCCGCGCCATGCCGGAACGGCTGGGCGGGAAGGCTGCGCGGGCCAGCGCCAGCCGCCGAGTGGTGATCCACTTGGCGGGGCCGATCGGGCCGTTTGATGGACGTGCCCAGGCACCTTCTTTCGGTACTTCCCGACCAAGGAAGAGGCTGCACTGAGGTCGTACCGTGTCTTCGAAGCGCTCCTCACCGCATGCCTCGAAAGACGTGCGGCGGGAACGTGCGCCCTCCGGGACATCGAGACGGCGGTGGCCGACGCGCTCACCGAGCTCGGTTCCGAGCGGCCCGACGTGGTCTCCCGCATGCTGCGGGTACGCCAGCTGGTGGCCCAGGATGAGGCGCTGCGCAGCGCGGCCCTGAGGCGGGAAGCCGAACAGTGCGAGCGATTCCTGCGGTTGATGGCGGCTGCCACCGGGAGTCAGCCGGTGGACGTGCGGGTCCGAGTCGTGGCCGAGGTTGTGAGCGCCACCCTGCGCGTGACCTTCGACGAATGGGCCGCGCTGCGCAAGCCGGATGGCGAGACCGCGCTGGCCGATGTCTACCGCGCGACCTGCGCCCGCTTGCGCGAGGTGGTCGCCCACTGATCCGCCAGGGCTACGCGCCGCCCCTGTGAAGCCGCGGTCTTGCTGGGACGGCGGAAGAACCCTGGACAGAACGCAGAGCAGCATGCGCGACGACGGAACCGGCCGGCCCAGGAGAACCCGCTCCGGCCGTACTGGTGGTTCGCCACTCCCGCCCCCCCCGCACACCCTGTAGAGAGGAAACACACCATGCGAGCCCTGGTCCTCGACCGGCCCGGCACCTGCGACACCCTGCGTCTGGCCGACCTGCCGACACCGGAGCCAGGCCCTGGACAGGTCAGGGTCGAGGTGGAGGCGTGCGGCCTGAATCCGTCGGACTACCAGCGGGCCGCGTACGGCATCCCGGAGTGGGAGTGGCCGGCCGTGCTCGGCTTGGACGTTGTCGGCACCGTGGACGCCGTCGGCGAAGGGGTGACGAGTGTGAAGGCGGGGCAGCGCGTCGCCTTCCACGGCGACATCCGCGCACGCGGTGGCTTCGCCGAATACGCTCTGGCCGACGTCATGGTCCTCGCTCGCGTCCCCGACGGACTGACTCCGGAAAGCGCGGCCGCCGTGCCCTCGGCCGGTCTGACCGCCTACCAGGCGGTGGTCCGCCGTCTGCACGTCGGCAACGACGACTGCGTCCTCGTCACCGGCGGTGCGGGCGGGGTCGGCGGGTTCGCTGTGCAGCTCGCGGCACTCGCCGGCGCACGCGTGATCGCAACCGAGGCCGCGCACAACGCCGACCACGTCAAGGCACTCGGTGCCGGAGCGGTCATCGACTTCCGCACCGAGGACATCACCGCGCGCGTAAGGGAATTGACCGGCGGTCGTGGTGTGGACGCGGTAGTCGACACCATCGGTTCGGAATCCGCCACCGCCAACCTCGGGCTGCTCGTGCACGGTGGCGGCCTCGCCGCCATCGCCGGGCGCCCCGATCTGAGCGTCGTACCGCCGTTCGGCATGGCGCCCTCCGTCCATGAGATCGCGCTCGGGGCGGCGTACACCGTTGGCGACGGACGAGTCCGCACGCAGCTGTCCACGATGCTCACGGACCTGCTCACGCTGCTGGCCGACAAGAGGATCGCCCCGATGCTGTCGCGTACCGTTTCCCTTGAAGAGGTCCCGGCGGCGCTGGTCGAACTTTCGGGTCGTGGCGTCCGCGGCAAGATCGTGTATGTCCGTGGCTGAGCGGGTGGCATGACCACACCGGTCCGTTCCGTCGGCTCTGGGGACGGCCCGCGGGCCGCGAATACACCATCCTGTGTACCGTTTACGAGTCGCTCGGCGAAGGCCTGCGCTACGGCACGATCGCGGCCCGCGCTCGCACGAGCAAGGTGACGCAGTACCGGCGCTGGCCCACCAGATCAGAACTCGTCACCGCCGCCATCGCAGCCTGTTGGCCCTCGGTCAGTCCGGTGCCGGACACCGGCAGCCTATGTGGCGACCTGAAGACGTACTTCAGCATGCTGGCCGAGCAGGTCAACGGCCGCGAAGGGGGCGTGCTCGCGGGACTGTTCGTGGCCACGGGTAACGACTCCGAGCCGACGGCGCGACAATGGCCGCTGCTCGCGCCCGACCACATCATTCGTGCCCGCGACGCAGCGAGGTGAACTGCCGCTCTGCTCCTGCGCCGACTGGAACAATCATGCTGAACTCCATTGCTCTACATCGGACATGCATCAGCGATCCCTGTTGTTCTGATGGACGTCGTGTCAGGGGCGTGCGCCTGCGCAGAGAGCCTGATGATAGGCCCGTTCGTCGTCGTCCTCGAAGACGGTGAAGACCACGCGGTCGAACCGTCCGGGATGTGCTGCGATCCAGTCCGCGACGGTGTGCAGCGCGACCGGTGCGGCTTCCTCCTTGGGGTAGCCGAACACGCCGGTGCTGACGGCGCAGAAGGCGAGGGTGCGGATGGTCTCCACCTCGGCGGCGAGGTCCAGGCATGCCCGGTAGGAGGAGGCGAGCGCCTGTGCGTCATGCGCGTGCGGACGGCCCTGGACGACGGGGCCGACGGTGTGCAGGACGTACCGGGCGGGAAGGTGGTAGCCCCGGGTGATCTTGGCCGTACCGGTGGGTTCGAGGGCTCCTTGCGCCGTGATGATCGTGTGGCAGTCGTCGCGCAGGTGAGGTCCGGCGGCGTTGTGCAGGGCGTTGTCGATGCACGGGTGCAGTGGGCGGAAGCAGCCGAGCAGTTGACTGTTGGCGGCGTTGACCACGGCGTCGGCGGCCAGCGTGGTGATGTCTCCCCGCCACAGCACGGCCTCGGCCGCGGCCCGGGAGGCCGTGCCGTGGAACTCCTCTTCGATCGTGGGCAGTTCACGTACCGAGACGGTGGGCCGCAGGTTCCGCTCCGCGCCGAGGAGCGCATCCAGTTCCAGGTCCGCCCCCTTCGGCAGCGGACCGGGATCACGTCCGGTCAGCAGGGCTCGCAGCACCCGGCGGGCCGTGTCGGCGTCGGCGGGGGTGTCGGCATCGGCGAGGTGTCTCAGCGAGTCGGACCGCAGGCCGAGCCGGGACACGGCCGGATCGGCGCTGAGCAGGTGCAGTGCTGAGCGCACATGGGCGTCCAGCCGAGCGGCTGTGGCTGGGGGCGCCGTTGGGAGGAAGGGCTCGTCGAGGGCGACGGCCGATCGGTAGGCGGTCAGGGGCAGTGCGGAGAGCTGTGTCTCCGTCCCGGCGACGGCCTCGGACTCGGCGCGGTTCGGGATCATCAAAGGCTCCGGTGGGGCGAGTGAACGAGGTGTGCCGATGGCCCGGCCCCGCACGTCGGTGCGCCCGGGGTCGGGCCATCGGCGGGTGGATCACATCTCTTCGAGTGTGCCGACGTGCAGCTCGCCGATCCGGCCCTTGGGGGTGTCGTAGGTCCAGAAGGCGTGGACCGTAAGGGAGTTTAGGTTCACCGCGTGGGTTACGGTCATGCCTGACTTCTCCACCCAATCGAGCAGGAAGACGCCAGGGCGACTTCGGCCGCGTGCAGCGTGACGTCCTCGCTCACGCCGGCGTGGGGTATGTCTTTCACGCGTAGGCGCGGTTGCCCACGTCTGTGCGCTCCGTCGATGCGTTCGGTGATCCGGCGTTGTTCGGGCCGGTCAGAACAGGCCGTTGCCGTGCAGCAGTTCGCCCGGGATGGGCGCGACGACGTCCCAATGCTCGACGATCTTGCCGTCCGCGACGCGGAAGAGGTCGTAGTAGGCGACGGGCACACCGAACTCGCCCTCGGACTGCGTCAGGACGAACTCGCCCTCGGCGATGACCTTGTGGACCTTCTTGTAGACGAGGTGCTTGCCCTGCTCGCCCCACTTGGCCACGGCCGCCCCGAAGCCGTCGAGACCGTCGCCGGCATCGGGGTTGTGCTGGTGGTAGGTCTCGGTGGAGATGTAGTCGGTGAGCACCGAGTAGTCGGCGCCGACGAAAACCCTCTCGGCGAACTCGGCCACCAGGGCACGGTTGGCGTCGGTCCTGTCGGTCTCGGTGACCGCGGCGGGGCCGTCGGTCTGGGAGCGGCCGGAGACGGTGTCCTTGACCTGAGGGGTCAGGGCGTCCCAGTGCTCGGCCAGCTTGCCGTCGGCGTCGACTCGGAAGATGTCGAACCCGACGAGCGGGTCCGGCCCGAAGCCGTGGTAGGTGCCGTGCAGGGCTACCAGGTCGCCGTCGGCGATGACCCGGGCGCCTTCGTAGCGGAAGTCCCCGGCCAGGCTTCCGACGAGCCCGCGGAGGGCCTCGGGGCCGTCGGCGGCGAGCGCGCTGTGCTGCCTGTAGTCCGCGGCAACCCAGCGGTCCACGGCGGAGGGGTCCTTGTCGCCGAACAGCTCGGTGGCGGCCTGAAGGACGGTGTTCTTCGCGTTGCGCATGACTGTCTTCCTTGCTTGGGGACCTGGCCAGGGGGACCGGTGGTCCGGCGGCGATGTGTTCAAACTATGCGTATGGCAGCCAACTGATCGGCAGAAGGAGCGACTCCTGATAGTCAGAAAGCGACAGCCTTCGGGTTGAGGGTGTCGGGCACTACCACGGGTGCGGCTGGCTGCTCGTCGTCCTGCAACCGCCCCGCCGGTACGGGGCGACCAGACAGGGGACGACGACGGGCACGTCGCTGTCGTCTTCGGTGTCCCCGCGGATCAGGCGCCCGTTGAGCAGCAATCGGGGTCGGTCTGGGTGGCACCGGAGTCGCGGGGATGCAGGGGTCGCACTAGCGGGATTGGCCGCGCGCAGCCCTATCTGCCTGCTTGCCTGCCGGTCGGCGTGCAGGGGCCTTGCCGTGCGGGTCATCCCCCTGCGGAGCGGACGACCTCGGCGAGGGGCGTGGCGGGGTGGCCGGTGAGGCGCGGTACGGCGTCGCTGACCCCGTCGAGTTCGCCGGACGCGATGGCTGTGTAGGTGGACACCCAGGCGTCCAGCTGCCACATCGGAGCGCCGTAGGAGGTACGGGAGGCGTAGGCTTCCTCGACCGTTTCCTGCTGGTAGGTGACGGTGTGTCCGAGCTGTTCGGACAGGATGACGGCCGCTTCGTCCAGCGTCAGGGACTCGGGCCCGGTCAGGTCGTAGGCCCTGCCTGCGTGGTCGTCCGGCCGGAGCAACACCGCCGCGGCGACGTCGGCGATGTCGTCCTGGCCGACGAACGCGGCGCGTCCGTGCCCGGCCGGTCCGCGGATGACGCCGTCCTCGCCGACGAGGTCGGGGACGAACTCCGCGTAGAAGTTGTCCCGGAGGAAGGTGTATGCCAGGCCGCTCGCGCGGATGTGCTGCTCCGTGTGGAAGTGGTCCCGTGCCAGGGTGAAGGTGGCGTCGGGGGCCGCGCCGTAGAAGGAGACGTACACCAGGTGCCCGACACCTGCCTCCGCGGCGGCGTCCACGAACGTCTTGTGCTGGGTGAGCCGGTCGGCGCTCTCGGAGGCGGAGACCATGAAGACGGTGTGGGTGCCGGCGAGCGCCTCCCGCACGGCGTCCTGGTCGGCGTAGTCGCCTCGCACCGCTACCGAGCCGGGAAGCCGGGGAGCGCGTGCCGGGTTGCGGGCCAGGAGTTTTTGCGGGACGTCCCGCTCGGCCAGTCGCCGGGCGACGCGCCCGCCGAGCCGGCCGGTGGAGCCGGTGACGGCGATCGTGGGGACGGATGTCTCGGATACCTGGGACATGATGACTTCTCTTCTTGTGGTGGCGGAGGCGCGCTGCCGCCGGATGTCAGGGTTCGAGCCCGTCGAGGAGCCGGTCTCCGCCGAGGGGAACGGACAGTGCTCGTTCACCGAGGTCCGAGGGGACGTCGGGATGGGCGGGATTGATCCTGACGAGGCGGGCCCGAGGGGTCTGGCGCACCAAGTTCTCCGTGGGGTGGCGAATCACGCCGGGAGTATTGAATCCGGCCCCGATTTCCAGCACGAGCAAGGTGCTGTCTGTGGGCGCGTCGTCGAGCCACTGCACCAGCCGCCGACCCGCGGGCAGATGGGCGTCGTCGACGAACTCCGGACCGACACGGACGTTGGGAAAGATGTCGGCGCCGCAGCGGGGGCAGCACGGCAGGGCCGGGTCGGTCACCCGGCCGGTGTCGCGGTCGTACGAGGCGAGGATCGCGTCGAGGAACGGTCTGCTGGGCCAGGTGTCCCGCGAGCAGGGGACCGCGCACTGGAGGCGGCCGTAGTCGCCCTGGGGGGTGAAGATCCGGTCCGCCTCGAAGCCGTTGCGGGCAAAGAGGGCGTCGACGTTGGACGTCATCACCCAGTGGTCGCGGTGGCCGACCAGCTCCCTCAGCTTGCGGTAGAGCGGGTTGGGTTCGGGGTCGTAGCGGATGTCGTCGATGTGGACGGCCCAGTAGCCCCACATCATGTCCGTCGGCAGAGGCACGCCGAGCAGGTAGCGCGAACGCAGGCCGAGCCGGTACAGAGCTGGGAACAGTTCCCTGAAGCGTTCGGTGTCGCCGTAGTCGTAGCCGGCTGCCGCGCTCAGGCCCGCGCCGGCCGCGATCAGGACCCGGTCGGCTTCCTCCAGCCAAGCGCGGATCGTCTCGCGTGGCGGTGCGGTCGAGACGGGAGCGTTGTTCGTGGTGCTCACAGCGCGCAGGTTCCTTCCAGTGCCACGGACCTCCGGTGCGTGTACTCGTCGAAGGCCGTGGTCAGTTCCTTGACACGGGTCAGCGGTCCGCCCAGCCGGTGGTGGTTTCCGCAAGCGGTGGTGAGCAGCAGGGCCGGGTAGCTCTCCACGCTCAGGCGGCGGACGGAACGCAGTCCGACCGTCGCTCGCGCGCGTGTGACGGGCGCGGCGTATGCGCACGCCACGGCAAGAGGGCTCAGGCCCAGCTCGACGGCGAGCACTCGGTAGGTCGCCGGGTCCGACAGGCTCAGGCCGTCGATGAACCAGGCGTGCTGCATCGCTTCGAGCGTCCGCAGGGTGTCCGCGCCCGGCTGCGCCAGCAGGGCCTCCAGCCCCGTGGCTGCGTCCGTGGAGTCCATCACCGTGCTGCCTTCAGCGACCGTCCGCCGGTGTCCAGCACCGAAGTGGGCGCCGGTCAGTTCCGCGACGCGGACGCTCTCGCGCACCAGGTGGGGATGGGCCGAGACAGGCAGCGCACGCGCTCCCGCATACAGCCCGGCCGGCAGGACGCGCAGGTCGACGCGGTCGGCATCGGCTTCGACGAAGGCCCGCAGGGTCGGGGCGAAGCCGTGACACCAAGCGCAGTAGACGTCGAAGACGTACGTCAGCCCGACCCTGCCTCCTGTCGTCGCCACGTGCCGTCCTTTCCGATTTCCGCCAGGAAGACGTTCCGTTTCCTCGGCGGCATGACCAACGTACGAAGAGAGTGCACGGAAAGCCGGATAAACTTCTGACTGATGATGGCCAAAAAACGACACGACTCCGCGCGCGAGATCCCCGAGGTCGCGTTCGCCGCGCCGGCGGGCACTCCTGCCGGTGTGGAGGTCATGTCGCTGGCGGAGCTACGGCAGCGCGTCTGCGAGCAGACCCTCGCCCGGCCCCAGCGCCCCGATTTCCATCATCTGCTCGCGCTCACTGCGGGCAACCTCTGGCATGTGGTCGACTTCAACGGCTACGCCCTGCGGCCGGGCTCCTGGCTGTGGGTACGCCCTGGGCAGGTGCACCAGTGGGGCGACCTCACCCAGGCCGAGGGCACACTGATCCTCTTCCAGCAGGACATGCTGGACCCGGCCACGGCAACCGTCGCCCGGGTCGACGATCCCCACGTACCGGTCATCATCACCCCCGTCGCCGACGATGCTGAGGCCGTGACCATGGCCTCGGAACACTTGAGCCACGAGTTTCGGTCGCTCGGACACCTGCCTCTCGACGTGCACATCGCGGCCCTGCGTCACCTCCTCGCCGTCCTCCTGCTGCGACTGGCCCATCTCACCGTTCCGGTCGGCAGCCCCGCTCCGGAGCCGGACGAGACCTATTTGCGGTTCCGTGACGCGGTCGAACGGCACTTCACCTCCACCCGACGGGTGGAGGACTACGCCCGCATGCTCGGCTATTCGGGGCGTACCCTCGCCCGGGCGGCCCTGGCGGGCGCCGGGCTCAGCGCGAAGGAGTTCATCGACCGCCGGGTCGTGCTGGAGGCGAAGCGGCTGCTGGCACACGGAGACGAGACCGCTGCCCAGATCTCGGACCGCCTCGGCTTCGTCACACCCTCCCAGTTCAGCAAGTACTTCATGCAACGCACGGGCCGTTCCCCGATCGACTTCCGCAACGGGGTCAGGGGACGCGCCGAGGGCCCCGGGCCGTCGGAGGCCCTCGGCCAGGGGTAATGGCACCGGGTAGAGACGCCGCCGTCGCACTCGTGGCGGGCACGGTGATCGTTCCCTCCGCGTTGGCCGCGCACGAGCACGGCACGCCCGACGCGTTCGACGAGCCGGTGTCCGCCCAGGAACTGCGCAACCAGAAGGCAGCTGTGGCCCTGCTGGACCAGGCCTTCAACCAGCACCGGCCGGGTAAGGTCGCTGAGAAGTACATCAGCGCCGACACCTGTATCCAGCACAACCCGAACTTCGGCAACGGCCGCGACGCCTTCGTCACCGGTGTCACGGGCTACCTCCAGCAGTTCCCGGACGCCTCGCTGACTCTCAAGCGGACTGTCACCCAGGTCGACCTCGTGGTCGTGCAGGGCTTGGCGAAGACGTCGGCCGAGGACCGCGGCACGGGTGGAGGTGGACACCTTCCGCTTCGACCGGCACGGCAGGATCGTGGAGCACTGGGACGCCCTCCAGGCGGTCGCGGAGAAGAGCGCCAACGGCAACCCGCAGGTCTGACCCGCCAGGGCCACCACAACGCCCGCACCTCCGTGGGGAAGGTGCGGGCGTTCTGCGCGGTGCCTGGGCGGACGGATCAGAAGGGATAGTGGGCCTGCTGGGTCGCGATCGTCACCCAGCGGGTGCTGGAGAACGCCTCGATGCCCCACCGTCCACCGAACCGGCCGTAGCCGGAGGTCTTCACGCCGCCGAAGGGCGCGTGGGGCTCGTCAGCCACGGACTGGTCGTTGATGTGCACGATGCCCGTCCGGACCCGACGGGCGACGTTCAGCCCGTGGGTGGCGTTCTCGGTGATGATTCCGCAGGTCAGACCATGGTCGGTGTCGTTGGTGAGGGCCACGGCGGTGTCGTCGTCGCCGAACGTCTCGAGGACGCAGACCGGCCCGAAGGCCTCCGCGTGGTACAGGTCCGCCTCCTTGGGAACGCCGGTGAGCACGGTCGCCGCGTGCACCGCGCCTTCCGGCCGCCCGCCGCCCGTGAGCACGGTGGCGCCCTTGGCGACCGCGTCCTCTACCAGAGCGGTGACGCGCTGTGCGGCGGAGGCGGTGACCAGCGGGCCCACCACGGTGTGCGGGTGGGCCGGGTCCCCGGCCTGGAGGGAGGCCACCTTGGCGGTGAACTTCCGGGTGAACTCCTCGGCCAGCGACTCGTGTACGAGGATGCGGTCGCCGGACATGCAGATCTGCCCGGAGTTCATGAACACGCTGAAGGTGACGGCGTCGACGGCGTAGTCCACGTCCGCGTCGTGCAGGACGATCACCGCGTTCTTGCCGCCCAGTTCGAGCACGGCCGGCTTGAGGTGATTCGCCGCGTGGGTGCCGATGATTCGGCCGACCCCGGTGGAGCCCGTGAAGTTCACGGCACGCACCCGGGGATCGGCGATCAGCACCTCGGCGATCTCCGCCGCGTCCTCGCGGGCGTTGGTGACCACGTTGAGCACACCCTCGGGCAGTCCCGCCTCGCGCAGCACATCCGCGACGAGCAGTGCGCAGGCGATCGGCGCGTCCTCGCTGGCCTTGACGACGACCGTGTTGCCGGCAGCAAGCGGCGCCGCCACGGCCCGGACACCGAGGATGACAGGAGCGTTCCACGGCGCGAACGCCGCGACCACGCCCAGCGGTTCCCGCACGGCCAGGCCCAGCGCGCCTTCCTCCTGTGCGCTGAGCACCTCACCGCGCGGAGCGGTGATCACGGCGGCCGCCTCCCGCAGGATGTTCGCCGCCAGCGCCACGTTGAAGAATGCCCAGGGGCGGGTGCCGCCGGCCTCGTGGGACATGATCTCGGCCACCTGCTCGGCACGGGCGTCCAGCAGATCCGCCGCCTTGAGGAAGATCGCGCGGCGGGCGAAGGGCGAGACGGCGGCCCATTCGGCGAACGCCGCGTCGGCGGCGTCCACGGCCCGGGTCACATCCTCCGGCCCGGCTGCGGCGACGGTCGCGTAGACCTCGCCGGTGTAGGGGCTGATGTCCTCGGCGGTGCGGCCGGAGAGGGCGGGCACGTCCTTGCCGCCGATGAAAAGTTCACGGGTGAGAGACATGAAGGGGCTTCTTCCGGTACGGAGCAGTCGTGGCGGACCAGGGGGCGTGCGGTCTCAGGCGGGCATGCGGACGATCGGCTTGATGACGTCGCCGGCGTACGACGCCGCCAGCGCCTGCTCGATCCGGTCGAAGGCGAACCAGGAGACGAGGCGTTCCATGGGGAAGCGGCCCTGACGGTACAACTCGATGAGCGCGCCGATGAGTTGGGTACTGCGGCCGCCGCCGCCGAGGACGCCGACGATCCGCTTACCCCACAAGGTGGTGAGGTGGTCGAGGGTGAACTCGGCCCCCGCCGGGGCGCCGCCGATGAGCGCGCAGGTGCCGAGCATTCCCACGGAGTCCGCGGCCTGGCGGACGACGGAGATGATGCCGGTGCACTCCAGGGCGTTGTCGGCGGGCCCGCCGCAGATGTCGTGCACGGCGGCGACGGGGTCCGTGTCGGCGGCGTTCACGGTGTGTGTGGCGCCGAGTTCCGCCGCCAGTTCCAGCCGGGAGGTATGCCGGTCGACCGCGATGATCGTGGTCGAGCCGCTGTTGCGGGCCGCCATGACGGCGGCGAGCCCCACCGAGCCGGTGCCGTAGATCACGAGGCTGGAGCCGGTCTGCGGGCGCAGCGTGTTCAGCACGGCGCCCGCGCCGGTGGACAGTCCGCAGGCGAGGGGTCCGAGCAGGTCGAGCGGGACGTCGTGTGGGACCTTCACCAGGCTGTTGGCCCGGGTCAGGGAGTGCGTGGCGAACGACGACTGGCCGAAGAAGTGTCCGTGGAGGACGCCCCCGTCCGGGCGGCGGAGGGCCGAGGCCCCGGTCCCCGGCCGGACTCCGCTGACGAGGAGTTCGCCGAGCCGGGCGCAGTAACGGGGCTCGCCCGCCAGGCAGTTGCGGCACTCGCCGCACCAGGGCCAGCCGATGACGACGTGGTCGCCCTCCCGCACCGACGTGACACCGGGACCCACCGCCGTCACGACACCGGCGCCTTCGTGGCCGAGCACCCCGGGGGCGGGGAAGGGAAGGTCACCGTGACGTGCCAGGCCGTCGGTGTGGCAGATGCCGGTGGCAGCGATCCGCACGACGACCTCGCCCGCTTCCGGGTCGTCCAGCTCGACGTCCTGAAGCTGGAACGGACCGTCCTGCTTCTCGAACACGGCGGCTTGTATACGCATGGCGGCCTTCCGGACTCAGGGAACAGTGCTGTTCGTCTGGTGAAGTAATGTCCACAGAATGTGACGTGAGTCTGCGCCCGACCGGAGCCCGCTGTCAATGAAATGAGGCCGTGCTGTTCCATATGCAGGGACTCATATTTCAATTATTCAAACAACATGCCTGGATGGCTTCGGATCAGGTCTGCGGACGATGACTGAGCCGGGCGGAGATCTCCGTCGTGGCGCGCCGCAAGCGGGCTTCGATGCGCGACATGACGGATTCCACCGACGCGTTCCATACCGTGAGGTGCACCGTGACGTTGACCGCGGCCACCGCGGCGCCGGACCGGTCCCGCACCTACGCGGCCAGCGACCGTAGCCCGGGCGTGAGTTCCTCGTCGTTGAGCGCGAACCTGGTACGCCGGATGCCGGTGACGAGGGCACGCCCCTCGGTCTCCAGGTACTTGTCCTCCAGGGAGATCGACCGGGTGGTGGTGTGTAGCATGGCGCTCCTTCTCGAGCTGATGTGTCGCCGTTTGAGCACGGGTCCGGCCCTCGTGAGCTTCGCCCATGGCAGGCCGCGCGGCAGGGTCGGCCGACGCGGCGTTGTGGCTCGCTTCCTGTGGGACGTATTGGCGATGAACAGGCGTTGATCAACGCCGACATAGTTGTGCGTTTCCGCGGCGCCGGCGTGTACCGTCGGTTCCTCTGGCCCGGCGACGCTGTTCGAGCTCGGCGTCAGAAACGAGTTCGCAGTGAACATGCCGGAGCAGGAGCCACAAGTGGGGCAGGCCGCAACCTCGACTCGGGCAAGGTCCTCTTCGGATACGTCAGGATTGGCAGAGTCGCCCATCGCGGTCACCAGGCTCAGCCCAGTTCGGACGGTTCCGTCGACCAGGGTGGTCCGCCCGCCTTCCATCGGACCACCGGATGCGAACACCGTCGGGATGTTGAGGCGCAGTGCGGCCATCAACATTCCCGGCGTGATCTTGTCACAGTTGGAGATGCACACGAGGCCGTCGGCGCAGTGCGCATTGACCATGTACTCCACCGAACCGGCGATCAGTTCCCTCGACGGCAGCGAATAGAGCATGCCTCCGTGGCCCATGGCGATTCCGTCGTCGACCGCAATGGTGTTGAACTCCCGCGCAATCGCGCCCGCCCGGTGCACTGCCTCGGATGCAATCCGCCCCACGGGTTGGAGGTGAGTGTGACCTGGCACGAACTCGGTGAAGCTGTTGGCGATCGCCACGATCGGTTTGCCGATGTCGCCATCCGCGACCCCGAGGCCCGCAACAACGCTCGTGCGCCAGCCATGTTCCGGCCGTGGGTGATGGTTCGCGAGCGCAGTTCGGGCACTTCCTGCTCCTCATCCGGGCGACTGAATCGACCGCAGGTGGTTTGGCCCGACCTTCATCGGCCTCCCCTGACTCTGCGGCACGGGTTGCCGGAGCAGAAGACTGCCGTGATTCTAGTAGTGCGAGTAACAGCCCGATGCGTGACGGAGGTTGACGCCTGGTGCCTGTCCCTATCGCTCCGAGTCTTCGTTCATGCGAGGCTCGTTCGATGCGGCCAGGTCGGCCAATTGGTGCAATCGGTCGAGGCTACCGCTGTCGGGATCCGGTACGTAGATGATCACGTGCAGGTCGGGATCGCCGGACATGGTCATCCGGTGCTGTTCCAGTTGCAGATCGCCGACTTCGGGGTGCCGGAACGTGCGTAGTCGCGAGGTGAAGCGGGTTACTTCGTGGGCTTTCCACCGCTCGCGGAACTCGGCGCTGGTGCGCCAAAGGCGGTCGATCAGGATTTCGATCGCCGGGGTATGAAGGTGTGCGCCGAGCTCTGCTCGAAACTCGGCGATAACCCGGCTGCTTGTGAACTCCCAGTCCACGACCAGCGACCGTATGTACGGGTCTGTGAAGGTGAGCCACAGAAGATTGCGACGCTCGACTGGCGTGGCTGGGGCTGGCGGATAAAAGCGGCCGTAGGTCGAGTTCCAGCCGACGATGGTCCAGTCCGCCGACAACGCGTAGCTGGGGTAGACGCCCTGCGCGTCGAGCAGTCGCTGCACGCTCGGGGTCATCGTGATCGGCTGGGCCGAGCCAAAATCGGTGGCTGGGTAGCCGGCCAGGGACAGGACGAAGGCATGCTCGGCCTGGGCCAGACCGAGGGAACGTGCGACGGCATCGAGGACCTGCCGCGACGGGGTGACATCGCGGCCCTGTTCCAGCCATGTGTACCAGGTGACGCTGATACCGGACATGGCCGCGACTTCTTCGCGGCGGAGCCCGGTCGTCCTGTTCCTGATCGGTGGCAGTCCCAGCGCGGTACGGGAGGTGTTCTCGCGCTGCTTGCGCAGGAAGGCGCCGAGATCATGTTGCCGCTCGTCGCCAGCTTTCATGCTCGCGAGTCTACTCGTCATCCGATCGCGCACCCGGCCGTCGCGTCGCTCGCTCGACCACCGACCGCAGCGGTGTGAGCGAGCGGCGCCTCGTCCTCGCCGAGGCGGCTCGGTACTGCTCCGAAGGCTCCGCCGAAGCGCATCAAGCGGCGTCCAGGGCCGTAGGGGGCCCAGCCCGGGTCCCCGGTGTGTGCGAAGCGGACCCAGCTCTCGTGCATGGCGTCGGCGAGCGCGACCGGTGGCTCGCCACCGACCAGGCCCTGCGGTCCCTGTGCTGTCTTGAGGGTGTGGAAGACAAAGGGCAGATCAAGGCCGTGACACGCGCCGAGGCGGCCGTCGAAGGCCGGGGACTCCCATTCGAATTCGTAGACGTAGGTCGGCCCGCCGTGACGGAGGGCCAAGCGCCGCGCGGGAGAGCGGAACAGCAGGTCGGTGAGGGCGTCGACGAGCGCTCGTCCCGGTTTGGCCCCGGGCTGGCCCAATCCGTAGCCGGCGAGGACTTGTCGAGCGTGGGGATGCGACGCGGCCAGTCGGGCGACGGCTTCGGTATCGGTCACAGCGTCGAGATCACCACTGGAGAATCCGTAGAGGTTCATCTCCGCCTTCGTGGTGCCTACGAGGAGATCCACGGACGACGTGGTGAGCCGCTCGCGCGATGCGCACGCGACGTCGTTGTCGATGGTCATCCCGTATGCCGCCGCCCCGTAGGCGGGATCTCGACCGTTGTCAGCCAGGTCGAGAGGCTGGGCGAGCAGCGTCGCTTGAGCATCGAGCAACTGCGGCACCGGCACCTCCCTGAATGCCGCCGCGGTTGCCGGGACGCTCAAAATGGCGGCGATCCGTTCGGTCAGCCGGCGACCGACCGCGGCATCGCGAGGGAGCTCGTCGTGGCCGCTCTGCACGATGGCGCGTCGGAAGAGACCGTCCGCCGCCCGCGAGTTCAGCAGCGTCGCGATGCTCATCGCTCCGGCGGACTCGCCGAAGACGGTGACGTTTCCGGGATCTCCGCCGAAGGCGCCCGCGTTGTTCTGTACCCACTGCAATGCCGCGATCTGGTCGCGCAGGCCGAGGTTCGTCGGCGCGTCCGGGAGTACCGAATATCCCTCGGCCCCTAGACGGTAGGAAACGGTCATCAGCACGACCCCGGAACGGGCGAAGCTCGTGCCGTCGAAGGCGGGGCAGTCAGCGGCTCCCGCGATGAAGGCCCCGCCATGGATGTAGACCATGACCGGCAGGCCCCCGTCGTGGTGCTGCGGGGTCCAGATGTTCACATGCAGGTAGTCATGGTCTCCGGTCCAGCCGGTCTCCGGCAGGAGCGGCCGCATGTCGATGCCGGGGAAGCGGCGGACGTGCTGCGGTGCCATCGACCCGGGGCGGGTCGCGTCACGGACGCCGTCCCAGGTCGGCGCCGGTGTCGCGAGGGCGAAACGGCGTGGCCCCTTCGGCGGGGCGGCGTAGGGCACCCCTCGGTAGCAGGCGATGCCGTCGACGGCCAGTCCGCGTACTCGGCCGGACGTGGTCGTCGCGACGCTTTCGATCGGAGTGCTCACCGCTTGCCGCCCCGCACGTCGGCGGTGATGTCCTCGAGAGTGCGGCCCTTGGTGCGCTCGCCGAACATGGCGAACACCGCTCCGAAGGCGACCGCGACGGCGGCGAACACCACGAACACGGTGGTGAAGCCGAACCCGGACAGGACGAAGCCGACGATGATGCTGGTGAAGGCGGCGGAGAGCCGGAACGCACCGCCGCCCACTCCGGCCCCCAGCCCGCGTAGGTGGGTCGGGAAGATCTCAGGGGAGTACGCGTACATCGTTGCCAGGGCGATCTGGAGGCTGCCGGAGAGCAGGGAGCCGGTGATCACGGTCACGACCAGGCTGTCGACGAGCCCGAACACCAGGAGCAACGGGGCGACGACGATCATGACGGCGAGGACCAGCTTCTTGCGCTCGATCCGGTCGGCAAAGGCGACCGCGGACACCGATCCGAGGAAACCCGCCAGTGAGATGATCACGGCGGCGGTCAGTGCCTGCTGTTGGGAGTATCCGCGCTCGACCAGCAAGGTGGTCAGCCAGGTGTTGAAGCCGTAGATGACGTAGGCGAACATGATCATGGAGATGGTGAGTACGGCCATGCGCTCGAGGTTCTTGCCTGAGAGCAGCTCCCTCACCGACGTGGCGGGCTCGGGCCCGCCGCGGGGCAGCTCGACCGGCTCGGGTAGCGGCTTGCCGGTCTTGGCGAGTGCCTCGTCCTCAAAGGCGACCACGGTTGCGGCGGCCACGCCGAGCTCTCCCCGGCGAATCTGCCAGCGGACCGACTCGGGTAGCCGGCGCACAGTCACGGCGATGAGCAGTCCGAGGGCGCCGATGCCGTAGATCCAACGCCAGTGGGACTCCCCGTGGGGCACGATGGTCCAGGTCAGGACTGCGGCCAGCGGTGCGCCCAGGACCGAGATTCCCAGCAGGAGAGCAGCGAAGCGGCCGCGGAGCCTGGCCGGGAACATCTCGCTGAGATAGAGGAACGACACGAGCGTCAGCGCCTGAGCTCCGAGACCGGTCACCACGCGACAGGCGATGAGCGTCTCGAGGCTGGTTGCGAAGACGGTGGCGAGAGACCCGAGCGAATAGATCACGGCCGATACGAACAGCACGGGCCGCCGTCCGTGCCTGTCGGCCAGCCGGCCCCCGACGAGTGCGCCGAGGAAGCTGCCGATGTAGACCGAGGAGGCGACCCAGCCCACCTGCCCCAGTGACAGGCCCAGGTCCTGGCGGATGGCCGGAGCCGTGTAGCCGAACGCGGCCAGGTCGAAGGCATCGAAGATCCCCAGTGCTCCGAGCGTCCAGAGGATGACCCAGTGTTTGCGAGTGACCACGGATATCCGGTCAAACCGAGCGCCGATCTTTGTCGCGTCCATGCCGGATGCGAGAGACTCAGTCGTCATAGCTGATCCTCATTGATCAGGGTGGAGGTCTGTGGATCAACGCCGTGCAAGGCGCGGCGAGGAGATGTGGCGGAGCATATGATCCGCGCCATATTGGCTGAAAGATGCGCTCGCTTCTAGTAGCGCGACTACCAGGGAAGCCTCAGGGGGCGTAAGTCCCGCTCCTGATGATGTGGTGTCGCCCATTCGTGGGTGATGGGGCGGTTCCTCCCTGCTTCATGTCATGCGCATGATGGAGTCCGCGGGCACGGAACGGAAGCCGTACGCAACCGACTTGTCCGACCCGCAGTGGGCGTTAATCGAAACGGGCGCGGCTCTTCTGCAGTGAGCTGGTGATGCTGTGCGCCGTTGCCGTTCGTGGTCGGAGGGTGGATCGTCGAGTCTCACTACGCGGTGGGAGGCGGCGATGGTGTCGTGGTTGGAGGCGCTCGGTCGGCGGGAGGCTGCACCACGGGAGGGATCGCCGAACTGCGGGCACAGATTGAGGAGTTGACCGGGCGTCTTGCCGGACGGGATGAGGGTTGTCCCGGCTGATGATCACGCGGGAGACGATGACCGAGATCCGGTCCGGTGATGAGACGGTGACGGATGCCGGGGCGGAAACGGACGCGGGCGGGGCGGGGGCAGGAGCGCCGGTCGAGGTGCGGCTGGTGCCGCAGTGGACGCCCGGGCTGGGGGATGCCCCTATCTCTTTCGTCAAGGGGCGGGTCGGTTGATTGGTGATGTTTTTGGACTGGACATCGCCCGCCGTCTCGAGGCGGGGATAGTGCACGTCAACGACCAACCCGTCACCGACGAGCCCAGCATGCCCTTCGATGGTGTGAAGGAGAGCGGCTGGGGCCGCTTCGGCACGGGCTTCGCGGCCGAGGAATTCACCGAACTCCGCTGGATCACCCTGCGCGGGAAACCCCGCGACTTCCCGTTCTGACGGGCCTGCGGCGGAGCATGACGCGGCGTCCGGCCGGTCCGCGGGCGTACCCGCAGACCGGCCAGACGCCGCTCGTCCGTCAGCCTCCGCTGGAGAGCGACCACTTCTGGTTGGATGCGCCGGTGCAGCTCCACAGATGGACCCTGGAACCGTTCGCCGTTGCCTTGCCTGTCACGTCGAGGCAGAGTCCGGACAGGTCGTTGGTGACGCTGCCGTCCCCGTGGAACGTCCATTTCTGGCTGGAGCCGCCGTTGCAGTCCCAGGTGATGACCTTCGTGCCGTTGGTGGTGCCGTTCCCGTTCGCGCCGAGGCACTTGCCCGCGATCTGCAGTTCACGGTTGGCCGAGTAGGCGTAGGCCTGGTTGGCGTTCCCGGGCGTGCAGTCCCAGATGTACTGCTGGACACCGTTGGCGGGGTTGCCCGTGTCGTCCAGGCACCGGTTCGAGCCCTGGCCGACGATCTGGGCGGCGGCGGTCTGCGCACCCCGGGTGAAGGTCACCGTGGCGCCGGCGGGCAGGGTGTACTGGAAGGATCCGGCGTTGTTCCAGGTGACGGTGAAGGCGGTACTGCTGGAGTTGTTGTTGTGCGCGACCAGTACCTCGCCTCCGTCGGGGTTCTGGTAGGCCTGGGCCCAGACGTTGCCGCCGTCGCTGTAGCCGATGCGCTTCGCGCCGGGGACGACGAACTTCGAGAACTGGCCCAGCTGGTAGTAGTTGTCGGTGTAGGTGGCCTTGCCGGTCGCCTGGTCGATGGTGACCAGACCGGTGCACTTCTCGCAGCCGACGCCCATCTTCGGGCCGCCGTTCGTGTCCAGGGCCAGGTTCCACAGGAGCACGCCGTTGGCCCAGTTGAAGGTGGACTCCAGGGCGAGCTGGGCGGCGTTCATCGGCGCGATACCCGGGCCGGTGGAGCACTCGGTCTCGTAGAGCTTCTTGGCCGGGTAGGAGTTGTGGATCGTGGTCATGTTCCGCAGGTTGTTGCGATAGCAGTGCCACGCGGTGCCGTAGATCGCGTCACGGGCGGCCTGGTTGGCCATCAACGTGTCGGCGTAGGAGACGTTCACCTGGTCCGCGTCCGCGCCCAGGATCTTGGTGTCGGCCAGCCCGGCCTGCTGCAGCGCCGGGGCGAGGTGATCGGCGATCCAGCGGGCCTCGTCGGCGGCGGGCCACAGCATCGCCGAGTACGTCGACGGGGAGATCGTCGGCTCGTTCTGCGGCGTGACGCCCCAGACCTTGACCCCCTTGGCCTTGTACTCCTGCAGGAACTTCACGTAGTACTGCGCCAACGGGCCGTACATGTCGGCCTTCAGCGTGCCGTTGCCCGCCCCCAGCATCGTGTTCGTGGTCTTCATCCACGCCGGCGGGCTCCAGGTGTTGGCGAACAGCTTCATCTGCGGGTTGAGCGCCTGGGCCTGCTTGATGATCGGGATGATGTAGGCGTCGTCGTGCGCGGTGGAGAAGTTGGCCAGCGTGGGGTCGGGCTGGCCGTTGTTGTCGTCGTAGGAGTAGGTGCCCGGGTTGTTCGCGGGGGTCGCGGTGTAGTCCGAGGAGCCCATCGGCGTCCGCATCAGCGACAGACCGATACCGGACCCACGCGTGAACAGATCCCGCATCACCTGGTCACGCGTGGTGGCGTCCAGCTTGTTCTGCAGCAGATAGGCCGAGGTGTCGGTGAACGAGGCACCGAACCCGTCGATGGTCTGGAAGGTCTGCGTGTCGTCGACCTTCAGGTTCACAGTCCCCGAGGACACCGGACCGAGTGCGATGCCCGGCTGCGGCGTCAGGGCCTGGCTCAGGTCCGACGTCGTCAGCGTCACACCGATCGTGTCGCTCGCGGCCGACGCCGAAGCCGGGGCCAGTACCGCCACTCCGCACGTGACGGCGAGCGCCAGAGCGGCGGCCTGCGCGCTCAGTTTGCGGAACGGTTGTCTCATCTGCATGAAAGCGTCCCTTTTCAGTTGGAGGTCAGGTCGTCTGCCCTCGGTGCATGGCTGTACCGAGGGGCCTTGCCTGTTCACATGGCCCGGTGCGGGCCGGGGGGGCAGCACCGCACCGGGCCATGGGCTTCGGGGAACGGATCAGACGGGGCTGATGGTCCACTGCAGGTTGGTGCTGTTGCCCCAGTCCCACTGCTTGGTGACGGAGCCCTCGGGAACGTTGCCGCCGCTGTCCAGGAGCTTGCCGGTGGTGCGGTTGACGATGTTGTACTGGCCGCCGCCGCGGTGGGTGATCTTCCACTGCTGGTTGGTGTGGCCGTTCCACTCCAGCTGCCTGCAGGGGGCGCCGTTGCCGGTGGCGCCCCAGCTGTCGGCGACCATGCCGTTGGCCCGGTTGACCAGCTTGTAGAAGCCGCCTCCGACCGCCACCGCCTGCCACTGCAGATTGGCGTGGTTGAACCAGGTCCACTGCTTGAGGTCGGAACCGCCGGCGACGTTGCCGCCGCTGTCCAGGACCAGGCCGCTGGTGAGGTTGGTGATCCTGAGGTAGGCGGACGGGTTGAACTGCACCTTCAGCGAGGTGATCTGGTCGTTCTGGCCGGTGGACCTCAGGTCGGAGTTGTCGGCGGTGAAGGTCCACTGAGTGCCGGTGAAGTTGTCGCCGGAGTAGGCGACGATCTGCTGGCCCGGGGCGAGCTTCAGCGAGGAGATGCTCTGCGCGGGCACCCCGTGCAGGCCGAGCTGCTCGGCGGTGTACTCGCCCAGGCCGAGCGCGGTGGAGGTACCGGCGTAGTTCACGTCCGTGAAGACCAGGGCGCCGTCGACGGGCTGCAGGACCGGGATCTGGCCGGCGAAGGTCAGCTTCAGTACGTACATCGGGGCGGAGAACGGTGCCGAGGAGGGCAGGGTCACCTTCAGCCCGGACCCGTCCTGGGTGCGGTTGGGGAGGTTGACGTAGGTGCCGGCCGTGTTGTCCAGCAACTGGACCGAGGTCAGCGAGCCGAGGTTGATGCGGCTGGAGCTGAGCGTCTTGATGGTCAGCGAGTTGCCGGGCCAGCCGAGGACCGTGGCATACAGCGTGTTGTTCGCCTTGTTGCGGGTGAAGCGGATGTCCTGGGCGGTGCCGGCGTTCGGGTTCATGAACGTGCCGCCGCCCATCTTCGTCGGTCCCTCGCCGTAGGCGGTCCAGGCCCGGGTCGAGTAGACGGACTCTCCGAAGCGCTTCAGGTAGTCGCCGATGCCGAGCAGGATGTCCCGCTGGCCCTGGGGGATGGTGCCGTCGGCCTTCGGAGCGATGTTGAGCAGGACGGTTCCGTTCTTGCTGACCCGGTCGATCATCGCGTGCAGCAGCAGCTGTGCCGTGTAGTAGCCGATGCCCTCCGTGTAGCACCAGCTGGTGCTGGAGACGCTGTCGTCGGTGAGCCAGTAGGGCGAGGTGAGGTCCGCGGGGCCCCCGCGCTCGTAGTCGAAGACCTCACCGTGGCTGTTGAAGCCGTCCTTGTACGTGGCGACGACCTCCCTGTTCCAGGAGTTGGCCTGGTTGTAGTAGTAGGACAGGAAGTTCAGCAGCTGGGTCTCGCCGACCTTGTCCAGGTGGACGTCCTGGTAGATGATGTCCGGTTCGGACAGGTCGATGATCTCCTTGAGCTTGTCGTACCAGAGCTGGTCCTCCTGAGCCTTGCTCAGCTGCCCGTAGAGCTTCTTCAGGCTCGGGTCCGACTGTGCCGGTACGCCCTGGAAGTAGCCGAGGTAGTTGTACGCGTGGTGCATCGACACCAGCAGCTTGAGGTTCTTGGCGCGGATGGCGCTGCTGATGAGCTGCAGCAGGTTCAGGTGCGGGCCCTTGTCGACCGAGTTCCACTCGTTGACCTGGCTGTCCCACATCGAGTAGCCGTCGTGGTGCTCGGCGACCGGACCGGCGAACTTGGCACCGGCGTCCACGAACAGCTGCGCCCACTCGTCGGGGTCGAAGTTGCCGCCGGCCGACTTCAACTTGGGCGCGAACTCGGTGAAGTTGCCCGCCTTGTCGTTCGCTCCGTTGATGAAGTTGTGGTAGGGCCACACCGAGGGGTCGCCATACGTGGCGACGTGGTGCTGGTTCACCTTGCTGCCGCCGAAGTACATGTTCCGCGGATACCACTCGCTGTCGTAGGCGGGGACGCTGAAGACACCCCAGTGGAAGTAGATGCCGAACTTGGCGTCCCGGAACCACTCGGGCGCCGCCGGGTGCTGGTTGACCGAGTCCCACGTGGGGGTGTAGGTGGCCGGACCGGCGGCCAGGGCGGGGCCCGCACCGAAGAGACCGCCGGCGACCGCGGCCGCCGCTATGGCCGTGGAACCGGCCAAAAACTGTCGTCTGTTGATCGCTCTCGACATTGAGAGACCTCCAAGGCCACTGAAGTGTTCCGATGGTTGACAGTGAGCAGCGCGGGAGCGGGACTCCGGCGCGGGTGTGGGATCGGGGGTGGCAGGTATCGATTCGAGGCCTGTCAGCCGGTGACCGCCGGTCGCCGGTCGGCTTCGATGAGGCCCTGTGTCAGCCACCGTTCGACCGCGCAGATGTGGACGGCGGCTGCCGATGCGGCGAGGAGGGCGTCGCGGGCCTCGAGCGCGCGCAGGATCTCCTCGTGGTCCTGGTGGGCGCTGTCCAGGGAGCGTTCGACATGGCTGCCGCGCAGGATCCGAACCCGCTGGGTCCGGCTGGACAGCGCCTGGAGCAGCGTCGACAGCACGGGGTTGCCGACCGCTTCGACGATGCGGAGGTGGAAGGCCGTGTCGTGGACCACGAACTCCTCGACCGTGGTGGCGGCGCGGCCGCGGTCCAGGATTCTCCTCAGTGCCCTGAGGTCCTTGGCGCCGAGCATCGTGGCCGCGGCTCCGGTGGCCGCCGGCTCCAGCATCCGGCGAACCTGGAGCAGTTGCAGCGCGGTACGGCCCTGGGAGACGTCCGCGGCGAAGGACAGGTTCTCCAGCAGAAGATGGGGCTCGAGACTGGAGACGTACATTCCGGAGCCCCGGCGGACGACGAGGATCCGCATGGCGGTCAGGGCTCGGACCGCCTCACGAAGGGTTCCGCGCGAGAGACCGAACTGCTCTGCGAGGTCCTCCTCGGTCGGCAGGCGGGAGCCCGGGGCGAGTTCGCCGTTGAGGATCATCGTCTTGATCTTTTCGATGGCCTCGTCCGTCAGGGACACGGAAGTCGCCTCTCTGCCCGGCTACTCCTGCTTCTCGCCGGAGGCGAAGCGGGAGATGATCAGGGCGACGATGATGATGGCGCCGTTGAGGAACTGGTTCCACAGGGGCGGTACGCCCGCCAGCGTCATGACGTTGACGACGAGCTGCAGGGTGAGCACACCGGTCAGGGCGCCGAAGATGGAGCCCTTCCCGCCGTTGAGGCTGACCCCGCCGATGACGGTCGCGGCGAAGACCTGGAAGATCCAGCCGCTGCCCTGGGTGGCGGAGATGGAGCCGTAGTGGCCGCTGTAGAGGATGCCTGCGAACGCGGCGAGCAGGCTGCCGAGGATGAGGACGATCCACACGATCCGGTCTACGCGGACGCCGGCGGTTCGGGCCGCCTCCGCGTTGCCGCCGATCGCGTACAGCGCCCGGCCGTGCCGCAGCCAGGCCAGCGCACTGCAGCCGATCGCGAAGAGCACCGTGCAGACCCAGATGGCGGCGGGCACGCCTAGCCAGGACGCCTTGCCCAGGTAAGTGAAGGAGGAGGGCAGCTCGATGATGGACTGGCCTTCGGAGAGCGCGACTTGGAGGCCACGCAGCATGGTCAGCATGCCGAGGGTGACAATGAAGCCGTTGAGACGCAGCTTCAGAATCAGGAAGCCGTTGACGGCGCCGATCACCACGCCGACCAGGAGGCAGAGCGGGACCGCCATCCACTCGGGGAAGATACCGAGGCCGGTGAATCGGGCGCCGCTGGTGGGCAGGACGAGCCATACGGCGATGACGGGGGCCACGCCGATCGTGGACTCCAGGGAGAGGTCCATCCGGCCGCAGATCAGGATCAGCGCGGTGGCCAGGACCAGCAGGCTCAGCTCGGTGGACTGCTGTGCCACCCCTATGAGGTTGTCGGCGGCGAGGAAGGCCGGCGAGACGATGAAGCCGATCACGCCGAGGACGAAGATGGCCGGGATCAGCGACAGGTCACGGAAGCGGCCCAGGTCGAGGCCGCGACGGGCTGTGCCGGCCGGTGCCTCCGCCGTGGTCACGTGGGGTTCTGCGACGTCTGTGGTGGCGGACATGACTACCTTCCGTGCTGTTCTGTCTGTTCGGTGCGGGATGACGGCGACGACTGAGCGACACCTTCCATGGCGGCGACCACGTCGCGGTCGCTCCAGCCTCGGTCGAACTCCGCTACTGCTCGTCCGTGGAACATGACGACGACGCGGTCGCACACCTTGAGGTCGTCGAGTTCGTCGGAGACGATCAAGGCGGCCTTGCCTGCGTTGGCGACCTGCCGGATCGTGCCGAGCAGGAACTCCTTGGACTTGACGTCGACACCGTTCGTGGGACGGATCGCGACCAGTACATGAGGGTCCGTGGCCAGCGCGCGGGCGATGACGACCTTCTGCTGGTTGCCACCCGAGAGGGCGGCGACCGGAATGCCAGCTCCGGGTGTCTTGATGTCGAGCCTGCGGATCATGCGTCCGGCGAAGGTCCGCGTGCGAGCGGGAAGGACGGTCCCGTAAGGCCCCAGCTGGTCGGTGACCGTGAGCGTCGCGTTCTCGGCGACGCTGCGGTCGGCCACCAGCCCCTGGAGGTGCCGGTCCTCCGGCACGAAGCCGACGCCCGCGGCGAGCGCGGCGGGAATGTCGCCGGTGCGCAGAGGGCGTCCGGCGACCTTGACGGTGCCGCTGTCCGCGCGGTGCAGGCCGGCGAGTGTCTCGCCGACCTGCACGTTGCCGCTGGCGGTGGCGCCCGCCAGTCCGACGACCTCGCCCGAGCGGACCGACAAGGAGAGGTTCTCGATGGCGCCCGGCAGGGTGAGCGCGTCCACGGCCAGCAACTCCTCGCCCGTGCCGGTCGCGACGGCCCGGCCTGGGCCGGAGACGGGTGTGACCGTCGCGGACTCGCCGGTCATGGCCTCGACCAGGGCCTGGCGGCCGAGCTGGGCGACGGGCGCGGTGACGATGTGGGTGGCGTCACGGTAGACGGTGACGGTGCCGCAGAGGTCGTAGACCTCCTGCAAGTGGTGCGAGATAAAGAGGAAGGCGACGCCCTGGCTCTGGAGGTCACGCAGCTTGTCGAAGAGTCTGCCGATGCCGCGCGCGTCGAGCTTGGCGGTCGGCTCGTCCAGGATGATGAAGCGCGCGCCGAATGACAGCGCCCGCGCGATCTCGACGAACTGTCGCTGCTCGACGGTCAGGTCCTTCGCGGCGGCCGCGGCGTCGACGTCCACGCCGTACTCACCGAGCAGTTCCTCCGCCCTGCGGCGCAGACCTTTCCAGCGAATGGGGGTCAGGGCCGCGGGGCTCTGCCGGTTCAGAAAGAGGTTCTCGGCGACAGTGAGCCCGCCGATGATGGTGGACCGCTGATAGACACAGGCGACCCGGGAACGCCAGGCGTCGGTGTCACCGAACGCGGGAGCCGCTTGCCCGGAGAACCTGAGCGTTCCGGTGTCGGGCTGCTGCAGCCCGGTCAGGATCGAGACGAGAGTGGACTTGCCGGCGCCGTTGCGTCCGACTAGGGCGTGCGACTCGCCCGCGGCGATCGTGATGTGAGCGTCGCGCAGCGCCACGGTCGCGCCGAATCGTTTGGAGACGCCGGTCGCCTCGGCCACAGGGGCCCTGCCTCCGGCGCTGTTCGCCGGGGCGGCCGCGGTGTCCGCCATGGTGAGTACCGTCCTTCGGTGCGGAGAGAGAGCGCGCGGCGGGGAGACGGGGCCGCCTCCGTGCGCCGCGCGTCTTGCGATCGGTCGGTCACTTTCCGACGTTGTTGCCCCAGAGGGTCTTGTCGTCCACGTTGTCCTTGGTCACCAGTGGCGCCGCCAGCTGGTCCTCCAGGCCGTTGGGGAGCTTGATGATCGTCGAGTCGTGGTCGGTGGGACCGGGCTTGAAGGTCTTTCCCTCGGCGGCGGCTTGCGCGTAGTAGAGGGCGTACTTGGCGTAGAGGTCGGCCGGCTGGGAGACGGTGGCGTCGATGTGGCCCTTGCGGATGGCGTCGAACTCCTGCGGGATGCCGTCGTTGGAGACGATCGTGATGTGCCCCTTCTGACCGGCCGGCTTGAGCAGGCCCTTCTGCTCCAGCAGAGCCAGAGTGGGCTGCAGGAAGGCGCCGCCGGCCTGCATGTAGATGCCGTTCAGGTCAGGGTGCTGGGCGAGCAGGCTCTGCAGCTTGGCGGAGGCCACGTCGCCCTTCCAGTCGGTGGGCAGCTCGAACACCTTGATCTTCGGGAACTTCTTCTTCATGCACTCGGCGAAGGCCTCGGAGCGGTCACGGCCGTTGATCGAGTCGAGGGCTCCCTGGAACTCGGCGACCTTCCCCTTGCCGCCGAGCTGCTTGCCGAGGTACTCACAGGCCTTCGTGCCGTAGGCACGGTTGTCGGCGCGGACGACCATGTAGACGTCGCCCTTGTCGGGTCTGGTGTCGACGCTGATCACGGGGATCTTCTTCGACGCGAGGTTGTCGAGGGTTGAGGCGATGGCACCGGTGTCCTGGGGTGCCATGACGATCGCCTTGGCACCGGTGTTCTCGAACACCTGCACGTTGGACACGAGCTTGGTGACGTCGTTCTGCGAGTTGCTGATCGGCAGCGCGTTGGCCCCTTCGGCCTTGATGTCCTTCTTCAGGTACTCGGCGTAGGAGTTCCAGAAGTCGGTGTCCGACCGGGGCAGGTCGATGCCGATGGCGGCCTTGCCGCCGCCCTCCGCCGACGTGGAGGCGTCGCTCTCCCGGTTGCAGGCGGTGGTGGCGAGAGCCAGCACCGCGAGAACGGCGGACGCGGCGGTGATGGTGGGACGAGCGCGAAGAAGCTTCATGGCCTGGATCTCTCTTCTTGGCCGGAGTGCGGGCCGGGGGAGGGGCGGGCGGTGATGGGAGACGGCCCTCGCCTTCCGGGCGGAACGCCGTGCGGGTGCCGGAACGGTGTCATGGGTGAGCCGAGGTACCCGACGATGCGGATTGCTCCCATGTATCCCGAGCGGGGAGGACGTTACGGCGACGTTGCCGACGATGACAAGCCTCCTTAAGTACTGATTCATGGGACACCGGGTCGCGGAACGCCGCACGCACGCCCACGGCGGACGTCCACAGAGCCGCAACTCCTATCTGACCTGCGCGTTTATGTGGATCATGGATCGACGGGACCCCGGCGGCAGCGCCTTACGATTTGGCAACGCCCCTGACGAAAGACGCTGAAGTCCTCCTATGGCAAGGGTGAAATGAGTTGGTGTTCCTCCCTCTCGATAGGCCTTGCTATCCGGTACTTTCACCGCTATTGGGACATCACGCCGAAGGGCGCAGTCAAAAAACATCCCATCACTGAATTGCCAGTCGTCCTGCCGGATGCCTACAGTCACCTGGGGCGCCAGTCATCCGATGTATATGGATCGCCATGCCCTGTACCGCATCCGCACCACCTCACGAGGGAGCTGCTCCCGTTGAAACTCCTCCGACTCGGCGCCCGTGGGCGAGAGGCGCCGGTCGTCCGTACTGATGACGGCCGGTTCCTCGACGCGTCCCCGATCACCACGGACTTCGATGGCGCCTTTCTGGCCTCCGGCGGCCTCGACCGGCTCCGGGGCGGGCTCGCGGTCGGCGCGCTCGCGGAGATCGACGCCGACGGCCTCAGGGTGGGAGCCCCCGTGGCCCGCCCCGGCAAGGTCGTCTGCATCGGCCTGAACTACCTCGACCACGCCGCCGAGACCGGGGCGGCCATTCCGTCCCGGCCAGTGGTCTTCATGAAGGACCCCGGCACCGTCGTCGGCCCGTACGACGACGTCCTCATCCCCCGTGGCTCGACCAGGACCGACTGGGAGGTGGAACTCGCCGTCGTCATCGGCCGGCGGGCGCGCTACCTGACCGGCCCCGAGGAGGCCGCGGACGTCATCGCCGGCTACGCGATCAGCCACGACGTCTCCGAACGCGAGTTCCAGCTCGACTTCTCGTCCCAGTGGGACCTCGGCAAGTCCTGCGAGACCTTCAACCCGCTCGGCCCGTGGCTGGTCACCGCCGACGAGGTCGCGGACCCGCAGGGCCTCGGGCTGCACCTGAGCGTCAACGGTGTGAAGCGGCAGCAGGGCCACACGAAGGACATGATCTTCTCGGTGGCGCGGATCGTCGCCTACCTGAGTCAGTACATGGTCCTGGAACCGGGCGACGTGATCAACACCGGAACCCCCGCGGGCGTCGCCCTGGGCCTTCCGAGGACGCCGTTCCTGCGGCCCGGCGACACGGTCGAACTCTCCATCGACGGACTGGGCGGACAGCGCCAGACCTTCGCGCAAGCCTGAAAGGCAGCCCCCGTGACTGCAGACGCACACCGGATCACCGCGGTCGACACCCACCTGTCGATGTCCGACCACCTGGCGCTGTCGGGCACCACCGACGACCGGGTCATCGAGTACGTCGATCATCTCCACGAACACTTCGCCGCGCCCGTCGAGATCCGCGACGGCCACTACGCCGCGCCGCTCACCCCCGGCTTCTCCGCCACAGTGCACGCCGGATCCGTCGGCTCTCTCCGTTGTCCCGACGGCGCGTTCCGGGCTGCTGACCTCGCCGGAGTGGAGGACGCGGTATGAGCGCGTTGACAGGTCTGAAAGCCGTGGTCACGGGCGGCGCGTCCGGCATCGGGCTGGCGACGGCCCGGATGCTGAGCGCGGAGGGCGCGGACGTCGCCGTCCTCGACCTTGACCCGTCCGCTGTGCCGCGGCCGCTGCTCGGTGTCACCGCCGACGTCACCGCCGACACCTCGGTGCGGGCGGCCGTCACGGCGGCCGCCCGGGATCTCGGCGGCATCGACATCCTCGTCAACAACGCGGGCGTCGGAGCCGTCGGCACCATCGAGGACACCTCCGACGAGGCATGGCAACGCGTCCTGGACGTCAACGTCCTCGGGATCGTCCGCACCACGCGCGCCGCGCTCCCGCATCTTCGTCGCTCGTCGCACGCGGCCGTGGTGAACACCTGCTCGATCGGAGCAACGGCCGGTCTACCGCGGCGCGCCGCCTACTGCGCCAGCAAAGGGGCCGTGCTCTCCCTGACGCTGGCCATGGCAGCCGACCATGTCCGGGAAGGCGTCCGGGTGAACTGCGTCAACCCGGGCACGGCCGACACACCCTGGGTCGGCCGTCTGCTGGCCGCCGCCGACGACCCGGACGCCGAGCGGACCGCCCTCAACGCCCGGCAGCCCATGGGCCGGCTGGTGACACCGGACGAGGTGGCGGCGGCCATCGTGTACCTGGCGAGCCCGGCCGCCGCCTCCGTGACCGGCACCTCACTCGCCGTCGACGGCGGCATGCAGGGGCTTCGGGTGCGTCCGGCGGCCGGGACCTGACGTCCTGGCCCGCACCCCCTGGGCCCACCGGTCCTACGCATGACCCTTCCCGTTCGCACCTACTCCTGAAAGGTAGGACCGCCATGAGAATCGCCCTGCACACCAAGGTGCGCGCCGACCGCGTCGAGGAGTACGAGGCCGCCCACCGCGAGGTCCCCGAGGAACTGACCGACGCCATCCGGGCCGCGGGGGTGAGCGAGTGGACGATCTGGCGCAGCGGCACGGACCTCTTCCACGTGCTGGAGGTTCCCGACTACGGGGCGATGATCGCCGAGTTGGAGGAGCTGCCGGTCAATATCGCCTGGCAGGCACGGATGGGGGAACTCCTGGCCGTCGCGCACGACTACTCGGCGGACGGCGCCGACGCCTCGCTCCCCGTGGTGTGGCAGCTGTGAGTTCCCCGAGGCGCAGACGTGCTGCGGGCAGATGCCCTTCCTATACATCCCATCTATAGCGGGTGAAATCGGGAGATGGATTGGCCACATCTCCCGCCTTGCGCCTCTAGACGTAGGATGTTTATCGATTTACTGTCACATCGACTGGTTGGCGCAGCGTCCCCGACGCCGCCGCTCGTCCCGCAGGCGGCCTTCGTTCCCGCCCGCCCGTTCACAGGAGTTGCTGTCATGTCGTCCGCCGCACCCTCATCACCCCGCATCACGGCCCTGGACGTCCTGGACGTCCGTTTCCCGACGTCCGAGCACCTGGACGGTTCGGATGCCATGAACCCCGAGCCCGACTACTCGGCGGCCTACGTCGTCCTGCGCACCGACGCCGGCGACGGGCTGGAGGGCCACGCCCTGGCCTTCACCACCGGGCGGGGCAACGACGCGCAGGCCGCCGCCATCTCGACGCTCGCCCCGCACGTGGTCGGCCTGTCCGTCGAGGAGGTCTGCGGCGATCTCGGAGCCTTCTCCCGCTCGCTCGTCCACGACCCGCAACTGCGCTGGCTGGGCCCGGAGAAGGGGGCCATCCACATGGCGACCGGCGCCGTCGTCAACGCCGCCTGGGACCTGGCCGCCAAGCGCGCGGGCAAGCCCGTCTGGCGCTTCCTGGCCGAGATGTCGCCCGAGGAGCTCGTGGCCCAGGTCGACTTCCGTTGGCTGAGCGACGCCCTGACCCCGGACGAGGCGCTGGAGATCCTCGAACGCGCCGAGCCGGGCCGCGAGGAGCGCATCGCCCGTCTGCTGGAGCGCGGTTACCCCGCCTACACCACCACTCCGGGCTGGCTCGGCTACTCGGACGAGAAGCTGGCCCGCCTCGCCCGGGAGGCCGTCGCGGACGGCTTCACCCAGATCAAGCTGAAGGTCGGCGCCTCGCTGGAGGACGACGTACGGCGCATGCGCACCGCCCGTGCGGCGGTCGGCCCGGACATCCGGGTGGCCGTGGACGCCAACCAGAGATGGGACGTCCAGCCCGCGATCGACTGGATGCGTGCCCTGGCTCCCTACGACCCGTACTGGATCGAGGAGCCCACCTCCCCCGACGACATCCTCGGCCACGCCGCCGTCCGCGACGCCGTCACGCCCATCAAGGTCGCCACCGGGGAACACGTGGCCAACCGGGTCGTCTTCAAGCAACTGTTGCAGGCCGGCGCGGTGGACATCGTGCAGATCGACTCCGCCCGGGTCGGCGGTGTCAACGAGAACATCGCGATTCTGTTGCTCGCCGCGAAGTTCGGGGTGCCGGTCTGCCCGCACGCCGGCGGGGTCGGCCTGTGCGAGATGGTGCAGCACCTGTCGATGTTCGACTACGTCGCCGTCTCCGGCACCACCGAGGACCGGGTCATCGAGTACGTCGACCACCTGCACGAGCACTTCGTCGACCCCGTGCGCATCGCCGACGGCCACTACCTGGCGCCCACCCTCCCGGGCCTGAGCGCACAGATGCACCCGGACTCCCTCAAGGAGTACACCTACCCCGACGGACCCGTCTGGCTGGCCCGTGTCTGACACCGCGCGCCCCGGTCTCGTCGACGCCCACCACCACGTGTGGAACCTCGACCGACGCCGTCAGCCCTGGCTGGACGACCCGGGGCACGAACCGATCCGCCGCTCCTTCGACACCGGCAACCTGCGCAGGACCGCCACCCGGACGATCGTGGGACGTCGTCTGGAGCGAACCGTGGTCGTCCAGTGCGTGACCTCCGTGCCCGAAACCCGTGAGCTGCTGGCCCTGGCCGACGCCGATCCGCTGATCGGCGCGGTCGTAGGGTGGGTGGATCTGACCTGCCTTGACATCAAGGACATCCTGGACGGGCTGCGCGCCAGTCCCGGCGGCACCCACCTGCGAGCCGTCCGGCACATCGTGCAGGGGGAGCCGGACCCCGACTGGCTGCAGCGCCCCGTCGTGGAGTCCGGGCTGCGCGCCGTACGTGACCACGGGCTCGGCTACGACGTCCTGATCCGCAGCCACCAGCTGCCCCAGGCGATCCGGCTCGCCGAAGCCATCCCCGATCTGGACATCGTCCTCGACCACGCGGGGAAGCCACCCCTCGCCGGCGGCGACCTGACCGACTGGGAAGGACAGATCCGCCTGCTGGCCAAACACCCGCAGGTGCGCTGCAAGGTGTCAGGTCTCGTCACCGAGGCCGACCACGGGAAGTGGACCGTCGCCGACATCCGGCCGGTGTGGGACGTGCTGCTCTCCGCCTTCGGCCCGTACCGGCTCATGTTCGGCTCCGACTGGCCGGTCTGCCTGCTCGCCGGCGGCTGGAACCTCTGGGCCGCCACCGTCGAGGAACTCCTCGCCGACTGCTCCGCGAGCGAGACCCGGGCGATCCTCTCCGGCACCGCGACCGCCTTCTACCGGCTGCGGCCCGGCTGAGCACACGGTCCGCGAACGAACCGGAAGCGTCCGCTCACAGCCGCCCCCTCACTCACCGGCACCCGCGCCGAAAGGACCCCCAAGACGATGACACGCGCCGTCCGCTATATCGCGGCCCGCACCCTGGACACGGCCCCCGTGAAGAGTTTGCCGCCCGGCCCCGGAGAGGTCGAAGTGGCCCCCGCCTACGTCGGCATATGCGGCACCGACCTGCACATCTTCCACGGCGACATGGATGCGCGGGTCCACGCGCCCGCCGTCCTCGGACACGAGATGTCCGGCCGCGTCGTACGCGTCGGCCCGGACACGGAGGGCTGGCAGCCCGGCGACGCGGTGACCGTGATGCCGCTGCGCTGGGACGGCACGTGTCCCGCCTGCCGGGCCGGCCACCGGCACATCTGCCAGCACCTCGACTTCATCGGCATCGACTCGCCCGGCGCGATGCAACAGCGCTGGACGGTACCCGCCGCAACCCTCCTGCGGCTGCCGGACTCCGTACCCCTGGACCGGGCCGCACTGGTCGAGCCGACGGCGGTCGCCGTGCACGACGTGGGCCGGGCCGAAGTGCGCGGCGGAGAACGGGTCGTCGTGGTCGGCGGCGGACCGGTGGGTCTCCTCATCGCGCTGGTCGCCCGCACCGTCGGGGCGGAGGTCCGGGTCGTGGAGCTCAGCGCCCATCGCCGCCTGCTGGCCGGGAAGCTGGGCCTGGCGACCTGGGACCCCGCCGAGCAGAACGTGCCCGAACTGGTGCGGGAGTGGACCGGTGACGCGGGGGCCGACGTCGCCTTCGAAGTGTCCGGGGCCGCCGCCGGGATGGACACGGCGGTGGAAGTCCTCGGCGTCCGGGGCCGGTTGTGCCTGGTCGCCATTCATCCCCAGCACCGCGAGGTGAACCTGCACCGCTTCTTCTGGCGTGAACTCACGCTGGTCGGCGCCCGGTTGTACGACCGGTCCGATTTCGAGCGAGCCGTGACGCTGGTCGCGGACGGCACGATCCCCGCCGAGCAGCTCATCAGCAAGGTGGTGCCACTCGCCGAGGCTCCCTCGGCGTTCGAGGCCCTGGAGTCCGGAGGCGACGTGATGAAGATCCTGGTGGACTGCACCGACGAGGCCGAGGAGGCCGCCGTATGACTGCCTTCGACCTCACCGGCAGGCTCGCAGTCGTCACCGGAGCCCGGCGCGGCATCGGCCGGGCGATGGCCCGCGCGCTCGCCGAGGCCGGCGCGGACGTCATAGGCGTCAGCGCCTCGCTGGAGGAGTCGGGAAGCGACGTCGAGAAGGACGTCACCTCCACGGGCCGCACCTTCGAGGCGATCCGCACCGACTTCGCCGACCGGGAGGCCGTACGAGCCCTGGGCGCGGACCTTGCCGGCCGCACTCGGCCGGTGGACATCCTGGTCAACAACGCGGGTACCATCCGCCGCGCCCCCGCAGCAGAACACCCCGATACCGACTGGGAGTTGGTGCTCCAGGTCAACCTCAGCGCACAGTTCGCGCTGACCCGGGCGGTCGGCGCGGCGATGGTTGCCCGCGGCCGGGGCAAGGTCGTCTTCACGGCGTCGCTGCTCAGCTTCCAGGGCGGGATCACCGTGCCCGGCTACACCGCTGCCAAGCACGGCATCGCCGGTCTGACCAAGGCGCTGGCCAACGAGTGGGCCCCGCACGGCGTCAACGTCAACGCCATCGCGCCCGGCTACATCGCCACCGACAACACCCAGGCCCTGCGGGAGGATCCGGTACGCAGCAAGGCGATCCTGGACCGCATCCCGGCCGGACGCTGGGGCGACGCGGACGACCTGGCGGGCGCCACCGTCTTCCTCGCCTCGGACGCCGCCGCCTACATCCACGGCACCGTCCTGCCCGTCGACGGCGGATGGCTCGGCAGATGAGCACCGATCTGACCCCCGCCCCGACCGCCGACCTGACCGCCGCTCTCTCCGGGACCCGGATCCTGCCCGTGCTGACGGTGCCGGACGTCGCCACGGCGGCTCCACTGGCCGAGGCACTCGCCGCCGGCGGCGCCCGGTGCGCCGAGGTCACCTTCCGCACCCCGGACGCCGAAAAGGCGCTGCGGGCGATAGCCGACCACGGTGGCCTCACCGTCGGCGCGGGCACGGTCCTCACCCCCGAGCAGGCGGAGCGGGCGGTCGCGGCCGGTGCGCGCTTCGTGCTGTCGCCCGGCTTCGACGCGGACGTCGTGCACACGTGCCGGAAGCTGGGTGTTCCGGTCGTGCCGGGCGTCGCCACCGCCACGGAACTGACGCGGGCGCTGCGCGCCGGACTCACCACGGTGAAGCTGTTTCCGGCCGAACACCTGGGAGGCGCCCGGTTCATCCAGGCTCTCGTGGCGCCGTTCCCCCAGGCCCGGTTCGTGCCGACGGGTGGTGTCGGGCCCGCGCACCTGCCCATATACCTCTCGCATCCGGCTGTCCTCGCGGTCGGCGGCAGCTGGATGGCCGCCGCCGGTCACCTGGAGCGTGGGGACTACGCGGAGATCCGGAGACTGACGGCCGAGGCCGTGGAGAGGAGCGCGGCATGACCGGGCGGGGACCGGAGGTGGTCGCCCTCGGCGAGGTGATGCTGCGCTTCGACCCGGGCGAGGGCCGGATCCGCTCCGCCCGTACCTTCCAGGTCTGGGAGGGCGGCGGCGAGTACAACGTCGTCCGCGGACTGCGCCGCTGCTTCGGTCTGCGGACCGCCGTCGTCACGGCTCTCGTGGACAACGAGGTGGGCCGCCTCACCGAGGACCTCATCCTGCAGGGCGGAGTCGACACCTCGCTCATCCGTTGGGTGACCGCCGACGGCATCGGGCGCACCGCTCGCAACGGCCTCAACTTCGTGGAACGCGGCTTCGGCATCCGGGGAGCCCTCGGAGTCAGCGACCGCGCCAACACCGCGGTGTCCCAGCTGCGGCCGGGCGACATCGACTGGGACTCCGTCTTCTCCACGGGCGCCCGCTGGTTCCACACCGGCGGCATCTTCGCGGGGTTGTCGGACGCCACGGCCGAGGTCGCCGAGGAGGCGATGACCGCCGCCCGCCGGCACGGCGTGACTGTCTCCTACGACCCCAACTACCGCCCGAGCCTCTGGGCCGGCCGGGGCGGGCCGGAGCGGGCACGCGAGGTCGACCTCCGGCTGGCACGGCACGCCGACGTCGTGGTCGGCGCCCTGGGCTTGGCCGGCGAACATCCCGGAGCGATACGCCTCGGTGCCGACGAGGTGCCAAAGGCATTGCTTGAGGTTGCGGACCGGGTGCCCGAGGCGAGGGTGCTGGCGACGACTCTGCGGAGCGTGCCCTCGGCCGGCGTCAACGACTGGACCTCGGCGGCCTGGTCGGCGCAGACAGGGTTCGTCGCGGGCCCCGAGATGCCCGGCCTGCACGTACTGGACCGCATCGGATCGGGTGACGGGTTCGCCGCCGGCCTGATCTACGGCCTGCACACCGGGACCGGCCTGGAGCGTGCCCTCGCGTACGGCACCGCCCATGGCGCGCTCACCATGACCACCCCCGGCGACGTCTCCATGGCGTCCCTCACCGAGGTCGAGGCGCTGGTGGGCGGCGGCTCGGCCCACGTCCGGCGCTGACCGGCGAACTCCACCAACGTCCCGAGGAGGACACCATGCGCCGCAGGAAGATCAACAACACGCCCGTCGAGCTCACCGAGCTCGGCTTCGGGGCCGCCGTCATCGGCAACCTCTACCGGGTCACCCCGGCCCACCACGCGAGGGCCGCCGTCGAGACCGCCTGGGACGCGGGCATCCGGTACTTCGACACCGCCCCCCACTACGGGCTCGGCCTCTCGGAGCGCCGGCTGGGGGCGGTTCTGCGGAACCGTCCGCGGGACGACTACGTCATCTCCTCGAAGGTGGGGCGTCTGCTCGTCCCCAACGGCAGGCCGCGGGGCGTCGACAGCGAAGGCTTCGCCGTACGGGACGATCTGCGGCGGGAGTGGGACTTCAGCCGGGACGGAGTACTCCGGTCCATCGAGGCCACTCTCGAGCGCACGGGTCTTGACCGGCTGGACGTCGTGTACCTGCACGATCCCGACGAGCACTGGAAGCAGGCGGCCGAGGAGGCCATGCCCGCCCTGGCGGACCTGCGTGACCAGGGCGTCATCGGAGCCATCGGGGCCGGCATGAACCAGTCGGCCATGCTGGCCCGGTTCCTGCGCGAGACCGCCGCCGACGTGGTCATGCTGGCCGGGAGGTACAGCCTTCTCGACCAGTCGTCACTGGACGACGTCCTGCCGGCGGCGGCGGAGCACGGCAAGAGCGTCGTGGCGGTCGGCGTGTTCAACTCGGGCCTGCTCTCCCACGACCGGCCGGCGGAGGGCATGAAATACGACTACCGGGCCGCCCCCGTCGACCTCGTCGCGCGGGCGCGGGCCATCGCGGACGTGTGCGAGGAGCACGGGACGACCCTGCCCGCGGCGGCGATCGCGTTCCCCTTCACGCACCCCAGTATCATCAACGTCACTCTTGGCATGCGCGACGGGGACCAGGTCACGCGGAACGCCGGACTCCACAGCCGACCCGTCCCCGATGGCCTCTGGGCCGATCTGCGTGCCCGGGATCTCATCAGACCGGACGTGCCGGAGACGCACCCGCACGGAAAGGGGGCACGGTGTCACTGACGGACAAGGCCATCGAGGAGATTCGTGAGCTGATCCGGACCGGCGCCCTGCCTCCCGGTTCGAAGCTGCCTCCGGAATCGGAGCTGGCGGCTCAGCTGGGACTGTCCCGCAACCTGGCGCGCGAGGCGGTCAAGGCCCTGGCGGTCGCCCGCGTGCTGGAGATCAAGCGGGGCGACGGCACGTATGTCAGCAGCCTGCAGGCGAGCGTACTGCTGGAGGGCCTGGGCGGTGCCGTGGAACTGCTTCAGGCCGACGCAGGCGCGCTGTTGGACCTGATGGAGGTGCGGAGGCTGCTCGAACCGGTCGCCACCGGGCTCGCCGCCACCCGCATCACCGATGAGCAACTGGCCGAGGTTAAGCACCACCTCGACGCCATGCGGGAGGCCCGCGACGACGTCGAAGTGCTCAACGCGCACGACGCGGCGTTCCATCGCGCCGTTGTCGCGGCCACGGGGAACGAGTCCCTGCTGGCAATCCTCGAAGGCGTCTCCGGCCGCACGCTTCGCGCCCGGATCTGGCGAGGCCAGGCCGACGCCCGGGTCGCCGCCAGGACCGTGACGGAACACGAGGCGATCTTCGAGGCGCTGGCCGGCCGCGACGCCTCACTCAGCCAGGCGGCCGCACTACTGCACGTCAGCAGCACGGAACAGTGGTTGCGGGACCACATAGAGTCCGGCGGTCTTCCCTCCGGCACCCCCGCGAGCTCCGGCTGAGAGCGGACAGGACACGTCCGGAGTTCGGGACGGCCGGAGTCGCGTGACGGAGGATTCTCACTCCAGGTGTCGGACCACTGCCTCGGCGACGGCCTTGGCGCTGCTGGGGTTCTGTCCGGTGATGAGGCGGCCGTCCTCGACGAGGTGGACGTCGAAGGGCTGGGGACGGCGTGCGCCCGCTGGGCGAGTTCCTCCTGGGGATTTCGTGGATGTAGACGACCAACCGGTCAACGACGAGCCGAGCATGCCCTACGCCGGGGTGAAGGAGAGCGGCTGGGGCCGCTTCGGCGCGGGCTTTGCGGCGGAGGAATTTACCGAGCTCCGCTGGATCACTCTGCGCGGGGAACCTCGCGACTTCCCGATCTGACCCGTCGTGCGGAATTGCGTCATCCCTCGCCAACATGACAGTGACCCCCATCTCTGTTGCTTCTTCCAATTGAGCACCTGCTACCGTCATGGCTGTGACTGCTAAGTCGGATCTACGGGAACGCCGTCGCCTGGCAACCCAGGCCGAGATCGAGGACGCCGCCCTCGACCTGTTCGAGAGACAGGGATGCGGGCACACGACCGTCCTCGAGATCGCGCGGGCGGCCGGCGTCTCGCAGAGCACTTTCTTCCGGTACTTCGCGACGAAGGAGGACACGGCGCTGGGATCGCACCGCGCCTTCGAGTCCGCTTTCGTCGCGCGCCTGGGCGACGCCGAGGCCAGACCCTTGAACCTTCGCGACATCGAAGAGGTCATCGCCGCGACCTTGGGTGATCTGAGCACCGATGGGGCCGACGTGCTCGGACGCATACGGCGGGTCCGCGGCCTGCTCATGCGGGACACGGCCCTGCGCAGCGCGGCACTGGGGTGGGAGGCCGGACAGTGCCAACGGTTCCTGGGCCTTCTGGCGGACGCCACCGGCACCGAGAGCGTGGACCAACGGGTCCGGATGATGCTCGAGACGGTGAGCGTCACACTGCGCGTCGCGTTCGACGAGTGGGCCTCGGAGGGCGACGCCGATCTGGTCGAGGTCTACCGCACCACCTGCGCCTGGCTGCGTGACGTGGTCTCCGACTGACTCGTGGGACGCCCGCCACCCGCCGGTCTCTCACCCATCACGGCGCCTACACCGAGCGGATCACCGTTTCTCCCGAGATGCTCGTGCCCGTCCCCGGCCCCCCATGACGACACCTCAGGAGTAAATCCCTTCATGCGCGCCCTGGTTCTCGACCAGCCCGGCCCCTGCGACACCCTACGGCTGGCGGACCTGCCGGTCCCCGAGCCCGGGCCGGGGCAGGTTCGGATCAGAGTCGAGGCCTGCGGACTGAACCCGTCGGACTACCAGCGTGCCGCCTACGGCATCCCCGAGTGGACCTGGCCCGCCGTTCTGGGACTGGACGTCGTGGGCATCGTGGACGAGCTCGGCGCGGGCGTGACGAACGTCCGAACGCGGCAGCGCGTGGCCTACCACGCGGACATCCGCGAACGCGGCGGCTTCGCCGAGTACACCCTGGCGGACGCCCAGGCCCTGGCGCCGGTTCCGGCGGGCCTCGATCCGGCCGCGGCGGCCGCTCTGCCCTCGGCCGGCATGACGGCCTACCAGGCGGTCGTGCGCCGTCTGCACGTCACCGCGGAAGACACCGTTCTCGTCACCGGCGGTGCCGGGGGAGTCGGCGGCTTCGCGGTCCAACTGGCCGCGATGGCCGGAGCACGGGTGCTGGCCACCGCGTCCGCAGGCAACGCCGCGTATGTGAAGGGACTCGGCGCGGAAGCCGTCGTCGACTACCGCACAGAGGACGTGGCTTCCGGTGTACGGGAGTTGACCGAGGGCCGGGGTGTGGACGCCGTGGTCGACACCGTGGGCCCGGACTCAGCCACCACCAACCTGGGTCTCCTGGTTCACGGTGGCCGCCTCGCCGCGATCGCGGGGCGGCCCGACCTCGGCGTTGTGCCGCCGTTCTCCATGGCACCCTCCCTCCACGAGATCGCGCTCGGCGCCGCGTACACGGTCGGAGACGGACGGGCGCGCAGGCAGCTGTCGACGATGCTCACCGAGTTGCTCTCCATGGCGGCCGACGGACGGCTGGACCCGATGGTGACCCGGACCATCGCCCTGGAAGACGTGCCCGCCGCGCTGACCGAACTGTCGGGCCGCCGGGTGCGGGGCAAGCTGGTCCAGGTCTTCCCACGCCGATGAGACGTACGTCCACCACCTCGTCGACGACACCGTTCCGCCGCGGCTGACCGTGAACGACCATGTGAGGAGACCCCGTGAAACCGACACCGCCCCCCTTCGACACCGAGCTCGACGCTGTTCTACAGGCGATGGCAGCAGAGGGCAGCACCTTGCCGGATCTCACCGCGGAGGGGATCGCTGCCGCGCGCCAGATGCTGGACGCCGCGGTCTCCGACGACGAACAGCTGAGTCACCAGGGCTTCTTCGAGGTCGAGGACAGGGTCGTACCGGGGCCTGAGGGTGCCCCCGACGTGTCGCTCCTGATCTGCCGCCCCGTGGCGTCCGGCGTCCTCCGGCCCGTGATCTATCACGTCCACGGTGGCGGCATGGTGATCGGTAACAACCGGTCCGGTGTGGACATGATCGTGGGCTGGGCACGGGAGTTGGACGCGGTGGTGGTGTCCGTCGACTACCGGCTCGCACCGGAACACCCGCACCCCGCGCCCATCGAGGACGTTTACGCCGGCCTGTCGTGGGCAGCCGATCACGCGCAGGAGATCGGCGGTGCCCCGGAGCGGATCGTCGTAGCGGGAGCCAGCGCGGGCGGTGGCCTCGCCGCCGGGCTCGCGCTGCTGCTCAGGGATCGCAAGGGCCCGCAGCTCCTCGGGCAGTTGCTCATGGGGCCGATGCTGGACGACCGCAACGACACACCGTCCGCCCGCCAGATGCAGGGCCTGGGCATCTGGGACCGTACGGCCAACGAGTCCGGCTGGACAGCGCTGCTGGGCGGCCGGCGTGGTGGCCCGGACGTGTCCCCCTATGCGGCGCCCGCCCGTGCCGAGGACCTGTCCGGGCTGCCCCCTACCTATCTCGACGTCGGCTCGGCGGAGACCTTCCGGGACGAGGTCGTCGCGTACGCCTCACGCCTGTGGCAGGCCGGCGAAGTGGCTGAACTGCATGTGTGGCCGGGCGGCTTCCACGGTTTCGAGGGCTTCGCCCCGCAGGCCGCCCTCGCCCGAGCGGCTTTGGCCGCGCGGTTGAACTGGCTGCGGCGGCTCCTTGCCGAGTGAGCGAGGGGGCGTCCGAGCAGCCACGCGGCCGGCAGTCCCCGTCGCATGAGGGACGGCCTCTCAGGCCAGGTGTCGGACCACTGCCTCGGCGACGGCCTTGGCGCTGCTGGGGTTCTGTCCGGTGATGAGGCGGCCGTCCTCGACGAGGTGGACGTCGAAGGGCT
>NZ_LGUR01000250.1 GCF_001270495.1 Streptomyces viridochromogenes
GACCCTGCGCGACCTCGAAACCGGTGGACTGATCACCCGCACCGTGCACACCAGCCGCCCACCGACGGTGCTGTACGACCTGACCGACCTCGCCCGCGGTGCCACCACCGCACTGCAACACCTGCAGAACTGGGCTGAAGAACACACCAGCGACTACGACCACTACCGGCGCACCCACACCATTGACCCGAAGCCCTGACAAGGCAGGCTCGGTGCACACGTCACCGTGCTTCCGCCGTCTGAGTCAGCGCCCTGACCAGCATGAACTGCGTGCGGAGCTCAGGACTCGACAACGGCTCGCCGTCACTCACGGTAGGCGCACACGGCTTCCGCACGGCAGGTCGCCGCCGATGGCGGGATCGTGGGTGGTCTGCGTGCGGGTCACCGGGGAACTCGGGGACAAGGGGCGGTCGAAGCCGCACGGTACGTCTTCAGCGTGTATCCCATGCGCTGACGCGACCGGCGTGCGGTTCCGTCAGGCGGACGGGGTCGACGTGTCCGCGCCGGCCCGCGTGGCGTCCGCACCCCAGCTCGCGAGCAGCCGCAGGGCCTCCGCGGACGGCGATCCCGGCTCCGCGTGATGCGTGATCAGGGCCTGGTCGCTGTATCGGCCAGGAGGAAGGTCTCGAAGGACAGGGTGAGGTCGCCGACGAGGGGATGCCGCATGTTTTTGGTGCCGTTGCCCTTCGCCTTCACGTCATGGGCGGCCCACAACCGGCGGAACTCCGGGCTCTTGACGGAGAGTTCGCCCACCAGGGCTGACAGTTGCGGGTCGTCCGGATGGCGGCCCGCGTCCATGCACAGGTAGCCGACCACGTCCGACGCCTTCTGCTCCCAGTCCACTTCCGCTCGCACCTGAAGCAGTTCCCGCCTTGCCAGTCGAACCTGCTCCACAGCTCGGCGGGCTTCAGTCCCATTCCGGCCCCTCCTCCGCGAGGTGAGGCAGAGGGTTTCCGCCGACCAGGGGCACGAAGCGCACCGGACGGGCATGCCAGACGAACTTGTACGGGCCGGCCGAGGGGGGCAGCGTGAACTCCTCGCCGTTCTTCAGGGCTTCGGCGGGCTCGTGCCATCCGTCGGACAGCCAGTCCCAGACGTAGCCAACCACCGACGCGTCGATGGCCGAGGCGATGACGCGCATCTGGATACGAGCCCAGCGGATCGCGCGGTCCGGCGTGGACATGGCCGCGAGCGAGAGCTGCTGGCCGTCCTCCTGGCGCCACTCGCACCAGAACCCCGGCCTGGGCACCACCGGTTCCGGTACGGCGATGGTGCACCACGTGAGGGTGCCCTCCTCGCTGGTCCCCCAGTCCTCGGCGAGGGCTTCGACGATCAGCATGCCGCGACCGCTCTCCTCGTCGGCGCCCGGTCTCTTCACCTGCGGCCGGTCCGGAGTTCCGTCAGCCACCTCGATGCGGACCTCGCCCCGCCAGTACGAGACGGAGAAGCTGACGTCCTCCGTCTCGCCGTACCGGATGGCGTTGGTGGCCAACTCGCTGATGAGCAGGTTGGCTGTGTCGATGCAGGAGCACGAGATCGACCTCGACGCCGGCCTCATCACGCCCGCCAAAGAGATCGTGGTGGACGGCTGGGACCCTTACGAGTCGGAGCCCAAGACGGACGGCAGCGCGAACACGATCGCGCTCGACAGCACGACCATCTCCGAACTGCGCGACCACAAAGCCCGCCAGGAGAAGGAGCGCGCGGAGTGGGGCCAAGCCTGGCAGGACACCGGCAAGGTCTTCACGAAGGAAGACGGCTCGTGGCTCCACCCCGGGACGGTCCCGAGACCTTCCGCCGCATCCTCGCCACGACCGACCTGCCACCCATCACCCTGCGGGACCTACGCCCCACGCCGACGCTCACGCACTGAGGCGGCGGCGACATCCACACGGTGAAGGAGACGCTGCGGCACTCCACCATCACGCTGACCTCGGACACGTATACGAGCCTGCTCCCCGAGCTGGACCGTGAAATCGCCGAGAAGGCAGCGAAACTGGTCCCCCGGTCACGTCCGGCAGCCACTGATTCGCCTGCCCCAGAGTGACTGAAGGCGCTAGTTGGTTCTGACCACGGTTGCCTAGTGAGCTGGTCGTGGCGACCGCGGTGCACTCTCCGCACACCTTCGGCAGGGACTTCAGCGAGGTCAGGGTCTTGTCCACGTCGGCCGGCCGGTCGGCGACGACCTGGTGGTGCAGCTGGGCGTCGTTCCAGGTGTCGTCCAGGCCCGTCGAGGCGGTCACGCGGGCGTCCGCGCCGAAGAACTCCTCGGCGTACAGGGTGTCGAGCAGGCACTGACAGTCGGGTGCGTTGGCGGTCGCCTTGAGCAGCCCGTCCCGCCAGGTGGCGGCGCCCTCGGTGGCGGCCCAGGGCTCACCGAGGTCGGCGTCGGTGGTCGGGGATGCCTTGGGTTCCTTGGCGGGAGCGCCTTGTCCGTGGCGATCGCGGAGCAGGCGGTCGTAGCGAGGAACCCGGCGAGGAGAGGGCCGCTCACGTGTCCACGGGAGCACCGCGAGGGAGGAGACACCACCGCTCCGGGCTGTATGGGTTACGGGCGTTGGTGCCGGGGGTTGTTTCAGCCTTGGCGGGCTTCGGCGGCAGGCTTCGGCTGTGCGGACTGCTGGCGAAGGCGCCTCCAGGGGCAGGGAACCTCGCGCTGCGCGGGGGCGGTGACGGTTCGTCACGAGAGGCAGTACGCCTGTACCGATCCGGATCAGTGAGCCTCTTCAGCGTTGCCGCTCCAGTGTGAGGATGGCCTTGGCGATTGACGTCATTCGATTCGGGCTGCATCGGGACCTGCGGAAGATGCGCCAGGACTTCAGGCGGGCAACGCCGCGCTCGACCGGCGCTCGTGCAGCGGCAAGTGCCCGGTTGAGGGTCTTTTCGGTGGGAGTGAGTTCCTGCAAGGGCTTGCGTTTGATGCCGGTGGTCAGCCACGGGCCAGCACCCTGGTAGGCGAGATCGGCCAGGATAGGAACGCCCTGGCGCTCACAGATGCGGATGATCCGGTGGGTGCGAGCGGCGGTAAGGTCGTGAGTGCGGCCTGGCAGGGCGGGTGAGAGCCACAGCAGCCGGCCGCCGGGGTCGGTGACGACCTGCACGTTCACGCCGTGGCGCCGGTGTTTCTGGGAGTAGTCGCCCCGTCCGTCGCCGACTCGGTCGCACTCGGCGAGCGTGCCGTCCAGCAGGACGAAGTCCGCGTCGCTCTCGAGCAGAACCTTGAGCAGACCCGGTGCTCGTTCGGCGAGCAGGTGGACGACCGCACTGGTGTAGGCGTGGGCGGTGGACTCGCAGATCCCGAACCCGGCAGCGATCTTCGCCAGGGTGGTGTGTTCGCGCAGGTACACCAGTGCCACCATCGCGCGCTGAGACGGGCGCAGCTTGCATCGGCGGTCGCCCTCACGGGTGACGATCAGCATGGTGACCCACTCCACGAGCGCATGCGGCAGGTCGAGTGCGGCAGGATGGATGACCAACGGGGCCCCCGAGCAATGTGGTTGAGACGTCAGACATCTCGATCAACAGCCCACAACAGCCCAGGGGCCTCGCTCGTTGCCCTTCGCTGGCCATCACCTGATCGATGGCCAACTCGAAGAAGCTCACTGCTTCCCACAGGTCGCGCACCGACCACAGAACTCCGAGCAGCACCGCGCATATCGTCACGGGTGACGGAGTTCGTCGGGGGCGGGACGGCCCGTCGGTCGCGTGCCAGATCCGCACTGCGTCGCGAAGACGGTTCGCGCGAACCTAGTCGATTCCGAGCCGCCGGAAATCCCTCCGAAGTAACCCAAGTTCGCGTGCTGCACTGCGGTGCCGCTGCCTCTCAGCCTCTGGGCCCGAGTCTCGTACGGTCCAAGTCACCAACGAATAATGCCAGCGGGAGCCCAGCGACATTTCCACAGCGCTGTGGGTGACAGTCTCAACTTCGCACCCTGATCGCCGAACTCAATGCGACCGGCGAACTCGGCTGGTCCCGCGCATGCACGGCAGCGGCCCCCGCCCCTTCCGTCAGGACAGCTCGCCGAGGGAAGCGCTTACTCCGGGTGGGCGCATCCAGTGAAGACTCCAGGGATGTAGCGCGTCCTGGTGGTTCCTCCGTGGCCGCACGCGTTTCGATCCTCGCACCACGTCATCCTGGAAGGGGAGTCACGTCCATGCGAAGACGAATACTGCGAACGCTGGTCACGCTCTGCACGGCACTCGGCCTGCTGGCCCTGCCGACAGGCCTGACCTCCACGGCTCACGCGGCGACGTCGGAGGACGTCGTACGCAATGAGGAGGGGCACTTCCTGGCCAAGGCGGAGTTCAACTCGGGGCTGCACTACTACCACGAGAACGGTAAGCCGGGCCCTGGAGTCAACTCCTTTCAGGTCCTGGATCGTTGCGGAGACGGTCTGATCCCCAAAGTGACCTGGACGCAAGGCACGACGACCCGCGTCGCGACCTTGACGGACGAGTGCCTGTTACCCGGATTCCCGTTCCGCTCCCATACGGTGAAGACAGGCTACGCCCCGGAAGTGATGGAAAAGACGACCTGGTACGTGTCCCTGGTGGACGCGAACGGGGAACTGAAGTATGCCGGGGACGCGTTTCTTGAGGACTGGTTGGGTTCGTACTCCCACGACACCGAGTCGGAGTTCTTCGTTCACTCCAGCGTCTACCGGGACGAGTTCGGCGACACAGGCCGGGACACTGTCATCGCATCCCTCGTTCCGACCACGGAGGCGTACGGACGCGTCGGCTCGGTGAACGAAGTCTGGGACGAGCTGCTGGAACGCACTCCGCTGCCTCCCGGCATCACCGCGGACCAGAACGAGTCGATGCTCAAGCAGCTGGCGTGCCACCTCCTGTACGCCATACCGGGGAAGACGGGCGGCCCCACATGGGATCTGGAGGCGGAGCACCCGAATATTCCGTGGGAGGAAGTTCTGGATCCGGTCGAGGTCAGGAACCATGAGTGTAACTGGGGCTTCATAGGGGACCGGTTGCCCACCATTCCACCCGTGAACGGCGATCCGGACGACGCGGCCCCGATGGTTCACGCGGGGCGTGATGTCTCGGGGAACGAGGGCTCGGAGGTGAGACTCGACGGGGCCGCCTCCGACGACAGTGGCCGGCCGGCGACCGAGTGGTCGTACACGGTGGGCGACGACGTGGATGCGGGAACCACCTGCGCCTTCACAGACAAGACGAGTGTGGACACCGCATTCACCTGTACCGACGACGGTACGTTCACCGTCACGCTGACCGCTGACGACGGCGTGAACCGTCCGGTCAGCGACAGCGCCCGGGTCACCGTGCGGAACGTCGCCCCCGCGCTCACCTTGAAGGGTCCTGAGAACTGGTCGGTGCACCGGGTGGGAGGTGAGGTGGGCGTCCGGGCAACGTTCACCGATCCCGGCTCGAACGACACCCACACGTGCAAGGTCACCTGGGACGACGGCCAGGTGTCCACCTTCGATGCGAAGGACGGCGTCTGCGACGCCGGGCACGGCTTCGGCCGTGCCGGGATGAACACAATCAAGGTCGCGGTCGCCGACGACGACGGTGGCTCGGACGCCGAAGAGACGATGGTCGTGGTTTACGACCCGAGGGCCGGGCTGCTGACCGGACTCGGCAGCGTGGATGGGAGCGCCTTCACCGTGGCCAGCAAGTACGCCTCGGCGAGCTCTACCGTTCCTGCGGGAGCTGTCGTGCTCGACGTCCCCACCCATGACGGACGTCTGAAGGTCGTCTCGACGAAGCTGGAGTGGCTGGTGATCACGCCGGACGGCAAGGCGGCGGTGAAGGGCGAATCAGTCGATCACGGCTTCCTCGGATACGCCCAGGCAGGCAAGTTCCGTGGAGTCGTCTGGCCGCTCTCCGCCGGGGACGTCCCACCGGAAAATCCGCTGTACGACACCAGCCCGGGGGCAAGCTGGGACCTCGATCGAGCCCAGCCGAAGGCGGTGACGGCCGGGGCCATGGTCATCGACTCGGGCTGGATTCCAGGCCTTCCGAAGCTCCCGGGCACCGGGGGCCTCCTGGACGACCTGCTGCCGAGGACCGGACTCGAACTCGGTCACTGAGCTTCTTCGAGTTGGCCATCGATCAGGTGATGGCCAGCGAAGGGCAACGAGCGAGGCCCCTGGGCTGTTGATCGAGATGTCTGACGTCTCAACCACAGATGTCTGACGTCTCAACCACATTGCTCGGGGGCCCCGTTGGTCATCCATCCTGCCGCACTCGACCTGCCGCATGCGCTCGTGGCCGAGGCGGACGCGGCGAGCTCCCCCGGCGAGTGCCAGGACGGCGCCTACTCGACACTGGACCGGAAAGAGTACGGCATCTACAACTGGTACCTCGGGGACGGGGCCTATCCCGCGGGCATGACACGTCTTCAGGCGCTGGAGTACTTCGAAGGCTCCATCGGACGGATCACGGCCAGCACCAACAACTGTGGCCTGGCCGACCAAGTACCCGCCAAGAGCCACTACGCGGGCGCGACCACGTACGAAGCGGACATCAGTAACCACGGGACGTGCACCGCCCGGGACGGCAAGAGCACGTGGGACGCCGGTGACCTGGCCGCCGGGACCGTCGCCTCGACCTGCGCGCACACATGGCCCAACCCGGCCGGCAAGAACGACCTCCGGGAAGCGGACGTGAGGTTCAACATCGCAGACTTCGACTTCACGAGGAATCCGACGAGCACCTGCAACGGCCTGTACCACGATGTTCTCAACACGGGCACGCACGAGGCCGGTCATGTCTTCGGTCTGGGCCACGTGGGTTCCGGGCATTCGAATCTCACGATGTACACCAAGGCGGACCGCTGCGAAGTGAAGAAGAGGACACTCGGTAAGGGCGACGTCATGGGGCTTCGCAGCATCTACTAGGGAGACTCCATGAGCTGGGTCGGACGACATGCGATTGCGGCGGGAATGGCGGCCGTGGCGTTCACCGCGGTCGGGTGTGGATCAGAAGGTTCAGAAGGTGCCGACGCGAATGGCGAGAGTCTGTGCGCGAGCGACGTCCTCTACGAAGGCCGCACGTACATAAAGCTCCCGGATGTCGAGTTCAAGGTCGGACAGAAACTCGGCACCGCCACGAGTCCGCCGTGCCGTGACACCAATGACCAAGCCGCCGAAGTGCCGGAGTCCTCGGAGAACGCCTATGCGGTGAGCGGCATTTCTCCGGACGTGGTCATAGCGATCGGGTCCTCTCCTGAACAGGCGGAGCCCTTCAGGGTCCTCCGCTCCGACAAGAAGATTCCGCCCGAGGTACAGGAGTTGATCGACGGATCGTGAGCCGAGGCGTGGAAAAGGGCTTCGCCCGGCCCGAGCCTCCCTGTTGCGGTTCCCCCATGAAGTGCGCCAAGCCGTCCTCCACGACGACGCCGGACCCTGTCCCGGCGCACTGACCGATGAGTTGATGCGAAGCCCCGGGGCGAGTGCCCCGGGGTTTTCGTTGTGCGGCGGCGCTCGTCCCTCTCACCCGGACCGGAGAGGAACCCGCCATGCATGACCACCGCCGCCTCGGCCGCGAGCTAGACCTGTTCGACACCGACCCACTGATGGGCGCGGGGCTGCCGTACTGGCTTGCCCGACGAGGCCGTCGTACGGCACACCCTGGAGGAGTAGGTCCGTGAGGCCAAGCAGGCCGCAGGGTATCGGCATGTGTGCTCGCCCGTGCTCGACACACGGGAGCTGTACGAGATCTCGGGGGACTGGGGTCACTACAGCGAGGACATGTTCCCGCCCATGGAGTTGGGCAGCGAAGGGGTGGTCCTACGGCCCAGCCTCTGTCCGCCTCACGCTCTCATCTACCGCTCCCGGTCGCACAGTTATCGCGAACTGCCACTGAGGATGACCGAGTTGGGCGGCCGTACCGCTCAGAGCTGTCCGCTGTGCTCGGCGGCCTCACCCGCGTACGGGCCAATCAGCTCAACGGCGCGCATATCTTCTGCACCTTGGAGCAGGGCGTGGACGAGGCTCATGCCGCGCTCGACCTCATCCGCCGTGCCTACGCCGACCTCGGCATCCGGGCCGCCCGGTACCGGCTGTCGCTGCCCGGGGAGGGCAACAAGTACGTGGCGGATCCGTACCTGTGAAGGCGGGCCACCGCGCTGCTGGAGGAGGTGCTGGACGGGGTGGAGTACGAGGCCGAAGAGGGTGAGGCCGTCTTAGCTCCTCCCGCCACCTCTGTTCCTGGGCACCGCGCTCGCCGGGCAGACAGCCGTCACGGGCACATCCGCTCACGCATCGCTCACGCACGGGCCCGAAAACGCCACAGCGCCCGACCCGACCGAAGTCGACTCAGGCGCTGCGCAGCAGGCCAGAGGGCATATCCCCCGCCCGCCACCGGTAGGCCCTGTGGGACTCGAACCCACAACCAATGGATTAAAAGTCCACTGCTCTGCCAATTGAGCTAAGGGCCCCAGGCGATGTTGCCTCCCCCGAGCATAGCCCCACGTGGCCGAGTCTCCGATCGGGTATCGGGGTCACGGCCACGTCTGCGGTGGCGGAGGCCCGCGAAATGAGCCCGCTCGGGCCCACGTGCGCCGAAGTGCTACGGATCCACCGGTTCGGGCGCCCCCGCGCGAGCCGCGTGCCGGGCGATGGTCCGCTCGTGGTCGGGGTTGAGGAACCAGTGCCGAGCCGAGGCCAGCCACCAGGTCGCGGCGAAGCCGAGGACAGCCAGGACGGCGACCGGGGCGTAGTTGAAGGTCTCCCAGGTCACCGGCGACACCTGCGGCAGCATGAACAGCACCGTGATCACGCCGACCCATGCCACCGCCACCACCCCCACGGCCCTCGACCAGCGGCCCAGATGCCACGGCCCCCGCGCGAAGGCATCGCCCTTGCGCAGCCGCAGCAGTGTCGGGATGACGTAGGCGATGTACAGGCCGATCACCGCGATCGAGGTCACCGCCGCGTACGCCGTGACATTGATCAGATACGGCAGCCCGAGCACCAGTGCCCCGCCGGCGGCCAGCCACACCGCCGCGACGGGCGTGCGCGTGCGCGGGCTGACCGTGTGCCACAACCGTGAGTACGGCAGGGCGCCGTCGCGTGAAAAGGCGTAGATCATACGGCTGTTGGCCGTCACGGACGCCATCCCGCAGAACAGTTGCGCCCCGATCACGACCAGCAGCAGAAGCTTGCCGGCCGTCGCCCCCAGCGCGTCGAGCAGGATCTGCGCGGGCGGCGCGCCCGTCGGGGACGCCAGCGCGCCCTCGTACGACTGGATCGCGTACGTGAAGCCCAGGAGCAGCACGAACCCCGCGATCCACGACGTCCAGATCGACCGCACGATCCCCTTCGGGCCCGCCGTCGACGCGTCGTGGGTCTCCTCGGTCATGTGGGCCGAGGCGTCGTAGCCGGTGAAGGTGTACTGGGCCATCAGCAGGCCCAGCGCGACCACGTACACCCCGCTGCCCCAGCCGGTGTTGTTCACGAACTCGCCGAACACGAAGGACGCGGACTGGTGCTGGTCCGGTACGAAGGCCAGCGCGCCGACGATCACCGCGACGCCGAGCACGTGCCACCACACGCTGATGCTGTTGAGCAGCGCGACGATGCGTACGCCGAAGGTGTTGAGGAGACCGTGCAGGACGAGGATGCCCGCGAAGAGCAGGATCGTGCGGCCCGGTGTCACCTCGAAGCCGAACTGGAGGTTCAGATAGGCGCCCAGGAAGGACGCGGCCCCGAAGTCGATGCCCGCCGTCACCGCCACCTGGCCCAGCACGTTGAACCAGCCCGTGAACCACGCCCAGGCGGCGGCCGTACGGGGCGGCGCGAGCCGGTGCGCCCAGAAGTACAGGCCGGCGGAGGTCGGGTACGCCGAACAGATCTCGGCCATCGACAGGCCGACGAAGAGCGTCATCAGCCCTACGGCCACCCAGCCCCAGGTGATCACCGCCGGGCCGCCCGTGTTCATGCCGAACAGGTAGAGGGTCAGGCAGCCCGACAGGACCGAGATGATCGTGAAGGAGACCGCGTAGTTGGAGAACGCCGACATGCGGCGGGCGAGAACCTGCGTGTAGCCGAGCTGGGCCAGCCGTTCTTCGTCAGAGAGCTTTCCGTCCGAGAGCTTTCCGTCCGACGACCCACTCGCTATGGCGTCATCTGTCATGCCCCCAGCAATTCCCTCGCCGGGGACGTGATATGCGCCACAGGATGGCCGAAAGGGCCCCTTCGAAGAAGGAGCCCTTTCGGATCAGTCGGCGATCAGCGCGCGTGCGTCAGCCGTTGCGCTTCCAACGCGGCTTGTCATCGCGGCGCCCGAAGGAGCCGGACGTGCCGGAGGTGCCGGAGGCGCCGCCACGGTGGTCGTCACGACGGCCGTACGGACGCTCGTGCCCGCCGGAGCGGAAGCCCGGACGGTCGTCGCGGCGGTCGCGGTTGAAGGGACGGTCGCTGCCACGGTGACCGCCGCGCTCGTCCCGGCGCTCGAAGGAACGCCCGGCCGGACGGTCGTCGCGACGGAAGCCGCCTCGGTCGTTGTCCCGGCGCTCGAAGGGGCGGCCACCACGGTCGTCGCGGCGCTCGAAGGAACGGCCACCGCGGTCGTCCCGACGGTCGTCGCGACGGAAGCCGCCACGGTCGTTGTCCCGACGCTCGAACCCACGGTCACCGCGGTCACGGTTGAACCCACCGCGGTCGTTGTCCCGACGCTCGAAGGAACGCCCACCCCGGTCGTCCCGACGGTCGTCCCGGCGGAAGCCGCCACGGTCGTTGTCCCGACGCTCGAACCCACGGTCACCACGGTCACGGTTGAACCCACCGCGGTCGTTGTCCCGACGCTCGAAGGAACGCCCACCCCGGTCATCCCGACGGTCGTCCCGGCGGAAGCCGCCACGGTCGTTGTCCCGGCGCTCACGACGCTCGTACGCCGGAGCCTCCGTCTTGTCGGCCTGGTCGGCGTACTGCGCCACCGGCTGCTCGGGCACGGCCACCTCGGCGGCCTGGACCGCCGCCGCCTGCGCCTCGGCCACCGCGGCCTCCGGGTCCTCGCCCTGCTCGCGGGCGACCCTGGCGACCAGACGGTCGGCCTCCTCACGCAGCTCGGTCGCGCGGCGCTGCGCCCGCTCCAGCTCCTTGGTGAGCTGGGCGACCTCGCGCTCGGCCTGCTGCGCGGCGTTGCCCGCGGACTCGGCCTGGACCTCGGTCATCGACCGGGCACCGGTGATCTCGGCGACCTCGGGCTCGAAGGTCGAGCCGGAGTTGATGATGTGACGCCCGGCGTCGACGCCCGCGTCCTCCATCAGGCGGAAGATCTGGCGGCGCTGGTGCGGCAGCGACAGGGAGACCACGGTGCCGGTGCGCCCGGCGCGGGCGGTACGGCCGGCGCGGTGCAGGTAGTCCTTGTGGTCGCCGGCCGGGTCCACGTTCAGCACCAGGTCGATGCCGTCGACGTGGATACCGCGCGCGGCGACGTCGGTCGCGACCAGCGCGTTGACGTAGCCGTCCTTGAAGTCGGCCAGCGTCCGCGTCCGCGCGCCCTGCGTCATACCGCCGTGCAGCGCGTCGGCCTTCACACCCGCGTCGCGCAGCTGTTCGGCGATCCGGTCGGCGCCCAGCTGGGTGCGGACGAAGATGATGGTGCGGCCCTTGCGGGAGGCGATCGCGGCGGTGACCGGCGCCTTGTCCTTGGGCTTCACGATCAGGATGTGGTGCGACATGGTCGTGACGTTGCCCTGGGCGCTGTCGACCTCGTGCGTGACCGGGTTGCTCAGGTAGCGCTTGACCAGCGTGGAGATCTCGTTCTCCATCGTGGCCGAGAAGAGCATGCGCTGGCCGCCCGCCGGGACCTGGTCGAGCAGCTCGGTGACCTCGGGCAGGAACCCCAGGTCGGACATCTGGTCGGCTTCGTCGAGGACGGCGACCTGCACGGCCTCCAGGGAGCACGCGCCACGGTTGATGATGTCGCGCAGCCGGCCCGGGGTGGCGACGAGGACGTCGACGCCGCGCTCCAGGGCGTAGATCTGGTTGCCCATCGACGTGCCGCCGCAGACGACCTTCATCTTCAGGCCGAGGACGTCGCCGTAGGGCTGCAGCGCGTCGGCGACCTGCATGGCCAGCTCACGGGTGGGCGTGAGGATGACGGCGCGCGGCTTGTGCTTCTCGCTGCGACCGCCGGCCAGCGCGGCCAGCGTCGGCAGACCGAACGACAGGGTCTTGCCGGAGCCGGTACGGCCGCGGCCCAGGATGTCCTTGCCGGCCAGGGCGTCCGGGATGGTCGCGGCCTGGATCGGGAAGGGGACCGTCACGCCGTTCTGCGCGAGCTTGCGGACGACGCCCTCGGGGAGACCGAGGTCCGCGAAGGTCACCTCGGGTGCGTCCTCGACGGCCGCGTTCTCCGCGTCCTCGGGCACGACGACGTGATCAGTACTGGAAATGGACATGCGTATGCGAAACCTTCCGGAGTCTCGTCGGCACGCGCCCGTCAACTCCGTGATTCGCAATACGACCGCCTCAATGCGGTCAGCCACGGCAAGGGAGAGAACGCGCCACACGGCGCGCTCTGCAGTGGCGCCGGGCAAATGGGATCAAACGATCTACCACCATACGCACCCCAGGCCCCCCAAGGCAAACCGACCGTCAACCGTGTAGCCAACGTCACTCGCCACCGCCCCCGCACCCCCGCCGGCCTCACCTCACGCCGGCGACCCCGCGGCCGGCGCCGGCTCCCGCTGAGCCAGCTGCGGCCCCGTCTCCTCGTGCGCCGACGACGACGGCTCGGCCACCGTGGGCGACGGCGAGGCGGACGTCGGCTGCTCGGTCGGCGTCGGATCCGGATCCGGCGTCCGAGTGGGCGTCGGCTCGACCGTCCGCGTGGGCCCCGGCCTCGGGCTCGCCCCCGGCTTCACCGGCCCGCCCCCGGCCGGCTCGGAGGCGCTCACCGCGGCGGACGGCGAGGCCGACGGAGACGCCGACTCCGCGTCCTTGCCCTCGCCCTTCCTCTTGCCCTTCTTCCGCTTCTCCCGCTTGGCGTCGTCCGCGTGCGCCCCGTACCCGGACCCGCCGCCCGACACCGCCGAGCCGCCGTCGGGTTCCTCACCGCCCCGCTGCCCGGCCGAGTGCGACGGCTTCGCGCTCCCGCCACCCCCGTCGTCACCGACACTCATACAGCCGGCGGCAGCGGCGACGGCCATCACCGTGGCGGCCAGACGGACAGGTACGTACAAGGGGCGCACGGGAGCCACCTCCAGGGGCGGGCGAAGAAGTCAACCTGCCCAACTCCCGCCGCCCACAAGAGGACACGCGCCCCGCACAACCCGGACAGCACGCGACACAGAGGCACCCTCACCCGTACCCGAGGGCATGCAATCGCGCATCGTCGATCCCGAAGTGATGCGCGATCTCATGCACCACCGTCACCTCGGTCTCCTCGACGACCTCCTCCCGCGACTCGCACATCCGCAGCGTCGGACCCCGGTAGATCGTGATCCGGTCCGGCAGCACCCCGGCGTACCACTCCCCGCGCTCGGTCAGCGGCGTCCCCTCGTACAACCCGAGCAGCTGGGGGTCCTCCGCCGGTGGTTCGTCCTCGACGAACACCGCGACGTTGTCCATCAGCCGCGTCAACTCCGGCGGAATCCGGTCCAGCGCCTCGGCGACCAGTTCCTCGAACTCCTCGCGCGTCATCTCCAGCACAGGCCCATTGTCGGGCACCACACCGCCGTAGGAGCCGCCAACAGCCCCGCATATCCACTTGCGCACCTGGGCATACGGGACCAATGGCCCGCGTCCCCGCTGCCGTCACGAAGGCCCTCGGTCACCTCCCCAGGGCCCCACGAGCCCTCGCCCGCCGCTACGCCACCCGCCGCCCGAGCCCCACCCCGGAACTCGTCACCCAGCCCCACCCCTGGAAACGCGCCGTCGGCCTGGTCACCGTCGTCCTCCTGGGCGCCTGGCTCGGCCTGCTGGTCGTCGGCAACGTACCCGTCCCGGTCGGCCCGATGAACACGACGATGACCCTGCGCCCCTCCGTCGCCGGCGGCACAAAGATCAACGTCTCCCCGCTCGGCGCGCTCCAACTGGACAGCCACATCGCCCCCGTCCGCCTGGACGTCAACGTCGACCAGCTGGACCCCGTCCGCGCCCAGGCCCTCGTCGACCACCCCGAACGGCTCTCCGGCCTCCAGGACGAGGTCGCCCAGGACGTCACCCACGGCACCGTCGACCTGGCCCTGCGCAGCTGCGTCGCCGTCGTCACCGGCGCCACGGCCCTCGGCCTGGCGGTCTACCGCCGCCCCCGGCGCGCCCTGGTGGCCGGCGGCCTCGCCCTCACCCTGCTGGCGGCCTCGGGCGGCACGGCGTACGCGACCTGGAACCCCGAATCGGTCCTGGAGCCGAAGTTCTCGGGCCTGCTCTCCTCCGCCCCGTCCCTGGTCGGCAACGCGCGCAGCATCGTCACCGAATTCGACGTCTACCAGAAGGAGTTGGCCCGCCTGGTCACCAACGTGACCAAGCTCTACGACGCCACCTCCACGCTCCCCGCCTACGCGCCGGACCCCACCACCATCCGCGTCCTGCACGTCTCCGACATCCACCTCAACCCGGCGAGCTGGAAGATCATCGCCTCGCTCGTGGACCAGTACAAGGTCAACGTGATCGTCGACTCCGGCGACACCATGGACCACGGCACAGCCGCCGAGAACGGCTTCCTGGACCCCATCGAGAACCTCGGCGCCCCCTACGTCTGGGTCCGCGGCAACCACGACTCCCGCCTCACCCAGCGCTACCTGGAAAAGCTCAAGAACGTCCACGTCCTGGACGACGGCAAGGCGCAGACCGTCGCCGGCCTGCGCTTCGCCGGCATCGGCGACCCCCAGTTCACCCCCGACCGCACCCAGATCCCCGGTGGCGACGCCGCGAACGAACTGGCCGGCGCCCGCCTCGCCACCTCCCTGCGCGACCAGCAGACCGCCGGCACGCCCGTCGACATCGCCGTCGCCCACGAACCGGTCGCCGCCCGCCAGACCGACGGCGAGGTCCCCCTCGTCCTGGCCGGCCACATCCACCACCCGGAAATGGAGCTCCTGCCCTACGGCACCCGCCTGCGCGTAGAAGGCTCGACCGGCGGCAGCGGCCTGCGCGCGATCGAGGGCAAACACCCCGACCCCATCCAGACCTCGATCCTCTACTTCGACCGCGACACCCGCCGCCTCCAGGCCTGGGACGAGATCGAACTGGGCGGCCTGGGCCTGACCACGGCCGAGGTGAGCCGCCACCTGGTGGAGGAGAACCAGCCGGGCGGTCCGGACCCCGATCCCGACGCCACATCCCCCGGCCCTACGTCCCCCGGCCCCACGTCCCCCACTCCCACCCCGTAAACCGTTTTGGCGATACCTCCCGCCATCCCATATGCTTCTCACGTCCCCGACGCGCTGAGAAGCGCCCAGGCGGGCCGATAGCCCTCATCGTCTAGCGGCCTAGGACGCCGCCCTTTCAAGGCGGTAGCACGGGTTCGAATCCCGTTGGGGGCACGCAACACCGTGTGCGACACTGTCGTACACATCGCTTGGTCCTGTGGAGCAGTTTGGAGTGCTCGCCACCCTGTCAAGGTGGAGGCCGCGGGTTCAAATCCCGTCAGGACCGCTGAGGTCTCGTAAGAGACCTCGCGGCTGGGTAGCTCAGTTGGTACGAGCGATCGCCTGAAAAGCGATAGGTCGCCGGTTCGACCCCGGCCCCAGCCACACAGTACGAAAACCCCCACCGGATCCCGGTGGGGGTTTTCGTCGCTCACAAGGAGCCTGAGGGGGGTTCTTGAGACGCATCACCAGAGGACTGGTGACGGCCGCCGCCGTCCTGTTCTCCACGCTCGCCATACCTGGCACCGCCCACGCCGCCGGGCCGACCGTCAAGTCCGCGTACAGCGACCAGGCCGACTGGTCGGTCATCGACGTGCGGCTCAACTACAGCGGAGAGATCGCCAAGGTCACCGCGGCGCTGCGTCCCGTCGGCAGCGGCGAGTCGGAGACGCCGGTCGCCACCGTCACCGACTTCACGCAGAAGTACTGGGTCAGCTCGTGGGAGGGCATCTGGGCCTCCCAGCCCGTCCACCTAGACAGCCTCGGCGACTACACGATCGACATCGAGGCGACGAACACCGCGGGCGAAACCACCGTCCAGAAGAACGCGGGCACGCTGCGCTACCAGAAGCAGCCCGTCATCAGCGGCTTCGCCGTCACGCCGACCGAGCCGGACATCGAGCACAGGACGGTCACCGCCACCGGCGACATGGTCCTGCGCGACCCCAGCACCCGCGAAACGGTGCCGTTGCCCGGTGCCACCGTGGACCTCACCTTCGACCAGAACGAGGACAGGACCGCGGTCACGGACGACGCCGGCCACTTCTCGGCCGCGCACGAGGTGGTGGAGGGCGGCTGGACCTTCGCCCAGTACAACGGCGACCTCGGCTTCGCCACGAGCCCCTGGATCGACGTCAGGCCGAAGGCCGCGCCGACCCGGTTCGTCCTGGACAAGAGCAGCTTCCACGTCACCGCCGGCGACAAGGTCAACGTCACCGGCACGCTCCAGTACCAGAGCGGCACCGAGTGGAAGCCGTTGTCCGGCATCCCGCTGGAGATGGACTACAAGGACTGCACCACCTGCAACCCGGTCGAGTCGACCACCGACGCGAGCGGCCGCTTCTCCTTCGTGCGGTCCCCGTACGGCAGCAAGGTCGTGTACGAGGTGGGGTTCCCGCCGTATCCGTACAACGCGTTCATCCAGCGCACCGCCACCGCCGACGTCACCGTCGCGGTCACGGCCACGACGAGGTTCACGGAGTTCACGGCGCGGCAGGACAAGTACGCGCGGCTGGAGATCACCGGCAGCCTCGACGTGATCGGGCGCGACACCAGTGACCAGATCAGCGTCGACATCCAGTACTCGGCCAACGGCACGAGCGGCTGGGCCACGAAGAAGACCGTGAGGACCAGCTTCGGGTCGCAGTTCATCGTGGAGCGGCTGCCGGGCTACACGGACGGCTACTGGCGCCTGCGCTACGCCGGGTCCACCACCAAGGACATCAAGGGCACCGTCAGCAAGAGCCTGCGCAAGACCCGTGCCCTCACCCGGATCAAGGACGCCAACGCGTCTCCCGAGCCGGTGTACAAGGGCAGGACGATCACCGTGAAGGGCGTGCTCCAGGAGCGCGCGGTCGGCTCGTCAACCTGGAAGGCGTACGGCGGCAGGAAGGTACAGCTCCTCTTCCGGCCCAAGGGCAAGAGCACCTGGTACCTGATGGCCACCGTCACCACGAAGACGAACGGCTCCTTCAGCAAGGGCTTCACGGCCAAGGAGGACGGCACCTGGGTCCCCGTCCACCTGTATCCCGACGGCAAGCACTTCGTGGGCGACGGCCGGGAGGACTACGTCGACGTGCGGTGACACACGCGGCGGAGGCGAGCGAGGGAAGTGAGCGGGGGCGGGCCCAAAAGGGTTCGCCCCTTCTTTCCCCGGGATGAGATCCTGGATCGCGTATGTCTACGCATCCCGCCCCCGCCCCCGGCGCTCCGAGCTTCGGCACGCTCGCCCCTCGCCTGACCGAGCTTTCCCTGCGCGAAGCGCAGCGACTCGGGCGCAGGCTCGAAGGCGCGCGCAAGATCCGCAAGCCCGAGGCGCGTGCCGCCGTGCTCGCCGAGATCGAGGCGGAGGTCGCGAAGGCCGAGGAGCGGATCGCCGTACGACGCGAGCGCGTGCCCGCCGTCAGCTACCCCGAGCAGCTGCCCGTCAGCCAGAAGAAGGACGAGATCGCGGCCGCCATCCGTGATCACCAGGTCGTGATCGTGGCCGGTGAGACCGGGTCCGGCAAGACCACGCAGATCCCCAAGATCTGCGTCGAGCTCGGCCGCGGCCTGCGCGGCATGATCGGGCACACCCAGCCCCGTCGTATCGCCGCCCGCACCGTCGCGGAGCGGGTCGCGGAGGAGCTGGACACGCCACTGGGCGAGACCGTCGGCTGGAAGGTGCGGTTCACCGACCAGGTGAACCCGGACTCGACCTTCATCAAGCTGATGACGGACGGCATCCTGCTCGCCGAGATCCAGACCGACCGCGAGCTGCGCGCCTACGACACGATCATCATCGACGAGGCCCACGAGCGGTCCCTCAACATCGACTTCCTGCTCGGGTATCTGGCGCAGCTGCTGCCGAAGCGGCCGGATCTGAAGGTCGTCATCACCTCGGCCACCATCGATCCCGAGCGGTTCTCCCGGCACTTCGGCGACGCCCCGATCATCGAGGTCAGCGGGCGGACGTACCCCGTGGAGGTGCGTTACCGGCCGCTCCTCGAAGAGGACTCCGAGGACGCCGACCGCGATCAGATCACCGCGATCTGCGATGCCGTCGAGGAGCTCCAGGGCGAGGGCAAGGGCGACATCCTCGTCTTTCTCTCCGGTGAGCGGGAGATCCGGGACACGGCCGACGCCCTGGAGAAGAAGAAGTACAGATTCACCGAGGTACTCCCGCTCTACGCCCGGCTCTCGCACGCCGAGCAGCACCGTGTCTTCCAGCCCCACACCGGCCGCAGGATCGTTCTGGCGACCAACGTCGCCGAGACCTCGCTGACCGTCCCGGGCATCAAGTACGTCATCGACCCCGGCTTCGCCCGGATCAGCCGGTACAGCCATCGCACCAAGGTGCAGCGGCTGCCCATCGAGCCGATCTCGCAGGCCAGCGCCAACCAGCGCAAGGGCCGCTGTGGCCGGACCAGCGACGGTGTCTGCATCCGCCTCTACTCCGAGGACGACTTCGTCGCCCGCCCGGAGTTCACGGACGCGGAGATCCTCCGTACGAACCTCGCCTCCGTCATCCTCCAGATGACCGCGGCCGGCCTCGGCGACATCGAGAAGTTCCCGTTCATCGACCCGCCGGACCACCGCAACATCCGCGACGGCGTCCAGCTGCTCCAGGAGCTCAACGCTCTCGACCCGGCTCAGAAGGACCCGCGCAAGCGGCTCACCGAGACGGGCCGCAAACTGGCCCAGCTGCCCGTCGACCCGCGCCTGGCCCGGATGGTCCTGGAGGCCGACAAGAACGGCTGTGTCCGCGAGGTCATGGTCATAGCGGCCGCGCTCTCCATCCAGGACCCGCGCGAGCGCCCGGCCGACAAGCAGACCCAGGCCGACCAGCAGCACGCCCGCTTCAAGGACGAGACGAGCGACTTCCTCGCGTATCTCAACCTCTGGCGCTACGTCCGCGAGCAGCAGAAGGAGCGGGGATCGAGCTCCTTCCGGCGGATGTGCAAGCAGGAGTACCTGAACTTCCTGCGCATCCGCGAATGGCAGGACATCTACACCCAGCTGCGTACGGTCGCCAAGCAGATGGGCATCCACCTCAACGAGGAGGACGCCCCCGACGACCGCATCCACCTCTCCCTCCTCGCCGGCCTCCTGTCCCACATCGGCATGAAGGACGTGAAGGACGGCGCGAAGAACGAGTACCTGGGCGCCCGCAGCGCCAAGTTCGCGGTCTTCCCGGGCTCGGCCCTCTTCAAGAAGCCCCCGCGCTTCGTCATGTCCGCCGAGCTCGTCGAGACCTCCCGCCTCTGGGCCCGGGTCAACGCGAAGATCGAGCCGGAGTGGGTCGAGCCGCTCGCCGGGCACCTGCTCAAGCGGACGTACAGCGAACCGCACTGGGAGAAGGACCAGGCGGCGGTGATGGCGTACGAGAAGGTCACGCTGTACGGCGTCCCGATCATCGCCCAGCGCAAGGTGAACTACGGCCGGATCGACCCTGAGGTCAGCCGCGAGCTGTTCATCCGCAACGCCCTGGTCGAGGGCGACTGGCGCACGCACCACAAGTTCTTCGCCGACAACCGCAAACTCCTCAGCGAGGTCGAGGAGTTGGAGCACCGGGCCCGGCGCCGGGACATCGTGGTCGACGACGAGACGCTGTTCGACTTCTACGACGAGAAGGTCCCGGACCATGTCGTCTCCGGGGCCCACTTCGACTCCTGGTGGAAGCACAAGCGGCACGAGCAGCCGGACTTCCTGGACTTCGAGCGCGAGATGCTCATCCGGGAGTCGGCCGAGGCGGTCACCAAGGCGGACTATCCGGACACCTGGCGGCAGGGTGCGCTGAAGTTCCGGGTGACGTACCAGTTCGAGCCGGGCGCGGACGCGGACGGTGTGACGGTCCATGTCCCGCTCCAGGTGCTGAACCAGGCCGTGGACGAGGGCTTCGACTGGCAGATCCCGGGCCTGCGCGAGGAGCTGGTGACGGAGCTGATCCGCTCGCTCCCCAAGCCGATCCGCCGCAACTACGTCCCGGCGCCGAACTTCGCGAAGCGGTTCCTGGACACGGCGGCCCCTCTGCAGGAGCCGCTGACGGTGACCATGGCCCGCGAGCTGAAGCGCATGGTCGGGGTCCCCTTCACCGCCGACGACTTCGACTGGTCGAAGGTCCCCGACCATCTCCGCATCACCTTCCGGATCGTCGACGAACGGCGCCGCAAGCTGGCGGAGGACAAGGATCTGGAGGCGCTGAAGCTGCGGCTGAAGCCGAAGGCGCGCCAGGCCCTCTCGCAGGCCGCCGCGGCCACCGCCTCCCGCCAGGGCGGCGAGTCCCTGGAGCGCACGGGCCTGACCGACTGGACGATCGGCGCGCTCACCCGCGTCTTCGAGACGCGCCGCGCCGGCCAGCCGGTGAAGGCGTATCCGGCGCTCGTGGACGACGGCGACACGGTCTCCGTGCGCCTCTTCGACACGGAGGCGGAGCAGCAGCAGGCGATGTGGAAGGGCACCCGTCGCCTGATCCTCCGCAACATCCCGGTCAACCCCGCGAAGTTCGTATCCGAGAAGCTGACCAACCCGCAGAAGCTGGCTCTGTCGGCCAACCCGCACGGTTCGATACAGGCCCTCTTCGACGACTGCGCGATGGCCGCGGCGGACAAGCTGATCGGTGACTTCGGCGGACCGGCGTGGGACGAGGAGTCGTACCGGAAGCTGTACGACAAGGTGCGCGCCGAGATCGTCGACACGACCGTCCGTACGGTGGGCCAGGTGCAGCAGGTCCTCGCCGCCTGGCAGGCCGCTGAGCGCCGCCTGAAGGCCGCACGCAGCCCTGCCCTGCTGGCAAACCTCACGGACGTGCGCAAGCAGCTGGACGCCCTTGTGAAGCCCGGTTTCGTGACGGCGGCGGGCCTGCGCCGCCTGCCCGACCTGATGCGCTACCTGATCGCGGTGGACCGGCGGCTCCAGCAGATGCCGACGAACGTCCAGCGGGACACGACCCGCATGGAGAAGGTCCACGAGATGCAGGACGAGTACGCCTGGCTCCTGGAGCAGATGCCGCAGGGCCGCCCGGTGCCGCAGCCGGTGCTGGACGTCCGCTGGATGCTGGAGGAACTCCGCGTCAGCTACTTCGCGCACGCGCTCGGTACGGCGTACCCGATCTCCGACAAGCGGATCGTGAAGACGATCGACACGCTGGCGCCGTAACGAGGCGTGCACGTTGGGTGAGTTCGACCCGGGGCTCACCCTCCTGTACAGTCTCTTCTCGCAGCGCAACGCACGAATGGCGCAGCGAAACCTGGTCCTGTGGAGCAGTTTGGAGTGCTCGCCACCCTGTCAAGGTGGAGGCCGCGGGTTCAAATCCCGTCAGGACCGCAGTGAAGAGTAGGGCCCGCACCCGGTAAAGGGTTGCGGGCCTTATGTATGCCCGGGTCCCGCCTCTCAGTGCCGACCCGTTGCCCCTCAGCCCGTCCGGCGCTTGAGGACCCCTTCAGGGCCGGGTTCGCGGGCCGGCACAACCGGCGGAGCCTCTCGCCACCTTGACGGCGTCACATTCACTCGGTACCCAGAAAACAGGGACCTTCCCGGCATGGCCCCATGGAGGTGGCGTATGGCGGCATCGACCAGGCACGAGACGCGGGCGTTGCTCCGCGCGCACCTGTCCGCCGCCTCCTCCTACCGACATCTCACCCGTCACTGCCCGATCTGCCACCGCCTGCTGCGGCTGGCGCTGGACTCCGCCCCGCGTGGCACCACCCAGGCGGCCCGGGCCCCCGGCGAAGTCACCGAGGGCGAAGCGGCGTCCACCGCGTGACCCGTACCAAGGTCAACTCCCGCCCCCGCGTGGGGTGCTGGAGGCCAGCCCTCCCTTTAGCGCACATAGGCCAGAGGCAACAAGCACCGCGCCATGTGACGGGTGTCACCGCATGAGTTTCCGGAAGTGCGGTACTTACACCCTGCCTACAACTGGTCAATTTAATATGTGCAATTGCACCAGCTTCTAGGGATCCTCCGGCACACGATCGGTGACGCCCCACGACGGGTCCACAGGAGATCCGACAGCCCTCCCCAGACTCCGACAAGGCCACCCACAGGACCGTCGGCCGGCACACATCCCGCACACAAAAAAGATCGCGCTGGACCCGGCGGAGTCCAGCGCGATCTACGACGCACCCTTGTTGCGTGCCCGAAGAGCTCTGACGGCTTGGGCGTGGGCTCTGTTGGGGCAGAACCCGCGTCGCTTGGAGCTAGGGTTCGGGCGCCGCGGCGAGTTGGGGGAACTGCCGTTTTGCCCGGTTATGGAGTTGTTCAGGCCTCGCTGCGCTGCTGCGGGATGCCCGCGAGCAGTGCGCGGACCTCAGCCTCGCGGTAGCGGCGGTGTCCGCCGAGCGTACGGATGGAAGTAAGCTTCCCGGCCTTCGCCCACCGCGTGACCGTCTTGGGGTCGACGCGGAACATGGTGGCGACCTCAGCCGGGGTCAGCAGCGGCTCGGCATCAGGGGTGCGAGCGGTCATGAGCGGCCTCCTCGGGAGAACCGAACCTTCTCGGTTCTTTCCTCTAAATTCTGCACCTTGACCCGCGTTGCCCGAAATGGCGGACGCGAGTCGAGTCGGTTATAGGACGAACGGCTTGTCCTCGGCACTACAACTACACCATCTGTCCAGCCGCGTCGGCCAAACCGATGGAATTGCCCTCCCAGGTGTTCATCAGCGACGGAAGCCGATGGACCATGCCATAGCGGACAGTCACGCCGCTGTGACGATCAGTCACAGTGGCGTGCAGGAGTCCCAAGACCCCCCAAAGCGTGCAATGTCGAGATGGAGTCCTCCCCGGACTCCTTGTCCTATTTTGGCACGAGGGGGGGTTAGGGGCGCAAGGCCCGCGTACGTGCGGTCCGTCACGCTTACGCGCGTTGAATCATGGTTGATGCATACGCCCGTATCGAGTCCTACGTCCCTTGTTGACGAGACATCAGGTACCTCAGAGCGAGCACGAAACCCCAAAACGGGCGGCTCGTCAAACGCCAGTTCGTTACGTCACACAGTGCGTCAGATCACACCGGTCGGCTCAGTTGGCCGATCGCCGGTCCCGCACCGACCGCCACCGCTCCACGAGCCGCCCGTAGGCCACCCCCGCGGCCTCCCCGTCGCCACGACGCAGCGCGTCAATGCCGTGGGTCACATCCGCGGCCGAGTGGTCGTCCTCCAGCTCGCCGGCGGGCAGGGTGTGCACCAGGCCGCCGTAGTCCAGCTCGACCAGCGAGCGCGGGTGGAACTCCTCCAGCCAGCGCCCGACGTCCAGCAGGCCGTCGATGAGCGGCCCCTCGTCGATGGCGTCCTTCAGCGTCCTGAGGGCCCGCGCCACGCGCCGCCGTGCCTCCACCATGGGCGTCCGGTAGCGCAGCATCGGCGGAATGTCGCCCGAGCCCTTGTCGAAGCGCCGCTCCTCGTCCGACACCAGCACGAACCAGTGCAGCGGCACCTGCCAGGTCGAGGTCCGGATCCAGGGCCGGGCGTCCGGGTTGCGGGCCAGCCAGCGCTCGTAGTCCTGGGCCGCCTGGCGCCGTACGACCTCCGGGAGCACCGCGTCCAGGACCGGCTTCGGCAGTTCGTCGGCCAGCTCCCCGAGCGCCAGCCAGCCGCGCAGCCGGGTCCGCCACGGGCACACGCACACCGCCCCGTCGACCTCGGCCACGAAGGCGTCGCCGCTCTCCTGGACGGGGACGGCGACGGGCGGGGTGGGCAGCAAGTCGGCCAGCGAGCGACGCAGTTCGTCCTGGTACGAGGGACGGTCACTGCGGCGGGCATAGCGGGCCCAGTGGTCGCGCTCCGGTTCCGGGAAGGCGGCCAGTGGCTCGTAGACGCGCAGATAGGTCGCGTACGGGACGATCACCGAGGACACCTTGGGCACGCCTGCTCCCTCCCCCGCCATCTGCCAGGAAAACCCGCGAAACCCGCTGACAAACGTGCGGGAAAACTATGCAAATCGTCGCACGGCTGTACTCCGGGAGTAGGTGATCCTGAGCACTGCGGGATGGACGGGTGCCGACGGGTCTAATCTCATGCTCACAGCCCCCGCCACCCGTACGGGAGCTCGCTCCACTCGCCGCCAGTACTCAGGAGTCACCACAGTGACCGACGTAACACACGGCGTCCTGCACACCCTGTTCCACTCGGAGCAGGGGGGTCATGAGCAAGTCGTGCTCTGTCAGGACCGCGCCAGCGGCCTCAAGGCCGTCATCGCCATCCACTCCACCGCCCTGGGCCCCGCCCTCGGCGGTACGCGCTTCTACCCGTACGCGACCGAGGACGAGGCCGTCGCCGACGCGCTGAACCTCGCGCGCGGGATGTCGTACAAGAACGCCATGGCCGGTCTCGATCACGGCGGCGGCAAAGCCGTGATCATCGGCGACCCGCAGAAGGTCCAGCCCTCTCAAAGAACAGAGCTGCTGCTCGCGTACGGCCGCTTCGTGGCCTCGCTGGGCGGCCGCTACGTCACCGCGTGCGACGTTGGTACGTACGTCGCCGACATGGACGTCGTGGCCCGCGAGTGCCGCTGGACGACCGGACGGTCGCCGCAGAACGGCGGCGCGGGCGACTCCTCCGTGCTCACCGCCTTCGGCGTCTACCAGGGCATGCGCGCCTCGGCTCAGCACCAGTGGGGCGACCCGTCGCTGCGCGGCCGCACCGTCGGCATCGCGGGCGTCGGCAAGGTCGGCCACCACCTGGTGGACCACCTGCGGGCGGAGGGCGCCGAGGTCGTCATCACGGACGTGCGCGAGGAGGCCGTGGGGCGGATCCTCGCCGCGCACCCGACGGGCGTACGGGCCGTCGCCGACACCGCGACCCTGATCCGGGTCGAGAACCTCGACATCTACGCTCCGTGCGCGCTCGGCGGCGCCCTGAACGACGACACCGTGCCGGTGCTGACCGCCGAGGTGGTGTGCGGCGCGGCCAACAACCAGCTCGCCCACCCGGGCGTCGAGAAGGACCTCGCCGACCGCGGGATCCTCTACGCGCCCGACTACGTGGTGAACGCCGGCGGTGTGATCCAGGTCGCCGACGAGCTGCACGGCTTCGACTTCGACCGGTGCAAGGCGAAGGCCGCGAAGATCTACGACACCACGCTGGCCATATTCGCACGTGCGAAGACGGACGGGATTCCGCCGGCCGCCGCGGCCGACCGGATCGCCGAGCAGCGGATGGCGGAGGCACGCGGAGCGCACTGATCCGGTGCGCCGTCCGGCCGAGGATCACCCCTGACACGGGTTTGTTCCGGTACCCGCCGGTGGGCAGTTGGAGAGAACTCTCACTTCTACCGGCGGGTCGACCGCCTATAAGTGGTTAAAATCGCGGTTGACCAGCGAGGACAGGGCGCCTCGAAGGTCCTGTGCACACGCGCGTGCTGCGGGCGACGTACCGTATGGGCGCGGGCTCAGGTACCGTGGAAGCCCTACGGACCGGTCTCTCCGAGGAGAGCCCGTTCCAGATCATGAACGCGTGTCAAGACTCTGGGGCCGTCGAGCCCCGTCACCGAGGGGGTCGAGCCATGGGGCGCGGCCGGGCCAAGGCCAAGCAGACGAAGGTCGCCCGCCAGCTGAAGTACAACAGCGGCGGGACTGACCTGTCGCGTCTGGCCAACGAGCTGGGCGCTTCGACTTCGAGCCAGCCGCCGAACGGCGAGCCGTTCGAGGACGACGAAGAAGAAGACGACCCGTACGCCCAGTACGCGGATTACTACAACGACGATGAGGACGACGAGGACGACGAGTCCGGTCCCACGTCGCAACAACGCCGCGGCGCTTGACTGTCCAGCAGTGCCTGACCCGGTCCTGAGCGGTTCTCCGCCAGACCGGGTTTTGCACTGCCTCCGACGCACTGCCGCCGTCAGCGTCAGCCCGCGTAGTCTCCGACCAGCTCGGCACCCGTGGCGTGCTCGCCACGGTCCGTGATCTCGCCGGCGACCCATGCGTCGACCCCTCGGTCGGCCAGTGTCGCCAGGGCCGCGTCCGTGGCCTCCTCCGGCACGATCGCGATCATGCCGACGCCCATGTTCAGGGTCTTCTCCAGCTCCAGGCGCTCGACCTGGCCCGTCTTGCCGACGAGGTCGAAGATCGGGGCCGGGGTCCAGGTGGTGCGGTCGACGATCGCGTGCAGGTCGTCAGGGATCACCCGGGCCAGGTTGGCGGCGAGACCGCCACCCGTGACGTGGCTGTACGCGTGCACGTCCGTGGTGCGGGTGAGGGCCAGACAGTCCAGCGAGTAGATCTTCGTCGGCTCCAGCAGCTCCTCGCCGAGGGTGCGGCCCAGCTCGTCGATCCGGGTGTCCAGGGCGAGTCCGGCCTGGTTCAGCAGGACGTGGCGGACCAGCGAGTACCCGTTCGAGTGAAGGCCGGATGCCGCCATGGCGATCACCGCGTCACCCTTACGGATGCGATCCGGGCCCAGCAGCCGGTCGGCCTCCACGACGCCCGTACCGGCGCCGGCGACATCGAAGTCGTCCTCGCCCAGCAGGCCCGGGTGCTCGGCGGTCTCGCCGCCGACCAGAGCGCAGCCGGCGAGCACACAGCCCTCGGCGATGCCCTTGACGATGGCGGCGACCCGCTCGGGGTGGACCTTGCCGACGCAGATGTAGTCGGTCATGAACAGCGGCTCGGCGCCGCACACCACGATGTCGTCCATGACCATGGCGACCAGGTCGTGGCCGATGGTGTCGTAGACACCCAGCTGGCGGGCGATGTCGACCTTGGTGCCCACGCCGTCGGTGGCGGAGGCGAGGAGGGGACGCTCGTAGCGCTTGAGGGCGGAGGCGTCGAAGAGGCCGGCGAAACCGCCGAGGCCGCCGAGGACCTCGGGGCGCTGCGTCTTCTTCACCCACTCCTTCATCAGCTCGACCGCGCGGTCGCCCGCTTCGATGTCGACGCCCGCGGCTGCGTAGCTGGCACCAGTTGTCTCAGACATGGCAGTAGAGAACCTTCGTGTCGTACGGCAGGTGTGACGGGCCCGCTACTACGGGCGGCGGATCGCGTCGGCGGCGGCCGTGGCGGCCGGGCCGGCGGCCAGCTCCGTCTCCAGGAGCTGCTTGCCGAGCAGCTCGGGGTCGGGGAGATCCATCGGGTACTCGCCGTCGAAGCAGGCGCGGCAGAGGTTCGGCTTGGCGATGGTGGTCGCCTCGATCATGCCGTCGATGGAGATGTAGGAGAGGGAGTCGGCGCCCAGCGAGGTGCCGATCTCCTCGATCGTCATGCCGTTGGCGATGAGCTCGGCGCGGGTGGCGAAGTCGATGCCGAAGAAGCAGGGCCACTTCACGGGCGGGGAGGAGATCCGGATGTGGACCTCGGCGGCACCCGCCTCGCGGAGCATGCGGACCAGGGCGCGCTGGGTGTTGCCGCGCACGATCGAGTCGTCGACGACGACCAGGCGCTTGCCCTTGATGACTTCCTTCAGCGGGTTCAGCTTCAGGCGGATGCCGAGCTGGCGGATGGTCTGCGAGGGCTGGATGAACGTACGTCCGACGTACGCGTTCTTCACCAGACCCGCACCGAACGGGATGCCGCTGGCCTCCGCGTAGCCGATCGCCGCCGGGGTGCCGGACTCCGGGGTCGCTATGACCAGGTCGGCCTCGACCGGGGCTTCCTTCGCGAGCTTGCGGCCCATCTCCACCCGGGAGAGGTAGACGTTGCGGCCGGCGATGTCGGTGTCCGGGCGGGCCAGGTACACGTATTCGAAGACACAGCCCTTGGGCTTCGCTTCCGCGAATCGCGAGCTGCGCAGACCGTTCTCGTCGATGGCGACGAACTCGCCCGGCTCGATCTCGCGGACGAAGCTCGCGCCGCAGATGTCGAGGGCGGCGGACTCGGACGCGGCGACCCAGCCGCGCTCCAGGCGGCCGAGGACCAGCGGGCGGATGCCCTGCGGGTCGCGGGCGGCGTAGAGGGTGTTCTCGTCCATGAAGACGAGGCTGAAGGCGCCCTTGACCTGCGGGAGGACCTGGTGGGCGGCCTCCTCGATGGTCAGCGGCTTGCCGTCCTCGTCGACCTGGGCCGCGAGGAGCGCGGTCAGGAGGTCGGTGTCGTTGGTGGCCGCGACACGCGGGGTGCGGCCGCCCTCCTGCTTGGGGAGGTCGGCGACCATCTCGGCGAGCTGGGCCGTGTTGACCAGGTTGCCGTTGTGGCCGAGCGCGATGGAGCCGTGCGCGGTGGCGCGGAACGTCGGCTGGGCGTTCTCCCACACGGAGGCGCCGGTGGTCGAGTAGCGGGCGTGTCCGACCGCGATGTGACCCTGGAGCGAACCGAGCGAGGTCTCGTCGAAGACCTGGGAGACCAGGCCCATGTCCTTGAAGACGAGGATCTGGGAGCCGTTGCTGACCGCGATTCCCGCGGATTCCTGGCCCCGATGCTGGAGGGCGTAGAGCCCGAAGTACGTGAGCTTTGCGACCTCTTCACCCGGAGCCCAGACACCGAAGACGCCACACGCGTCCTGGGGGCCCTTCTCGCCGGGAAGTAGATCGTGATTGAGTCGACCGTCACCACGTGGCACGGCTCCGAGTGTAGGCGAGATCGACCACTGGTCCGAATTGGGGATACGCGACCGTAAAGGATCACTCGGCGGCGGTCGCGTTCACGCTCTCACCGTTTTCGCTGGTCAGAGTGAGGGTGCGATGATCCAGTCCGTATTTCACCGTGCTGTCGAAGAGGCCCAGGAGCGTCTTCTCCGTCTTCATGAGTGAGGTGTCGCACATCATTCGCGTGGTGGACGCGGTGCCGAGCGTGATACGGCCGTCGCGGACCGTTGCCGCGGCCTTCACCTTGTTGCAGCCGAGGCTGCCGCTGACCTGTCCGGTCTTCTCGTCGAAGGTGAGATGGGCCTTGCCGTCGGCGTCCGGGCTGGTGATGGTCCACTTCGTGCCCTTGAGCGTGGCGGCCTCCTCCTTGCTGAGGGCGACGCGGTCGCCGTCCGCCGTGGTGAGGGTCAGCGTGTCGCCCTCGACCTCGGTGGTGAGGTCGCCGTCGGCCAGGGTGCGGGCGAGGGTCTGCTCGAAGTTCGCCGGGACGCCCTCGCAGGCCATCTCGGTCGCCTGGACCTTGTCGAAGGTGACGTGGCTGTCGGCGAAGGCCGCCTCGGCGCCGAAGTTGTTGCAGCCGAGGTTGCCCTTGACCTTGCCGCCGTCGGCGATCTGCAGGTGGGCGTTGCCCGGGGCGGCGCTCTTCTTGCCGTCGACGGTGACGTCGTCGACCGCCCAGTAGGCGCCGGTGACGGAGGCCGAGGCCCCGGAGCCGACCGACTCACTGCCCGCGTCCTCGCTGCCGCAGGCGGCGGCGAGCGGAAGGAGGGTCAGCGCGGCGAGGGCGGCGGCCAGTCGCTGCTTGTCCATGCCAAGAGTGCCGAGTGTGTTCATGCCGGTGGGACGGGAGGGACACGGGACTGGTTCCGCGCGGTTCCGCTTGCCGGGGGCGAGCCCGCGACGGCCGCCGGTCAGCCCATGAGCGGCAGCAGCCCGCCCAGGTCGGCCCGCTCCCCGCTCGCGCTCACCTTGGCCTCCGCCACCGCGTCCCGCCACGTCACCCGCCCGGTCGCGAGCCGGATCCAGGTCAGCGGGTCGGTCTCGACGACGTTGGGCGGGGTGCCCCGGGTGTGCCTCGGCCCCTCGACACACTGCACCACGGCATACGGCGGGATCCGCACCTCGGTCGAACCCCCGGGTGCCTTCGCCGCGAGGGCGTCGGCGAGCAGGCGGGTGCAGGCGGCGAGGGCCTGACGGTCGTACGGGATGTCGAGGCCTGGGACGGCGGCGTTGAGGTCGTCGGTGTGGACGACGAGTTCGACGGTGCGGGTCACCAGGTAGTCGGCGAGGGTCATCGCGCCAGTGCGGGCGGCGAGGAGCCGGTCGCCGGGGGCGGCGGCGAGGCTCTCGGCGATGCGCTGCCCGGTCCGTGCGTACAGGGCGTCGAGGTCCGGGTTGGCGGCGGCCAGCTCACGCGTGCCGTCGGCGATGTCGCCGGCACGGCCGGCGGTGGCGAAGGGCCAGTGCAGAAGGGTGAGTTCGGGCTTGGCCGGCTCGTCACGGTCGAGGTTGCGGCTGACGGTCTCCACGGCCATGGTCACGTGTGCCGCCAGCTCCCGTACGGTCCAGTCGCCCAGCCGGGTGGGCAGCGCGAGTTGCTCAGCGGTCAGGCTGCGTACGGCCTGACGTACGTTCCCGAACTGGGCGAGCACCGCGGTGCGGATCTTGGCGGGGTCATAGGTGCGGGTGCGCTTCTTGGCCGGCGGCATAGGGGCAGCCTATGCGGGCCGCGATGTCGCGTGCGGGGAGCCGAGAAGGTCCCGTCCGTTGACCGGACGGGACCCTCATGTCGTACGCCCACTACCGGCTACGCCAGCAGCGCCGGGATCGTCTCCTCGTGCGCCACGCGCAGCTCCTCCAGGGAGAGCGTGAACTCGCCCTGGAGCTCGACGGAGTCGCCGTCGACGACGCCGATACGGGTGGCCGGCAGGCCCCGCGCACCGCACATGTCGTTGAAGCGGACCTCCTCGGAGCGCGGCACGGCGACGACCGCGCGTCCCGCCGACTCGGAGAAGAGGAGGGTGAAGGCGTCCAGACCGTCCGGGACGATCAGACGGGCGCCCTTGCCGCCGAGCAGCGCCGACTCCACGACCGCCTGGATCAGACCGCCGTCGGACAGGTCGTGCGCGGAGTCGATCATGCCGTCGCGGGAGGCGGAGATCAGGATCTCGGCGAGCAGGCGCTCGCGCTCCAGGTCCACCCGCGGAGGCAGACCGCCCAGGTGATCGTGGACCACCTGCGACCAGGCCGAACCGCCGAACTCCTCACGCGTGTCGCCGAGGAGGTACAGCAGCTGGCCCTCCTCCTGGAAGGCGACCGGCGTGCGGCGCGCCACGTCGTCGATGACGCCCAGCACCGCCACGACCGGCGTCGGGTGGATGGCCGCCTCGCCCGTCTGGTTGTAGAGCGAGACGTTGCCGCCGGTCACCGGGGTGCCCAACTGCTGGCAGGCGTCCGCCAGTCCGCGCACCGCCTCCGCGAACTGCCACATCACCGCCGGGTCCTCGGGCGAGCCGAAGTTCAGGCAGTCGGAGACCGCGAGCGGCTTGGCGCCGGTCGTGGCGACGTTGCGGTACGCCTCCGACAGCGCCAGCTGGGCCCCGTGGTACGGGTCCAGCTTCGCGTACCGGCCGTTGCCGTCCGTCGCGATGGCCACGCCGAGACCGGTCGCCTCGTCGATGCGGATCATGCCGGAGTCCTCGGGCTGGGCGAGAACGGTGTTGCCCTGCACGAAGTGGTCGTACTGCGAGGTGATCCACTTCTTGGAAGCCTGGTTGGGAGAGGCCACCAGCTTCAGGACCTGGTCCTTCAGCTCCGCCGAACTCGCGGGCCGCGCGAGCTTGTTGGCGTCGTCCGCCTGAAGGGCGTCCTGCCACTCCGGACGGGCGTACGGGCGCTCGTAGACCGGGCCCTCGTGCGCCACCGTGCGCGGGTCGACGTCGACGATCTTGCCGCCGTGCCAGTAGATCTCCAGGCGGTCGCCGTCGGTCACCTCACCGATGACGGTGGCGATGACGTCCCACTTCTCGCAGATCTCCAGGAACCGGTCGACCTTCTCCGGCTCCACGACCGCGCACATGCGTTCCTGCGACTCGCTCATGAGGATCTCCTCGGGCGAGAGCGTGGAGTCGCGCAGCGGTACGTCGTCCAGGGTCACGCGCATGCCGCCGGAGCCGTTCGACGCCAGCTCGGACGTGGCGCAGGACAGGCCCGCCGCGCCGAGGTCCTGGATGCCGACGACCAGCTTCTCGGCGAACGCCTCCAGGGTGCACTCGATGAGCAGCTTCTCCTGGAAGGGGTCGCCGACCTGGACGGCCGGGCGCTTGCTCGGCTTGGCGTCGTCGAAGGTCTCGCTCGCCAGGATCGACGCGCCGCCGATGCCGTCACCACCCGTACGGGCCCCGTACAGGATGACCTTGTTGCCCGCGCCGGACGCCTTCGCGAGGTGGATGTCGTCGTGCCGCATCACACCGATGGCACCGGCGTTGACCAGCGGGTTTCCCTGGTAGCAGGAGTCGAAGACGACCTCGCCGCCGATGTTCGGCAGGCCCAGGCAGTTGCCGTAGCCGCCGATGCCGGCGACGACACCCGGGAGCACCCGCTTGGTGTCGGGGTGGTCAGCGGCACCGAACCGCAGCGGGTCGACGACCGCCACCGGCCGCGCGCCCATCGCGATGATGTCGCGCACGATGCCGCCGACGCCCGTGGCCGCGCCCTGGTAGGGCTCGACGTACGACGGGTGGTTGTGCGACTCGACCTTGAAGGTCACGGCGTAACCCTGGCCGACGTCCACCACACCGGCGTTCTCACCGATGCCGACGAGCATCGCGTCGGACTCGGGGGCCTTCTCGCCGAACTGGCGGAGGTGGACCTTGGAGGACTTGTACGAGCAGTGCTCGGACCACATGACCGAGTACATGGCGAGTTCGGCGCCGGTCGGGCGGCGGCCGAGGATCTCCACGACCCGCTCGTACTCGTCCTTCTTCAGACCGAGTTCGGCCCAGGGCAGCTCGACGTCGGGGGTCGCGGCCGCGTGCTCGACCGTGTCCAGAGGCGTCCGGCTCATGCGTTGACCAGCTTCTTGAGGATCGAGGTGAAGAAGGGGAGGCCGTCGGTGCGGCCCGACCCGATGAGGGGCTCGACGGCGTGCTCCGGGTGCGGCATGAGGCCTACGACGTTGCCGGCCTCGTTGGTGATGCCGGCGATGTCGTTGAGCGAGCCGTTCGGGTTGCCGTATCCATCAGCGGCTTCGCCGCGGGCGAGGTACCGGAACGCGACCAGGCCCTCGGCCTCCAGCTTGTCCAGCGTGTACTGGTCGGCGACGTACCGGCCGTCCATGTTCTTGAGCGGGATGCTGATCTCCTGGCCCTGCTCGTAGTCGCTGGTCCAGACGGTCTCGGCGTTCTCCACCCGCAGCTTCTGGTCCTTGCAGATGAAGTGCAGGTGGTCGTTGCCGAGCATCCCGCCCGGGAGGAGGTGGGCCTCGGTCAGGACCTGGAAGCCGTTGCAGATACCCAGGACCGGAAGACCGGCCTTCGCCTGCTCGATGACGGTCTCCATCACCGGCGAGAACCGGGAGATGGCGCCGGCCCGCAGATAGTCGCCGTAGGAGAAACCGCCGGGCAGCACCACGGCGTCGACCTGCTTGAGGTCCTTGTCCTTGTGCCAGAGGGCGACCGGTTCGGCACCCGCGAGGCGGATCGCGCGCTGGGTGTCCCGGTCGTCGAGACTCCCCGGGAAAGTGACGACGCCAATACGAGCGGTCACTTCGCGGCCTCCGCGACTTCTTCCACCTTCACGGTGAAGTCCTCGATCACGGTGTTGGCGAGGAAAGATTCCGCAAGATCGTGGATGCGGGCGAGCATGGCCTCGTCGACCGGCCCGTCAACTTCCAGTTCGAAACGCTTTCCCTGACGTACGTCGGAGATACCTTCGAAACCCAGCCGCGGCAGTGCGCGCTGCACCGCCTGGCCCTGGGGGTCGAGGATCTCCGGCTTGAGCATGACGTCGACTACGACGCGTGCCACTGGCACTCCCGGTGTGTGGTGCTGAGCAGGTTCCTTCAGACTACCCGTACAAAATTTCTACGCGAGTAGAGTTGTAGGAAGCTACGTGATGGCCGTCACGATCCGGTATCAGTTGGGGGTGTTCACGAAAAGTTACGGGAAAGATCCCCGATCAGTCCCGGATAGCTATTGCGCTCGGGACACGCGGGCAGATTTAGTCGGGCTTCACATTGCATTGCCGGGCACTGTACAAATGAATTGGCAAATAGCCGAGACTCGGCACGTCGCCGCAGCTGAGCTGCATGAGGTGCCGGACGAAGGGACCGATATTCGTGGCGCAGAAGGTCGTGGTCACTCTCTTTGACGACATCGACGGCTCAGAAGCGGCGGAAACGATCGCCTTCGGACTCGACGGCAAGTCGTACGAGATCGACCTGAATGAAGCCAATGCCAAGAAACTGCGTAAGGCGCTCGCGCCGTACGTGGACGCCGGCCGCAAGCGGTCGAGGTCGGGCAAGGCGTACAAGCAGACCGAGGTCGCCCCGGACCCGGCGGCCGTCCGGGCCTGGGCCCAGGCCAACAAGATGGAGGTGCCGGCCCGCGGCCGCATCCCCAAGAAGGTCTACGAGGCGTTCGCCTCGGCGCAGTGAGACGAGCCGGCGCTGTGTCCTCAGGGCCCGTCAGCAGGCCTTGAGGACAGCCGACTTGAGCCGGTGCGACAACCGACTTGCGCTACCCCCCTGCTGATCAGCTAATGTCTGGAGCACGCCGCCGGGCGGGACAGAAAAAGTCCAGCTCGCCGAGCATGCGGGTGTAGTTCAGTAGTAGAACATCCCCCTTCCAGGGGGAAGGCGCAGTGTGCAATTCCTGTCACCCGCTCTGCACCGCCGTACCGACCACTGATGTGGATCAGGTAGGCTAGTGCTCGCACCGATCAGTGGAAGCTGGTCGGGGGCAATGCGGACGTAGCTCAGTTGGTAGAGCGCAACCTTGCCAAGGTTGAGGTCGCGAGTTCGAGCCTCGTCGTCCGCTCGGGAATGAGACCCCGGTCCTGATGGGCCGGGGTCTTTTCGTGTATCCGCGTCACCGCGTCTCTCCGCCTCTCCGCCTCTCCGCCTCTCCGCTCTTCGCCTCTCCGCCTGATCGGGCCCCCTGACATTTGTCATGCGGAGTGGTGACAGCGCGCACTGCTGCCGGCCTTGTATCGCCGGGACGCTGGAGCCATGAACGGAAACGAACACGAACACGTGATTGAGGTCACCGACCTGCGGCGTGTGTACGGGGGCGGGTTCGAAGCGGTCCGCGGCATCACGTTCTCCGTGGGCCGCGGGGAGATCTTCGCGCTGCTCGGCACCAACGGCGCCGGCAAGACATCGACCGTCGAATTGCTGGAAGGGCTCGCCCGGCCGGCCGGGGGACGGGTGCGGGTGCTCGGGCACGATCCCCACGCCGAGCGGGCCGCCGTACGGCATCGGACCGGGGTGATGCTGCAGGAGGGCGGCTTTCCGTCCGAGCTGACCGTGGCCGAGACGGCGCGGATGTGGGGCGGGTGTGTGAGCGGGGCCATGCCCGAGGCCGAGGCGCTGGACCTGGTCGGGCTCGGGCGGCGGGCCGGGGTGCGGGTGAAGCAACTCTCCGGCGGTGAACGACGGCGGCTGGACCTGGCGCTCGCGCTGCTCGGCAAGCCCGAGGTGCTGTTCCTGGACGAGCCGACGACCGGACTCGACGCCGAAGGACGGCGGGACACCTGGGCATTGGTGGGGGAGCTGCGCGACGCCGGGACGACCGTGTTGCTGACCACGCACTACCTGGAAGAGGCCGAGAACCTCGCCGACCGGCTGGCGATCCTGCACGAGGGACGCATCGCGGCCGCCGGGACACCGGCCGAGGTGACGGCGGCCCAGCCGTCGCGGATCACTTTCGAGCTGCCCCAGGGCTACTTCGTGGGTGACCTGCCGCCTCTCGACGACATGGGCGTGCGCGAGCACGAGATCGACGGGCGCGTCGTACGGCTGCGGACCCACGAGCTGCAGCGAACCGCGACCCGGCTCCTGGTGTGGGCCGACACGGCGGGTGTGGAGCTGCGGCGACTGGACGTACGGCCGGCGTCGCTGGAGGAGGCGTTCCTGGGGATCGCTCGGGAGGCGGCCGGCGCCGCCGAGAAGAAGGAGTACGCGGCATGACTACGGCGATGACCACCCCGGTGGGACGTATGGCGGCGTTGGCCCGCGCGGAGGTGACGCTGCTCGGCCGCAGCAGGGGCACCCTGTTCGCGGCGATGTTCGTGCCGCTGCTGCTGCCCTTCAGCGTGCGGGAGGCGGCGAAGGGGATGGACCTGGCGGAGGCCGGCCTCTCCCTCGGCACGGTCGTGCTGCCCGCCTCGATCGGCTTCTCACTGCTCTACGCGGTGTACGCGACCCTCGTCTCCGTCTACACCGCCCGGCGCGAGGAACTCGTCCTCAAGCGGCTGCGCACCGGCGAACTGAAGGACACGGAGATCCTGGCCGGGGCCGCGCTGCCGGCCGTGGTCACGGGCCTCGCACAGAGCCTGGTGCTGGCGGTCGGCTGCGCAGTCCTGCTCGACGTGGGCGCGCCCGAGGCTCCCCATCTCGCCGTACTGGGCCTGCTGTTGGGGGTCGTCCTGTGCGCCTCGCTGGGCGCCGTGACGGCGTCGTTCACCCGCACCGTGGAGAGTGCGCAGGTCACGACACTCCCCGTGGTGTTCCTCTCCATGATCTTCTCCGGGATGTTCGTCCCCTTGGAGGTGCTGCCGGACCGGGTGGCATCGGTGTGCGAGCTCCTGCCGCTGACGCCGGTGATCACCCTGCTGCGGGGTGGCTGGACCGGCGACCTGTCGGCGTACGAGGCGATCGGTCCCGTGCTGACCGGACTGGCCTGGACGGTCCTCGGCGTGTTGGCTGTGCGACGGTGGTTCCGATGGGAGCCACGGCACTGAGGCAGGGGGGGACGGCGCATGCGCGGGCCGGGCACGTGGTGGAGGGGCAAGAGCACTCCGGCGAAGGTGGAGACGTACACGAGGTGGTCGTTCCACTTCTTCGCGGTGATGGAGGTCGTGTCGGTCGCCCTGCCGGTCATCGGCGAGATGTCGTCCAAGCTGGGCGGCTGGCTGCTGCTCATGGTGAGCGCGCACGCGGCGGTCAGCGCCCTGGTCGTGTCGCGGGCGCTGGACTGGGTGTGCGGTCGGCGTGAGCAGCCAGTACGACTGATGTGGGCGCTCGGCGCCGTCACCGCGGCGGTCGCCGCCACAGGTCTCGCCGTGGTCGAGTACGGCCCGAAGGGTGACGGCGTCGACTCCGCGGCGGGCAGCGTCTTCGGCGCCGCCGTGTTCTTCGGCGTGGGCATCATCGCGCTGGGGATGCACAGCCGCAGGCGCGTGTGCGCGCTCGCCGCGGGCTTCGCGGCGGGCGCGGGGCTCTTCGTGTTCCTGATCAGCCGGTCCGTGTTCGCCACACTGGTCATCGCCCTGATCGCGCTGCTCGGCAGCGGTTTCTTCGCCTTCGTCGCCGTCTTCTCCGTCTGGCTCCTCAAAGCGGTCTACGAACTCGACGAGGCCCGCGAGACCCGAGCCCGGCTCGCCGTGGCCGAGGAACGGCTGCGGTTCGGGCGGGATCTGCACGACGTCATGGGGCGGAATCTGTCGGTCATCGCCCTCAAGAGCGAACTCGCCGTGCAGCTCGCGCGGCGCGGGCGACCCGAGGCCGTGGAGCAGATGATCGAGGTGCAGCGGATCGCGGGCGAGTCGCAGCGCGAGGTGCGGGACGTCGTACGCGGCTATCGGGAGGCCGACCTGGAGGTCGAACTGGCCGGTGCGCAGGGGGTGTTGACGGCGGCCGGGATCGAGTGCCGGGTGACCGGCCGGGCGGCCGGGCTGCCCGTCGAGGTGCAGTCGGCGCTGGCCTGGGTGGTGCGCGAGGCGGCCACCAATGTGCTGCGGCACGGGAATGCCGGGCGGTGTTCGGTGGGGGTACGGGTGAGCGAGGGACGTGTGGTGTTGACGGTGGAGAACGACGGGGCTGCCGGAGCCTCCCACGGGGGTGGGGGCTCCGGGATCGCCGGGCTGCGGGAGCGGCTGGCCGCGGTGGACGGGACGCTGGACGCCGGTCGCATCGGCGAGGCGGTGTTCCGGCTGGTGGCGGAGGTGCCGTTGACCGGGGCGGGCGTGCGGGAGGTCTCCGCATGACCGAGCTCCACCGCGACGACCATACGGCCGCCCGTACGACCGGGCCCGTACGGCTGCTGCTCGCCGACGACGAGCATCTGATCCGGGGTGCGCTCGCCACGCTGCTCTCCCTGGAGGACGACCTCGTGATCGTCGCGGAGGCGGCGAGCGGGCCGGAGGCGCTGGCGATGGCACGGGCACACGCACCGGACGTGGCCGTTCTCGATCTTCAGATGCCGGGGGCCGACGGTGTGAAGGTGGCCACATCCCTGCGGGCCGAACTGCCTGGCTGCCGGGTGTTGATCGTGACCAGCCATGGGCGCCCCGGGCATCTGAAGCGGGCCCTTGAGGCGGGTGTGCGCGGGTTCGTCCCCAAGACCGTCAGTGCCCAGCGGCTCGCGGAGATCATCCGGACCGTGCACGCCGGAAACCGCTACGTCGACCCGGAGTTGGCCGCCGACGCGATCGCCGCCGGGGACTCGCCGTTGACCGCGCGGGAGGCCGAGGTGCTGGAACTCGCCGCCGACGGGGCGCCCGTCGCGGAGATCGCGGAGCGGGCCGCGCTGTCGCAGGGGACCGTGCGGAACTATCTGTCCTCGGCCGTCTCGAAGCTCGGGGCGGAGAACCGGCACGCGGCGGTGCGGCTCGCGCGGCAGCGGGGTTGGGTATAGTGGTTCTCGCGCCACGGCGCATGCGAACGTAGCTCAGTTGGTAGAGCGCAACCTTGCCAAGGTTGAGGTCGCGAGTTCGAACCTCGTCGTTCGCTCCAGATGAAAGCCCCCGGTTCCGGCCGGGGGCTTTCGCGTTGCCCCCGGCCTCCTGCCCGCGCCGGGGGCTCTCGCGTCACGACCAGCTGATGCCGGTCAGGCGCTCGTACGCCTCCACGTACTTCGCGCGGGTCGCGTCCACGACCTCCTGCGGCAGCGGCGGCGGAGGCTGCTCGCTCTTGCGGTCCCAGCCGGAGGCCGGCGAGGTCAGCCAGTCCCGCACGAACTGCTTGTCGTACGACGGCTGCGCACGGCCCGGCTCCCACTGGTCGGCCGGCCAGAAGCGGGAGGAGTCGGGGGTGAGGACCTCGTCGGCGATGATCAGCGTCTCCCCGTCGAAGCCGAACTCGAACTTGGTGTCCGCGAGGATGATGCCGCGCTCGCGGGCGATGTCCCGGCCGCGGGCGTAGACGGCGAGGGTCGCCTGGCGCAGCTGCGCGGCGGTGTCGGCGCCGACCTGGCGGGCGACCTCCTCGTAGGAGACGTTCTCGTCGTGCTCGCCGACCGCGGCCTTGGTGGCCGGTGTGAAGATCGGGGCGGGGAGCTCGCTGCCGTCGACGAGGCCCTCGGGGAGGGCGAGGCCGCAGACGGTGCGGGACTCGTTGTACTCGACCAGGCCGGAGCCGGTGAGGTAGCCGCGGGCGACGGCCTCCACCGGGACCATCCGGAGCGACTTGCAGACGAGGGTGCGGCCCGCCCAGTCGGCGGGGGCGCCGGCCGGCACGTCGGTGCTGAGCACATGGTTGGGGACCAGGTCGGCGAGCTGGTCGAACCACCACAGGGAGAGCTGGGTGAGGATCCGGCCCTTGTCGGGGATCTCGGTCGGCAGCACCCAGTCGTAGGCGGACATGCGGTCACTGGCGACCATCACGAGGTCGCCGGTCTCGTTCTGGTACAGCTCGCGCACCTTGCCGGTGTGCAGATGCACCAGGCCCGGAACCTGAATCGGCTCGGGCTTTTCTACGAATCCGGACACGGTTCCTCCCCGTGGTTCTGTCCTATGGCTCGATTCTCCCGTATGCCGGGGATCGCCTTCGGAGTGGGGTGGGCTCGAAAGGGGCGGTGACGTGGGCGTACGTGAGCTCAGTCACGTTTGCAGATGCGGTCCAGGAGGTTGGCCGTGGCGCGCTGGACACGGGCGTCGACGTGGCCCGGACGGTCCAGGGACGGGGACCAGGCGAAGGTGCCGGACGCGAAGACCAGGGCGCCGGAGGGGGCGCGGTACAGGGACATCTCCTGGTGGCGGAGGGCGCCCTCGCGGTCGGCGTACGGGGAGTGGGCGAGCAGGATGCGCTCCTCGTGGTCCGGGAGCTGGGTGCGCGGGAAGTAGCGGTCGGCCTCGCCCGCGACCAGGCCCTCGATCTCGTCGCCCTCGTGGGCGCCGGTCGCCTCCCACAGCCAGTGGTCGGCGTTACGGACGATCAGGGGGTGGGGCTCGGGGACCTGGCCCGCGTACTGGATGCCGATCACCTCCTGTTCGGGGCGGTCGATCTCACGCCAGAGGACCGGGCGGCCCGGGCCCTGGCGTTTGCGGCAGGTCATCAGGCGGTCGGGTACGCCGGACGGGGACGGGCCCAACTCCACCTGCCAGTACATGGAGTTGGCGGAGAGGAAGACGAGTGACGTGCCGTTCTCCCGGGCGAGCTCGACCGTGCGGCGCATGTTCGACGACCAGTACTCGTCGTGGCCGGGGAAGACCAGGCCGCGGTAGCGGGTGGGGTCGACATGGCCCCCGTGCAGGTCGCGGGCGTCGGCGTAGGCGAGGTCGTAGCCGTAGCGCTCGGCCCAGCGGATGAAGTCGTAGGCGTGGCCGACGTGCAGGGGCAGGCCCGCGCCCGCGTACGGGCGGTCGAAGGAGACGGTCGTGGCGGCGTCGTTCTCGCCGAGCAGGCGGCCGCTCTCGTCCCAGGCGTGGTAGAGGCTGGCGCCGGTGCGGCCGTCCTCGGGGTAGAGGTTGTATGCCTGCCAGGTGACGTCGGGGAGGAGCAGGAGCAGGTCCGCGGGGTGGTTGTCGCGGACCGTGAACGGGATGTGCGAGCGGTAGCCGTCGGCCGTGGTGAGGACGGCCACGTACGCGCCGATGCTCCAGTACGACGGGATCTGCAGGCGCCAGGACAGCCACCAGTGGTGGCAGGAGACCGTGCGGTCGGCGGTGAGCGGGGGCGGCTGGACGATGCCGGAGAGGCGGGGGCTCGTGGTGATCTTCGCGGCGCCGTCACCGCCGTAGTGACCGATTCGGTAGACGTCGACGGCGAATTCCTGGGGCGGATCGACGGTGATGTGGAAGTCGACGGCCTCGCCGGGGGAGACCGCGCCGGTGGACGTGAAGCCCTTGATCTGGCGGTGGACGTCGTCGGCGGAACGGGGGCCTCCGGCGGTGCGCGGACCGGGGACCCTGGGGGTGCCCGCCGTCGGGGGGTGCGCCTGCCCGTCGAGGTACCAGGGGACGACCTGGCCGGTGTCGTCGAAGTACGTCACATTGCCGCGCAGCCAGGGGACGGGGCCCTGACCGAAGGGGTCCGTCACGGCGTGCGCGAGTGCCCCCGACTCCCAGCGGCGGATCTGCTCCGACCCCATGGCCATACCCCTCCCTCGTTCCCCCGTGGCCGTGCATCCCTGGTGGTGCGTCGCGCGAACGCTCTGTCGTACGAGCGCCCTGTGTGCTGCGTGTATTGCGTGTGCTGCGTGTGCTCGTGGTTTCTGCCGTGCGACATGGGCGTTTGTGTGTCTGTCGTATGTCGCAAGCCCTTGCCATGTGCGCTATCGGTCCCAGCACATCACATTAAGCACGCATCCTGTCACTATTCGTTGCGAATTGGCCGAAAGTGGAACCGGGGGTTCCGACCGCATACGACGCGCACAGCCGCCGTCAGACCAGGCGGACCGGCTTCTCCGGGCGTATCCCCGACTCCACCAGCCAGGCGCGCAGAGGCGCGGGGTCGCCGTCCTCGATGAGGCTGAGGACTCTGGGGGTCAGGTCAGCCGCTCGGACGCCGTTGATGAGCAGCGTGGGGCCGTCGAGCCAGTCGAGGCCCGGGGCCGCTCCGGCGGTGTCCATCGCGGCGCAGCACACCATGGCCGTCACATGGTCGGTGAGCAACTCGCGGGAGGTGCGGGGCGGCTGGAGCGGGAAGAGCGGGAGCCCGCCGGTGTCCAGGAGGGTGGTGCCGGGGAGCGGGGACGCCTTCTGCTCCGCGGGGGTCGCGGCCTCCTCGCGGGCCAGCTCGGCGGTCAGGCCGGCGGCGAGAGTGGAGCTTCGCTCGGTTTCCTGGTCGTCGTCGCCGGGGTGGTCCTCGGCCATGGCCGCGTACGGGGGCTTGGGCGGCTTGGGGGACTTCGGGGGCCCGGGAGGATCAGGAGGCTCGGGGGCCTCGGAGAGCTCAGAAGGCTCGGGGGGCCTTGCGGGTCGGGTGGCGGTGGAGGGCTCGGTGATCGCTTGCCCGTCGGCGGCGTGTGCTTCGGGGATCCGATCCCGGGCGGCGTGCGGGTCTGGGGGCCAGGTCGGTGGCGAGGACAGGTGGTCCAGGACGCGGGCCAGGGTGGGGCCGCCGGTCTCGGGGGGTGTGCCCTCGGTGGTGCGGCGGACGCCGAGGGCGTCGAGGACCCGGTGGAGGCGGGCCGCGTCCGTACGCCATTTGCGGTCGACGACCTCTTCCGGGTACTCCTGCCAGCCCACCGGGGACCAGTCCGGGCCGGCCTCGGCGGGGCCGCCGTGGAAGAGGCGGGCGGCGAGGAGTGAGGCGGCTTCGTCGATCGCGCCGGGCTCTTCGAGCAGGTCACAGGCGGGGCGCTCGCCCAACCGGGAGGCGAAGCCCTCGGCCAGACGGTCCCGCCGGGACAGTTCGGTGAGGGCGGCGACGACGCCCGCGTCCAGCCGGGACGGCCAGCGGCCCATCCGCCAGGCGGGCAGCGCCACCCGCGTCAGCAGCCGGTCCCAGCCCGCGTACGCCAGCCCGACCTGTTCCTGGGCGACGATCCGCAGCCCGTAATCCACAGCCTGTGCACGCTCGGCGGCCGCGGCGGCCACTCCCCGCTCCATCTCGGCCGCGTGGTCCCGGCAACTGCGCAGCAGCAGCCGCGCGACCCAGCCGATGCCCGCGCACACCGCCCTGGATCCCGGACAACGGCCGCGCGTCGACGCGACGGCCACGGCGGCGTCCAGGCCCCTGACGAAGCGCCGGGCCTGGGCTATGTCCGGGTGCGCCGAGGGTCCCGTACCGGCGACGACCGGGGCGAGGACCGCGCGCAGCTCGCCGACCCGCATCCACCACAGGAACGGGGAGCCGATGACGAGGACGGGCGCGGCGGGCGTATGGCGGTGGATGCCGCGCGTGCTGCCGCCGTGCAGGCCGTTGAGGCCGTCCTCGTCCCGGGCCTCGGTCGGCGTCGGGCCGTGGGACCGGTGGGTGCGGTCCTCCAGCCAGCTGTCGCAGTCCGGGGTGAGGGCTATCGCGGACGGGGCGGGGACGTCGAGGCGGTCGGCGAGGTCGCGCACCATCCGGTACAGATCCGGAGCCTGCTCCTCGCCGATCGGGACCGTGGGGCTGACGGCGGGACGGGCGCGGGCCACGACCAGGGCGATGGCGGCCGCGGCCAGCAGGACGAGGACGGCGACCGGGGTGACGACCCAGCGCGCGGCGTCCCAGCCCGGGCCGACCAGGTGGCCGGTGGAGACACCGGCGAGCAGCACCACGGCGAACGCCGCGGGCAGCACGGCCACCGCCAGCGCGCGGCTGCGGACCCGCAGCACGGCCATGGCACGGGCGCGCGCTGCCTGCGCACCCATCTCGACACCCATACCGGTCACGGCCGGACCTCACCCCCTCCGCGCTGCCCTGGCTGTCCGAACTGTCCTGGCTTTGCTCACTCCCCCACTGTGGCACCCACCACTGACATCGCAATGCCGGTGGGCCAAGTGCCGGAACGCTTGCGCCGCACCATAGTTGGGGCTTCGGCCCACGTCAGCCGGATGGGGCATCGGTCACTCGATGGAATGGCTTTGGGGAAAGGTGGATGACGGACAGCGAGGATCAGGCCCCTGATCCGGGCGGGTTTCGGGGTCTGGTCCCACAAGGGTCAGGCCCCGAATCCTGAGACGGATTCGGGGCCTTCGGGGTTTATCCGGGGCGGGCGCTCGGAGTGGTTACGCGCCTGCCGCCGCCTTCGCCGCGATGTCCGTACGGTGCTGGGAGCCGTCGAGCCCGATGCGGGCCACGGCCCGGTACGCGCGGTCACGGGCCTTGGTGAGGTCCTTGCCGGTCGCCGTGACGGACAGGACGCGGCCGCCGGCGCTCACGATCGCGTCGCCGTCCCGCTTGGTACCGGCGTGCAGGACATAGGCGTGCGGCGCGTCCTCGGCGGCCACCTCGTCGAGGCCGGTGATCGGGTCACCGGTGCGCGGGGTACCGGGGTAGTTGTGGGAGGCGACGACCACGGTGACCGCGGCCTCGTCGCTCCAGCGCAAGGGCTCCAGGTCGGCGAGGTCGCCCTTGGCGGCGGCCAGCAGGACGCCGGCCAGCGGGGTCTTCAGGCGGGCCAGGACGACCTGCGTCTCGGGGTCGCCGAAGCGGGCGTTGAACTCGATGACCCGGACGCCCCGGGAGGTGATCGCGAGACCGGCGTAGAGCAGCCCGGAGAACGGGGTGCCGCGGCGGCGCATCTCGTCGACGGTCGGCTGGAGAACCGTCTCCAGGACCTCCTCGACCAGCTTCGGGTCGGCCCACGGGAGCGGGGAGTACGCGCCCATGCCACCGGTGTTCGGGCCCGCGTCCCCGTCGAGCGCCCGCTTGAAGTCCTGGGCGGGCTGGAGCGGGAGCACCGTCTCGCCGTCGGTGATGGCGAAGAGGGAGACCTCGGGGCCGTCGAGGAACTCCTCGATGACGACGCGCTCGCAGGAGTTGGCGTGCGTCCTGGCCACGTCGAGGTCGGCGGTCACGACGACGCCCTTGCCCGCGGCGAGACCGTCGTCCTTGACGACGTACGGGGCGCCGAAGGCGTCGAGGGCCTCGTCGACCTCCTCGGGCGTCGTGCAGACGTAGGAGCGGGCCGTCGGGACCCCGGCCGCCGCCATCACGTCCTTGGCGAACGCCTTGGAGCCCTCGATCTCCGCGGCCTCCCCGGAGGGGCCGAAGACCGGGATGCCCGCCTCGCGCACGGCGTCGGCGACCCCGGCGACGAGCGGTGCCTCCGGCCCTACGACCACGAGGTCGGCGCCGAGTTCCGTGGCCAGCGCGGATACGGCCTTGCCGTCCAGGGCGTCGACCTGGTGCAGCTCGGCGACCTCGGCGATGCCGGCGTTGCCGGGGGCGCAGTGCAGCGCGGTGACGTCGGGGTCGAGGGACAGAGAGCGGCACAGGGCGTGTTCGCGGGCGCCGTTACCGATGACGAGGACCTTCACGGGGGTCAGCCTAACGGGGTTTTTGTGCAGGGCCATGAGGGGGCGGGGGTTGGTGACCTGTAGGTTCCTCCAACTTGAGACCCCGTCCCCTCCCCGCTACTCGTTCGTGAACTCCTCCACGACCGTCGCGCCCAGCTCCCGCACGATCAGGTCGTAGCCGGACAGGGCCGACTCGTTGAGGTCGGGGTCGTCGTCCTCCGGGATGTCGTCTTCGATGGACACCGGGGGCGGCGGCTCCGGGGCGGCGGAGGGCCGGGACGCCGGGGTGGGGGCGGCGGTCGGCGCCGGGGCCGACGGAGGCGGGGTGGAGGTGGTGGGCGTCGGCTGGGGAGTCGCGGGGCGCTGGGCGGACGTACCGCCGCCGCCGTAACCGGCGTTGCCGCCACCGCCGTAACCACCGCCACCGCCGCCGCCGCCGAAGCCGGAGGAACCGCCCGGCGACGGGGGAGCCGATCCCCCGCCCGACGGGTCGATGACCGCCTCGATCTTCCACTGGACGTTGAACTGCTCGGCCAGCGCCTGCCGCAGGACGTCCTCGCTGCCGCTGCCGGCGAAGTTGTCGCGCGCGCCGGCGTTCACGAAGCCGAGTTGGAGGGTGGTGCCGTCGAAGCCGGTCACCTGGGCGTTCTGGCTGAGCAGGATCCAGGTGAAGCGGCGGCGGTTCTTGACCGCCTCCAGGATGTTCGGCCAGAGCATGCGGGGGTCGACGCCGCCGCTCGGGGGTGCGTAGGCGGGTGCCGCGCCCGCGGTGGGAGCGGGTGCGGGCGCCGCGGGCTGCGGTGCGGGGGCGCCGCCCGACGCGGCCGGGGGCTGGGTGCCGCCGCCCGCCGGGGTCGCCGTGGGCCAGCCACCGGGGCGCCGGCCACCGCCTGCGGGCGCTGCCGTGGGCCAAGCGCCGGGGGTGGGGGGGCCGGGGCTTGGGGGGGGGGGGAGCGCCCAGACGGGCCCGGGGGTTGGGTGCCGCCGCCAGCCGGGGTCGCCGTGGGCCAGCCACCGGGGCCCCGGCCACCGCCTGCGGGC
>NZ_LGUR01000251.1 GCF_001270495.1 Streptomyces viridochromogenes
TGTGAAGATGCTCCAGCAGCCGAACCACCCCCAGACCACGGCCGCCGTCCCGAAGCTGATCGCCGAGACACTGGAAGCACAGAGCACGGACATCGACACGGTCTCCGGCGCCACGATCACCAGCGACGGCTACAAGGAGTCCCTCCAGGCCGCCATCGACGCCAAGGGCGCCTGACGTGCACCGCGTCGAGCATGTGATGGGGTTCCCGGTCTCGCTGCGGGTCGACGACGAGCACATCGGCGAGGAGGCGGCCGACGCCGTCTTCGCGTGGCTGCGTGCGGTCGACGCCCGGTTCAGCCCGTTCAAGGCCGACAGCGAGGTGTGCCGGCTCGACCGGGGCGAGATCGCGCGGAGCGAGGTCAGCGCGGACCTCGCCGAGGTCCTCGACCTGTGCGAGGAGTACCGGGTCGCCACCGGCGGCGCCTTCGACGTACGGCTCCCGGGGCGCGGGCTCGATCCGTGCGCGGTGGTGAAGGGCTGGTCCGTGCAGCGGGCGGCCGAGCTGCTGAAGGCGGCGGGCGCGGGGCGCTTCGTCCTGAACGCCGGTGGTGACGTGGTCGCCGTCGGCGGGCCCTGGCGGGTGGGGATACGCCACCCCGAGCAGGCCGACAAGGTGTGCTCGGTGGCCGAGCTCACCGACGGGGCCCTCGCCACGTCCGCGTGCTACGAGCGCGGCGACCACATCATCGACGGCCGGACGGGGCGTCCGGCGACGGGACTGCTCTCGTTGAGCGTGGCGGCGTCCTCCCTGACCGTGGCGGACACCGTGGCGACGGCCGCGTTCGCGATGGGCGCGGAAGGCGTCGGGTGGGCCGCCTCGCGGCCCGGCTGCGAGGTGTTCGCCGTGGACGCCGAGCGGCGGGTGTTCCGTACGGAGGGCTTCCCGGTGGCTTCCGCGGAGGTGCGGGCGGCGTAACCGAAGCCAGAGACGCCAGAATAAGGTTAGGCTTACCTAAGTCGAACCGCCTCGGACTTCTCGAAGGGTCTCCATGTCTGCTGCCACCTGCCCTGAGCCGACGCCGGCCGAGCGTGCCCGCTCGGTGCTGGCGGCGGCCGGCTCGCTGACCGTCACCACACGGGGCCACCGCGTCGAGCTGATCGGCCTGCACACCGTCGACGCCGCGGCACGACTGCTCCTGCACAACCCGCCGGACAGCCACCTGGCCGCCGAGCTGGCCGTGGCGCCGAAGGGCGATCTCGCCACCCTCGTGGAATTCACCGACGTCGCCGCCGTCGCGGTGCGCGAGCGAGTGCGGTCCCGGCTGACGCTGGGCGGCTGGCTCAGCGCGCTCGGTCCGAAGAACCTGGTGTTCCATCCGGCGCGGGCCGTGCTCACCGAGGACGGCGGGACGACCGTCATCGGCCTCGACGAACTGAGCCTCGCCTCCCCCGACCCGCTGGCCAGGCACGAGGCGGAGATGCTGGCCCGGCTGGACGCGGCCCACGCCCACACCGTGGCACCGCTCGCCCGGCTGCTCCAGGCCCCGGAACAGCTCGGCGCGACCGACGTACGGCCGCTGCGGCTCGACCGGCACGGCCTGGTCCTCCGGCTGGAGACGCCGGGCTCCCACCACGACGTCCGTCTGCCCTTCGCCACCCCGGCCTCCCACCCGGGAGAGGCGGTGCGCCAGATCCACGACCTGCTGGCCGAGGCCACCGCCCGTCCACGCGGCCGCCACCTGCCGACCAGGTCGTAGCGAGGGCGCCCCCGAAACCGCCGGCCTCCGGGCCACTCGCGGAGGCCTTCCCGTCTCCTCCGCGAAGGCGCCCGGAGGTCGGCACTCACCGCCGGGTTCCCGTCTCCAGACGCTCGGTGGTCCGCATGAGAGAGACCGTGAACGGGTGCTGAGGTTCCGTCAGGATCCGTTGCGCCGGACCCTGTTCGACGAGTTCACCCGCGTCCAGTACGGCGATGCGGTCCGCCAGGCGCGCGGTGTCGAGATCGTGGGTGATGAGGACGAGGGACAGGCCGTCGCCCTCCCCGGCCAGACCAGCGAGGACGTCGAGGATGCCCCGCCGGGTGACCGTGTCCAGGCCGGAGGTGACCTCGTCGCAGATCAGCACCCGGGGCCGGGCGAGCAGGGCCCGGGCGAGGGCGGCGCGCTGGAGTTCGCCGCCGGAGAGTTCGCCGGGACGGCGGTGGGCCAGGTCCGCCGCCAGGCCGAGGCGGTGCAGGGTGGCCAACGCCTCGTCCGTGGCCTCCCGTTCGCCGGTGCCGCGCAGCCGTACCGCCGTCCGGGCCACCTGGTGCAGCACGGGCCGGTGCTCGTCGAAGGCGGCGCGGGCGTCCTGGAAGACGTACTGCACGGCGGCGAGTCGGCTCCGGTCGCGGTGGCGCAGGCTGCGCGGGAGCGGTGTTCCGTCGAGCAGGATCTCGCCGTCGTGGTCACGGTGCAGGCCCGCGAGGCAGCGGGCGAGCGTGGTCTTGCCGCTGCCGGAACGGCCGACTACGGCCAGGCATTCACCGCGGTGCAGGGTGAGGTGCGGGGCGCGCAGGACGACGGTCCCGCGGTCGTGCACGGCGGTCAAGTCCCGTACTTCCAAGACGGGTTGCCCGGCGTCGACGCTCGCCCCGTCCCGCGGTGCCGCGCGCTGTTCGTCGAGCAGCCGACGGGTCCACTCGTGCCGGGGCGCCGTCCACAGCCGCTCCACGGGCCCGGACTCGACGACCCGGCCCGCGCGCATGACGAGGACCTCGTCGGCGAGGGCGCGGACCACGTCGAGGTCGTGACTGAGCAGGACGACCGCGATGCCACGTGCCGCCACCTGCTCCAGCTGCTCGACGATACGGCTCTTGGTCAACGCGTCCTGCCCGGTGGTGGGTTCGTCGGCGACGATGACGCGGGCGCCGAGCAGCAGGGCCTGGGCGAGGACGACGCGTTGCTGCTGGCCGCCGGAGAGCTGGTGGGGGTGACGACGCAACAGGGGTTCGCCGTCCGGGAGTTGGGCATCGGCCAGGGCGTGCAGTACCAGTTGGCGGGCTGCCTCACGGCGTTCGGCGCGGGGCAGGTGTCGGACCTGCGGGCGGGCGATGTCGTGCAGCAGCGCGCCGACCCGGCGGGCCGGGTTGAGGACGGCCGCGGGGTGCTGGGGGACGTAACCCACCGGGCCCTCCCCGGTGCGCCGTATCCCGCCCGTGACGCGGGCGCCGGGCGGGTACTCCCCCAGCAGCGCGAGGCCCGTGGTGGTCTTGCCGCTGCCGGAGGCGCCGACGAGGGCGGTCACCTTCCCGGGCAGCACCCTCAGGTCGACTCCGTCGACGATCGCACGGCCGTCGATCTCGACGCGCAGGTCGCGGATCTCAGCAACGGGATCACGGCTCACGGGCGTCGCCCCTTCTTCTCCAGCGCGGCGTCGAAGAGCAGGTTCGTCCCCATCGTCAGCGCGACGATCAGCAGCGCGGGCACCACCACGGCCCAGGGCTGCACCAACAGGCCGGTGCGGTTGCGGTCGACCATGACCGCCCAGTCGGCGGCGTCCGGCGTGACGCCGACGCCGAGGAACGCGGCTGTCGACACCAGGTACAGCACACCGGTCAGCCGGATCCCGGCGTCGGCGGCGAGGGTGCGCAGCGCCGACCGGCCGACATAGCCGACGGCGATCCGCCACCAGGTCTCCCCCTGCATCCGCAGCGCCTCGACGGCCGGCCGCGCCGCGGCCTCTCCCGCCGCCGCCCGCACGATCCGGGCCGCGTCGGGCACGTTCACCAGCGCCACGAGCAACGCGAGCCCGGCGGCACCCGGCGACAGCACGGAGGCCACGAGCAGGATCAGCAGCAGCGACGGTACGGCGAGCAGCACGTCCAGCGGCCGCATCAGCAGTTCCTCCAGCCACCGCAGACGGGTGAGCGCGCTGATGAGCGCGACCGGGACGGCGACGAGATAGGCGAGGGCGGTCGCGGCCAGGGCGGTGACGACGACCGTACGGCCGCCCAGCAGGACCTGCTGCCACACGTCACGGCCCACGAAGTCGGTGCCGAGCCAGTGGTCGCCGCCGAGGGTGAAGGAGGTGGCGCGGGGGCCCGGGTCACCCACGAACAGCGGTCCGAGGAGGGCGAGCACGAGGGGGACGGCGACGACGGCGAGGCCGAGCACGAAACGCCGCTGCCGACCGGGGAGCGTCGTCATGCGACCACCCCCGCGCGCGGAGTGAGCTTGTGGGCGACCAGGTCGGCACCGAGGTTGAGCACGACCGTCAGCACCCCGAACACCACGGCCAGCCCCTGCACCACCGGTACGTCACGTTCGGCCACGGCGTTGAGGAGGACCGTGCCCAGGCCCGGGATCACGAAGAGGGCCTCGACCACGATCACCCCGCACAGCAACCAGTCGACGGTGCGGGCCAGTTGCTGCACGGCCGGGGCGAGGGCGTTGGGCAGGGCGTGCGCGTAGCGGACGCGGGCGCCGGGGACGCCGTAGCGGTGGGCGTGGGCGGCGTAGGGGGAGGCGAGGGCGTCGACCATGCCGGCCCGGACCAGGCGGGACAGGGAGCACACCGGGCGGGACAGCAGGACCAGCACCGGCAGCACCAGCGCCGCCGGATGGCCGAGCAGGTCGGTGCCGTAGCCGACCGCCGTCGGCGGCAGCCAGGCCAGCTTCAGGGCGAGGACCGTCACCAGCAGCACCCCGAGGGCGAACTCGGGCACGGCGTACACGGCCAGCGTCACCGAGCTGACCAGCCGGTCGACGAGCCGCCCCTCGTGGCGGGCGGCGAGCACGCCGAGGCCGAAGCCGAGCGGCACGAGGAGCGCCAGCGTGAGGGCGGCCAGAACCAGGGTGGGGCCGAAGCCGTCGGCGATGTACTGGGTGACGGGGCGGCCGGAGGCCAGGGAGGTGCCGAAGTCGCCGTGCAGCAGGCCCGTCGCCCAGTCGGCCAGCCGTTCGTACGCCGGACGGTCCAGGTCCATCGCCTCACGGATGGCGGCAATGCGGGCGGGGTCCGGCTGGTCGCCGGCGAGGGCCACCGCCGCGTCGCCCGGCAGCGCCTCGGTGAGCGCGAAGACCAGCAGCACGACGGCCACGGTTTGGGCTGCGCCGAGGAGCAGGCGCCTGGCGACGAAGGATGTGCCGCGGAATGCCGGTTGTCGAGTGCGGCGCCATGGTGGCAGGTCGCGCAGTTCCCCGCGCCCCTTTGGGGCGCGCTTCACGCCAGCCACACCTTGTCGAAGCGGGCCCAGTCCAGGGTGTTGGCGGGGGCCTTCGTCTCCACTCCCCTCACCGTGCGGCCCGTTCCGATGATCCAGTCGGCGAAGCCCCAGATGAGGAAGCCGCCCTCGGCGTACAGGCGGCGCTGCATGCGCTCGTAGACGGCGGCGCGTTCGGTCTTGTCGCGGGTGGACTGGGCCTGCTGGTAGAGGGCGTCGAAGTCCTTGTGCTGCCACTTGGTGGCGTTGGTGGTGGAGTCGGTGAGGAGGCGCTGCGAGACGTGGGCCTCGATGGGCATGGCTCCGGAGCGGTAGCAGCACAGGGTGCCGTTGTCGAGGATGTCGCTCCAGTAGGAGTCCTTGCTGCCCATCTTCACGTCGATGGTGACGCCCGCCTTGGCGGCCTGGTCGCGGAAGATGCCGGCGGCCTCGGTGAACCCGGCGGCGACGGCCGAGGTGTCCAGGGTGACCTTGAGCTTCTCGGCACCGGCCTGCTTGAGCAGGGCGCGGGCCTTGTCGAGGTCCTGCTCGCGCTGCGGCAGGTCGGCGGCGTAGTACTCGTAGCCCTTGCCGAACAGGTCGTTGCCGACCTCGCCCGCGCCGGACAGGGCGCCGTCGACGAGTTCCTGGCGGTCGGCGATGAGGAAGAAGGCCTCGCGGACCCGCTTGTCGTCGAAGGGCGCCCGGTCGGTCTTCATGCAGAACGCCTGCATGGCGCTGTTGCGCAGCCGCACGATCTCGATCTGGCCGCCGCTCTCGTGGGCGCGGGCGGTCGTCGGGTTGAGTTCGTGCGCGTACTCGACCTGGCCGCCGAGGAGGGCGTTGACGCGGGCGGACTCCTCGTTGGCGACGACGAACTCGATCTCGTCGAGGAGCGGGGCGCCGTCCCAGTAGTCGTCGTTGCGGCGGAAGACGGCGGAGCGGCCGGGGGCGAAGGAGACGAACCGGAAGGGGCCGGAGCCGATCGGCTTGTCGTCGAACTCGGTGGCGTTCTCGGGCACGATGTACGCGCCGAACGCCGCCAGGACGTTGGGGAATTCGGCGGTGGGCCGCTTCAGCACGAACTCGATGGACCGCTCGCCGGTGGCGCGGCTGGCGTCGAGGTCGACGGGCTCCAGGGACGCCTTGGCGCGGAACGCCTGCTTGGGGTCGGCGATACGGCGGTAGCTGTAGAGGACGTCCTTGGCGGTGACCGGCTTCCCGTCGTGGAAGGTGGCCTGCCGCAGTGTCACCTGCCAGCGGTCGAGTGTCTTGTTGGACTCCCACTTCTCGGCGAGCCGGGGCTGGGCGGAGAGGTCGGCGCCGTAGTCGGCGAGCTTGTCGAAGAGCGCCTTGGCGCGGGCGACGTCCGCGAAGAGGTTGGCCAGGTGCGGGTCGAGGGTCTCGCTCGCTCCGCCCCCGGCGAACGCGGCGCGCAGCCGGCCGCCGCGCTTCGGGGTGCCGGAGGCGCTGTCCGCCTTGTCGTCCGTGCCGCCTGCGCAGCCGACGAGGGCGAGGGCGGCGGCGCCCGAGGTGGCGGCGAGGAAGCCGCGTCGGCGCAGGCCGGGGAAACGTTCGTCGTACATGACTGGTCCTTACTGGTGGATCGCGTCAGTGGGTGGGCCGGCGCGCGACGATGTGCAGCCGGTCCGCGTCGGTGGTGGTGCCGGGCAACTCGCCCTGCTGCCAAGGGGGTTCGGTGCGCGGGCCCGGCCCGTCGTTCAGTTCGAGCACCTCGAAGCCGTGCGCGGCGAGGAAGTGGCGCAGTTCCTGCGGGAACAGCAGCCGCCAGGCGGAGCGCTGTTCGACCGGTGGTGATCCGTCGTCGGCGGTCCATACGCGGGTACGGCGCAGGAGTTGGGCCGTACGGTCGACGGTCAGGGTGGTCGTCGACCGGTAGGCGGTGCCCTGCCAGGTGAAGGCGTTGACCGTCGGGCGGTCGAGGAGGTCCGTACGGCCCAGGAAGTAGGCGCCGTTGCGCATCTCCGCGACCAGCAGCCCGCCCGGCGCGAGGGCCTGGCGGCAGGAGGCGAGGAAGCCGTCGAGCTGGTCGTTGGTGTGGCAGTACAGCAGGGAGCTGTCCAGGCAGACGACGGCGTCGAACACGCCCAGCTCGAACCCGTGCAGGTCGGCGTGGACGTACTCGGGGCCGGGGTGCCGGGCACGGGCGTACGACAGCATGGTCTCGGAGATGTCGGCGCCGGTGACCACTCGGCCGGCGGCGTGCAGGTGCGCGGCGTCACGGCCGGTGCCACAGCCCATGTCCAGGACGCGCGGCCCCGCGCCGTACCGGCGCAGGCAGTCCTCCGTCCAACGTCCGGCGAGCCGGTCGGCGTCGGGGAAGCGGGCCTCGTAGAGGGCGGGGTGGTCGGTGAGGAGGTTGCCGCCCGTCATGCGTAACTCCGCTCGACGGCGTGGGGGAGCGCGCCGCGCCGGTGCAGCCAGGCCACACCGCCCGCCGACGCCAGCCCGATGACGGCGCAGCAGACCCACGGCAGCCCGTCCCCGGTGTCCATGGCCCAGCCGACGACGGCGTTGCCGACAGCGGCGGCGACCCCGGACACGACGTAGAAGATCCCGAAGTACGTGCCGGTCAGCTCGGATCGGCCGAAGCGCGGGATCAGCTCCATCACGAAGGGCGACGCGATCATGATTCCGAGGTAGAGCAGCAGCGTGCCCAGCAGAACGGGCACCGCACCCGTCCCGAAGGCCGGTGGCAGGAAGGCCAGCCCCATCACCGCGAGGCCCACGGCGATCCAACGCGATCTGCTGCCACGGGACTTGAGGCTCCTGGTGATCCTCAGCTGCAACGCCAGGTTGGCGACCGTGCCGACGAGGAAGACGAGGCCCGCCGCGCCGTCCCAGCCGGTGGCCTCGCGGGCGCCGTCGGGCAGCAGCAGATACAGCTGGTTCTCCAGGGTGAACATGCCGACCATGGCGAGCGCGAAGGCGAGGAAGGCCCGGTTGCCGAGCACCTCGCGCCAGTCCCCGAGGACACCGCTGTTGCCGCTGGGCTCGACCTTCCGCGCGGGCAGGACGAGCGCCTGCGCCACGGTGAGCACCGCGAAGATCCCGGCGGCGGTCAGCGCGGAGGTACGGAAGTCGACGAGGAGCAGCGCGCTGCCGAGCAGCGGCCCGATGAGCGCGCCTGTGGTCGCGAAGACGTTGAACAGCGCGAACGCCTCCGCCTTGCGCTCCCCCGACTCCTGTGCGAGGTACGCCCGCACGGCCGGGTTGAACAGCGCCCCCGCGAGTCCGCTGAGCACGGACGCGGCAAGCAGTACCGGCAGCCCGTCGCCCAGTGCGAACAGTCCGAAGCCGACGGTCCGCAGGGCGCACCCGGCGATGATCACGCCCCGCGCCCCGAGCCGGTCCGAGGCGGAGCCGCCGATGATGAACAGGCCCTGCTGGCTGAGGTTGCGGACACCGAGGACGATTCCGACGACGGCCGCCGACATGCCCAGGTTCTCGCCGAGGTGCGTGGCGAGGTACGGGATGAGGAGGTAGAAGCCGGTGTTGACGCCGAGCTGGTTGACGAGCAGGAGCTGGACGGCGAGCGGGAAGCCCCGCATCTCACGCCACGTCTTCATACGCCGTCACCTCCTCGACGCCCAGGCCGGGCCGTGAACTGGTGCTTACGGTGCCGTCCGCGCCGCCGATCCCCGTCCACGGGTCGTGCGCGAGCAGCAGATGCCCGTCCAGGTCGACCCAGCGGGCGCGGTCGGCGAGGTGGACGGCGGGCGCGATGCCGAGGCTGCTGGCGGTGAGGCAGCCGAGCATCAGCTCCGTCCCGCTGCCCTCGATCAACTCCGCGATCCGCAGGGCCGCCCGGACTCCCCCGCACTTGGCGAGCTTGACGTTGACGCCGTGGACACGCCCGGCCAGCCGCCGTACGTCCTCCACACTGACCGCGTCCTCGTCGGCGATGACCGGCAGCGGCGACTTCTCGGCGAGGGCGCCCAGTGCGTCCGGGTCACCGGGCGGCAGCGGCTGTTCGACGGCCTCGACGCCGAGCTCGGCGAACCGGGGCAGCAGGCGTTCGGCCTCCGCGACGCTCCAGGCGCCGTTCGGGTCCAGCAGCAGCCGCACGCGGGGCGCCGCGTCACGGATGACCCGCACGCGCTCGACGTCGTCCTCGGCGTCGGACGAGCCCGCCTTCACCTTGACGACGCCGAACCCGCTCGCGGCGAGGCGCCGGGCCTCGCCGGCCGCGTGGGCGAGCGAGGTGATGCCGATGGTGCGTGCGGTGGCGGCACCCAACGGCGCCGGAGTGCCCAGTAGGCGGTGGACGGGCACACCGTCCCGTTTGCCGACGAGGTCCAGCAGCGCGGACTCTACGGCGGCGGTGACGGCGGGCGGCGCGGCAAGGGAGGGCAGGGCCTCCAGCGCGCTCTCGGGATCGGCGAACCGTTCCAGGCCGACCGCCGAGATCAGCCGGACGAGCGTGTCGGCGTCCAGTCCGTAGTACACGCTGCTGACGGCCTCGCCGTATCCGGTCACTCCGTCGTGCTCGACGCCGAGCCACACGGCGTCGCGGGCGGTCATGGTGGAGCGGGAGATGCGCAGCGGCTCGGCGAGTTCGAGACGTACGGTGCGCAGGCGGGCCTTCATCGGGTCCTTTCGGGAGAGAGGGGATCGGCGACCCGCGCACATCGCACCCACCCGTTCGCCTCGGCGGCGTACGGGTGCGGAATCTCCACGGGCCGGGTGGCGGCGCCGGCGAGGTCGAGGCCGTGGGCGGTGAGGAAGTCGTCGTCGAAGACGGTGCCGAGGTAGCGGTGCGGCCCGTCGGGGAACACGGTGGCGACGACCGCCCCCGGGTGCACGCGGGCCGCCCAGGCGGCGACCCGCGCGACGGCACCGGTGCTCCAGCCGCCGCTGACGAAGCTGCCCCGGGCGAGCCTTCGGCAGCTGTCGACGGCCTCGGCGGGGCCGATCCAGTGGACCTCGTCGAAGGCGTCGTAGGCGACGTTGCGCGGGTGGATGCTGCTTCCGAGGCCGCGCATCAGACGGGGGCGGGCGGGCTGGCCGAAGATCGTGGAACCGGTGGCGTCGACGCCGATGAGCCGGAGCCCCGGCCAGTGCCGGCGCAGCGGGCCGATGATTCCGGCGCTGTGGCCGCCGGTGCCGACGCTGCACACCAGGATGTCCAAGTGGTCGAGCTGGACGCCGAGTTCGGCGGCCAGCGAGGCGTAGCCCGCCGTGTTGTCGGGGTTGTTGTACTGGTCGGGCCAGTAGGCGCCGGGCAGCTCGGCGAGCAGTTCACGCAGTCGGCCGATGCGGGCGGCCTGCCAGCCGCCCTGCGGCGCGGGCCGGTCGACGAGCTCCAGACGGACGCCGTGTGCCCGGAGCAACTGCCGCATGGACGGCTCCAGTTCGCTGTCGCCGACCAGCACGACGGGATGGCCGAGCGCCTGTCCGGCGAAGGCGAGCCCGATGCCGAGGGTGCCGGAGGTGGACTCCACCACCGGAGCGCCGGGCCGCAGCTCACCTCGCTCACGCGCCCCGAGCAGCATCGACACGGCGGCCCGTGCCTTCATGCCGCCCGCCGCGAGCCCTTCGAGCTTGGCCCAGAATCCGGGGTGGGGGTTCGGCAGGTCGGCGGTGACCCGGACGACGGGCGTCCGGCCGAGCAGCGTGAGCAACTCCGGGCGGGCGGTGGGACGTACGGCGATGGTGGTCATCGCTCACCGCCGGGGGCGCTGTACCGGTGGACGACGCCTGGCCCGCCGTCGAGCCAGAAGAAGGGGTACGGCTCCGCGCACACCGCGCTCACGCCGTGACCCAGGAAGCGGGGCAGTACCGCGCTGCCGGTCTGCGCGAACACCACCAGCTGCTTGCCGTGCCGCAACGCGTGCTCGCGCAGGGGCTCGAAGCTGCCGTTGCCCAGGGTCATCCCGGACACCAGCAGCGCATCACAGCTCTCGGCCGCGGTGAGCGCGTCCACGACCACCGGCTCTCCCCACTCCGTCAGGCCGCCCTTGAGGTCGCACGGGACGTAGCCGAGCCCGCGGGAACGCAGCGCCGCCAGCAGGGAGTTGACGACTCCGACCACCAGCACCGTGCTGTCGGCCGGCAGGTCCAGCAGTTCCACCACGGCCCTCGCCCTGGTCGTGGACTTCTCCAGCGACGACCCGGCCGGCAGCGCGACCGGCTGGGCCCCGTGGTCGGGTGTGTGCGGGGTGACGTGCATCAGGTAGGCGTCCAGGGCGGCGACCCGCACCGCCGTCAGCGGGTGCTCCAGCAGCCGGGCCACGTCGGCGCCCACGCAGTCGTCGAGCGCGCCGTCCGGCAGTTCCCCGGGTTCGACCGCGCACGATCCGACGGCCTCGGCGAGGCGCAGGCTGAGGACCTCGTTGCGGTAGCCGGTGCCGCGCCCGTCGTGCCGTACGGCCTGCCGGGTGGTGAAGGCGACGGCGATGCGCTGGGTGCGGGGATCGGGGCCGAGGGCGCCCGCGCGGACCTGGGCGACGAGATCGTCGTACGTCCGGCAGGGCGCCGTCGGCGAGGCGCCGGGGGCGGTCATCGGATCACCATCCCCGCGCGCAGCCCGGCCAGCAGGCCCTCGACGCGGTCGCGGGCGCCGGGCCCGTCGGGGTCGCCGGCCATGACGTGGCCCAGGTACTCGTTGTTGCTGCCCGCCGCCTTCACGGCCTTGCCGGGTTCGGCGAGCGTCACCTCCAACACACCTGGCTCGTCGGCCAGTTGACCGGCGTCCAGCGCTTCGAGCGTGCCCGTGCGGTCGGGGACGAGGAAGCCGACGGCGGCACTGCGCAGCCCGGTGTCCGTGTGCCGGAGGTCGGGCCTGCGGCCGAGGGCGACGTCCACGAAGGCGGCGGCGAGGTCGATGCCGGTGACATGGCGGACGAGCTCGGTGATGCGGTTGCCGGCGGGCCGGGGGTTGACCTCGACCACGCGCGGCCCGCCGGAGGTCAGCTTGATCTCGGTGTGCGCCACGACCCCGTCCGTCAGCCCGAGGGCCTTGAGCGCGCCGAGCGCGGTCTGCTCGGCGGCGTCGAGGTCGGCGAGCGACAGGGCGGCGGGGAACATGTGGCCGGTCTCGATGAAGGCGGGCGCTCCGCCGATGCTCTTGTCGGTGACGCCGACCATGTGCACGGCGCCCGCGTACGACACGGTCTCGACGCTCACCTCGGGGCCGTCCAGAAGCTCTTCGAGGAGGACGGCGGGGGTGCGGCGCTGGCCGCGGGCGTTGACCGGGAAGTCGGCCAACGCCCGGACCAGTTCGGCGAGTTGGGCCTCGTCGTCGACGCGGCGCACATACATGCCCGCGCACAGGTCGACCGGTTTGGCGACGAGCGGGTAGCCGATCTCCTGCGCTGCCCGCGCGAGGTCGGCCCATTCCTCGTGCACGGCGAAGCGCGGTCCGGGCAGGCCGGCGTCGGCGAGGACCCGGCGGGTGGCGTCCTTGCGGCAGGCGTTCTCCACCGCCTCGGGGCCGGGGCCGGGCAGGCCGAGGTGCCCGGCGATGCGAGCCACCGTCGGCAGGTAGTAGTCGCAGGAGGTGATCACCCCGTCGAAGGCCAGCACCGAGTGCAGCCGCGCCACCTCGGGCAGCAGGGCGTCGAGGTCGTTGGTGTCGGTCGTGATCACGTTGCGGGCGCCGAGCAGCGGATGTGCGGTCCCCTCGGGCGCCGAGCGCAGGTAGTGATGCAGGTCACGGGTGAGGAAGGTGAACTCGTGTCCGCCCTCCCGGATCGCCCGTGGCAGCAGCCTGCTCATCGACCCGACCCAGCTCTCTACCACCAGCAGATGAGCCACAACTCCCCTTTTCGTGCCGTGAGTTCAGACGCCAAGGCAGCCCGGGGTGCCCCTCGGTCGGAGGGGTGCCGGACTTGACGCGCACACGTTAGCGATAATCATTTTCATTTGCTACCCCGTTCTTACCCAACCTGGGAGTGACCGTGTCCGCCCCACCCCGTCCCACCGCTCTGCTGTGCGCCCTCGTGGCCGCGGCCGCCCTGATCCCCACCGCCGCCCCCGCCCGGGCGACGGCCGCCCCCGGAGACCTCGCCTTCGGCGCCTGCCCGGAGTCCGTACCGGCGCCGCCCGCGCCGGACCGCGTGGAATGCGCGCGCCTCACCGTGCCCCTCGACTGGCGGCACCCGTCCTCCGGGCCGCGCATCGAGATCGCCGTCTCCCGCGTCCCCGCCTCCGGCACCCCGGCCGAGCGGCGCGGCATCCTGCTGGTCAACCCGGGCGGCCCGGGCGGCTCCGGGCTCCCCTACGCGGTGACCAAGCGCGCCAAACTCCCGGAGCGGGTGCGGCGTTCGTACGACGTCATCGGCTTCGACCCGCGCGGCGTCGGCCGCAGCACGCCGGTCGACTGCGGTGCGATGGGCGGCCTGTTCGCCGCTCCGGGCGCGGACCCGGTGCCGATGGGCCCGCGCGCCGAACGGGCGTACCTCACCGCACAGCGCCGTATGGCCGACGACTGCGCGAAGGGCGCTGGCCCGGCGGTGCCGCCGTACCTGTCCACCGAGCAGACGGCGTACGACATGGACGCGATCCGCGCCGCCCTCGGCGAGCCCCGGACCGGCTTCCTCGGCGTCTCGTACGGCACCTACCTGGGCGCGGCCTACGCGGCGCACTTCCCGCACCGGGTGGGCCGCATGGTGCTGGACAGCGTGGTCGGGCCCTGGGACTGGTACGACTTCGACGTGGTCCAGAGCCGGGCCATGCTGCGCGCCCGCGACACGTTCCTCGCCTGGACCGCCGCGCACGAGGAGCGCTTCGGGCTGGGCGGCGGCACGGATGCCGTACGGCGGTCGTATCTGCGCGTACGCCAGGACCTCGCCGCCCGCCCGGTGGACGGCTTCGGCCCGGCGGAGTTCGACCGCGCCGTCTACCGCGCCCTCGGCCGCACCGAACGCTGGGCGGGACTCGCCGACGGGCTGCGCACCTACCTGACGGACGGGACCGTGGCCGGCCTGCGCCCCGCGGCCGCCTTCGACAGCCCGGAAAACCGCAACTACGAGGCGGCCAACCGGATCGTGAAGTGTGCGGACGGTCCGGGTCCGGCGCCGCGCGAGGTCGTGGCGGACATCCGCCGCATCCGGCGGCTCGACCCGCAGCCGATCCTGACCGGCCTGGAGGCCTCGGCCTGCGCGTACTGGCACCACCGCCCCGCCCGTCGCACCCCGCTCGGCAGCCCGGACGCCCCGCCGGTCCTGCTGGTCGCCTCCGCACACGACCCGGTGACCCCGATCGAGGGCGCCCGCCGACTGCGGGAGGTACTGCCCGGCTCCCGTCTGGTGACCCTCGACCACGACTACTCGCACGGCGTGTTCGCGAGCCGGGGCAACACCTGCGTGGACGGGGCGGTGGCCGCCTACCTCGTCGACGGCACGGTGCCCGCGGCCGATGTGCGCTGCTCCGGTCCGGGACTGCCGGTCCCGACGGCGACGGCCGCTCCGTCCGGCTGATCTTGCCGTTGGGGGTGCCCTCGGCCTGTTCCGGCTCGACCGTCTCGACGGGCAGGCCGTCCAGGCCGAGGCGCGGGATACTTGGCCGCATGCGGTTCCCGCGGTGCGTGGCCCGGGCCGGCGCCGGGCTGGTGCTGGTGGTCGCCGTCGGCTGCACCGGAGGCGGCGACGAGGCGGGGCGTACGGAGCCGCCGGCGTCGAGCCGTGCGGGCGCCGGTACGCCGAGCGCGACGCCCACCGCCACCCCCTCCCCCACACCCGCCGACCCCGTCTCCCTCCCGGCGCTGATCCAGCGCGAGCACCACGGCTCCGGTCTCCGGCTCGGTGCCGTACGCCTGCGCACCGACGCCTACACGCAGTACGCCGTCACCTACCGGTCCAACGGGCTGACCATCTCCGGGATCATGAACGTCCCCCGGGGCGAGGGCCCCTTCCCGGCGCTGGTCCTGGCGCACGGCTATATCGATCCGGACGTGTACACGACCGGTCGGGGCATGCCGCGGGAGCAGGACCTCCTCGCCCGCGAGGGCTATGTCGTCCTCCACACCGACTACCGCAACCACGCGGGCTCCGACGACGACCCCGACAACGACGTCAACCTGCGGCTCGGCTACACCGAGGACGTCATCACCGCCGTACAGGCCCTCCGGTCCGCCGCCCGGCCGAACGTGGACGACGACCGGATCGGGCTGCTGGGACGGTCGATGGGCGGTGGGGTCGTGTACAACGCGCTGGTGGTGGCGCCCGGCCTCGTCGACGCCGCCGTGGTCTTCGCGCCGGTCAGCTCGCGCCCGGAGGAGAACATCGACCGGTTCCAGCGGCCCGAAGGGGACCCGCTCGTCGCGGAGATCGAGGCCGCGCACGGCACCCCCGAGGAGAACCCCGAGTTCTGGCGCCAGGTCTCGCCGGTCACCTATGTCGACCGGGTCACCGAGCCTTTGCTGGTCCACCACGGCACCGCCGACGACACCTGCCCCCTGGCCTGGTCGAGGAGCACCGTCGCCGCGTTCGAGGCGGCCGGGAAGGATGTGGAGCTGCGGACGTACGCGGGCGAGGGGCACACCTTCGGGCCGCGGTGGCCGGACTCCATGGACGCCACGACGGCGTTCTTCGAGCGTCATCTGGGTTGAGCGCCCGTTTGTGACGCACCACGCACAGCCCGCCGTAAGTTTTTCCCCGCGGCGGTGATTGTTTCGCGCGTCCCGTCCGTACCTCCTGGAGTACTGAGCCGTTCATCTCTGGAGGCACGATGCCCATCTCGCGCCGCATGGTAGGAACCGTCTTCGTGGGAGGCGCCCTCGTCCTGACCCTCTCCGCCCTTGCCTACCCCGCCATGCTGGGCGTGGAGACCACCTCCGCCAATCAGGACCGCGTCATCGCCAACACGCAGTACGGTCCGCTGACCGAGGCCGACCGCGACTTCGTCGTCAAGGTCCGCGCCGCCGGCCTGTGGGAGCACCCGCTGGGCATGATGGCCATGCAGCGGGGCACCACCCCGGAGATGAAGGAGGCCGGCGAGCACCTCGTCGTCGGACACGCCCGCCTCGACCTCGCCTGCCGCAAGCTCGCGTCCGAGCTGAACATCACGCTGCCCAACCAGGCCAGTCCGCAGCAGCAGCAGTTCGTGGCGACGGTGGACTCCAAGACGGGCAAGGAGTTCGACGCCACGGGTGTCGCGATCATGCGGGTGACGCACGGGCAGATCTTCCCGACGATCGCGAAGATCCGGGGCACCACGCAGAACACCCTGGTCCGTCAGCTGGCCGACCTGGCGAACGACACCGTGCTCGACCACATGACGGTCCTGGAGAAGACGGGCATGGTGAACTTCGACGCGAACAACTTCCAGCAGACCACCCCGCCGAAGCTCCCCAAGGACCAGATGACCCCGCCCGCACCCCAGCCGGGCTCGCCCGTCCTCACGCTCGCCATCCCCAAGGGCCTGGAGGACCTGAACACCGCGTCCCCGTCGGCGTTGCCGAGCGCGGACGTCAAGTGACAGAGGCGGCGCCCCGGAGTCCCACCAGGGGTTCCTCCGGGGCGCTGCCCCGCAGCGGGCGGCCGTGTCACCCGGTCTCCCGTCAGCCCGTCTTCCACCCCCATGGGGTGTCCAGCCGCTCCCACTCCGCGGCCCACTGCTCCAGCCTCCGCCGCTCCAGCCCCAGCCGGACCACCCAGGCGGACCCCAGCACGAGACCGGCGCTGCCCGCCCCGGCGAGGATGCCGCCGGCGATCGAGTGCAGTGTCATCTCGCTCTCGGAGAGCGGCTCGTTGGCGACGACGCCGTTCCGGTCCGTCCACACCTCGACCTTGCTGCCCGCATGCGTCCTGGGCGGCACCCGGGCATCGTCCGTGTGGGTCGTGCCGCCCGGGTCGGTCCAGCGGACGGTGGCCCACACGAGATGGTCGGTGGTGACGCGCGTGGCCCCCGGATCCTCGGCTTCCTTCACGAGTACGGCCGTCACCTTGCGGCTCTCGGCCCGCTGCTGCTCCGCGGAGGCGACCACCGCGTCCGCCGCCGCCCGGCCCGCGAACACGGCACCGACCAGCGCGAACAGCCACGCGCACAGCACGACCCAGCCCTCGATGACGTCACTTCGCCGCCTCAGCGGGCTGCGCCGCCACCGCCACAGCCGCACCCTCGGGCATCCAGAGACAGCCATGTCGACACCCCCTTGAGCACCGACAGCACTCTTCCAGTGTGCGCCCGCCTGCGGCCGGGCGCGCGTGTTCCGGCCCCTTGGCTTGCGACTCGGTTCGGGCTCGGTTTTCCGCCCCGTTGAATGAAGCATTCAGCATCTCTAGCATCTCCCGATGGATACATTCATCCATCCCGGGAGGGACCCGTGCTTCCAGCCGTTCGTGTCAGACGCCCCCGGCGCCCGCTGACATCGGCCACCGCCGCCCTGCTACTGACCCTCGGCCTCACCGCTCCGGCCACGGCCGCCACCGCGCCCGAGCCCCGCCCCCGCACTCCTCAGGTGTGGCCGACGCCGAAGAGCATGCACCCGGGCTCGGGGCGGCTCACCGTGCCGGACAGGGTCGTCGAGGTGGTCGGCCCGCGCACCGACCCCGCCGCCCGACGCCTCGTCGAATCCGTCCTGCGCGACGCCGGTGCCGAGCACATCGTCACCGTGCCCGCGGGTGAGAAGCCGCCCGCCGCCGGCCTCACGGTCCACGTCGGCGGCCCCGCGGAGAACGCCGCCACCGCGGCGACGCTGAAGGAACTGCGCGCCAAGTCCCCGGCCGGCCTGCCCTCCGGCGGCTACGCCCTGGCCGCCGGACGCTCCCACGGCCGCGCCCTCCTCGCCCTCTCCGGCGTCGACACCACCGGCACCTTCTACGCGGCCCAGACCCTGCGCCAGCTCGTCACCGGCCACCACGTGCCCACGGTGACCGTCCGCGACTGGCCCACCGCCGGCCTGCGCGGAGTCATCGAGGGCTTCTACGGCACCCCCTGGTCGCACGCCGAGCGCCTGGCCCAGCTGGACTTCTACGGCCGTACGAAGCAGAACGTCTATGTCTACTCCCCCAAGGACGACGACTACCTCCGCGCCCGCTGGCGCGACGCCTACCCGCCCGCCGATCTGGCGAAGCTGAAGGAACTGGTCGACCGGGCCCGCGCCAACCACGTCCGCTTCACCTACGCCCTCTCCCCCGGCCTCTCCGTCTGCTACTCCTCCGACGCCGACATCAAGGCGCTCACCGCGAAGTTCGACTCGCTGTACGCCATCGGCGTGCGTTCGTTCGCGATCCCGCTCGACGACATCAGCTACACGAAGTGGAACTGCGCCGCCGACGAAGCGGAGTTCGGGACGGGCGGGGGCGCGGCCGGTGCCGCGCAGGCGCATCTGCTCAACACGGTGTGGCGGCAGTTCACCGCGGAACACAGCGACCTGGAACCCCTGGAAATGGTCCCCACCGAGTACTCCGACCTCGCCGACTCCCCCTACAAGACGGCGCTGCGCGAGAAGCTCGACCCGTTGGTGGTCGTGGAGTGGACCGGTGTCGGCGTGATCGCGCCGACGATCACCGCCGAGCAGGTGAAGCAGGCACGCGAGGTCTACGGCCACCCGATCCTGGTCTGGGACAACTACCCGGTCAACGACTACGTCACCAGCCGTCTCCTGTTCGGCCCCTACACCGGCCGCGAGCCCGGCGTGGCGAGCGCCGCGACGGGGGTGACCGCCAACCCGATGGTCCAGGGAGAGGCCAGCCGGATCGCCCTCTTCACCTCGGCGGCCTATCTGTGGAACCCGGACGCCTACGACCCCCGGGCCGCGTTCCTCGCCTCCGTACGGGACCTCGCCGGGCCCGGCGCCGCCCCCTGGCTGCGGATCTTCGCCGAGAACAACCACTCCTCCCAGCTCGACCCCACCGAGTCCCCGACCCTCACCCGTCTGATCGCCGCCTTCCGCGAGGCCTACGAGCAGGACAGCGGCCTCGACCGGGCCGCCGCCGCGCTCAGGGCCTACTTCGCCGACATGGCCGCCACCCCTGACCAGTTGCGCGCCCGGCTCGACAACCCCGGGTTCCTCGACGAGACCTCCGCCTGGCTCGACAAGCTCGGCCGCTACGGCGGCGCGGGCGAGACCGCCGTACACCTGCTGCTGGCCCACAAGGAAGGGGACGCGGAAGCCGTCACCCGGTACTGGGCCGAGCTGAGGGCCGAGCGCAAGGCACTGGACGCCGTACCCGAGCAGGTCTCCCCGGGCGTGATGGAACAGTTCCTCTACACGACGATGCTGGAGACCGCACCCGACCCCGGCGTCGACGCCTCCTTCTCCCCCGACTCGCTGTCACTGCGGCCCGGGGCCTCCGCCACCGTCACCCTCGACCTGTCCGACGCGCGGGCCGAGAACGTCGGCTGGAAGCTCGACGTGCCCGACGGTGTCACCGCCACACCCGCCGCGGGCACGGTGACCGGCCCGGCCTCGGTCACCGTCACCCTCACCGCCGACAGCGCCGCCGCCGAAGGTGTCCGCTCCGTCGTCGTGTCGGGCACGGGGCTCCTCGACCGGGCGCTCCCCGTCCGGGTCACCGACGGCGCCGGCACACCCCGGGCGCTGACCGCCAACTTCAGTGGGGCGTCGGTGAGTTCCATCGACCTCTCCACCGGGACCACCGAGAACATCGCCGTCGGCGACAACCCGGGCGAAGTCGTCGTGAGCGCCGACGGCCGTACCGCGTACGCCGCCAACCAGGGCTCGAACACGGTCAGCGTGATCGACGTACCGAGTGGCGGGGTCACCGCCACGGTCGCCGTCGGCCGGGTCCCCGCCGGCCTCGCGCTCACCCCGGACGGCGGCACGCTCTGGGTGGCCAACTACACGGACGGCACGGTGCAGCCCGTGGACACCGGCACCCTCAAGGCGGGCGCGCCCGTCCGTGTCGGCGACGGGCCGGAGAACATGGCGGTCACGCCCGACGGCAGGACGCTGTACGTGGCCAACATCCACGACAACACGGTCAGTCCCGTCGACCTGGCCACCGGACGGGCCGGCCAGGCCGTCGCCGTCGGCCCGCGCCCCTTCAACGTCGTCGCCGCGCCCGACGGCAAGACGGTGTACGTGTCCAACTCCGGCGGCTCGACGGTGACTCCGATCGACACCGCGACGCACGACACCGAGCCGACGCTGCTGGTCACCGGCCAGGCGTACGGGCTCGGGCTGTCCCCGGACGGGCGGACGCTGTGGGTCAGTCCCAGTACCGGGGACTACGTCACGCCCGTCGACACCGTGACCGGCGCGCCCGGCACCAAGGTCACCGTCGGGAGGTCCGCCTTCGACGTCGGCCTGGACTGGGACGGCGGCACGGCCTATGTGACCACGGCGGACGGAAACAGCCTGGTCCCGGTCGACACCGCGGCGGGCACCACCGAGGCGCCTCTGAGGACCGGCGCCTATCCGCTGGCCGTCGCGCTGACGCCGGTCCCCGTGGAGTGATCAGCTCGCGGTACGCCGGATCCGTCCGGCGTACCGCTTCTCCAGTTCCAGGTTGCCCTCGAATCCGCCCGGCACATTGGCCGAGACGTACACCGGGGGACGCTCCCCGGCCGCGAGGAGCAGACCCGAGGCCTCCGCGACCGCCATCTGCACCAGCAGCACACCGGTCAGCGTGGACAGCGCGCACACCGCGCCGCCGCCGGGCAGTTCCAGCAGCGCGTCGCCGGGCGGGGCCGCGTTGTCGAGGACGACGTCCGCCAGGTCGGCGAGCTTCTTGCCGCTCGCGTGCCCCGCGGGGACGGCCCGGGTGTGGGCGAGGGAGGTGAGGGCGAGGATCTTGTGGCCCTGCTCCTTGGCGTGCAGGGCCATCTCGACGATGACGTTGTTGACGCCGGAGTTGGAGATGATGACGAAGAGATCCTGGGTGTGCGGGGCGGCCAGGTCGTAGAGACGGGCGGCCACACCGGGCTCGCGCTCCAGGAGCGGATCGTCGAGGACGCTCGGTGCGTCACCGCCGTACAGGACGAGGTCGGCGATGCTCAGCCGGTTGGTGGGCACCAACCCGCCCGCCCGGCCCGCGACTTCGAGGACCATCGCCTGGGAGTGGCCGGTGCCGAAGGCCTGGATCACGCCGTCCGCCCGTACGCAGTCGGCGATGAGTCCGGCGGCGCGGGCCACCTCGTCGCGGGCGGACTCGGTCAGGCGGTCGAGGACGGCCTTGCTCTCGCGCGCGAAGCGCCGGGCGCTCACAGACTCGTCGGACACGGGTCACTCCCCACTGACGGGCCCACCGGGCCTGCTGGATTGAGCCTGATGGATTGAACCACCCTGAACTCCTGCATCGATGAATCAATAAATCACACACCGCGCGGTACGGGCAATGCGCCCTCGCCCTGCCGAACGGGCGTCGCCCCTCGCATCCGGTCCTGGTATTCAAGCTGTGCCGCAAACGGTGGCTGCTACCTTCTTCCCATGCCCCCGACGGACGTCACCACACTGATCCGCACCGAGCTGCCCCGGCTGGCCGGTTCCCTGCGCAAGGTAGGCGAGCTGATCCTGGAGGATCCGGCCGCCGTCACCCACTGCTCGGCCGCCGAGCTGGGCCGCCGCACCGGCACCTCCCAGGCGACGGTGACCCGGTTCTGCCGGGCCATCGGGCTCGACTCCTACCAGCATCTGCTGATCGAGCTGGCCCAGGAGCGCGGCCGCGGCGAGGTCTCCGACTGGGGCAGCGCCGAGATCGGCCCCGACATCTCACCGGACGACAGCCTGGAGCGGGTCGTCCAGGTCGTCGGCAGCGCGGACCTGCGCGCGATCCAGCAGACCATCGAGCGGATCGACCTCGACGCCCTCGAACGCGCGGCCCAGGCGCTGGCCCGGGCCCGCCGGATCGACGTCTACGGCGTCGGCGGCAGCGGCGCGGTGGCCCAGGAGACGGAGACACGGCTGTTCCGCATCGGCTGCCAGGTCCGCGGCTGGACCGAGGTGCACGGGGCGGCCACCTCCGCGGCCCTGCTCACCCCGGCCGACGTGGCCATCGGCATCTCCCACTCCGGGGCCACGCGCGAGACCCTCGAACCGTTCGAGATGGCCAAGGAGCGCGGCGCCACCACCGTCGCGATCACCACCGACCCCCGATCGCCCCTGGCCAAGGCCGCCGACATCCGGCTCATCTCGGCCACCTCGGAGACCAGCTTCCGCACCGGCAGCATCGGCGGCCGGCACTCCGTCCTGATGATCGTCGACTGTCTCTATGTCCGGGTCGGCCAGGTCTCCTACCAGCGCGCCAGCGCCTCGCTGGCGCTGACCGACCACATCACCCCGCGGCACGCGGTGAAGAACCGCCGGGCTCGCTGAGCCTGGCGCGGAGTGTATGGATGAACCACCTGAGAAGCATGCAGGTGGTTGTTTGAATCATCCTGTTGCGCCAGGATGGGGCTCCCCCCGAGCACTCGTAGGAGCCCCATGCGCGTCATCTCTGTCGAGTCGACCGAGCTCTTCGTCGGTTCCGAGGACCGTCCGCACCAGGTGGTGGCCGTCGAGATCGGACATGACCCGGGCCGCGCGGTCCGCCTGACCGTGGAGGGCCCGGGCGTCCGCGGCACCGGCGAGGCGACCGCGGGGGACGACGGCACCGGGCGCGCCGAGATACCGGTGACGACCGACCTGGCCCCCGGCGACCGCACCCACATCAGGGTCACGGCCGAGGACGCCGACGACCCGGCCCGAAGTGCCGAGCACTCCGCCGCGTTCACGGCCGCCGAACCGGGCTGGACCATGTTCATGGTCAGCCACTTTCACTACGACCCCGTCTGGTGGAACACGCAGGCCGCCTACACCGAGACCTGGGACGTCGCCGACGACCCCGCCGGCACCGGACTGCCCGCCCGCACCTTCGACTCACGCGGCCAGTCGGGCATGAGCCTGGTCCGCGCCCACTGCGACCTGGCGCGGCGCGACCCGGCGTACACCTTCGTGCTCGCGGAGGTCGACTACCTCAAGCCGTACTGGGACGCCTTCCCGGAGGAGCGCGCCTTCCTGCGCCAGCTGATCCGCACCGGCCGCGTCGAGATCATGGGCGGCACCTACAACGAGCCGAACACCAACCTCACCGGCGCCGAGGCGACCGTACGCAACGCCCTGTACGGCGACGGCTTCCAGCGCGGGATCATCGGGGCGGCGCCGGAGACGGCCTGGCAGCTGGACGCGTTCGGGCACGATCCGCAGTTCCCCGGGCTGATGGCGGACGCGGGGGTCAGCTCCAGCTCCTGGGCTCGCGGGCCGTTCCACCAGTGGGGGCCGACCCTCTCCGTCTTCGGCGAGGAACCCCGGGACCCGAACCGGATGCAGTTCCCGGCGGAGTTCAGCTGGATCGCCCCTTCCGGCCGCGGACTGCTGACCGCCTACATGGTCAACCACTACGGCGCCGGCTGGGCGATCGACAACGCGCCCACGCTCCCCGAGGCGGAGGCAGCCGCGCTCAAGCTGTTCAAGGGGCTGAAGCAGGTCGCGCTCACCCGCAACGTGCTGCTCCCGGTCGGCGGTGACTACGCGCCCCCGTGCCGCTGGGTGATGGGCATCCACCGGGACTGGAACGCCCGTTACGTCTGGCCGCGCTTCGTCAGCGGGATCCCCCGGGACTTCTTCGCCGCCGTACGCGCGGAGCTGGACGCGGAGGGCCGCAAGGCGTCCCCGCAGACCCGGGACATGAACCCGGTCTACACCGGGAAGGACGTCTCCTACATCGACACCAAGCAGGCCCAGCGGTACGGCGAGACGCTGCTCGCCGACGCGGAGGCCTGGGCGACGCTCGCCTCGCTGGTCACCGGCCACCCCTGTCCGGACGCGGCGCTCGACAAGGCCTGGCGGCAGCTGATCTACGGCGCCCACCACGACGCCATCACCGGCTCGGAGTCCGACCAGGTCTACATCGACCTCCTCACCGGCTGGCGGGAGCTGTTCGACCTGGCTCGGACCGTGCACGCCGACGCGACCGACGCCCTGGCGAGCAGGGTCGCCCAACTGCCGGGCGGCGCACCCGACCTGGTGGTCTTCAACGCGGCGACCTGGGAGCGCCGGGACGTCCTGGCCGTGGCGGACCCCGGACTCGTCCCGCTGGACGACACCGGCCTGCCCCTGCCCGCCGTACGGGAGGACGGCGAACTCCGGGTCGTCGTACCGGACGTGCCCGGCATGGGCCTCAAGGCGCTTCCGCTCGCCGACGGAACCGTCCCCGAGTGGACGCCCGGCGAGGGCGCCACCATCCGCAACGAGTTCTACGAGGTGACGGTCGATCCCGCGCGCGGCGGCGCCGTCAGCAGCCTGCGGGCACGGACGGAGGGCGGCCGGGAGCTCCTCCGCCCCGGCGACATCGGCAACGAGCTGGTCGTACAGGAGGAGTACCCGAGGCACCCGCGCTTCGGCGAGGGCCCCTGGCATCTCACGCCGACCGGCACGACCGCCGCGCGCAGCCGGGACGTCACTGCGGACATCGATGTCGAACACTCCCCCGCCGGATCCCGGATCACCGTCCGCGCCGACCTGGGCCTCTTCCGCTACACCCAGCGCCTGACGCTCTGGAAGGGCGTGGACCGCCTGGACGTCAGCACGACCATCGACGGCTACGACGGCGCGGACCGCCTCATCCGGGTCCGCTGGCCCTCCGACGTGCGCGGCGGGCTGCCGGTGCACGAGGTGGCCGACGCGGTGATCGGGCGCGGGTTCGGGTTCGTGGAGGTGGACAGCGAGCAATTCCCGTGGACGCTGGACAACCCGGCCAACACCTGGTTCGGCCTCGGCTCCACCGCGCGGGTCGCGGTCGCCGACGGCTCCGGCAGGCAGCTGGGCGAACGGTCCATCGGTGTCGCCGAGTTGGTGTACGCGTCCTGGGACGACGCCGGGGAGCTGGGCACCGCGCTCGCGGCGGCCCTGGTGCGCGTGGGCGTGACGGCGACCTCGACGATCGCCGGGGGCCCGCGCTACGGCGACCTGGAGGTCGACTCCAACCTGCCCGACATCCGAATCGCGGTCGGCGCGCCCGAGCGCAACTCCGTGGTCGCCGAGGCCCTCGGCTGGGATCCCGCGGCCGGACGGGAACTGCGCCGCCAGCTGGCCGAACAGGGCATGGCGGCCGTCTGGGTCGCGCCCCGCGCCTCCCTGCGGGAGGAGTGGGTGCCCGGCGCCGACCTGCGCGATCTGGAACGACTGCCGCTGCTCGTGGTGGCGGGCGCCCGGCCCGAGGACGACGCCAAGGCGGTGGACGCGCTGATCGCCGACCTGGACGACGCGGTCCTGGGGGCCACGGCGGCCGGCGGCGGCGAGGCGCTGCCGCCCGGGGACGCGTGGGACGGGCGCAGCTTCGCGGTCCTGAACCGCGGGACGCCCGGGTGTGTGGTGACCTCCTCCGGCGACCTCTACATGTCCCTGATGCGCTCCTGCACGGGCTGGCCGTCCGGCATCTGGGTGGACCCGCCCCGGCGCACCGCCCCCGACGGCTCCGCCTTCCAACTCCAGCGCTGGTCCCACACGTTCGAGTACGCCGTGGTCGCGGGCGCGGGCGACTGGCGGGAGCTGCGACTGCCGCAGGCCGGGCATGCGTTCAACCACCCCCTGACGGCGCGGTTGAGGCGGACGGCGTCCGAGGATGCGGCACTGCCCAGAAAGGCCGTTCTTCTGGGCCTTGAGCCCTCCGGCGAGGTCCTGCTCGACGCGTTCAAGCCGGTCGGGTCACCGCTCGCCCGGGGAAGTGTGGCGGCGGCGGACCCGGGACGCGGGGTCGTCATCCGGATGCACGAGGTGAACGGGCGGCCGGTGCGAGCGCGGGTGCGCGGGCCGCTGGAGTGGACGGACGGTGCGCGGGCGGACGTTCTGGAGCGGCGCGGGGAGCCGCTGACGCCCGGCGACCAGGGGGCACTCGACCTCGACCTGACCGGCTTCGAGGTGGCGACGGTCCTCGCCACGGCGGACGCGGAAACGGCTCCCGGTCCGGGCGTCGCCGCCCACGAGCCCGCCCAGCCGGTCCCCACCCGCTACTGGCTCCACAACTCCGGCCCCGCCCCGCGCGGCAACATGCCGGTCGCGGTCTACGTCTCCCCGACCACGCTCACGCTCGCCGACGGTCCGGTCACGGCGACGGTCCGGGTCGGCTCGGAGCTGACCGACGCACCGGTGTCGGGCACGGTGAGCCTGCACGTCCCGCCCGGCTGGTCCGTCGAACCGCCCGAACTGCCCTACGCCCTGGGCCCCGGCGGGTTCACGGTCGCCGAGGTCACGGTGACGCCACCGCCCGACGCCGAGCCGGGGCGGCACTGGCTCGCCGCCCGGTTGCCGTACGGCGGGCAGACGTACGAGGACGTGGTGGCACTGGATGTGGCGGACGGACACACGGGCCCAACGCTCGTGACCGAGCTGGGAGTCGAGCGGGTGAGCGTACGCCGGGGTGAGCGCGCCCGGGTTCCGGTGACCCTGCGCAACACAACCCGGGGTCCGATCAGCGGCACCCTGTGGGCGGTCTCCTCCTGGGGAACCTGGGCGGGCGTGACCCCGGGCTGCCAGGGCTTCACCGTGCCGGGCGGCGAGCAACTGGACTACGCGATCGAGGTGGACGGCGAGGCGGTGCCGCCGGGTTCCTACTGGCTGATGGCGAAGGTCGGCTGGCACGGCTGCGTCGCCTACTCGGAGGCGGTCGTGCTGGAGGTGACGGAGTGAGCGAGCACGCCGCCCTGGTACACGGCCAGGCAGTCCCCAGGTCCCGCGTGGACGCCTTCCTCAAAGCCGTCCCAGCCCGCGACCCCGAAACCCGCCCGGAGTCCCTGGCAAGGGCCGAACGCCAACGCCGCCGCTGGGCAACCCAGGTGGTGGTGATCGACGAGCTGGCCAGACAGGCATGCAAGTCGTGGCCTGCAACCCCCCTGAGGGGCGCGGGGCTGTATCGACATGCGGCTCCGCCGCGGGGCGCGACCAGCCCCGACGGCGCCGCACCCGACGAACCACCCTCCACGCCCCCACCCCCCACGGCCCCACCCGCGGAGCGCACCGTGGCAGACCTGGGCAGCATCATCGCCGTAGCCCTCTCCCACTCCCCCGCCGCCCGCACCCTGCTGGCCCACCTGGAAGCCGAGCAGCACATCCCCGAGGCGGCAATACGCGACTACTACGACCGCAACCGGGACCGCTACCTCACCCCGTCCGCACTCAGGCGCGGCGTGGACCCCTACGACCCGGCAGCCACCCCGGCCGACTTCCTGCCCTACGAGCGGACGCGCCCCGGCATCGAGCGCGAGCTACGGCAGGCGGCAGCCCGCTGGGCCTTCTTCGGCTGGCTGGACCAGGCGCGGACCGGCGTGGAGTACGCCCCGGGCCACGAGCACCCCGGAGATCCGTCCCACCCCGACCACGAGCACCGGCACTGAACGAAACAGAACGGAACGGAACGCAAAAGCAACCCGGAAAACCATTGACCTCCGATGAATTCTGGTCCACCTTTTCATCAATCAGCGTCCAAGTTGGTGATTTGAACCAGCTATCACCAGCGAACCAGACGGCTCGGTCGGCCGCAGGAGGGCACCCATGCGCGCAAGCAGACTTCCCGGATCCCTGGCATGTTTCCTCGCCCTGGCACTCGCGGCCGCCGGCTGCGGCCTCTCCGGCGGCGGCTCCGACGACGGCGAGGCCACGGCCGGCGGCTGCAAGGTCGACAAGGCGAACGTCGGGTCCGGCGCGCTCACGGGGGACGTCAAGGGCGACATCACCTTCCAGACGACCAATCTGAAGAAGGACTTCGGCGACTACTTCAACGGCGTCATCGCCGCCTTCGAGAAGGAGCACCCGGACGCCAAGGTGAAGTGGATCGACGACCCGGGCGACGCCACCTTCACCCAGCGCCTGGTCGCCGACGCGCAGGGCTGCACCCTGCCGGACGTGGTGAACATCAACGTCAACACGGCGATAGCGCTCACCAAGAACGGCTACCTGCTCGACCTGGACAAGAAGGCACCGGACGCGGGCGAGCCGTTCGTCCCCGCGCTGTGGAAGTCGAGCCTGTACGCGGACGCCTCGGGCACCAAGGTGCACAGCGTGCTGCCCTGGTACTCCGGCGGCATCGTGCAGACCTTCAACACCGAGCTGATGAAGAAGGCGGGCCTGGACCCGGCCAAACCTCCGACGACCGTCCTCGGCCTGTTCGACGACGCGGAGAAGGTCGCCAAGGCATCGGGCGGCAAGTACCACGCCCTCCTCGCCAACCCGCAGCTACGCATCCCGGCCGACTGGCAGCAGATGGGCATCCAGATCTTCTCCGCCGACGGCAAGTCGTTCACCTTCGCCGACGACCCGAAGGCCGTGCGGTGGGTCGAGGCCATGACCAAGCTCTACAAGGCCGGCGGGATGCCCCGGGACTCCCTCTCCTCCACCCAGGACCCGGCCAACGTCTACGGCCAGGGCAAGCTGGTCTACGGCCCCACCAACCCCAACTTCCTGCGGTTCATCCAGCAGAACAACCCGACCGTCTACAAGAAGACCGGCGTCGCCCGCTACATGCTGGACGACCTCGGCCACACCGTCGGCGCCCCGCAGTACATCGGCGTCGCGTCCACCAGCAAGAACGCGACGACCGCCCTGTCCTTCGCGCGGTTCCTGACCAACGCGAAGAACCAGCTGGAGTGGGCGAAGGACCCGAACGTGGTCATCTTCCCGTCGACCACGGCCTCGCTGGACGACCCGTTCTTCCAGTCGGTCAAGGGCACGGACCCCTTCGCCGAGGCCCGGAAGATCGTGGCCAGTGACCGCAAGACCGCGACGGCCGACGAGATCGCCCTCACCCCGGGTGAGCTGAACGCCTTCTCGGCCCAGATCCAGCTGGCCATGCAGGGCAAGAAGAGTGCCGAGGACGCCCTGAAGGACGCCCAGTCCAAGGGCAACGAGCTGATCGAGCAGGGCAGCTGACGATGGCTCAGCACACCGTGGACCAGGCGCCCGTTCCCGCTCCCCTCGGGGCGGGCGCCCCCCGCCCCGGCTCCGTACCCGAACCGCCGGGGCGCCTGCGCCGCGCCCTCCGCTCCGTCACGCCCGGCCCGACGGCGGACGCGGGGGGCGCGGCGCTCTACCGCCGCTGGTGGCTGCCCTGGCTGTGGATGCTCCCGGCGATCGTCGGCACGACGGTGTTCGGGGTGTTCCCGTTCCTCAACACCATCCTGGTGTCCTTCACCGACGCCAAGCCGCTCGGCGGCGCGTACAACCTGGTGGGCCTGGACAACTACACGCGGATGCTGGGCGATTCGGACTTCTGGCTGGCTACCCGCAACAGCGTCCTGTACGCGCTGATCGTCGTCCCGCTGATGGTCCTGCTGCCGCTGCTGCTCGCGATCCTGGTCGAGCGGAACCTGCCGGGCATCGGCTTCTTCCGCTCCGCCTTCTACACCCCGGTCCTCGCCTCCAGCGTGGTCGTGGGCCTGAGCTGGCAGTGGCTGCTGAGCGACCAGGGCCTGGTCAACACCTGGCTCCAGAAGGCCCACATCATCCGGGAGGCGATCCCGTTCCTCTCCGACTCGTGGCTGATCCTGCTGTCGGCGATGGGCCTGACCCTGTGGAAGGGCCTCGGCTGGTACATGATCTTCTACCTGGCCGCGCTGGGGAACGTGCCGAAGGAACTCCACGAGGCCGCGGCCGTCGACGGCGCGGGCGCGGTCCGCCGCTTCTGGCACGTCACCGTGCCGGGCGTCCGCCAGTCGATGATGCTGGTCGGCACCCTCACCGGCATCGGCTCCCTGCGGGTCTTCACCGAGATCTACATGCTCGGCGGCGCCACCGGCGGCCCCGGTGGAGCCGACCGCACGCTCCCCTTCTACATCCGGGACGTCGGCCTCGACCCGCTCACCGGCAACGCCGGATACGGCGCCGCGGTCAGCGTCGCCCTGTTCGCCCTGACCCTGGGCCTGACGCTGCTCGCCCAGCGCCTGACGAAGGAGGACGAGGGATGACCACGGCCGTCGAGAAGAACCGGCGTCTGATGCCGCGCTGGCGGGACTACGGCCGACCGCGCGAACTGGTCGTCCGCTACCTGCTGTTGGTGTTCGTCCTGTTCATCACCGTGGGCCCGCTGGTGTGGCAGGTGCTGTCGTCCCTCAAGGGCCCCACCGAGGACGTCTTCGGCGCGGGCGCCTCGCTGATCCCGCACCACCCCTCCCTGCGGGCCTACAAGCAGGTCTTCGACCAGGTGCCGGTGTGGACGTACATCAGGAACAGCCTGTTCGTCGCGGTCATCTCCATCACCAGCCAGCTGGTCTTCTCCACCATGGCCGGCTACATGCTCTCCAAGCCCGCCTGGAAGGGCCGCAAGCTGGTGTGGGTGCTGCTGATGGCGTCCATGATGTTCCCCTTCGAGTCGATCATGGTGTCGCTGTTCCTGAGCGTCCGCGACATGGGCCTGGTCGACAACCTCGTCGGCGTCTGGCTGCCCGGCTTCGTCGCCGCGATCAACGTCCTCATCATGCGGGCCGCGTTCCTCGCCGTCCCGCGCGAGATCGAGGACGCGGCCATGCTGGACGGCGCGGGCGAGTGGAAGCGGTTCCGCCATCTGTATCTCCCGTCCGCGTACGGCGCGATCCTGGTCGTCACCATCAACACCTTCATCAGCGCCTGGGACGACTTCCTCTGGCCGCTGATCGTGCTGCGCACCGAGGAGCACTTCACGCTGACCCTGGGTCTGGCCCGGCTCCAGACGTCGTCCTTCGGCTACGACCAGCGGTTGGTGATGGCGGGGTCGGTGATCTCGGTGATCCCGGTGCTGCTGCTGTTCGTGATCACACAGCGGTGGTTCTACAAGGGGGTTTCCTCGGGGGCCGTCAAGCTCTGAGTCGGTACGGCGGTCAGGGCCGCCCGCGCCGACTCCGCGACGCGGAACTCCACCACCGTGCCCCTGCCGGGCAGGCCGGCGCCGAGCGGGAACGCCACCGTGCGGGTCTCGCCCGGCGCCGCCTCGACGGCCTGGAAGCCGCACAGCTCCAGCGTGCGCGGCCACACCGGGGTCCGCAGCCGGCGCAGATACAGCTGGGCGACGGAACGGCCCGGGCGCTGCCCCGTGTTGGTGATGTCGACCTCGACGGTGTTCCCGGACAGCCGCGGTGGGCCGTACGCGAAGCTGGTGTACGAGAGCCCGTGCCCGAAGGAGTAGAGCGGCTCGGCGTCCTCATCCGCATAGCCGGCGTACTCGGTGTCCTTGTGGTTGTAGTAGACGGGGAGCTGGGCCGCGGAGCGCGGCACCGAGACCGGCAGTCGGCCGACGGGTTCGGCCAGCCCGAGCAGCACCTCGGCGATCGCCTCGCCGCCCCACGGGCCCGGGTACCAGGCGGTGAGCAGGGCGGCTCCGGTGGCGGGCACGACATGCGGCCGGCCCTGGACCAGCACGACCACGGTCGGCGTCCCGGTCGCGGTGACGGCCTCCAGCAGGGCGTTCTGGGCCCTCCCCAGCCGTAGTCCGGCCAGATCGACGCCCTCACCGCAGGTCATCTCGGAGACGACGGTCCGGGCGGCCCCGTTGGCGTCGAACTCCGTGTCGGGCGTACGTGCGCTGCTGCCGCCCAGCACCACCACGACCAGGTCGGAGGCGGCGGCCGCCGCGACGGCCTCGGGGATGCCGGAGAGGTCACCGCCGGTGAGGGCGCAGCCGGGGGCGTGGCGGATGTCGAGGCCGGGCGGGGCGAGGCGGCGTAGTCCGTCGAGCACGCTCACCGCCGTGCCGGGGCGTTGCGGGGCGGTGTAGTCGCCCGACTGGTGGGCGGCGGTGGCGGATTGGGGGCCGAGGACGGCCAGGCGGGAGACGGCCGCCGAGACGGGCAGGACCCCACCGTCGTTGCGCAGGAGGGTGACCGCGCCTCGGGCGACGGCGATGCTCACCTCCCGGCCGTGCGCCGGGGAGGGAAAGGGAGTGGTGGCGACCCCGGTGCCGGCCCCGGTGTCGACCTCCTGATCGAAGAGTCCCAGCCGGAACTTGAGCCGCAGGACGCGGGCGGCCGCGGTGTCGAGGGCCTCCTCGGCCACCAGCCCCCGCTCGACCGCCTCCTCCAGATGCGTGAAGCCCTCGTCCCACAGGCTCAGGTCGACACCGGCGTCGAGCGCGAGGGCGCCCGCGGACACCTTGTCGCCGGTGATCCGGGCCAGCCGGTCCACCGCGAGACCGTCGGCCATGACCAGCCCCTCGAACCCCCAGCGCTCTCTGAGGAGTTCGGTGAGCAGGGCCCTGTTGCCGGCGCAGGGCAGGCCGTCCACCTCGTTGTACGCGGCCATGACGGCGGCGGCCCCGGCGCGGACGCCGGCGCGGGCGGCGGGGAGGTGGATCTCGTGCAGCTCCCGCGGGCCCAGCTCGGACTCGGCGGAGTTGCGCCCGCCGACGGTGGCGCCCTGTCCGGCGAAGTGCTTGAGGACGACGGGGGCCTTGTCGGCGGCGAAGTACTCGGCCGGCTCGCCCTGCATGCCGCGTACGACGGCCTCCGTGAAGCGGGCGGCGAGGTGCGGGTCCTCCCCGAAGCACTCCTCGGTGCGGCCCCAGCGGGGGTCGCGGGCGATGTCGAGCGCCGAGACGAGGGCTATGTGGCCGCCGCGGGAGCGCAGTTCGGCGGCGGCGTGGGCGGCGGCGCGTTCGCACAGCTCGGGGTCCCAGGTGGCACCGACGGCCAGATTGACCGGCAGGACCGTGCCGTCCAGCGCCATGTGCCCGTGCGGCACCTCCTCGACGAACAGCGCGGGAATCCCGAGCCGGCTCCGCTCGACGACGTGGCGCTGCACCAGCTCGGCGAGGGCCGCGCCGTCCTCGGCGCCGGGTCCGTTGGTGTGGTCGACGCCGGACCAGGCGTCGGCGCGCTGGAGGCCGTAGAGGGCGCCGAGCCCCTCGAAGCGGTCGGTCTCGGCGTACAGGGCGTCGGTGAGTTCGAAGCCGCCGTCGGGGGTGCGGCGGTAGGCGTCCCAGCCGTACATCCGCTGGTTGAGCTGGCCGGCCTTTTCGCGCAGGGTCATGCGGGAGAGCAGGTCGCGGACTCGGGCCTCGACGGGGGCGGTGCGGTCACGGTAGGGCGGGGTGTGCGGGGCCGGCACGGTGTGCGGGACGTCGGCGCTGTGCGGCCGCGCGGCGGGGCCGGTCATTCCGCGCACCCCAGTCGGGCGAGGGCTACGGCGCCCCGGGAGCCGTCGGCCACCCAGTCGAGGGTGAGGCCGAGGGGGTGCAGCCGGGCGGTGAGGGGTGTGGTCAGCGGTCCGTCGGGGCCGAGCAGCCCTCCGGTCGCGACGATCCGCTCGCCGGACTGCGGTTCGAGGGCGCGGACGGTGTCGGCGAGGTGGTCCGCGGCCGTCGAGAGGATCCCCTCGGCGACGGCGTCCCGGTGCCGGGCGGCGGCTTCGGCGACGAGCGGGGCGAGCTGGGCCAGTCGGACCGGCGGCCGGTCCATCACAGCGGGGAGCAGGTGCATGCGGTACGCCTCACGTCGGGCCCGGGTCCAGGCTCCGGTGTCGTACGGGCCCGGCGCCTCCCCCGGCAGGACGTCGTCCGGCACGCCCAGCGCCCGCCCGACGAACGCGGCCAGCACCGTCGGCCCGCCCCGGCCGTCGGCCATGCGCAGCGCCAGCCGTACCGCCTCGCGCCCGATCCAGAAGCCGCTGCCGTCGTCGCCGAGCAGCCAGCCGTCGCCGCCGGCGGTCTCGGTGCACGCGCGTGCGGTGATGCGCACCGCGACCGCGCCGGTGCCGGCCACCAGGGCGAGTCCGTCGGCGGGGTGACCGGGCGCGGAGGCGAACGCCGCCTCGATGTCGCTGTGGATCTCGACCGAGTCGGCTCCGATGCCCAGTCGGCGCAGCGCGACGGTGAGGGCGGCGTGCGCCTTGACCCGGCCCGGCTCGTCGGGAGCAGTCCGTGAGGCGCCCGCGAAACCGCCCGCCACCGCGACCACCCGGCCGCGCAGCTCCTCCGGCACCGCCTGCGCGAGTGCCTCGGCCAGGTGCTCGGTGAGCTGCGGACCGGGAACGGTCAGGGCGTTGCCGGGCCCGGAGACGCCCTCGCCCTCGGGGTCGCCGCCGTGCGCGGGCGCCAGGACGGCACGCGTACGGGTGCCGCCGGCGTCGAGGCCGACGACGTACGCCGGCGCCCGTCCGGCCGAGGTTTGGTTCAAATCACTATTCATCGTCGCCCATGGTGGTTGATACATTCGCGGCAGACAAGAGAGACGGACAAGAGACAGACGGCAGCCAAGCCCCGTGCAAGGCCGGCCCGAGGAGGATCCCATCCACCCGCTCCGCTTCGGCGTCAACTACACGCCCCGCCACGGCTGGTTCCACTCCTGGCACGACTTCGACCCGCCGCGCGCGCGTGAGGACCTGGACCGGATAGCCGGCCTCGGCCTCGACCATGTCCGCGTCTTCCACCTCTGGCCGCTGCTCCAGCCCAACCGCACCCTCGTGCGCACCGCGGCGGTCGACCAGCTGGCGCACCTCGTCGACCTGGCCGGCGAGGCCGGTCTGGACGTCATGGTGGACGGCGTCCAGGGCCATCTGTCGAGCTTCGACTTCTACCCCGAGTGGACCCGCGGCTGGCACCACCGCAAGGTGTTCACCGACCCGGAGGCCGTCGAGGCCCAGGCCAACCTCCTGCGCACCCTCGGCCGCGCGCTCGCCGGCCGCCCGAACCTCATCGGCCTCCAGCTCGGCAACGAGCTCAACAACCTGGTCGAGCACAACCCGGTGACCGCCGACGAGGTGGACCACTACCTCGACACCCTGCTGGCGGCGGCCCGCGAGGGACTCGGCGCCGACGGCGGCCTGGTCACGCACTCCGCCTACGACGCGGCCTGGTACGGCGACGACCACCCCTTCACCCCGCAGGCCTCGGCCCGCAAGGGCGATCTGACGACCGTCCACCCCTGGGTGTTCTCCGGCGACTGCGCCCGGCGCTACGGCCCCCGCTCCCCGCAGGTGCGGCATCTCGCCGAGTACGGCACCGAGCTGGCCAAGGCGTACGCCACCGACCCCGCGCGCCCCGTCTGGGTCCAGGAGACGGGCGCCCCCGAACCGCACATCCCGGCCGCCGACGCCCCCGACTTCGCGCGCGCCACCGTACGCAACGCGGCCGGGTGCGCGGGGCTGTGGGGCGTGACCTGGTGGTGCTCGCACGACGTGGACCGGTCGCTGGCCGACTTCCCGGAACTGGAGTACACACTGGGCCTGTTCGACTCGACGGGCCGCGCCAAGCCGATCGCCGAGGCCCTCGCCGAGACCATCACCGACCTGCGCGAGACCCCGGACTCAGCTCAACCCCGCGACACCGCCCTGCTCCTGGACTGCACCCCGAGCACCCGTTCGGTGTCCGGTCCGGGCGGCGCCTACTTCGAGTCCTGGATGCGGATGCGGGCGGAGGGGCTGAGTCCGGCAGTGGTCCTGGCCGCGCGGGCGGAGGACGCGGAGTACCTGGCGGCCCGGGGGATCAAGGAGGTCGTACGGCCGTCCTGAGCGCCGCGATCGACCGGCGGGCGCGCCTCAGCCGACGGTGACGCCCGCCAACGCCTCGGCGACCGCCCGCAGGTTGACCCGCCCCCGCCCGTACGAGCAGAGGGCGCCGCCCTCCGGCAGTCCCGTGTCCACCCGTATCGCGTCCGGCCGCCGCTCCAGCAGGGCGTCCCGCAACCGGGCCTGCCAAGGGTGCAGTCCGGCGTCGCACGTGGCCACGACCAGTGGAGCGCCGCCACAGCACCGCAGCATGCCGTCGACGAGTGCGGCGGGGTCGGCCGGTTCCCCGGTGACCGCCGTGCCCGTGGACGTGGGGTCGACGGCGCGTATCTCGGTCAGCAGGTCCTCGCCGCCCCAGTTGAGCGCGGGGTGCGGCGGCGGGAACAGGTCGACGACATGGGCGCCCCGCACGGCAGCCGGAACGCCCCGGCTCCGTACGGCCCGGCGGGCGGCCTCCAGTCCGGCGTCCGCGTCCCAGTCGGCGATGTCGAGCGTGGGCGTCGCGTACCGCGCGGCGAGCCGCCGTACCCGCCCCGCGGCCTCCCCGATCCGCTCCTCCGCGAGCAGCCCGGTGCGCAGCGCGTCGAGCACGGCGTCCCGGCAGTCCAGGGTGACGTTCAGGTCCCCCACGGCGACGATCACTTGGTCCGCTCCGGCGGCGAGCGCGATGCGGGCGCCGGCCGCCTCGCCGTACTGGTCGGCGATCGCCTTCATCTCCAGGGCGTCGCTGACGAGGACGCCGTCGAAGCCGAGGTCGTGGCGGAGCAGATCGCCGAGGACGCGGCGGCTGAGCGTGGCGGGGCGGTTGGGGTCCAGGGCGGGGAAGACGACATGGGCGCTCATCAGCATCGGCACTCCGGCGGCGATCGCCGCGCGGAACGGTTCGAGGTCGACGCGGAGTTCGTCGTACGGCCGCGGGTCGACGGCGATGCCGTGGTGGCTGTCGGTGACGGTGCCGCCGTGGCCGGGGAAGTGCTTGGCGCAGGAGGCGATGGACCGGGCCTCGGTGGCGGTGATCCAGGCGCGCAGATGGCGGGCGGCGAGTCCGGGGTCGGCGCCGAAGGAGCGGGTGCGCACGATCGGGCTGTCCGGCCGGTGCTGGAGGTCGGCCACGGGGGCGTAGGAGGCGGTGATGCCGAGGGTGGCCAGATGGCCGGCGAGCGCGTCGGCGCAGCGGGCGGTGAGGTTCGGGTCGTCGACGACGCCGAGGGCGTAGGAGCCGGGGACGTCGGGGGCGCCGGCGGCGACCAGATGGCCGATGCCGCCGCCCTCGTTGTCGATGGCGACGAGGAGGTCCGGGCGTATCGCGCGCAGCTCGTCCGTGAGGCGGCGCACCTGCCGCGCGTCACGGATGTTGCGGGTAAAGAGGATGACCCCGCCGAGGCCGCGGTCGATGAGCTCCTTGAGCGGGTCCGGCACGCTGGTGGCGCCGTCGAACCCGGCTACGAGACAGCGGTGGGCGGCTTCGTCCAGGTCGACGGGGAGTGCGGTCGACCGGGAGAACACGTGCTCGAAGTGGCTCACCCCGGCAATGCTCTGGCTCGATCAGCCGAAAGTCAACCTCTCGATGGATCACTGATTCAGTAACGAACTCCACGGCCCAGGGCTCGCGCGGCGCCGGCCACCGGAAACCCGTTTGTACGGTGATCGGCCCGGCGTCTAACGTCGGTCTTCGTCGACGTGTAGCTCAGCAGCAGAGCACCGGGCTGTAATCCCGGAGGGCGCAGGGGCGGCACCTGCCACGTCGGCCTCGACGTGTAGCTCAGCAGCAGAGCACCGGGCTCGGGACCCGGAGGGCGCGGGGGCGGAACCCGCCACGTCGGCTTATGAACGACAACGCTGAGCAGCAGCCCCTCACCGCGGCCCCGTCCTACGCGACGGCCCAGCTGGCCAATGCCTTCACGACCGCGCTGACCCACGACGACCCCGGCACCCGGCGCCGCGCCGAGGAGCGCGGGCAGCGCTGGCGGTCGGTCCTCGCGGGGATGGCCTCGGGCCGGCTGAGGGTCGGTTCGCGCACCCCGGTGGCCGGACTGCCGGCCTGGGTGACCCCCGAGGTCCTGCGGGGCGGCTTCGCCACCGGAACCCCCTGCGCGGGCGGCCCCCTCCAGCCGTACGAGACCGAGGCCGCACGGAGTTTCGGGGTGCCCGCCGAGCGGCGCGCGCTCTTCGCCCACTGCCTCACCGAAGCGGGACTCGCCTGGCTGTGGGCCCGACTGGACGACGGCCACTACGAGATCGGCGTGCCCGAGGAGGCCGCGCTGCTGACCGTGGCCTGGCTGGTGCGGCAGGGGGCGACGGACGGGGCGCTGGATCTCGCGGCCGAACTGGAGCCGTTCGCCGACCGGCTGCGCTTCCTGCCCCGCCCGGCCGACGGCCCGGCGCCGGACCCCACCGCCGCCGTCCACCGCAACACCGTCTCCGACGCCGTCGACACCTTCGTACGCCGGCGGCCCAACGCGGCCGTCGAGACCCAGCGCGAGGCACTCGCCGTATGGCAGCCGTTCGGCGACGAACTGCTGGCCCACTGGCTGGAGACGGCAGGGGACGGCCGGGTGCTCGAACTCGCCCCGGACGCCGACTGGTCGGCACGAGGTGCCGCCCTGCTCGCCCGCTACCGGCAGCTGGCCGCCGAACACACCCACTGCACCAAGCACCGCAGCCCCAAGCAGAACCTGGGCATTCTGCGCGGCGCGCTGGAGGAGACCGTCGCCGGACGGCCGCTGGACGCACGCCGGCTCGGTCTGCTGCGGCAGGCGGTGGAGTCCATGGTGCGGCGACGCGGCCTGCCCGGCTCCGCACCGCACACGGTCCTGCGCCGGCAGCAGGCGTGCCAGGCGGCTCTCCCGTCCCACCACGCGCTGGCCCAGTTGATGCTGCGCCGGCTCGCCGAACTGCCCCAGGACCGGGGCATCGCCGATGTCCCCCCGCTGCTGACGCCCGTGACGGCGCAGGAGGAGCAGGAGACCGGCCTGCCCACCGGAGCGCAGGTCCCGCCGGTGATCCGCCGGGTGGTCGAGGCCGCGCTGAGCGCGCCGATCGGCACGCTCGTGGGGCGGGGCGTCGTCCCGTCCGCCGAGGTCCTGGCCGAGCTGGTACCGCAGTTGGTCGCCGCCACGACCGCGCGGGCCTACGACGACGGTGCCCTGCGGGCGCTGATGGCCGCGAACCACGGCGCTTTCGCCAACCGCCGCTCGCTGCTCCTGCTCAACCTGGAACGTCAGGTGCGCGTGGAGGAGTTGCCCTGGGTGCGAGCGGTGTCCGGACACCGGTCCGCCGTCATCGGCAAGCCGGGCCAGGAAGGCGCGCTCACCGTCCTGCGGCAGCTGGGCGAGCTGGCCGTGCAGGGCTTCCCGGGCACGATCCTGCCCAACCCGCTGGTCCGCGAACTCGGCGTGCTCGCCCGCCAGTGCGACCTGGGCGCACCGTTCGTGGAGGAGTTGGCCGCCGACATCTTCATGGGCACGTTCAGCCCGAAGTTCCTCACGGCGGCGCGGATCGCGGGCGAGCTGCTCGGCGGCACACTGTACGAGCGCTACTACGGCATCGACTACGGAGCGATCCGCAACCTCGCGATCACCGAGACGGGCGCGGCGCTGAGCCGTTCGTACGGCGCCCGGACGTCCCCCGGTTTCGCACGGCTGTGCGCTGAGCGGGCCGGGGAGACGTCATCGGGGTCCTGGTCCGTGGCGGCGAACGGCACGGTGATCGAGCAGGCGCAGATCCTCACCACGCACAACCTGGCCACGCTGGTCCACCGGGTGGAGATCGCCCCGCAGCCCGGCTTCGCCGACCTGGCCCGCCGCTGCTTCGTCACCGTGTGCCGGCTCACGGCCCGGGTGCGGGGCAACCCGCGCCCCCTGTCCACCATCAAGGACGCCGCGTACGCCTGGCGCCAGATGCTGTTCCACCTGTCCCTGTGCCCGCCCGTCGAACAGCGCCGCTTCCTCGCCGGACTGGCCCAGGAGCCGGCCCGCCATCCCGCTCATGTGGCGACCCGGCTGGCCCCGGCCCTGGCGGGCCTGGCCCTGACGGTCGAGGGCGGCGCCTTCGACAGCGACGGAACTGCGGACGGGGGCCGGGCACGCCGGTTCCTGGGGTGGAGTACGACGGGGCACTGGATGCGGTGAGGGCGGGCAGGGCGGCGGGCTGGGG